>NZ_JBIAWY010000038.1:0-1081 GCF_042896185.1 Amycolatopsis sp. NPDC001319 | reverse complement strand
TGTATTCGGCCGTCAGGTTGGTGGCAGTCGACTGGTGGGTGGATGCCCGCCGAGTGCGCTGTGGCGGCGTTGAGTGTTGTAGTGCTGGAGCCAGGGTGCAAGGGCTGCGGTGCGGTCGGTGTTGCTGGTGAAGGCCTGGCGGTAGGCCCATTCGGTTTGCAGGGTCCGGTTGAGGCGTTCGACTTTGCCGTTCTGCCAGGGGCAGTGCGGTTTGATGAACTTTTGCCGGATGCCGTGGCGGGCGCAGATCTCGCGTAGGGACCAGCGGTAGGCCCAGGCGTTATCGGTCATCAGCCGCTCGATGCGGGTGATGCCGTGGTCGGCGAAGTAGGTGATCGCCCGGGCGAGGAAGCCGGCGCAGGTCGGGCCTTTCTCGTCCGCGAGGATTTCGGAGTAAGCCAGCCGGGAGTGGTCATCGACCAGGGAGTGGACGTAGTCGTATCCGATCTTGGTGCTGCGGTCGCGGGTGGCTTCCCGCTGGGCCCGGCCGTGGGCTCGCCAGCCGCCGCCGTCGGGGATGCGGCCGATCTTCTTGATGTCCATGTGGACCAGTTCGCCGGGCCGGTCGCGTTCGTAGCGCACGGCTGTGGTCTTGCTGGCCCGGATCACCAGTCCGGTGATCGGGTCCAATGCGGCCAGCCGCGGGATCTGGTGGCGGGCCAGCACCCGTGACACCGTCCGTGTCGGGACACCGAGTTCGTGGCCTAGCCAGGCCGGGCCGCGGCGTTCACGCTGCCGCAAGGTGATGATCTGCTGTTCGACCTCGCTGGAGGTTTGCCGGGGAGAGGTGTGTGGGCGTGAGGATCGGTCCCGCAGCCCGGGTTCGCCTTCGGTGGCGTAACGCTCCAGCCAGGTCTTCACGCATTTACGGGAGATACCCATCGCGGCGGCGATGTGGGCTTGGGGCCAGCCCGCGTGGTGACGCTGGACGATCAGCAACCTGCCCAGGAACGTGGTCCGGGCGTTACGGTGAGACACGAGAGCCTCCGGTTGACGTGGGTCCTAGACAAGCCACACCTCAACCGGAGGTTCTCCCCACGTCAACCAGAACCTTCCGCTACCAACGTCCTGGCCAAATACA
>NZ_JBIAWY010000037.1:0-1130 GCF_042896185.1 Amycolatopsis sp. NPDC001319 | reverse complement strand
CGGCCGGTTCTGGTGAAGACCACCGGCCACCAGATGGTCGGCACGGCCTCCGGTGCTGTTGTCATCTCGACGCATCTGATGAACGAGGTGGTGATCGACACCGCCGGCCGCAAGGCCCGGGTCGGTGCCGGGGCGTTGTGGGCCGAGGTCGTCGCGGAGGCGGCGAAGGCCGGGCTGGCCCCGCTCAACGGGTCCAACCCCACGGTCGGAGTCTCCGGCTACACCCTGGGCGGCGGCCTCAGCCCGACCCTCGGCCGCTCCCACGGCTACGCCGCCGACCATGTGCTCTCGCTCGAGGTGGTGACCGCGGACGGCGAACTGCGCCACGTCGACGCCGAGTCCGAACCCGAGCTGTTCTGGGCGCTGCGCGGCGGAAAGGGCAACTTCGCCGTGGTGACCGCGCTGGAGTTCGCCTTGTTCCCGGTGCTCCGCCTCTACGGTGGGGGCCTCTATTTCCCCGGTGAGCGGATGGCCGACGTGCTGCGCGCGTGGACCGCCTGGCATCCGGGCACCCCGGAGACGATGATCTCGTCGTTCGCCGTGCTGCGCCTGCCACCGCTGCCCGAGCTGCCCGAACCACTGCGCGGCGCGTTCACGGTGTCCTTGCGGTTCGCCTACACCGGCACGGCCGAGGACGGCGAGCGCCTGGTGGCTCCACTGCGGACAGTGGCTCCGGCGATCCTCGACACCGTGCGGGACATGCCCTACAGCGAGGTCGCGTCGATCCACAACGAGCCGACCGAACCGTTGCCCTACTACGAGCGGGGCATCATGCTGCGCGAGTTCCCCGAGGAGGCACAGGAAAAGCTGATCGAGCTCGTCGGCCCGGAGTCCGGCACCAGCATGTGGATCGCCGAACTGCGCGCCCTGGGCGGGGCGTGGGACCGCGAGCCGGCCGTGCCCAACGCCGTGGCGACCAGGGGCCTGCCCTACAGCCTGCTGGGCGTCGAGGTCGGTCCGCTGTCGCAGGAAAAGCGGCTCAAGGAGTCAGTCGCCTCACTCCTCGAGGGCATGGCCCCTTGGCAAAGCGACCGGCGGCTGGTCAACAACCTCGCCCCCGAGGAAGCGCCCGACGCCGCCGTGATCTACGGACCGGAGCGCTACCGACGCCTCGCGGCCGTGAAGTCGAA
>NZ_JBIAWY010000036.1:0-1404 GCF_042896185.1 Amycolatopsis sp. NPDC001319 | reverse complement strand
TGATGCGCCCCGGGTCTGGTGCAGCTCTCGTTGTCTGTCACCGAGCCCGGGTAGGCTCGAAGGGTTGATCGTAGCGTGACGCTTGGTGGCCGGCTTCGGTCTGGGCTGGAGTGCGCTGGCCGAGCTCGCCGTGGACACGGCGATGGTTGTACCAGTCGACGTATTCGGCGACGGCGATCTCGACATCACGAACTGATTGCCAACCGCGGTCACGGACAGCAGGGTTATGGATCAATTCTCCCTTGAACAGCGAATTGAATGCCTCGGCCATCGCGTTATCGTAGGAATCTCCGCGCGAACCGACCGAGGCGACCACTTCTGCTTCCGCCAAGCGCTCGGTATAGCGAATGGCTCGGTATTGAACTCCGCGGTCGGAATGATGGACGAGTCCGGTCACGTCCTGTTCGGCTCGTTTTCTGGCCCAGATCCCCATCTCCAGTGCGTCGAGGGCGAGATTCGTGTGCAACGAGGTTGACACCTGCCACCCCACGACCATTCTTGAGAACACATCGATGACGAACGCGGCGTACACCCACCCCGAAAACGTCCGGATATAGGTGATGTCCGCTACCCAGAGCTGGTTCGGCTGGTCGGCAGTGAAGCGCCGGTCGACCAGGTCCGCCGGCGAAGGCGAGGCAGCAGCGATGGTGGTCCTGGGCCGCCTGCCTCGCCGTAGTCCCTGCAGGCCCTTCTGGCGCATCAGCCGCTCGACCGTGCAGCGAGCCACCCGGATTCCCTCACGGTTGAGTTGGGCATGGACTTTCCGCGCCCCGTAGACGCCGTAATTCTCGCGGAACACGCGCTCGATCTCGGTGAGCAGTTCCCCATCTCGCACGGCGCGTTTCGACGGTGTGCGCTTCTTGGCTGCCCAGAACGTTCTCGGGGCGATCCGCACATCCGCAGCATTCAAGACTGCGCAGATCGACTCGACCCCGAGCTTCTTCCCCTCGACAACTCGCTCGCGGTGGCCGTCGATATAGTCGACAACCACCGCGAGCGGAACCTCCCGCCGAGGCGCGGAATCGTCAGGAGCTACTTGATTTTGCGGTCGAGCTCCGCGGCGGCGAAAAACGCCGAGGCCGTCTTCAGGATCTCGTTCGCCCGCCGCAACTCACGCACCTCGCGCTCCAGCTCAGCGATCCGCGCGGCATCATCGCTGGTGCGACCGGGCGCCGCGCCGGCGTCGATCTCGGCGCGCTTGACCCACGTCCGCAACGCCTCCGGGTGCACGTCCAACTGACCCGCGACCCGGCGGATCGCCGCCATCCGCTGACCCTCGGCCGCGATCGCGTCCAACGCCATCCGCGTCGCCCGCTCACGCAGCTCGTCGCTGTACTTCTTCGGTGCCGGCATGCTCTGCATCCTCCCTGAGATCAGAGCCTGCACAGAACTCGGGGCGCATCA
>NZ_JBIAWY010000035.1:3858-5252 GCF_042896185.1 Amycolatopsis sp. NPDC001319 | reverse complement strand
GTAGGCAAGTCCTCGGCCTATTAGTACCAGTCAACTCAACAACACATTACTGTGCTTCCATCTCTGGCCTATCAACCCAATCGTCTTTTGGGGGCCTTAACCCACATGGGGTGGGATACCTCATCTTGGAACAGGCTTCCCGCTTAGATGCCTTCAGCGGTTATCCCTTCCGAACGTGGCCAACCAGCCATGCCCCTGGCGGGACAACTGGCACACCAGAGGTTCGTCCGTCCCGGTCCTCTCGTACTAGGGACAGCCTTCCTCAAGTATCCTACGCGCGCGGCGGATAGGGACCGAACTGTCTCACGACGTTCTAAACCCAGCTCGCGTGCCGCTTTAATGGGCGAACAGCCCAACCCTTGGGACCTACTCCGGCCCCAGGATGCGACGAGCCGACATCGAGGTGCCAAACCATGCCGTCGATATGGACTCTTGGGCAAGATCAGCCTGTTATCCCCGGGGTACCTTTTATCCGTTGAGCGACACCCCTTCCACCAGGTGGTGCCGGATCACTAGTCCCGACTTTCGTCCCTGCTCGACATGTCTGTCTCACAGTCAAGCTCCCTTGTGCACTTGCACTCAACACCTGATTGCCAACCAGGCTGAGGGAACCTTTGGGCGCCTCCGTTACTCTTTAGGAGGCAACCGCCCCAGTTAAACTACCCATCAGGCACTGTCCCTGAACCAGATCATGGCCCGAGGTTCAGATTCCCAATTCGACCAGAGTGGTATTTCAACAACGACTCCACAGTAACTAGCGTCACCGCTTCACAGTCTCCCACCTATCCTACACAAGCCGAACCGAAAACCAATACCAAACTATAGTAAAGGTCCCGGGGTCTTTCCGTCCTGCCGCGCGTAACGAGCATCTTTACTCGTAGTGCAATTTCGCCGGGCCTGTGGTTGAGACAGCCGGAAAGTCGTTACGCCATTCGTGCAGGTCGGAACTTACCCGACAAGGAATTTCGCTACCTTAGGATGGTTATAGTTACCACCGCCGTTTACTGGCGCTTAAATTCTCAGCTTCACCCCCGAAGGGATTAACCGGTCCTCTTAACGTTCCAGCACCGGGCAGGCGTCAGTCCATATACATCGTCTTGCGACTTCGCATGGACCTGTGTTTTTAGTAAACAGTCGCTTTCCGCTGGTCTCTGCGGCCACCCACCCCTAGCCTGTAAAAGGCCTCAAGGTGTTTGGCCCCCCTTCTCCCGAAGTTACGGGGGCATTTTGCCGAGTTCCTTAACCACAGTTCACCCGATCGCCTTGGTATTCTCTACCTGACCACCTGTGTTGGTTTGGGGTACGGGCCGTGCATGCACTCACTAGAGGCTTTTCTCGGCAGCATAGGATCACCCTCTTCGCCTCAAACGGCTACGCATCACGTCTCAGCCTAT
>NZ_JBIAWY010000035.1:2006-3764 GCF_042896185.1 Amycolatopsis sp. NPDC001319 | reverse complement strand
ACTCGGCCTACACGCTTACACCAGGACAACCATCGCCTGGCGGAGCTACCTTCCTGCGTCACCCCATCGCTTGACTACTACGAAATCAGGTCCCACGCTCCACAATGCCGGCTCCACCCGAAGGCTTCACCAACACGCTTTGGGTGGTTAGTATCAAACGCCTCGTCATGGGCGCACATGCTCGGGTACGGGAATATCAACCCGTTGTCCATCGACTACGCCTGTCGGCCTCGCCTTAGGTCCCGACTTACCCTGGGCGGATTAGCCTGGCCCAGGAACCCTTGGTCATCCGGCGGCAGAGTTTCTCACTCTGCATTCGCTACTCATGCCTGCATTCTCACTCCCACACCCTCCACGACTCGTTTACACGGCCGCTTCCCTGGATGCAGGACGCTCCCCTACCCATCAACACGACTACACAATCTTCCGAAGAAGAAAGCGGATCTATTGTGTCAATGACACAGCTTCGGCGGTGTGCTTAAGCCCCGCTACATTGTCGGCGCAGGACCACTTGACCAGTGAGCTATTACGCACTCTTTCAAGGGTGGCTGCTTCTAAGCCAACCTCCTGGTTGTCTGGGCAATCCCACATCCTTTCCCACTGAGCACACACTTAGGGGCCTTAGCTGGTGTTCTGGGCTGTTTCCCTCTCGACGACGAAGCTTATCCCCCGCCGTCTCACTGCCACACTCTCACACCACGGTATTCGGAGTTTGGTTGATTTCGGTAACCCGGTAAGGCCCCTAGACCATCCAGTAGCTCTACCCCCGTGGTGAAACATGTGACGCTGCACCTAAATGCATTTCGGGGAGAACCAGCTATCACGGAGTTTGATTGGCCTTTCACCCCTACCCACAGCTCATCCCCCAGGTTTTCAACCCTGGTGGGTTCGGGCCTCCACGACGTCTTACCGACGCTTCACCCTGGCCATGGGTAGATCACTCCGCTTCGGGTCTAGACCACGCGACTATATCGCCCTATTCAGACTCGCTTTCGCTACGGCTACCCCACACGGGTTAACCTCGCCACGCAGCACTAACTCGCAGGCTCATTCTTCAAAAGGCACGCCATCACCCATAGGCTCTGACGGCTTGTAGGCACACGGTTTCAGGTACTCTTTCACTCCCCTCCCGGGGTACTTTTCATCTTTCCCTCACGGTACTCGTCCGCTATCGGTCTTCAGGAAGTATTTAGGCTTACCGGGTGGTCCCGGCAGATTCACAGCAAATTCCACGAGCTCGCTGCTACTCGGGAACACCACCAAGATCAATGAAAACTGGCTTTCGCGTACGGGACTCTCACCCACTCCGGTCGCCCATCCCAAGGCGTTCCACTAACCAGCACATCAACCCGGAAGAGTGTCAGCCCTTCCAAGGCGGGTCCCACAACACCACACGTACAACGCCTGACAGCTTGACATACGCAAGGTTTAGCCTCTTCCGCTTTCGCTCGCCACTACTCACGGAATCACGGTTGTTTTCTCTTCCTACGGGTACTGAGATGTTTCACTTCCCCGCGTTCCCTCCACACCGGCTATATATTCACCGGCGGGTAACACCACATCACTGGTGCTGGGTTTCCCCATTCGGAAATCCTCGGATCACAGCTCGGTTGACAGCTCCCCGAGGCTTATCGCAGCCTCCTACGTCCTTCATCGGCTCCTGAAGCCAAGACATCCACCATGTGCCCTTAACAACTTGACCACAAAGATGCTCGCATCCACTCTACAGTTCTCAAACACCACACCAGAAACAAACAG
>NZ_JBIAWY010000034.1:0-11507 GCF_042896185.1 Amycolatopsis sp. NPDC001319 | reverse complement strand
GTGGTCGTCATCAGCGCACCACCGAACTGCGTGCCCTCGAACACCAACGGTTCGAGCTGCGCGCGAGCCGCGTACACCGCGGCCGTGTAACCGGCCGGACCCGACCCGACGATGATCACGTTCCTGATTTCCTCGGCAGCCGCCTTGCCTGCGGAGTTCAGCCGCCCGTTCGACTCGGCCATGTGCCCCTCTCCCCTGTGCTGGTTTCCTGGTGGCGTCAACCGACGGCCGGTTCTTACCGCCGGCTGACGACACCCACCCGGATTGACCCGAACCAGCGCCAGATCCTCATCCGCCTGCACCAAGGCCCCACGCGGTAGAGTCCGCAAGCAAGTCGCGTCCGCGCGCCGCCCGAAACGGCAACCGCTCCCCTGCACCCGCGAGCGGCCGGCCGCGGATCCGCATCGGCGTGACCGCGGCTATCCCTCGGCCATTTCGCCCGCTTGGGAAGGAACAGCTCGGCCATGTCTGACAACGCAGCCCCGACACGCTACGAGCAGTTCGCCGAACTCCATCGTGGCCCCGACACCTTCATCATGCCCAACGCGTGGGACGTGCCGTCGGCCCTGCTGTTCGCGGAGGCCGGGTTCAAGTCCATCGCGACCTCTTCCGCGGCGTTCGCCGCGACGCTGGGCCGGCTTGACGGCATCCACGCCATCAGCCGTGACACGCATCTGGACCATGCCGCCCTGCTCACGTCCGTGAGCGGCCTGCCGATCAACGGCGACTTCGAAGACGGTTACGGCGAGACTCCCGAAGATGTCCGGACCACTGTCGAAGCCGCCATCGCCTGCGGTCTGGCCGGCATCGGCATCGAGGACACCACCGGTGACCCCGCCAACCCGATTCGTGACTTCGACGACGCGGTTCGCCGCATCGAGGCCGCCGCCGCGGCTGCGCGTGGGCGGATCGTCCTGACCGGCCGTACGGACAACTTCCTGTGGGGGATCTCCGACCTCGAGGACACCATCCGCCGCCTCACGGCCTTCGCGGAAGCGGGAGCTGACGTCCTCTACGCGCCGAACCTGCCGGACACGGCCTCGATCAGCACAGTTGTCAAGGCTGTCGCACCCAAGCCGGTCAACGTCCTCGTCAGCCCCCAGGGCACGGCTACCCTCGCGGAACTCCGGACGATCGGCGTCCGCCGGATCAGCCTCGGGGTTGACCCGTACACGCACGCCCTCGGAGCCACGAAGGCGGCTGCGGCGAAGCTCGCGGACGGAGACCTCACGGCGCTCGCAACGGATCTCACCTTCGGCCACATCATCGACCTCATCAAGCGCTGACGCGGGAGTCGGTGGCCTGGCCCGGCAGCGGCGGAAGACTCAACTCGGTGGACAGCGCCGGGTTGAGCGCGACGCTGTGGTCCGCGTCGTCGGAGCCGGCACACGAAACCGCGGTGACTCCCGCTCAGCTCGGGCCCACGACGGCGCGCCGCAGGGAGAACTCGGCCAGAACGGCCGTGCCCGCACCGGCTGCCGTCTGCAGCCAGAGCCGGCCGCCGAGCGCCTCCACCCGGTCCTTGAGCCCGACCAAGCCGGAGCCGCCGGCGAAGTCGGCGCCGCCACGACCGTCGTCGCGTACCCGGACCCGCAGCGCCCGGCCGGAGTCGACGATCTCGACCTCGACGTGGACGGTCGATGCGTGCGCGTGCTTGACCACGTTGGTCAGCGCCTCGGAAACGACGTAGTAGGCGGCGGTCTCGACCGGCTCGGGCAGACGCCGGTCGACCTCTACGGCCAGCTCGACCGGGACCGCGCAGCGGCGGGCGAGTCCCTTGAGCGCCGGGCGGAGGCCGCCCTCGGCGAGGATCGCCGGATGGATGCCGCGGGCGAAGTCGCGCAGCTCGTCCAGGGCGGTGACGGCTTCGGCCTCGAGAGCCTCGAGCTCCTCCCCCAGCGCGCCTGACTCGGGCGGAACGTCCGCTCGGGCGATGCGCGCGCGCATGGCGAGCGTGATCAGACGTTGCTGGGCACCATCGTGCAGGTCCCGCTCGATCCGCCGACGGGCCTGGTCGGCGGCGGTGGCGATACGCGCGCGCGAGGCGATGAGGTCGGAGTAGAGCTGGGCATTGTCGAGGGAGACGGCGAGCTGCGCGGCGATGAGCCTGACCGCGTCGAGCCGTTCCGTGGCGAACGCGGCGCGCATGAGACGGTTTTCCAGCAACAGCACCGTCCGCAGCTCGCCGCGGCCGAGGATGGGCATGGCCAGCAACGAACAGGCGTCCAGACCGGCGAGGTACGGGTCACGGGCGAAGCGGTCATCGCGGGTGGCGTCGTCGACGATCAGGATCTCGGCCGTCCGCTGGACGTAGCGCACTGCCGACATCGGCAGGTCGCGTTCCTGCGGTCCCCCGGCCGTGGCGGTGTCCGTGGTGCGGTTCGGCGCCGGCAGCAGCCAGTCGTGGCGGTCCTCGTCCCACAACAACAGGTGCACGCTGGTGGCGCCGGTCATCGCGCTGAGCACTTCGACGACGCGGGTGTGCAAGCGTTCGATGTCGGTCTCCGAGCTGAGCGCCTGCGACGCGGCGAGGATGCCGAGCAGGTCGAGCGTGCCGGTCGTGACCGCCGAGGACGGCCGGAGATCATCGGTACCCCGGCCGTCGCCGGACTCGCCGGTCGTGACTGTGCCCTGCCGTGAGGTGGGGTATGCCCAGTCCAGCTGGGCGACCTTCGCTGTCGCGCCCCATGCCGCGTAGTACTGCCGCGCTCGGGCGAGCAGGTCGCGCCCCGCCTCCTCCAAGCCCTGCGCGAGATGGAAGCGGGCGGTGCGTTCCGTGATGAGGGCGCGGTGCCACGGGCGCTGCCGGCCGGCGACCTCGCGCCGGGCGGTGTCGAAGGCGAGGGCTCCGGCGCGGAAGTCGCCGACCGCCCAGGCCCGCTCCGCCTCCAGCAACCGCTGCAGGTGCCGGAAGTTGTCCGGCGCGTCCGCGGCGCGGGCGGCCAGCCAGCTCGTCACCTCGTCCAGTTCCGACAGCAGAGCGCCACGCTCGGCACCCGGGCCGGCGCGGGCCTGCTCGGCGAGGGCCAGGCCGCGCAGCAGGCGAGCCACGGCCGTGGGGTACAGGCCCGCCACAGCCGGCAGCAGCGGCATCGCCGCCGCGGTGTGCCGCGCCAGCCCCTCCGGATCGCCGAACACGGCGGCGACGAGCGCGTGGCTGAGATGCGCGTGGAAGAGCGGCATCGGGTTGCTGGCGTACCTGTCGGTGGGGACCACCTCGGCGGTGGTGGCGACGCTTTCGCCACGCAGTACACCGGCCAGCCACTGGTAGCTGTCGAGCCACTCGCCGGTCTGCTCGTTGCCGGTACGCCGCACGAAGGCCAGCCCCGCCTCCACCTCGGCCACGAGGACATCCAGCGACGGCGCGCAGTCCAGCAGGTAGTGCGCGGTCGGGTGGTAGGTGTAGCCGGCGTTGGCCAGGTCGCCGGCCACGATCAGCCCCTCGCGGGCCCGCTCCGCGGCTTGGACACCGTTCTCGATCGGCTCGAACCAGCAGCTCAGCAGAGCGAACCGGCGGCGGCATTCGGAGGTGCCGGGTTCGTAGCCGCGGGCCTCGCCCAAGGCCAGGACCCGGCGCGCCGCGCGGTATCCGGCGGCGTAGCGGGCGCGCCGCGCCACGGCGGCGACGGCGGCGGCGCTGACCGGTCCGATGAGGGTGGGGCCAGGGCCGTGCTCGAGCCAGATCCGCAGCGATTCCAGGCCCAGCCAGGCGCCCGTGGCGTCGCCGCCGGCGAAGTAGGCGGCCGGTTGGACCGCGTCGATCAGCCGGGTCGCGGCCAGCAGTGCGGGCTCGGCGAGGACGGGCCGAGCCAGATCGTCGGCGGCGTCGGTGCGGTCCAGCCACTGGTTCAGGCGGTCGAACTGACGGTCGAGCTCGGCGGCGAGCCGGTCGGCCACCGGCACGGTGATGCCGAGCTCACGCAGCACCTCGATGCCGAGTCCGATCGCATCGGCGAACCGGTTCTGGTGGGTCAGGCTGCTCACCTGCACCGCCGTCGCGGCCGCGCGGTGCAACGCGCTGGGACCCAGCGCTTCGATCGTGCGGTACTCCTCGTCCGCGTCATCGAGGCGCCCCAGGCCGTAGAGGGCGGCGTGGCGGCCGGTGTGCACCGCGATCAGCGTGTCGGTCTCACCCGGGCCGATCAACCGCAGCGCGGCGGCCAGCAGTGCGTTCACCAGCGCGTGATCCCCGATCAACGCGGCCTGGTCCGCGGCACGCCGCAGCAGGCCCACCACCCGGCGCCGCTCGCCGGCATCGTCGATCCCGTCGACGACCGGCAGGTACTGCTCGGCGGCGACGGCGGACAACTCCGGCACCTCGGCCAGCCGCCGGGCGGTGGCCAGTTGCAGGGTGCGTCGCCGCTCCGGGTCGAGCCCGCGCAGGATCGCCTCGCGGAGCCGGTCGTGGCGGAACCGCACCGCCTCATGGGCACCGGGCTCCATGACGAGAAGTCCTTCGGCGAGGGCCGGCGCGAGCATCGATTGCACCTCGGCCGCCGGGTCGCCGGTCGCGATCTGCAACAGGCTCAGCTCGGCTCGGAAACCCAGACAGGCCATCGCCTCCACCAGCCGCCAGGACCGCGGCGGCACGGTCTCGATGCGTGCCCCCGGCAGCTCGCCCGCCTTTGCCCGGCCCAGATGCGCTCGCA
This sequence comes from Amycolatopsis sp. NPDC001319, assembly GCF_042896185.1. Lineage (NCBI taxonomy): Bacteria > Bacillati > Actinomycetota > Actinomycetes > Pseudonocardiales > Pseudonocardiaceae > Amycolatopsis > Amycolatopsis sp. NPDC001319. Next base: position 6,858 of record NZ_JBIAWY010000034.1, on the reverse strand, counting down.
CCGTCGCCGTGTCCCACCGCCATCCCGTGGCGGTCGCGGTGAGCACGCCGTCGCGGCGCAGCGCGTTGAGCAGTTCCACGGCCTCGTACGGGTTGCCCGACGTGTGCGGCCCGATCACCTCGGCCAAACCGGCCACCACGGCCGGGACCGCGTGCACCATCTCGGCGACCATGGTGACGAGGCTCGGGACGGGCAGGTTGTCCAATCGCAGGTTCCGCACTCCGGGCCGGTCACGCCATCGGGCCAGCGGCGCCGCCAGCGGATGCGCCGCGTCCACGGCCTCGTCGCGGTAGGCGCCCACCAGCAGCAGACCCCCGACCGGTTCCTCGTCGAGCATCATGTCGACGAGGCCGAGCGCGACGCGCCCGGCCCACTGCAGGTCGTCGAGGAACAGCACCACCGGGCGTTCCCGCGACGCGACCGCCCGCAGCGCCTGCACGCCCATGCGCTGCGCCCGGTTCTGCGCGGTCAGCGGATCCCCGGGTTCGGGCGCCACCGCCAGCAGCGCGGCGAACTCCGGCACCACGGCGGTCAGCAGCCCGGCGTTCGGGCCGAGCGCGGCCAGGATCCGCGCGCGGACCTCGGCCAGCTCAGCCTCCGGCTCGGCCAGCAGCAGCCGGCCCAGCGCCCGAAACGCCTGGTGGACCCCGTTGAACTCCAGGGCGCGCCGGTACTGGTCGAACTTGCCGGCCACGAACCAGCCGCCCCGGCCGGCCACCGGCGGCCGCAGCTCGTCGACCAGCGCGGTCTTGCCCACCCCGGGTGTCCCGCCGACCAGTACCGCCCGGCACCGGCCCGCCTGTGCGTTCTCGAACGCCGCCCGCAGGATCGCCACCTCGTCGTCGCGGCCCACCAGCCGCGGCGGCAGGAGCCGCGGCGGGACATCGTGCTCGCCGACGCGGACCGAAGCGGCCGCCGGACGCACCTGAACGCCCGGCACCCGCTCCAGGTCGTGCACCACGCCGTCGGCGGTCTGATAGCGGTGGTCCGGTTCCTTCTCCAGCAGGTGCAGGATGATCTCCGACAGCGGCCCCGGTACCGCCGGGTTCACCTTCGCCGGCGGCGCCGGCACCCGCGCCAGGTGATCGTGGGTGAGGCGCAGCGGGTCCCCGGTGCCGAACGGCGGCTCCCCCGTTGCCAGCTCGTACAGCGTCGCGCCCAGCGCGTAGAGGTCGGAACGCTGGTCCACCGGCCGGCCGGTGCGCCCGGTCTGCTCCGGCGCCAGATAAGCCAACGTCCCCACGATCTGCGTGTGGTGGATGAACTCCGGGCGGATCTCGGCGAACGAGGTCGCCAACGCGAAATCGACCAGGCACGGGACACCGTCGCCGGAGATCACGATGTTGGCCGGGGTGATGTCACGGTGCATGACACCCCGCCCGTGCATCCCCGCCACGGCCCGGGCCAACCCCACCGCCAGCCCGATCAGGACATCACCCGGCAGCGGCTTGGCCAGCCCCGCCAGGCCGGTGCCCCCCACGTCCACCAGCACGATGGACCCCGGATACCGAGGGGCCTCCAGCTGCGCCACCCCCGCGACATCGCGCAGCCGCTCCAACATCGCACGCTCATGCCGTAGCCGGCGCTCGGCGTCCGGACCCAGCGGCTCCTTCCGGATGACCGTGCGCCCGGCCAGGAACAGCCGGCTCACGCGCGTCCGGTCGCTCTCGTGCAGCACCTCGACCTGCGGCTCTCGGCCCGGCAGCACCCCGCCTTCCCCCATCCGACACCTCCACGCACGGACGGCTTCCCCTCACCCTGTGCCTACACCTGTTCGAGGGCAAAGGCGACCATCCGCGCGACGTCGGGGGTTGTGGAACCGGGGTGTCGCCGGATCGCGAACGTGCCCGCGTTCCGGTGGGAACGCGGGCACATCGCGACTAGCTCAACACAACCGGCGTAAGGCTCACTTCTCCGCGGCGCGACCGGCGAACCGCTGCATGAAGTCGGCAGACTCCTTCGCGGTGATGATCACGTCGTAGTAGCCGTCCTCGGTCGGCCAGGTGACGACGCTGTGCTTGCCGGCGGGCACCTGGATGGTCGTCTTCTTCCCGGCGAAGTCGTTCGCGGTCAGCGTGTAGGTCACCGACCGGCGGCCGTCGGCGGACAGCGTGAACTCGACGGTCGCGTCGGCCGACTTGCCCCGGCCGTCCGACCGCGTGCTCCCCTTGACCAGCCGGACGTCGACCCGCGGCTGGGCCGAGGTCCGGTCGCTGGCCGGGACGACGGTGCCGGCAAAGGACCGGATGAAGTGGTCGGGCCCGTAGAAGGTGAACGCGTACTTGCCGTTCGTCGCCTTGGTGTCCCAGGTGTACGACTTCGACCGGTGGTTGCCGGCCGTGAGGGGCAGCGCGTCCTGGCCGATGCCGAGCGGCTCGGCGCCGGCGAGGGCGGGCACGTACTTGTCGGCCAGCCCGACCAGGTTGACCGCCTTGCCGCTGGGGCCGCCTTCGACGGTGAAGGTCGCGGTCGCGGTCCCGGTGCTGTGGTTCTCGACGAGGACGCCGTTGGGCTGGAACGACAGCGGGCTGCGCTTCGCCTTGCCGGTGATCGGCTGGGTCGGCATGACCTGTGCACCGACGGCCGGCTGGGGCACGGCCGGCAGGCCGGCGTCGACGACGACCGACTTGAGCAGGTCGGCCGGCTTCGGCAGCTTCGGGAACGACGTGTCGAAGTTGCCGAAGTCGATCGCCGAGAGCAGGTTGCCGGAGACGCTGCGCCGCCAGTCGTTGATGTTCTGGCAGATCGCCGGCTTGCCGAGGCTCTTGGTCCACTCCTCGATCAGCTGGATCGTCGAGGTGTGGTCGAAGACCTCGGAGTTGACGAAGCCACCACGGGTCCACGGCGAGACCAGCACGAACGGCACACGACCGCCCATGCCGGGCTTGATGCCGGGCGCACGCTCGCCGGCCGTGCCGGTCTCCGGGATCGGCGGCACGACGTGGTCGAAGAAGCCGCCTTCACCGATGCGGTTCGCGTGGTCGGGCTCGTCGTAGTTCAGGATGATCAGCGTCGACTCCCACAGTTCGGGGTTGTCGTGCACCGCCTGGATCACCCGGTCGGTGTAGACCGCGCCGTTGTTCGGAGCGTACGTGGGGTGTTCGGTCCACGCCGCGGGCGCGACGACCCAGGACACCTCGGGGAGATTGCCCGTCTCGCAGTCGGAGATGAAGTCCCGCAGCACGTAGTCGAGGTTGGAGGTGTCGTTCTTGATGCCGGCGGGCTGCGCGGTGTGGGCGTGCACCACGCCGCCGCGGGCGAGCAGGCCCTTGCGGGGGTGGGTGTTCTCCGGGGTCGCGTTCTTCGGGTCGAACGCCGCGAACGAACGGACGGTGTTGTCGGTGTAGTCGCCGAGGAAGTTGTCGTCGGTGTCGTTGTTGACGTAGATCTGCCAGCTGACACCGGCGTCCTGCAGCGTTTCCGGGTAGGTCTTGAACTTGTAGGCGTAGCCGTAGTCACCGTTGTTGTTCACGACCGGGCCGCCCTGGGTGCCGGCGGCGTCGTTGGTGCCGGCCCACATCATGATGCGGTTCGGGCTGGTGCTGGTGTCCAGCGAGCAGAAGTAGTGGTCGCCGATGGTGTAAGCCTTGGCGATCGCGTGGTGCCACGGCACATCGGCTTCCTTGAAGTACCGGTTGCGCGCGCTGGTGTTCTGCGCGTTGTACTTCAGGCTGTCGGCGTGGTAGGGCAGCAGGTAACCCTCGGCACGGCTGTTGGGGTCGTAGTAGATCGTCTGGCCGTTCTGCCAGGTCAGCACCTGCTTGTCACCGAAGCCGCGCGCGCCGGCCAGGTCGAGGGTGCCGAAGTAGTGGTCGAACGACCGGTTCTCCTGCATCAGGATCACGATGTGCTTCAGGTCTTTGATCGTGCCGGTGCGGTGCCGGTTCTGCGCCGAGCTCGAGCCGGACTTGCCGCCCTGTGCGGCGTCGGCCACGGCGGCGTCGGCCGGTGCGGCCTCGGCCGGGACGGCCGACAGCCCGCCGGCGGCGACCGCGGCGCCGGCCGCGCCCGCGGCCTGGATCAGTCGGCGCCGGCTGATCCGGTTGCGCTCCGTGGTCGCTCTGTCCGCGGATGCCGAATCGTTGTCAGACATGGGTTTAGTACCTGACCTCTCGTGGTGGGGAGTCCCGCAAAGTCAACTGCCGCGGGTCTCGGCGCCGCGAGAATCAGGTTATGAACGTTCCGGAAAGTCTCAGGACGACCGCCATCTCAACCTGCCCGGCCGGTCACGCGCTGTTCACCGGTGCGTCATGGAAATCATCGAATGCGTTCACGACCGACACCCAGGCTGGGCTCGATGAGCAGCAGGACGGCCTCGGCCACACCAACCCTGCCGTCGAGCCGGCCGCAGCCCATCGTGCTGATCGTCGGCTCGCCCTACGGCATCGACGACTGGCTGGGCGGACCGGCCGGGCGGTACGACTTCGTCTTCGTCAACAACGAGGGCGCCGGCGCGGAGATCTACCTGGAGGACCCCGAGACCGAGCGGATCTACGTCGAGGTCGAGCACTTCGGCCGCGGCGTCACCCGCGCGGTCACGGCATCGGTGCCGCCCGGAACCTACCGCTGGGTCTGCATCACCGACTATACGATCAAGTACAGCCGGCCGGTCGTCGTCACCGGTGACCCGCTGCCCTACGACGTGCACGGGATCATCCCCGTCACGGGGCTCGACCTGCGCATCCCGATCAACGCCTACGTCGGCTGGATCACCGGACAGCTGCCCGCGCTCACCCGGCAGGTCAGCCGGCTGCGCGGCGACCTGCGAGCCGGCGATGCGGCAGCTGCCAAAGCCGACTGGCTGATCGCGCACCTCACCTACGAGACGCTGGGCGGCGCCTACCGGGCCTACGACGAGACCGGTGACGAGATCAATGGCGACCCGCCGCGCGGCGTCGCCCCCGCCCGCCTCGCGGACGCGGACTTCACCGGCTTCCGCAAGATCGAGGCGATGCTGTGGCACGACCGGCCGGCGGCGACGATCGTGCCCCACGCCGAGGCGCTGCTCGAGGCGATCGGGCAGCTCGCCGACGAGCTGGCGCTGCCGAACGCGATCACGCCGATCGACATGGGCCGTCGCGCGCACGAGATCCTCGAGGATGCCCTGCAATGGGACCTGAACGGGATCGGCGACGCCGGCAGCCAGACCGAGCTGGCGACCGTGGACGCGAACCTCACCGGCGTCTGGCACGCTCTGGATCCGCTGCGGCCGATCCTGCGCAAGCAGAACCCGTACCTGGACCAGACCGACGAGCAGCTGCGGGTCACCCAGCAGCTGGTCCGCAGCCACCACCACGCCGACGGCTGGGCCGGGTTGGCGTCGCTGACCGTCCGGCAGCGCGCCGCGGTCAATGCGGCAGTGCAGCACAGCGTCGAATTGCTCTCCCACACCGCGGTCGTCATCGATCCGCGCAACGCCACCCGCGACCGAGGCCCGATCACCCATGACTGACCACGACATCGCCGTTCCGTTCGAAGGTGCCCACCAGGCCGGCATTCTCGAGCCTCCGCAGCGCGCGGCGGTCGTCGCCGCGTTCCTCGTGACCGCGGCCGACCGGCCGGCGCTGCGGCGGATGTTCCAGACGCTGACGGCGACCATCCGCTACCTGGTCGCCGGCGGCGACGCACCGGCCGGCCGCGGCAGCGACGACGGACTCGTGTCGACCCCGTACGAGAACGGCGTGCTCGGCCCGGGCCCGATGCCCGACGGTCTCACCGTCACGGTCAGTGTCGGTGCGAGCCTGTTCGACGACCGGTTCGGTCTCGCCGGCGTCAAACCGGCCCGGCTGCGCGCGATGGACGAGTTCCCGAACGACGCCCTCGACCCCGAGCGCTGCGACGGCGACCTGCTGCTGCAGATCTGCGCCGATCACCGCGACACCGTGCTGCACGCGCTGCGCATCCTGATGCGCGCCACCCGGGCCGACCTGCAGGTGCTGTGGCAGATGGAGGGCTTCACCAGTCCCCCGCGGCCGAGCGGGACGCCCCGCAACCTGTTCGGCTTCAAGGACGGCACAGCCAACAAGGAGATCCTCGACCGCGCCGATCTCGTCGATCAGCTGGTGTGGACCCAGGCCGGCGGCGACGAACCGGCCTGGGTGACCGGTGGTTCGTACCACGTGGTGCGCCTGATCCGCATGTTCGTGGAGTTCTGGGACCGCATCTCGATCAACGAGCAGCAACGGATCTTCGGCCGCGACCGCAACACCGGCGCACCGCTGTCCGGCCGGCGCGAACGAGTGCCCGGCGAGGAGGAGTTCCAGATCCCCAGCTACCACCGGGATGCGCACGGCAACACGGTGCCGCTGAACGCGCACATCCGCCTCGCCAACCCCCACGACGGCACAGCCGACGACCGCCGGATGCTGCGCCGCGCCTTCAACTACAGCGCCGGCATCGAGCGCAACGGCCAGCTCGACATGGGCATGATCTTCATCTGCTTCAACGCCGACCTCGACCAGCAGTTCGTCGCCGTCCAGACGCTCCTCATCGACGAACCCCTGGTCGACTACATCTCCCCCTTCGGCGGCGGCTACTTCTTCGCCCTACCCGGCGTCCGCGATGCCGACGACTGGCTGGGCCGCGGCATGCTCGACTGAACTGTCGGCCGCGCGTTCCGGGGCACGTCGGCCGTGAACCTCTGCTCGCCGCGCTGACACTTCCGGCTCGGCGTTCGACCGCTGGATCGGCCACTCCTCTCGCCTACCGAAGGCTGACTCGCCCGCCGCCGACTGATCGCAACGCCGTGCACGAAACTTCGCCTAAGCGTTGTCCCGTAAATGATCTGCGACGTACTCATTGACCTGCTTGTTTCGTCGTCACCCAGCGAGGATGAGGTTGTGCAGGCGGGCGATGCCG
>NZ_JBIAWY010000033.1:0-16779 GCF_042896185.1 Amycolatopsis sp. NPDC001319 | reverse complement strand
CCGGAATCGCACACCTCCACAACATCCTCCTCACCGACTGATCCACAACACCAGCCCCATCAACCACAAGACCAGTTACGAGACATCCCTTAGGCCTCGGTCAGCAGCCGCGTCAGCCGAAGCTCGACGAGCGCCGCGTTGGCAAGACCGTCCCGGGAAAGCCCCACTGCTTCAGCTTCGCCGATCCGCCGTCCGACCGGACGGGCACCCGGGTCCTCGTCCGGATACTCGCGAAGCACCCAACGTCCGGGGACGAGCACATCCTTGTGGACGAAGGCCGGCATCTTCCACGTGTCACGATCCCATCCGGGCGTCCGGCCGAGCACTCGCCAGGTCCCGTCGTGGAGTCCGACGTCGCCGAACATCCCGACCCAGACTGCATCGGCCGGCCACAGGTCGGCCACGTCCCACAGCGAGGGAATCGACGCTCGAGCCGGACCGAAGAAGTATCCGAAAAAGATGGAGTGCGACTTCTTGGTGCTGCGCGCGATCAGCCCGAGGGCAAACGTGCCACCCTCGAGAGGAACCGTGAACCAGTCCCCTTCGCGGTATTTCTGCTTCGCTCCACGCCGCGTCATTCGAGCTCCTCGTTTCGGCTCAAGACAGCAGCTTCGCGAGGACCTGCTCCACGAACCCCGAACCCGCACTGCCCGACTCGGGCAACCCCTGAGCCTCGGCTGCGGTGATCGTACGCCGCGTCGGCCGCTCGCCCGGGTCGTCTCCGGGAAACTCGAGGAGACTGTACCGGCCGGCAAGGGAATCCTTGTGCACGAAGACCGGCATGCGCCAATCGTCCCTGTCCCAGGCCGGAAGCCGCCCGAGTACCGGCCAGCTGCCGTCGTACAGAATGTTCCTGGCTCGCCCCCGCGTCGTGTCACCTGAGCTCTCCGCTGGACTGCGCCGCCACCATCATGGGCGATGCCAGGATTGAGCTTTCAACCAGATCAGGTAGTCATCGAAGATGGCAGCGGTCCCGCGGTGGGCGTCGCGCTTGTCGAAGAACTCGTTCAGCATGGAGAAGAGCAGATCCACCGCGACCTGCTTGCCCTTGCCGGCGGCCTCGTCGCGCCAGCCCGAGGTGCGGTCGGGGAAGGCGAGGTGCAGCACCAATGAGACCCAGCTCAGGTTGTTGCCGCCGCCGACCCGCGGCACGAGCAACTCCGTGAACCCGGTGAGCAACTGGCCGTCGTTGCCGGCGTCGACGCCCAGCAGGAACGTGCAGTAGTCGTGGTAGCTGCCGTCCAGGCCGTACATGTTCGGGCGCCGGTGGATCTCGGTGAACAGCTTGCGGTAGTCCACAGTGGCTTGTCCTTGTCTGCTCCGGGGCGAACATGAGTATGCCCCAGCACTCGAACCACGAATTTGGTGCCCGGCGTGCACGGGAATGGAATCACCCCGTGTTCGACCCGGTTCACCACCGAGGACCGAACGTCCTGGAACGCAGCTTCATTGTTGATCCGCAAGCCTGATCGTGGACAGAAACAGGGCGGCGACGACGAGCAGGAACGCGTCTGCGGGGCCGGAGGTGCCGGCGACGAGCACGACCGCGAGCACGAGGACGATGAGCACGGCTTCGCGACGCGAAATGGTCAACTGGGCCGATGGGGTCTGTTGGGGCGCCACGGGGTCTCCTGTGAACGGACTGCTGCTGCGGATGGCATGGCGGTGGCCGGAGCTTCGGCATGGTTCGCCGGATTTGCCTCGCAGAAGCGGCGTGGGTGGGTAGTTCCTGGGCGAGTGCGGGCGTTGGATCTCTTGCCAGAGACCGTGGCGGCCGTCACTGGGCACCGTCGAGGAGCGCGCGCTCATGTGCGAGGTGGACCGCGTTCGCGCGGTCGTGCGAGCCGAGGATATCGGTGACGTGCGTCCCGGCCTTCTCGGTGAAGGTGCACGGGGCATGTGCGATCGCAGGTTCAGCCAGGCCCTCGGCGACGACCGTCAACACCTCGGGCTCCTGCGCGCTCGGCTGCTCAGCAACCTCGTCCTGCGGCGCCGCTCTCAGCGCGGCCACGCGGTACCGCAGAATGCGGTAGATCCTTCCCGACTCGGCCGACTTGGTGACGCGGTCGAGCTTCGCGCGCACGGTTTCATACGCGGCGGCAGTAACGAGCAGCACGGCGAAGTAGTCGTGCCGCCGCATGGTCGCCAGTGACGAGGTACAGCCATGGGAACCTCCTGATCTCGGTGACTTCGCGGCGGACCGTGGCGGCCCACAGGTCGAGCTGCTCACGCTCGGGCAGCGGACGCGGCCACGGTCGGCTGTTCAGGCGGCAAGCGAACGCAGCGGGCGAGGCGCCGACGCTGCGCGCGTCACGGAATCACCTCGGCGTCGGGGCATCCGCCGGCGACGTCCGGGCCGGGTGAGACTTGGGGCGCCCGACCGGCGGTCGGCGAGCTCGTCGGCTGCCGGGCGCGCGGTGGCCGGCCCGGCGGCCGGCAAGGTTTCCTGTAGAGGTCGCACAGGTATCGCAGCACGCGCAGCGTGTTGTTCGCGTCCGGGAACACACGAGGGGCGTCCGACCAGTCCAGGTGCTTCGTCCCAGGGCGACCTTGTCAAGGTGCGGCTTCTGCCGATCTCGCTCGCCGACGTACAGGCTTCGACTTCGTCGAGCGCCGCCTGAACATCCGTTCGCCGATGAACACTACGCATCGCCCATACGAGCCCGATCGCGTCTGCCGCAGACGAAACTGGACTCAGTCCGGGTGGGTTCGGGCGGTGATGTAATCGCGGAACACCCGCACCGCCGGCAGGAGTGGCTGGCCCGCCGCCCAGACCAGGCCGATCTCGCGATACGCGGGTGGATTCAGCGGGATCTCCACTGTGCCCGGGTTGGGCAAGGGTTCCGATTCCGGGAGGACGGCTACACCGAGCCGGGCGGCGACCATGCCGCGCAGGGTGTCGGCTTCTTCACCTTCGAACGAGATCTTCGGGGCGCATCCGGCGGAGGCGAGGAGGCCGTCGACGATGCGGCGGAGGCCGAAGCCGGGTTTGAGGGCGACGAATTCGAACCGGGCGAGGTCGGCCAGGCGCACGCGGGCACGAGAGGCGAGCGGGTGCCCGGCCGGGACGACCGCCACGAGCGGCTGTTCCGTGAGGGCACGGGATTCCAGGGCGTGGTCGTCGGTGGGCAGGGGTGAAGTGAGCACCAGGTCGGCTTCGCCGGTGTGCAGGTGTTGCAGGATCTCCTCGCCCGAGCCCTGAATGAGGGTGAACCGGACGCCGGGATGTGCGGACCGGAAGCCGGCCAGCAGTTCCGGAACGCGGACGCCGCCCATGGTGTGCAGGAACGCCACGGAGACGTGGCCGCTTCCAGGCGAGGCGTCGGCCAGGGCGGCCCGGTAACCGAGCCGGAGTTCGGCGGCGGCGCTGCGCCCGGATTCGGCGAGGAGCCGGCCGGCGCGGGTGAGCCTGATGCCGCGGCCGGCGCGGCTGAAGACGGGGATGCCCAGCTGGTCGGACAGTTCGGTCAGCCACCGGCTCGCCGTCGGCTGCGGAATCCCGGCGAGCGCCGCCGCGCGCGTGAGGTTGCTCTCCTCGGCGAGTGCTTCCAGAAGCGCGACGCGGGGAGCCAGTTCCGTGATTCTCGCGGTCAGCTGATCGTCCATCAGTTCAATCCACTCGCGGATGAGTCAAGCCAGTATCTCGCATTGGACGAATAATACGCCCGTGCCTACCGTTGCCCCACGTGACAGAGACGCAGACCGAGATCCTGCGACACCTCCGCGGCACGCCCGGCTTCCGGCGCATCACCCTCGCGCTGTTCGCCTCCGGGCTGGCGACCTTCACCACGCTCTACTGCGTCCAGGCGCTGCTCCCCGCGCTGAGCACCGAGTTCCGGCTCAGCCCGGCCGAAGCCAGCCTCGCCGTGTCCTTCGGCACCGCCGGGCTCGCCCTGGGCGTGATCCCCTTGACCGCGCTGTCGGGTGTCGTCGGACGGACGCCCGTGATGACGACTTCGCTGTTCACCGCGGCAGCGCTCGGGGTCGCGCAGGCGTTCAGCCCGAACTTCACGGTGCTGCTCGTGCTGCGGGCGTTGCAGGGGCTCGCGCTCGCCGGGCTGCAGGCGACCGCGATGTCGTACCTGTCCGAGGAGATCGACCGTCGCTCGCTGGGTACGGCGATGGGGCTGTACATCGCGGGCAACGGCATCGGCGGGCTGGCCGGGCGGGTCATCGCCAGCCTGGTGCTCGACGTGTCGGACTGGCGATGGGCGCTCGGGAGCGTCGGGGTCGTCGCGCTCGGCTGCGCGGTGTTGTTCCGGGTGAGCGTGATGCCCTCGGCCTTCTTCGAGCCCAGCCCGCCGCGCGTGCGGCACCTGGCGGCGGCGATCGGCCGGTCGTTCACGGATTCCGGGCTGGTGCGACTGTTCGCGGTCGGCTTCTTGCTGATGGGCTGCTTCGTGACCATCTACAACTACCTGGGTTTCCGCCTGCTGGCCCCGCCCTTCTCGCTGTCCCAGGTCGTCGTCGGGCTGATCTTCGTGGTGTACCTGGCGGGTTCGGCGGCCTCCACCGTCGCCGGCCGGCTCGTCGACACGCTCGGGCGGCCCCGGATGCTGCCCGTCGCCGCGGCGATCACACTGGTCGGGATCGCGCTGATGCTGGCGGATAACCTCGCCGTCGTCGTGGTGGGGCTCGTCGTCACCACCGTCGGCTTCTTCGCGGCGCACTCGGTCGCCAGCGGCTGGGTCGGCCCTCGAGCCGCGACGCTCGGCGTGCAAGGCCCGGCGGTCTACCTGTTCTGCTACTACCTGGGCTCCAGCGTCGGAGGTTCGATCGGAGGACTGGCCTACAGCGCCGATGGGTGGCCGGGAGTCTCGCTCTACGTCGGCGCGTTCATCCTGGTTGTCCTGGTCCTGGCGATCTCGATGCGCAAGCTGGCACCGGCGAAACCCCGGATCACCGCCTGACCGACAAGCTGTCGGCCTGGCCGTCACGGCGGAAACACGCCGATCCCACAGCAGGCGCGGACGGATCACGGAGAAAACCCGCACGCCGAGTCGAACGACGGCTGTCTTTTGTGCGGTGACCATCACTTTGGCCAGTCTCGTGCTCGCCATGCCTCAGTCCACAGCTGCGAGCTACTTCTGTCCGTACCGCGCAATCCATGCCACCGGGCGCCCCTGTCCGGATCTTGCCGATCAGCTCGCCCCTGGCTGGGAACGCGCCAGCGCCACCGGCGTTTACGACCAAATCGCCGACTTCGTCGCCGCCACCGACGTCGCCACCGACGTCGCCACCGGCAACCTCAGCCCCGAACAGCGCGGCCAGTTCGTCGCATTCCGCGGGCCGACCGCGCAAGGCTCCGGCAAGGGGAAGGGTCTGCCCCGGCAATGCGCGCCACACCCTCAACTGTCAGCAACGCACCAGGCTGCACTCCGGCGTGGCTTGACAAGTTCCACAAAGGACACCTCACTCCCGCAACCGGCAATTCTGTCGGTATGCCCGCGTACTGTCTCCGACCATGGCCGACATCCACTACGTGACCGGCGACGCGACCAGCCCCCAGACCGAGGGCCCCAAAATCATCGCCCACATATGCAACGACCGCGGTGGATGGGGTACGGGGTTCGTCCTCGCGATCTCCAAGCGCTGGCCAGAGCCAGAAGCCGCCTACCGCCGCTGGCACCACGACCAGGCCCGCAACGACTTCGAACTCGGAGCGACCCAGCTCGTCCAGGTGACACCTGACGTTTGGGTCGCGAACATGATCGGCCAACACGGGGTCAAGACCAGCCGGAGCTCTGGTCCTCCCATCCGTTACGACGCACTACGCCACTGCCTGCGCCACCTCGCCACACACGCCACCCACCTCACCGCCGGCATCCACATGCCCCGCATCGGCACCGGCTTGGCCGGAGGACGCTGGGACCTCATCGAACCACTCATCATCGACGAACTCATCGGTCACAACATCCCTGTCACCATCTACGACTGGCCGCAACCCGCCCCACGCAAACCCGAGCCAACCGCTTGACAAATATCCCCCATGATCGTTCGTCGACCGGATCGCCACTCCCGGCGCGGCGAACGTAGTTTGCGGACCCGAAGCGCTCTCCGGCCAGAACTTGTTACTTGCAACGACACCACTGACAGCCACGGCACCGGGAAGCGCAGCAGGACACTGGGAAGAGTTTCCACAGTCGCCGTTATTTCCCCTCGCAGCTACGATAATGGCCCCGCGTTACAGTGCGTGCTCCACAGCCGCATGAATTCCCGGATCTGGATCAAGGGCACCTTCTGATACGTCGATAATCTTTGCGCCTTGGGTCGACTGCGAAGTCGGCCGCTCCGGCAGATGCATGATGTGGAGCTAAAGGTGCCTGTGGGTGTTCTCAGACGACAGCTTCTCGTCGACCAGACGCCTCCAGTCGGGCAGCAGCTCCCGGACGTCGTCCAGCGCGACCGGCTCCTGGGTGATCAGGAGATCGACCGTACGTGCGGCGCCCTTTGGAGTTCAAGCGCTGTACGGGACACCCAGAAGCAATAACCGCAGGTAGTGGGCCGGGTCGGGCTCGAACCGACGGCCAAGGGATTATGAGTCCTCCTGGGGCCAGCGATGTGCTGACCTGCGAAAACGCAGGTAATCGGCGAGCGTTCCGGCCATAATCCCTTGGGTTTGGCAGGATCCCCCGAATAGGGGATCAGAGCCAGCGCAAACCGTACCCTCGCCGAGCTGCGCCCGCCGAGCGTGGAGCACGTCGCAGCCCATCGCGAGCAACCGCAGGCCGGCCATCGAACGCTGTGGTCGCGACCACCAGCGCCCCGAAGAATGAGGCGCCGACCGCTCGCCCCGACGCGGAGCACAGCACCGCGACCGAACCCTTGTCGCGCTACAAATCACCAATGCCCGCTTGCCCGCTGGCCGCAGCGCTCACACAGAACACTTAGCTAATCACATCTCCGGTACTCGAGGAACGTCATGACCGCCTGGAACGCCGTCCCCGATTCCCGCGACTACGAGCCCTACCTGCGTCGCGTTTTACGCCACCACTGTGAACACGCTGCCACTCGTCGCGACCGCGGTCTACAGGCTCGAGGGTCACCCGTTGCGGCAGGCCCCTCACGACATCCCCGCGAGAGCGGCCCAGTCGACTCTTCGGAGCGCCACGGGCCGCTCCGCGCGGGTTCGGTCGCTGGGGGCTGGGGACCACATCGGCAACGCCGAAAGCTTGGTCTCGGGGTTTCCTCAGCGTGGATCTGGCCGCCGAGATCGCACTCCCGTGCGCAGAAACCGCGCCGCGTCGCGGCGCTTGGACTGCAGGCTCAGCGCGCCTGGGCCGAGACCTGTTTGGGTCGGGGCAGGACCTCTTCCGAGGGCACGATGAAGGTCTCGATCGCGATCTTGCGGCCCGAAACAGCACGGTTGACCGGACTACCTCGGACGCGCGCCGTCTGCGTCGACACCACTTACTCGATCAGTATTTGGCCAGGTCCTGCACGATTGGGCCGGAGATGGGCACGCGAAACCACCACCACCCCCGACCGGCGAGGTCGATCCGAGCAATCTTCGCGATGCGGTCGCCCGGGTCGTCGGTAGTGAAGGACCGGAACAGGTCATCGCCCGCCGTGACGTACCGACGGACCTTGTCAGCGAGCCCGGGCCTGAGCCGGCGGAGTGCGTCCTCCACAAAGTCGCGCATGAAGAGCGCCCCGGCCAGGTCATGCTCGGTCCAGACACTGCGATCGGCATGAGGTAGCCCGCGATCTCGGTCGAGCTTCTCGACGTGCAGCGACCAAGCTCGACTCAAGCCGATAGCGTCAGGCTTGCCATTGTCGCCCGGCTCGGGCTTGTTCTCCGCGATCTCGGCGAGCTCGTCATCGGTAAACAACGCCCGGACCTCTTCGGGCAGGTCATCGTGCATGGGCGGCAGCAGCGTCGTAACCCTTACGGGTGGCACTAAAGGCATCGTGGTCGACCATGCTCGAGACAGTAGTTCCTGGCCCCGAGGCGAGCCCAGCCCTAGTCCGGAGAAGCACGCCACCCCTCACCGGGTTCGCACTTCTGGCAGCGGAAACACTTCTTCGACACCTGCTCGTCCTCGGCCATGCCCGCTCCCCTGTTCGCTGTCACCGTGGTTCACGACGCCCGTAAGCCCGCGTCGATGCGTCGCCATGTCCGACAGGTGGCCCACAGATGTGGCGTGCACGGCACTCGGCAGCGAGACGTTTCATGCGGAGACCGGCATCACCGAATGTGCACCACTTCTCTCACTGGTCGGCACGCTTCAGCTCCAAATCGTGGCGCTACCGCGGCTCGTGGCGGGGTCGGGCAGGGGCCAGCTGCCGACCCCAGCCAGCAGTAGTACGGACTGACCAACGTCCACATCGGTGGGGACCCACGCGTCAGTAGTTCAGCACGAAAAGGAGCTGGACGCACCAGTTGCCGTAGATGTTGGTGGCCTGCACCGAGCCGCTGATGTCCTTTCCGGACAGCGAACCGCCGAGGTGCGCGACGAGGGTCGAGCTGCCGCTGTAGTCCTTCACCGTCAGCTGCGGCTGCCCGCCGGTGACCTTGCCGATGTCGTCCTTCAAGAGGTCCATGCCCTGGCAACCCATGGCGAGGGCGCCGGCAGCGTCCTTGGCGTTGAGCTTGGCCACGAAGTCACCGACGAACTGTTTGCCGTCGGCCTGTGAGGAGCCGCCGGTGCCGGGGGCGGCGGTCTCACCGGTAGGCAGGCTCGACTCCGTCGGCTGCGGCCGCGCCGTCTGCCCAAGCGAGGCGGGGTTCTGCGTCTGTGCAGCGGTGCTCGAGGAGCCCTTGCTCAGGAAGAAACCCGGTGCGACGAACCCGGTGACGCCGAGTGCCACCACGACCACCACCACGGCCACTGCGATGCCGATCCACAACCCGGTGTTGTTGTTCTTCGGCGGCTGTGGGCCGCCGCCGTAACCTCCGCCGTACGGCTGGTTCGGGCCCCAGGCCGGCTGCTGGTACGGCTGGGTTCCCGGATAGGGCTGTGCGTACTGCTGGGCGTTCGAGGCCTGCCCGGACTGCTGACCTGGCTGCTGCTGGGCGTTGGGGACCCATCCCGGCTGCCCGCCCGGGCCGGGTTGTTGCCAGCCCTGGCCGTAGGGGCCGGGCCGGCCGCCCTGCCCGGGCTGCGGTGGGTAAGTCATCGCCGGTTCCGCCTTCCTGCTGCACCGTCTCGCGCCATGGTCTGATGACTGGCGGCGTCGGCGGTTCTCCCCCCGCCCCACGTGATCAGCATTCTGCAAGGTCGGACGGCCCGGCACCAAAGGAGGGCTTCCGGTCACAGACCAACTCGACCAGCCTGAGCCTGAACCACCGATGATCTGGTAACACGGCATCGCCGATCTTCGCCTGAACAACCGAGCGGCCATTCCCAACCGTGCACGACCTCGCCGGCAGGCCGTCCCCCAACCTGCCGGCGAGGTCTTCCCCGGCGCTGCGCCCACACGAATCGACGTCCGCGCAGCACGCTTCGAGGCCCTCGTTCGCCTGCAAGGCGACAGCCAGCAGTCCAACCCATTACTATACGAGTTCGACATTCACAGTCCGTGACGATACGCGTGCTGATCAGAAGGAACGTGGCACCTCAGACCGGTACGGTCAGGATGCCGTCGTCGGTGGTGGCAGCACGTCCAGGGATCACCGCGCCCCACCCTGACATAGGCTCAGGAGCCAGCGAACTCAGCCGACAGCTTGCTGCCGAGGTCTGCTGCGACATCCAGGTCGCCCCCAGCCCTAGAACGATCACCCGCCTGGGGAGAGAAGCCTCGCCGCCGCGCAATGCCTACGGCACAGCGAGTTCTGTCGGCGGTGGCCGAGCGATTGATTCGGCGAGTTAACTGGTTGCCCGAGAGGTCGGCGCGGATCATCTGAAATGTCCATACAAGCTTGGCGCGACTCTGCGGGTTCTGGCCGTCCAGCCGCCGATTTTCCGGACCTACGCGCAACGGACACCGGCTGGCCAGTGGCTTCTCGGTGGCTCTTCAAAACCGAAGGCCGCCACGTCCGCGCTGATCCACTCCCAACCCCAGGCGATGTCGAGTGTCCAGGTCATCAGCTGCATGCCGGCGCTCCCCGCACCGGCCACCACAGCGAGCCGCTCGCGCCGGTGCGACAGCAGCCGCGCCCCTCGCCGCACAACTGCCCAATATCGCCTGATAGGCCTGCACGAAATTCGATACGTATCCTCAGATTGCGACAATCGACCCCACAGATCTTGACAAGAGGCCGGTTCTAGCAGTGACGCGGTTCACACGTCGTGAAATCCGGAAACCTGTCAACTATGATCTTGTGGTTCGAGGTATTGACGTAAGCCCCGCCGGCGATCACCGACGACGTTCTCCACCACATCTTCCCGTTGAAAGTTGACACCGCTGGCGCTAGGTTCGGTTTGTTTCACCGCCACCTCGTGAACTGTCGCGGTGTTAGCACTGGCATCTGGCAGAGTGCGGACTCTAGAAGAGGATGCTGCCATGGACGGGATCGCTGATCTGGGCGGTACGCCGGGCTGGGGCCCGGTCCACCCACCGAGGCCCGACGAGCCGATCTTCCCTGAGCCGTGGAGCGGCCGGGCCATGGCTCTGGCTTTGCTCTCGATCGGGGTGGCTGGGATGAACGTCGACGCGTCCCGGCACGCGGTGGAGAGACTGGATCGCGCCGCGTACCTGGACGACACGTACTTCGGCCGCATGCTCAACGGCGCGGAGGTGATGCTCACCGACAGCGCGATTCTGCAGCCGGGGGCGATCGACGCTCGCGCGCGGAACCTGCGCGGCGAAAACGTCGAGGAGCCGCCGGTCCCGGTACCGCACAAGCCGGACTACGCAGCGACCGCACCGGGCGCGGAGCGCACCGTCGACGTCTCGCCGGCCTTCGCGCCCGGCGAGTGCGTGCGAGCGAAGAACATCTCGCCGGCCGGGCATACCAGGCTCGCCCGGTATGTGCGCGGGCACGTGGGTGTGGTCGAGTCGATCCAGCTCGCGGCGGTCTTCCCGGACACCAACGCGCACTTCCTGGGTGAAAATCCACAGTATGTCTACACGGTGCGATTCGAGTCGGGCGAGCTGTGGCCTCCCGGGCCCGGCACCGACGCCGAAGCGTTCGCCGTCACCATCGAACTGTACGAGAGCTATCTGGAGAAAGTTGCATGACCAGCGAAGAATCGGCCGAGCGCTTGCCCCCGTCGCTGCGCACCGAGGCGCTCGAACAGCTGCTCACCGAGCGGGGCCTGATCGACCCCGCCGTGATCGACAGCATCATCGCCAGGTACGAGACCAGCGTAGGCCCGCTCAACGGCGCGAAGGTGGTCGCGAAGGCGTGGACCGACCCGGAGTACCGCCGCCGGCTGCTCGAGGACGGCACAGCCGCGATCGGGGAGCTCGGTTTCCCGGGGCCGCAGGGTGATCACATATCCGTCGTGGAGAACACCGAGAAGTCGCACAATGTCGTGGTATGCACGCTGTGCTCGTGTTACCCGTGGTCGTTGCTGGGGCTGCCGCCGGGCTGGTACAAGGATCCGGCCTACCGGGCCCGGGTGGTTCGTGAGCCGCGGAAGGTGCTGGCGGAGATGGGGCTGGAGCTCGAAGACGACGTGCAGATCACGGTGCACGACTCCAGCAGCGAGGTGCGCTGGCTGGTGTTGCCGGAGCGCCCGGCCGGCACCGAGGGCCTCTCCGAGGAGGAGCTCGTTTCGCTGGTGACGCGGGATTCGATGGTGGGGGTCGCGAAGGTGGCGGTAGCGTGACCACGCCGCTGGACATTGACGGCCCCGCGGCGCCACCGCGGAGCAACGGCGAGCTGTTGTTCGCCGAGCCGTGGGAGAGCCGGGCTTTCGGGGTTGCCGTCACCCTGCACGAATCAGGTGTTTTCCCGTGGTCGGACTTCCAAGCCGCTTTGATCGCGCGCATTGCCGCCTGGGAGGCCGCGCCGTCCGACGAGTGGAGCTACTACCGGCATTGGCTCGCCGCGCTCGAGGATGTGCTGGTCGACAAAGGCACATTGGCCGCCGGTGATGTAGAGGGCGTATCGCGCCTGCTGGCCGAACGTCCCGCCGGTCACGATCATCCCCACCCGCGCTGAGCATCCTCGGCCGATCGGCGAGACCGGCTAGCAATTCAGCCGACCCGCGATGAACGCCCGCGACTTGGTCACCTCGCCGACCACAGAACGCACCAGCACGCTCGAGACCCGTCAGGGCGAACACGCCGTCAAGCTGGCAGCCGCAGTTCCGCGCCCGACCAACCGCCACCCCGCACGCGATGCAGCCGGTTGGCCTCGTCGGCGGTGAACGAGGCACGTCACTTGCCCGCGTGGTCTCCGACACTGACCGACCTCTCCGGGTTCCCGCGCGCGGTGCATTCCCGCTTAGTGGTCAACCGCCAACACGGCGCCAGACCCAGCATCACCACGCACCACATCCACGCCACGGTGGCCGACAGCGCACCACGACTCAACGCCTGCCGACATACAACCCTCGAGTCCAAGGTTCGAGCCCGTGCCGGCAAAGCAACGCAGTCATGGGCGCGACGTCTCCCCGCTTGGTCCCTTTCGCTGGTCGGGTCTGCCCAGACTTCGGTTGACACCGGAGCTGGCTGTTTCTCAGGCCGCTGCTGCGGTGGTGTAGATGGTCTCAAACTCGACCGGGGTGAGCTTGCCCAGGGCGCGTTGGCGGCGTTCGCGGTGGTACTTCTCCAGGACACGATCGCCAACCTCAGCTCCTCGCGGGTCTCCCAACGACGCGTGTCGAGAACGTTCTTTTGCAGCAAGGAAAAGAACGATTCCATCGCGGCGTTGTCACCACAGGCGCCGACCCTGCCCATCGACCCGGTCAGCGCATGGCTGCGCAGCAGGGACCGGTAGGCCGCCGACCGGAACTGGGCGCCGCGGTCGGAGTGGACCACGACATCCCGCGGGTCGCGCAGGGCAATCGCGTTGCGCAGCGCGCTGAGGGCGAGCGAGGCTCGCATGTGCGAGGCGATGGAGTATCCGACGATCTTGTTGGAGTAGCAGTCCTTGACCGCACACAGATACAGCTTGCCCTCGCCGGTGGGGTGCTCGGTGATATCGGTCGCCACTTGGTGTTCGGTGCGGTGGCGGTGAAGTCGCGGCGCACGAGGTCGTCGTGCACCGGCGGCCCCGCCTTGCGGGAACGTCCTTTCTTCTTGGCGTGCAGCGAGAAGATCTGCTGCATCGAGCAGATCCGCCACACCCGGTTCTCCGAGGCGGTGAACCCGCGCCGGGCGAGTTCGTCGGCGATGAACCCGGTAACCGTCGGCCGGGTCGTCGGCGTGGATGTCGAGCGCGGCGTCGATCAGATGCGCGTCGTCCCAGTCCCGCTGACAGACCGGGGACGACTGCCACTTGTAGTAGGCCTGCCGGGAGATGCCCAGCACCCTGCACGTCACCGCGGCCGACACCCGCACACGGGCGCCGACCGCAGCCAGTTCACGGACGAGCGGGAAGGCTATTTTCCCGGCAGATTGCCCTGCGCCAGGTAGGCCGTGGCCTTGCGCAGGACCTCGTTCTCCTGCTCCAGCAACCGGTTCCGCTTCCGCAGTTCCCGCAGCTCAAAGGACTCCTCGCCGGTCACGCGGGGCCGGGTGCCGTCCTCGATGTCGGCGGAGCGCAGCCAGTTGGCCAGACAGGACTCGGAGATTCCGAAATCTTTGGCGACCTGCTTCAACGGGGCCTCGCCACAGCGGGCCACGGCCACGACGTCGTCACGGAACTCGCGGGGGCAGGGCTTGGGCACGGTGACATCCTTCCAGGTGAGGCCGAAACCTCACAGGTGAGGTGTCAACCAGACCCTGGGCAGACCCCTACCGCTCTCACGCCTGGCGCCACGCCTGCACCGAACTCGGTATCACCGCCAAACACACCCGCCCCTACCGGCCACAAACCAACGGCAAGATCGAACGCTTCCACCGCACCCTGGCCGACGGCTGGGCCTACGCCCGCCACTACACCTTCGAAACCCAGCGCCGACAAGCACTACCCGGATGGCTGCACTCCTACAATCACCACCGACCCCACAGCGCCAGCGGAGGCCAACCACCCATCACCCGACTGACCAACCTCCCTGGACATCACAGCTAACCAGCCAGTTCGTCGTCACGATGCCCTCTCGGCGTGGTCTCCGACTAGCCGGGATGGGCTCGCCTCGCAACCTGCGCGCCGCAGGCTGGCCGGTGAGGTTGAACGGGAAGGTGAACCAAAGCCAGCAGATGTCGCCGCGGCTGCAGGTCGAGCGGCGAGCGGACAGCCGGATGGATCCCTCCCGTGCCAGGATGCCCGGATGGATGCCGCACGCGGTCTGGCGCAGTTCGGACAGCGTCCCGGCGGCTTCGCTGGCATGGTCGCCGAGCTCGGCGGCCAGTTCGGCGAGTTCCGTCGGCACCAGCGCTTCGCCACGCATAGCCGCAATGCCAGCGTGACCAGCCGCTGCTGGGCGCCGTCGCAAAGGTCCCGCTCGATGCACCGGCGCGCTTGATCGGCCGCCGTCAGGTCGCATTGTTAGAGCGGCGGATCGGCGCCTGAGCTAAGACGGAAAGCCCCGGCCGGTGCCGGGGCTTTCCACTCGTTGAGTGCGTTACTTGGTGGTTGCGTCGACCGCGCTGAGGATGATGTCGGTGACCTTGTCGGGCCGCGAGACCAACACGGCGTGCGAGGCTTCCGGGACGACGACCGTGTGCGCGTGGGCGCGCTTGGCCATCCACTCCTGCGCCGCCGGCGGGATGTTCTTGTCACCGGTCGGGATCAGGCTCCACGAGGGGATGTTCTTCCACGCGCCCGGGCCCGAGGCGTCGTTCAGGCCCGCCGCGGCGATCGGCCGCTGCTCGACGGCCATCAGGCGCGCCTGCGCCGACGGGACGTCGGCTGCGAACTGCTTCGGGAACAGGTCCTGCTTCACGTAGAGGTCGGTCTCGCCACCAGGAAGGGCGACCTGCTGGAGTGTGTCACCCAGCGTGCTGCCCGGGAACTTCGCGGACAGCTCAGCCGCGGACTCGCCCTGGTCGGGAAGGAAGGCCGCGATGTAGACGAGCGCCTGCACCTTGGGGTCGTTCAGCGCAGCGGCACTGATCACCGAGCCGCCGTAGGAGTGCCCGACCAGCACGACCGGGCCGTCGACGCTGTCCACCAGCGCCTTGATGTAGGCCCCGTCGGACGCGACACCGCGCAGCGGGTTGGCGGCCGCGATCACGGGGTAACCGAGCCGCTCGAGCCGCTCGACCGCACCGTTCCAGCTCGACGCGTCGGCGAACGCCCCGTGCACCAGCACGATCGTCGGCTTCACCTTGTGGCTTCCGTGCTGCGGCGTCCCCTGCCCCTGCGACGCCGCCGACGACGGCACGGCGGCGAACACCGCGGCCGCGGCCAGCGCCATCGTCGCGGCGACGATCTTCGTGAGGCGGGTACGTGTGCGCATCTCTGACTCCTCGGAATTCGGACTTCTTACTTACTTCTGAATGGTACAACTTAATTGTGTACAATCAGTTGACCCTGGCGGAACAGGGCCCAAAGGGCACGAACGCGGCACTTCCGTCTTCCGATCCCGAGAGCGACCAGCCATCTCTGCGCCGAGCCGCGTTTCGACAACGCAGTCGCCGAGTCAATCCTCGCTACTCTCAAACCGAGATCGGCACAACCATGGGCCGTCCACAACGTGACCCGACAAGCAGTGCTCACCCACTCAGCAACCACCACCGTCTCCAGTGAACACTCGACTATCCGAGTCGCACGAAACACGTGTCAACTAACGTGAAGACAACACCCGGCGACATGAAATCCCAGTGCCGCACCTTGGGGAAAATTCAACCCAAGAGTGAAACAATCAACGACACTAAGAGCGTGTCTCAGTAGGGGCTTGGCTGGTCGTGGTGGATGATCTTGGGTTGTGGATGATCTGTCTCGGCGGCTGGTGCCGGATGAGTTGTGGGCGCTGGCGGAGCCGCTGATTCCGGAGCACGGGGTTCGTCCGCAGGGTGGTGGACCCGTGCGGGTGGATGACCGGGCGGTGTTCACGGCGATCGTGTTCGTGTTGACCAGCGGGTGCGCGTGGCGGTATCTGCCGCCGTCGTTCGGGATCACCGTGCCGACCGCGCATCGTCGGTTCACCGAATGGACCAAGGCCGGTCTGTGGCCTCGGCTGCATCGCGCGGTCCTCGACGAACTCGGCGGTCAGGGCATGATCGACTGGTCTCGGGCGGTCTACGACGGAGCCTCCGTTCGAACCAAAAAAGGGGACCCATGACCGGCCCCAACCCGGTCGATCGTGGCAAGAGCGGCTCGAAGATCCATGTCCTGTCCGACTGTGCCGGGCTGCCCCTGTCGGTAGCGGTGTCCGCGGCCAATACCAACGACTCCTATGCCCTCAAACCGCTGCTCATGGCCATTCCCGCGATCAAATCCCGACGTGGCCCCCGCCGGCGCAAACCGGGGAAACTACACGCCGACAAGGTCTACGACCAGGCTGACTTGCGGAAGTGGGTTCGCGACCGCGGCATCGAGGTCCGCATCGCCCGCAAGGGCATCGAGTCGAGCAAGAAGCTCGGCAAACATCGCTGGGTCATCGAACGATCCATCGCCTGGCTGTTCGACTACCACCGCCTCACCACCCGATACGACCGCCACGCCAACCACTTCTGCGCCTTCCTCACCCTCACTGCCACCCTCACCTGCTACAAGAAACTCACCTACTGAGACATTGTCTAATACTGCAACGACACTTCGTTATGAATCGACCGGCGTGTCGGTTAGGCTCGGGTTCGACGGTCGTGTAGTTGATCTTGTGTGCTGGAGATGGTGAC
>NZ_JBIAWY010000032.1:0-17169 GCF_042896185.1 Amycolatopsis sp. NPDC001319 | reverse complement strand
TCACCGCGGGCACCAGCTCGTGGTTCAGGTTGAAAACGGCGCGTTCATCGTCGTATCCCACGTCACCCGGCAGCAGAACCGAACCCGCCACCACGGCGGCCGGGGCCGCGGCATCCTCAGGCAGCACCGGCGGCAAAGAAGAATCGTCGAAAGTCATGGTGTTTCTCAGGGGGAACGGTGAAGTGCGGAAAGCGGCCGGTGCTGTCGCCGCTCAGGAAAGGTCCTGGGCGACACCGTGGTCAGCCCAATACCGAACGTGCGGCAGGTCGTCGTCGAGCCAGTAGGCGGTGTCCTCGGTCACCACGAGAACCTCGCCCCACTTGGCGCCGACCTCGCCGCGGCCGATGTGCGGCTCGAACGCCCACAACCCCGGCTCGCACGGCCGGTCGGACTTCGGCTTCCAGAAGGGCGCGGAGCGAACGTCCAGGCGCAGGGCCGATCCGACGATGTCGCCGGCCAGGTAGCCGACGGTCTGCGGGCTGAACCCCTTCACGTTGAACGTCGGCAGCCGCAGGCCGGGCACCCGGCCGACGCGATGCGCGATCGCGGAACCGGGGTACATCGAGTGGATGTTCACATAACCGTGATCTCGGGTGTACTCGTCCACCGCTTTGTCGATCCTGGCCTGGGTGTCGCCTTTGCGCACCAGCTCCAGAATCATCGGGCGAAAGGCGGCGAGCGCCATTCGGGTTTCGTGGAATTCCTCCGTCGGCTCGCCGAGTGTGCATGAGTGCCCGATGTCGGCGGCGCCACCCCGATGGATGGGGCCGACATCGAGGATGACCGCGTCGCCGTGGGCCAGCCGGCGACCGCTCGGCCGGTAGGTTCCACTGCCCCGGGCCGTCTTGGACTCGAGGAGGTCCCGGGCCCGGCGCGGAAGAGGCGGAAAGTCCCTGAATCGGGTACGGTCGCCGAACCACACGAAGCCGTAGTGGAAGAAGTGGGAAACGCCACGCGCACGCAGCCAGCGCTCGAGCTTCCCGGCCGCCTGCTGCTCGGTGATCCCTTCGTGCAATTCGGCTTCGATCGCGACAACCGCGTCGAAGGCGAGACGTTGCGCCGCCTTGAACGCTACGAGTTCTTCGTCGGTGAACAGTTCGCGGGTCAAGTGCGGTGCCTCCGGTGGTGGCGTCGAGTTGATCAGCTCCAGCGTCTGCGTGCCCCGCACGGCACTGAAGAGCGGAATCCGACGAAAATCCCCCAGATCCGGACGGAATCGGACCATCTCGCCGGTCCGGCTCAGCCGGGTCCGAATGTGTGGGACGCCGGTCACTCACCGCCTGGCCGGCTCTTCGCCGAGCACGAAAAGTGGAAGCAGAAACCCCCGTCTCACTGGAGCCCCTCGTGTGCGCAAGCGGCGACGCAGCAAGTGGATCGACCTCGGCGATGGCCGGCTACGCCTGGGTCTGCGAAACGAACGGCGTGCTGACCCGCGCCGAGCGGTCCACCGTCCGCGCCGGCATGCGGAAATTCGTCCTGGAGACGATCGGCGGTTTCCTCACGTGGCCGATGCAACGGCCACGTTCGGCGGAACCGCTCGTTCCGGAGTTTCCCGACACCGAAGTCGCGAGCACCGCCGTGGAGACGGCCAAGAAGCAAGGCACCACGCTTCTCTTCCACGGCTACCGGACCTGGCTGCTCGGAACCGCGCTGGCCCAGGCGGACCAGACCGAGGTCGACGCGGAACTTCTCTTCGTGACGGCACTGCTGCACGACTCGGGAATGCTCGTCAGCGTGCCGGGGGAGGATTTCACCCGGCGGTCGGCGGACACCGTCCTCGAGGTTTTCGAGCGCGCCGGCGCGCCGCGCCGCCGAGCCCTCGAAGCCGCCGATGCCGTGGTCGCGCACGCGACACCCGGCCTCGACCGGTCCACGGACCCGATCGGCTACTACGTCCAAGGCGGTGCCATGGCCGATCTCGCCGGCATCCGCAGGTGGCACCTGCCGCCCGGGGCCATCGGTCAGGCCTACGCCCGGTACCCGTCCCACGACATCCACCGCACTCTTTCGGCGCTGGCTCGCCGGAACGCCGAAGAACTGCCCGACGGCCGGATGGCGCTGCTCGTTCCGAAACCCTTGGGCAAGGCACTTCGTCTGGCCCTGAATTTCGCGGCCGGATGACGGGCTCTACGACCTGCCCGTGCTCTTGAAGCGGTCGCGGTACTGACTCGGCGAGAGCCCCAACCGGGCCACGAAGGTGCGGCGCATCGTCTCCGGGCTGCCGAACCCCGCTCCCGCCGCCGCCTCTTCGACGTTGTGCCCTGAATCCAGCAGCGACTTCGCGTGATCGAGCCTGACCTTCTCGACGTACCTCGCCGGCGTCATGGCGAACTCCGCGTGGAAGAGCCGGATGAGGTGCCGGGTGCTCACCCCGACCCGGTCGGCGAGCCGGCCGGCGCTGTGATCCAGACCGGGATCCGCGGAGATGAGATCGACGACGTCTCGCAGCGTCGGCGTCCGGGCGGGCTTGATCTCCAGCGGGGCGGAGAACTGCGACTGGCCGCCGGGACGTTGCATGAACACGACGAGGTTCCGGGCCACGGCCCGCGCGAGGTCGGGGCCGTTGTCGGCCTCGACCAGGGCCAGGGCGAGGTCGATCCCGGCGGACACCCCCGCCGACGTGAACACCCCCCGGTCCTCGACGAAGAGCGCGTCCGGGTGCACGTCGACGTCGGGGAACGCCCGGGCGAAAAGCCGCGCGTGGCGCCAGTGGGTGGTTGCCCGGCGCCCGGACAACGCGCCGGCGGTGGCCAGGGCGAAGGAACCCGTGCAAATGGAGACGAGCCGGCGGGTCCGCTCGCGAAGCACCCGGATGGCGGCCACGAGCTCGGGATCGATGGGGGCGCCGACGAGGACGTCGCCACCGCAGACCACGACGGTGTCCGCGCGCGTCACGCTGTCGGCGGGACCGTCGACGGGCATGGTCGACCCGGTCGAGGTGGCCACGGCTTCGCCCGAAGGTGACACATAGGACAGTGAGTAGTCCGCCCCGAAGAGGTTCGCTTCGGCGAAGACCTCGGCCGGCCCGGCCACGTCCAGGCTTTTCACCCCGTCGAAGACGACGAACACCACGTTCCTCGAGCTGGGCACGGTCCTGACCTCTCAATCGTCGAACCCGGCGCGCGGTTGCCGAAGCGCCGGGTTGCCCGAAGCGTGGCATCCAGGGCTCCCGGTGCCGAACCGATGTCCGGATCTGTGGGAACCCGGTCGGTTTTCGCTCTGCAGCCCGGTTCACCACTCCCGGCAGACTGGCGGAGCCCGCCGGGAAGCCGTGGTGGGACAACGGTTCCTGCTCGGTCGCGAAGGACGGACACCGGAATCACGCGGATACGAGGTTTCGTCCCCGGCTTCGGGCCGGACGGACCAACGGGGTGGAGCGAGCCGGGTCGGTGAGGAAAGCGGTGGCACGTTTCTCGGCCGGTCGCCGATCACCGGCGTCATGACCACCCAGCTCCCCGCGCGCACGGCCGGACGCGCGCTGGGCCGTTGGCTCGCGGGCGGTGCGCTCGTGGCCGTGACGGCCGGTCTCGCCTACCTGCTCTCCGCGGTCAGCGGCTCGCTGCCGCACCTGCTTCCCGGCTACGACGGGTGGCAGGAGCGGGCGTACTCCCGGCTTCCGTCATTCCTGCGCTGGTGCCTCGGCGACACGACCGAGGCGCAGTCGTTCAAAACCGATCTCGGCGGGCTCGGCCTGCTCGCCGGCGGCTGGCTCGCCCACGTCGCCGCGACGCGCCGGCGCCGCTGGGCCGGGTTCCCGATCGCCGCCCGCACCGGGTTGTGGCCGTGGCTCACCGGCTCGGCACTGCTCGGGCTGCTGCTGTCGAACCTCGCGTGGGGCTGGACGATCCCCGCCACGGGCGCGTGGCAGCCGACGTTCGTCGCGTTCGTGTCCATCCCGCCCTCGGTCGTGCTGCTCTACGGGCCGGGCTGGCGGGTGGCCCTCACCGGCGCCGTCCTGGGCGCCACCCTGACGACGCCGATCGCGATCGGGCTCGTCCAGTTCGTGTGCTATCCCCTGGGGCTGCCCACCTCGATCGGCACGGCCGGCAGCATGTGGCTCAGTGCGCTGCTCGCGTTTCCCCTGTGCCGGATCCTGCCGTGGTTCCCCCACCGGCCGGCACCGGCACCCGGCCCGGTCGATCCGCCCCGCCAAGGACCGGCGTGGGTCCTCCGCCGCGTCCTGGCCGACTTCACCGAAGCCCCGTTCCACGGCAACGAAATCAGCTCGGCCGGCCTGCTCGCCGGCACGCTGCTCACGTACCTGCTCAACCCGCTGACTCCGGTCCATGGCACCGCGCTGCTCCCGGCGCTGCTCACCACGCAGGTCCTGACCTCCACACTCGGCGTCCTGCTCTACCACCGCCAGTGGGCCCGCCACGGCTGGTACCCGACTTTCGTCCCCCTGGTGTCCGTCGCACCCGCCGTCGTCCTGACGTACGGCCCGACCGCCCCGTCCATCGCTGCCGGCGCCATCCTGGGCGCGATCCTCGCCCCACCCCTCGCGGCGTACACCTCCCGCCGGCTCCCCGCCACGATCCACCCGTTCGTCGGCAACGTCGTCTCCATGACGGTGTGCACGGGGGTGGTGGTTCCTGCTCTCGGGTTGCTTCCGGGGTTCGTCCACTGAGGGCAGTCAATTGGTTCGCCCCGTCGTAACGATCAGCGTGACACCCGAGACGTCACCTCACGACCAGCTGTGGTGAGGGGCGTGCAGGTGCATTCGACTTCAAGGCGGGTTCCGTCGGCCCAGGCCTACCCGCGCGAGCACGGTCTGCTCGATCGCTGCGTCCGCGGCACAGATCGAGCCGAGTCGGTGGCGTCGCTGGGCCGGTACTTCAATCAGGACGACGGTGCACCGCGGTACACCGGTCGATGGTTCGAGCGATTCGCCGGTACCGGAGACCAGCCCGTTTTCGCCGACACTGTCACCGAGTGCGATGTCCTCGCGCTCAACTTCCTCGGCATCACCGACCTGGCCGACGTCGCCGTCGATGTGACGATGACTCACGCCGCGGAGATCTCCGCGCTCCTTGCGGCGATCCCTTCCGATCTGTCGATGCACGAGGCACCGTGGGAGGTCTACAGCGAAGCGTCGGCGGCGACGCAGCTTTGGCAACTGTTCAAGCGCTGTGGTGGCAAGGACAGGTGGGTCACGGCCAACAAGCTGCTGGCCCGGAAGCGGCCGCGCCTGCTGCCGGTCTACGACAGCCGGGTCAAAGCGGTTCTCGGCCGGCCGGACAGCATCTGGGCGTGTCTGTGGACGTGGTTCCACGCCGACGGGGCGCGCGCAGCCGCCGTAGCGGACCTGCGCGCCGAGGCCGGCGACGTGGACGACATCAGTCTGCTGCGCTGTCTTGACGTCGTCCTGTGGATGCGCGCGAACAGCTCCTCGCCAACCGCAGCCTGAGTGCGTGGCCCGGAGCAGAAGTTCCGAACGAGCTGCTGCGGCTGTGGTCGATCAGCGGGAGTTCGCGAATCTTCGCGGATGTCGACTTCGGGCAGTGGGGGCTGCGGTTGCTCTCGCCCGGGATGCCGCCCAGCGGACGCGGCAGGAGCGCACCCAGTGGATACGCCCGGAGCGGGTCTGAAAATGCCGCCTCGCCAGTGATTCACCGCGTGAAGGACGATCGCGGGTTGGCACACGGCGGCAAGTCCGCGGCCACTACGGACAAACAGGGCAACTAGGACAGCGCCCGCCGTCCGTACTCGAACGCGCACCGATGCGTCCCGACGTACGCTGGTGGGTCAACCGAACACGCCGCCCGGTTCGCATCGGACGTGCCGTCGTCTCAGCGCCCGGCCAAGGCGGACGAGGGGGACGGCGACCAAGCGCGAAGGAGGCCGTGCGTGAGCCCCGAATCATCGTGTGCCGTCGGTGCGCCGGCCGTCGTGCCGGGCGTGCCGCGGCGGCTGCCGGTGCGGACGTGGCTGGCGGTGGCGGCCGGGCGGCTCGGTGCGGCGATGTCGCGGGGCATGGGCCTCGGCAGCGGCGGCGTCATCGGCGGGCGGATCGCACTCGCGCTGGATCCTCGCGTGCTGAGCCGGATCGGCGGCGGTCGGACGGTGGTGCTGGTGACCGGCACCAACGGCAAGACCACCACCGCGCTCATGCTCAGCCGGATCCTGGGGACGCTGGGCGAGGTGGCCACGAACAGCGACGGCGCGAACATGACCGACGGGGTGGTCGCCGCCCTGGTGGGCAAGCATCGGGCCGCCCTGGCGGTTCTCGAGGTCGACGAGACGTACGTGCCCGCTGTTGCCGCGCAGGTGCGCCCGGCGTGCCTCGTGCTGCTCAACCTCAGCCGGGACCAGCTGGACCGGGTCGGCGAGGTCCGGACGACGGAACGGGCGTTGCGGGCGATCGCCGCGGCGCTGCCGGACACGACCGTGGTCGCCAACTGCGACGATCCGCTGGTCACCTCGGCCGCGCTGGGCTCCGCGCACCCCGTGTGGGTCGGCGCGGGAGGGCGGTGGCACGCCGACGCCGTGGCCTGCGCCCGCTGCGGCCGAGCCGTGGTGCGGCAAACCACCGGCTGGCACTGTGCGTGTGGTCTTGCCCGGCCGGATCCGTTGTGGACACTGACCGGTGATGCGGTGGAAACCGCGGCGGGCTCGAAGATCGAGCTCGGCCTCCGCCTGCCGGGCCGGGCGAACGCCGCCAACGCCGCGATCGCGGTCGCCACCGCCGCGCGGCTCGGTGTCTCGCCGGAGGTGGCCGTCGCGCAGCTGCGCCCGATCGCCGACGTCGCCGGCCGCTACCGCCAGGCCTGGGTGTCCGGGCACAGTGTGCGGGTCATGCTGGCGAAGAACCCGGCGTGCTGGGAGGAAACGTTGCCGCTGCTCGACTCCCGGTCGCCGGTCGTGATCGCGGTGAACAGCGGTGAGGCCGACGGGCGGGACATGTCGTGGCTGTGGGACGTGCGGTTCGAGCAGCTGCGCGGACGCCAGGTCGTGGCCTCCGGCGACCGGGCGACCGATCTGGCCGTCCGCCTCACCTACGCCGAGGTGCGGCACACGCTCTGTCCCAGTCCGTTCGCCGCGGTCGCCTCACTGCCGGCGCCCGGCCCGGTCGAGCTCGTCGCGAACTACACGGCTTTCCGTGATCTCCGGCGGCAGCTCGGCGATGGCTGAGTCGGCCGTGCGGATCGGGGTGCTGCTGCCCGACATCCTCGGCACCTACAGCGACGGCGGCAATGCCCAGGTGCTGCGGCGGCGATTGCAGTGGCGGGGCATCGCCGCGAGCGTGACGGAGACCCGCCACGGCGAGGCGGTGCCGTGTTCGCTCGACCTGTACCTGCTGGGCGGCGGCGAAGACGACGCCCAAGCTCTCGCGGCGGCGGACCTGCACGGGCACCCCGGACTACAGCGGGCGGTCACGCGTGGTGCCGTCGTGTTCGGTGTCTGCGCCGGGCTTCAGATCCTCGGCATGACCTTCACGACGCCCGACACCGTCTCCCACCGCGGGCTGGGCCTGCTCGACGTGGTGTCGGCTCCGGGACGGCGGCGTGCGGTGGGGGAAATCGTCGTCGACGTCCAACCCGAGCTGACGGCACAACCCCTCACCGGCTTCGAGAACCACCTGGGCCGCACGCTCGTCGGCCCCGGCAGCTGTCCGCTCGGCTCGGTCCGCGCCGGCGTCGGCAACGGGGACGGCACCGAGGGCGCGGGTACCGGCCGGATACTGGCGACCTACCTCCACGGCCCGGTGCTGGCGCGCAACCCGGCGCTGGCCGACCGGCTCCTGGAATGGGTGCTCGGTACCCCGCCGGCACCGCTGGCTCTGCCGGAGGTCGACGCCTTACGGGACGAACGGTTGCGCGCAGCCACGCGCGGCCCGCACTGGTGATCCTCCAGGACCGGCGCGGAGCCGCCTGACCTCGCGGCGGCTCACACGTCGATCCGGGCCGCGCACCGCCAGCCGCGTTCGGTGCGCTCGCAGCGGACCTCCCGCCGGGACACGGCCTTCGGAATCGCCCCGGTCGGGATGACGGAGCCGAGGTCGGTCATCTGGCAGCGCAGCCGCACCGTCGAGCCGTCCACGACGATCCCCTCGGCGGTGACCGGGATCAGGCACCGAGTCCGCATCGTGAGGATGACCTTGTCGAGCAACGCGACCAGCACCGAACCGTCGGTCGCGCCGCAGACCTCGAACGACCAGGCCGTGGACCCGCGGTGCAGCCGGGTCCGGGCGAAACTCTCCACCAGGGCCCGGACGGCTTCCGCCAGACACGCTTCCCGCGTCGGTCCCCACGCTTCGATGCGCAGGTCAGCGGCGTGCACGACGCGCCGCGTACCGCGGGCGTCCTGCTTCGGCAATGGTTTCCGCTCGAACCTCCCCACCAGTGCAGCATCCGGGGCAGAGCCCGGGTCCGGCCTCACCCGGACCAGGCGAACCGAGCGAGCCTCGGCCGTCGGCTCCGGCACGACCGGCCGCCCGCCGGGTGCAAATTACGCGGGCGGCGGCCCTCTTGACGGAATGTGAACCAGGACACACTCTGGAGAGAGGCGTGAGGGAGCCGTCGAGCGCAGCCTGCCTCGGAGACCCTCGCGCGGGGGAGGTCCACATGGGGACCACACCGGAGGAACCGCCACCGTCGAGCGAACCCCCTTGGCCGCTGGGCAATCCTGCGCATCGGGTCAGCTATCCCACCCCGAGTACCGGGCGCACCGTGCTCGTCGCCGCGACGGCGGCGCTCGGCGGTTTCCTCTTCGGCTACGACACCGCGGTGATCAACGGCGCGGTCAAGGCGGTCGGGGAAACCTTCAACGCGTCGCCCTTCGTCCTCGGGTTCGCGGTCGCCGCGGCGCTGATCGGCTGCGCGATCGGCGCCTGGTTCGCGGGTGCGATCGCGGACCGCTACGGCCGGATCCGCGTCATGTGGCTCGCGGCGATCGCGTTCGCGATCAGCGCGGTGGGCAGCGGCTTCTCGTTCTCGATCTGGGAACTCGCGTTCTGGCGGCTGGTCGGAGGTCTCGGCGTCGGTGCCGCATCGGTGATCGCTCCCGCCTACATCGCGGAGATCTCGCCGGCGCACCTGCGCGGCAGGCTGGGCTCGCTGCAGCAGCTGGCCATCGTGTCCGGCATCTTCGTGGCGTTGCTCGTGGACTACGCACTGGTCGCCGGATCGGGCGGCGCGTCGGATCCGCTGTGGTTCGGCCTCGCGACGTGGCGGTGGATGTTCCTGTCGCTGCTGATTCCCGCCCTCGCCTACGGCCTGCTGGCCTTGACGATCCCGGAGTCACCGCGGCACCTGGTCCAGAAGGAGCAGCTGGCCAAAGCGGCCGAGGTGCTGCGGCGGTTCGTCGGCGGAGACGTCGACGCGCGGATCACGGAGATCATCCGGACGGTCAGGGGAAAGACCGAACGCACCGGCTTCGTGACCGTCCGTGGCCCGCGGCTGGGGTTGCTGCCGATCGTCTGGATCGGCATCGGGCTGTCGATTTTCCAGCAGTTCACCGGCATCAACGTGATCTTCTACTACTCCTCGGTGCTGTGGCAGGCGGTGGGGTTCAGCGAGCAGAACGCACTGGCGATCACCGTGATCACGTCGGTGACCAACATCCTCACCACAGTCATCGCCATCGCGCTGGTCGACCGCATCGGCCGCAAGCCGCTGCTGGTGATCGGCTCGATCGGCCAGTTCGTCTGTCTCGGCGTCCTCGCCCTGCTCTTCGGCACCGCGCCGGTCGTGAACGGCACGCCGGACCTGGGTTCGGCCGGGCCGATCGCGCTCATCGCCGCCAACGTCTACGTCGTGTTCTTCGGCGCGACGTGGGGCCCCGTGGTGTGGGTGCTGCTCGGTGAGATGTTCAGCAACAAGATCCGCGCGATGGCCCTGTCCGTCGCCGCGGCGGCGCAGTGGCTGGCCAACTTCGCCATTTCCACGACCTTTCCGGCATTGTCGGACGTCGGGCTGGGACTTGCTTACGGCGTCTACACCTTCTTCGCCTTCCTGTCGATCTTCTTCGTGTTCAAGTTCGTCAAGGAGACGAAGGGGCGTGAGCTGGAGGAGATGGCCTGACCATGACCGAGCCGACGTCGAAAGTCCGGGAACTTCCCCACGCGCTGCGTGACGGTGATCGGTTCGCCGAGCGGCTGGCCGGCCGGCGCCCGGCGGTGTTCCTCGACTACGACGGTGTGCTGGCCCCGATCGTGGACCACCCCGAGGACGCCCTGATCTCCGAGCGCATGCGGGAAACGGTGCGCGCGCTGGCGATGCGCTGCCCGGTTTGCGTGGTCAGCGGGCGTGACCGGCTCGACGTGCAGCGGTTGATGGGAATCGATGACCTCGTGGTCGCCGGCAGCCACGGCTTCGACATCTGGAGCCCGGCCGCCGGCGAGATCCACCACGACGCCGCGAGCGGGTTCGAGGACGTCATCGGCGAGGTCACCGATCGCCTGCGCACCGAAACCGGCTCGATCCCGGGCGTGGTGATCGAACCGAAGAAGGCCTCGGTCGCGGTGCACTACCGGCTCGTCGACCCGGACGGGCGGCAGCGGATCACCACCGTGGTCGAGACACTCCTCGCCGAGCATCCGGATCGGCTGAAGATGACGCCGGGCAAGATGGTCTACGAGCTTCAGCCCAAGATCGACTGGCACAAGGGCAAAGCCGTCCTCCACCTGCTCCGCGCCCTGCACCTGGACTCGCCGGACGTGGTCCCGATCTACCTCGGCGACGACATCACCGACGAGGACGCCTTTCGGGCACTGGCCGATCGCGGCGGCGTCGGCATCTTCGTCGGACGGGCCGCCGACCCCGAGGTGGCCGATCGCGGCACGTCGGCCGACTTCGCGCTCTCCTCCCCGGAAGAGGTGGCGCAGCTGCTGTCCACTCTGGCCGTCGGCGAGGGCGAACCCCGAGACGAGCGGAAATCCGACTGCGTGGTCGGCTACGACCACTTCGATCCCGGCACCGAAGGGCTGCGGGAGTCGCTGACGTCCACGGGCAACGGGTACTTCTGCACCCGCGGCGCGGCCGAGTGGGAGGACGCCGACAAGATCCACTATCCGGGCACCTACGCCCACGGTGGTTTCAACCGCGAAACCACCATCCTCGGGGGCCGGCCGGTGCAGAACGAGGACCTGGTCAACCTGCCGAACTGGCTGGTGCTCAAGCTGCGCATCGAGGGCGAGGAGGCGATCCGGCTCGGCAACGTCGACCTGATCTCCTACGAGCACTCCTACGACATCCGGCTCGCGATGGTGCAACGGGTCCTGCGCTTCCGCGACCGCGCCGGCCGGGAGACGACGTTGCGCAGCCGCAGGTTCGTGAGCATGGCCCACAGCCACCAGGCCGGTATCGAGTGGACGCTGACGCCCGAGAACTGGTCGGGTCGCGTCGAGGTGATCTCCGGGCTCGACGGCCGGGTGACCAACCAGCAGGTCGCCCGCTACCGCGAGCTCGAGGGACGGCACCTCGACCCGGTGTCTCCGCGTACTTTCGGTCCGGAGACCATCGCGCTGAAGGTGCAGACCCGGCAGTCGGACATCTACGTCACCGAGGCCGCGCGCACCCGCGTCTTCCTCGACGACGAGCAGCTTCCGGTGGAGCGCGCCCTGGATCAGATGGACGACTACATCCAGCAGGTCATCACCTTCGACGTGGCGCGGGGCCGTCCGGTCCGGGTCGAGAAGATGGTGTCGCTGTTCACCTCGCACGACAACGCGATCACCGAGACGCTGGCGGCCGCGGGCCGGGGCGTCCTGCGCTACCCGGACTTCGCCGAGGCACTCGTGGAACACGCGTCGGCGTGGCGGGAGCTGTGGGCGGTGTCCGATCTCCAGCTCCCGCGGGAACCCCGGGTCGAGCTGCTGCTGCGGTTCCACGTGGCGCACGTGCTGCAGGTCTGCTCCCGGCACACCGCACGTCACGACGCGGGTGTCCCGGCCCGGGGGCTCAACGGCGAGGCCTACCGCGGGCACGTGTTCTGGGACGAGCTCTTCATCTACCCGTTCCTCAACTTCCGGCTGCCCACCATCACGCGCAGCTTGCTCCTCTACCGCTATCGCCGGCTCGCCGAAGCGCGTGCCGCCGCGCGGGAAGCGGGCTTCCGCGGCGCGATGTTCCCGTGGCAGAGCGGAAGTGACGGCACCGAAGAGACCCAGGTCGTCCACCTCAACCCGCTCTCCGGTTCGTGGGACCCCGATCTCAGCCACAACCAGCGGCACGTCAACGCGGCCATCTTCTACAACGTCTGGCAGTACTACCAGGCCACCGACGACCGGGAGTTCCTGCGCGACTACGGCGCCGAGCTGATGCTCGAGATCGCGCGGTTCTGGGCCTCGATCGCGCGGTACAACCCGGAACGCGACCGCTACGAGATCCACGGCGTGATGGGACCCGACGAGTTCCACGAGCGCCATCCCGGCAGCGAAGAAGGCGGTTTGCGCAACAACGCGTACACCAACGTGATGGTGGCCTGGATCGCCGGTACCGCTCCGCGGGTGCTGAGGCTGTTGCCGGCCAGCCGCCGCGCCGCGCTGAGCGCCCGCCTCGGACTGACCGATGACGAGCTGCGCACGTGGGACGAGATGAGCCGCAAGATGTACGTGCCGTTCCACCCGGACGGCGTCATCAGCCAGTTCGAGGGCTACCAGGACCTCGACGAGCTCGACTGGGAGCACTACCGGGCCGAGCACGCGAACATCCAGCGGCTGGACCGGATCCTCAAGGCCGAGGGCGAAGATCCCGACCGGTTCAAACTGGCCAAGCAGGCCGACGCGGTCATGTTGTTCTTCCTGTTCTCCGGCGAGGAATTGCGCACGCTCTTCCACCGGCTCGGCTACGAGCACGATGCGGAGCTGGCCCGGCGCACGATCGACTACTACGACCGGCGCACCTCCCACGGTTCGACGCTGAGTCTCGTCACCCACGCCGGCGTGCTCGCCGCACTGGACCCGAAGAGTTCCTGGGATCGGTTCATCGTGGCGCTGGAGAGCGACATCGGTGACGTCCAAGGAGGAACGACGAAGGAAGGCATCCACATGGGTGTCATGTCCGGGACCTTGGACCTGCTGCAGCGCTACTACGTCGGCAGCGCCGTGCGGGACGGCGTCCTGTTCTTCGCGCCGACCCAGCTCAACCGGCTCGACGGCCTGGTTTTCCCGATGCAGTACCGCGGCGTACCGCTGCGGGTGTCGATCACGGGCGACGAGCTGACCGTCTTCGCGCTCCCGCAGGGTTTCCGCGGGCCGGTCTTCGTCGGCGTCGGGGACGAGGTCCACGAGCTCGGGGCGGGGGACAGCCGGGTCTTCACCGTGTCCGCCGAGCCCGCGCCGGCGGCGGTGGCAAGCCATGCCGGCCACGCGGAAGGGAGCCACCATGGCGAAAGGCTTTGAGGGCGCGATCTTCGACGTCGACGGCGTGCTCGTCGACTCCCCGCACGAGCGGGCCTGGAAGGACTCGCTGCGTGAGCTGATGGAGACCGAGTGGGCCGACATCTGCGACCGGACCACGTGGTCGGACGACCGCTTCACTCCGCAGGTCTACCAGCAGGTGATGTCCGGCAAACCCCGGGCCGCCGGAGCGCTGGCCGCTCTGGAGTACTTCGAGGTGCCCGACGCGAAGGCGCGCGTCGAGCTCTACGGTGCGCACAAACAGGAAATGGTCATCAAGCTCATCGAGGCCGGCGAGTTCGAGGCCTATCCCGACGCGCTGCGCTTCGTCCTCGCGGTGAAGGCGGCGGGCATCCCGACCGCGGCCGCGTCGTCGTCGAAGAACGCCGGGCTTTTCCTCCGGCAGATCCGCCTCGACACCTTCGCCGCGCAGAACGGCCTTTCCGCCGGCTTCGTGACGCCCGGACTGAGCCTGCTCGACTCGTTCGACGCGGACATCTCGGGCCGCGACTTCGCCCACGGCAAGCCGCATCCGGAGATCTTCCTGACCGGCGCGGCCGAGCTCGGCGTCGCCCCCGAAGACTGCTTCGTCGTCGAGGACGCGGCCAGTGGCATCGAGGCCGCGAAGGCCGGCCGGATGGCGGCGCTGGGCATCGCCAGGGCCGACGACGAGGCGCTGCTCGCGGCCGCGCGGGCCGACCTCGTGGTGACCTCCCTCGACGAGATCGACGTCGCGGCGCTCGGCCGCCACGTCCTGACCGGGCGGGCGCCATGAGCAGCCCGGCGGCGGAGGCGGTTCCCCGGCCGCTGCACGAGGCCGCCGAGGGGACCCTCGCCATCGGCGTCGACATCGGGGGCACCAAGATCGCCGCGGGGGTGGTCGACGAGAGCGGGCACATCGTCGCGCGCACCCGGCGTCCGACGCCCGCCGACGACCCGTCGAAGACCCAGGACTCCATCGCCGACGCCGTTCGCGAGCTGACCAGCGAGTACACCGTGGTCGGGGTCGGCCTCGGCGCGGCGGGGTTCGTCGACGAGAAGCGGTCGACCGTGATGTTCGCGCCGAATCTCGCCTGGCGGGACGAGCATTTGCGGGAGTCGCTGGAGGACCGGCTCGGCGTGCCGGTGATCGTGGAGAACGACGCCAACGCCGCCGCGTGGGCCGAGGCCCGGTTCGGCGCCGCCCGCGGCGAGAGCCACGTCGTCATCCTGACCATCGGGACCGGGATCGGCGGCGGGGTCGTCCTCGACGGGAAGCTCTACCGGGGCCGCTTCGGGCTGGCCGCCGAGATCGGGCACTTCACCATCGTCCCCGACGGACGGCGCTGCGGATGCGGCCTGCACGGCTGCTGGGAGCAGTACGGCAGCGGGCGTGCGCTGGTGCTCGAGGCGCAGGAGCAGGCGACGGTCGCGCCCTCGATGGCCCAGGAGCTGCTGCGGCTCGCCGGCGGACGTCCGGCGGGCATCACCGGCCACCTCGTCACCGAGGCTGCGCAGTCGGGCGACGTGACCGCCCTGAACTGCTTCGACGAGCTGGGCAAGTGGCTCGGGCGCGGGATGGCCGCGCTGGCCGCGATCCTCGACCCGGGCATGTTCGTCATCGCCGGCGGCGTGTGCGAGGCCGGGGAGATTCTGCGCGCGCCGACGGAGGCCGTCTTCCGCAAGAACCTCACCGGCCGCGGACACCGACCCGCCGCGAAGGTACGGATCGCCGAGCTGGGCAACGAGGCCGGCCTCGTGGGCGCCGCGGACCTGTCCCATGTGCGGTGAGCCGGGCGGGTTCCAGGCGCCGGCCGGGATTCTCGACCGGGGAGTCCTTTGTGGACATATTGGCCCGGATTGCGCGTGGGTTCCACGTCGGCTCTACCGCGACCGCTGCGGCCCTTCGCCCGTAGACCGCGGTAGGTGCGGCGACCTATCATGAGATTGCACAGTGTGTCAAGGGCTGACCGGGTGGGTGGTCGTCATGCGTAGTTACCTCGTGGTCGCGAACCAGACCCTGCTGGGTCCGGAGCTGCAGAAAGAGCTCCACAAGAGGATCGAGGCGGGGCCGAGCTCCTTCTACGTGCTCGTCCCGAACACCGCCGCCGCGCAGTACCACACGGTGCCCGCCGCCGGTGGCTTGATGCCGATGCCCAGCGTCGTGCTGGACTTCGGCCGGCCCGCCTCCGACGAGGAGGCGACCACGCAGGCCCGGCAACGGCTGGACCAAGTGCTCGCCGACCTCGCCGCCCGGAAGGTCCAGGCGGACGGCGGCCTCGGGAGCGCCCAGCCGCTCGAAGCCATCGAGAAGGTGCTCGCGGGCCGCGAGTTCGACGAGATCATCGTGGCCACGCTGCCCCGGCGCGCCTCGCGCTGGCTCCGGGCCGACCTGCCACACCAGGCCGAGCGCCGGTTCGGCCTGCCGGTCACCACGATCACCACAAAACGCTGATCAGGCAACGCGCGAGAAATCACCTTTCTGTCTGATCGGGTGCCGAGCCGGAAACTTTTCACGACGAACTTTTCACCGCGCCGGCCCGGCAGCCGAAATCGATCCGTGGCCCTGTTCGGCGCCACCACTGCCGACCGGGAAGACTCCGCGGCCGGGATCGCGAGCCGGGCCGGGTTCCCGGGTTACGCAAGCATGCGAGGGGTGCCGGCGAAGGAATTGTCGATCAGTTCGACGGTCCGGCGGCGTCTTTTTCACGACGGCGTGCCGCGCCAAGGCGGGTGACCACGCGCGATACCCCGCCGTCCGGCAATCGAACCGGGCGGGCGCAGTTCCTGCCGATCTCCGGAATTTTCCCGTTAATGTGGATTCCGTTCGGGTTCGGAAGGAGCTGGGACGGATGACGGGCACCAAGACCGAAGACAGATATCCGACGCGGATCGGCGGCGAGCCGGCGTTGCTGCGCCGGGAGGTGCCCGTGGTGTGGCCGGGCCGGCTGCGCGAGCCGTTCACCCCGGCCGAGCTGGCCGCGCACGCCGAACGGGGGTATTCGATCGTCCCGTCGTCGGTCACGGACGAGGAACTGCACGTGCTGCGCGCGGAGCTGGACCGGCTGTGCGCCGACGAGACGCTGGCAGCGGACGAACGCGTGGTGCGGGAGAAGGCTTCCGGCGCGGTGCGGTCGATCTTCGAGGTCCACCGCATCAGCCGGCTCATCGCACGGTTGGTGCGCGATCCCCGGGTGCTGGACCGGGCCCGGCAACTGCTCGGCTCGGAGGTGTACGTGCACCAGAGCCGGATCAACTGCATGCCCGGCTTCCGCGGCAAGGGTTTCTACTGGCACTCCGACTTCGAGACCTGGCACGCCGAAGACGGCATGCCCGTTCCCCGCGCGGTCAGCATGTCACTGGCACTGACGGACAACTACCCCTTCAACGGCGGCCTGATGGTGATGCCCGGTTCCCACCGGGAGTTCGCGCAGTGCGCCGGCGCCACGCCGGGGGACCACTACCGCGATTCCCTCAAGGAACAGCAGGTCGGTGTGCCCGACGAGGCCACGATCACGCGCCTGGCGGCGGCCCACGGGATCGACCAGTTCACCGGTCCTGCCGGCCACGCGCTGTGGTTCGACGCCAACCTGATGCACGGATCCGCCGACAACATCACCCCCTACCCGCGGGCCAACGTTTTCGTGGTCTTCAACAGCGTGGAGAACACCTTGCGGGAACCGTATGCCGCGGCCGCGCCGCGTCCCCCGTTCGTCGCCGCCCGCGACTTCACGCCCCTCGCGCCCACGCACTAGCTGTATTTGGCCAGGACGTTGGTAGCGGAAGGTTCTGGTTGACGTGGGGAGAACCTCCGGTTGAGGTGTGGCTTGTCTAGGACCCACGTCAACCGG
>NZ_JBIAWY010000031.1:0-19542 GCF_042896185.1 Amycolatopsis sp. NPDC001319 | reverse complement strand
GTCACCATCTCCAGCACACAAGATCAACTACACGACCGTCGAACCCGAGCCTAACCGACACGCCGGTCGATTCATAACGAAGTGTCGTTGCAGTACTAAGTCTTTACTCGCCAGGCCTCCGATCGAAAACCCTCGTCATTCTGAGCCCAAAAACTACGAGAAAATTCAATTATCGACGCAAAGTCGGCAAATTCCAGAATAGAGAACAGTGCAGATCCACTCAAGGAAGAACCATTATATGCTCGAGCGATCACAACGACATCGCCCCGGTAAACATAGCGCTGAACTAACCATGAATCCTGCGCCTCGGTGAGCGACACCGTCGCGGGATCATGAAATTCCTCCTCGATACGCAGGACTTCCAAGACGGCAGCAGTGTCCTCGCAAAGTCGACCTAGCCTCTCGTCCGAGAACTGCGGAAGATGCCCCAACTCCTCAAAGGCACCGTAGGCGAAGTTCGGATCAGCGCCGCCGATCAACTGGCCTTCGACAACCAGCTGAAAGCGCGACATTCCCGAACTTTCCACTGGTTCGACAACGAGGCCGAACTCGCCATCATCGGTCGAAAACCTCAACCTCTAGCCCCTCTTGATCGTAGCCGGAATATCGTCAAGCGGAATCCTCACTGGCACTCCAGATTTCGTCGCTTCGTTGCTACTGCCACTGAAGTGCCACACATCATCACCGTGCTGGGAGTACCGGTGGTATACAGCCTTTCTTCCTGAGCCAATTTTGGTCCAGCGCACCTTACCCACCTGGACACTGTTGGCGAATTGCTCCTCCGCGTCACCCGACAGTACGCCCTTCGCACGGTTGTAAGGATTAGGGCGACCGCCCGCCGGGTCGTGATGCCCTGGGTTTTCGCATACAGGACACGACGAATTGTGGACCAACACCGGCGTGGTGCCCGCGAATACATGGTACGTGTGGGTGGTGTCGATGGTGAGGTTGTAGGTGCGGAAGCTGCTGCTGTAGCGGTGCAGGGTTTGGATGGTGGCGTGGCCGTTGCCGGGTGTGTCGAGCAGGTCGCGGGCTTCAGGTTGGTGGCGTCGGTCCAGTTGTGTGGCGACGTCGCACCACAGGTGGTGTGCGGTGGAGGTGATCTTCTTCGGGCCGGCGGGGGTGTCTCCGGCGAAGCTGTTACGACAAGCGGTCGCGACCTCGTCGGCGCCTTCGGCGATGAGGCTTCTGAATTCCGCTTCAACCCCGTCGGCAGCCAGGTGAGGTGGACGCCGGCGTCGACGGCGAGTTCGGCCCCGTGGGCGGCGGCGGCGACGGCGACGGGCACGAACCACGAGCCGACTTCGACAACGCCCTTGGCGCACCCGAGGAGCGCGAACTCGCTGAAGCAGTCGTCTACGACGTCCTTGACGCCGGAGTATTCGTAGATGTCCTCCCCGACATCCTTGACTACGCCCCAGACCTTCCCCCAGAAGCGTCCGTCGTCGTCGCCATCGTCGGATCCGCCGCGTGCTGCACCGCCCGATGAGCCGCGAGCCTTCTGCCCTGGCTGCTGGTGCCAGCCGGAGGGCGGAGTTCCATTGTTCGCGGGATGCTGTTGGCTCGCCCTGCAGCCGCAGATGTTCGAGTTTTTCGTCGGACAGCTCCAGCCACCGTTGCGGCAGGCGCCGCCGCCGACGGCGCTTGCCGCCGGGCAGGTGGCAGGCGCCGTCGGGGCCCGAGCACAAGCCGGTCGCGTCGGACTCTCACACGGGGTTGTCGCTGGCGTAGGAGTAGCCGGTCATCTGCTGCGGGTCATCGGTGTTGAGCACCGGGTCGGCGATGGTGAAGCGTCCGGTCAAGGGGTCGTATTCACGCGCCCCGAGGTGCGTCAGCCCGCTGGCGTTCTGATAGCCGCCCAGGTAGCCGTGCTTGTCCGGCCAGGCGGACGGGGCCGGGCCGCGGGAGACGCCGTAGGGGTACTGGCGGCGTTGGGTGACGGCGAGGGTGTCGGCGTTGACGGTGGCGTAGGTAGTGCTCTGGGTCATCGACCACGACAGGCCGGTCTTGAAATTGCGCTCGGCGACGGGTGCGCCGTTGGACGTGTAGAACCGGGTCCCGACCGTGCTGGAGGTGCCGGTCGCGCGGAACAACTCCAGGTCATTGAGCGGCCGTCAGATAGGCGCTGGGCCCCGCCGGACACAATGCCGGCGGGGCCCAGTGGTACAGAGAACCAATCCGCTGCGGTACTCAGTCATGCTTCGCCTGGGCATCCTTTCACCTTTGTCTTCGCGATGTCGATATCCGACTCGCGAGCACTCAGACGAAGTTGCCCACCGCTGGTATATCCGCCACATACCACCAGGATCTCAGCACCCACACTGGGCCACTCGGCTTCCCTCAAGGGGAGGTCATGAATCAACACGCGATCCACAACACCAATCTCTCCTGATGACACCCTTACCCTGAGCCCGTACGGCATCTTGGCTACGACAGTGGCGAGAACGCGCAGGGTCGGGCGATCCACTGCGGGGACCAGCTCGGCGTGGAGCCCGAGCGCACAGTGGTCGTCGTGGTCGGCCTTGGCGACGGCGACGATCCACGGCTCCGCGGCGCGCGGGGTTGCGCAGTGCACGAGAGGTACCTATCAGCTCTTACCGAGCTGCGAGGCGGGCGGCTCTGAGGGCGATGCGCCGGGTCCAGCCTGCTGGTGACCGAGGTCAACGCGGTGGGATTTCGTGCTGAGCTGGAGCGTGACGATGATCGCGGCGACGACTGCGAGGCCGGTCGCGATGACGAACGACAGGCGGTAGCCGTCCACCAGGGAGCCGTTGTGGCCGTCGGTGGCCGCCGCGGCCGCGGTGGCGAGGATCGCGAGGCCGACCGCGGCGCCGGTCTGCTGGCTGGTGGTGAACAGCGCCCCGGCCAGTCCCTGGTCGCTGGCCCGGACCCCGCTGGTGATCGCGATCGACGCGGTCGGCAGCGCCAGCCCGACCCCAGCCGCGGTCAGAACCAGCCCCGGCAGCACCGCTGCCGGGTAGCTGGCGGCGGGGGTGATCTGCGCGAGCCACAGCTGCCCGGCGCCGATGCAGGCCAGTCCGGCGAGCAGAACGCCCTTGATGCTGAACCGGGCCAGCAGCCGGCGGGTACCGAGCGTGGAGACAAGCACCACCGTCGCGGTCGACGGGCCCAGCGCCAGGCCGGTCGCCACTGGGCTGAACCCCAGCACCTTCTGCATGTACAGCGACGCGAAGTACACGTAGCCGGCCAGGATGGCACCGATCAGCAGCATCGCCGCGATCGCGGCCCGCCGGGCCGGCTCCGCCAGGATCGACAAGGGCAGCATCGGGGCCGCCGCCCGCTTTTCGGCGAACACGAAGCCCGTGCTCAGCAGCACAGCCAGGACGAGAGCCGTGATGGTGACGGGCGCAGTGAAGCGGTGCTGTTGCCCACTGCTGAGTCCGAAGATCAGCGCCGCGATGCCGGTGGTCACCAGCAGCGCCCCGCGCACATCGACGCTGCCGCCGCCGGACCGTTTCCCGGCCGGCA
Organism: Amycolatopsis sp. NPDC001319; assembly: GCF_042896185.1. Taxonomy (NCBI): domain Bacteria; kingdom Bacillati; phylum Actinomycetota; class Actinomycetes; order Pseudonocardiales; family Pseudonocardiaceae; genus Amycolatopsis; species Amycolatopsis sp. NPDC001319. The sequence goes on along the minus strand of NZ_JBIAWY010000031.1, from coordinate 16,053 downwards.
GTCGCGGGACCAGCGCGAGCATGATGGCGATGATCGGCGGGTTGATCAGGAACACCGCCCGCCAGCCGAAGTACTGGGTGAGCAGCCCGCCGACCACTACCGCGGCGGTCGCGCCCGCGGCGGTGGTGGCCTGCCAGATCGCCAACGCCCGGTTGCGCGCAGCCCCTTCTGCGTTGGTCGTCGTCAGCAGCGACAGCGCAGCCGGGGAGACCATCGCCCCGGCCGCGCCCTGCACGATCCTGGCGATGATCAGCATGATCGGCCACTGTGCGAGCCCGCAGGCCAGCGACGCGATCCCGAACAGCGCCAGGCCGAGGGTCAGCACCTGTCGCCGGCCGAGCAGGTCCGCCAGGCGACCGCCTGCCAGCAGCAGCGACCCGAACGCCAACGCGTACCCGGTGACGATCCATTGCAACTCCGCCGCGGGCATGCCCAGCTCCCGCTGGATCGAGGGCAACGCCACGTTCACAATGCTGAAGTCCAGCTGCAGCACGAACTGGGCGGCGCAGATCAGCCAGATGACAAGCATGGCCCGCCGCGATTCGCGCGCAGCGGGTAGCGGCGCGGCGCCATTCATCGAGTGGTCTGCCATTGGCGAATCTCCTGTCGTGGCTGTGTCCCTTAGGGGTTCGTCGGCGTCAACCGCGCCCGTCGTAACTTCGATGCCGGTCCGGCGGCAGTGCGCACAGATACACTGCATCTGCCTGAGAGATGACACTGTCCAGATATGCTGCAATTCAGGCCTGGAGGCGGTGTCCGATGGAACTCAGACAGCTACGTCATTTCCTGGCGTTGGTCGAGGAACGCAGCATCACTCGCGCCGCCAAGCGCGAGCTCATCGTGCAATCGGGCCTGTCGAATTCCCTCCAGGCTCTCGAACGCGAACTCGGTACGCCCCTCTACGTCCGCGGAACCAGGCCCGTCCGACTCACTGCGGCCGGCGAGGCTTTGGTGGGCCCGGCGCGCCGGACCCTGACCAGCGCTGCGCAGGCGGAACAGGCCGTACACCACACCCGTGACGTGCTCATCGGCACACTGCGCCTCGGCATCTCGCACTCCGCTCAGCATCTGGTGCCGTTCATTTCCTATCTCGGCGAGTTCACCCGCGAACATCCCGGCATCGACCTGCGCCTGCAGTACGCGCCCGCGTTGACGATGATCTCGATGGTCGAGGCGGGAGAACTGGATTGCGTGATCGGACCCGCGGTCAACCAGGTCCCGGGCCTCCGGATGACTCGCCTGGCGCGAGAACCGCTGCACCTCGTCTGCCGTGCTGATCACCGCCTGGCAGAGCAGGCCGAGGTCACCATCAGACAACTCGCCAACGAACGGTTCGTCGAAGTACCCGCAGGGTGGACAGGTCGCCTGTTGAGTGACGCCGCGTTCGCCGGTGAAGGAATACCGCGCCGGATCGTCTGTGAGGTCGGCGACTGGGAACTGTTCCTCGAGCTGGTCAGCGCAGGCGTCGGTATCGGCTTCGCTCCAGCCGGCCTGCAGTACCCGGTGCTGACCGCGCCAGACAGCGTTCTGCGGCTCATCGCGGTTGAGGACATGCACCCGGAAAGGCACATCTACCTGATTCTGCCCTCGGTGGGCGAGACCAGTCCGGCAGCACAGCGGTTCGCCGATCAGCTGCTGCGCATCCACACCGCGGGCAGCTAACCGGCACCGGTAGTCCAACTCAGCCCTGCCACCTCGGAAGGGCGGTTGCCGGTGCGTTCACGGCGCGACCATCTGATCCTCAGATGCACTCCATCTGTGACAGGTGCGCCGCAGGCGACATCGGCGGCCACGGAGACGCGGTTATATGAAGCGAAACTTCCATCCGACCGTGGACGCCGACCCGACGGCCGCCGCAGCCGCTCTGGAAGATCCACTACCCGGTCGGCGCCTACACGGCCGAAGAGGAAAGGAGTTCGCCGAGATGAACCTCACCGACCACGCCGGAGTCCGGCTCTCACACGGCAAGCCCAAGGTCAACGGCGTGGAGATCCACTACGCCATCGGCGGCGCCGGCGAGCCGGTGTTCTTGGTACACGGCGTGCCGAAGACCATGTCGTACTGGCGCCACGTCGTGCCGCTGCTGACCCCGCACTACACCGTCATCGCGGTCGACAACCGAGGCGCCGGCGGCTCCCAGCGTCCCCAGACCGGCTACGACACCGCCACGATGGCCGCTGACGTCGCCGAACTGGCCACCCACTTGGGCTTCGACCAGTTCCGCGTCGCCGGCGAGGACTGGGGCGCGGCCATCGCCTACGCCGTCGCGGCCTTCCACCGGCCGCGGGTGCGGCAGCTGGTGTTCCAGGAAACGCTCCTGCCGGGATTGCCGGTCGGCCCGGGAATGCCGGGTGGCGGACCCGACCCCTCGCTCGCCGCCGACGACGTCCGCACCGGCTGGCACTTCAGCTTCTTCAGCCTGCCGCACGTGCCCGAGCTACTGCTGGCCGGGCGGGAACGCCCGTTCTGGACCTGGTACGCCCGACGCCACATGTGGGACCCCAGCGCGCTGGCCGAGGAGGACATCGACGAAATAGTGCACTCGGCCGAACAGCCAGGGGCACCAGCGCCATCTTGGAGATGTACCGCGCCCGCCAGGCCGACGCCGAACAGAACCGCCCGCACTACACCGACCCACTCAGCTGCCCGGTCCTGGCCGTCGGCGCCGAGGCCTATCTCGGAGACGCAGTAGCCAAACAGCTCACGCAAGTGGCCCGCGACGTCCGCGGCGTCGTCATCCCCGCGTCCGGTCACAACATCGCGTGGGAGAACCCCGCCGCCCTGGCCCAGGCGTACCTTGACTTCTTCGCCGCCGGCTGAGCCGCGGGTTCAGCCATGCCCCCTCGAACTCCGCACCGGCCGCCGACAGCACCCGAAACCCGCGCTCGTGCGCGTCCGCCACTGCCGTACGAAGCAGCGCTGTCTTGTCCACGCCGGCGTCTCCGGACAACACCAGCGCCGCCGTGCCGGCTCCGGCGCGGTCAAGGAAGGCGTCGGGCAGGGCCAGGTCGGCTTCGCGGCCGACGTTCCCCGTATCACCCGCGGCCGCCGTCCCTCCCCGGCCCACCTCGGCGCGCCCCACGCCGGGAAGCGGTGCTTCGCCAGTATGCGCCGGGCCGCCGGCGAAGACGCCCAACGATTTTTCTCGTGGGGCATCGGTCCTCCCTCGTCCTCACCGACCCGCCCAGCCATAAGCGGAACTGCTATTCCGAGCCACCCTGGTGGCGCCGTCCGGGCCCGCAAGCACCGAACGGCCCCTGCCGGCGGCCGCCGAACGGACGGCGCGCCGACGCTAGCGGCCCCCATGCCGGGCCGATTCCGTCAAACGACCTAGTGGCAGGGCCTGTGCCGATCCGACAGCCCTTCGCCGGCAGGAGATCCGGTGTTCGGCATACCCGCTCATCTCCCCCGTGGCGCTGCTCGTGCCACCGCAGGGAGCCGGAACCCAGTCCACCTACCCGAGGAGGTCCCGTGATTCTCGAGACCCTCACCGTCCACAAGGAAAACGCGGTTCTGTTCGCGGAGATCGCGGCCCCGCCCATGAACCTCCTCGGACCCGAACTGGTTCGCGACCTGGTCTCCCTCATCCGGGAAACCGAGGCCGACGACACCGTCCAGGTACTCGTGTTCACCAGCGCCGACCCCGACTACTTCATTTCCCACGTTCATTTCCCACGTCGACGTGACCCGGATAGCCCCTGTGTCCGGAGTCAGCTGACGAGGCACCGGCGCGCCGCCCCGTAGTCCGGTCAACGGTGTGGCGCCGGCAGCTGTGGCTGAACAGCCCGGCCCTGCTCGTGCACGGCATCGCCCAAGTCGGGCAAGCCACCGTGTCCCTCGTCGGCGCCCAAGTCACCCCGCTCGACAAAAGCCTCGCCACGTCGTCGCGGGACTTCCGCTGACTGTAGGGTCTCGCGGCTGATGACGTAGCCGCAGGAGCTATGTCGCACGGATGTCGTATGCGAATCCGGATGAGGCCTCGGCCCTCCACCCGAGCGATGGCCGCCAGAAAGTCGACCTCGGAGATGCCGCGCAGCCCGAGTCACCAAAGGTGCAGGAAGTCCCGGACGTCATCAAAGCCGTCGATTGCCCGCGCGTCCACATCTGTCGGGTCCGCCTCAGCACGCGCCGCCAACGACGCTGCCAGCGCCAAGGCCTCATCGCTGAGACGACCGAACCGCCGAACGGTATGTCCCAAGCACAGGCCGGCCAGCCCGAGTAAAGGGCTGCCCGACACGGCCCGCGTCCCGACCTCAACGCACCAGCGCTCGACGAACGTCTGCTCGTCGTCGTTCAACGCAGTTCCGACCAACACACTCGCCGCCTCGGGCTCAAACACCGGGTTCCCGAGCGCTCGCTCCAACGTTTCGACGACCACATCGTGCGCCGGCGCGGGAGGGTTCTCGAAACGTCGATGAGATCGCACGCCACGACCTTATGTACTCCGCCGACCGACAAGGTCGCGCCCCGCGAGTTCTGGGACGTTGCTCGCACGACGGCAGCGTGCCCGGTCTGATCGACAGCCAACTGCACCAGTTCAACGCTGCGTTCGACCGGCCCACCGTGTCGTTGCTCGAAGCAGCGCGATCACCGCGCGCGAGGCCCTGCACCTCTACACGCCCGGCAGTGCCACCACGCAGTTCGCCGAGCACACCCTCGGCACGATCGACCGTGGCAAGCTGGCCGACGTCGTCGTGCTCGGCGCCGACCCGCTGTCGGTGGATCCAGGTGCCATCAAGGACATCGGCGTCGACCTGACCGTTGTGGACGGTCGGGTGGTGTACGAGAAGGCCTGATCAAGCGGTCTTCTCGGCCGCCCAGTTGCGCACGGCGGGCGCGTAGCCGGCCGGCTTGTCGCCGACGTCGGGCCGGTGCTGACCAGCCACGACTGGTACTCCGGCGTGAACATGCGGTAGACGCCGACCGGGTGTGCCGCACTGACGCGGTCGAGATCGGCGCGCTTCTCCGCCCGGGGTCGAGGAAGTTGCCGCGGGCCTCGACGTAACGCCGGAAGATCGGCCGGGCTTCGTCCGCGGTCCTGCCCGTTGGGGCGTGGAACCCCGCCGTGTCGAAGTTCATGGTCCCGAGCGCGAGCCGGCTGACGCGGCATGACCCCACCGTGCTCGGCCAAAAATGAACCCGCAAGTCCAAAGCTGGTCACGCCGGAAGAACCGGGCCGGGAGGGCTGCGCCTCCCTCCCGGCCCGGGACTAGCGGCCCGCGGTGAACGACACCGTGAGACCGCCGAGACGGGCGATGTGCGGTCCGCTCGCCAGGTTCCGCAGGTCGAACGACAGCCGCGCCGTCCGGTCGGTGCCGAGGGACACCGTCTGCTCGCCGGCGACCGTGCCGTCGAGCCAGAGCACGCCCGTATACGAGCCGGAGCGCTCGCCGACGTTCTTCACCGCCGCCGTGATCCGCGGGTGGCCGTGGGAATCGGCCGCGAGGTCCGAGACGGCGAAGCGCGGTTCGGGGCCCGGGGTGCGGTCGTGGACGAACACGTCGGAGTAGCCGTTCGTGTCCCCGGCGACGAGGTTCGTCGCCGCGCTTTCGAAGGCGACGTACTTGCCGTCGGTGCTGATCGACGGGAAGTCGCTGTATGCGTCACCCAATTCGCCGTGCGGGCCGCCGGAGATCTTCTCGGTCGTCCCGGCGTGCAGATCGCGCACGTAGACGTCGGAGAAGGCGTCGTCGCCGGCGACGAGGTTGGTGGCGAAGCTGAAGAACGCCACGAACGCGCCGTTCGCGCTGATCCGCGGGGTGGCGGTGTAAGCGTTCGCGCCGCCGGCTGCGCCCAGCGCCTGCGTCACGAGAGTGTTGGTGTGCGTCTGCCGGTCGTAGACGTACACCTGGAAACCCTCTTCGGTGCCGCTGATCGCATACGCGACCTTGCGGCCGTCGGCACTGATCGACGGCTGCGTGGCCTCGGCTCCTCCGGGCGCCGGGATCATCTCCGTGGTCCCGGTGCGCCGGTCGCGCACGAACACGTCGCGGTGGGTGTTCGCGGTGCCGGGCACGAGGTTCTCCGCGCCGCTTTCGAACGCCACGAACCGGCCGTCGGCGCTGACACTCGGCTCGAGCGAATCACCGTCCGCCGACACGCCACCCGCGCCGGCCGACACCAGCTCGGTGCGGCCGCTGACGCGGTCGCGCAGGAACACGTCCTGGCGGCCGTTGGTGTCCCCGGGCACCAGGTTGGTGGCGGTGCTGAGGAACACGGCGTAGCGGTCGTCCGAGGTCATGGCCGGCTGGCTCGACGACTGGTTCGCCTGCTCCCCGCCGGTGCCGACGGAGATCCGCTCGGTCTTGCCCGTCTTGCGGTCGTGCACGAACGCGTCGGGCACACCGTTGGTGTCACCCGGCACGAGGTTCGTGGCGCCGCTGAGGAAACCGACGTACCGGCCGTCGGGGCTGACGGTGGGGCTGATGGCCCACGCGTTCGCGCCCGTGCCGTCGGAGGCGACAGACATCCGCTCGACGATCCCGGTGCGGGCGTCCCGCGCGAAGACGTCGACGTCCTCGTTGGTGTCGCCCGGCACAAGGTCAGGCGCCAGGTCGCCGAAGGCGATCACGCCGCCGTCGCCGCTGAGCGCGGGCCAGAACGCGTCCGCGTGGACCTCCTGTCCGGTCCCGGTCAACGAGACCCGCTGGGTCGCGGCCGGGCGAGGCAACGCGAAGTCCGTGCCGGTGTGGGACTTCTTGCCCGTGACACCGACTTGCCGAGGCTCGGTGGCCGAGATGCCGGGCGCGGACGCGGACACCTGGTAGGTGCCCTCGGGGACGTTCGGCACGGTGTAGCGGCCGTTGCGGTCGGACACCGCGGTGAGCTCGTCCGGGACACCGAGCACGCGGACGGTGGCGCCGGGCACCGCCGAACGCGTCGGGCCGAAGGTCACGCGGCCGGTGATCGTGCCGCGCGGGGTCGGCTGGAGCGTGATCTTCAGGTCGGCGATCGCGTCGTCCACGACGGTGGCGCTCACGTGCTGGTCGCGGTAACCGAAGCGGGACAGCGCGAGGTCGTAGCGGCCGGCTGGCAGGCGGAGCGTGAAGTGCCCCGCTGCGTCGGTCGTGGCCTTGCGGCCGGTCGAGGTGACCATGATCGTGGTGCCGGACAGGGGCGCCCGCGTCCCGTCGGCCGTCACCGTGCCGCTGACGCCGCTGGTGAGCGATGCTTCGGCGACGGCCGCGTACGCGTCGATCCGGCCCGCACCGTAGCGGGTGTTGGGAAGTGCGCCGTAGCGGTCGTCGGAGAATGCCGTGCCGTCGAGGATGTCGAGGGTTTCGTCCACGCTGAGGCCGGGGTTCGCCTGCCGCATCAGCGCGACCGTGCCCGAGACGTGCGGCGTGGCCATCGACGTGCCGCTCAGGCTGCCGTACTCGCCGCCGGGCAGGCTCGACGTCACGTCGAGACCGGGCGCGGACAGGTCGGGCACGACGTAGCTGGCGGGCCAGGACTCCGGCGCGTTCTGCCAGTCCGTCTTGTGGACGACACCGCCGCAGGAGAAATCGGGCACGTTGTCGTCGGCGTCGGTCGCGCCGACACCCACCGACTCGTAGATGTTGCCCGGACTGGCCGAGCCGCCGGGCACGCAGTCGTTGCCGATGGCGAAGGCCGGGAACGCGCCGGCGAGGTAGATGTTGCGCGCGGGCTCCACCATCTCCTCGGCGTAGCCCTCTTCGCCGAGGGACATGCTGACGACGTCGGCCGGCTTACCGGCGGGCCTGCCGTCGGCGTCGTACGGCGCGATCGCCCACTGCATGCCGGCGACGACCTGCGCGAGCGTGCCGGACCCGCCGGGGATCACGAGGCCTGCCATCAGATCCGCGCCGGGCGCGACACCGATCTGCTCGCCGGACGCGGCGCCGCCGGCGATGGTGCCGGCGACGTGGGTGCCGTGGTAGGCGCTGTCGTGCGGCGTGGAGTGCACGGGCGTGCCGTCCTCACCGAACTCCAGCCAGCCACCGGGGTGCTCCGGATCGGCAGGGTCGTCGGTCACGAGCTTGCCCGCGAGGTCGGGGTGCTCGGCGTCGATGCCGGTGTCGAGGATCGCCACGCGCACACCCTTGCCGGTGAGCCCGCGTTCCTGTTGCACGCGGTCGGCGCCGATCTTCTGCACGCCCCACGTCGCCGTTTCGCCCGCCTGGCGAGCGGAGACCTTCTTGACCGGCGGCTCGGTCGGCGTGGTGAGGGTGAAGTTCGGGATCACGTGGTCGACCAGTGGCAGCGCGGCGACGGCGTCGAGGGTGGCCGGCGTGGCGCGCACGAGGACCATGTTCTTGAGCCAGAAGGTGTTCACGACCTGATCGCCGCGCGCGTCGACGAGGTTCACCACCGGCGCCTGCATGGCGGCGGCCGAATCGGCGAGCTGTCGGCGTGCGTCGGCGCGCGTGAGCCCGGTGCGGTCCTTGAGGACCACGGCGGCTTCGAACCGGGTGCCCGGGCCCATCCGGGCCGCGGCCATCCGGGTTCTCAGTTCCTGGGCGATCTTCGGCGAGTGGGCCGGTCCGGTGGGGGCGGCCGACGCCGGTACCGCGGGCAGTGCGCCCAGCGTCCCGGCGGTGACCAGCACCGCGAGGACCAGGCGTTGCCCGCGCGTCCGCAAGGCGGACAGGGACATGGGGAGACTCCTTCGCTCCGTCATCTCTGGCAGGGGAGATGTGGCGGGCGCGTCGGGGTGGGCGCCCGCCACCGGAAAACGGTGCAGGAGTGATCAGGGGCGTGACAAGCTCGCAGGGTGGCCAGTTCCGGTCAGCTGTCGGGTTTCCGACATCCTTCGTGGTCCGGACCAGTGGGAGGAACGACGTGCTCGAGGCGATCGGGCTCAGCGGTGACGACGAGGCGGTCTACGACGCGCTCGTCCACCGGACGCAGGCGACGGCCGCCGAACTGGCGGAAGACTGCCGCCGCCCGCCGGCGAGCGTGCGCCGGGCGGTGCAGCGGCTCGTGGACCTCGGGTTGGCGACGCGCTCGGCGGGGCGCCCGGCGCGGTTCGTCGTGGTGCCACCGGACAGCGCGATCGAGGCCGTGCTGCAGGAACGCGAAGCAGCGCTGCGCGACACGCGCCGTCACATCGCGACGTTGACGGCCGCCTACCGTGCGAGCACCCGCTTCGCGCAACCGGGCGAGCTGGTGGAGGTGATCTCCGGGCGCGACGAGGTCAATGAGCGATGGGCGTGCGTGCAGCAGGAGGTCCTTGTGCAGATGCGCGGGTTCGACCGCCCGCCGTACGCCGCGCCGAACGGGCACCAGGAGCCGAACCACATCGAGCTCGCGCTACTGGAGCGGGGCGTGCGCTACCGCGTCGTATACGACAAGAGCGCGCTCGAACTCAGCGGCGTCCTCGACGACATCGCGGTCGGTGTGCGCCACGGTGAGGAGGCCCGGATCGCCGGCGAGGTGCCGATGAAGCTCGCGATCGCGGACGACCGGTACGCGATGATTCCCTTGCTGCGCCCCGGGGACGTGGCGTTGACAGCTTCGTACGTGATCCACCCGTCGCCGCTGCTGGACGCGCTGATCGCGTTGTTCGAGGCGGTGTGGGCGCGGAGCGTGCCGTTCCAGTCGGGCGCTTCGGACGCGTTGCCGCCCGGCGAGGCGCAGCTGCTGATGCTGCTGGCGTCCGGGCTGACGGACAAGGCGGTCGGGCGCGCGCTGGGCTGGAGCGAGCGCACGGTGCAGCGGCACGTCACGAAGCTGATGCACCGCGTCGGCGCGCGCACCCGGTTCCAGATCGCGATGGAAGCCACGCGGCGAGGCTGGCTGTGATCATCGGCTCGAAGCCGTAGCGAGCGGCGAGGCACGCTGGACGGTTTGGCGCGCGCGTGCCGCCTCCGTACCGGTCGGCCGAGGAGATGGCTGACGTCATCGCCGATGGCGGGCGCGGGCAGGCTACGACGTCGCCTTCCCCGAATGCGGGACCTCGCTTCGCCGTGCCTTCGGCGAGCGCGTCGCCCCAGACGTCGTTTCTTGGCCCGAGGTTCACTCGCTGGTTGGGTGGCAGCGGGATCGCGTCGTGCTCACCCGGCTCCCGGGTGCCATCCTGCCAGGACGCCGGCGCCGCGCACTTCCCGAAGCCGTTGCGCTCCACTGCGGTCCGGTGGCCCATGCTGAACTCGGCACGGAGCCGCCGCGCCGGCTCCGGTGCGGCGCGGTGCGGTGCGGTGCGGTGCGGTGCGGTGCGGTGCGGTGCGGCGAAGGATGCGCCGCTACGACGGCTACTTGCGGCCGTCGGGCTCGGCGTTGTGCCAGGCTCCGGTTCCGGCGCCCGCCGGAGCGCACTACACCCAGCGCGAAACCCTTCACCACCAGGCCCTGAGCCCCAGGTCAGGGGTTCGTCGGTGCCTCGCCGCGTTTCAGGGCGGCGATGGTGGCCCGGATTCTCTCTTCTTCCTCGTCAGCGGCTGAGCCCATGCCGGTGACCCGTTCCATGTGGACGACCAGGAGGGCTTCAAGCCGATTCAGCCATTGGGCGTTCGATTCGCCGGGTCTCTGCTGTACCTGGTCAGCCATGCCCTCAGAGTACGGCTTCGCCCTGACCCGCGAAGCCGCTTGGAAGCCGATCTTGGCTAAAAAATCAGTCTCCGCACACAAGCGCGGCGTTACGGACTGTGGCAGCAGTGTCGCGCCATGACGACTGTACGTAGTGATGTCCCGGCGGGCCGGCCGTGCTGATCCCCGGCACGGTGCCCGGAGGCCCGGGCCGCCCCGAGCTGATGGCCGTGCGCTCCAGCGGCGGCCTGAATCGCCACTCCTCGACAAAGCAGGCCGGCGAGGCGCTGTGCCGAGGACTGCGCAGCGGGACCGTCCTCCTCGACCTCGGCCCGCTGTACCCGGAGTTGTCCCCGACCGCGTCTGCCGGCGCTGTCTGCCGGCCGCGAGACCCACCCCGCGGTCTCGCCGGCCCGGTGCGCAAACTGGCTTACCGCAGGTACAGCGAGGCCCGCGCGGCGCGGTGGCTGCTCCTGCCGGCCGCCGACCGGATCGACGCGTGGGAACACCAACCTCCGCTCGTTCGCCACGGTCCGCCCGGACCAACCCCGTCACCGAAACCGGTTTCCCCAGCGAGTTCCGCCACGGCTTTTCATCGCGGGTCGGTAAGAAACGCGCGGACGTCAGGCACCACCTGCTGGACCCGGTCATCGTGGCAGGAGCTTGGGCGCTGGCCGGCGGCCTCGTCGTCGCGGCGGTCAGGAAACTTCTCCGCAGCCGATGACAGAACCAGGTCAGACCCGTCCGCCCGGGCTAACCGGACTCGTCGCGGTCGCGCATCGCCGCGTAAGCCGCCGTCATGACCCAGCCGTACGCGATGCGTGGCACCACGTCGGACACCCAGTCCGACAGCGACCAGTTGCGCGGGTTCGACACCCCGATCGCCGCCATCGGCGCGGCCGACACGGCGATGGCGCGGTGGTGGCCGCTCCGGGCCCGTCCGCGGGGATCGTGATACCGGCCAAGTCGGCCAACCGCGTCACACTCTGCTCCGGGGTCCGGCTGGCCGGCCTGCCGCGCAGCGCCATGTCCAGGTAGGTGACGGCGTGCAACGCCGTCGTACCCGCCGCCTCCGCGGCGAGGCCACGGAGAATCGATCTCATCATGCCGACGGGTGCCCGCACTCACACCGGCGAAACCCGAACGCCCGGCGCGGCGATGGCACGGGGGTCGTTGTCGACAGGAACGAGGAGCGGCCGAGCAGGTCGACCCGGGTGCCCACGAACGGCGGCAGATGTGTGGCCTCGAGCACGGGTAGCGGTCGATCAGCCGGTATGGAACAGGGTGGCGCTTCTGCTTCATCACCTCACCGGTAACCACGATTGACGCGTTAAGCCGGGTGAACCAAGTCAGTCGCGCGCCGGCGCCAGCCGTCCCCGCGAGGGCGAGCATGACCGTGCCGGACCCCGCGCCGACGGCCCGGCGAGCACGAGGTCGCCGGGCCAGCACGCCGCCGTTACGCCCGGCGAAGAGGCCGAAGGGTGGAGCACCGAATTTGCGGCGCCCCACCCTGGCCGGCGATCAGAGACCGGCGAGCACCGCGAACGGATCGGCCGCGCCACCGTTGTCGAGGGCGGCGATGCGGCGGCCCAGGGTGAAGGCGGCGCCCGGGGCGAGCGTGATCTTCCGCTGCGTCATGGCCCAGATGCCGCACGCGTACACCGTGAAGCCCGGTTCGTCGTAGAGCAAGCCGTAGGTCTGGCGGTCGGAGCCGGTCATGCCCAGCCACGGGGCGGTGGGGGTGAAGTCGGCGGGCGCGGAGGCGGTGATGGCGCCGTGGCCGGCGATGCCGCTGCGCTGGCCGGTGCCGTCGTGGTCGAGGACGTCGCCGATCCAGAACGTGCGGGCAGCGTCGGCGGTGTTGGTGAACACGGTCTCCGCGCGCACCCACGGCTCGCCCGTGCGCACGCCGAACGTGGTCACCACGCCGATGCCCGCCACCGCGGTACTCGCGCCGGTCACCCGGACCTCGGTCGGCGAGATGAGCTCGACGGCGGTGGCCCGCACGGTCAGCTGCTGCCACGCGTTTCCGCCGCGCGGCTGCGCCGCCGACGCGTAGGGCAGGTTCATCCAGTCGAGCTGGTCGAGGTGCCCGAGCGCGGCGAGGTCGAGCGGCTTGCCCAGCGTGACACCGGGCAGCTGGGGGTCGGTGGTGCCGGCCGAAATCGCCAGCGCCAGCAGGTCGTTGGCCAGCACGAAATCCGACGCGGTGGCCTGCGACTGCGGGCCGGGCACCGTGCGACCCTTCGCCGCGCCGGCCACCGACCGCGCCAGCCGGAAGTCCACTGTGGACCCGCCGGTCGCGCCGATCCGCGCCGGCATGGACGCCAGGTCGTAGCCGACCCCGTTGACGCGCAACGTGTAGGCGCCGGCAGGGGCGAAGGCGACGTACTCGCCGGTCGGGTCGGTCGTGACGGCGACGAGGCGCGACCCGTCCTCCCGGTGCACGGCGACCTCGACATTGCCCAGCGGCTTGCCGTTCGCGCGGTCGGTGACCACCCCGACCAGGCCGTCGCCGTCGTCGACGCGGTACGCGCCCGGCACGCCGTCGCGCACCTCGTAGGCCGCGATCGTGTAGGCGGGCGACGCCGCGTCGCTCGCATTGAGCACGATCCGCAGGTCGCTGCGCCACTTCTCGCGGGTGACCACGCACTTCACGTAGCCGCGGTAGGTGCCGTTGTAGAACTTGACGTGCGGGTTCGCCGGCAGGCCCAGTCGGACGTCGGCGTCCCAGCCGGCACCCGACGAGATCGAGGTGCCCACGAATTCGGTGGCGATCGTGCGTGAGTGCGGGTCGTCGAAGTCGGTCTTGAGATCGTTGACCCAGTGCGTATGCCAGTCGCCGCTCAGCACCACCGGGTTGGCGGGCCGCTCGCGGGCGATGAAGTCGAGGATGCGCGCGCGGGCCGGCGGGTAGCCGTCCCACTGGTCCAGGTTGACGATCTTGTCCGGCCCGAGGTCGTAGTCGAACTGCGCCATGATGGTCTGCTGCGCGATCACGTTCCAGATGGCCTTCGACGCGGCGAGACCGTCGAGCAGCCAGCGCTCCTGCTCGGATCCCGTGAGCGTGCGCGCCGGGTCGAACACCTCGCCGGTCGGTTCTTTGCGGCCGTCGCCCAGCGCCTGGTCGGAGCGATACTGGCGCGTGTCGAGGATGCTGAACTCCGCGAGCCGGCCGAAGCTCATCCGCCGGTACATCAGCGCGTCCGGACCGTGCGCCTGCTGCTCGGGGCGCATCGGCAGGTGCTCGTAGTACGCCTGGTAACCGTTGGCGCGCCGCTCCAGGAACGGCCGGCCGTCCCCGGCGCCGCCCGCGACGTCGCCGGCGTAGTTGTTCTGCACCTCATGGTCGTCCCAGGTGAGGAAGAACGGGAACCTCGCGTGTGCCGCGCGCAGGTCCGGGGAGGTCTTGTACAGCGCGTGCAGCCGACGGAACTCGTCGAGGCCGCCCTTGGTAGTCTCGTAGATGTAGTCGCCGAGGTGCACGACGAAGTCGAGGTCCTGCCCGGCCAGGTCGCGGTAGGCCGGGTACGGCCCGCCAGCCCACGACTGGCACGACACGAACGCGAACCGCATCACGTCCGGCTTCGCCCCGGGCGCTGGCAGCGTGCGCGTGCGGCCGGTACGGCTGCGGACGCCGTCAGCCGTGAAGCGGTACCAGTACCACCGATCCGGCGCCAGGTCTGTCGCCAGCACGTGCACGGTGTGCGCCGACTCGGGCACCGCGGTGACCGCCCCGCGCGCGATCACGTGGCGGAACCCTTCGTCGCGCGCCAGCTCCCACGTCACCTGCACCGGCTCGGCCGGCATCCCGCCGGTCGCCGCGTCCAGGGGGTCCGGCGCGAGCCGCGTCCACAGCACCACGCTCGTGTGGTCGGGCTCGCCGGAAGCCACCCCCAGGGTGAACGGCGCGGGGTCCAGCTCCGCCGCTTCCGCGAGCTGCCCCGCCCCCAGCGCCACCGCACCGACCGTGCCACCGGCCAGCGTCAGGAACCGCCGCCGATCCAGAGAAAACGTCGCCATCTGTCCGTCTCGTCCGTTCTGTCGCCCAAACCTCGGCGAGCGTGCCGGACCCAGGTGCCGACCTCGTGGCGGCGAGTTGAACGGCTCCGGTACACCGGACGTCCGGTGTTGGTGGTCGGCAGAAGACTTCCCAGGCCGCCCCCAGCGATCGCCCGGAAAAGCTTGAGTACTGCGGATTCATCAGAATTCGAAGGCAGCGGCGCGGAGTTCTTTTTGACCTCCTTCGAAGTGCGCAGCCTGCAGGAACTGATGGCCGCCGGAGCGCTCGCGTGCCGACAGGGCACGTTGATGCCCGGGGCTGGTCACGATTTCGAGGGTGATGTCGACGATCGGCCGGCCGTTCGACCACCCAGGCGTCCGACCGGCGAACCGCCGGGCGAGGTGGTGGTTCAACGCGAAGGAACGTGTCTTGAAGCGTTGCGTTGCCGTGGAGTGGTTGCGTCACATTCGGTTCGCGCAGGCGATGCAGGTCCGCGTCGCCGGCAGGTCGGCGAGCCGGCCTTCGGAGATCGGGCCCGCCCTACTTATCGCGAACCGATCCGGTCACGAACTGTAGCGCTGGACTATTGCGCTCTGGTCCACGAGCGATTATTCGTGCTCGCCGACGAGCACGCCCTCGACACCGTGATCGCGGTCTGGCAGGTGCCTCAGGCCAGGACAGCCGGCCGAGCAGCCTTTAGGCACTGACGGTGACCGGCGTCTGAACGGCGCCGTGAGCGTTCGGTGATGTCCCGCACTACACCGGGGAACTTGGGGAATCCGCTACCGCCTGGCGCTGGCCGCGCTCGACCCAGCCACGGCCGCGACCGAGCTGGACGACTGGGTCCGCCGCCGCACAGAGCGAGATGCCCGAGCCAACACCGGTGTCGGGCGGTCCGGCCCCCATGAACTCGCAGACCCAGCTGCGTTGGATCAGCGTCCGCTCCCACCACCTGTAGGCCGCGGCAGAGGCCTCCGGCACCGCGCGTTGGCGCTGGCCGACCGGCTCGCTCTCCGAGCGCACCCTGGCCTGTCGCCGAGCTCCAGGACCAAGCCTCCGAAGCAAAGCCCGACGCCGATGGCGGCAACTCGAAACGCGAACAGCCACCCACCACCGGCGCCTTCCGGTAGGAATAGACGATGCCCTCGATCACGGCCGAAAGCCGTCGTCGGGATCCAGCGGCGATCTTGTTGCTTCGGCGCGCTGGCGCTCGCCGTGATCCTCGTGGTCCGGCGCCGGCCACTCCCCCGCGATCCCGCGCTGGGGGCCACCTCGCAGTGGTGTCAGTGCTGTTGTGCGCGACGCCGTACCTGCTGTTCTCGTGGGCGGAGCAGTACATCCCCTCCGGGCTGGCCAGCATCTTCAACGCGACCACCCCTTGCTGAGCTCGGGTTGGTTGAATATCTCCCTGTTCAGGTAGCCGGCACCACGTTGTGGTTGATCCGGAACATGTTGGCCGGGTCGTACTTCGACTTCACGGCCGCGAGGCGTCGGTAGCGCTCCGGTCCGTAGATCACGGCGGCGTCGGGCGCTTCCTCGGGGGCGAGGTTGTTGACCAGCCG
>NZ_JBIAWY010000030.1:0-21943 GCF_042896185.1 Amycolatopsis sp. NPDC001319 | reverse complement strand
CAACAAATTGACCCCCACAACAATCCCCACCTGCCCCACCACCAGCAACACCCCACGACATGCAAAAACACAATCCCCCAATGCGCACAACAAATACCCACGTTTGCCGGACACGCGCAGCCCGGCCCTGGTCAGGAGGGCTCGGCGGCCGGCTTCGACCCGGGGCCTCGGCCCGTGTGGTGCGGCCGAGTACCGAACATCGGCAGGTCAAGGGCCATTTCCGGCAGGGGTTCCCGGTACTGGCTGTGCGGCACTCCGCTCGTGGAGGCGCGGCGGCCGTTCGTCAGTGATTCGGTGCCGGTCGTTCGCGATTGGTTGCCAGGGCAGGCGCCGGCGAAGAAGCTGGGAAAAGAACAAGCCGGGTTCAGGGCGACGTTAGCAGAAGGCCGCCCTGGCCGAACCCTCGACGGGCAACGGTGCCTGATTTTGTCCGGCCGTTGCCGAGGTCGAATGTGAGGGAGGACGCCATGAGGTGGGAAACGCGTTATTCCGTGCTGCTCGAGGCGTGCTCCGACGCCGGCCCATGCCGGTATTGACGGATTGATTTCGGACGGTGTTCATACATTGCCTCGGAGCCGCGGCCGGTGGCGGTTATCCGCAGTGGAATTGCGCTTGCGCCGGCTGCCGCAAGGCCCGGGCCAAGCCTGAAGCCGCGACGGCACACGCCGGGATCGCGATCTCCGGAGACGGCGAGCAGTGGTTCCTGCTCAACGCGACCCCGGACGTCCACCACCAGATCGCGGCGGATCCCGCGTTGCACCCCGGCCCGGAGATCAGGAAGACGCCGGTCGCCGGTGTTCTGCTGACGGACGCGGAGTTCGACCACACGATCGGCCTGCTGATGCTGCGCGAGGAGTCTTCGCTGACGGTGTACGGCACATACCCCGTGCTGGAAGCGCTGACCCTGTGGTTCCCGGTCCGCGAACTGCTCAGCGACTACGCGAACCTCACCTGGTCCCAGGTCGACGTCGGCAAGCCGCTGGACCTGGACGACCGGCTGCGCGTGACCCCCTTCCTGACCGGGTCCAAGGCGCCGCGCTACGTCGGGGAGTCCCAGCTTCGCGGCCCGTCGTCGGAGTGGGAGGTGGGCTACCGCCTGGAGGACAAGCAAACCGGCGGGATCGCGGTGTACGCGCCGACGTTGCCCAAGTGGGACGACAAGTTCGCCGCCCAGGTGAGGTCGGCCGACTGCGTTTTCGTGGACGGCACGTTCTGGACGGACGACGAGATGTCCAGCCAGGGCGCGGGAAGCCGGACCGGCCGCTCCATGGGTCACATGCCCGTCAGCGGTGACGACGGCTCGGCCCGCGCGCTGGCCGCACTGCCCGCGAAGCGAAAGATCTACACGCACATCAACAACACCAACCCGATTCTCGACGAAGAGTCCCCGGAACGGCGCTGGGTCACGGACTTGGGCATCGAGATCGGCCGAGCCGGCTTGGAGGTGGAAGTATGAACCCGTGGTCTGCCGAGGAGTTCGAGGCGCACCTGCGGTCCATCGGAGAAAAGCGGTACCACCATCTGCACCCGTTCAACGAGCGGATGCACTCGGGCACGCTGACCGAGGAAGAGTTCCGCGGCTGGGTGCGCAATCGCTTCTACTACCAGATGAACCTGCCGAAGAAGGACGCGTTCATCCTGACCAAGCTCCCCGGCCGGGAGGACCGGCGCCAGTGGATCCAGCGCATCATCGACCACGACGGGCGCACGGGTGACGAGGGCGGGCTTGAGAAGTGGATCCGGCTCGGCGCGGCCGTCGGCCTGAGCCGCGAAGCGTTGTTCGACACCGACACGGTGCTGCCCGGGGTGCGGTTCGCCGTTGACGCCTATGTGGACTTCTGCCGCCAGAAGCCGTGGCTGGAGGCCGTGGCGTCGGCGCTGACCGAACTGTTCGCGCCGGATCTGCTCAGCCGGCGGATCACCGACGTCGAGCACCACTACCCGTGGATCGCCTCGGAAGGCCTGGAGTACTTCCGGGCGCGGCTCACCCAGCAGCCGAAGGACATCGCGCATCTGCTCGACCTGGTGCTCACCCACGCGAAGTCGCGGGAACAGCAGGACGCGTGCGCCCGAGCCCTGGAGTTCAAGTGTGACGTCCTCTGGAGCCTGCTGGATGCCGTGGAGCTCGCGTACAGCAAGAGTTCGTGATGGACGAATCCGACTTGACGGCCATTCCGAAGCTGGCGACCAAAGCGATGCTCAAGCACGACAACGTCCGTGACGTGGAACTGCTCCTGTTGCCGGAGCGGGTCGTGCTGCTGAACAAGTCCGGGGCGGCGATCCTCGGGCTGTGCGACGGCAGCCGGACCGTGCGGCAGCTGGTCGACCAGCTCGAACAGGAATTCGAGGCCGCCGATCTCGCGAACGACGTGATGACGTTCCTCCAGGATGCGCGCGGACGAGGTTGGGTGGTGGTCTCGTGAATGGCACACCGCAGCCGTACGGCCTGCTGGCCGAGGTGACGCACCAGTGTCCGTTGCACTGTGTGTACTGCTCGAACCCGTTGGAGCTGCTCGACCGGCAGGACGAGCTGGCGACCGAGGACTGGCTGAGGGTGATCCGCGAGGCCAACGACCTCGGGGTGGTGCAGGTGCACTTCTCGGGCGGCGAACCCCTCGTCCGCGGCGACCTGGAGACGCTGGTCGCCGAGTGCCGGCGCCTCGGCCTGTACACGAACCTGATCACCAGCGGCCTCGGGCTCACCGAAAGCCGGGCGAAGTCGCTCGTCGAAGCCGGCCTCAACAGCGCGCAGCTGAGCATCCAGGGCGACGCCGCCGAGTCGACGAACCTGGTCGCGGCGAGCAAACGCTTCGACAAGAAGGAAGCCGCCGCACGCATCATCCGTGACGCGGGCCTGCCGTTGAACATGAACGTGGTCCTGCACCGGATGAACCTGTCCCGGCTCGACGCGATCATCGACGTCTGCGTGTCGTGGGGCGCCGAGCGGCTGGAACTCGCGAACTCCCAGTACTACGGCTGGGCCCTGCGCAACCGCGATCTGCTGATGCCGACCAAGGCCCAGCTCGACGACGCGGTCGGCGTCTACGAACGCCGGAAGGCCGAGCTCGGCGAGAGCATGGAGCTCCTCTGGATTCTCCCGGACTACTACGAGCCCTACCCGAAGCCGTGCATGGGCGGCTGGGCGCAGAACGCGCTGACAGTCGCGCCCGACGGCACCGTTTACCCCTGCCCGGTGGCCGCGGAGATCACGACGATGACCTTCGCCTCGGTTCGCGACCACGACCTCGCGTGGATCTGGGCGAAGTCCGACGCGTTCCAGGCCTACCGCGGCACGGAGTGGATGCCCGATCCGTGCCAGAGCTGTCCGCGCAAGGAACTCGACTTCGGCGGCTGCCGGTGCCAGGCGTTCGCGTTGACCGGTGACGCGGGGCGCACCGATCCCGTGTGCATGCACTCGCCCGATCACCACCTGGTGCAGGACGCGCTCGTTCGCGCCAATCAGGAGACGGTCCCGGCCGGGAGCCTGGTGTACCGCCGCCCGACGGTGTCGGCGCGCCGGCCCTGACGGATGCCGGTCGACGGCGGGGCCGCGTCAGGCGACAAGCTGACGGAGGCCGAGGCGGCAGCGCGTTCGGCCGAGGTCTCCGACGTCCACTACGCGGTGGCGCTCGACCTGACCGTCGGCGCGTGGAAGTTCGCGACGAGCACGGTGGTCCGCTTCCACGCGCGGTCCGTGGACGCGTTCGTCTTCCTCGACTTCGCGGGGCAAGTCGAGTCGGTCGAGTGCAACGGCCGTGAGCTGGAGCCGGGCGCGCACGAAGGGTCGCGCGTCCGGCTGGCCGTGCGGCCCGGCGCGAACACGGTGCGCGTGACCGGGTTCGCCGAGTATTCGCGAACCGGTGAGGGGCTGCACCGGTTCCAGGACCCGCTCGACGGCCGGGTCTACGTGCACACCAAGTTCGAACCCTTCGCGGCGCACCGGGTGTACGCGTGCTTCGACCAGCCCGACTTGAAGGCCACAGTGGACCTGACCGTCACGGCCGAGGCCGGCTGGGTCGTGGTCGCCAACACCGATCACGAGGAGCCACCGACGGCCGGCGAGCGCTCGACGTGGCGGTTCGGCCGCACGCCACCGCTGCCGCCGTACCTGGTGGCGTTCGCCGCCGGCCCGTTCCGCCGGCTGCGGTCCAGCCACGGGGAAGTGCCGCTGGCGCTGTACGCGCGTGGCTCGCTCTTCGCGGACCTCACCCGCGACGCACCCGAGCTCTTCGCCGTGATCGGGCGTGGGCTCGACTTCTTCCGCCGGTTGTTCGACCTGCCGTACCCGTTCGCCAAGTACGACCACGTCTTCGCGCCCGAGTACGCGTTCGGCGGCATGGAACACCCGGGCTGCGTGACGCTCAACGAGCGGTTCGTGTTCCAGCACCGCGTCACGGCGGAAGCTCGGCGACAACGGGCCGAGGTCCTGCTGCACGAGATGGCGCACGTGTGGTTCGGCGACTACGTGACGATGCGCTGGTGGGACGACCTCTGGCTGAACGAGGCCTTCGCGACGATGATGGCCGTTGTCGCGCAGGCCGAAGCAACGCCGTACGGGGAAGGCTGGACCGCCTTCACCCACCACGCCCTGCCGGCGGCCCGGCACGCCGACCGGCTGCCCACCCGCCACCCGATCCGGGTGGAAACCGCCGACACCGACGACGCACGGTCGAACCTCGGCCCGATCGTCTACCTGCGGGGCGCGGCGGTGCTCCACGACCTCGCTTCGCGCGTGGGCTGGGAAACGTTCGTCGCCGGCGTGCGGACCTTCCTGCGGACGCACGCGTGGAGCAACGCGGGCCTTGACGACTTCGTGGCCGCGCTGCGGAAGGTGTCCGACGAGGACGTGGACCGGTGGGTCGACGAATGGCTGCTGCGGAGTGGAGTCGACACGGTCGAGGTCGTTCGCGGCCGTGTGGCGCAGGTTCCCGATCCGGAGGCACGGCACTTGACGGTGCGCGTCGCCGCGTTCGAAGAACACCAGGGCGAGCTGGTGCTGCGGCACCGGGAGCACGTGTCGCTGGGTCCTCGCGGGGGCGGCCGTGACTTCGCCGGAGAACTGATCGTGCCCAACGACGACGCGGTGAGCCACGTGAAGGTCAGGCTGGACCCGCGGTCTCGGCGGGCCGCCTTGCGTGATCTGTCCACACTGGACGATCGGCGGACGCGGGCCGTCGTGTGGGGTGCGCTGTGGGACGACGTGCTCGATGCGCGCCTGCCCGCCCGCACCTATGCCGCGGCCGTGCTCACCCACGGCGTCCTGGAGAGCGATATCGGTGTCCTGGAAGCACTTGTGGAGCGTGCGGTGCGGGCGGTCGAGCTCTACGGGGACCCGGCCGACCGGGGCCGGCTGCTCGAAGCCGTGGCACGCCGGGTGCGTGCGCAGGTGGCCACCGCGGCGTTCGGCAGTGACCGCCGGCTGGTTTTCGCCCGAGCTCTCGTCGACGTCAGCCCGGATCACGGTCTGCTGGGCGACCTCGTGCGCGGCCGGTCGCCGTGGCCGGACCTGGAAGTGGATCGGGACCTGCGATGGCGCGCGGTGGCCCGGCTTTCCTCGATCGGGGGCGACGTCGACGGAGTGTTGCGCGTCGCGCGGGAGGCCGATCCGGGGGACAACGGCCGCAGGAACGCCTTGACGGCGGAAGCCGCACGGCCCACCCGGGCCGCCAAAGAAGAAGCTTGGACGCGGGTGTTCGGCGAGGGTTTCTCGCTCGCGGAACGGAAAGCCGTCATGGCGGGGCTGCGGCAACGGGGGCAGGAGGACTTGCTCACCCCGTACGCGGACCGCTACCTGCGGGCGCTGGAGAACCGCGCCGACGAGCCTGGGTTCGCGGTGGCGTTCGCCCGGGGGCTCTTCCCGCGGTTCACGACCAGGGAGGACGTCGTGCTGGCGCGCACGGATCTCCTGCTCGAGAGCGGGCGGCTGCCCGAGAACGTGCGCAAGGTCGTCCGCGAGGAGCGGGCCGAGCTGGCGCTCATGCGCGCCGCGCGGGCGTGTGACGCGGCGCGCTGAGCCCGGAAACGAGGTGGATGGCGCAAGGTCCCGGTGCTCTGTGCAGGCCGGAACCTTGCGCCAGCAGGAGTCCCGCCCGCGGACTCGGCCGAACACCGCGACGGCGAGAAAGGGAACAAAACTGTTACGGTTCTCCCGGGAGAAAGCAGCTGCGGCCCGGAATCCAGAACTTCGTCGCCGAACTATGGTCGCCGCGACGAAATTGCGGCAAGCCAGGGCGAACGAATGGCGGTGAATCCAGGACGAACGGTGCCGGTGCTGCCACGAAGGGGAACTCGAGTCCCTTGACGGCCGGCCGTCCGCCGTGTTGAGATTGCCGAACGGGTGCAGTTCACGGTCTCTTCGCCGCCACCCGATTGAGCCGAACGCCCGTATGTGGCGTGGTGCACACCGTTCATGTCCGCACGGCGCGCGTTCGTGTCGAACAGATTGACCACGCAATCCGAGGCCGGGCACGCTCGTTGCACACCGGGAGCCGCCGGTGTAGCCGACAACTGCATTTCGGTCGAGCGAAAGGTGGAATCGTGGTTCTTCCGTCAAAGATGCCTCAGCTCGCCGACCTCGATCTCCTGCTGTCCGTGGAAAGTCACGGCAGTGTGGGAAAGGCCGCGCAGGCGCACAGTCTTTCCCAGTCCGCCGCCAGTATCCGGATCAGCGCGATGGAACGCCGTCTAGGTCTTCGGCTGCTGGAGCGTTCTCCTACCGGTTCGAAGCTCACCGAAGAAGGAGAAATGCTGGCGAAGTACGCCCGCAACGTGATGAGTGCCGCGCGGGAGTTGCTGGAGTTCGGATCCGGGGCTCCGGCCGCGGAGGCGAAGCGGCTGCGGGTCGCGGCCAGCCCGGGCGTTTCCGAGCATTTGATCCCCGAGTGGCTGAACCGCTCCGGGTTCTCGTTCGGCGAGGCCCGGGTGGAGGTGCAGACCGGCAGCATCGACGAGCTGCGCCGGCTGATCCGGGCGAGCCACGTCGACCTCGCGTTCATCGACGGCTGGTGCCAGGCCGGAAGTCACGTGCAGAAGCAGTTCGGCGACGACATGGTCACTCGGTACATCTGCGACGACCGGTTGGCCGTGGTGGTCGGCGCGAAGCACCCGTGGGCCAGGAGGACCCGGCCGTTGACCGTGCGGGAGCTGGCGGCCGCGCCACTCGTCCTGCGCGAGCGCGGCTCGGGGCTGCGGGAGTTCACGGACGAGCTGCTGGTGACCGCGCGCGCCCCGCGCAGTTACGTCGAACTTCCCTCCAGTGCCGCGATCAAGCAGGCGGTCGCGACGAGCCAGCGGGTGACCGTGCTGAACATTTCCACCGTGCGGTCCGAACTCGCGGACGGCCGGCTGCACCTGGTGGCAGTTGACCAGGAAATGCCGGCGAAACCGATCTACGCGGCGTGGAGTGAGCGCCGCGAGCTCCCGGAGTACGCGCGGGAACTGGTGGAGATCGCGGCTTCGAAAGGAAGTCCGATGCCGGTATTCGTGCCTGGGCAGAAAGTCAACGGCAGCGGGCTCGCGGTCGCGAAAACCACCACGAAAACGTAATACGACGGTCACCGTCGGTCGATTCGCAGGAGGAGCAAGGTAGATGTCAGCACTGAACAAAATCGCGCGCACGCTCGTCTCCAACCGGCGCGGTATTCTCGCTGCCGACGAAAGCATCGGGACGATGTCTTCCCGCCTGGAGAAGGTGGGGGTCGAGCCGTCGGAGGAAAGCCGCCGGGTCTACCGCGAACTGATCGTGACGACTCCCCGCCTCGCGGAATCGATCAGCGGCGTCATTCTCGCGGACGAGACGTTCCATCAAAAAGTGACCAACGGGCGCACGTTCCCGGAGTTCCTCGACGATCTGGGGATCCTCGCCGGGATCAAGGTCGACACCGGAGCGAAGCCGCTGGCCGGCGCGTCGGACGAGAAGATCACCGAAGGGCTCGACGGGCTGCGCGAACGCGTCGCGGACTACGTGCGAGGCGGCGCGACCTTCGCCAAGTGGCGCGCCGTGATCACGATCGGCGACAACGTGCCGTCGGAGCGCGCGGTGCACGCGAACGTGCACGCGTTGGCGCGGTACGCGGGCCTGTGCCAGGAAGGCGGCCTGGTGCCGATCGTGGAACCCGAGGTGCTGATGGACGGTTCCCACTCGCTGGCGCGGTGCCGGCAGGTGACGACGTCCGTTCTGGAGGTGCTGTTCGAAGAGCTCGACCTGATGCGGGTGCAGCTCGACGGCATCGTCCTCAAGCCCAACATGGTCGTCGCCGGGTCCGGCAGCGGAGAGCAGCCCTCGGTGGCCGACGTCGCGAAGGCCACAGTGGACACTCTGCGCGCGACGGTGCCGGCGTCCGTGCCGGGCATCGCCTTCCTCTCCGGTGGGCAAAGCCCGGAGCTGGCGACCGAACACCTCGGGGCGATGCAGAAGCTCGACCCGTTGCCGTGGGAGCTCACTTACTCGTTCGGCCGGGCGCTGGTCGGGCCGGCTCTGGAGACGTGGCGGGGCGACGAGAGCAAACGGGCCGCGGCCCAGCAGGTGCTCTCGGACCGGGCCGTCGCGAACGCCGCTGCCCGCTGAGCGCTCGAGCCGGGGCGCCGCCCGCGGTGCCGGCGGTCGGCGCCTTCCTGAAGAGGGCGACCGGATCGATGAGGTGGTCTGCCGGTCCGGTCGCCCTCGGTTCCGTGTTCACGACAGCCACCTTCACCGACCAGTCCGAGGGGATTGAGGTTCATGGAAACCATGGAATGGGGCACCGGCGTCGACGGACTCGATCACGCCCTTGCGCTCGAACTCGTGCAGGTCACCGAAGCCGCCGCGCTCGCGGCCGCGAGGTGGGTCGGGCACGGTGACGAGATCAGCGGCAAGGCCGCCGCCGTCGAGGCGATGCACAACGTGATCGGGTCGGTGCCGATGCGCGGCGTCGTGGTGCTCGGCGAGGACGGGAAGCGACTGGTCAAGGGGGATGTGGTCGGCTCCGGAGCCGGGCCGGCCTGCGACGTCGCGATCAACGCGGGTGACGGAGCGCTTTCCGTGGCCAGGGACGTGCCGAACGCGCTCGCGGCGGTCGCGGTGGCCGAGCGTGGAGCGTTGTACGACCCGCCGCCGAATGTGGCCATGGAGAAGCTGGTCGTAGGTCCCGAGTGCGCCGGCGTCGTCGAGCTCGACCGCCCGGTGGGCGAGAACCTGCGCGCGGTCGCGTCGGCCAAGGGCGGCCGGGTCTCGGACGTCGTCGTCGCCGTGCTCAACCGGCCCTGGCACCGGGAACTCGTGCACGAAATCCGCGACGCTGGTGCGCGCGTGCACTTGATCGAGGGCGGCGAGATCGCAGGTGCGATGGCGGTGGCCCGCCCCGAGAGCCCGGTGGACGTCTTGCTGGGCACCGGGGGCGCGGCGGAGGGGGTCATCGCCGCAGCTGCCCTGTCCTGCCTCGGCGGGTCGGTGCAGGCGCGGTTGCGGTCGGACGGCTCCGGCACCCGCCACGACGTTCTCCACACCGGCGACCTGGTCCGCGGCGAGCGCATTCTGTTCTGCGCCACCGGGGTGACCGGCAGCGAGGTGCTGCGCGGGGTGCAGCAGCACGCCGGCCGGACCACGACACAGTCCATTGTGCTGTGTTCGCGGCCGGAAACGGCGCGGATCGTCAAAACCCAGCACCGATCCGCATGACCGGGCACGAGCCCCTCATCACGGGTTACCGCGGCCTGATCTGCGATCTCGACGGCGTGGTCTACCGCGGCGCCGACGCCGTCCCCCGCGCGGTGGAGACCTTGAACCGGGTGACATCGGACGGCGTCCCGGTCGTCTTCGCCACCAACAACGCGTCGCGCCCTCCCGAAGACGTGGGCAACCACCTGCGCGGTCTGGGGATCGCCCCGCGCGGCTGGTCGGTCGTCAACAGTTCGCAGGCGGCCGCGGCCCACCTGGCGCGGCAGCTGGCTCCGGGGACGCGGGTGTGCGCGGTGGGCGGGCCGGGCGTCGCCCAGGCACTCGCCGAAGCCGGCCTGACGCCGGTCCGCGTCGCGGATCTGAGCGGCGGACCCGTCGAGGCCGTGGTGCAGGGGCTGGGATCCGACGTCACCTGGACCGAGCTCGCGGAGGTGGGCCACCTCGTCGGCACCGGAGTCACCTGGGTGGCCACGAACGTCGACCTCACGTTGCCCACGCCGTACGGAGAGGCGCCCGGCAACGGCGCGCTGGTCGCGTTGGTGCAGACGGCGGTCGACGCCGCGCCCCACGTCGTCGGCAAGCCGCAGGCCGCCCTGTTCGACCTGTCCCGCGCCCGGCTCGGTACCGATCGGCCGGACACCCTGGTGTGCGGGGACCGGCTGGAGACCGACATCGAGGGCGCCAACGCGGCCGGCCTCGACTCGCTTTTCGTCCTGACCGGGATATCCCGGCTCCGGGACCTGGCGTTCGCCGAGCGAGCCGCGCGTCCGACGTATGTGGCCGCCGATCTGAGCGGACTGCACGAACCCGCCCTGGCGTTGTCCGCCGACTCGGGCGAGCAGGTCGTCGACCTCGGGCCCGACGCCGTCCCCCGAATGCCGAACGGCGGCGACGACGGCCAGGCCTTGCGGTCAGTCGTCACCACGGCGTGGGCTGCTCGCGACGCCGGTCGTGCGCTCTCCGACGACGAAGGCCGGTGGGGCGAGATCGAACGGCAGCTCGGGCTCCTCTGAGGTCACTGTCCGGGCAACGCGGGCGGTTCGCCCGTGCGCTCGTAGTCGGCCAGCAGGTCGATCCGGCGCTGGTGGCGGCCGCCCTCGAACTCGGTGCCGAGGAACGCGTCCGCGATGCGCTCGGCCTCCTCGACGGTGTGCATCCGGGCGCCGATGCCGGCCAGCTGCGCGTTGTTGTGCTGCCGGGCCAGCTTCGCCGTGTCGACGTTCCAGGTCAGCGCGGCCCGGGCGCCGGGCACCTTATTCGCGGCGATCTGTTCCCCGTTCCCGGAACCGCCGATGACGAGGCCGAGACTGCCTTCGTCGGCGACCACGCGCCGCGCCGCCTCGACGCAGAACGGTGGGTAGTCGTCATTCGCGTCGTAGGTCGCGGGGCCGACGTCGATCACCTCGTGGCCGAGTTCCGTGAGCCTTTTGACGAAGTGGTTCTTGAGTTCGAGTCCGGCGTGATCGGAGCCAAGATAAATTCGCACGGGAACAGTCTAATTCCGGATTTGTGAATCGGTCCTTCGTTATTTGCCGGACGGGCATGAGGATATTCGATGGGACAGTTGACGTCCCCGCTCGCGGACTCGTAGTCTGGTTCTGGAGTGTGCCCGGACCACGGGGCTCGACATGCTCCGCTCGTGGCCAGGTTCTCGCAGGTCGACGGCGTGTCCGGGTGGTTGGGACGGCTGTCGCGCGGGGTGCCGTCGGTGAGCGTGGCCCCTCCACTCGTCGGCCTCGGGGCGCCGTTCGGCACCGGTTCCCGACCACTGGTTCAAGGTCGGTTGCGACAACTGCGTTAAATCGATGATGCTCTTTCATGACCGCGAAATTTCGTGACGTTGTCCGCGAAATTGCGCGGATCACGAATGTCCGGTTTTGGCTCAGTCGCCGGGCGCAGCCAACAGCTGAGGAGGAAAACATGCAGTGGGAAACTCCGGAGTACACGGTCGTCGAGGTGTGCGCTGAGGCCACCGGCTACTTCTACCGGGGCTGACAGCCGGGCTCCACGGCCCGTGCCGCTTGATTTCTCGTAGCCGCGGCAGCCGGCCGAAGTCCGCGGCCGGGCTATGTCTGTGTCGCCGCAAGGCCCCGGAGCGAGTGAACCGTTCGCACCGGGGCCTTGTGTCGCACGCTGAAAACAGTGCCTGCCGAGAATCGACTCTTGTGCGCAGTCTCCCTCCCCGGTGAACCCTGGTTGATCTGTTGAGGTGGTTCGGGTGTCTCTTGAATTCCTTCCGTTGATAGCGCTTGCCTTCGGCCTCAGTCTCGACAACTTCCGCTCGTCGATCGCCATCGGCACCATTCCCTTCGGCTGGCGTCGTGCCGTGCAGGTCGCCCTCGTCTTCGGGGTGTGGGACGCCGTGAGTCCGCTGCTGGGCGGCTTGATCGGCCACTTCCTGGGCGACTTCCTCGGCGACTGGGCGGACTACGTCGGGGCGGCCGCGCTCGGCTTGTACGGCGTCTACTTCATCGTCGGAGCGATCCGGCACCCGGAGCCGGCGGAGGAAGACCTGGACCACCCGTGGGTGACGCTCTTCGGGATGCCGCTTTCGCTGAGCATCGACAACTTCGTCGCGGGTGCGGGCCTGGGGATCGCGGGGTTCTCCCTCATCGTCCCCATGGTGGCCTTCGGCGCCATGACGGTGATCATGTCGCTGGCCGGGCTCTTCGTCGGGCGGATGGCCGCCAAGGTCATCCGGATCCGCGCCGACCTGGTCTGCGGTATCTCGCTGCTCGGCGCCGCGATCCTGCTCCCGCTGGTGTTCGACTGATCGGCGCGGCCGGGGAGGACCTCCATGCCCGAGAATCCCGACACCCACGTCTACCGCACCTACGACCGGGTCCTGGAAGAGTCACAGCCGGCCCGGCGGCGCAACCACCCCACGGCGAGCGGCAACCCCAACGACTGGTGGCCGCACCGGCTCGACTTGAAGACCTTGCACCGCAACCAGCCCGCGGACAACCCGCTGGACGCGGATTTCGACTACGCGGCGCAGTTCGCGACGGTGGACCTCGACGAGCTGGCGCGTGACGTCGACGAGGTGCTCACGACCTCGCAGGACTGGTGGCCCGCCGACTTCGGGCACTACGGCCCCCTCGTGCTGCGCATGGCCTGGCACGCCGCGGGGACCTACCGGGTCAGCGACGGCCGAGGCGGTGCGAGCGCCGGGATGCAACGGTTCGCCCCGTTGAACAGCTGGCCGGACAACCGCAACCTGGACAAGGCTCGCCGGTTGTTGTGGCCGGTCAAGAAGAAGTACGGGCGCAGGATCTCCTGGGCGGACCTGATGGTTTTCGCCGGCAACCGGGCACTGGAGTCGATGGGCTTCAAGACCTTCGGGTTCGGCGGCGGGCGGGCCGAGGTGTGGGAGCCCGACGAGACGTACTGGGGGCCGGAACGCAAGTGGCTGGCGGACGACCGGCACAGCGGCCGCCGTGACCTCGACGAACCGCTGGCGGCCAGCGACATGGGGCTGATCTACGTCGATCCCCAAGGCCCCGCCACCAACCCCGACCCGGTGCTCGCGGCCCGCGACATCCGGCAGACGTTCCGGCGGATGGGCCTGAACGACGAGGAGACGGTCGCGCTGATCGCCGGCGGCCACACGTTCGGCAAGACCCACGGGCTGGTGGACCCGGCCGTGCGCCTCGGTCCCGACCCCGAAGCCGCGCCGCTCACCGCGCAAGGCCTGGGCTGGGCCAACGAGCACGGCACCGGCAAGGGCCCCGACACCACGAGCAGCGGACTGGAGGGGATGTGGACGCGCACGCCCGTGACGTGGGACCACACCTTCTTCGAGACGCTGTTCGAGTACAAGTGGGACGTCGAGCTCAGCCCGGCCGGGCTGTGGCAGTGGATCCCGGCCGACGGCCAGGGTGAGGGCACCGTGCCGGACCCGTACGACCCGGACGAGAAGCACCACCCGGTCATGCTGACCACGGACCTGTCCCTGCAGGAGGACTCGGCCTACGAGTCGATCTCCCGACGGTTCCTGGAGCATCCGGACGAGTTCGAGGACGCGTTCGCGCGGGCCTGGTTCAAGCTGACGCACCTCGACATGGGCCCGATCGAGCGTTACCTGGGGCCGCTCGTCCCGGCCGAACGGCTGATCTGGCAGGACCCGGTCCCGGAGCCGGACCACGAGCTCGTGGACGCGGCCGACGTCGCGGCTCTCAAGCGCGAGGTCCTCGATTCGGGTCTGACGGTCGCGCAGCTCGTCGCCACGGCGTGGGCCTCGGCGTCGACGTACCGCGACAGCGACAAACGCGGTGGTGCGAACGGGGCGCGGCTGCGGCTCGAGCCGCAGCGCGGCTGGGCGGTCAACGAACCGGAGCAGCTGGCCGTCGTCCTGCCCGTGCTGGAGGCGATCCAGGAGCGGTTCAACGCCGCGCAGCCGTCGGGCAAACGGATTTCGCTGGCCGACTTGATCGTGCTCGGCGGGTGCGCCGCGGTGGAACACGCCGCCGCGGCCGCCGGCCACGTCGTCGACGTCCCGTTCCGCCCCGGGCGCACCGACGCCACGCAGGACTGGACCGACGTCGAGTGGTTCGACGCGTTGCGGCCCCTGGCCGACGGCTTCCGCAACTACCTCGGCGACGGATTCTGGATGTCGCCGGAGCACCTGCTGGTGGACCGGGCGAACCTGCTGACCTTGACCGCACCCGAGATGACCGTGCTGGTCGGCGGACTGCGCGTGCTGGGCGCCAACCACCGCCGGTCGCCGCTGGGCGCGTTCACCTCGGCGCCCGGGACGTTGACGAACGACTTCTTCGTCAATCTGCTGGACCTGGGCACGCAGTGGGCGCCGAGGCGGAACGCCGACGTCTGGACGGTCGTCTACGAAGGCCGCGACCGGGGCACCGGCGAGCTGAAGTGGATCGCGAGCCGGGTCGACCTCATCTTCGGGTCGAACTCCGAGCTGAGGGCGCTCTCGGAGGTCTACGCCGCCGAGGACGCCGGCGCGAAGTTCGTGCGCGACTTCGTGTCCGCGTGGGTCAAGGTCATGGAGCTCGACCGGTTCGACCTGCGCTGACCGGCCGACCCCGCTCGCTCAGCCGCGGAACTTGTGCACGTCGCACGCGCAGTACATGAGCCGGCAGGTGAAGCACGCGGGCCGGTCGACGCACGCGATGCACGGCCCGCAGTGCACCGGCTCGGTGTGCCGCGCGAGATCGCCGGACTCGTAGGACTCCCCGCAGTTGAAGCACGGCAGACGCTCGATTTCCGCGTCGTGGGTGGGTGTCGACGACTGGCTCATCGGATCGCCTTTCGTTGTGTTCCCAAAGACCGAGGGATTTTCCCGGCAACGCAAAGGAACCCGTCCGGTGATCGAGGAGCCTCGATCACCGGACGGGTGTCAGGGGGACCGTCGGGAAGTCACCCCGGGTTGCGCTTTCCGATCACAGGGAGAACGTGATCAGCGCGGCACCGTGACCCTGGCCGGACATGCCGGGGACGATGCCTTCGAGCCAGCCACCCCAGCCGACCGGGACCGAGATGTACTGCTTGCCATCAAGGGACCACGTCGACGGGCTGCTGTGGTGACCACTGCCGCACTGGAAGCTCCAGAGCTTCTCGCCGGTCTCGGCGTGCAGCGCCATGAACTCGCCCGCCGGCGTGCCGGCGAACACCAGGTTGCCCGCGGTGCTCAGGGTCGAGGCGGCCATCGGGAAGGGCAGCCGGTAGCGCCACTTCTCCTCACCGTGGGAGTCGAACGCGCTGACCGACCCGGCCATGTTGTCGACGTCGACCTCGACGGCGGCACCCCAGTAGGGCATGCCTTCCTTGAACTCGCGACGACGCCGGGTGGCCGTGGCGCCCACGTCGGCGACCGGAACGTAGAACAGGTCGTGCTCCGGGTTGTAGGAGGCGTGCGTCCACTCCTTGGCACCGGCGGGGCCGGGGTAGAAGTGGCAGGGCTCGCCTTCCTTGTCCGGGTACTTGCGCGGGGTCACCTTGCCGTCGCGGGTGATCACGCCCCAGTCGATGCGGTCGACGAACGGCGTCACGTGCTGCAGCTCGCCGTTGGTGCGGTCCAGGACGAACATGTACCCGTTCTTGTCGAAGTGGGCCAGCAGCTTCTTGCCGTCCCGCTCGAACAGGGTCATCTCCATCGTGGAGTCGTAGTCCCACAGGTCGTGCGGCGTGAACTGGTAGTGCCACTTGATCTCGCCCGTGTCGACGTCCAGCGCGACCACGCTGTCGGTGTAGAGGTTGTCCCCTTCACGGACCTCGCCGTCGAAGTCGGGAGCCGGGTTGCCGGTGCCCGCGTAGTACAGGTTCAGCTCCGGGTCGAACGTTCCGGTGACCCAGTGGTTCGCGCCACCGCGCTGCCAGGCCTCGCCGTCGGCGGGCCAGGTCTCGGAGCCGGGCTCACCCGGCTTCGGCACGGTGTAGGTGCGCCAGCGCCGCTCGCCGGTCTCGAGGTCCCAGCAGTCGATGTGCCCGCGGACGCCGTACTCGCCACCGGCGGAACCGGTGATGAGGGTGTCCTTGACGACCAGCGGAGCGATGGAAGCGCTCTCTCCGGCGCGCACGTCACCGATGGTCTTCTGCCAGACCTTCTGCCCGTTGGTGGCGTCGAGCGCCACCAGCTGGGCGTTCTGGGTCACCATGTACACCTTGCCGTTGGCCACCGCGCAGCCGCGGTTGACGTTGGCACAGCACAGGGTCACGTCGATCGGGATCGCGTGCTTGTAGCGCCACAGCTGCTCGCCGGTCCGGGCGTCGAGCGCCCAGAGCCAGCCGTCCCAGCCGGTGACGAACATGACGCCGTCGATCATCAGCGGGCTGGCCTCGAAGGCGTAGGTCGACGTGGAGGCGATCATGCCCGTCGCGCTCGCCTGGTGGATCCAGGCGACCTTGAGGTTCTTGACGGTGTCGACGTTGATCTGGTCGAGCAGGCTGTGCCGCTTGCCGTCGTAGGCGCCGTAGTACGTGATCCAGTTCTGGGATTCGTTGCGCGCGTCGAGGATGCGCTCGTAGTTGACGCCGCGCGTCACGTCCGGCGCGCTGTGCGGCAGGTTGGAGAGCTTGTTGTGGTTGAACGCCTTGCCGGCGTCGATGTATTCGAGGGTCATGGTGAGTCCTGCCTTTCTACGGCCGCGGCTGGGCGGGTCGGTCGAGCTTGGCTTCCGGCGGCACTTCGCCGGACACGACGATGGCGCCCTGCAGGCCTCGACCCTCGTCGTTGCCGGCCGGCGAGCCGTACCAGTAGCAGCCGGGACCGTCCAGCTCGAGCGTCGCGGAACCCTTCGAGTGGTTCAGCAGACCGATGAACTGCCGGTCGCCGTTGCTGGGCAGCAGACAGGCGTGGGTGTTCTTGTCGTCGTTGATGATCGTGAGCTCGAGGATGCCGCCGTGCGGCATGATCAGCACCCCCGGTTCCCACGCCATCGCGTCCTCCGGGATCCGGATGGTCCCCTCCATCGTCCCGTCCGGACGCTCGGTCGCCTTGGCGATCGAGCCGGTCCCGAGTACGGCACCGATGGTTGCCTTGTTCTGTCCGCTGAGCTCGGCCAGGAGATCTTCACGATCCTGAGTAGCCGTCATCGGACGTCACCTCCTCGTCAGCAAAAATGAAACTTCTGACAGATTTCGCGGGAGTGCGCACGCGAAAGCGCCGGCTCGTCGACGGCGAAATCGCATACTTTCCCAGTGCCGCGCCACCATTGGGCTCAGCGCGGCGGTTACCGGTGTAGATCGGGCTCCGTATTCCACTGCCCGGATCGTTTTTCTTACCCTGTAACGAGTTTGGACTCTACTCCCGGGCAAGCCGTTCCGATATGCGTCACCACAGATCGGCCGGACGCCGCCGTTCTCCCGGTGGGAGGTACCGTTCGTTCACCGGGAGAACTCCCGTTCTGCGGAAAGGGAAACCACGCCGGGCCACGACGGGGGCCATCAGATCTCCAGCGCCCGGCGCACCGCGGGGGTGTTCCGCCGGGAAACCGGCACCATCGTTTTCGCCTGGTCGTCCATGACGAGGACCAGCTCGCCCTTGTACCGGCGCTCGACTTCCCTGATGCGGCTGAGGTTCACCACGTACTGGCGGTGCACGCGCAGGAAACCGGAATCGCCCAGCTCGGTCTCGAGCTTGTCGAGGCCCGGCAAGGCGGATCGCAAGCGGCCCTGGTCGGTGGACAGCCACACGTCGCTGCCGTCCGATTGTGCGAACGAGACCTCGGGGAGCCGCAGCAGGACCATGCGGTTCTCGCGCGTCGCGACCATTCGGTGCGGCTGCGGCCGAAGCGGGCTGTCGCCTCCGGACCGGGGGAGCGGATCACCTTCGGACACGCCGAACGAGACCAGGGTGCCGACCAGGTGCCCGGACAGGAACACCGGCCGGATGCTGATCGAGGTCGGTTCGTTGGAGAGCCGGGTGAAGATCTGCGTCGAACCGGTCCAGTCGCGGTTGCGGGTCGCCTGCTTGGCGGCGTACCGGGTGGCCCGGATGAACTCCGGCAGCTCCGGCTTCCACCGCACCGCGGGATCGGGCGCCGGCGTGGAGCCGGGGATGCCGAGGAGCACACCTGCCGTGTCGTCGGCGAGCACCACCCGGCCGGCGGGATCGACGGCCGCGAGCGGCGCGATCGAGCGGGATCGGGCGTGGTTGAAGGCGGCCATCAGTTCGGCACCGTCGTCCTGGGCGCGCTGGCGCAGGATGCGCTGCGTCATCGTGGCGGCCTTGCCGAGCCACGCACCCGTCGCCGCGGGGGGCTCGCTGCGCCAGCACGAGATGTTGAGGACGGCGACCGGTTCCCTGGTCACGACGTCGCGGACCGCGACACCCGCGCAGGTCCAGTCGTGGAAAGCCTGGCACCAGTGCTCCGCACCGCGGATCAGCACGGGGGTGTAGGACATCAGCGCGGTGCCCATGCCGTTCGTGCCGGTGGCACCTTCCGCCCAGCAGAACCACGGCGCCAGGTTGGCGTCGGCGGCGACGTTGCGCGTGGCCTGGTCGCCCCACTGGGCCAGGACGCGGCCGGAGGCGTCGGTGATGGTCACGATGCCGCCGACGTTGCCGACCTCGCGGGCCAGCGAGGCGGCGCGGAAGCCGAGCTCCGCGATGACGACGTCGTGCTCCAGCGCGTGGTCGACTTCGGCGACGGCCACGGGGGCTTCGGTGAGGTACGGGTCGACCCGGTACTGGTCCCGGCACCGCTGCCAGGAAATCGCTATCTCGGGCCGCACCCCGCGCAGGTCGTCCTCGCCCCGCACGAACCGCTCCCACGCTCCGTGCACCGTGGAGTCACCGCAGCTGCGAGAGGTCGGGTCGAGCCGGCGTACCTGTGTCATCTGAGACCGCCTTTGGTCTGGTACCACCCCGGACGGCACCCCCGCGCTGGGGTGCCGCTGACCGCTCGGGTGCCGCCCGACGTATCGGGTCGCACCGCGTCGCTTCGCCGCCGACGCAAACTAAACTCTTCGCCGATTCGAGGGCAAGCAGCTTGTGCTGACTGTGGGCGATTGACGCACGAACGGTCGCGCGGCGGCGATTATCGGTGGCCATCCGCCCATCAACGGTCACCGGGTTTCGGCGCCGATGATCGCTGTTCCGTATTCTGCACAAGATCATTTTCGACAGGGCCGACTTCCGGGACGCGGCGCTTTGTCTTGTGGCTTTCCACAAACACCCTCGGCGAGCGGACCGGCGGCACGGTTTTCGCTGCTGACCAGGGAAAACCAAGGCTTCCGGCCAGGTCGGATCGATCAATTGACGTTGTACCACAAGGTGTTTCAGGCCGGTAGGAGCCGCCCGCTTTGCCAGTTGTACAGCCGGATTGCACCGTTGATCCGGCGTGGTCGAGCTGGTCGTGTTATGTCTACAGCTATGTGGCTGAACGCTGCGAAGCTGTCTTGAAATGCTTGCGGCATCGCGTTAGTTTGTAACTTCCGTCACTGCCCGGGTGGTCCCGCTGGGGCCCCGGCGTGCCTGGCGACAAGGAGGTCGCGATGACCGGGAGAGTGCCGCCGCTGGCGATCGCGCCGAGCCGGCCGAGCGGACGTGCCGACGTGTCGGATGGTGCCCTGGTGACCACCTCGTCGGCGCGAGAAGTCGCTCGCGCTTGGGAAAGTTTTGCCGCAGGTGAAGACATCGAGACGGGGGTCCGGCCCGAGATCCTCGCTTCGTGGTACAGGTGCCGCGATCGGTACGAGGTGGATCGGCGGCTGGACGTCGCGCCGGGGGCACGGGGCGACGACGCCCCGAGAATCGACAACGGCGTGATCTTCACGGCGCTCGGCGGTCTCGGTGCGCTGGCCGGTCAGGAAGTGGAACGGGACGGCGCCGTCGTCACCGTCACGGACGGGGACGGGCGGGTCCTGGGGGCCTGGGGTGATCCCTCCGCGCTGCGGCGGGCCGAGCTGCACAACCTCGCTCCGTGGTCGTCGTGGTCGGAGGAGTGCACCGGCACGAACGGGATGGGAACCTCGTTCGAGGTGTCCGGCCCGGTGACGGTGACCGGGCCGGAGCACTGGTGCGAAGCCTTCCACCAGTGGGCCTGCGCGGGGATTTCGATCCGCGACGTGGTGACCGGAGTGCCGGTCGCGTCGATCAACATCTCGCGGTGGAACGCGTCGCTGTCCAAGCTCGTGCCGGCGTGGCTGACGACTGCCGTCACGTGCGTCGAACAGGAGATCTACCGGCGTGCCGTCTACGAGGCGGACAAGGTGATCGCGGAGTTCAACCGGAAGTGCGCCCAGGCCAGTGGTCCCTTCATGGCGATGGACCGGGGCGGAAACGTGATCACGGCGAACGAGGCCGCGGTCGCGTTGCTCGGGTTGGCCGGCGAAACCCCCATCGTCGCGGGCGCGATCGAGCCCGCACAACGCTGGATGCCTGATATTTCCGGGCTTCCCGAGGTGGTTCGCTGGGCCAAGGAACGGGCGCAGGGAAGTACACAATGGAGCGGCTACGCGTATCTGCCGGTGAGCCCGGGGGAGGACGCGACGCCGGTGACCATGCGGCCCGTCGTCGACGCGAACCACGTGGTGGGCATGCTGTGCGTGTTCGGGGTGCAGGAAGGCGAGCCGTACGAGAGCACTTCGGCGTCGGACGTCGGGCCGCTGCCCCGGCGCGTGATCGGGATGCGCAACGACCGGCTGGTTCTGCTTGCCCCGTCGGAGATCCGCTACGCCGAGGCCGACCGGAACATCGTGTGGCTGGTCACGGAACGGGGGAGGATCCAAGCGGCGACCCGGGGCCTGGAAAACGTCGAGCGGTTGCTGACGCCCCACGGGTTCAGCCGGGTGCACCGGCGCTTCCTCGTGAACCTTCGCCGGGTGGCGGAGCTTGAGCGGGGCATCAAGGGCGAGCTGTTCCTGATCATGGATTCCCGCTCGCACGAGTTCGTTCCGGTTTCGCGGCGCCACGCGCCGGAGCTGAGGCGACTGCTGGGCGTCTGATCGAAACCGGCTCACGCCAAGGGAATCACCGCCGGGCGTGGGCGGAAACGGCCTCCGCCTGGCTGCGCAGCCCTGCTACGGCGCGGGCCGGATCCTCGGCGGCGTAAACGGCCGAGCCGGCGACGAAGCAGTCGACGCCGGCCTCGGCCGCCTGTTCGATCGTGTCGCGGTTGATGCCGCCGTCGATCTCCACGACCAAGTTCAGGTGGCCGGTGTCGACCATCCGGCGGGCCGTGCGCACCTTGGCGAGCACGTCGGCGATGAACTTCTGCCCGCCGAAACCGGGTTCCACCGACATCACCAGCAGGGTGTCGTAGTGCCTGAGCACGTCGACGTAGGGCTCCAGCGGTGTGTTCGGCTTGATCGCCAACCCCGCCTTCGAACCCGCGGCGCGCAGGTCCTTCGCGAGCTTGACCGGGTCGTCGGCGGCCTCGACGTGCACGGTCACGTTGTAGGAACCCGCTTCCGCGTAACCGATCGCCCAGCGGTCCGGGTTCTCGATCATCAGGTGGCAGTCCAGCGGTAGGTCCGTGGTGGCCAGGAGCGACTGCACGACCGGCAGGCCCAGGGTCAGGTTCGGCACGAAGTGCGCGTCCATCACGTCCACGTGCAGCCAATCCGCTCCGTGGCCCGGCTTTCCTTGCACGGCAGCCACTTCGTCGGCGAGCCGGGCGAAGTCGGCGGAGAGGATGGACGGCGCGATCAAGGGCTGGTTCGACACGTCGCCAAGCGTAAGCAGCCGGGGCCGGTGGATGGGTATTTGTTGTGCGCATTGGGGGATTGGGTTTTTGCATGTGGTGAGGTGTTGCCGGTTTTCGGGTGGGTGGGGAACTGTTGTGGCAGTTGTTTACCGGTCTTTCGCTCGGCGGGTGTTCCGTC
>NZ_JBIAWY010000029.1:0-26040 GCF_042896185.1 Amycolatopsis sp. NPDC001319 | reverse complement strand
GCGATGCACTGGTCACGATGGCGACGCTCCAGCCAAGCCCGAGCACGTACTAGCCACTACCGACGACGCGGCCATCACGAAGTGTCGTTGCAGTACTAAGTGCCAAGTCGCCTCAATCGCTTCGACGCCTTTGAGCATCACGTCAGCGGAGGTCGCCTTGCCCAATAGGAGTTCCCTGGAAAGCGGGGGACTATTATACGGAGCGTGTGGCTCGTCGCCCACCATGCGGATCCGTCCGGTATAGCGCTGGCGCGCAAGCCTCGCATACGGCGCCGGCCTCGCCCGGACACCGCGGCCATCCCGACCTACAGTGCCGCGGCCCTCGCGTACCTCAGACAGCGTCGACCATGACGCACGTGCTCACGCACGAGTACTTCGGCGACGCCGTGCCGGTGCGCTGCTCGGACGACATGTCGCTGAGCGACGGTCTGGCCAGGTCTGGACCGGCATCCACGGGTGTCACGTCCGCGGACTGCCCGCCTGGTTGGCGCTACTCACGGCTACGGAAGCCGACGACCTCGTCATGACGGCGCACCAGCGGGCGGCGGCCCTGCGTGCGGAGGCCGAGGACGCCGTCCGCCGGACCCAGGTCCAGCTCCGCGCGATCGACGAGGTGTTCGCCGACGCCGAGTCCGTTTTGAACGAAAGGACCGCGTTGCCCGTGGCTGCTGCTGCATAACCGGCGATGAGTCGAGTCAGCGCTCGTCGAGCTGGGCGCGCAGGTCGTGGATCGTGGTTTCGGCGTCCGCGAGCTGGTCTTGCAGGCCGATAATGCGGGCAGCGGCGGCGAGGTTGTGGCCGTCATCGAGTTGCTCGCGCAGCCGGACCACGAGAACGAGCTGGCGGCGGGAGTAGCGACGATGTCCGCCGTCCGAACGCTGGGGCCGCACCAGATCCGCAGTGTCCAGGCTGCGCAGAAACGCTTCCTGCACGCCCAGCATCTTCGCGGCCTGCCCGGTGGTGAAGGCCGGGTAGTCCTGGTCGTCGAGGTTCCCCAGACCAGCCACGCTCACCTCCTTCGCCGATTGTCAGGAGCGCGTCAGCCGCTCCAGATTATCTAGTTCAAATGCTTGACACAACTTGCAGTGCGCGCTATAGAAATGGATAGGCGGTACATGACCTGGTGTCGAACACGATGATGTTGCCGGGGAGTGATCGACGATGCCGGACACCACACGTCACGGGGCGGTGACCAGCGGGTTCGCTGAGCTGGTCTGCGCCGACGAGGCCTGGCTGCGCGCGGAGTTCGACGCGATCATCACCGCCAACTTCGGAGTTTTTCCGCCACCTCTGGCACGGCCGCGGCCTGGATCCGCGGGCCCGCGGCAACCCGGCCGCACGCCCCGGGCGGCCGCCACCGGCGACCGGCCGGTCGCCGGGGTGGTGTCGGCGATGCGAGGCGGTCATCGGCAGCGTTCCCCTCCGTTGACCAGTGCGCTCAGCAATCAGCGAGTGATCTCGAAAGGTAGGTGATGCCCGCACACTCGCTGGAGCCCGCCACCGCGCAGTTCGTTCGCCGGCGAGGATGCCTGCTTCGCCAGACGGCCGAGGAGACCCTGACAGCGGTCCCGGCCCCGCGTCTAGCGGCGCACTTTCGCGACATCCGAGCCGGCGCGACTGCAGCCAGGGCGGGCACCGGGGTAAACGACGTAGCGATCGCACATGCAACCCACCGAACTGGTTCCGGCCGCCGCCACCGGCGGTGGCGGCGGCCGGAGTTCGACGAGCACACCAACCCAGCCGTATAGGCACACAAACCGCCGCCGGCCACCCGCACGCCAGCGGTGACGCCCAGGGAAGGAGTAAAGGAGGCGGATGGTCATGTTGATGCGGACTGACCCGTTCCGGGAGCTGGACCGGCTGACCCAGCAGTTCTTCGGCGCCAACGGCACCACGTCGCGGCCGGCGGTCATGCCGATGGACGCCTACCGGTCCGGCAATGAATACGTGGTGCAGTTCGACCTGCCGGGTGTCGCACCGGAGTCCATCGACCTGGACGTGGAGCGCAACGTGCTCACCGTCAAGGCCGAACGCAGCCCGGACTACGACCAAGGCGCCGAGGTGCAGGTGTCCGAACGGCCTCGCGGGGTGTTCTCCCGCCAGCTGTTCCTAGGCGACACCCTCGACGCAGACAACATCGACGCGCGCTACGACGCGGGTGTGCTGACCCTGCGGGTACCGATCGCCGAGCAGGCCAAGCCGCGCAAGATCGCCATCAGCGGCGGGAGCGAGGCCAAGCAGATCAACGCCTGAGCGGCCCGAACCCCGGCTCGGCCCCTTCGCGGCCCCGCCTCGCGCGGCTTCGACCGCCGCGGGCGGGGCCGGCGTCGTCTTCGCCACCGGCACCCGAACCGGCTGCCGCGGTGCGCTCGGGACCGCCTGCACCAAACCGCCGGCCACTCCGGCCCCGCGGCGGCCTGACCAGCCTCATCAATCCGAAAGGAGAACCGGTCATGCTCGACGAAGCCCCCACCCACGATGTCGCCGACCAGCAGCGTCTCGCCCGCCGCGAGCCCGACGAGAACGAACCGGCGCTGTCGGGCATCGGGGACTCGCTCGACGCCGATCCGGCCGACGTTGCCGACCAGCACCGCGACGCACCGGTACTCGAGGAGCGCGAGCCCTGGCCCTGACCCGGGCCGGCTGGACCACAAAACGAGGAGAGCGGAAACGATGAGCACCACCGGACGCCAACCGGCCACCATCACCACCACGCTGGCCACGACGGCACGCGATCTGCGGCGCGCGGTCCGCGCGGCCGACCTGGCCCAGACGCCGGGCCCGGGTCAGCTGCGCGACGCCGGCTGGCAGCTCACCCAGCTCACCGGCGAGCTGACCGATCTAGTCACCCTGCTGACCGAATACACCGGTCACCACATCCAATGCCCCGAGCAGCTCCGCCAGGTCGACGGCGCACCGGCCACCGCCCACCTGGCCTCCGCCTGCCGGGAACTGGCCACCCTGCGCCACGCCCTCGACACCGCTCACACCGCCGCGCGCGCCTACTACACCGAACTCAGCCAGCTCACCACCGCTGCGCCCGGTCCGCCTCGGTCCGCGCCATGAACACCTCTCACCCACCGGCACTGCCCGACCCGCACACGGTGCTCGGACTGTCCCCCGGCGCCACCGGCGCCGAGATCACCGCCGCCTACCGGCGCGCGATCCGCGACTGCCACCCCGACGCACCACACCCGGACCGCGACCGGCTCGCGGCCGTGATCGCCGCCTACCGCCAGCTCCGCAACTACGCCCAGCAGTCCACTCAAGCGCACCGACGCTCCACACACAGCCGCGACATTCCTGTCCGCGTGCACCCCCACACCACACCGCCAGCGCCAGACATGCGCGCCGGCCCCGTCCAACGCCACCCCGATCGAACGTGATCGCCGAGGCGCGACATTCGCTCGGCCCCATAGCCAGACCATGACCGTCCGACCGCAAGGCGTGTCTCAGAAACGATCGTTCGCGAGACGCTCGTGGTTGATCGGCGTTTTCGCAGGAGAGATCTGTAAAGCATGCCGTGTCCGCGCCAATGTCACGTTCTCGGGGGTTTGCGATACGGTCTGGACCATGCGGATCGGATACGGGCGGGTGTCCATCCGCGGCCAGCACCCGGAGGCTCAGCGCGACGCGCTCGCGGCGGCCGGGTGCGACGAGATCTTTTTCGACAAGGCCTCGGGCAAGCTCGCGCGCCGGCCGGAGCTGGATAAGGCGCTGCTGTCGGCCAACCGGGCCGGTGACCAGCTCGTGGTGACCAAGCTCGACCGGCTCGGCCGGTCACTGGAGCATCTGATCGAGCTGTCCAAGCAGTTGCAGGCGAAGGGTGTGGACCTGGTGGTGCTCGACCAGGGCATCGACACCTCCACCGCAGTCGGGCGGATGTTCTTCCAGATCCTCGGCTCGATCGCCGAGTTCGAGCACGCCCTGATGTCCGAACGCACCATGGACGGCCTGGCCGCGGCTCGCGCGCGCGGCCGCACCGGCGGGCAGAAACCGAAACTCGGCGCCCGTCAGGTGCAGTTCGCTCGACAGATGTACGAGGAGCGTGGCGACGATGGCAAGCGCCGCTACACCGTCGCCCAGATCGCCGCCGAGTTCGGCGTCACCCGTCCCACCATCTACCGGCACCTGGGTAAGGCCCTCGACACCGTGCCTGCGACGGCAACGTCGGCCTGACCAGCGCCAGTTCGACGACCAACCAGGAGCGGCTGCCGCGCGACCACCACGATGCCGCCCCTCGCGGACCGCCCTCGACGTCAGCAGCATCCCTGAGCTGTAGCGCGCAGAGCGGTTCGAACGATTTCGTCGTGATGAACTCTCTCCCCGGAGAAGCCGAAGCAGTCGAGCGCCTGAAGCGAACGGCGTTGCGTGACTTCGGGCCTTGGCCCGAAGGCGAAGAGGAGCAGGTAGGGATGGCCTACCGGGCGGGGATAAGCCCTGACGAGGCGCCGGTCCCGGCGCTGCTCAAGTACGCGCTCACTCTCATCGGGCTGATGGCGTACGGACCTGCCGAGAAGGTCGCGTGGTGGGTCAACTTCACGTACTGCGGCGAGAGGTGCCGGCTGGCACATCAGAAGTTTGGCCTGCGGCTCTACCTGTGGACTGAAGCATCCGAGGAGGAAGCGCAGAAGACGCAGGCCCAGATCGCCAAGAAGCTCCAGTCCTCGACTCGCACCGTTGAGAAGCTGGTCCTGGCCGCGGCGCCAGAGCTTCTGGGCAACGGGAACGCCACCGTCATCAACCAACACGTATCGCTGCGTCGCGCCTACGAGTACTTCCGCGGACGTGCCGTCGATCCGACGGTCATCGGAGACGTGACGACTGTCGGAGAGTTGAGCACCGGGTACCGCCACGTCGTTCACGAGCGGCAAGATCCAGATGCAGTTGAACGCTTTCCACGACATGGTGGCGGCGATCTCGGCGTACATCAGCCTGCTGGAGCATGACCTCGTGCTGGCGCTGGCGTTCAGTGGTTTTGACCCGTCCAACGACGACCTCACGGCCATGATCGGGTCACGGTGGGGCGACAAATTCGATCGCTTACTTGGCAAGGAAGGTGATGCCGGCCGCTATCGGCAGCGCCTCTCCGACGTCGTCGAGCGATGGCGCAATCCGTACTCCCATGGCGGATTCGAAAAGGGTCACGGCGCCACCATCTACCTCCACACGCCGGGAGTGGGAGCGGCGGTGCCAGTCGGCCTGACGAAGGTGAGGTCAGGGTCGGGCCATTGCGGATAAATGTTCCACCTTCGGTTACCAACATTTCGCTGAATTACTGACGTTGACCTGAACGAGTTCACCCGTCACCGACGTCAGCCACGACGGTTCTCCGTTCCGGCCTCGGGAATGGTGGCACGCAGCTCGGTGATCTGCCGCTGCATCCGCTCGACCTGCTCGGCCACGTCGTGGCTGGCGTCGTCCATCTGCTTCAGGTGGCGCTGATGCGTGAGGAACGCGACGAGCGTGACGCGCCGGAGTTCTCCGTGTCGGCGGTCGACGCCTTCACTGTGGACACGGAGTACTTCGCGGCCAAGCTCGTGCTGCGCATGGAGCGAGGTCAGGCGCTGCGTTCGCTGACCGTGACCCCCTCGGGTGACTCCGTCGAAAACAGCGGCCTGCGCCAGTTAACCGTCGGCGGCGTCGCCGCCGGCATCGAGCTCACCTTCGACGACGTCCGGCACGGACGCGAGCTGCGGTTCTTCGTCAGCACCAAAGACGGCTACGTCGGCACGACCATCGACCTCGAGTTGATCTGCCACGAGCGCGCAGGCGACCGAACCTGGCAACGCCACTACGCCTGCACCATCGACCAGCGCCCCGAAACACCACCGGCGTGGGCAACCTTTGTCCCACTCACCTCGTACTGCAACGGCAGGTTGGTGGTGTTGTGGTAGATCATCGAACTGCTGACGAATAGCTTTCCCTACTTGTCCTCCGGAACCCCTTCCGTCGACAAAGGACCGGGAAACGATGTATGCCGTGGGGTGGTAACGGCGCGTTTGACCGGCCTTCAACCGGGTACGCAGCGGAGATACAAACCCGCTTGGGTTTACAGCCCGGCCGAAAGGAGCGCATCATGGCCGGCCACGACGACCAGCACGGCTGGTCCGAGGACATCGGCACCGAGGGCAACACCGCCGCCGAAGCCGGGAGAAAAGCGCGGGAGAAGCCGGAGCACGAACCCGACCCCCACCGCGACTACTCCCCGGGCGGCACACTCTCCGACACGGACATCGAACCCGGCTCACCGTTCGGCGCGGGAGAAAGCACAAC
Organism: Amycolatopsis sp. NPDC001319; assembly: GCF_042896185.1. NCBI lineage: Bacteria > Bacillati > Actinomycetota > Actinomycetes > Pseudonocardiales > Pseudonocardiaceae > Amycolatopsis > Amycolatopsis sp. NPDC001319. The sequence continues at coordinate 19,764 of NZ_JBIAWY010000029.1, read as the reverse complement.
GCGCCGCGGCGAGGAAATCGGCCCGGAGCCCGGCGAGGCCGCCGAGGGCCACAAGGGCGTCTCGCAACGCCCCTATGGCAGTTCGCCCGATTAATACCCGAGGACCTGAAGCGACTTTAATACCCTCCGGGCCGGCCCTGTTCCCAGGGCCGGTCGGCCGAAAAAGGTGAGGAACCGAACTGGCACCACAAGAGCCACACAGAATTCTCCTCTCACACCCCGGACCTCGGTGTCCGCTTCGACCCGACCACCGAGCCGGGGTTTCAACGCCAGATAAGTCACTCATCCACGGAATCAGCCGACGACGTGCGCGGCCAGGTCACTCATGCGCTCGAGCCTGTCGGCGCAGTACACCGCGGCCAGCACGAGTCGCAGCTCATGGGCGACCGGGGCCTGCAACGCCAGCAGCGCCTCAGCGTGTTCTTCGCACTCGGCGCGCTGGAGATCCAGCTCGATGTCGCTCCCGAGCACCTGCTCGGCCAGCCCCACGTTCGCGGTGAGCAACGCCGTCGTGGCCTGGCGCATCGCCTGCGCGCAGACGACGCACATTTCGGTCATCTCGGTACCGAGCCGAGCCAGCTCCTGACGGAACGTCTTTCGCGGACCGACCACAACCCTCTCGCGCGGCTCCAACCACCGCGTCAGCAGACTCGACGACCCGCCGGACGGCTACGACCGGGCAGGTCGGCCGGGTCGCCGGAGCCCCCATCGACCTTCCCGATTATCCGGACCCAAGCTGGCGAAACGTCTTCATTCACAGCCGCGCCGGTGTGCTGCTCCGACACCTTTGGGCCGAGGGGGCTGAAGTGGGCCAACAAGAACCCTGCCCAGTTCGGAGGACGCCGAAGAGAAGCGGTCCGGCAACCGTCAGAGGCTGCCGAGCCGAAGTTTGACCTCGACCTCGCGGCCGAGCCTCCGGTCCACAGCACGGTTGCCGTCGCTCCCGCGTCCGTCCGTCATCAACCTCCCCGCCGACGCAGGCCACCATCGACCCGCCGCGCCGGTTGAGCGCCGGCCGAACCGGGTACTTGCCGCTGCCCGGACACTCCACTGATGATCTCGCGCCGATCAAGTAACCAGAGAACCACCGGAGATCGCCAGCGCGCGAGGCTGAACACCCGCGGGCGAAAACCGCCGATTCGCCGACGCAGAGAAAGTGAAACCATCGATGTTCACCGTGACCGAATCCGCCGCCGAGGCGATCAAGCAGCTCACCGCGGCCCAGAACGTCCGCGCCGACGGCGGCCTCCGCCTCACGCTCGATGGCCCGGCACAGGACGGCGCCGCGCTCACTGTCGACGTGACCGCGCACCCGGTGGCTGGGGACGATGTCGTCACGACCGCCGACGCCCATGTGTTCCTCGCCCGCGAAACCCGGGTCCGGCTCGCCGACAAAACCCTTGACGTCCGCAAAGACATCGACGGCCACTACACCTTTCTGATCACGACGACACATTGAGCAGCACCGAAACTGCGTCGCCGGTCGATCCCGTCGGCATCATTCCGTCCATGACCGGCATCAGTTGGTGCAGCAACCCGTCGCCCAGGTGGCGCCCGGTTGAGCAGTCAGCCGGCTGCCATCGCAAAAAGTGCGCCCAGACAAGTGCCTTCACCGCTACGCCCACCAGCCACCTCGAGCGAAATCCGAGCACCGACCGCGCAGTTCGATCAGGCAGTCGAGCTGCTCAGTTTCAACGGGTCCTTCGGCGCGCGCGCCCGGGCGTCGAGCATCTGGCGGCCCAGCTCCTGCAGTCGCTTGCGCCCCAGCGCGGACCGCACCTGCGGGAACCACTCGTCCTCTTCTTCTGCCACATGGTGGCGCACGTTCTCGGTGAGCACCGAGACCTTCGCGTCGAACGTCTCGTCCGTGGCGGCCAAGCCGGCGAGCTCCGAAAGCATCCACACGACGACGTGATGCTCCTCCACGCTTTCCAACACGTGGTCCTTCGTCTCGGGCACAGCCGAACGCGCTGCGGGGTAGAAGATCTCTTCCTCGATGTACGCGTGAATGGTCAGTTCCTCGATGATCGAGTCGGCGATCCCGCGCTTTTCGTTGTACGCGTTCTCCCCCGCCTTCTCGAACTGCTTGAACAAGCCTTCCACCGTCTTGTGGTCCTTCTTCAACAGCACGATCGCGTCCGTGGACACAGGCCCCTCCTCAATCAGGCTCCCACCCGGCGGCCACCCGCCGGTTCACGCCGGAGTACCCCCGTCGGCGGTACAGAAACCCGCTGGGAAGGGCTCAGCTCGAAAGCGTCACGGCGTGGACAGCCGATTCGAGGTCTCCCCGCACTGTGAGCTCGTCTGCGAGTGGCTCTACCTCTTCGGCGGCCTGATCGTGCTCAGCGCCTTCCTCACGCCCGGCGGCGCCCCGGACTTCGGCTGGACCGCTTACACCCCGCTGTCGAACGCCGTCCACTCGCCCGGAATCGGCGTCGACCTGTGGATCATGGGGTTGATCGTGTCCGGGCTCGGCACGATCCTGGGCGCGGTCAACATGACCACCACGATCCTTTGCGTGCGCGCGCCGGACATCACGATGTGGCGGATGCCCCTGTTCGCTTGGAACACACCGCGATCCCCATCACTGGCATTCCCGATCCTTACGGTCGCGCTGTTCGAGCTCGAGGCCTGTCGACAGCTCGGCGCCCACGTGTTCGACCCGGCCAATGTCGGCGCTATCCTGCGGCAGCACCTGTTCTGGTTCTTCGGGCGCCCGGGGCTGCATCGTCGCACTGCCCTTCTTCGGGATCGTGACGGAGATCGTCCCGGTGTTCAGCCGCAAGCCCCTCTACGGCTACCGGCTGATGGTATTCGCGACCATCGGCATCATCGCGCTCTCGGCGACGATGTGGGCTCACCACACGCTCGCGACCGGAGCGGTGCTGCTGCCGTTCTTCTCGATCCTTACGTTCCTCATCGCCGTGCCGACCGGGATCAAGTTCTTCAACTGGATCGGGACGATGTGGAAAGGCACGCTGAGTTTCGAAACGCCGATGCTGTGGTCGGCCGGGTTCATGGTGACCTTCCTGCTCGGCGGGCTGACCGGCGTGATCCTCGCCTCGCCGCCGCTCGACTTCCACGTGCACGACACGTACTTCGTCGTCGCGCATTTCCACTACGTGCTGTTCGGCACGATCGTGTTCGCGACCTTCGCCGGGATCTACTTCTGGTTCCCGAAGATGACGGGCCGGATGCTCGACGAGCGGCTCGGAAATTGGCAGTTCTGGTTGACGTTCATCGGGTTCCACCTGACGTTCCTGGCACAGCACTGGCTGGGCGCCGAAGGGATGCCGCGCCGCTACGCCGACTACCTGTTGCGGGACATGACGTTAGTGTCGGCTGACGGGGCCTGAGGATGGGGACAGGTCTTTCGGCGGCAGGATGAGAAGTGCGACCAACTCGTCCGTCGAGCAGAAAGACCCGTCCGTGTCCCACCGTAATGCCCCGCTGTCGATCGACGGCCGCCGCCGGCTGGTCGCGCGCTGCCGGCATCGTCCGATCGCGCATGTCGCGGACGAGATGGGCATCTCCCGCCAATGCGCCAGCAAATGGGTCAACCGCTATCGCCGCCACGGCGAGACCGGCCTGCTCGACCGGCCCAGCGTCCCGCACCACCAGCCGAGCTCCACCCCCGCCGAGGTGGTGGCCCGGATCGAGCAGCTGCGCCGGCAACGCAAGCACTCCGCCCGCCGGATCGCCACTGAACTGAGCGCCGAGGGCATCACGATCTCGGTCCGCACCGTCGGGCGGCACCTGCTTGCGCTGGGCCTCAACCGGCGTCGGCTCCTTGATCCCACCGGCGCCAACCGAGAACCACGCCGGATCATCGCCCGCTGGCCCGGGCACATGGTCCACCTGGACGTGAAGAAGACCGGTCAGATCCCCGACGGCGGCGGCTCGCGCGTCCACGGCAAAGGCAGCGACCAGGACAGGGCGATTGCCCGCGGCAAGACCCGCGGCGGCCGGGCCCGCTACACCTACCTGCACTCCGCCATCGACGGCTACTCCCGTCTGGCCTACACCGAAGCCCTGCCCGATGAGAAGGCTCGGACCGCGATCCGGTTCGTCCACCGCGCGCGGGCGTTCTTCGCCCGCCACGGCATCACCCACATCCACCGCCTGGTCACCGACAACGGCGCCTGCTATCGAGCCCGCGACTTCGCCACCGTTCTACGCGGCGCCCGCCACCAGCGGATCACCCCCTACACCCCACGCCACAACGGGAAAATCGAACGCTACAACCGGATCCTGGTCGAAGAATTCCTCTACGCCCGCCTCTGGACCAGCGAACAGCACCGCACATCAGCCTTGACCGTCTGGAGCGTCCACTACAACGAGCATCGACCACACACTGCCGCCGGAAACCAGCCACCGGTCACCCGGCTCCACACAGGCGTCACCAACGTCAAGGCCTCATCCAGCTAGCTTTGGCGATAGGTTCTTCTCGGATGCGGGTCGACGGTCTGTGCCACTCCGTGCGGTCCTCAGGCGACGGGCTGCAGAAGGATCTTCTGGGCGCCCTCGCGCTTCTTCTGGAAGATGTCGTACGCGCGCGGCGCGTCGGCCAGCGGCAGCTTGTGCGTGGCGAATCCCTCGACGCCGAGCGGGTCGTCGTCGGCGGTGAGGACCGGCATGATGTCGTCGATCCAATGCCGCACATTGGCTTGGCCCATGCGCAGCTGGATCTGCTTGTCGAACAGTTCCATCATCGGCAGCGGGTCGACCATGCCGCCATACACGCCGGACAGCGAGATCGTGCCGCCGCGACGCACGCTGTCGATCGCGGCGTACAGCACGCTCAGGCGGTCGATCCCCGCTTTCTCGGTGATCTTTGCGCCGACCTGCTGCGGCAAAAGGGCGACGAGATTGTGTGCTAATCGGCCGATCGGCGCACCGTGGGCCTCCATGCCGACGGCGTCGATCACCGCGTCCGCGCCCCGACCATCCGTGAGTTGCCGGATCGACTCGGCGATGTCCTTGTGGTCACGGATGTCGAGGCTGGTGGCGCCGTGGGAACGCGCCCGCGCGAGCCTGTCCGGTACGAGGTCGACGCCGATCACCTCGTCGGCCCCGCGGTGCCGCGCGATGCGGCAGGCCATCTGCCCGATCGGCCCGAGCCCGAACACCGCGACCGAACCGCCGTCGGGCACGCTCGCGTACTCGACGGCCTGCCATGCAGTCGGGACCACGTCGGACAGGTAGACGAACCGCTCGTCTGGCGGGCCGTCCGGGACCTTGATCGGCCCGTACTGGGCTTGCGGCACCCGCAGGTACTCTGCCTGCCCTCCGGGCACCTGGCCGTAGAGCTTGGTGTACCCGAGCAGCGACGCGCCCTTGCCCTGACTCGTTACCTGCGTCGTCTCGCACTGCGACTGAAGGCCACGTTCGCACATCCAGCAATGACCGCACGAGATGTTGAAGGGGACCACGACACGGTCGCCGGGCTTGATCCCGGTCACGGCCGCACCGACTTCCTCTACCACGCCCATCGGCTCGTGCCCGAGGATATCGCCCTCGGTCATGAACGCGCCAAGGACCTCGTACAGGTGCAAATCCGACCCACAGATCCCGGTGGACGTGATCCGCACGATCGCGTCCGTCGGCTCCTGAAGCTTCGGGTCGGGCACGGTGTCCACGCGGACGTCGCGCTTGCCGTGCCAGGTCACTGCCTTCATCGATCTCCCTTTCACCGTGGAGAAAGCCAACTGGTTCCGGGATTTCCTGACGACCGGCCGGGCAAACGCGATTCACCTGTCTGGAAATGGTCCATGTGAACTGCTGAAGCTGTCGCGTTGTGCCGTTTCAGAAGGGCACATGGCGCAGCGGGACGTGCATGCTCTGCCATGGTCTCTGCAGACGTTTGCATCCCAACACGCAGCGCACCCGAGCACGGTGACCTTCGTGTCGAACGTCTCGTGTGGCGGGTCGCGGTCGGTGAGCCCGGGCAGCACCCAGACGGCGACGTAGTGCCTCCACGCTTATCATCTGCTCGGTGCGATTGTGGCTGGCACGCCGGCTCTACGACTACGAGCACCTGCGCGGTCCCGGCGTTCGGCCCTGGGTGTTGCGTGGCCTGGAGATCGCCCGCGGACCCGGCAACGAACCGCTGATCGCTGGGCGGTCTCGACTGCCAGCGCAAGGCTATTGGCGAAATTCGGCTGGAGATGTGTTGAACGGCGCGAGAATCCCGAGCTGGAACCGCTACCCGGTGCCACCTCGTGCCGGGCACGCCGGCTACGTCGGTGAGGCCGGCGCGCACGAGACCAGGTGCGGGGCCCCCGCCACCCTCCGCCGGGGCATCGCAGCACCACGCCTCAATCCGCAGCGGTTTGGCCGACAGCCCCCGGCAACGGGATTCCCGTGGGACCGACTGCGTGCCGGTGTGGGCGCAATCAGTCTTGAACGCTCGTTATCCGCCTGCGGCCACCCCAAACACGAGGTTCGCCGGATCACAGACCGGGCACGGGAAGGACATGCGCGATGGCACCGAACACCACGACATCGCCCGGCCCACCACGCCCGACCCTGGCCGCACCACCGATGACAGCCTGTACGACCCCGGCGAGGGCCGCCCGCCCAAAGATGTCGACGACGCCGAGGACACCGGGCAGCGCATAATCGGCGAGCAACGCGAACGCCGACGTGAGTGATCGAGGGCCGCACTCGTTCACGTGCGGCCGCTTCGACCACGGCGCCCCTTCGTCTGGGCCCATCACCTTCGTGTCGCGTCGCGGGAGGACCGGCTCGCCTTCACCGCTGCCGACAGCACTCCCTCGACGCCGTCGTCCGCGCCAAACTTCACGGCCTCCCTGCGCCAGCTCGCCCACGTGCACCGCGCGCGGGTCCTTGTCTTCGGCCGGCACCTTCACCACGATGTCGCGCTCAGTCACCATGCCCGTAAGACGGTTGTTCTCGCCGCAGATCGCGAGCGCGCCCACGTGCTTGCCGGACCATGGCAAGGCGGCGTTGCATGCCGATGCCCGTGACCATGCCGATCACGCCCCGGCCTGCCAACGCAGTGTGCAGGCGAGCGTCGGTTTGGGCAGCGACGAGCGCGACCGCGGCGCGGATGGCGAACATGCGGCCGTTCTGCTCTGTCTCGTCGCCGAAGGCGTCCCTCGCGGTGGAGACGAACCCACCCACAAAAGATCTTGTAACACCGCGGCGCCGGTACCTCGCACCGCGACGACAATCGTGGACACGCGGCGCGGCGGCATGGCGCGCAGCGGGCCCACCGGCAGGAACTTCTCCACCCTCACCTGCCGGCGGGCTTTACGCGAGTGCCGCCGCGACGCCGCGGGGCCGGCTTACGGCTGGCCGGACGAGGGACACGGTGCGGACATGCGCGAGAGCTTTCACGAAGAGCTGAACCGTCTCAGTGCACAGCTGAGGCAGATGTGCACGCTTGCGGCCGAAGCGATCCGCCGGGCAAGCAGATCGCTGTTAATCGCAGACCTGGACCTCGCCGAGCAGGTGATCGCCGCCGACGCCGAGATCGACTGGGCCCGTGCGGATTGCGAGTCGCACGCCCAGGCCCTGCTGGCCCTCCAAGCACCCAAGGCACACGACCTGCGGATTATCCTGGCCACGATCTACTGCGCCGAACGGCTCGAGCGGATGGGCGACCTGGCCGCGCACGTCGCCGACACCGCCCGCTTCGCCCATCCCCACCACGCCGTGCCCGCCCAGCTCGAATACGACTTCGCCGAGATGGCCGACGCCGCCGCCGGCATGGCGGACCGGCTTGCCGAGCTGATCGAGCGCCAGTGCCCGTGCGGATTCGCCGACCTCGCCGACACCGACCAGACCATCGACACCATCCATGCCCACGTCCTCACACTGATCACCAGCGACCAGTGGCCTCACGGCGTCCAGACGGCCATCAACCTCGCCCTGCTCGCCCGGTTCTACGAACGGTTCGGCGACCACGCCGTCGCCATCGCCAACCGACTGGGCTTCGCCGCCACCGGCGAACTTCCCATCCCCACTCACACCTAACTGGGCACCACGTCGGTCCGCGGTTTTGAGCCTCATTCCTTGGTCGAGGACGACGTTTTTTAATCCCGACAAACACGCCACCTATACCGGGCTGGGACTTCGGCATCCGAAAACTCGTTCGACGGCCTGCTCGCCCCCGGCCACGTCCGCGCCCCTGTCCGTGTTCGCCTCGTCGTGACGAACGTAAGCCGCGCACTGTGGCACCGCGCCCGACATGCCCTCGGGCGGTGCGGCGTCCACAGCATCCGGCGCCGCCTGGGCACGTCGTATCACCCGTTGAGAGCAACGTGACTGTGACCGTGAGCGGTAGCTGTCACTGCGAGCGGCGGTAAGCGAGCGGTTGCACGCGAACGAGCAAGGCCTTCTGGCACCTAGTGTGAATGCTTGTTGTCACTCGCTGCGCTCAAGAACCACCGCCCGTCGATCTACTGGCATAGCCCGAATACTCTGCGCGGTAGCGAAGAGCAGGGTCGGCACCGGTGGGAGAGATGCGCGGATGTGGTACTTGCGAGTCGCGTGGTTGCACGGGTTCGCCGAAGAACCAGCCGTGCCGCCCGGTGCTGCGCTCATGACTCTCGTCGCGCGGCGGCTGCACGACGAGCGACACCGGTACCCGACTGGGTTGCGCCGATCTCGCCGGGGCTCGACGTCACGTTGCCCGCGGCCGGCCTCCGGCGCACGATCCCGGTTCCACCGCCGCCCAAACGGGTAGCCGAGTCCTCATGGACGGGGCGGGGACGACGATCGGGGTCGAGGAGGAGTTCCTTCTCGTCAACCCGCGCACGGGTCGGACGACACCGAGCGCGGATCGCGTACTGGCGCGCTGCGGGCACGACCACCGGTTGCCGGAAGGCGCGATCGTGCAACGGGAGTTGCGCCCCACGCAGGTGGAGCTGGCCACCGGCGTCTGCACGAGTGCCGACGAGCTACGGGCTCAGTTGACCGCCGGACGCCGGTTGCTCACCGAGGCTGCGGCCGCCGAGGACTGCGCGCTCGTCGCGTCCGGCACACCCGTGTCGCTGCCGGGCCGTGGGGCGCAGCCCGAGCCGCAGGGTCGGTACGCGCAGATCCACGAGGCCTACGGCCCTCTCGCCGCCGAGTACGAAGCTTGCGGCTGCCACGTGCACGTCGGCGTCGAGGACCCGGACACGGCCGTCGCGGTGGTGAACCACCTCGGCCCCTGGCTGCCGGTGCTGCTGGCACTGTCGGCCAACTCGCCGTTCGCCGACGGCCGCGACACCGGTTACCACAGCTGGCGCATGGTGCTGCAGGCCCGCTTCCCCGGTTCCGGTGTCGCACCGTACTTCCGCAGCCACGCCGAGTACCAGAGCACGGTGGACGCGCTCGTGACGTGCGGGGCGCTCGTCGACCGCAACCAGAGCTTCTGGCTCGCCCGGCCGTCACCCCGGCTGCCGACGGTGGAACTGCGCGTGGCCGACACCGCCGCGACCGTCGACGGCGCGATACTGCAAGCCGTGCTGTCCCGCGCCCTCGTGCGGACCGCGCTGGCCGCCCTGGAGCGCGGGAGCGAAGGACCGCGCCTCTCGCCGCAAGTATGTGCCGCAGCCGTCTGGGCCGCCGCGCGCCACGGCCTCACCGGGCTCCTGGTCGATCCCCGGCTCGAACGACAGCGTCCGGCCGTCGATCTAGTCGACGACCTGCTCAGGCACACCGCCAGCGCACTCGAGGAAGCCGGCGACCGCGCCCTTGCCGAATCACTCGCGGGCCGACTGCTCGCCGACGGCACGGGATCGGCTGCGCAGCGCTCCGCGGCGGCCGGCGGCCTGCGCGCCGTGGTGCGGATGCTCGAGGAGCGCACCGTGCCCGTCTCGGGGCATGAACCGGCCGCCGCGGGGTAACCCTCCGGCCATGACGAGTCTGCAGTCCGCCGTACTGCCCACCGCCCGTGGGCCGCTGTCGGCCGCCGTCTCCGAGACCCTGTCCACTCCCCCGCCCGGGCGGACTCTGCCCCTCGACGCGATCGCGGACGCGGACCCGTTCGGCGACGACCTGCACCTGGGCCTGCACCTGTGTTACGAACTGCACTACCAAGGCCTGCCGGGCGTCGACGCCGGTTGGGAGTGGGACCCCGAGCTGCTGCGGCTGCGAGGTGCGATGGAAGAACGCTTCCTAAGTGCATTGCGCGCCGCGGTGCCCGGTGGCGACGACGTCGACGGCGAGTTCACCGCACTGCTGGTCGAGCCGATCGACGCGGCCGGTGTTTCCCACTACCTGCGGGACGAGGGCCAGTGGTGGCAGGTGCGGGAACTGTTCGCCCACCGCTCGATCTACCACCTCAAGGAAGCCGATCCGCACGCGTGGGTCATCCCGCGGCTGCGAGGCCGGGCCAAGGCGGCGCTCGTGGCCGTGGAGTTCGACGAGTTCGGCGGCGGCCGCCCGGAGTACGTCCACTCGCGCCTGTTCGCCGACCTGCTGCGCGGCGCCGAACTCCCCGACGGCTACCTGGCCCTGCTGGACTACGTGCCCGCGCCGATGCTGGCCATCGTCAACGCGATGTCACTGTTCGGGCTCCACCGCGCGCTGCGGGGCGCCCTCGTCGGCCACTTCGCCGCCGCGGAGATCACCACGGCACCCTCGGCGCAGCGCATCGTGCAAGCGCTGACTCGGCTCGGCGCGCCCGAGGCGTGCAAATTCTTCTACACCGAGCACATCGAAGCCGACGCGGTGCACGAACAAGTGATGCGCCACGACGTGGTCGGTGACCTGCTCGAACAGGATCCGGCGCTCGCGGCGGACGTGGTGTTCGGTGTGCAGGCAACGAACCACCTCGAGGACCGCCTCGGCGAGCACCTGCTGGGGTGCTGGCGCGCCGGGCGGTCCTCATTGCGTCAACCGTTGTCTTGAGCGCGGACCCGCTTGCGGTGGCTGGTGTCGCACAGCGGGAAGCACTTGCTGCGCCGGCAGGTGCACACCGCCACCAGGAACCGGTCAGAGCGCACCGTGTTGCCCTCGGGCGTCTGCAGCTCCACCGGACCTTCGATCAGCAGCGGCCCACCCGGGACCACCCGCACCCGCCGGTACCCCCGGCCCTTACCGGTCGGCACGGAGAACCACCAGTTCCTCTTTCCGCACCTGCGGGGCTACCAAGCCCGACTGTTCGAGGAACTCCGTCCGTCCAGACAGGACCGGTCCGAACGGGACCATCGCCCGGGCGACGATTCGCGGCCGCAGGCCCGCGGCGGTGAGCAGGCGGACCGAGCGGTCCACGCCGGACATCACGGACTGCACCAGCAACAGGAATCCTCCTGGCGCAACGAGTGCCGGGGCACCCTCGCACAAGGGATCCAGCACCGCGCGCCCGTCGCTCCCGGCGTCACATCGGCGGTCCGGCCGGGGCCGCTCTGCCGGCACCGGTACGTACGGCGGATTGGTCACGACGACGTCATAGGGTCCCCCGCCCGCAGCGGCGAGCAGGCCACCCTGGCGCACGCGCACCGGCAGCCCGCGCAGGGCCGCGTTCACCCAGGCCGACACCAGCGCCCGCCGCGAAAGGTCCACGGCCAGCACGGATTCCGCTCCCGCGCGGGCGAGTGCGATGGCGAGCGCGCCCGTTCCGGTGCACAGGTCGAGCGCGCGGGCGCCGACGGGCACCCGGGCCCGGCGCACAGCAGACGCCAGCAAGCACGTATCGGCTTGCGGGCGGTACACGCCTGGCAGTCGGAGCAGGCCACGCGCGGGAAGCGCAGACCCCGCAGGAAACGCGGGCAGCACCTCCCGCAGAGCCGTAGCGCCGGCGGCGGTCTGATCCGCTTCTTCCGCGGGCACGGTCGTCATCTCGGCCTCCTCGGCGTCAGGGTTACCGCCGATTACCCGGCGACCGACCGGACAAACGTCGCGGTGGCCCGGCGAAAACAGTTGGCGCTTGGGTCGGCCGGGCGCGACACTCTGGCCCCGCCGTCAGCGGTCGAACCGGTGACGACGATCCGCTGAGTAGTCATGCCGCCCGGTTGCCCGCCCGGGCACGGTCGTAAGTCGGCACGGTGCAGTAGTCCCATCTGGACTTGGTCTGTCAGATTGCCTTTTCTGCCAGACCGAGAGGCACCTCTCGCGGCGAGCCGGCCCGACACAGCCAACCCGTCACGGAGCCACAGATCCCGAACACCATGGCGTCCGCGACGTCGCCAGAGCGTCCATCGAACGCGTCACGACCGTTTCCTGACAGCTCGGTGGTCAGATCTCGTCGACCGCCCACAGCGTCGCGAGCGGGAGCAGTCCCATCGCCCTCCGGACCTGGCGAGCTTCACCGACGTGCACGGCGAAGCGCACACCGAGTTCGCTCGCCAACAGGTGAGCGCGTTCCAACGCGCGCAACCCGGCTGCGCCGAGGAACGTCACCCCGGAAATGTCGAGTAGCACCGCGCGCACGGTGCTACGCAGACGCGCGTCGAGCAGCTCCCGGAGCCGTGGCGCCGAGGCCGCGTCCAGATCCCCGGCCACGCGGACCATGACAAGATCGCGATCCGGACGTTCGACGGAAAGCCGGAGCGGTTCCACGCCGAGGGGCTGAGTCGGCAAGAGTCTGGCGGAACCATTGAGGATGGTGGTCAAGATGGCCTGCCTTCTTCGCCCACCGGGATTCATCGCTGAGACGAGATGCCGACCACGCGTCAGCTCGTGCCCGGTGCGCAAGAGGAGATCAAGGGCACGGCCCGCTGTTGGACCGCTGCCTTCACCATAACCCGTGCCGGTACGACCGACAAGAGGCCCGACACGCCACCAGGGAAGTCCACAAAGGACTTCAGGACCGCGTCGAAGCCCGCGCTCACCCGAGATGACACCTCGCGGCGCGTCAGTCTTCTCGCGTCGCGGCTGCCTGGCCGCGGGATGGCGTAGTGAGACGCCGCCCTTGGCGCCGGTGAGCCCACAGCTCGCCAGGTCAACGGAACTCCGGCAGCACGTGCTGCCCCCATCCCCGGAAGAATGCGTCGTGATCAGGTCCGATTTGCTGGACGTAGATCTCGTCCGCCCCCGCCTCGACATACTGGCGTACCCGATCGAGGTGCGCCTTCGGATCGTCCCCGCATACGATCGCGTCACTGACGTCCTCACGCGACACTAGCTTCGTAGCAGCCTCGAAGTCCTGTGGCCGCGGCAAAACCTGACCCAGCTGACCGGGCAAGACGTCATTGGCCCACAAGCGATGCGCTTCGTCGAGGGCCGCGTCGACGTCCGGGCCCCACGCAACCTTCATCCCGGCCTGGACCGGCTTGTCGCCACCACCGGACTCTCGGAAGGTGCGAATCAGGTCCGCGTCCGGGAGCACCGTGCAATAGCCGTCCCCGATCCGCCCGGCGAGCTCGGTGGCCTGTGGCCCGAACCCGGACACGTAGATCGGCACGGGCTCGTCCGGCACCGTGTAGATCCTCGCCTCCTGCACCTCGTAGTAGGTCCCCTGAAAGCTCACCTGCTCGCCGCGTGCACCCGCAGAGTGCAGCAGCCTGATGATCTCAACCGCCTCTTCGAGCATCGCCAGCCGCTGCCCCGCCGACGGCCACGGGTCGCCGAGGATGTGTTCGTTCAGGGCTTCCCCGGACCCGACGCCGAGCACGAAGCCGCCGTCCAGCTGAACCGCGGCGGTCGCGGCGGCCTGCGCGATCACCGCGGGGTGGATGCGCACGGTCGGACATGTCACAGCGGTCGTCACCGGTAGCGACACCGCCTCCGACAAGGCCCCGATCACCGACCACACGAACGGGCTCTGGCCCTGCTGGTCGTGCCACGGGTGAAAGTGATCCGAGATCCACAACCGCTCGAACCCCGCGCGTTCGGCCGCGCGTGCCTGGGCCACGAGTTCTCGCGGGCCGTACTGCTCGCAGGAAAGGAAGTAGCCGATCGATGTCATGACCGGCGGATACCCCTTTCGCCCCCTGCGCACACTGTACGAGCAGTCTGGACGGCCAGTCGTACGAGAGAGCCTCAGCGCACCCGCGCCCGGATTCGGCATCGCTCGCGTGACATCGGCCCGCACCACCACGCCGACAAAATCGCGGCCGTAGATCACCGGCAGCCGGACCCGATGCTCGCTCAACGTCTGCGGCACTTCCTCGACGTCGTCGTCCGCGCCTCGCCACGGCCTCCCCCTGCGCCAGCTCGCCACGTGCACCGCGCGCGGACGGCGCCCCGGCGCGCACCCGCGACCACAGGCCGGTACTCGCGTGAGCCAGCGGTGGCGACGCCCCGGCCGGATTCTCCCTCAACCGGCTGATCAGCTCCGCCGGGTTTAACGGACTGTACCGCCGGATAACTGGTGGGTCACCGACAACATGGGGGACTGCCGATGACGGACGAGCGACCGACCGACGGCGTCACGGCTCCCCGATACTCCCTCGGTGGCGACGTGGTCCCCCGGGATGACTCAGACAAGCCGCTGTCCTTGACCGTCGGACGCTACGAGGTCGAGCACCTGATCGGCAGCGGCGGTACTGCGCGGGTCTACCGGGCGTTCGATCGAAGACTCGGCCGCCCGGTCGCGCTCAAGGTGTACGACCGGGACGTCGTCGAGGCGGACCAGATACGGCGGATACGGGAGAAGACCATCCAGGCCGGCATCGACCACCCCGGGGTGGTGGCCGTGCTGGACAGCGGGACCGATCACGACAGGCCGTTTCTGGTGATGCAGCTGGTGGACGGGGGGAACCTCGCCGAGCGCCTGCTCGCCGGCCCCTTGCCGGCCGCGGAGGTGTCCGAACTGGGAGTCCGGCTCGCCGAGGCGTTGGCACACCTGCACAGCCGGCGCGTCGTGCACCGGGACCTCAAGCCCGCCAACATCCTGCTCGGCCCCGACGGCCCGCTGATCGGCGATTTCGGCATTGCCCACGAACTCGACTCGACCCACATCACCGGCACCGGTTTCGTGACCGGCACGGCCGCTTACCTCGCACCCGAGCAGATCACCGGTGAACCGGCCGAACCGGCCGCCGACGTGTACGCGCTCGGCCTCATCCTGCTCGAGTGCTTGACCGGGGAGCGGGAGTACCCCGGCACGATGGCCGAATCGGCACTCGCGCGGCTGCACCGGTCTCCGCGCATCCCCGACGGACTGCCCGAGCCCCTCGCACAGACCCTCGCACGCATGACCGCCCGCGAACCAGAACACCGCCCCACCGCACAGGACGCGCTGCAGATGTTGAGCAGGCCCATGGCCGCGTACGCAGGCACCGCGGTCACCGGCCGATCCCGGATATCGGGTTCCGCGCGTCGACGAACCCTGATCGCCTCGAGCGGCCTCGCAGCCGCGGTCGCTGCGGCCGTGGTCGTCGTAGCGCTCACGAGTCCCGACGCGCCAAGCCCCGCTTCAACTACCGCCGCCGAACCACCCACGACGACCTTCCCCACCCCCTCCGCGACACCTGTGCAGATCATCCCCACGCTCTCGTCGACGACGCCCGCAAAGCCATCTGCAACGTTGATCGCCGGACCGCCACCGGCCGCGCCAGACCCGACCTCACTGCACGGATCTGGCGCCCTCACAGCCAACCACGAGAACAAGGCTGCCAATCCGGCCGATAAAGCCAAGGGGAAGCCCAAGGACAAGAGCAAGGGCCACGTCCACCCCTAGCACCGCGCCCCCGATCGAACCTCGCCTCAGCAGGAGTGGTTGTGGCCGGGTCGACTTGAGATGCGCTTAACGAGGTCGCTGTCATCGGATCTCTGGAGGTCGTCGACGCCCGGGGGTGCAGATCCCCGGGGAGGAAGCGAAACCCGGACAGTATGTCGACGGCTACGTCCTCGTAGAGTTGAGCCTGGCTTCGCCACCGATTATCCCACGGCGTAGACGAGAAACGTTGTCGGCGTAATTTCTGACCGCCGCCACCGCAGCCTGGTTGGAACCGGTTAACGAAATAAGTTCGCCGATGACGTTGGTATCCGGTCAACCGCAGTCCTCCGTTCGTTGTGGTCCTGCGAGTTTGGTGCCCAATAATCCGGGTATGCGCAGTTCCTACCACGCGCAGCACAAGCCATCCAGCCTGTGACATCTCACCAAGATTTTCGGACACGCGGACAACGAACGACGACGTATCTCCCTGACCAGCCAGAGCCACGCGGCGCCCGCCAATCCAATGCACGAACCCGGCAAATCTACCGGTGCGCGGAAGTCACAAACACGATCATGGTCGACCTGGCAACCCCAGGCAAATTTGCACCTACCCGAAGGGACAGATCCGTGAACACTGGCTTCAACATTCTGCAAAGTCTGCAGAGTGCGTTCACGACATTCGTGGGCTACCTGCCCCAGCTGATCGGCGCACTGCTCGTACTGCTGATTGGTTTCATCATCGCCAAACTGCTGGACAAGGTCATCACCAAGGGCCTGCAGAAGGCCAAGGTCGACGACAAGCTGAAGACCGGCGGCGGCGCGAACTACGTGGAGAAGCTCTCCCCCCGGGGCAGCCCCTCCAAGTTCGTCGGCCTCGTCGTGTTCTGGCTGATCATGCTCTTCGTGATCTCCTCGGCCATCGGCACGCTCGGAATCCCGGCGTTGACCGGGTTCATGAACCAAGTGCTGAGCTACCTGCCCAACGTCATCGCCGCACTGCTGATCTTCATCGTCGCGGCCGCGGTCGCCGGCGCGGTCGGCGGGCTGGTGCACCGCACCATGGGCGACACTCCGACCGGCAAGATCGTCCGCACCCTCGTTCCGGCCATGATCATGGGCATCGCCGTGATCATGATCCTCACTCCGTCGAGAATCTCGCCGGTGATCGTGACGATCACCTACGTCGCCCTGGTCAGCTCCGCAGCACTGGCCACGGCACTGGCCTTCGGCATCGGCGGCCGCGACGCCGCCGCGAAGCTCGTCAACTCCGGATACGACAAGGCCAAGGAACAGAACGACACCGTCAAGTCCGACCTCGCGATCGGCAAACAGCGCGCCGCCGAGGACGCCGCCGACACCTAGCGCAAGGCCGGCCAGAAGATGGGCAGCCAGGAGCCGAGCACACCTCCCGCGCAGCCACCGCCAACGCCCGCCACCGGGCGCGCGTAACCGGCCGTGGCACCTCGTGGTCGGCGCCACTGAGACGCGACCGGAGTGTCCCGTCCGCTGATCCACAGCACCGCATCCGCAAAGCGAGCATCGCCGCGGCCATGGCTCCACCGCGAGGTCCCCTCTTTGCGAGACGACAACGAACCGAAGGAGATCACCATGAGTACGAACCCCGAGGGCGCCCGCCACGGGCGCCTCGACCCCGGCGCCGCGCCACCCGTCAACACCACGCAGGTCACGTCACCCCCGCAGAACACGCCGTCCGTCGCAGACGCGCCGCCGCCCGTGGCACGGCAGGAGGAAGGCCCGGGTCGCGGTGAAGTGGTGGAGCGGCAGCGGGAGCGCTTCGGTGGGATCAAGTGGGGCGCCGCGTTCTTCGGATGGCTCACCGCCACCGGCACCGCGCTGATCCTGACCGCAGCCGCCGCCGCGGCCGGGACCGCGTTCGGCCTGGCCACCAATCCCGGTGACGCGGGGCAAGCGGCCGACCAGGTCAGCCAAGCGGCGCAGAATCCCGCCGCCGTGCAAACCGCCACCGTCGTCTCCGCGATCGTCGTGCTGGTCGTCCTCCTGATCGGCTACTACTGCGGCGGCTATGTTGCCGGAAGAATGGCGCGCTTCAACGGGGTCAAGCAAGGCCTCGCCGTATGGGTGTGGTCGATCGTCATCGCGGCCGTCGTCGCGATCCTGGCCGCCGTCGGCGGCAGCCAGTTCGACATCCTGGCCCGCCTCAACGGGCTGCCCCGGCTCCCGATCAACGAAGGCACCCTGACCGTCGTCGGCATCATCACCGTGCTCGTCGCCCTGGCCGCCGCGCTCATCGGAGCCATCCTCGGTGGTCTGGCCGGGATGCGCTACCACCGCAAGATCGACCGCATCGACTTCCAGCAGTACACCCGCGCCGCCGGCCCCGTTCGAACACATTCCTGACATGGAGGAGAAAGTCATGTCGACACGTACACCTTCACCCACTTCCACCGGACGCTCGTCCGCCCAGCTGGCCGCCGGCATCGTCGGGGGCGTATTCCTGCTGATCGGCGTGCTCGGGTTCATCCCGGGCGTCACGACCGACTACGACCAGATGGGCTTCGCCGGGCACGGCTCGATGGCCATGCTCTTCGGCGTGTTCATGGTCTCCACCCTGCACAACATCGTGCATTTGCTCTTCGGCGTCGTCGGCCTGGCGTGCGCCCGCACCTCACGCGCGGCCCGGCTATACCTCCTCATCGGAGGAGTCGTGTACCTCGTGCTGTGGCTCTACGGCCTGCTCATCGACCACGGCAGTGACGCCAACTTCGTTCCGTTCAACAACGCGGACAACTGGCTGCACCTGGGTCTCGGCATCGGCATGATCGCCCTCGGCCTGCTCACCGGCCCCGAAACACACGGTGTCGCCGCACCGCGCGGCACTGACGGACCCCGCGTCGGCTGACGAAAGCCCGGAGTCGACAAGAAGGAGATTCATGGTGGAGAACAACGAGGACGTCATCGAGCTGCTGCAGCGGCAGCACCGGGAGATCCGCGAGCTGTTCACGCAGCTGGACACGGCGGAGGACGACGACCAGCGGCGGAAAGTGTTCCACAGCCTCGTTCGGCTCCTGGCCGTGCACGAGACAGCGGAGGAAGAAGTGGTGCACCCGGAGATCCGCGACCTCGAACCAGCGGCCGAGTCCGTAGTCGAGGCACGGCTGGGCGAGGAGCGCCGCGCCAAGGAACTGCTGACCACCCTCGAAAAGATGGGGCCGGACGCCGACGGATTCGACACCCTGCTGGTCCAGCTCCGAGACGACGTGTTGGCGCACGCCGAACACGAAGAACGCGAGGAGTTCCCGAGGCTGCGAGCCCACCGGCCGCCGGAGCGGCTGCGGGCGATGGCGGCGACCGTGCGGCTCGCCGAGGCCGTGGCGCCGACCCGGGCGCACCCCGGCGCAGAGAGCGCGAAAGCCAACCTCCTGCTGGGACCACCCGCCGCGATCATCGACCGAGCACGTGACGCCATCCGCGCCGTGCTCGGAAGGTGAACGGCAGCGCATGAGCGGCGCCCGGGAGGTGGATGACGATGAAATGCGGGAGAAGAACCGCCGCTTCACCGACCGGCGCCAGCCCGCCCGGTGAACCCCTGGGCAGTGCGCGATCCAACCATGCGCATGTTCCGCTCGGCGGGAGAACTTACAAGCCGCCTCAGGTAGGGGCTCGACCGGGAAACACCGTGGAATCTTTTCTGGATCGCCGATGTCGCGGCCTTGGCCGTGTCGCGACGAACCGCCTGTGGTCGTCGCCGCGTGGCCGGACCCAGTCCGCCCGCCCCCGGTCCGAGTCGCGCACCGCCTCCACAACGAGCTGCGAACACGGGCAGAGGCAGCCGCGACAGTGTCGCCGAAGCCTTTGAAAGAGGGGGCCCACTCGTGGCGACAGCCGGAGCTTGCCGCCACTCCGATCAACCGGTGAACTGACTCATCCGGCGATCAGAGAATACGCGCGGAGCACGGAGGCAAACGGTTTGCTTGCGTGGCGCAACTGTTGCTCGCGTGAAATCCGAGAACTGGCGACCGCCGCATCGCAGAGGTGTAACGCAGCCGTGAGCGGGGTATATCGACGCGTGCGCAAGGTCATCGGCGGTGTGACCACCGCGGCGGTCTTGGTTTCGGCTGTCGGCTGTGGTGATGCGCCCCGGGTCTGGTGCAGCTCTCGTTGTCTGTCACCGAGCCCGGGTAGGCTCGAAGGGTTGATCGTAGCGTGACGCTTGGTGGCCGGCT
>NZ_JBIAWY010000028.1:0-33949 GCF_042896185.1 Amycolatopsis sp. NPDC001319 | reverse complement strand
GGCCCCACGCCTCACCTCACGGCAACACGCACCCCCACCTCGCCCTACTGAGAAAACCTCAATGTGGCGTTCGGTGCGTTGAACGCAACCAACGCCGCATTGGGGTGCTTGGGGCGAGCGGAGCGGGGAGGCCGCGGGAAGGGCTCAGGAGCCCTGGAAGGCCGCGCGGTAGGCGCTCGGGGTGGTTGCCCGCAGGCGCGTGAACTGGTGGCGCAGCGCGGCCGCTGAGGCGTAGCCACAGGCCGTCGCGATGTCCTCGACGGACAGCCCGCCCTCCTCCAGCAGCGCCTGGGCTCGGTCGAGCCGGCGTTCGGTGAGCCAGCGGTGCGGAGTGGTGCCCGTGGCGGCGGAGAAGCGCCGCAGGAACGTCCGCTCCCCCAGGCCGCTGCGGCGCGCGAGCTCCGCGACCGTGAACGGCCGGTCCAGCCGCCGTTCCACCCACTCCAAGGCTTCGGCGACCACGGCGTCGTCGGGCGCGGCGGTGGCCGGCAGCGGCGCCTCGACGAACTGCGCCTGCCCGCCGGCGCGGTGCGGGGCCGCGACCATCCGTCGCGCGAGGGTGGTGGCCGCCGCGACACCGCGCAGCCGCCGCACGAGGTGCAGGCACAGGTCCACGGCCGCGACGGTGCCCGCGCTGGTCGACACGCCGTCGTCGTCCGCGTACAGCGCCTGCGGGTCCACACGGGCTTTCGGGAAGAGCCGGCGGAAGTCCTGTTCGTACACCCAGTGCACGGTGCAGCGGCGGTCGTCGAGCAGGCCCGCGTAGCCGAGGGAGAACACGCCTGCGCAGAACCCGGCAACCCACGCTCCTCGCTCGCGGGCGTCGCGGAGGACGTCGAGAACCGGTTCCGGCGGCGCCACCGTGCGCGGTTCGCACGTCGGCACGATCAGCAGATCGGCCGAAGCGGCGAAGTCCAATCCGGACAGCCCGCTCAGCCCGAATCCCGACCAGGTGTCCACTTCGGACCCCCTCGGTGAGCACACGCCGAACTCCCAGCCCTCGATGCCGTCCGCGCTGCGGTCGGTGCCGAACACCTCGCACGCGACGCCCAGCTCGAACGGCGAGACCCGGTCGGCCAGCACCACCGCGACCCGTTGCACGTCCATGCGCCCAGCGTGTCACAAGTTTTGCGGCCGTTGTCATTTCTGACACTGGTCGGGCGCGGCTCGCGAGCCGAATCTGAGACGCATGAAGAACCCCGAAATCCGTCCCGTCCTGCAGTGGTCGGCGGCCATGGCCCTGTCGGGCACGATCGGCGCGGTCGTGCTGGAAAGCGGTGCCGCCGCGCCGGCCGTCGCGTTCGCCCGCTGTCTCGTCGGCGGTGTCCTGCTCGTCGTGTGGTGCCTGGCGCGCGGCTACCTGCGCAGCTGGCGGCCGTCGTTGCGCGACCTGCTGCTGGCCGCGCTGGGCGGCGTGCTGCTGGTGGCCAACTGGGTGTTGTTGTTCACGTCTTACGCGCTGTCGTCGATCGGCGTGAGCACGGTCGTCTACCACACGCAGCCGCTCATCCTGGTGGGTCTGGCGGCGGCGTTCCTCG
Source organism: Amycolatopsis sp. NPDC001319 (assembly GCF_042896185.1). Taxonomy (NCBI): domain Bacteria; kingdom Bacillati; phylum Actinomycetota; class Actinomycetes; order Pseudonocardiales; family Pseudonocardiaceae; genus Amycolatopsis; species Amycolatopsis sp. NPDC001319. Next base: position 32,411 of record NZ_JBIAWY010000028.1, on the reverse strand, counting down.
GTGAAAAAGTCGCGAAGACGCACCTGGCCCGGGCGGGTGTCGCGTTCGCCGGCGTGGTGGTGATTTCCCTCTCGGCCCACGGCGACGACGGGCAGCCGGTGCGGTTCGCGGGAATCGCGCTCGCGCTGGGCGCGGCGGTGCTCTACGCCGGCGCATCGTTCGTGGCGAAGCAGCTCACCCACGTGCGCCCGCACCTGCTCGCGGCGGTGCAACTGGCGGTGGGGACGGTGCTGCTGGCCCCGGCGCTGGCGTTCACGCCGCTCCCGCACTCGGTTCCGGGGCTGCTGTGGCTGGTGCTGCTCGGCACCGTGCACACGGCGGTGATGTACGTGCTGATGTACGCGAGCATCGGCAAGCTGCCCACCACGACGGTGGCGCTGCTGTCCTACCTGTACCCGGTGGTCGCGGTGGTGGTGGACGTGCTGGCGTTCGGCCACCGGCTGTCGTGGCCGGAGGGCCTGGGGATGCTGGCGGTGCTCGCCGCCGCGCTGGCACCCCAGCGCGGCGGCAGGCCCCGGTCAGGAACGACCGGGGAAAGCGTCACTCGTGGTTCGGGCCCGTGTGGTACTCGAACACCAGCCCGCCCACGGCGATGAGCAGGGCGACGAGCGCCATGACCAGCAGCCAGATGTGGAAGAACGCGAGCGCGAGACCACCCAGCGCAGCCGCGGCCGCCATGGCGATCGGCCAGTAGCTGCCCGGGCTGAAGAAGCCCAGCTCGCCCGCGCCGTCGCTGATCTCGGCGTCCTCGCGGTCCTCGGGGCGCGGTTCGATCCGGCGGGACACGAACTGCATGTAGCTGCCCGCGAGGAACGCGAGGCCACCGGTCAGGAAGAGCGCGACGATGCCGACGGGCTCGGCCTTCTGGTCGGTCGCGTAGAGGGCGGTCATGACCCAGTAGATGACGGCCATGACGACGGCGAACGCCGCCACCATGTAGAAAATCCGGGCTTCGACCTTCATGGGACTTTCTCCCCTACTCCTCTGGTTCGCCGGAACCGGTCAGTTGGACGCAGTGCGCGCGGTGCGGTCGGTGTTGAACGGCTGCGTGGTCACCGCGTGCGGGGTGCACAGCTCGCCGCAGTTCATCGCCGCCAGCGCCTCGGAAGCCGTGTTCGGCAGGCCCGTCTTCGGGTTCGTTTCCGTGCGCAGCTTGATGTACTGGTCGTACTTGTCCGGCGAGAGCGCACGCACCTCGAAGTTCATCACCGAGTGGTACGTGCCGCAGAGCTCCGCGCACCGGCCGACGAAGGAGCCTTCGCGGTCGATGGAGTTCTGGAAGGAGCTGTCCTGGTTGTTCTTCTCGGGGTCCGGGAAGACGTCGCGCTTGAAGTGGAACTCCGGGACCCAGAACGAGTGGATGACGTCGGTGGACCGCAGGCGGTACTCGATCGTCTTGTTCGTCGGGAGCACGAGCAGCGGGATCTCGCCGGACGAACCGACGGTGCTCACCTGGGTGCCGTCCGGGCGCTTCGCGTTCGCGTCGTCGTACTTGAACTCCCAGTTCCACTGGAAGGCCACCACGTCGACGGTCACGTCCGGGTCGGGCTTCTTGTCGAGGACGTTGCTCTCGGTCGTCGCGGTGAAGAAGAACAGAACGCAGACCATGATCGTCGGGACGACGACGGTGAAGATCTCGAGCGGGATGTTGTACTGGAACTGCCGCGGGAGGTCCTCGGGACCCTCGACCGCGGAGTTCTTCTTCTTGCGGTGGAACGTCGCGGTCCAGAAGATCAGGGCCCACACGATGACACCGACGGCGAGCGCCGCGATGACCGTCCACGTCCAGAGGTTCTGCATCTCTTCGGCTTGCGGGGTGACCCCGACCGGCCAGCCGAATCGGAGGATCGCGTCCCCGGAGCAGCCCGTCGCGGTCAGCGCGACCAGCACGGCCAGCGCGGCGACGCGGCCGACCCGCTTACCCCCGTGGGTGCGCGCTGGTTTTCCCACTGCACCTCGCCCTTTCACCCAGAGCCTCCTCGACCGATCTTCGTGACAGGCGGAGCCTAGCCGAGTTCACGATTCCCGCTGTCCAAGGGGTGACCACAACGCGCGCGCGTCCACCCGATGCGGTCCGCGGTGCACGGTTCGCGGCATACTGTGCCCTTCCCGGACCGGCGAAGACCCTGAGGTGTGTGAGTACGCGTGTGCGGCCTGCTTGGACTGATCTGCGGCACCGAGACCGACGCGGCGAACGCCCGTGAAGCCGTGGGCGCGGCGATGCGCTGCCAGCGCCACCGCGGCCCCGACGAGCAGGACACCTGGGCCGACGCCGAGGTCGTCTACGGCTTCAACCGGCTGGCGTTCATCGACGTCGACCACGCCCACCAGCCGCTGCACTGGGGCCCGCCGGAAGCTCCGGGCCGCTACACCATGAACTTCAACGGGGAGATCTACAACTACCGCGAGCTGCGCGACGAGCTCGCTGAAAAGTTCGGCGCGAAGTTCGAGACCGAGGGCGATGGCGAGGCCATCGTCGCGGCCTACCACTTCCTGGGCGCCGACGCGGTGAAGAAGCTGCGCGGCATGTTCGCCTTCATGATCTGGGACTCCGCCGAGAAGGTCGTGTTCGGCGCGCGGGACCCGTTCGGCATCAAGCCGCTGTTCTACGCCGCCGGCCCCGGCGGAGTGGCGTTCTCCAGCGAGAAGAAGAGCCTGCTGGAGCTCACCGACACGCTCGGCGTGGCCCAGGAGCTGGACCGCAAGGCCCTGCAGCACTACCTGGTGCTGCAGTACGTGCCGGAGCCCGAGTCGCTGCACACGGCCGTGCGCCGCGTCGAGTCGGGCACGTCGTTCCGCGTGGTGCCGGGCGGGCAGGTCGAGTTCACCCGCTACTTCCACCCGCAGTTCGCGGCGAAGCCGGTGAACGGCGCCGCCGAGGCCGAAGCCCTGTACGAGCGCATCGCGAATGTGATGCGCGACTCGGTGGGCAAGCACATGATCTCCGACCCGGACGTGACGGTCGGCGCGTTCCTGTCCGGCGGCATCGACTCCACGGCCACGGCGACGCTGGCGAAGGAGCACAACCCGAACCTCATCGCGTTCACCACCGGGTTCGAACGCGAGGGTTATTCCGAAGTGGACGTCGCCGCCGAGTCGGCCGCCGCGATCGGCGTGAAGCACGTGGTGCGCACGGTTTCGGCCGACGAGATGATGGAAGCGCTGCCGCTCATCGTCTGGTACCTCGACGACCCGGTGGCCGACCCGGCGCTGGTGCCCCTGTGGTTCATCGCGCGCGAGGCCCGCAAGCACGTGAAGGCCGTGCTGTCGGGCGAGGGCGCGGACGAGCTGTTCGGCGGCTACACGATCTACAACGAGCCGATTTCGCTGGCACCGTTCGAAAAGGTGCCCGGCGGTGTGCGCAAGCTCATCGGCAAGGTGTCCACGAAGATCCCGGAAGGCACGCGCGGCAAGGACTTGCTGCGCCGCGGCGCGCTGCCGCTGGAGGACCGCTACTACGGCAACGCGCGCAACTTCCGCGACGACCAGCTGCGCAACGTGCTGCGGACGTACACCGAAGGCGTGGGTTTCAAGGACGTCACCGCGCCCTGGTACGACGTCTCGCGCGGCTGGGACCCGGTGGCGCGCATGCAGCACGTGGACCTGTTCACCTGGCTGCGGGGCGACATCCTCGTGAAGGCCGACAAGGTCACCATGGCCAACTCGCTGGAGCTGCGCGTGCCGTTCCTCGACGCCGAGGTGTTCAAGGTCGCCGCTTCCATTCCCCTGGACCAGAAACTCGCGCACGGCACCACGAAGTACGCGCTGCGCCAGGCACTCGCGAAGATCATCCCCGCCCACGTGCTCAACCGCCGCAAGCTCGGCTTCCCCGTGCCGATCCGCCTGTGGCTGCGCAACGAGATGTACGACTGGGCGCGCGGCATCATCAACGACTCGAAGACCGACGAGCTGCTCGACAAGCCCGCCGTGCTGCGCCTGCTGGAGGAGCACAAGGCCGGCCAGCTCGACCGCAGCCGCCAGATCTGGGCCCTGCTGGTGTTCATGCTGTGGCACGGCATCTTCGTCGAGCACCGCATCAAGCCGGAGATCCCGGAGCCGGTCTACCCGGTGAAGCTCTGACGCCGTTTCCGCTAGGTCCGAACGGGGATTTCGACGCAGCTTGAACAGCTTGGCGGCGAGGTCCCCGTCCGGCAGCGTGCGTCACATGAAAACTCTTCGGAAAGTGATTCTGACCACGGCAGTGGCCGCTGCCGCCCTGTCTTTCGCCGCGGTGCCCGCCAACGCGGCCCCGCTGTCGAGCGCGCCGTACGGCGCCTAGGCGAACGAAGGCACGTTCCCGTCCAGCGGCCCGTGCCCGCACGGCAGTTTCAGCGCGGCTCGCCGCGTGTTCACGCAGGCACCCGGCTCCGACGGCACCCTGCACCCCTTGCAGATCGACCTCATGTACTACGGCGCGTGCGGCGCCTTCGCCGAGGTCACCGACACGCTCACCAATTCGGGCACCGACAACTGCACCGTCTACGTCGACCGCTCCGACGACGGCGGCGCGACCTGGGTCAACTCCACCGACCAGATGGAATTCGGGTACGGCGAAACCAGGATCGCGAACAACCTCAACGGCCGCCTCGCGCGGGCCGCGGTGTCGTGCAACGGGGAGCTGACCAGAACCGGCTGGTACTGACGCCTTGACGCGGGCGGGGCCGCCCGGACCCGGGACAGCCCCGCCGCGCTTCACAAGGTCCGATCGGGGATTTCGAGCCTGCTCTAACAGCTTGGCGGCGCAGTCGTGCGTCCGGCAGCTTCCCCCTATGAAGATTCTTCGGAAAGTTGTCCTGGCCACGGCGGCGAGCGCGTCGGCGCTCTCGTTCGCTGCGGTCCCCGCGAATGCGCAACCGCTGTCGAGCGCGCCGTACGGCGCCTACGCGAACGAAGGCACGTTCCCCTCGAGCGGGCCGTGCCCGCACGGCAGTTTCAGGGTGCAGCAGGAGTACACCACCAACGCACCGAATGCCCTCGGCGGGCTGATCACCATCACGGTCCGGTTGTACTACTACGGCGCGTGCGGTGCCTTCGCCGAGGCCCAGGCCGCCGACTCGAGCCAGGCCAGCGACCGCTGCTCGATCGTCGTCGACCGGTCCGACGACGGCGGTGCGAGCTGGTCGAGCGAAGAAGGGTGGATGGACAACGGCTGGGCGGAGACGAAGATCGCCAACAACCTCAACGGACGGCTCGCCCGGGGCGCGCTCGTGTGCGACAACCTTTCGGGCCCGCTGTTCATCTTCCGGACCAACTGGTACTGATCCGCTGATACGACAGTGGCCGCCACCGTGCGTTCGGGGGCGGCCACTCTCGTGCGGCGCGGAACGTCAGGCGCTCGGCAGCACCGTGGCGATCTTGTCCGCCGCCTGTGGGCCGAAGGCGTCGCCGAGGCGGGCGAGGGCGTCGGTGCGGTCGAAGGTCCACTCCTGGGTGCCGACGGTTTCCAGGACCAGCACGGCGATGAGCGAGCCGAGCTGGGCGGCGCGCTCCAGCTCCAGGCCGCCGTCGAGGGCGGCGAGGAAGCCGGCGCGGAAGCCGTCGCCGACGCCGGTCGGGTCGGCCTTGCCGCGTTCGGGGACGGCGCCGATCTGCAGGGCGAGGCCGTCGCGGCCGACGATCTCCACGCCCTTCTCGCCCAGCGTGGTGATGCGCATGCCGACGCGTTCCAGCACGTCGGCCTCGGTCCAGCCCGACTTCTGGAGCAGCAGCTCCCACTCGTAGTCGTTGCTGAACAGGTACTTGGCGCCGGCGATGAAGTCACGCACCTGGGCGCCGTCCATGCGGGCCAGCTGCTGCGACGGGTCGACGGCGAAGGTGTAGCCGCGCTGGCGGCACTCCTGCGCGTGGCGGACCATGCCCTCGGGGTCGTCCGGGCTGATCAGCACGAGGCTCAGCTCGCCGGCGCGGTCGGCGATGGGCTTGAGCTCGATGTTGCGCGACTCGGCCATGGCGCCGGCGTAGAACGTCGCGATCTGGCACAGGTCCTCGTCGGTGGTGCACACGAAGCGCGCGGTGTGCGCGACCTCGGACACCAGCACTCCGGAGGTGTCCACGCCGTGGCGCTCGAGCCACGACGCGTAGTCGGCCCAGTCGGAGCCCACGGCACCCACCAGCACGGGCTTCACGCCCAGCACGCCCAGGCCGAACGCGATGTTGGCGCCGATGCCGCCGCGGCGGACGACGAGGTCGTCGGCCAGGAAGCTCAGCGACACCCGGTGGAGCTGCTCCTTCACGAGCTGCTCGGCGAACCTGCCGGGGAAGTGCATCAGGTGATCGGTTGCGATGCTGCCGGACACGGCGATCCTGGCCTTGTCTGCCACCGGTTCTCCTCTGGGTGTCTCGTTCGTGCGGCTCTGGCGGGGTTACCCGCAGGTCATGACCCGTCCGGGTAGTTCCCGCGCCTCGGCCGACACTACCGGCTGGTACCGCTTTCCCAGTCGCTGAAGGATCAATAGCGTTACGGAAGTGAACACGGCCACTGAACCGGAAGACCTCGGCGAGCTGATCGCCGACTGCGCCCACATCCCGTCCGCGCTCCGCAGCGAGGGACTCACCACCGACCGGATGCCGCACCCGCGCGCGGCGCGGCCGTGGCAGGTCGACGACGCCTGCCACGCGCAGGTCGCCGACCTCGACGCCTACGTCTGAGAGCCGGCTCCGAGCACGAAGAAGGGCCCCCGCCGAGTCGGCCGGGGCCCTTCTTCGTGTGCTTTACCGAGCGCGCGGGCTCAGTGGAAGCTGTCACCGCACGCGCACGAGCCGGTCGCGTTCGGGTTGTCGATCGTGAAGCCCTGCTTCTCGATCGAGTCGACGAAGTCGATCACAGCCTCGGACACGTACGGAGCGCTCATCCGGTCGACCGCCACGCGCAGACCGTCGAAGTCGCGGAAAAGGTCACCGTCGAGCTCGCGCTCGTCGAAGAACAGCTGGTAGCGCAGGCCCGCGCAGCCACCGGGCTGGACGGCGATGCGCAGGTGCATGTCGTCGCGGCCCTCCTGCTCGAGCAGGGCCTTCGCCTTGACCGCCGCGGCGTCGGTCAAGGTCACGCCGTGGGTCTCCTCGGCGGTCTCGGCCTGCGCCGCACCGGTCTGCTCAGCGGTCGTCATGGCACTCCCTCTAGGTCGAACTCACTGCGGGTACTTCTCGTCCGAAACAGTTCAACTCTCCGGGTACCCGATCTGTTCCCCCTCCATGGTTGCACATCGCACGACCTGCCGAACATCGTCGTGACGCCTGCAATACCCTGGTGAGGTGAGGTTCCTGCGCCGAAGCACCACCGAGACCCCTGCGGACGCCGTCGAGGCCGACGTCGTCGAGTCCGATTCGACCATCGGCAAGGCGTACACGCCGGGCAAGGGCCGGGCGACGCCGAAGCGGCGGGAAGCGGAAGGTCGCAAGCGCGGACCCGTCGCCCCGCCGCCCACCAGCATGCGCGAGGCGATGAAGCGCAACAAGCAGCTCCGCAAGGAGAACCCGGTCAGCAAGGAAGACCGGCGCGCCGCCGCCAAGCAGCGCCGCGAACGCATGATGTCCGGCGACGACAAGTACCTGCCTGTGCGCGACCGCGGGCCGGTCAAGGCGTACGTGCGCGACCTCGTCGACTCCCGGCGCAACATCCTGGGCCTGTTCATGCCGCTCGCGATCCTCGTGTTCCTCGCGCTGCTGATCCCGGTGCCGGCGGCGCAGCAGTACATCACCCTCATCTGCATGGCGATGCTGCTGGTCATGGCCATCGAGGGCGTGGTCAACGGCCGCAAGATCTCCCGTCTGGCCCGCGAGCGGTTCCCGAAGGAGCCCACCCGCGGCGTCGGCTGGTACGCCTTCGTGCGCGCGAGCCAGATCCGCAAGCTGCGGGTCCCGAAGCCGCGCCTGCGCCCGGGCGACCCGATCCCCGGCTGAGCATTTCTGTGACGGCCGCCACACCCGCGAGGGTGTGGCGGCCGTTGTCGTTTCCGGCTGGTTGCCGGTGAGCACCGCCACTGCCCGATGGGGGAGGTTCGTTAGCAACGCGAACAACCCCCGCCTAGGCTGAACGGCATGGAGTTTCGACGACTCGGCCGCAGCGGCCTCAACATCAGTGAGATCTCCTACGGCAACTGGCTCACCCACGGGTCCCAGGTCGAAGAGGAGCAGGCCCAGGCCTGTATCAAGGCGGCGCTCGACGCCGGCATCACGACCTTCGACACGGCCGACGTGTACGCGAACACGGCGGCGGAGTCCGTGCTCGGGCGGGGCCTGAAGGGCCAGCGCCGGGAGAGCCTCGAGATCTTCACGAAGGTGTTCTGGCCCACCGGGCCGAAGGGCCAGAACGACAAGGGCCTCTCGCGCAAGCACATCATGGAGTCGGCCACCGCGTCGCTGCAGCGGCTCGGCACCGACTACCTCGACCTCTACCAAGCGCACCGTTTCGACCACAACACGCCGCTGGAAGAGACGATGGTCGCCTTCGCCGACCTCGTCCGCCAGGGCAAGGTGCTCTACATCGGCGTCTCGGAGTGGTCGGCCGACCAGATCACGCAGGGCGCGGCGCTCGCGCGTGAGCTGAAGGTGCCGTTCATCTCCAACCAGCCGCAGTACTCGATGCTGTGGCGCGTCATCGAGTCGCAGGTCGTGCCGGCGTCCGAGCGTGAAGGGCTGAGCCAGATCGTCTGGTCGCCGATCGCGCAGGGCGTGCTCACCGGCAAGTACAAGGCGGGCCAGCCGCTGCCGGAGGGTTCGCGCGCGACCGACCAGAACGGCGGCGCGAACATGGTCAAGCGTTTCCTCAACGACGAGACGCTGACCGCGGTCGCCAAGCTGGAGCCGCTGGCCGCGCAGGCCGGGCTGAGCATGGCGCAGCTGGCCGTGGCGTGGGTCCTGCAGAACCCGAACGTCGCTTCGGCGATCATCGGCGCCTCCCGCCCAGAGCAGGTGCACGAGAACGTCAAGGCCGCCGGCGTGAAGCTCGACGCCGACCTGCTGACGGCGATCGACGAGGCTCTCGAGTCCGTCGTCGAGCGAGACGCGTCGCTGACCCGCAGCCCGTCGCTGTGATCTGCGCCGCTGGGCGATCCGCTCAGCGGGAGAGCAACCGCTCGGCCACCGCGAGGTCGTGCGGGTAGGTGATTTTCAGGTTCTCCGCGCCGCCGGGCACCCAGTGCACCGGCAGCGCGGAGAACCGTTCCATGCACGAAGCCGTGTCCGTGCCCAGGAAACCCTCGATCTCGGCCTGCTCGTAGGCCGCCAGCAGCGGCTCGGCGCGGAAGCCCTGCGGCGTCTGCACGCGGATCGCGCCCGGCAGCCGGGCGGCGACCGAACCGTCGGCGGCCATCGAGACCACGTCGTCGGCGGCCAGTCCCGGCACGGCACCGCCGTACTCGCGGGTCCGGGCCAGCACGTCGCCGATCAGAGCCGGCGTCGCGAGCGGGCGGGCGGCGTCGTGGATCAGCACGGCGTCGACGGCGCCCGATTCGATGCGCGGCGCGAGGTGGCGCAGGGCGTTCAGCTCGGACCCCTGCCGCGTCGCACCCCCGGTCACGACCTCGACCTGGCCCGGGTGCGCGGCCAGCACCTCTTCCGCCAGCTCCGCGTCCTGCTCGCGGATCACGAGCACCAGCACGCCCACCTCGGGCACCGCGGCGAACGCCGCCAGCGACCACGCGACCACCCGGCGGCCTGCCATCGGCAGGTACACCTTGTTCAGCGCCGCGCCGACCCTCGTGCCGGCGCCGCTGGCCAGCACGACCCCTGCCGCTGTCGTCTCCACGGTCGGCGACCCTACTGGGCCGCGTTCGCCGGGGTGTAGCTGAGGATCACCATCCCGTTGCCGAACACTTCGCTGCCGTTGAACGTGAAGTTCGCCTTCGCGGTGTCGCGGTACAGCAGCTCGTCGGGCTTGGCCGCACCGGAGATCACGGGGTGCAGCCACACGCGCAGCTCGTCGAGCAGGCCATTGGCCAGTAGCAGCCGCGTGACGTCGCCGAAGCCGTACTGCAGGATGTCGCGATCGGTCCGCTCCTTGACCTCGCGCACCGCGGCCACGGCGTCGCCACCGGCACCGCCGAGCACGTGGCTGTTCGTCCACTGCGGATCGATCAGCGACGAGGAGACGACGTACTTGTCGATCGAGTTCATCCGGTCGGCGAACGGGTCGGTGCCGGCCCGCTGCGGCCACGCTGCCGAGAACCCGTCGTAGGTCTTGCGGCCCATGATGAGGGCGTCGCTGCGGTCGAGTTGGGCCTTCGCGGCGGCGGTGGCCTCCTCACTGAAGTAGTCCCAGTGCCAGTCCGCCATGTTCGTGATGTCGCCGTCGAGCGTCATGAACGTGGCGTTGACGATCCTGCCCATCGGGTCCTCCTTGCGTCCGGTTCCGCCCGCGCTGGGCGGCTCTCGAAGACGCGACGAACGGCACCGCCGCGGTTCGACCCGGCCGGGGGAGTTTTTTCTTCAGCGGCCGGTAGGTTGACGCGTGAGGACTCCCGCGAGAGAAAGGCCTGGCGTGGACGCGGACACCAGCATCGAGTTCGGCGAGATCGAACCACCCAGCGACCAGGCCCGGTCGGCGGCGATCGCCCTGCACGGCAAGCTCGTGAAGCCCGCGGGATCCCTGGGGCGGCTCGAGGAGCTCGGCGTGTGGATCGCGTCGTGCCAGGGCCAGGCGCCGCCGCGGCCGTTCACGCGGCCCCGGGTCGTGGTCTTCGCCGGCGACCACGGCATCGCGAAGAAGGGCGTGTCCGCGTATCCGCCGGAGGTCACGTCGCAGCTCGTCGGCACGATGCTGACCGGCGGCGCGGCCATCAACGTGCTCGCGGCCGCGGCCGGCGCCAGCGTGCGCGTGGTCGACATGGCCGTGGACACCGAAGAGTCGGCCATGCGTTCCATCGGCGAGTACAAGGTCCGCCGCGGCTCCGGCTCGATCGACGTCGAGGACGCCCTCACCGACGCCGAGGTGCGCGCGGCCGTGCTCGCCGGCATGAAGATCGCCGACGCCGAGGTGGACGGCGGCGCCGACCTCCTCATCGCGGGCGACCTGGGCATCGGCAACAGCACCCCGGCGTCCGTGCTGGTCGCCGCGCTCACCGGCACCGAGCCGGTGGCCGTGGTCGGGCGTGGTTCGGGCATCGACGACAACGCGTGGATGCGCAAGGCCACCGCCGTGCGCGACGCGCTGCGCCGCGCCCGCGTGGTCCTCGCCGACCCGCTGGCGCTGCTGCGCACCTCCAGCGGCGCCGACATCGCCGCCATGGCGGGTTTCCTGGCCCAGGCGGCCGTGCGCCGCACCCCGGTCGTCCTCGACGGTCTCGTCGTCTGCGCGGCGGCGATGGTCGCCGAGGAGCTCGCGCCCGGCGCGCGCCGCTGGTGGATGTCCGGCCAGCTCACCGGCGAGCCCGCCCACGCCCTCGCGCTGGAGCACCTCGACCTCGGCGGGCTGCTCGACCTCGACGTCCGCCTCGGCGAAGGCACCGGCGCCGTCACCGCGCTGCCGCTGCTGATGATGGCCGCGCGCGTGCTCGCGGAGATGACCACGCACGAGCAGTCCGGGGTGGCCGGTCCGCTCACGCCGGTGCCGGCTTCCTGAAGCCACTCAACGAGAAGGGCCGCCCGGACGAACCCGGGCGGCCCTTCTCGTGTCCACAGTGGATCAGTTCAGGGGATGCATCCAGCCGTCGGGGAAGGCGAGGTCGCCTTCCTGCATGCCGACCAGTTCTTCCCGCAGCTTCATGGTGATCGGGCCCGGCTGCCCGTCGCCGATCGTGAACTCGCCGCCGGCGTGCTTCACGTGCCCGACGGGCGTGATCACGGCCGCGGTGCCGCACGCGAAGACCTCGGTCAGCTCGCCGGAGGCGGCCGCCTTCTCCCACTCGTCGGTGGAGATCCGGCGTTCCTCGACGCGGTGGCCCGCGGTCTCGGCCAGCTGCAGCAGCGACTTGCGCGTGATGCCTGGCAGCAGCGAGCCGGACAGTTCCGGCGTGACCACGCGGGCGTCGGACCCCGAGCCGAAGACGAAGAACAGGTTCATCCCGCCCATCTCCTCGACCCAGCGCCGCTCGACGGCGTCGAGCCACACCACCTGGTCGCAGCCCTGCTCCACGGCCTGCGCCTGCGCCACGAACGACGCCGCGTAGTTGCCGGCGCACTTCGCCGCACCGGTGCCGCCGGGGGCCGCGCGCACGTACTCCGTGGACAGCCACACGCTGACCGGCTTCACGCCACCGGCGAAGTACGAGCCGGCGGGCGACCCGATGAGCGTGTACAGGTACTCGGTGGCCGGCTTGTTCACGCCGAGGCCGGTCGAGGTGGAGATCATGAACGGCCGCAGGTACAGGGAGTCGCCCTTGCGGGTGGGCACCCAGCGCTCGTCCACCGCGATGAGCTCGCGCAGCGACTCGAGGAACAGCTCCACCGGCAGCTGCGGCATCGCCAGCCGCTCGGCCGAGGCCTGGAAGCGCTCGGCGTTGGCGTCGGGCCGGAACGCGGCCACCTTGCCGTCGGCCTGGCGGTAGGCCTTGAGGCCTTCGAAGATCGCCTGGCCGTAGTGCAGCACCGACGTGGCCGGGTCGAGCGAGAACGGTTCGTACGGCCCGACTTTGGCGTCGTGCCAGCCGAGTTCCTCACTCCAGCGGATCGTGACCATGTGGTCGGTGAAATAGAGACCGAACCCGGGCTTGTCGAGTACCTCGGCGACGCGCTCGGGAGTCGCGGGGTTCGGGTGCGGGACTCGGGAGAACTTCGTCGCTGTCGTCATGGCCCAACTTTAGCGCTTGGTCGGATGCGCGTTAGTCGGAAGACCACCTGTTTCACACGCCGCGTACCCGCGTGGCCGGTGCGTGAGCGCCGAAGTCCCCTACGATGGGCTGGTGAGCTTCCCAGCGACCTCCCAGGGACGCCGACCGGCCCAGCCGGGCGCCGGTGTCGACGTGAAGACCTTCGCGACCGCTGTGCTGCTGACGTTCGGCGTCGGCCTGCTCGGCATGGTGGGCTGGGCGCTGCTGAGCAGCGGATTCGGCGCTGTCCTCGGCCTCGCCGCGGGTGGTTTCGGCGTCTACTGGTGGCGCAGCCTGCACGGCCAGGTGTTCGCGCAGAACCTGCCGACCCGGTCGGTGATCATCCTGCTCGTGGTGAACGTCGTGCTCACCGGAGCGCTGCTGCTCCTCGTGGCCTGAGCTTCGGGCCTCAGCGCAGACCGGTCAACGCTGCGCGTCACAGCAGGGCGGCGGGCAGCTCCGGCGCGGGCCACGACGGGTCCGGCCGGAAGTCCGTGTGCGTGCCGTCGAACGGGAACGCGCCGGCGTCGGCCAGCGCCCCGATCCGCTCGCCCTCCGCGCGCAGCCGGTCGAGCTGCTCGCGCGTGAGCCGGCCGACGGCGAGCGCTTCCTCGGCTTCGTCCTCGTCGTCCCAGCGCCAGCCGGCGCCGGGCGTCACCACGACGTCGAGCACGCCGTCGATGCGGTCCGGGCCGCTCGCGGTGCGCCCGAGCGGGATCTCGAGGTTCACGTACCACTCGAGGAACGTGCCGTCCGGCGCGAAGAACCACCACACCGAGGACCACTGGCCCTCGGGGATCATCCGCAGCGTCGAAGTGCCGTGCCACGTGTCGGGCACCGGCACGCGTGGCACGCGGAAGCGCTCTTCCAGCCGGGCTTCGCGCATCGTGCGGCCGTCGGCGAGCCGGCTCCCGACGATCGGCGTGCCCATCGGGAGCCAGCCGAACAGGGTGCGGCCGTCGTCGGACACCACGCGCAACGGGTGGTGCTGGCCGATGCTGCCGTCGGGCCGCAGGAACCGTTCGACGACGGTCTCCCCCGGCTGCCAAAGGTGATCACTCGCGGGCATGGGCGTCACGGTAGCGGCGGGCGCGCAGCACCAGCTCCAGCACGGTGCCAAGCCCGGCGACGACCAGCACCGCGTACGGCGTCGCGAACAGCGCCGCGGCCACCGTGACGACCGCACCCGCGGCGGCGAGCCAGCCCTGGTCCGGCGCGTACCTCTCGCGCGCGTCGGTGTAGGTGGTGAGCGCGGCGGGGACCGTCGCGAGCACGACGACCACGGTGAGCAACGGCTGCAGCTGGCCCGCGTCGGCGGCGTAGAGCAGGTCGCGGATCGACGTGGCCGAGAGGCCGAGCCGGTCCGGCCCGAGCTGCACGAGCGCGACGATCGTGACCAGCACCGCGATTCCGCCCAGCGTCAGCGCGCGCAGGGTGACTCGGTCGGACGCGACCGGCAGCAGGAACGGCAGCGTGACCACCGCCGCCACGATGACCCCGGCGACGTTCGGCGCCGCGATCGGGCTGGAGGTCACGACCGGGGCCACCACGGCGCACAGCACGATCAGCACCACGGCGGCGGCGATCAACACGATCGTGAGCCAGCGGACCAGGACGGCGGGCAGCCGTAGACCGGCGAAATCGGCCACGGCGACCACGAGCACGAGCCCGGCCGCCGCGTACGCGGGTCGCGCCGGAACGACGTACGCGCCGAAGACGATCGCCTGCACGGCCACCAGCGCCAGGCGGGTGATCCCGCCGGTCCAGCGCTCGGCCTGCGTGTCGCCGAGCGCGGGCAGCCGGGCCGTGACCCCGGCGGCGATCGCCGCGAGCACGACGCCCGCCAGCACCCAGTAGCCGGCCCCGGCGGCGCCCACCGCCAGCACCACGAGGAGCCCGCTCCCGAGTCGCACGATGGTCCCCTCCCGACGTCCGGCCGCGCTTGTCATTAGCATGGCTCACGATCCGTCCGGGCACGTCGCCCGGTACCACCGCGACAGCGCGAGGAGCCAGAAGTGACCGTGCCGAAGCTTGCCCTCACCGAGAACACCGAGGCGGCGCTCGCCAAAACGCGCGCCGACGTGGTCGTGATCGGCACTCTCCAGGGCGAGGACGGCCCGGTGCTCGCCGCGGGCGCCGCGGTCGCCGATGCCGCGTTCGACGGCAAGCTCGCCGAGGTGCTCGCCACGCTCGGCGCCACCGGCAAGGCCGAGCAGGTCGTGAAGCTGCCCACGCTGGGCAAGCTCGCCGCCGGCGTCGTGCTGGCCGTGGGCCTGGGCAAGGCGACCGACGGTGCCGTGACGGCCGAGCAGGTCCGCCGCGCCGCGGGTGCCGCCGCGCGGACGCTGGCCGGCACGGAGCGCGCGTTCGTCACGCTCTCGGCGCTCGACCTGCAGGCGGCCGTGGAGGGCACCGCGCTCGGCGCGTACACCTTCACCGAGTACCGCTCCTCGAAGGGCGACGCCCCGCTGGCCAAGGCCGACTTCGTCAGCCCGGAGGACGGCACCGCGCGCGAGCACAAGGCGACGCTGAAGGCCGCCACCGCCATCGCGGAGTCGGTGATCATCACCCGCGACCTGATCAACACCCCGCCCAACGACCTGTTCCCGGCCTCGTTCGCCGACCGCGCGAAGCAGCTCGCCGAGGAAAACGGCCTCGACTTCGAGGTGCTCGACGAGAAGCAGCTCAAGCGCAAGGGCTTCGGCGGCATCCTGGGTGTCGGCGGCGGTTCGGCGCGTCCGCCGCGCCTGCTGCGTGTGGGCTGGAAGCCGGCCAAGGCGAGCAAGCGCGTCGCGCTGGTCGGCAAGGGCATCACGTTCGACTCGGGCGGCATCTCCATCAAGCCGGCCGCGGGCATGGACCACATGACCTCGGACATGTCGGGTGCCGCCGCGGTGCTGGCGTCGGTGGTGCTGGCCGCGAAGCTGAAGTACCCGCTCGAGGTCACCGCGCACATCCCGCTGGCGGAGAACCTGCCCTCGGGCAGCTCCTACCGGCCGGGCGACGTCCTGACCATGTACGGCGGCAAGACCGTCGAGGTCCTCAACACCGACGCCGAAGGCCGCCTGGTCCTGGCCGACGCGATGGTGCGCGCCGCCGAGGAGAACCCCGACTACCTCATCGAGACCGCCACTCTCACCGGCGCCCAGGTCGTGGCGCTCGGCAACCGCACCGCCGGTGTGATGGGCTCCGACGAGTTCCGCGACCGCGTCGCGGGCATCATGCAGGCCACCGGCGAGGGCGGCTGGGCCATGCCGCTGCCCGAGGAACTGCGCGGCGACCTCGACTCCCGCCTGGCCGACCTGGCCAACGTCACGGGCCACCGCTGGGGCGGCATGCTCGCGGCCGGCCTGTTCCTCAAGGAGTTCGTGGCCGACGGCCTGCCGTGGGCCCACATCGACGTCGCGGGCCCCGCCTTCAACACCGGCGGCCCCTGGGGCTACACCGGCAAGGGCGGCACGGGCGTCCCTGTCCGCACCATCGCCGCCGTCCTGGCCGACATCGCCGACCGCGGCTGACCCGTTCCCGGAGAAGGCCCCTCACCGCACGCGGTGGGGGGCCTTCTTTTGTGGCACCCTCGCGCCATGGACGCCGACGCCTACCTCGAAGCCGCGGTCCGCGACGTGCTCACCGCAGACGAGCCGACGCTCGACCGGCGCGTCGGGCAGGCCGCGCTGGTGCTCGCCACGGCAGGGGCGGGGACGGCCGCGGATCGGCTCGTCGGGCACTGGCGCGCGGTGACGGAGCGGCCCGTGACGCGGCTCGCCGACGACGCCGTCCGGGCGCGCGCCTGGGCGATGCTGTTCGAGGCGCGCGGCAACCGTCCACAGTGGGCGGACGAGCTCGTCCCGCTCGACCTCGATGCGGAAGAGCTGGCACACCAAGCATTCCTGACGCGGAAAGTGTCCGATCTGGACGGTGTGCTCGACGGCTCACCCGTCGCGGAGGTCGTGTCCGCGCTGGCGCCCGGGCGGCCCGACCGCGTCCGCGCGGCGCTGGCCGAAGGCGACCTCGAGCGGTGGGCGGAACTCACCGAAAACCACCCGAGCCCCGACGTCGCCGCCCTCGCCGCGACGCGGGCGCTGGCCCCGCGGCTGGTCGCCGGCGCCGATCCGCTGGGGCTCGGCCCGGACTGGCCCGACCAGTGCGCCGGCGCGTTGATCGCCGCGTTGCGCGAGCGCTACCCGACGCATCCGGGCAGCTGGCCCGAACTCGTCGCCGCGATCATGCTCGAACGCGACCAGACCGCGCCGCCGCCCGCGGACGAGGGAGACATCACAGAAGCCGAACGCCGGCTCGGCACCACACTGCCCGCCGACTACCGCGCGTTCCTCCGCACCGCGAACGGCCTTCCCGACGACGTCACCTTCCCGCGCCTGCTGCCCGCCCAGGAACTCCGCGCCGACCACGGTGTCGTCATCGTCTCCGATCCCGCGTTCGTGCTGCTGACCCCGACCGGCCACGCCGTGGAGGTCGACCTCGCGTTCGGCAGCACCGCGCACCCGTCGTTCCGCGCGCTGCTGGAGCACCACCTCGGGCTGCTGGAAGCGAGCCGCTAGACCTGGCCGCGCTTCTTCCGCTCCGTGTACTCGCGCATGCGCTTGGGGTAACCGACCCGCGACACCTCGTACACCGGAATCGACCGCTTCTCGCCGAAGTGCAGCGCGGCCTGGAGGCTGCCGATGCGCCGGCGGGTCCATTCGCCGTCGTGGGCGATGAGGACCACAGTGGCTTCCGTCACGGTGGTGCGGGGCTCGACGTATGCCTCGACGCCACGCCTCGACGCGGCCCATTCCTCCAGGTGACGGGTGTCTTCGGAGGTGGCCTTGCGCATCGTTCCCGGACGTCTGCCGCCTCGGCCGCGCCGACGCAGCGAGTCGAAGATCCCCACTCCGACCACCTCTCTTCCTGCAGGAGTACGAACTCCATTATTCCCACGATCAGGTGTGGTCGGTGTCGCACGGCCGGGTTGGTCGGCCGGATCGGCGTAGTGACAAGATGGCTGGTGTCGCGCGCGCGGTTATACCGGGGCTGCGCGACGACCGAGCTTCACCCCTACACCGCTGCCGAGGAGTTATTGAAGTGAGCGACACCTCCGCCGACCTTGTGATCCTGGGAGGCGGATCGGGCGGCTACGCCGCGGCTTTCCGCGCGGCCGAGCTGGGCCTTTCCGTCACGCTGATCGAGAAGGACAAGCTGGGCGGGACCTGCCTGCACCGAGGGTGCATCCCGACCAAGGCCCTGCTCCACGCCGCCGAAGTCGCCGACGAAACTCGCGAATCGGAGTCGGTCGGGGTCAAGGCCGTGTTCGAAGGCATCGACATCGCCGGGGTCAACAAGTACAAGGACGGCGTCGTCGCCCGCCTTTACAAGGGCCTGCAGGGCCTGGCCAAGGCGCACAAGGTGAACCTCGTCGAGGGCACCGGCACGTTCGTCGGCGGCACCACGGTCGAGGTCGACGGCACGCGCTACACGGGCAAGAACGTCATCCTCGCCACCGGTTCGTACTCGCGCACCCTGCCCGGCCTGGAGCTCGGCGGCCGGATCATCGCCAGCGAGCAGGCGCTCGCGCTCGACTGGGTGCCGAAGAAGGTCGTGGTGCTCGGCGGCGGCGTGATCGGCGTGGAGTTCGCGAGCGTCTGGGCCTCCTTCGGCGTCGACGTCACCGTGGTCGAGGCCCTGCCGCGCCTGGTGCCCGCCGAGGACGAGTTCGCGTCCAAGCAGCTCGAGCGCGCGTTCCGCCGCCGCAAGATCGCCTTCAAGACGGGCGTGCGCTTCACCGGCGCGAAGCAGGACGACAACGGCGTGAGCGTGTCGCTGGAGTCCGGCGAGACCATCGACGCCGACCTGCTGCTGGTCGCCGTCGGCCGCGGCCCGAACTCCGCGGGCCACGGCTACGAGGAGGCCGGCGTCAAGATCGACCGCGGCTTCGTCCTCACCGACGACCGCCTGCGCACGAACCTGCCGAACGTCTACGCCGTCGGCGACATCGTGCCGGGCCTGCAGCTGGCTCACCGCGGCTTCCAGCAGGGCATCTTCGTCGCCGAGGAGATCGCCGGGCTCGCCCCGCGCGTGATCGACGAGAAGGGCATCCCGCGCGTCACCTACTCGCACCCCGAGGTCGCCTCGGTCGGGCTCACCGAGTCGCAGGCCAAGGAGAAGTACGGCAACGACGTCACCACCTACACCTACGACCTCGGCGGCAACGGCAAGAGCCAGATCCTCAAGACCTCCGGTGGCGTGAAGCTGGTCAAGGCGCCCGACGGCCCGGTCGTCGGCGTGCACATGGTGGGCGACCGCGTCGGCGAGCTGATCGGCGAAGCGCAGCTGGTCTACAACTGGGAGGCGTTCCCGGAGGACGTCGCCCCCCTCATCCACGCGCACCCCACCCAGACCGAGGCTCTCGGTGAAGCGTTCCTCGCCCTCGCGGGCAAGCCGCTGCACGTGCACAGCTGACGTCTCACCAGCACAATCCAAACCTACGTCTTACAGATCAAGGGAGTCAGCGAACGATGGCCTACTCCGTCACGTTGCCGGAGCTCGGTGAGAGCGTCACTGAAGGCACCGTCACCCGGTGGTTGAAGCAGGAAGGCGACACCGTCGCGGTCGACGAGCCGTTGCTCGAGATCTCCACCGACAAGGTCGACACCGAGGTCCCGTCCCCCGTGGCAGGCACCCTGGTGAAGATCAGCGCCGGTGAGGACGAGACCGTCGAGGTCGGCGGCGAGCTCGCGGTGATCGACGACGGCACCGGCGGCGTCCCCGCCGCTGCCGAGCCGGCCGCCGCGCCCGCGCAGGAAGCCGCTCCGGAGCCGCAGGCGGCGCCCGAGCCCGAGCCGACGCCGGCGCCCGCCGCGCAGGCTCCGCAGGCCGAGGCCCCGTCGCGACCGGACACCGCGCCGGCGTCGGGTGGCCAGGGCACCGAGGTGAAGCTGCCCGAGCTGGGCGAGAGCGTCACCGAGGGCACCGTGACCCGCTGGCTGAAGGCGGTCGGCGACTCGGTCGAGGTCGACGAGCCGCTGCTCGAGATCTCCACGGACAAGGTCGACACCGAGGTGCCGTCGCCGGTCGCCGGCACGGTGCTCGAGATCCGCGCCGGTGAGGACGAGACCGTCGAGGTCGGCGGGGTTCTCGCGGTGATCGGTGACGCGGGTGCGGCTCCGGCCGCCGCCCCGGCGCCCGCCGCTCCGGCCCCGGCGGCTCAGGCTGCCCCGGCCGCCCCGGCTCCGGCCCCGGTTCAGGAGAGCAAGCCGGCGCCCGCCGCGCCTGCGCCCGCCCCAGCTGCTCCGGCTCCGGCCGCTGCTCCGGCGCCGGCTGCCGCTGCCCCGGCCGCCAAGGCCGAGGACAACGGTTCGGCCGACGGCCCGTACGTCACGCCGCTGGTGCGCAAGCTCGCGTCCGAGCACGACATCGACCTGTCGACGCTGACCGGCAGCGGTGTCGGCGGCCGGATCCGCAAGCAGGACGTGCTCGCGGCGGCCGAGGCCAAGCAGAAGGCGGCCGCCCCGGCGCCCGCGGCTGCTGCCCCGGCTCCGGCCGCGCAGACTCCGGCTCCGGCCGCGGCCGCCCCGTCGGCTCCGGCCGCCGTCTCGCCGGACATCGCCGCCCTGCGCGGCACGGTGCAGAAGGCCAGCCGGATCCGGCAGATCACGGCCACCAAGACCCGCGAGTCGCTGCAGGTTTCCGCGCAGCTCACGCAGGTGCACGAGGTGGACGTGACGAAGATCGCCAAGCTGCGCCAGCGTGCGAAGGCGGCCTTCCGCGAGCGCGAGGGCGTGAACCTCACGTTCCTGCCGTTCTTCGCGAAGGCCACCGTCGAGGCTCTCAAGCAGCACCCGAACGTCAACGCGTCCTACAACGAGGACACGAAGGAGATCACCTACCACGGCGCCGTGCACCTGGGCATCGCGGTGGACACCGACCGCGGTCTGCTGTCGGTCGTGATCCACGACGCGGGTGAGCTGAGCCTCGCCGGTCTCGCGCACCGCATCGCCGACCTGGCGGCGCGGGCGCGGGCCAACCACATCAAGCCGGACGAGCTGACGGGCGGCACCTTCACCGTCACGAACATCGGCAGCAACGGCGCCCTGTTCGACACGCCGATCATCGTGCAGCCGCAGTCCGGCATGCTCGGCACCGGCGCGGTCGTGAAGCGCCCGGTCGTCGTCTCCGACGCCGAGGGCAACGACACGATCGCCGTCCGTTCGATGGTGTACCTGCCGCTGACCTACGACCACCGCCTGGTCGACGGCGCCGACGCCGGCCGCTTCCTCACGACCATCAAGCAGCGCCTGGAAGAGGGCAAGTTCGAAGACGAACTCGGCCTCTGACGCGGTAGCCGGTCTGTCGAAGGCCCCGCACTCCTCCAGGGGTGCGGGGCCTTCGCCGTTTCCCGGTGACCGTCGCGCGCACGACCACCCACAATGGACAGACGATCCGCCGGGCAGCCGCGCCCGGGCGTGCGCCCGGCGGAGGGATAGGACACGATCTGAGGCATGCGGGTACTCATCGCGGGGTCCGGCGGGCTCATCGGCACGGCACTGGCAGCGACACTGCGCTCGGCCGGCCACGACGTGCGCCGCCTCGTGCGGCGCGCCGCGCAGGCGGCCGACGAACACGGCTGGGACCCGCCGGCGGCGCGGATCGACGAGGGCGCGTTCGACGGTGTCGACGCCGTCGTGAACCTCTGCGGCGCGCCTCTGCTGCCGGGCCGCTGGAGCGCGATGCGCAAGCAGGTGCTGCTCGACAGCCGCGTCGAGCCCACGGAGGTGCTCGCCGAAGCCGTGGCCGAACACGGTGTGAAGGTGCTCGTGAACGCCTCCGCCGTCGGCTTCTACGGCAACACCGGTTCCCACGTGGTCGACGAAACCGCCGCCACGGGCACGGGTTTCCTGGCGGAGCTCTGCACGGCGTGGGAAGGCGCCACCGCGGCCGCGAAAACCGCCGGCGCCCGCGTGGTGCTCGTGCGCACCGGCCTCGTGCTCGCACGAAAAGGCGGCCTGCTCGACGTGCTACGGCCGCTGTTCGGTTTCGCCCTGGGCGGCCGCCTCGGCGACGGCCGCCAGTTCATGCCGTGGATCTCGCTCGACGACGAGGTCGGCGGCCTCGTCCACGTGCTGGAACACGAGACCCTGGCCGGCCCGGTCAACCTCGCCGGCCCCGCGCCCGTCACCAACGCGGAGTTCACGAAAGCCCTCGGCCACGCCGTGCACCGGCCCGCGCCGTGGTGGGTGCCCGGGATCGCGCTGAAGTTCGCACTCGGGCAGGCCGGCGAGGAAATGGCGTTGTACGGCCAGCGCGCCGTCCCCCGGAGGCTGGAGCACACGGGTTACGAGTTCCGCCACCGCACGCTGGAGAGCGCGCTGGCCGCCGCGACATGACCGTGCCGCGGGTCCGCTGGGTCGTGACGGGCGTGGTGCTGCTCGCCGCTTTCGTCGCCCTGGGCCTGCTCGTCGACCGGCAGCCGCTGCAGCTCGACACGGAGGTGGCGAACGCGTTGCGCGGCCAGGACACGCGCCCGGCCGGATTGGTCGCGGGTGTCGTCACGAACGTCCTCGGGCCCGTGCTGCCCTGGGTTCTCGGCGTGGCGCTGGTGGCGCTGGTGTTGCGGGACCGGTCGAACCGGTCGGTGTGCGTGCGGCTGGCCGTGGTGCTGGTGCTGTGCCGGCTGACGAGCGTGGCGTTCAAACCCGTGTTCCTGCGCCGGCGTCCCCGCGAGTACCCGGACCTGAGCTACCCCAGCGGCCACGTCGTCGCGGTGGCGTCGACCGGGCTGGTCGTGGTGCTGGCGTGCGGCTGGCTCGCCCCGCGGTTCGTCCGCTGGGCGGCGGGGATCGCGGCGGCCGCGACCGTGGTGGCGGCGGCCTGCCGGATCGTGCTGGGTGTGCATTGGGTCACGGACACCGTCGGCGCCGTGCTCGCGGTGCTGGGAGTGGGCCTGGTGTCGGCGACGGCACTGCGGCTCGTGCCCTTTCGCCAGCCCGACGGGCGTAGCCTCGACGAGTGAGTTCTTCGACCGATTCCTGCCGTGCCGCCACCGAACCCGTCGTAGTCCGGGAGCTCGGCACGATCGACTACACCGAGGCCTGGGACCTGCAGCGGGAGATCCTCACCGCGCGCGCCGACGAGACCGGGCCGGACACCCTGCTGCTGCTGGAGCACCCGTCGGTCTACACCGCGGGCAAGCGCACGGAGCCCGAGGACCGGCCGGCCGACGGCACGCCGGTGATCGACGTGGACCGCGGCGGCAAGATCACGTGGCACGGGCCAGGGCAGCTCGTCGGCTACCCGATCCTGCAGCTCGCCGACCCGATCGACGTCATGCACTACGTGCGCCGCCTCGAGGAGGCGCTGATCGTGGTGTGCGAGCAGCTCGGCGTGCGCACCGGCCGCGTCGAGGGCCGCAGCGGCGTGTGGATCCCGGCCGACGACCGCGGCATCGAGCGCAAGATCGCCGCCATCGGCATCCGCGTGCAGCGCGGCGTGACCATGCACGGCTTCGAGCTCAACTGCAATGCCGACCTCGGCGCGTTCGACTCGATCGTGCCGTGCGGCATCCGCGACGCCGGCGTCACCTCACTGTCCTACGAGCTGCAGCGCGACGTCACCGTGGCCGAGGTGCTGCCCCTGGCGCGCGACGCCGTGCTGGCCGCGCTCGAGGGCGAGCTGGTCGTGCGTGACGACCGCTGGCTGCCACGCCCGGAAGCGCCTTCGGCGCCGGGCGTCACCTTCGCCCTGCAGAACTGAGCACCCGTGAGAGGCGGCGCCGGTACGAGCGCCGCCCCTCACGAGTGGTTCACAGCTGCGGCGCCACGTCCGAGGCGATGAACTCGAGGTGGTCCAGGTCCTGCAGGTCGAGCACCTGCAGGTAGAGCCGCGTGATCCCCGTCTTCTCCCGCCACTGCCCGATGCGGTCGACGACCTGGGCCGCCGTGCCGGCCAGGCCGTTTTCGCGCAGCTCACCGAGGTCGCGGCCGATGGCCCCGGCCCGGCGCGCCACCTCGGCGTCGTCGCGGCCGATCGCGACGGTGAGCGCCACCGACCGCAGGATCTCCTTCGGGTCGCGGCCCACGGCCTCGGCCGCGGCGGCGACGCGCTCGAACTGCGCCAGCGCGGCTTCCGGGCTCGCGAACGGCAGGTTGAACTCGTCGGCGAAGCGCGCGGCCAGCTCGGGCGTGCGCTTCTTGCCCCCGCCACCGATGATCACGGGCGGCGCGGGCGACTGCGCCGGCTTCGGCAGCGCGGGCGAGTCGACGACGGTGTAGTGCTCACCGGAGAACGAGAACGTCTCGCCCACCGGCGTCTTCCAGAGGCCGGTGATGATCTCCAACTGCTCCGCGTAGCGGTCGAAGCGCTCCTTCAGCGGCGGCAGCGTGAGCGCGTAGGCGGTGTGCTCGGTGTCGAACCAGCCCGCGCCGAGACCGAACTCCACGCGGCCACCCGACATCTGGTCGACCTGCGCCACGGAGATCGCGAGCGGGCCGGGGTGGCGGAACGTCGCCGCCGTGACGAGCGTGCCGAGGCGGATCCGCTGCGTCTCGCGGGCGAGCCCGGCCAGCGTGATCCACGCGTCGGTGGGCCCGGGCAGGCCGTCGCCGTCGCCCATCTTCAGGTAGTGGTCGCTGCGGAAGAACGCGTCGAAGCCGGCGGCCTCGGTCGCCTTGGCGACGCGCAGGAGGTCGTCGTACGTGGCGCCTTGCTGGGGCTCCGTGAAGATCC
This sequence comes from Amycolatopsis sp. NPDC001319, assembly GCF_042896185.1. Taxonomy (NCBI): domain Bacteria; kingdom Bacillati; phylum Actinomycetota; class Actinomycetes; order Pseudonocardiales; family Pseudonocardiaceae; genus Amycolatopsis; species Amycolatopsis sp. NPDC001319. The sequence goes on along the minus strand of NZ_JBIAWY010000028.1, from coordinate 7,950 downwards.
TCAAGTCCATGGCGCCACCCTAGCCACGACACTGGTCACGGCGCCGTTCAGCTCGCGGCCGGCCGCTCCCCCGCGTCGCCCGGCTGACGCAGGCGCAGCAGCATCCGCACGATCACGTCCTCGATCTGCTCACCGACCTTCTTCGGGTCGGCCGCGCCCGCGATCTCCGTGGCCGCGCTGGACAGCGCGCCGAACAGCAGCCGGGCCGTGATGTCGACCGGCACGGGCTCGACCTCGCCGGCGTCCACTAGCGACTGCAGGCCCGCGCGCACGAGCCCGAAGCTGCACTGCTCCTCGGCCTCGCGCCAGCGTTCCCAGCCCATCACCACCGGCGCCTCGTGGATCGCGATGCGCTGGTAGGCCGGGTCGAGGCAGCTCTTGATGAACGCGTTGAGCGCGCCCATCGCCCGTTCCCACGGCGTGCCCGGGCCCGTCATGATCTTCTCCAGCCGGTCGTAGACCAGGCTCTCCACGGAGTCGAACGCGGCTTCGAAGAGGGCCTGTTTGCCGCTGAAGTGGTGGTACAGCGCGCCTTTGGTGACGCGGGCACGTTTGGCCACCTCGTCGAGCGAGGTACCCGCGTAACCGCGTTTCGTGAACAGCTCGACGGCGCTGTCGACCAGGGCGGATCGTGTGGACTCCGAGTAGTCGAGTCGTCTGGACCTCATTGTCGGCACCCTCACAACCTTACGCCGGACGGCGATCTCCATACCCATGGTATGTTCACGGCGTCAGGTCCGTACCGGGAGTATGCCGCAAACCCGCGGTACGACCCGGGCCACGGAAGGGGAGCCCACACCATGAGCTGGACCGACTTCTACCGACGCCGGGAGATCCTCGAGGCGGCCGTGCGCCACGCGCAGCGCACCCCCGGTGAGCCGTTCGTTCTCACCGAGATCCCCGGTGCCATCGACGTTTTCGGCTGTGAAGAGAACCTGCTGCTGGCGCTGCAGTACAAGTGGACGCAGGTGCTCGGGGGGCATCTGCGCGCCGAGCTGGCCGACCCGGAGGACGCCGCGGCCGACGGCGTCGGCGACCAGGTCGACACCGTTGCCCGCGCGTGGCGGCGCGCGCAGTCCGAGCACGAGACGCTGCGCGCGGTGCTCGACGGCGCACTGACCCGGCACCCGTCACTGGTGAACCTGCACGAGGGCGAGCTGCGGATGCTGGCGCTCACGGCGGGGCTGGCCGAGCCCGGCGAGCCCGTCGAGGAGCTCACCCGCGTCGGCTACGCCTTCGATTCTCTGGTGCGTGCCGGCACCGACCGCGCCGGGCGCCCGGTGCGCCGGCGCAGCCCCATGGGACACCTCATGCGCCTGCTCGCGCCCAGCGCGTGACCGCGTAGTTACAGGCGTGTAGTTAGGTGAGCCCCATGAACCCACGCTGGACCGAGGCCGAGCTGGCCGACCAGACCGGCCGGACCGTCCTGATCACCGGCGCCAACTCGGGCCTCGGTCTGCGCACGGCGGAAGTCCTCGCCGGCCGCGGCGCGCGGGTGCTGCTCGCGTGCCGCTCGGCCGAGCGTGGTGCCACCGCCCTCGACCGCGTGCGCGCCGTGGCCTCCGGTGCCGCGCCCGAGCTCGTGCCGCTGGATCTGGCCGACCTCGCGTCGGTGCACAAAGCGGCGACGTCGGTGCGTGAGCTGACCGGCGACGCGCTCGACGTGCTCGTGAACAACGCCGGCGTCATGGGCACGCCCAAGGGCCGGACGGCCGACGGCTTCGAAACGCAGTTCGGCACCAACTACCTCGGGCCGGCCGCGCTCACGTGGCTGCTCATGCCCGCGCTGCGCGGCGGCACGGCGGCGCGCGTGGTCACGCTGACGAGCATGGCGGCCACCGGCGCGCGCATCCGGCTGGCCGACCCGAACTTCGAGCACTGCCGGTTCAACACGGGCGCCGCCTACGGGCAGTCGAAGCTCGCCGACCAGATCTTCGGGCTGGAGCTCGACCGGCGGCTCCGCGCTGCCGGTTCCCCGATCATCAGCGTGCTCGCCCACCCCGGCTACACCGAAACCGGTTTGCAGGCGGGGATGGCGAAGTCCTACCCCAACCCCGTCGTGCGCACCTTGATGCTCGGCACGATGCGCCTCGGCAACCTGCTGCTGGCGCAGGACCTCGCTCACGGGGCGCTGCCGCAGCTCTACGCGGCCACGCAACCCGACGTCGAGGGCGGCGACTACTACGGCCCGGACCGCCTGTTCGGCTCCCGTGGGCATCCCACGAAGGTGCGCCCGCTCGCCGCCGCCCGCGATCTCGCGACGGCGACCGCATTGTGGGACTTGACGGCCCGTTTGACGAACGTCACGCCCGACCCGCAGTAGGCGATTCGCCCCGTACCACGGGCGTAGTGTGGTCGACGTGACTGCTGCGCCTGAAGGGCGGAAGTTGCTGCGGCTGGAGGTCCGCAACAGCGAGACGCCGATTGAGAAGAAGCCGTCGTGGATCAGGACGAAGGTGCGGATGGGGCCGGAGTTCACCGAACTCAAAGGCCTGGTGCGGCGTGAAGGCCTGCACACCGTCTGCGAGGAAGCCGGCTGTCCCAACATCTACGAGTGCTGGGAAGACCGTGAGGCGACGTTCCTGATCGGTGGGGACCAGTGCACGCGCCGGTGTGACTTCTGCCAGATCGATACCGGGAAACCGTCCGCGCTGGACCGCACCGAGCCGCGCAAGGTCGCGGAATCCGTGCAGGCGATGGGTTTGCGGTACTCGACCGTCACGGGTGTCGCGCGCGACGATCTCGACGACGGCGGGGCCTGGCTGTATGCGGAGACCGTCCGGCAGATCCACGAGCTCAACCCGGGTACGGGTGTGGAGCTGCTGATTCCGGACTTCAACGCCGATCCGGCGCAGCTGGCCGAGGTGTTCGGGTCGCGGCCGGAGGTGTTGGCGCACAACGTGGAGACGGTGCCGCGGATCTTCAAGCGCATCCGCCCCGGGTTCCGCTACGCCCGTTCGCTGGAAGTCATCACGAAGGCCCGTGAGGCCGGGTTGGTGACGAAGTCGAACCTGATCCTCGGGATGGGTGAGACGCCCGACGAGGTCGAGCCGGCGATGCGGGATCTGTTCGAGGCGGGTTGCGAGATCCTGACGATCACGCAGTACCTGCGTCCCTCGCCGCGGCATCATCCGGTGGACCGGTGGGTGAAGCCGGAGGAGTTCGTGGAGCACTCCCAGGCGGCCGAGGCGCTCGGGTTCAGTGGGGTGATGGCGGGACCGCTCGTGCGCTCGTCCTACCGGGCGGGCCGGCTGTACGCGCAGACCAAGGCCCACCGCGGCGAGGAGCTGCCGGAGAACCTCGCGCACCTGGCCGAACAAGGCCCGGCGGCGCAAGAGGCCAGCTCGCTGCTCGCGCGCTGACCGCCGTCTCACCCCGAAGGGCCCGCTCACGTCGAGCGGGCCCTTCGTCGTTTCCGGCCCCTTACGGGCTTCCCCTGGGAAGTCCCCCAGGTCGGCCGGAACGCCGTGACGGATTCCAAAGAATCCGTAAAGTGACCTTGTGGCTTTGGTAACGGATCTTCTGAACTGGCTGCACGGACTCCCGGTACCGGGACTGGTCGCGGCGGCCGGCGGGCTCGTGTTCGCCGAGTGCACCATCGGCCTGGGGTTCGTCGCGCCCGGCGAGTCGGCGCTGCTCATCGCGGCCACGACGGCGACCACGACCCCGCGCTTCCTCACGCTGTGGGCGGTGGTCACGGTGTGCGCGGCGCTCGGCGACTCCGTCGGCTACGCGCTCGGCCGCCGGTTCGGACCACGGCTGCGCGAGACGAAGCTGATCCGCAAGTACGGCCTCGACGCGTGGGACAAGGCCGCCGGCGTGCTGGAGCGGCGCGGCGCGTGGGCGGTGTTCTTCGCACGGTTCCTGCCGGTCTTGCGAACGTTGACGCCCGCCGCCGCGGGCGCGTCGCGGCTGCCGTTCCGGAAGTTCCTGCCCGCGACAGCGGTGGGCGCGCTGTGCTGGTCGCTCGTGCACATCAGCCTCGGCGCCGCGCTCGGTGAGGCGGCCAAGAAGGTGGAGGGCGCGCTGAGCACGGGCTTCCTCGTGGCGGCGGCTGTGGTCGTCGGCGTGCTGGTGTTTTTCCTGGTGCGAATGAAGAAGCGCAAGGCACTGGCGCCGGAGAAGACCGAGGAACCCATGCGCGTCGCGGAGTGATCCGGTGTGGCATCACACGTCCGTGACGCCGCCGTGAGCGCTCACGCTTACTACATTCGGCGGTATGACTCCACTCGATCTCCCCGGGCCGGTGGCGTTCGTGCTCGGCGGCGGAGGGAGCCTGGGCGCGCTGCAGGTCGGGATGCTGCGCGCGCTGGACGAAGCCGGTGTGACGCCCGACCTCGTGGTCGGCACGTCGGTGGGTTCGCTCAACGCGGCCGTGCTGGCGTTGCCCGGCGCGGACCGGCTCGGGCGCCTGCACGACATCTGGAAGCACATGACGAAGCACGAAGCCTTCCCCGGCGGCGTGTTCAGCCAGGTGCGCACGCTTCGCCACAGCAAGACGAACCTGTTCCCCAACACGGGTCTCACGAAGATCATCGACGACCACCTCGGCCCCGGCCGCCGTTTCGAGGACCTGGAACTCCCGCTCGGCGTGGTGACCACGGACGTCGACACGGCCGAGCCGGTGCTGTTCCGGGAGGGGCCGCTGCGTGAGCCGTTGCTCGCGAGCTGCGCGATTCCGGGGATCTACCCGCCGGTGGAGTACGACGGCCGGCTGCTCTACGACGGCGGCCTGGTGGCCAACGTGCCGATGCGCCAGGCGCTCGCGATGGGCGCTCGTTCGCTCGTGGTGCTGGACTGTGCGTTCCCGGGCAAGATGCCCGGTGCGCCGCACACGTTCGCCGAGGTGATGATGTTCACCGCGTTGATCAGCATGCGCAACCAGGCGGCGCTGGAGGCGCCCGCGGCGGCGCGGCGGGCGCCCGTGGTCTACCTGCCCGGGCCGGCGCCCGTGCGGGTCAGTCCGTTGGACTTCACGCGGACCGACCACCTCGCCGAGGAGGCTTACCAGTCTGCCCGTGACTACCTGAAGGAACTGGTCGTCGACGGCCCCGGTCTCTACGGCGCACCAGGGCTCGTCACGGCGTGATCCACGCCACTGCGATGCACCTATCCGCTGCGTGGGGCGTCTTCCTGATCGCGTAGTTTTGGAATGGAAGAAGCCTGCCGGCCCGCGATACCCCGCAAAAGAGACAAAATGTTCCCGAAGAAGACTTTCCTTTCGGTTGCCGGAATTCTCGCGGCAACCCTGCTGGTTTCGGCCTGCTCCTCCGGTGGGGACACCACCGGCGGCAGCGCGGCACCCGTCACCCCGGGTGGCACGAGCCAGGCGGCGGCGCCGGCGACGGTGTCGATCGACCCGGCCGACGCCTCCGGGATCAGCCCGACCACCCCGATCGTCGTCAAGGCCGCCAACGGCAAGCTGACCGACGTGACGGTGACCAACTCCAAGGGGAAGTCGGTCGCCGGCAAGCTCGCGACGGACGGCTCGAGCTGGACCAACACCGAGGTACTCGGCTACGGCGGCACCTACAAGGTCGTCGCGCACGCCCAGGGCGCCGACGGCAAGCAGGTGGAGAAGGACGGTGACGTCACCACGGTGTCGCCGAAGAAGCAGGCGAACGCGAACCTGATCCCGGCGCCGTCGGCCGTGAAGTCGACCGGTGTCGGCGTGGGGCAGCCGATCGTGTTCAGCTTCGGCGTCGCGGTGAAGAACAAGGCCGCGGTGGAGAAGGCGCTGTCGGTGCAGTCGTCGCCGAAGCAGGACGGCAGCTGGTACTGGATGGACGACAAGAACGTCCACTACCGGCCCAAGGAGTACTGGCAGCCGAACACCACGCTGACCGTCACGGCGAAGATCTACGGCGTCGACTTCGGCAACGGCGTGTTCGGCGCCGAGGACCGCACCGAGACCTACAAGGTGCACGACTCCTGGATCGCCAAGGCGGACGGCAACAGCGAGCAGATGCAGATCTTCCACAACGGCTCCATGGTGAAGTCCATGCCGATCTCCATGGGCAAGGACGCCACGCCGACCCACCTCGGCCCGCACGTCATCTCGGACAAGCAGGCCAACTACACGATGGACTCCTGCACCTACGGCGTCTGCCCGCCCGACCCGAAGGCCTACCGCTCCAACGAAAAGTGGTCCGAACGCATCTCGAACGACGGCGAGTTCGTCCACGAGAACCCGAACAGCGTGGGCCAGCAGGGCAGCTCCAACGTGTCCCACGGCTGCATCAACCTCAACGCCGCCAACGCCCAATGGTTCTTCCAGAACTTCGGCCTCGGCGACGTCGTGGAGGTCACCAACTCCGGCGGCCCGCAGCTCCCCGTCTGGGACCTGTACGGCGACTGGTCGAAGTCCTGGACCGACTGGCAGAAGGGCTCGGCTCTCTGAGCCGTTGAGGGCCTCCGTTCCGGGGTGAGGCCCGCGGGTGACGGACAGGCGGAAGGCGCCGGAGCGATTGTTGCTCCGGCGCCTTTCTCGTTGTCTGGGGGTTGTTCGGTGGGTTGGTGCGGGGGCTTTGTGCCGGCGTTTCGCACCGAGTTTCGGGAGCTCCCTTTCCGACCTGGATTGTCGGCTGGGTTCGCTTGGTGTGGCAGCGAGGCCCGGTACCGAACTGGCGCCGGCGGGACGGGGTGCAGCTTCCGCTCAACTCGCGCTCGTCTGCTTGGGGGCGGTCGCGGTCAGATTCGTATCGCCGGCTGGGTTGGCTTGCCAGCGGCGGCGAAGCGCGCGGACCGATGTGGTGCCGGCGACCGAGTACTGCTTCCGCATCGCTCGGGTTAGCTCGGGTGGCGGTCGCGGTAAGAGGGTGCCGAGCACGGCGAGCACGGCGATGAGCTCTACGACGTTGTAGGCCGTCGGGAAGTCCGGTGCGGTGTAGACCAGGGTGCATCCGGCCCTGTGTTCCATTCCGGGCACAAGCAGGGCGCGTTCGGCCATGTGGGGCGGTGTACCTGGACCTCGAGCGCCACTGGGCTTCCGACGCTGCGCGGGCGCACCGCGGCGCGGGTGGCCAGAGCCCGCAGCACCGCGTCCTCGATCCGCCCGCAGGCCTCCTCGGGGTGGACCATTGCGGCGGCGCGGGCGCCCAGCACCCGCTTCACCATCACGCTGTGGATGCCCGGGGCCACCTCGCCCACCAGGGCAGTGTTGCGGCCCAGTTCGCCGAGGGAGCCACCGTTGCACCGCGCGGCGGCGATCACGCGGCCAACAATCGTGTGCACGACGACCGAGAAGGACCCGCCGGCTCCGAATCCCCTCGCCTCTCCGCCGGGCAAACAAATCCCGAGCAGCGGCCGGGCGGGACACAGGCCCCCGCCCTCCCGAGGGGGGCGTCCCCGAGTCCATTCTATCGGCCCCCACCGACAAAAACGGACACCGCCGGCGCGGTGGGGGTGGTTGTCCACAACCTGATCGGGTGGGGATGGAGTTGGGGTGGGCAGTGGTGGTCGACGGGTTCGGATTGGCCTGCGTGGTGACAGCAGTGGGCGTTGGTGGCTGTTCTCGGGCGCCGAGCGGGCCGGGCAGATCCGGTGTCGGAACAAAGAAGCTCGACCGGGGACAGGGTCTGGGGCGGTGGGGTGCGCGGCTGGGTGCCGCGGATCGGGTTGAGTGGGCGGAGTGCTGGCTGCTGCCTGCTGCGTGCCGTTCCAGAGGCGAGCTGGAGGCCTTCGTGGAACACGCCCAGCGCCACGGCGAGACGACCACCTCGCTGGTCTTCTCGTCCCCCGTCGCGAGCCGGCCGATCACCCGCCCGACCTGAACGCGGGCGTCGAAAATGGTGTGGAAATGCAGTCAGGCCCCGGGAGAACCACTGGGGTTCTCAACCGGGGCCTGACTGTCACATTTAGTTCGGCGGCGTCCTACTCTCCCACAACCCTTCGGTTGCAGTACCATCGGCGCTACCAGGCTTAGCTTCCGGGTTCGGAATGGGACCGGGC
>NZ_JBIAWY010000027.1:0-45634 GCF_042896185.1 Amycolatopsis sp. NPDC001319 | reverse complement strand
CTACAACACTCAACGCCGCCACAGCGCACTCGGCGGGCATCCACCCACCAGTCGACTGCCACCAACCTGACGGCCGAATACACCTAGTGGCCCGCGACGCCGTGAAGATCGAGGGCACTCCCAAGGTCCACCACACCACCGTCACCGAGAACGGCCACCTGCGCGACCGCCTCTTCTGCGGCGACTGCGGCACGCCGATCTTCACGATCCTCCACGAACACCCCGAAACCCTCATCGTCAAAGCCGGCACCCTCGACGACCGCACGGGCCTCACCCCCACCGCCGACGTGTGGTGGCGCCGCGCCCAAGACTGGCTCACCCCGCACCCCACCCGCCCCCGCTTCACCGGCGACGCGCACTAGCCGGCTTTCGCGGTGATGCCGCGAGCCGGACAGTCACGGCGTGACCACCTGCCTGCCGACCGAAGGCAGTGCTGCGCGCACTGGCCGCCCGCGGCGCCTACGAGAGCCACGCGGCTCAGTAGCCCGCGGCACGAAAGTCCGCAACGAGGCAAAACGCCGTCAACGAGCCCTTCCCGGGCGTCAAAGTTCCGTCCGGACTCGAGCCCGACGCACCCCGCCGCCGCACGATGGACGGATGACCGGCCTGACGTTCACCCTGGTCGCGATCGGCGGTTTCGTGCTGGTGGCGCTGTTGCTCCGCCTCGCCGGCGCGTGGCTCGACTCCCACGACGACGACCCTTTCGCCCGCGACATCCCGCCGCGCGGCGACGCAGAGGCGCGTTAGTCGCTTTCCAGCTCCGCCAGCACTTCCGCGGCCGTCGTGTTGCCGGCCAAGGCCAGGCGGCGCAGCTCGTCGTGGTCCTCGCGTTCGGTCGCCAGCTCGACGAGCAGATCGGCGGCGTCGGAACTGCCGCCGGCGGCCCACTGGCGCAGCTCGGCCGCGTCGCCGCGTTCGGCGGCCAGCTCGATCAGCTGGTCGAGGGCGTCGGAGTCTCCTCGGGCGGCCGCCGCGCGCAGGGCTTCCCCATCGGGGTCGGTCATCGTCGGCTCCTTCCTGACGCGCTAAACGTCGATGTGCGAACCCATGATCACGGTCCGCTCGCGGGGCAGCGCGAAGTACTCGGCCGCGTCGGCGGTGATGTAGGACGTGGCGATGAACAGGCGCTTGCGCCAGGCCGCCATCGTCGGTTCGTCGCCGCGGCGCAGCTCGATCTTCGACAGGAAGTAGGACGCGTCGTCGACCTGCAGGCGGCCTTCGGTGGCGGCCGGGTCGACGAGTGCGAGCGTGCGCGGCACGTCCGGGGTTTCCATGTAGCCGAAGCGGGCCGTGACGTGGGTGATGCCGTCGTCCGCGTAACCGAGGTCGTCGACGGAGATCCGTTCGGTGTCCGGGATCCGGGGCACGGGCTCGGTTTCCAGCGACATGATCACCACGTGTTCGTGGCGCACGTGGTTGTGCTCCACGTTGGCGCGCATGGCCAGCGGCGCGCTGTCGTTGCCGCGGTTGAGGAACACGGCCGTGCCGGGCACGGTCTGCGTCGGCGACTCGCCGTTGCGCAGCTTGTCGACGAACCCGCGCAGCGACCCTTCCTGCCGGCTGCGCTCGGCCGTCACGATGTGGCGGCCGCGCTGCCAGGTGGTCATGACCGTGAACGCGGTGAGGCCGATGAGCAGCGGCAGCCACGCGCCGTGGACGAGCTTGGTGAGGTTGGCGGCGACGAACAGCAGGTCCACCACCAGCAGCACAGTCCCGCCGATCCAGAGCAGCCACGGCGGCGTGCTCCACTTCGATCGGGCGATGTAGAAGAACAGCAACGTGGTGATGGTGATCGTGGCGGTCACGGCCATGCCGAACGCGTAGGCCAGCGCCGACGAGCTGCGGAACGCGAACACGAGCGTCAGCACGGAAACCATCAGCAGCCAGTTGATCCACGGCACGTAGATCTGGCCGCGCTCGGTCTCCGACGTGTGCGCGATCCGCAGCCGCGGCAGGTACCCGAGCTGCGCGGCCTGCGAGGCGACCGAGTACGCGCCGGTGATCACGGCCTGCGAAGCGATCACGGTCGCCGCCGTGGCCAGCAGGACCAGCGGAAGCCGGGCCCAGCCGGGGACGAGCAGGAAGAACGGGCTGCTCAGGTTCGCCTGGTCTTCGAGGATCAGCGCGCCCTGGCCGAAGTAGTTGAGCACGCACGCCGGGAACACGAGGAACAGCCACCCGCGCGTGATGGCGCGGCGGCCGAAGTGGCCCATGTCCGCGTACAGCGCTTCGGCGCCGGTGACCGACAGCACGACCGCGGCGAGCGCGAAGAAGGCGATGTCGAAGTGGCCGACCATGAAGTCCAGCGCGTACGTCGGCGAGAGCGCCTCGAGGATCGCCGGGTGCTTGACGATGCCCGTCACGCCGGTCAGGCCGATCACGGTGAACCACGTGATCATCACCGGCCCGAACACCCGCCCGACAGCCGCGGTACCCCGGCGTTGCACCAGGAACAGCACCACGATGATCACCGCGGTGATCGGCACGACCCAGCTCTCGAACGCGTCGTCGACGACCTTGAGGCCCTCCACCGCCGACAGCACCGAGATCGCGGGGGTGATCATGCTGTCGCCGAAGAACAGTGACGCGCCGAAGATGCCCAGCCCCGCCAGCACCACGGCCACCCGCCGCCGCCCCTGCCCGCCGCGGCGGCGCAGCAGGGTGATCAGGGCCATGATGCCGCCCTCGCCGTCGTTGTCCGCGCGCATCGCCAGCAGCACGTACGTGACGGTCACGATGATCGTCACGGACCAGAAGATCAGCGACACGACCCCGAACACGTTCTGCGCGCTCACCGGCACCGGGTGCGGGTCGCTCGGGCTGAACACCGTCTGCAGCGTGTAGATGGGGCTCGTCCCGATGTCGCCGAACACGACTCCCAGCGCCCCGACCACCACGGCCAGCTTCACGGAGTCCCGCGCGAGCCGCGCCCGGGCGGCCGGCCCGTCCCCCGTCGTGGTCGCCTTCCGGCCCTCGGTCACGGTCTTCCTCCTCGGCGCGAGCGGGCACAGCCCCGGCATCGGGGGGAACCCTACCGGGCCGAGGTGCAGGGCACCGGAAGATCAACGGCCGTGTCAGAAGCCCGGACGTGTTCCAGTGCGACGGTCACGGTCAACTGGCCCCAGCTCGTCGGCCACCTCGAGCGTGCCGACCCGGGCGAGTGCCGTCGTCATCGCCGCACGGATCGGTGTCCGGCCGGCCTCGTGATCAGCGGTCGCGCCGACCACGCAGCGCGCGGTCGGCGTGGACATCGACGCACGGGACAGCAGCGCCTGCAGCCGCGGGTCGCCCCAGCCCGAGTCGGCTGCCGGGACCACCGTGCCGGCGACCGATCGCCGGAGCCAGTCCGCGAGGTCTGCCGCGTGAGCGGCGGTGAACGGCGGCGAGATCTGCCTGCCGCTGCTGGTCCGCGGGTTGCTGCGGCGCCGGCGGTCTTGGCCTCTGATCCCTTGTAGACGGTCAGGTGTCGAGGAGGTCGGCCGCGAAGACCTCCTCGATCCGCTGCCGGCGCTCGGACAGGCCCTGTTCGTGGTGGTAGCGCAGGTAGGTGTCGAGAGCAGTGCGGTTGGCCTCGATGCCATAGGGCCACCAGTCTCCGGTGAACTGCTCCTCGTTGCGCTCCACGAGGGCGTTGAGCCACGGCACCATCGCCGGGACCTGGTAGAGCCTGCGGTCACGCCGGTAGCGGTCGGCGGCGGTGTCCTTGGCGGCGGTGAACACGGCGTAGAGCTCACGCGCGAGGCCCGGCCGCTGGGCGAGGAGCTCGCGCCGGACGACGATGGTGTGCATGATCGGGAAGATCCCCGTGCGCCGGTGGTAGTCGCGTTCGAGCGGCTCGAAGTCGGGGAACAGACGGGCGACGTTCGGCGACCCGTCGAGCACGCATTGGGGCACGTTGGCGGAGAACAGCGCGTCGATCTCACCCGCGTCGAGCATCGCGTTGAGCGTTTTCCCCGCGGGCGCGTCGGAAACGTCCAGGCCGGACGGACGCGGGTGCGGGATGAAGCCGAACGGCGGCGCCGGGTGCTCCAGCCCGCCGATCACCCACCGGTTGCGCTCGGGCTCGAAGCCGTACTCGTCGGCGAGGATTCCCTTGGCCCAGACGCCGGAGTCCTGGCCGTACGTGCCGAACTCGCCGATCGTCCGGCCGGCGAGGTCGCCCGGCCCGGTGATGCCGGCGTGGGTGTTGACGAAGACGCACGAATGCCGGAACACGCGGTTGGGGAAGATCGGCAGCGCCACGTACGGCAGGCCTTCGCCGACCAGTCGCAGGAAGAACGTGGCTCCCCGCGGCGTGACTACAACGCCTCGCGCCACTCGTCCAGCCGCGCGAGGAACGCGGTGAAGTCCTCGCGGAACCACGAGTGCCCCGACCCGGGCACGGTCTCCACGACCAGGCCGCGACCGCGCAGCTCCGCGGCGTGGGCCGCGGTGATGTACTCGCTCCCCTCCGCTCCGAGGACCAGCGACGGCCACGGCGCCGACTCGGGCGAATGGTCGTACCCGACCCCGGCGGCAAGCCCCGGGACGGCCGCGGGGTCCATGCGCCACAAGGATTCCCAGCGCAGCGCGAGGTCGGCTTCGGGCCACCGCCCGCCGAGGCGTTCGCGCAGCTGCGCGGGCTCGGTCCACTCCAGCCACGCGGTCCACTCGGCTCGCGAGTGCGCGTCCTGCTCGGCCGTCATCCGCCACGCCGGGTCGAGGTACACCGCGCTCGAGGGACGCAGCGCGTGCGCGGCGATGGCCAGCGCGAGGCCACCCAGGGAATGCCCGACGGCCAGGTCGATCTTCGTGTCGCCGACCGTGTCGACGAGGTCCAGCGCCCAGTCGGTCGGCGAATAGCGGCCGCGAGGGCTGGTGCCGTGCCCGCGCAGGTCCGGCGCCAGCACGGTGTAGCCGCGCTCGGCCAGTGCCGGGCCCAGCCGGTGCCACGACGCGCTGTCGCTGAACAAGCCGTGGACGAGCAGCGCGGTGCGATGGCCACCCGGCCAGCGGCGCACAGTCAGGTCCATGGGATCAGCTCGACTTCCGAAGCAGGGCCGGGCCCGAAATCCGGTCGGCCGCGGCGCGGAGCAGGCCGGCGTGCCGGGCGAGGGACGCGTGGGAGCGGGCGACGAGGCCGAGAGCCGCGTGCACGACGCCGTCGGCGCCGGTCACCGGCACGGCGAGCGACGCGGCGCCGAGGACCAGTTCCTCGTGCGACGTCCCGAAACCGGTTTCGCGGGTGGCCCGCACCGACGCGGCGAGGCGGCCCGGCATCACGAGCGTGTGCGGGGTGTGGCGGCGCAGACCGCGCTCGCCGAGCTCGCCGAGCTCGGCGAGCAGCCCGGCCGGGCCGTGGGCCAGCAGGACCTTGCCGACCGCGCTCGCGTGCAACGGCAGGCGTCCGCCGACCTCCGTGCGGTCGGCGGCGGCGTGCAGCCCGGTGAGCCGCTCGATCACCAGCGCACTGTGGTGATCGAGCACGGCGAGCTGCACTGTGGCGTGCGTGGCGTCGTACAGGTCCCGCATCGGCCGGGACGCCCGTTCCCGCAGCGCCGCGCCGGCCGACGAGCGCGTGCTCAGCGCCCACAGGCGCAGCCCGATGCGGTAGGTGCCGGCCGGGCCGCGTTCGACGCCGCCGCAGCGTTCGAGTGACGCGAGGATCCGGTGCGCGGTGGTGAGCGGCAACCCGGAGCGCTCGGTGATCTCCGCCAGCGTCAGCTCGGTGCCGTCGAACACGTCGAGCAGGGTGAACAGCCGGTCGATCGTCGAGCGCCCGGGTTCGCGCGCGTTCCCGCTCATCGGCGGGCTCCCGGGATTCGCGTCGCGACGGTGGTTCTGGTGGTCACGTGTCCATCGTGTCCCGCTCACCGGATATCCGGAAAGTGCTTCCTGAGCTGACTTCCTATGCGCTGCGGGCATAGCTCACACCCAGCCGTCGAGGGCCGCCACGAAGCCCTCGTGGTCGTCGAGGTGCACGAAGTGACCCGTGCCGGCGACCGTGCGCACGGTGAAGCCCACCTGCTCGAAGTGCTCCGCGAGCGCCGGCGCGATCAGGTCGCTCTGCCCGGCGCGCAGGATCAGGGACGGTACGACGGGGAACCCCGGCGTGTAGGCCGTCTCGAGGTAGTCCATCCGCGTCGTGTCCGGGTCCCACTCCCGCAGCTCGGCGAGCCGAGCCTCGACGAGCTTGTCGCTCCACCGCGGATGCGCGGCCCGCGCGTCGGCCGCTCCCCACTGCCGGGACGCCCGGATCGCGGGCTGCGCTTCGCCGTACCCGACGCCCGACCACGGGTACCAGGCCGGGTCCACGTACACCGCCCGCGCCGGGCGCAGGCGCTCGGCGATCATCGCGAGCAGCACCCCGCCGAGGGAGTGCCCGATGGCCAGCGCCGGCTCGGCCGGCAGCGAGCCGAGCAGGTCCTCGGCCCAGCGTTCGCGGCTGTAGCGGCCGCGGGGACTGCGCCCGTGCCCGGCGAGGTCGGGCGCGAGCACCCGGTAGCCGCGCCGCACCAGCTCGGGCGCGAGCGCAGTCCAGGTCGCCGAGCTCGAGGACAGGCCGTGGACCAGCACGGCGAGGCGGTCGCCGGTCCCCTCTTCGTGGACGTGCAAGCTGGCCATGGTCTTCCTCCGGTGAAAGCGGTACGGGCCCTTCCCACCTTCGGCATCCGACGGCGCCGTGGCACCCCCGCGGTTCCGCTGGGCGGAGGCCGGGCATTGTCCGCCGTTGCGCCGCTGCCTACGCTTTCCGACCGGGTCCCCGTGCCGACCACGACGGTGTACGAAGTGGACTCCCAGCCGCACCCGGCCCGGAACGACAGTCCGCTGTGGACACGATCCGCCGGGTGCCGGCCGCGGCGGGCCGGCCCGCCGCGGCGTTCGCGGTCCCCGTGACCCGCCCGGCCCGGGCACCCGCCTCCGGAGGAAAAGGAGCGCCCACCGTGCACGGCGATTCCGCATCGGACGAGAACCCGCGCGAACACCGCTTCCCGCTCAACCTGTTCAGCATTCCCTTCGGCCTCGCCGGCCTGGCGGGCACCTGGACGTCGGCGGTGGCGGCGCCGGGCGTCAGCGTGGTCGTGGCCGACGTGCTGTGGGTTGTCGCCGCGCTCGCGTGGCTGATCGCGCTGGGGCGCTACTTCGTGGCCGCCCGGACTCCGCGCCGGGTGCTGGCCGACCTCGCGCACCCGGTGCTCGGGCCGTTCGGCTCGCTCGTGCCGACCACGGGCATGTTGCTGGGCACCAGCCTGAGCCGCTACGCACCGGAGGCCGGCCGTGTCGTCGTGGTCGCCATGGCAGTGCTCGGCGCGCTCGTCGCCACGCACTTCGTCGGCGGGCTGCTCGGCCGGGCCCGCTCGTTCGACCACCTGCACGCCGGCTACCTGCTGCCGACAGTCGCGGCCGGGCTGATCTGCGGCCAGTCCCTCGCCGCGGTCGGCCTCCACGCGGCGGGGGTGGCGGCGTTCGCCGTCGGCCTGCTGATGTGGGTGCTCGTCGGCGCCCCGATCCTGGCCCGGCTCGCGTTCCGCCCGCCCCTCCCGACCCCGCTGCTCCCGACCGTCGCGATCTTCGCCGCCCCACCCGCGGTGGCCGGCAACGCCCTGTTCGTGCTCGCCGGCCCGGGCACCGGCTTGCCGCAGCAGGCGCTGCTCGGCACGTTCGTGCTCTTCGTCGCCGCACAGCTGCCGATGATCCCCGCCTACGCGCGGCTGCCGTTCTCCCTCGGCTTCTGGGCACTCACCTTCACCACGGCCGCCAGCGGTTCCTACGCCCTGCACTGGCTCGCCGCGACCGCCACGCCGACGGCGACGACCGGGGCGGTCGCGGTCCTCGCGGTCACCACGGCCGTCGTCGGCGGGGTGGCGCTGCGCTCGATCGTGTTCGTGCTCCGCCCGGCGACCACCGAGCGCCCGGCCCTCGACGATCCCGCCGGACGGCCCTGAGGAGCGTCAAGCCCGGCGACCCAGCGGAGGTACGTCGGCCAGCACCTTCGCCGCGGCCCCGAAGGCGGCGTCGGCGGCGGCGGCACTCGGCAGCGCGTCGAGCTCGTCGGAGAAGACCTCCACCGACACCGGCGCCGTCACGCCGCGGTCGCGCAACCCGGCCAGCACCCCGCCGGTGTCGCCCGCACCCTGCCCGGGCAGCAGGCGGTGGTGGCGTCCCTCCGTCGTCAGGTCGGCCGACGCGACCGGCCGGACATCGCTCAGCTGCACCGAGGTCACGGCCTCGGCCGGGACGGAGAACACGTCCGCGGCTCCGGCGCCCGAGCGGAACCAGTGCCACAGATCGAGAATCAGCCCGCCGTTCGGGCGCGCGGCGGCGTCGACGATCTCCCACGCCTCACCGAGTGTCCGCACGTGGCTGTAGGGGATGAACTCGAACCCGACCCGCAGCCCGTGCTCCGCCGCGCGGTCGCAGAGCCGGCCGAACGGCTCGGCCAGGTCCGCGACGCGGTGCGCGGTGAACATCGGGACGTTCAGCTGGCGGCAGCCGACGGCGTCCGCGATCCGGAACAGCGCGGCCTCCTCGGGTGCGGGCGACGGAGCCGTCCAGTCCCACGTGTGTTCCAGCTCCAGCAGCCGAAGCCCGTGCGCGACGAGCAGATCGGGCAACCGGTCGTCGCAGTCGCCGAGCCGCAGGCCGATCGCCGTGAACCCGGCGGCGGCCGCCACCTCGACGCGGGTGGCGAGGTCGGCGTGGCGGAGGGTGTTGGCACTGCACGCGAGATCGAGGCTCATCGCGGCGCGCCGGCTTCCGCGAGCCAGCGCGCGCCTTCGGCGTAGAGCGTCTCGACGGCCGCACCGGTGAGGCCCGGCAGCCCGCGCTTGACGGTGAACCCCGCCCGCGTCTGCAGGTAGCCGAGGTGCCGGTAACCCACGGGGAACTCGGCCAGCAGCGCCGGATCCAGCGTCAGCGTCGCAGCGGGGTCGACCGGGTCGAGGCGGTCCTTCTCGTAGATCGGGCGCCGGCGCACGATCTTCCACTCACCGGCGTGCACGGCGAGGAAGTCGTAGAACCGCCCGGTGCAGACGACGTCGACCAGCACACCGTCGACCTCGCCGCGCTGGGAGATGGTCATCTTCGTCTGCGCGATCGCGCGCGAGCCGGCGACCTCGCTGCTGTGACCGCCGAGGAAGTGCAGGATGCTGACGCCGGCTTCGAACCCGGCGCGGCTGGCCTCGATGAAGTCCGCGGCCGGGCCCTGGAACCAGGTCGCGCTCATCCGGCCTTCGGGGTGCCACACGGTGGCGAACCGCGCCCAGTCGCCGGCGTCGCGCCACACGGCCCAGTTCTCCACCAGCTCGCGGATCGCGAACCGGTTCTCGTCGATCTTCGGCATCAGTGCCCTTTCTCGCAGCGGGATCGATCAGTAAGTGGCCCGGCCACCGGAGAGGTCGAACACGAACCCCTGGGTGAACGTGCAGTCCGGTCCCACCACGAACGCCACCATCGCGGCGATCTCGTCCACGGTCAGGAACCGGCCCATCGGGATCTTCGCCCGGCTGGCCGCGATGTGCTCGGGCGTCATCTCGCGGAACAGGTCGGTTTCGGTGATCACGGGCGCGATGCAGTTCACGAGCACCCCGGCGTCGGGCAGCTCTCGCGCCACGGACTTGGTGAAGCCGATGACCCCGGCCTTCGCCGCCGCGTACGCGCTGATGCCCGGCGCCCCTTCCTTGCCGACGATCGACGAGACGTTCACGATGCGCCCGTGGCGCCGCTGCCGCATGCCCGGCAGCACCGTGCGGGTGCAGTAGAACACGCCGGTGAGGTCGACGGCGAGGACCTGGTGCCACGCCTCGAGCGGGTAGTCCTCGACGGGGACGACCGGTCCGTTGATGCCCGCGTTGTTCACGAGGATGTCGACCTCCCCGATCGCCTCGACGGTCGCGGCGTGGGCCGCGCGCACCGAATCGAGGTCGGCGACGTCGGTCTGGCACGCGAACCCCGGCGCGCCCTCGACGTCGCGGTCCCACACCGCGACGGTGGCCCCCGCGGCGGTGAGCCGGCGCGCGATCCCGAGCCCGATGCCGCGGGCGCCGCCGGTGACGACGGCTCTCTGGCCGGCGAGTGTCTGTTCCATGGCCTCTTCTCCTGCGGCGGACGTTTTCCCTTACACCGTCGCCGTTTCCGGCCGGACGACGTAAGCCTTGCTTCCACCCGGCGGAAGGCGGCACTGCGGCTCACCCGCCGCGCGAGCGACACTGGCCCGAGCGGACGGCGTCCCCGCCCGTGGTTCCCGCTGCGAACGGCAGGAGAGGCGATGCCCTGCGTGACGACCGGACCGGTCGAGCTCTTCTACACCGATCAGGGCGCCGGCGAGCCCGTGCTGCTGGTCCACGGGCTCGGCTGCGACTCGCACGACTGGCTGTTCCAGCACGACGCGTTCGCCGCCCGGCACCGCGTGATCGCCCCCGACCTGCGCGGGCACGGCCGGTCGTCGGCGCCGGAGTCGGGGTACCGCCCGCAGGAGCTGGCCGCGGACCTCGCCGCCCTCCTGGACACCCTCGGCACCGGGCCGGTGATCGCGATCGGCCACTCGCTGGGCGGCAATGTGGCCTCGGCACTCGCGGTCGCCCGTCCCGACCTCGTGCGCGCGGTCGTGGCCGCCGATCCGGCGTACGGCACCGACCCGGCCACTACGGCCGTCCTCGCCGACCTCGCCGAGGTGATGGGCACGGACGAGGGCAACGAAATCGCGGCCACCGCGTTCGCCGCGCTGGAACCCGACGCCCACGCCTGGCTGCGCACCTGGCACTCCCGCCGCATCCTCGGCATGGCACCGCAGGTCCTCGCGCAGGCGTTCCGCCACATCTACTTCGGCGAAGGCCAGTTCGGCGTGCGGCCGGGTTCCGACGAGTTCCTCACCGCCCGAGACTGTCCCGTGCTCGCGATCCACCGCTCCCCCGCGCTGGCGGCCTGGGAACGCACGCTTACGCGGAACCCGGCCAGCCGGTCGGTCGCCTGGCCGGGTTCCGGGCACTGGCTCCACCAGGAGCGTCCCGAAGCGTTCACCGATCTCGTGCTGGACTGGATCTCGAAGCTGCCCGGCTGAGCCGGCTCACCACTGGTCCCAGTGGACGAACTCGCGGTGGTCGGCGCGCGAGCCGGGCTTGAAGCTCGTGCCGATCGTGTAGGCGACCGGGGTCAGCGCGGCTTGCACGACCGTGTCGAACGGGATGTCGAGCAGCTCGGCCATTTCCCGCTCGTAGGTCAGGTGCGCGGTGGTCCACGCGGTGCCCAGCCCCCGCTCGCGGGCGGCGAGCATGAAACTCCAGAACGCGGGCAGCACCGAGCCCCAGTTGCCGGCCTGGCCGCGGATCGAGTCGAGCGCCGAACGCTCGTCCACGCGCAGGCACGGGATCAGCAGCAGCGGCACCTCGTGCAGGTGGTGCGCGAGGTGGTCGAGGCTGTCGGCGATCCGGTGCCACTCGTCCGACGCGAAGCTCATGCGGGTGGGCAACGGCGCCGACGAGCCCGAGGAGTGCCCGGCCAGCAGCCCGCGCTGCCAGATATCGGCCACGGCCGCCTTGCGGTCCGGCTCCTCGACGAACACGAAGTCCCACTGCTGCCGGTTGCGTCCCGTCGGCGCCTGCACGGCGACGCAGAGGCAGTCCTCGATCACCTCCCGCGGCACCGGGCGCTCGAGGTCGAGGCGCTTGCGCACCGACCGGGTCGTGGTGAGCACTTCGTCGGCGGACAGTCCGAGTGGGGTCGTCATGAATCTGCTCCCAGGGTCGAGGGGGTCGTGGCGGCGCCGAGCCACTGCTCGACGTCGGCGGTGAACCGGTCGGGCTGCTCCTGGTGCAGCCAGTGACCGGCGCCGGGATAGGTCAGGACACGGTCGGCCTCGTCGCGCGCGAACTCCCGGCCCGCCGCGGCGCGGGTCTCGTTGCGGTAGAAGGCGAGCAACGGCGCCCGCCGCCGCGCCAGGAACCCGTCGGTGTCCGGGCGGAAGTGGAACGAGTCGGCACCGAAGGCGAACTCGTCGAACATCTCCCGCACCACTTCGGGCCGCGCGCGGCGGGCCGAGGCCAGGTGCTGCTCGGCCAGTGCGCGCGGGGTCGCCGGGGTGGCGTCGAACCGGGCGAAGTAGTCGAGTGCGACGCGGATCGGGTCGGGTCCGGCGAGCTGCCGCGACACCTCACGCAGCCGTTCGCCGTCCGCGGGCGCGAACCCGTAGGCGGGATCCACGGCCACCACGGCACGCACGTGGTCCGGATGCGCGACGGCGAGCGTCGCCGCGACCTCGGCCCCGGCGGAGTGCCCGACGACGACCGCCGCGCCCGTGCCGAGGACGTCGAGGATTCCCGCGACGTCGCGGGCCATCGCCGCGGGCGAGTAACCGTCGGCGCTCGTGCTCGAACGGCCGTTGCCCCGCAGATCCACCGTCACCACGCGGTGGCGCGCGGTGAACCGACGGGCCAGGTCGGCCCAGTCGGCCGAGTCGCACGCCCAGCCGTGCAGCAGCACGAGCGGCGGACCCGGCCGGTCGGTGGCCGGCCGGTGGTCTTCGAAGAACAGCACCACGTCGGGTGTTTCCAGGTAGGCCATGCGCGCGCCCGTCACGGCGCCGGCGCGAGCTGCGCGCCGCCGGCCACGTGGAGCACTTCCCCGGTGATGAACGCGGCCCGGGGCGAGGCGAGGAACGCGACCGCCTCGGCGACGTCGTCCTCGGTCGCCATCCGCGACAGCAGCGTCATGTTCCGGTGCTTCTCCAGGTGCGCGGCGAGCTCGTCGCCACTGCGCCCACCCGTCACGAAGGGCGTCGCGACGGTGCTCGGAGCCACCGCGTTCACCGTGACCCCGAGCGGGCCCAGCTCCACCGCCAGCGCCCGCGTGAGCCCGACCAGCCCGGCCTTCGACGACACGTACGCGAGCGGTCCGCCGCTCAGCCACGTGCGCGACGAGATGTTCACGACCTGCCCGCCGCCGGTCGCCCGCCACAGCGGCGCCGCCGCCTGGCACAGCGATGCCGGACCCCACAGGTTCACACCCAGCACCGACTGCCACTCGCTCTCGCCGAGCTCACCGAAACGGCTTCGCTGGTTGAGCGCGGCATTGTTCACGAGCTGGTCGAGGCGCCCGTAGGTCGCCCGCAGCCGTTCGACGAGCGCGTGGTTGCCCTCGTCGGACGCGACGTCCGCGGCCCAGCCGACGACCGGCGCGCCGGTCTCCGCGGCGATTTCGCCCGCCGTCGCCGCCGCGCGGCCGCCGTCGAGGTCGGCCAGCACCACGGTGGCGCCGTCACCGGCCAGGCGCCGGGCGATCGCGCTGCCGAGCGCCCCGGCTCCGCCGGTGACCAGCGCCACGCGGTCGGGATTTCCTTGTCGCACAGACGTTCTCCTCTTCGTCGGGTCGTCGGTCTTCAGCCGGACCGCCGGGCCGGCAGCGGCGATTCCTCGGCGGCCAGGCGCCGCGACACACCGTCGGCAGCGGACCGCAGAGCGGGTTCGTAGCGGGCGAGCGAAACGTGGGAATGGGTGACGATGCCGAGCGCCGCCCGCACCACGCCGGACGCGCCGGTCACCGCGGCCGCGATCGAAGCCGCGCCCAGCGTCAGTTCTTCGTGCGCCGTCCCGAGGCCGGTTTCGCGCGCGGACTCCACGGACGCGGCGAGGCGGCCGGGCATCACCAGCGTGTGCGGGGTGTAGCGGCGCAGGCCCCGCCGGCCGAGGTCGGTCAGCAGCCGGGCCGGGCCGTGCGCGAGCAGGACCTTGCCGACCGCGGTGGCGTGCAACGGAAGGCGCCCGCCGACCGCAGTGCGGGTCGGCACGGAGCGAAGCCCGGCGAGCCGCTCAACGACGAGTGCGGTGTCGTCTTCGCGGACCACGAGCTGCACGTTCGCGTGGGTGGCCTCGTACAGGTCCTGCATCACCGGCAGGGCGAGCTCCCGCAACGACGCCGCGGCCGCCGACCGGGTGCTCAGCTCCCACAGCCGCAGCCCGATCCGATAACTACCGGAGGGTGCGCGCTCGACCCCGCCCCACGCCTCGAGCGCGCCGAGGATGCGGTGCGCGGTGGTCAGCGGCAGGCCCGCGCGGGTGGCGATCTCCACGAGCGTCAGCTCGCCGTCGTCGAAAACGCCGAGCAGGGTGAACAGGCGGTCGATCGTCGACCGGCCCGGCTCCCGCGCGTTGCCGCTCACAGCAGCGCTCCCTGCCGGCGGAGCTCGTCCTGCACCGCACCGACCGCAACAGGTCCACTTCGGACGGACAGCGCGGCGGCGACTCCCGCGGCGTGGCCGGTGGCGAACGCCGTGCCCATGACCCGCACGGAACCGTAGGCCCGCCCGTCGGAGCTCACCAGCCGCCCGGCGGCCCAGAGGTTCCGGAGCGACGCCGCGGTGAGGCTGCCGTAGGGGATGTCGTACCAGCTGTCGTCGCGGATCCCGCCGTAGCTGACCACACCCGGCACGGCGTGGTCCTCCATCGGCCAGCCACCGCGGGCGATCCCGTCCGGGCGGCGGCGGGCGCTCGTCACGTCGTCGGCCGTCACGGCGATGAGGCCGGCCAGCCGGCGCGTCTCCCGCACCCCGAGCTCGGGTCCGGTCGCCGCGAGGAAACTCGACTCCCAGCCGCGCATGGTGCGCAACGCCTGGAAGTAGTGCATCGCGAGCCGCCGGCCTTCGATCTCGGCCGACGTCGACTCGGCCGCGTCGAGGACGTCGCGGTGCTGGTCGGCGACCAGCACCATGATCTCGCGCGACACCGGCAGCCGTACCGTCACCCCGTGGTCGCGCGGCAGCTCGACGCCGGTCGCGCCGCGGTAGCCCGCCACCGCCGAGGTCATGCCCGCCCGACTGAGGTCGCCGTCCTCGCGGACGCCGCCGATCCGCATCACCAGCGTGCTGGCCTGGCGGCGGGCGGCGGGCAGCACCGTGCGGGCCGCGCCCACCGCGTCGAGGAGCACGCCGTCTCCGCTGCCGTCGACGAACGCGTCGGCTTCGAGGCGCAAGGTGCCGCCGTGGTGTGCGACGTCGAGGGCCGTCACGCGTCCGTCCACAGTGGTCGCCCCGAAGACGGTGGCGTGCAGCAGCGGGGTCACGCCGGCGTCGAGGACGAGTGAGTCGAACACGCGCTTGGTCGTCTCCAGGTCGAGCAGCACGACCTTGTTGCCCGACTCGGCGGAGGTGTGGGTGAGGTAGAGGTCGAGCTCGTCGAGCCGGTCGAGGAACCGTTGCCCGACCCCGGCGACGACCTGGGTGTGCGAGTGGTCGAAGAACCCGCAGTAGGTCAGCACGGAGCCGGCGACCGCCGTGCCGCCGAGGTAGCCGTGCCGTTCGACCAGGCCCACCCGCGCGCCGGCCTGGGCCGCGCCGACGGCGGCCGCGACGCCCGCGGCCCCACCGCCGACCACCACGACGTCGAACTTCCCCGGGTGCGTCTGCTCGTCCGTACTCACTCCTCCATCGTGTCCCGCTGACCGGTCATTCAGAAAGTGCTTACTGAGCTGCCTCGATATGCCTCGACGGCATAGAATCGCGCGATGGTCGAACTCAGGCACCTCGAGTACTTCCGGACGGTCGCCGAGCTCGGGTCGATCGCGAAGGCCGCCACCGCACTCCACATGACCCAGCCGACGCTGAGCCGGCAGATCGCCCAGCTCGAACGCACCCTCGGCCACCAGCTGTTCTCCCGCAGTGCGCGCGGCGCCGCGCTCACGCCGGCCGGTGAGGGGCTGCGCGCCCACGTCGGGGCGATCTTCGTGCAGGTCGACCGGATCCCCGAGGTGCTCCAGGCGGCCGAGCGGGCAGAACGCCTGGTGCGCCTCGGTATCCCGCCAGGCCTGCCGCACCGGTGGTTCGAGACGTTCCGCGCGGCACTGGCCGAGTCGGCGCCGGCGGTCAAGCTGTCCCTGCAGGAAGCGACCACCGAGGAACAGCGGCACCTGCTGCCGGCCGGGCTCGTCGACCTGGGCCTGATGCGCCTGGAGCCGCCCGAGCTGCACTCCGCGCTGGTGCTGCTGCAGCGGTTCGGCTGCGCGGTCCGCGACAGCTCACGGCTCGCCGAGCGCCGCACGGTCACACTGCGGGATCTCGAAGGACTGCGCGTGCTGGCCCACTCCGCTCAGGACAACCCCGGAGAGGAGGTCCGGCTCCGCGCGGCGGCGGAAGCCGAGGACGTCCACGTCACCTGGCTGTTCCGCCGGTTCTCCGAGCACAGCTCGCTCATCGCGGAGACCTCGGCGGCCGACGCGGTGCTGCTCGGGGAGACCTCCGCCCGCCGGCACTTCCCGACGTGGCGCTGGATCCCGCTCGACCCGTCCGACGCGGTCAACGCCCTCGTGCGCACGTGGGCCGTGTGGGCCGACGAGGACCGCCCGGGCGTGCGCGAATGCCTGGCCGCCATGGCGGTCGCCGCCGACGACGCGGACGGGCCCGCCTAGCCGAAGAACGCGAGCAGCTCGTCGGCCACCGTGTCCGGCCGCTCTTCCGGCACGTAGTGGCCGCTGCCGGTCACGGCCTTCCCCCGCACGTCGGTGGCGTAGCGGCGCCAGGTGCCGACCACGTCCTTGCCGCGCAGGCCACCGTCGGCGCCCCAGAGCAGCAGCAGCGGCGAGGTGACGAGGTGGCCGGCGGCGTGGTCGGCTTCGTCCAGTTCGAGGTCGGCGCCGAAGCCGGCGCGGTAGTCCTCGAACGAGGCGTGCAGGTGGCCCGGGTCCTGGAACGCTTCGACGTAGGCCGCGAACGTCTCGTCGTCGATCGCGCCGGCCGCGCGGGGCCGCCGGAAGAAGAACCGCAGGTACGGCTCCACGTTGCCGGCCAGCAACAGCTCCGGCAGATCCGGCTGGGAGTGGAAGAACCAATGCCACATCGCGCTCGCCGAGGTGCGGTCCACAGTGGACATCACCTCGCGGGTCGGCAGGATGTCGAGCAGGGCGAGCCGGCGCACGTCGGCCGGGTGATCCAGGGCCCAGCGGTGGGCGACGCGGGCGCCGCGGTCGTGGCCGGCCACGAGAGCCGAGGTGTGTCCCAGGTGGACGATCAGCCGGTGCAGGTCCGACGCCGTCGCGCGCTTGCTGTAGCCGGTGGTCGCCAGGCCGGAGCCGCCGTAGCCGCGCAAGTCCGGGGCGACCACGGTGTAGCGCTCGGCCAGCGCGGGCATCACGTGCCGCCAGCAGAGGCCGGTCTGCGGCCACCCGTGCAGCAGCACGACCAGCTCGGGACCGTCGCCCAGCGTCCGGTAACACAGCCGGACCTCGTCCAGGTCCGCGTAGGAGATCTCGGCCATCGCTCTTTCCGTCGGTCGAAGTCGGATGTCCGCGACGCTACTGCCGGACGCGCACGCGAGCCCGGCCGCTCTTCCGCCGGGCGGAACCGGCCGGTCAGTCCAGGGGCTGGGTCGCGATCTCCGCCGTGACCTCCTCGACGATCACGCGGCTGTCGGTGCGCCGGGTCGCCCACGTGGTCAGCGCCATCGGCAGATCGCGCAGCGGCGCCCACGCCCAGCCGGGCAGCTGCTGCGCCGCGGTGTACGAGCTCACCACGGCGATCTCGGCGCGAGTGGCCGCCACGGACGCGCGCGCGTGCTCCACGAACTGCCCGAACAGCCACACGGGGTGCACGCCGGCCGCGAGCGTCGCCGCGAGCAGGCTGTCCTGCTGGCCCGGCACCTGCTCGCGGGAGTGGATCAGCACCCGGCGCCCGTCGAGGTCGGCCAGCTGATGGTCACCGGCCGCGGCGAGCGGGTGGCCGGGGCGCACGGCGAACCCGAACGGTTCCTGCCACAGCATCCGGCTCACGGTCCCGTCGGCCGGGGCCTGATGGACGATCGCGATGTCGAGCCGGCCTTCCCGCAGCAGCAGGAGCTGGCGCGCGCTGCTCGCCTCGGTCAGGTCGAGCGAACAGCCCGGCACCACGCGGCCCAGGTGCTCGACCACGCGCAGCAGCCACGCCGACGGCAGGCCCGGCGGGATCCCGAGCGCCACGAGCTCCTGCGGCGGCTCGTGCTGCGCCACGATCTCGCGCGTCGCGGCCTCCAGCGCGAGCAGGTGCCGGGCGTGGCCCACGAGCGCTTGGCCGGCGGCGGTCGGCGTCACCCCCTGCGCGGTGCGGACGAACAGCGTCTCCCCCAGCTCGTTCTCCAGCGCGCGGATCTGCCGGCTCAGCGACGGCTGGGCGATGAGCAGCTGGGCGGCGGCGCGGTTGAACGATCCGCGTTCGGCCACCGCCAGGAAGTACCGCAGGTGCCGCAGTTCCATCACACCTCCAGGTAATGCCTGAGAAGCATAAAGCGCCATGTCAAGCGGGTCTTGGACAGCCGCGTGGCCGCCCGGCTGTACTGGCAACGCGGCCGAGCTTTCCGTTGCCCCCGAACGGACTCCCGACTCGGCCCCGACCACTGTGGAGCTGCTGGATGAGACTGGGAATCTGCTCGGTCTGCCTGCCGGACCTAACGCCGGACGAGGCGGTCGGTTTCGTGCGCGAGGCCGGGTACGCGGGGATCGAATGGCGCGTGGCCCGTCCGCGCCAGGAGGGCGGCGAGCCGTCGTTCTTCGGCTACAACCGCTGTTCCGTCGCCCCGACGCAGGCCGAGGTGTCCCGAGCCGTGCGGCTCAGCGAAGCCGCCGGGCTGGAGGTGATCGGCCTCGACACCTACCTCGACACGGGTGACGTCACCGGGGCCGCGAAGGCGTTCGACCTGGCTGCTT
Organism: Amycolatopsis sp. NPDC001319; assembly: GCF_042896185.1. NCBI lineage: Bacteria > Bacillati > Actinomycetota > Actinomycetes > Pseudonocardiales > Pseudonocardiaceae > Amycolatopsis > Amycolatopsis sp. NPDC001319. The sequence continues at coordinate 26,998 of NZ_JBIAWY010000027.1, read as the reverse complement.
CGGCCGGCGCGCCGTGGATCCGGGTGCGCGCGCCGTGGCGCGACGGGCGACCGTACCGGGAACTGCTGGCCGAAGCCCGGGACTTCTTCGCCCTGCTCGCCAAATCCGCGCGCCGCCACGGCGTGCGGGCGCTGCTGGAGATCCACCAGCGCTCGATCGCGCCCAGCGCGTCGCTGGCCCAGCGGCTGGTCGGCGAGTTCGATCCACAGTGGATCGGCGTGATCTACGACGCGGGGAACCTCGCGATCGAAGGGTACGAATCCCACGCCCTCGCCCTCGACCTGCTCGGCCCGCACCTCGCCCACGTGCACCTCAAGAACGTCGCCTACGCCCGCCCCGCCGAGGGCGGCCCGTGGACGCCGGACTGGTCGGCACTCGACAACGGCGTGGTCGACGTCCCCGGCCTCCTCGAGGCGCTCGACGACGCCCGCTACACCGGCTGGGTCAGCGTCGAAGACTTCAGCACCACGCGCACCCCCACCGCCACCGCGCGCTTCGACGCGGACCTCCTGCGCGAGCTCACGCAGTCCCGTGAGCACGACCGGCTTCTTTCCTGACCCCCTTCCCCTTACCTCAACGAGGAGGTGGCGACCCATGTCGCTCAACAGTCCCGTCACCGGCGAGGCGGCGTTCCTGCCCGCCGGCGGATTCCCGCGGCCGAGCAAGCTGCGCGCCTGGACGGCCACGGTCGCAGTCGTCGGCGCGACCGTGGTGACCTTTCTGGACAAAGCGCTCGTCGGCCTGATCGCAACTCCGGTGCAGAAGGAGTTCGGGCTCACCGCCACGGAGTTCGGCACCATCAGCAGCGCGTCGTACCTGCTGCTGATGGCCGCGTGCCTCGTGGTCGGGCTGCTGTCCGACCGCCTCTCACCGCGAGTCGTGCTGCTGGTGTGCGGCGTGCTGTGGGCCGTCGGGCAGATCCCGGCGTTCCTCGCCGTGACCGGCTTCATGCTGGTCGCGAGCCGGCTCGTGGTCGGGGCGGCCGAAGGTCCCGTGGTGCCGCTGTCGCACACCATCGCGTACTCGTGGTTCCCCAACGACCGGCGCGGCCTGCCCGCGTCGCTGATCACCAGCGGCGCGGCCGTCGCGAAGGTGGCGCTGCTGCCGGTGCTGACCGTGGTGGTCGTGGCCTTCGGCTGGCGCAGCGGGTTCCTCTCGGTGGGGATCCTGGCGCTCGCCTGGGTGGTGGTGTGGTTCTTCGCCGGACGGATGGGCCCCTACACCACGGACACCCCCACCGCGTCGACCGAGTCCACTGTGTCGTCCACTGTGGACGACAAGTCGAGCGCGTCGTGGCTGCGGATCCTGCTGAGCCCCACCTTCCTCGTCGCGGGCTTGGTGTACTTCGCGCAGAACGCGCTGGCATCGGTGATCTACACATGGCTGCCCTCGTACTTCGAACACGGCCTCGGCTTCTCCGCCACGGCGTCGGGGCTGCTGTACACGGTGCCCAGCGGGATGGCGATCATCGCGCTCGTGGTGGCCGGTACGGTCACCGACCGCCTGCTGCGGCGCGGGGTCAGCTCGCGCAAGGTGCGGGGCATCGGGGGCGGGATCACCGTGGCGGTCGCGGGCGTACTGGTCACGCTCCTGCCCTGGACCACCGCGGCGTTGCCCGCGATCCTGTTGCTGGTGCTCGGTTACGGCACTTCGGTGGTGGTGAACACCGTGACCCTGCCGGTGGTCGCCGAGATCGCGCCGGCGCGGCGCCGGGCCGGCACGCTCGCCGTGCTGGCCGCCATCGGCAGCGCGGCCGGCATCGTGAGCCCGCTGCTGACCGGCGTGATCCTCGACGCCACCGACACCCCACAGGGTGGCTACACGACCGCGTTCCTGCTGTTCGGCGGGTTCGTCGCCGTCAGCGGCCTGCTGTTCGCCGCGATCGCCAACCCGGAGCGGGAGAAGCGCCGCGCCTGACCGGTCTCAGCGTGCGCCCGTCTTGGCGAGCTCTTCGCGAAGACGGGCGTTCTCGCTTTCGAGGTCGGCCATCTCCTGCCGGATCCGCGCGAGCTGCGGTTCGAGCTCGGCCAGGGAGAAGCGCGGGGTGATGTGCTGCGGGCAGTTCCAGTCGTAGGCCTCGACCGTGACGACGATGCCGCGCTCGACGACCCCGTCGTCACCTTCGACGTGCAGCTCGCGCAGCAGCTCGGGCTCGTCGGCGGCGTCGACCACGCGGGCGCGGCCGAAGAGCTTCAGCCGCTGCCGGCGGGCGTAGTCCATCACGATCAGAGCGACGCGGTCGTCACCGGCGAGGTTGCCGACACTCACGTACTGGAGGTTGCCGCGGAAATCGGCCCACCCGACGGTGTGCTCGTCGAGCACGCGCAGGAACCCCGGCGGGCCGCCGCGGTACTGCACGTAGGGCCAGCCGGTCTCGCCCACGCTGGCGAGGTAGAAGCCGTCGCGCTCGGCCAGGTACAGGCGTTCTGACTCGGTCAGCGGTTCCGGTGCCGTGGGTTGCGGCACGCGGGACTCGATGCGCGCGTACCCGGCGCGGCTGCCGTAGTGCTCCTGGGCGGAACGGACGGCCGCGGTGAAAGCGACGGTCCGGTAGTGCGCGGTCATCGTGACGGCTCCTGGGGTCGGCGGGGTTCCGGCCGCCATCGTGAGCAGGCCCGTCGGGCACTCGCCACCACGCACTTCCGCTCAGTGGTGGGCCGCTGTTGCCGGGGCCGCGCGGCCACTGCGATCGTCGGCGCGACAGAGAACGAGGAGCTGACGCATGACCGACGTGACCGTGCGGGTGATCGGCGGCCCCACCGCCGTGGTGGAGTACGCGGGGGCGAGACTCCTGCTCGACCCCACCTTCGACGAGCCGCAGACCTACCACTACGGCCCCGTCACGGCGGTGAAGCTCACCGGTCCGGCCCTGGCACCGGACGAGCTGGGGCCGATCGACGCGGTGCTCGTCTCCCACGAGCACCACAGGGACAACCTCGACTTCGCCGGCCGGGACTTCGCGCTGCGGGCCGAGCGGGTGATCACCACCGACGACGGCGCGCCGAAACTCGGTGACCACGCGACGGGGTTGCGGCCGTTCGACCGGACCGAGGTCGCCGCCGTGTCGATCACCGCCGTCCCCGCGCTGCACGGTTCGCCGGAGGTCGGGCTGCGCAACGGACCGGTGATCGGCTTCGTCCTCGAAGCCGACGGCGCTCCGACCGTCTACATCGGAGGCGACAACGCGTCGCTCGAAGTGGTGGCCGTGATCGCGGAACGGTTCCCGGACATCGAGATCGCGGTGCTCAACACCGGCGCCGCGAAGCTGGCCGCCCGCGGCGATGTGTTCCTGACGCTCACCGCCGACCTGGCCGCCCAGGCCGCCGCGCTGCTCGACGCGCGCGCCGTCGTCCCGCTGCACCAGGACGGGTGGGCGCACTACACGGAGCACGCCGAAGACGTCACACGGGCGTTCGAGGCCGCGGGGCTCGGCAAGGTCCTGGTCGACGCGCGGCCGGGTGCGGTCGCTGTCCTCTGAAGTTTGCCTGTTCGTTAAGATGACCGGTCACATTCACCTGGAGAAACCATGACCACCCGCCCGTTCCGCTTCGGCATCAGCCTGCTGTCCACCGGCTCCCGGACGACTTGGCAGGCCAGGGCCCGCCAGGTCGAGGACCTCGGCTACGACGTGCTGCAGGTGCCCGACCACCTCGGCATGCCCGCGCCGTTCCCGGCCCTGGTGGCCGCGGCCGACGTGACGACCACGCTGCGGCTCGGCACCTACGTGCTCAACGCGGGCGTCTACCGGCCGGCCCTGCTCGCCCGCGACGTCGCGGACACCCACGAGCTGACCGGCGGCCGCCTCGAACTCGGGCTCGGCGCCGGGTACATGGAGGCGGAGTTCGAGGCCGCCGGCCTGCCGTTCCCCCGCGCCGGCGCCCGGATCGACCACCTCGGCGCGACCGTCACCGAGCTGAAGACCCAGTTCGCCTCGGCCTGGCACTCACCAGCGCTGCTCCTCGCCGGAGACGGCGACCGGGTGCTGCGGCTCGCGGCCCAGGAGGCCGACATCATCGGGTTCTCCGCCTTCTCCGCCGCCCGTCCGGACGTCGACCCGGACCAGGTGCTCGCCGACCGCGTCGCCTTCGCCCGCACGGCAGCCGGCGACCGCTTCGCCGGTCTGGAGCTGAACCTGTTCGTCTCCACCGTTTCCGTCGGCGCGGACCCCGACTTCACCCTGGTGCGCCAGGTCGCCCCCGCCCTGTCCGACGCCCAGATCCGCGCGCTCCCGGGCGTGCTCGTCGGCTCGGCGCACGAGATCGCCGAGAAACTCCTGCGCTACCGGGAAATCCACGGGATCACCTACATCAGCGTCCTGGAGCCGGCGCTGACGGAGTTCGCGGAGGTCATCAAGGTGCTCCGCTGAGTCGCCCTGGAACAACCCCCACGGCCGCCCGGCACAGGGCGGCGGTGGGGGCCCGCTAGTCGGGGTATGCGAACCGCGTCAGCAGCTCCAGCAGCTTCGCCGGCTCACCCGGCCGCAGGTGCGACACCAGCGCCTGCGCCGGGCCCGCCGCGTCGTCGTGCGCCGCGTCGAACGCCCTCAGCCCGGCCTCGGTGATCTCGACCTCGCGCACCCGCCGGTCGCCCGGCACGGACTTGCGGACCGCGAACCCCTTCTCCTCCAGGTCGTCGACGACCCGCATGATGCCGGCCTTGTCCGAACCGGTCGCCTCGACGAGGTCCCGCTGCGTCGTCGGCCCACGATCCACCAGGATGATCAGCACGGCGAAGTGCCGCAGATCCAGCCCGTGCGGCCGCAGGGCGGCCGTCATCGTGCTCGCCACCCGCGCGTGCGCCCGCCGCAGCAACAGCCCCAGCGCGAACGGCGAGTCGTCCCCCGGCCGGCCGGTGGCCCGCGGCTTCCCACTCATGCCCGCACTCTACCTCGGCTGATACGGTTTCATCCGATACGGAGGTCGGCCTCGGAGTCACCCGCGCGAACGCGTCTGACTCACATCCGCACGACGTCCGGCAGCCGCCGCCACAGATCGGCCAGCGCCTCGAGCCCCGTCGGGCACCCCACCACCGACACCCGCTTCAGCGACTCCCGCCACCGCTCCACCCCGGCGAACGACCGCAGCGCGCCGCCCTCGATCCTCAGCTCCTCCACCGACTCCACGAAACCCAGGCACGTGAGATCGGTCAGCTCCATGAACCGCACACTCAGGCTGTCCAGCCGGAACGTCGTCCCGATCACCGACAGCTTCTCCTCCGGCCACCGCGACAGCCGCAGATCCGGCACCGGCCGCAAGTCCCGGTAACGGTCCACAAGCGACTCGTCGGCGCTGAAGTACACGAGTTCCAGCTGCTTCAACGAATCCAGGTACCGTGCCGGCGCCAGGCCGAGCTCGCCGTCGACGAGCAGGCTCGTCCGCGACGACTTCGCCAGCACCGCCTCGCCGTACGCCTGCTCCTCGAACCGCTCCGCGCAGTTCAGCAGCTCCGCGAACACCCGCGGCCGCGGATCCGAGGCGAACTTCGCGATCACCGGCAACGCCTCCTCCAGCCGCGTCTCCGCCAGCGCCCGGATGGTCGCCGTGACCTCGTCGATCGTCTGCGGCCGGCACGCGGCGAGCAGGTCGAGCACGAACTCGCCCGCCGACGCGACTTCCCGCGCCTGGTGCATCGACGCCGGTGGCAGCAGCCGCGCGGCCTTCAGCTGGATCTCCCGTCGCAGGTCGCCGCTCAGCTCAGGCGCGGTTTCCAGCGACGCCAGCACCAGCAGGTGCAGGTCGCCGCGCGCGAGCAGCCCGGTCAGCAGCTCCTCGCGTTGCCTCAGCGACGCGTGCCCGACGGCCATCACCACGACCTCGTGCCACTGGTCGAGGTGCCCGTGCTGCACGACCGTGCCCACGTCGTCGGTGTTCATCGCGTCCTGCGCCGCCAGGTACTCCTGGAACGTCCGGTGCACGAAGTCGACGCGGCCCTGCACGGGTTCGCGCAGCAGCCCCGAGCGTTCCAGCAGGTGCCGGTACACGTCCTGGATGCTCGCCTTCACCTGCGGCATCTGGAAAAGCCGTCGCGAGATGCGGTAAAGCGCCCGCGGCGCCTCGACGTCGGCGTAGCCGTTGCGCAGCTGCCAGTACGCGAGATCGGCCAGCAGCAACGTCTTCTCGGTGCGGCCCAGACCTTCCACCGGCTCGATCCGGCGTTCGACGTCGCGCCGCTCCAGCAGCATCTGCAGCGCCACGTCGTAGAGCTCCATGCGATTGGCGGGCAACGTGGCGCGCCGGTCCTCGTGCATCGCGCACAACAGCGCGCACAGCAACGGATAGCCGGCCAGCTTGCGCAGATGGCCGCGGCTTTCCAGCAGGTCCAGCAACCGCGTCTCGTACTCGTCGAGCGCCCGGCGCGATTCGTCGTCGGCCCGCATCGACCGCATCGCGCTGTGCCACCGGCCGACGAACCGGCGGACGTCGTCCCGGTTCATCGGCTGCAGATCCAGCACCACGAACCCCGCGCCGTGCAGCCACCGCGGGTGCGCTCCGGACGGCCGCGACGTGACCACCACCCGGACCAGCGGAAACGCGTCCACCAGGTCGCGCAGCCACGCCCGGGCCTCGGCACGGCGTTCGGCGACGAGCTCGTCCACGCCGTCGACCAGCAGCACCGCGCTGCCGTCGCGCAGCTTCTCCACGACGTAACCGGGCGGCATCGAGTCCGCGATGTACCTGCCGCCCTCGTCGAGGAACTGCGCCGGGCTCGGCAGGTCCCGTCCGGCGTAGCGGCGCAGCGGGATGAAGAAGGGCACCGTCGCGTTCCAGCCCGCCAGCTGCTCGGGGAAGTCACCCAGCGCACTGCGCACGGCAATCCACTGCAGCAGCGTCGTTTGCCCAGCCCGGCCTCGCCACGGATGAACACCCGCTGCGCGCCCGCCAGCAGCTCCTCCACCCGCCGCACCGGCCCGGGCTCGCCGGTCGACGCGGTGAGCCCGATGTACGCGACGGACAGCGGGTACCGGCGGCTCGCGTCGGCCAGGGTCACGCCGAACATCTCGACGTGGTCCAGTTTGCGCGCCACGAGCTGGCGGTAGTCGTAGTCGAAGCCGGCGTCGCGGTCGCGCTGCGGCAGGCGGGCGAGCACCTCGCGGATGCCGTCGAGCATCTCGCGGTCGCGCTGCAGCAGCTCGATCAGCGCGTTCGCCGAGAACGCGGGCAGCCCGCGCGAGATCTCGATGACGTATCCGCAGCATTCGCGCAGCAGCAGGTCGTGCAACGCCGTCGCGTCGGCCGACAGCAGCGCGGTCCGCGACGGCACCCGCTGCCGGATGGAGCGGCCGAGGTGCCCCGCATCGAGGTCGGCCGCGAACAGGTCCGCGTCGTCGACGGACGCCAGCGCGAACGTCTCCGGCACCGCCTCGATCGCCGCGAGCTTCTCGTGCTCCGGCAGCGAGCGGAACTCCACGTCGACGATCGGCTCGATCCGGTCGACCACGGCCTCGGCGAAGTTGTCCAGCAGCCGCTTGAGCCGGCGCCGGTCGCGCTCCTTCGCAAGCTGCCCGGACAGCCGGTCGACCACGGCTGCGCCGACCTCCGCGGCGATCTCGTGGTCGCCGAGCCACAGCTTCGTGGCCGTCCGCACGGCGACGGTGCCGAGCGCGATCAGCGCGGTTTCGACGGGCATGGCGTTCATCCAATCCCATCGCCTCGCCGCCGGACACCGGTTTCGCCTGAAAGCACCAATAAGACCCCAGCGTATTCCTATCGAAGAATTGTACAAGAATCGTACAAACTCGTTTCACGCCGCAGTTTGACACTTTCCCGAATCGCATGCAGAAATGGTTCTCATGCGAATTCCCCGAGTGCTCCTCCTCGTGCTGGCCGTCGCCGCCGGCGCGCTCGCGATACCCGGCACCGCCAGCGCCGCCTACAGCGATCCGCTGACCACCACGACGAAACAGAGCCTGGTCTGGCACGCCACCCCGGCCGCCGCGTTGACCGCGCTCGACAACGCGCTGCCCAACGTCAGCCTCAACACCGTCGTCAACGACCCCAGCTACCCCACCACCGGCTGCACCACCGCCGAAAAGGCCGCGCTGCCGAAGGCGCCGGCAGCCACCACGTCGTTCTGCTGGGACACCGACCGCGCGAACAGCGCCACCTGGGTCCCCCAGGGCATCACCACCTCCGGCGACGCCGACGACGACGGCATGTGGGGCGCGGACAAGATCATCCTGTCCGGCTGGCACAGCGGCGACGCCCTCGGCCGCTACGACGACGCCCGCATCATGGCCGTCAACTACGACAAGCCGGCCGCCCCCACCAACCGCATGGTGTACCTCGCGGTCCCGAACAGCACGGGCTCGAGCTTCACCGCCGCCAAAGCCCACATGGGCGGGATGGCCTGGTACGGCGACAAGATCTACGTCACGGCCGTCGGCAACACCTCCACCGCCATCCGCGTCTTCAGCACCAAGCACATCCTGCAGATGACCGACACGACGTCCAACGCGATCGGCAAGACGTCCGCCGGGTACGCCGCCTACACCTACAAGTACGCCATGATGCAAATCGGCTACTACACCTACGCCGGCGGCACCTGCAGCATGCAGTCGGACACCGGCGTCCCCTGCTTCTCCTCGATGTCCCTGGACCGCACCACCTCGCCCGCCTCGATCGTCACCACGGAGTACTTCGCCGACCAGTCCCTCCACGGCCGCCTCTACCGCTACCCCACCGGCGCGGACTACCTCCTGGCGAGCTCGGGCACCACCGCGGCCACCGAGGCCTTCCGCAGCTCCGTCGGCAACATGCAGGGCGTCCTCTCCCACAACGGCAAGTGGTACGTCTCCCACAGCTCCGCCACCCTCAACGGCCAGCTCTGGACCCAGACGACCACCGCCAGCGGTTCCTCGAGCTGCGGCTCCCCCGCCACGACGGCCTGCTGGGCAGTCCACCCGGAAGCCCTGACCTACGACTGGTCCACCGGCCTGGTGTGGTCCCAGTCGGAATGGTCGACGACGGATTGTTCCGCCCAGGGCCAGACCTGCGGGCGCTCGGTGTTCGCCGTGCCGCTGTCTTCCCTGCCGGTCTGACGGGTTGACGGGTTGACGGGTTGACGGGTTGACGGGTTGACGGGTTGACCTGGCCGGGCGCTTCGCGTTCCTTGTCACGGAGCGCGAAGCGCCGCTTTCATCTCCGCGAGGTAGGTGTTGTAGTCCGCCTGCGCGAGCACGGGGTGACTCCACGCCGGGGCCCAGGCGGCCGGGTCCCAGACGGCCGCGTCGTTCGTGACGTCCGTCCGGATCGAGGTGTGGTTGGTGATCCGGACGACGGCTTCCTGGCCGGCCTTCGAGACGATCCAGTCGTCGAAAAGCCGGGCGGCGTTGGGGTGCGGCGAGTTCTTGACGACGTCGATCAGGCTGAGCGAAGCCGGCAGCGGGGTGCCGTTGGCGAAGTCGAGTTCGCCCGGGGTCTTCCGCTTCAGCGCCGAGGCCTTGTAGCCGTACGCGGTCGCCGCGACGGGCGGCTCGCCCGCCTGGACGTTCGTCAGCGACACGGTGTGGCTCTGCACGAAACGCGGTGAGTTCGCCCCGAGCACCTTCAGCAGCGCCAGCGCCTTGTCGTGTCCCATGGCGATGATCAGGCTGTCGTACCAGTTCACCGCGTACGGATCGATGGAGAACTGGCCCTTCCACTCGGGCCGCGTCAGGTCTTCCCACGACCTCGGGGCCGTCAGTCCGCGCTGCGCCACCACGGCCGGGTTCCACGCCAAGACCGTGGTCAGCACGTAGACGACCCCCCGGTACCCGGCCGGCAGCGTCAGCCCGTCCGGCAACGGCGGCGCGTCCTTCGGCTGATAAGGCTGCAACGCACCGGCCTGCACGAGCTGCGCGATCTGCGGCCCCTCCCCGGAGACGACGTCCGCGTTGTACTTCCCGCCACGCTGTTCGGTGATGATGCGCTGCGGCAGCTCGGACGCGCTGGGCCGCAGCGCGTTCACCTTGACGTTCGGGTACGTCTTGTTGAAGTCGGCGATGATGGGCTGCACATCGGTGTCGGCGAAGGTCGTGTACCACACGACGACCCCCTCCTTGGCCGCGGCGGCCGCCAGCTGAGCGGGACTCAGCTTGTCGGCCGCGGCCTGGGCCGCCGAGTCGTCCCCCGCCCCACCACCACACGCGGCCACCGCCGTGACCAGGAGCAGGGCCGCGAGCGGCCGGCAGATCGAGCGCCACACGTTCATACCCGTCCCTTCGGCGCGGACGACCACCCGTCGACACGGGGCGGCGCCTCACCTCGGCGTGAGTGCGAATCGACGCTCAGCAGTATGGACTATTGGTAGGACTATTTGTCAACCAGTGGCCTCTCGTCGGAGCTGCTAGCCACACGTGGCGGCCTCGGTGCTGGTGCACGCGACTTCCCCCCTCCCGAAGGAAGCGCCCGTTACTCCCTGCGGGCGAGCGTCACGAACCGCATCGCCACCGCCGAGAGGACGGCGGAGGCCAGAATGATGAAGCCGGCCGTGAGGAACACAGTGGGCAAGCTCGTCGACGTAACCAGGACCGCCCCGAGACCGGACCCGGCCGCCAGGGCTATCTGAAGGTTGGTCACATTGACCGCCGACGCGGCCTCCGGGGTTTCGGCCGCCGCGTCGAGTATCCAGACCAGCGTTCCCGGGTTCACGATTCCCCAGAACAACCCCCACAGCACGAACAACAGGCCGGCCAGCCAGGGCAAAGTCCCCACGCTCGCGAGCCCGATGACCATTGCGGCCACCACCGCCGCCGCCCCGGCGAAGCTGCCGATCACGGTGCGCTTGAACAGGGATCCGGCGATGAGTGAGCCGACGATGCCACCGCAGCCGTAGATGACGTACAGCAGGGAGATCACGCTGCCGGGCAGATGCGTGTGGTCCATCAGGAACGGGGTGATGTACGTCCACGCGGTGAACTGCCCGATGAACACCACCGCGCCCGCCGCCATCCCCAGCTGTGCCGCCCGCCGTGTCACCACTGCGACGAGATCCCGCACGTGCGTGGGCCCGTCCGGCGGGATACCCGGCAGTACGACCGCCTGCGCGACCACGACAAGCAGCGTCGCCGCCGCCGCGGCGGCGAAAGTGAGACGCCAGCCCACGAGGTCGCCGAGGAACTGTCCCGCCGGCAGCCCCACCACCGTCCCACCCGAAATACCGGCCGCGATGATGGTGATGGCGCGAGTGCCGCCGGCGGGGCCCACCAGTTTGGGCCCGACGGGTGAGACCACCGTCCAGAAGGCTCCGAGAGTGGCGCCGAAGAACATGCGGGCGATCAGCACCAAGGCGAAGTTCGGCGCGACCGCGACGACCGCGTTCGACACCAGCACGGTCAACCCCAGCACGAGGATGACCGAGCGCCGGTTGAACCGGCCGGAGCCGAGGAAGAACAGCGGCGCCGACACCGCGGCGCTGAAACCCGGCACGAGCACCATCAACCCCGCGAGGCCCAGCGAAACGTGCAATCCATCGGCGATCCGCGGCAGCAGTCCCACCGGCATCGTCTCCGTCATCACGACGATGAACGCGCCGAGCGCGATGGCGCCGACTGCCACCCAGCCTCGTTTGCTCCCGGGCTCCACAGTGGCGACGGCCGCGCCGGCGGACCCAGACTGGATCGGGAAAGCCGCGGCGCACGACGATGTCGAAACCACACGCACCCGGGTTGCGTCACGCGTCGACATCTCCCCCTCGGTTTCCGTCATGATGCCCTCCCTCCTCGTCGTGCACTCCTCGACAGCTCAGTGCGGTGGCCCCAGGACTGGGGGATCCCCGAGCGCCGCCGTGGCCCACACAGGCCCTGCACGTCCTGTCGACATCGCCGCACAGGCTGTCAGCGTCGAGCTCGAGCCGGGGCTTACCACGTCGAAGGGAATGGCCGCCCGGTTCACAGTCCGCGGTCGACGGGGCTCACACCAGGTCGAACGTGTCCGGGTCCGGCCCGGTGCGCCCGTCGCGGTCGAGGGCCGACAGGGCGGCCACGTCGGCGTCGGTGAGGGTGAAGTCGAAGACGTCGAGGTTTTCGGCGACGCGGGACGGATTTCGGGATCACGACATTGCCCAGCTGCAGGTGCCAGCGCAGCACCACCTGGGCGGGCGTGCGGCCGAGGCGCTCGGCCGTCCGCGTCACCGCGGGCTCGTTCAGCAGTTCGCCGCCCTTGGCCAGCGGGCTCCAGGCCTCCGTGGCGATCCCGTGTTCGGTGTCGAAGGCGCGCACTTCCCGCTGCACGAGATACGGGTGCAGCTCCACCTGGTTGAGTACCGGCGCCACGGTGCCCTCGTCGAACAGGCGGCGCAGGTGCGCCGGCTGGAAGTTGGACACGCCGATGGCGCGCACGCGGCCGTCAGCGTACAGCTTCTCCAGCGCTTTCCACGTGGCGACGTACTTGTCGCGCGCGGGCAGCGGCCAGTGGATGAGGTAGAGGTCGAGCCGCTCGAGCCCGAGCGCTTCGACGCTGGCGTCGAAGGCGCGCAGCGCCTCGTCGTAGCCCTGGTCGCTGTTCCACAGCTTGGTGGTGATGAACAGCTCGTCGCGGCTGATGCCGGATTCGGCGAGGGCCTCGCCGACCGCGGCTTCGTTGCCGTAGGCCGTGGCGGTGTCGATGCTGCGGTAGCCGGTGTCGAGGGCGGTCTTCACCGCGGCCTTCGTCTCGGCGGGCGGCACCTGGAAGACGCCGAAGCCGAGCTGCGGCATCTCGACGCCGTTGTTCAGCTTCACTACGGGAACGCTCGTCAACTCGAAAACCCTTCTGTGCGAGCAAACTCACGGAACGATCGAATTCCCGACCCTGGTTCGCGCTGGTGGCGCTGCAGTCGCCACCAGCGCGAACCTACGGACGTGGATGATTCTCGTAGGTGGCCGGGATTGTTGTGGTTCGCCCGGCGACGGTGAAGGTTACTTCTGCAGGAAGGCCTGCAGCATGGCCGTCACTTCGTGTGGCTTCTCCTCGGTCACGAAGTGGCCCGAGTTTTTCAGGACTCCGCCCTGGACGTTCACGGCGTAACGACGCAACTGGTCGGGGACCGCCTGGCCGAAGGAATCTTCGCCGCCGATCGCGAGGACGGGCATCTTCAATTTGCCCCGGGCCAGGAACTCCTTGTTCTGCTCGATGTCGGCGCGGAGACCGCGGTAGACGCTCATCCACGCCGTCGTGTGGCCCGGTTCCTTCAGATTGTGGGCGTAGAAGTCGTAGTCCGACGCCGTGAACGGCGACTTGTTGCCACCCAGGTACTCGGTGATCATGTCCTCGACCAGGACCCGTTCGTTGCCGGCGATGAGCTTTTCGGCGAGAGCCAGCTGGAACAGGCCGAAGTGCCACGCCGCGGGCTTGTTCGGGTCGGCGTTGAGAACGGGCGAGCTGTACACGCTTTCATCCGGGATGGGGGCTTCCATCACCGCCAAGCTCCGCACCTCCGACGGCCACTGCGCCACGTAGTCGTAGGCGACCCAATCACCGATGTCGTGGCCGACTACCTGGACACCGTTGTTGAGCCCGAGCTGCTTCAACAGTTCATGCACGTCCGCCGCCAATTGCGCAGACTGGTAACCGCCCGCCGTGACCTGGGAGCCACAAGTGCCACGCAGGTCGACGGCGATCACCGTGTGGTTCTCGGCGAGTGGGACCATCTGCTGCCGCCACTCGGTCCAGCACTGGGGGAACCCGTGGATCATGACCACGGGCGAGCCTTTTCCACCCATCACGTAGTGCATGCTGAAGCCGTTCACTTCCGCATATTTTGAGTGAAAGCCGGCCGGCGGTCGAGATTGCGGGTAAGACGACAGGGACTGTGCCGTCACGGAGACCTGCTCGTCGTTGCCGCTTCGCACCGCGGAGCTCGAAGTCGCGGAAATCACGAGGAGGAAGGCCGCCAAAGCCGCAATGAACGTGAAGGGTCTGTTGACCTTTCCTGTTTTGATGCCCATCATTCTCCTGCTCGGAGTCGGTACTCGTTACGCGTCGTCAGACGCACAGGACGGTGAAGCGACCTGGCCGGCCAGGCGCCATCACGCTCGGGATCGGCCTGACAGAGACGTGCTGCCGGAGGATTCTCCCGTCTCCCATCTGTCGCTCGTTCGGCTGAAGACTGGAGCCGGTCGCCGGCCGATACGCCACTTAAACCCCGATCGAGTTACGGGACTTCAACCCGATCGACTTCCGACTCGGTAGATCGCTTCAGAGAGTGAGTGACTGGCGGGAGCAACTTCTTACCGTCCCGACAGCGGGCAGTCGAACCGGCCCGCTTCGGCCACCCCGGGCGGCCCAGGCCGCCACCCGAGGGTCAGGCCGCCGGAATGTTGTGGTTCAGCCGGAAGACGTTCGTCGGGTCGTAGGCCTTCTTGATCTCGACCAGGCGGGCGTAGCGCTCGGGACCGAACACTTCTTCCATGTCGGCCGGACTGGTGGCCTCGTCCGGGGAAAGGAAGTTGGTCATCCGCCGTCCGTCCGACCAGGGGGCCAGCGCGTCGATCACCGCGGCGAGGCTGCCGCGCATCAGTTCGGCCTGATCGGGCCCACCGACACCGAAACCGAACACGACGAACGGCACACCCCGCGTAGAGACCGCGTTGGCGACCGCCGGCTCCCGGTCGAAGGCACCCCCGAGGCACCGGATCTCGACGTTGACCAGCGGCGAACCGGACTCAGGACCGAGTACCTCCACGAATGCGTCGACGGCCTCGGCGGGAAGCGCTCGCAGTGACGTCGTCCTGTCCCAGTACGGCATCGGGTCTTCAGGGTCGTTGTGAATCCGCCGCGAAGCCGTGTAGGGCAGCTCTGACACCGCGTCGAGGACCGCGGGCGCGGCGGCGCGCATCGGCGCGAGCAGACGCTCGGCCTCCTGTTCGGACCCGAGGTGCGCGTAACGGAGATGGACTACGTTCGCTCCCCGCAGCGGCGCCGGCAGCTCGGGAAGCGGTGGCAACCGCTGCACAGCGATCGACGAGGTCGCCTCTACCGGCAACCCGGTGACCCACCCGCGCCACGCGTGCAGGATTTCGGCCAGGTGTGTGCCTTCGAAGTACAGGGAGCCTCCGTAGAAGCGGCTGATCGGGAAGAGCTCGAACTCGAGCGCGGTGACCACCCCGAAATTGCCCTTGCACCCACGCAGGGCCCAGAACAGGTCAGGTTCGCTCTCGGCGGTCACCGTGCGCAGCTTCCCGTCAGCCGTCACCACGTCCAGAGAGTGCACGTGGTCGGCCGCATAGCCCAGGCTCCGGCCGAGAACAGGGCTTTGCCCGCCACCCAGCGTGTACCCGGCCACCCCCACGTCCGGCGCCGAACCACTCAGCGGGGCCAGGCCGTGCTGCGCTGCCTCGTCGATGACCTCCTGCCAGATCACGCCGGCTTCCACGCGGGCCCTTCGGCGCCGCGCGTCGATCGAGATGCCCTTCATGCGCCGCGTGGTGACGAGCACACCGCCGTGAGCCGCGGAGACCATCTGATGGCCGGAGTTCTTCACCGCTACCGGCATCCCGTGGGCCACGGCAAACCTCACCGCGGCCCGGACATCCTCCGCACGAGCCGCGCTGACCACAACCTCGGGCTCCAGCGGGGCCAGCAAGTTGTACCGGCGGGATTCGTCCGCGTACCCGGGCTGCCCCGGGACGAAGACGCCACCGGTGACCTCCCGGCGAAGGACCGCCAGCCCCTCTGTTCGCGCGGACGAAAGGGCAGAAGTCCGAAGAGTTTCGTGCATATCTTTCCGCCTCATCTGGGCATTGACGTGAACCGAATATCAGAGCTCGGGAACAGCTTTGTTGCGCTCACGCCGCTCGCGTCGGCGTGGCGCGTACGAAACCGCCTCAGGGGGTAAGGTCCACCTGCCGCAGGTCGAAGGCCACGTACCCGGAGAAGTCCTTCCCCACCAGCTCGATCGCAGAGCCCTTCGGTTCCGGGTAGGACCAAGCTCCGTCGCGGACGACCGTGCCGTTGACGACGACGTCGTAGTACTGGGCAGCGCCCTTCCACGGGCAGGTGTAGGGCGTCGCGCTCGCTTTGAGGCTCCCCTCGGCGATCGCCGACGGCGGGAAGTAGCGACTTCCTTCGATCGAGACCACGGCGTCCTCATCGGCTTCGGCGACAACCGTTCCTTCGACACTGACCTTCATGAACGCACCTTTCATAGTTTCTCAACGAAGAGCACATCTCGACGACGATCATTCGAGCATGAGGTCGATGCGCCGGACCAATTCTTGCGGCACCGGCGCACCCGGTCAGCGCGTCCGCCAGACCGGTCGCGTCCAGTACGTCCCGGCTCGCCACAGCCATTCGAACGGGCCGTAGGCGAAGTGGGCGAGCCACAGGTGACTGAACACCAGTTGCACTGCCCAGATCGGCACACACAGCAGCAACAGCAGGGCAGTCGGGATCGTCCAGAATGAAGCGAGCGTACCCACCAGCACGAGACCGAGGATCGCGTGGGTGAGGTAACTGGTGAGTGCCATCCGGCCATAGCGTTGCAGTGGCAGCAAGGCTGCGCGCAGCCGGGGCGAACGAAGCAGCAGCACAAGCCCGCTGAGGTACGCGACCGCCGGCACGACAGCGAGGTTCTCCTGCAGCGCGTGCGAGAGATTCGCATCCGACAACGACAAGGTCCACGCCCACAAGGCGATCGTCGCGATCCCGGTCACCGCGAAGAGCTTCCGGATCGCCGGCACGTGCCGTTCGGCTGTCAGCAGCCCGGCGCGCAGTGCCCAGCACCCGAGTACGGTGTGGCCGAACGACTGGACCGCGACGCCCGCCTCCAGCCACGGAACCTGGCCGATCCCGGCGCCCGCGTAGTGGTCCGCGACGGCGACGCCGGTGGTGGCGAGGTCGGCGACAAGTCCGGTCACGAGGCCGATCGCGAGCAGAACCCGTTGCGGCGCCCGGAACAGCAGCGCGAGCACGGCGCCGTTGAGCGCGTACACAGTCAGCACGTCCGGCGCGTGCAGCAAGGTCAGGTTCACCAGGCCGAACGCGACCAGGATGCCCATCCGGCGCAGGTAAGGTCGCCAGAAGTCTCCGCGCCGCCTCATGTTCTCGTACTGGATGGCCGCGCTGACTCCGAAGAGAAACGCGAAAATGAAGTGGAACTTGTCCAGGACAAGCAGGTCGACGAGCCGGCTCGCCCATGTGTCCACAGCAGACGTTTCGGGCGCGGACCGGTGACCGGGGCTGGCGGTGGTGTAGTACGCCCCGACGTTCACGAGCAGAATCGCCATCACCGCGATCGCTCGAATGATGTCGATCGATTCGATCCGCTGCCGGACCGTCGTCATGGGTATCGTAGCCGCGTCCACAGAAAGTTCCCATCGCGTCGTTGGTGGGGACAGTCAACCGCCGTCCCGAATGACCCGGCATCGATCCCGAGGATGATCCGGAGTTGCCCGAACGCGCTACCCGGCACGATCGATCGCCGTTTGCTCAGGCAGGCGCCGAACCCGAAGCCGACTGACACTCTCGCCGATGACGCGGAACGGACCATTGAGTCCAGTCGATGACATCGAGCCTTCCCGCCATAGACAGATCCTGACAGCAATGGACCTTATCGTCCACTCACAAGGCTCGATGACAGCTGGGCCCGGAAGCAGGTATCCGGGCTGGTCGCGGGCTGGTACGGACGAACGACCGGACACTGACCGAAGAGGCCGGCGAAATCTCGCGCAACGCGATGCGGTGGCTGCTGCGCTGGCCGATCACCTAGGCCGGGACTTCAGGATCAGGTCCGTGGTCAGGCGGATGTGATCGGCGAGAGCTGCGACCGCGCCGTCCGCGTCGCCGGCCAGTGCGTGGTCCGTGATGGCCGCGTGCTCCGCGGCGGGGTCGCGTTCGAGGTCCTGTGCGTCGATCGCTTCAGACCAGCGGCGGTAGAGCTTCGCGCTGTCGCGCAGGCCGCGAGCGATGGCGTACAAGCGCTCACTGCCGCAGCCGGACAGCAGGACATCGTGGAATTCGGCGTGGGCCGATTCCCAGTCGGGCGTCACGCGCCCGGGGTCGCCGGGGTCGCGACGTGGCGTGTTCGCCAGGGTGTAGTGCGCGGCAACGAGTTTCGATCGCCACCCGATGTCGTCCCGCCCGATCGCGCGCCGCAACGTCAGGCACTCGATGTCGACCCGGGTGGTGGTCAGGTCGAGCAGGTCGTCCTCGGAGATCGGGGTCACCTGGAAGCCGATCTGCGGATTCGCCCGCACCAGGCCCTGCTCGGACAGCCGGCTCAGCACCTCGCGGACGAGGCTGACACTCGCGTCGTACCGGGCGCACAGCGGCCGGAACTTGAGCCGCTCGCCAGGAGGGAAGACGCCGCCGAGGATGTCGGCGCGCAGCCAGGCGTACACGTCATCGGTACGGGTCTTGGAAGCCGCGGGTGTCGCCATGCGGGTCATGCCCGGCACCCCCTCCCGCACCGTCGTCGTCACCGGTGGCGGCACCGGCATCGGCGCCGCCACCGCCGCCCTCTTCGCCGAGGCCGGGGACGACGTCGTGATCACCGGCCGCCGCGAGGACGTCCTCTCCCGCACGGCCAAGGAACTCGGCGTCCGCTACGTGGCGTTCGACGCCGCCGAC
Source organism: Amycolatopsis sp. NPDC001319 (assembly GCF_042896185.1). Taxonomy (NCBI): domain Bacteria; kingdom Bacillati; phylum Actinomycetota; class Actinomycetes; order Pseudonocardiales; family Pseudonocardiaceae; genus Amycolatopsis; species Amycolatopsis sp. NPDC001319. The sequence goes on along the minus strand of NZ_JBIAWY010000027.1, from coordinate 8,474 downwards.
CCGGGTTCCGTGCGCGGCGCGCTGACGGAGCTGCCCACCGCAGTCGACGTGCTCGTCACCAACGCCGGGGGCAACACCGACCGGCAGCGACCGCCGGTCGAAGCAGGCGACCTCGACGGCGTCGCCGCCGCGTGGCGCGCCAACTTCGACGCGAACGTGCTCACCACCGTGCTGATCACCGAAGCCCTCACCCCACGGCTGGCCGACGGCGCCCGCGTCGTCACCATCGGCTCGATCGCGGCGAAGCAGGGGTCGGGGTCATACGGCGCGGCCAAGGCCGCCGTCGAGGCGTGGAACGTCGACCTCGCCCGGAAACTGGCCGGCCGCGGCATCAGCGCCAACGTCGTCGCCCCCGGCGTCACGCTGGACACCGAGTTCTTCCAGGGCACTGTCACCGAGGAATGGGTCGCCGCACGCGTGTCCGCGGCATTCGACAAACGCGCGGCCACCCCCGCCGAGATCGCCGGCACCGTGTTCTTCCTGGCGAGCGCAGCGTCGTCACACATCACCGGCCAGGTCGTCCACGTCAACGGGGGCGCATACACCGCTCGGTGAGTCACGCACGGCATCGCCACAACTCTCTGAGACGAGCTCGGCGCCGAGCTCTTGACACGCGGCGTTCCGGTCACGTGCCGCGTACCACCGGGAATGAGCAATCAGTCACGGGGGCGGATGGCCGAAGCGAAGGCAGCGAGGTTGGCAGCCGTGAATTCGCCGGGCTCGGACACGTGGGTGCCGAGCATCGCGGTGAACGCAGTCAGAGCGTGTAGCGCGATCAGGTCTCCTGCCGGACCGTCGCCGAACGCAGCACCCGCCCCGCAGAAACGTCCTTCGAAGAGGGCGTCCAAGGCGGTCGATCAGCCAGCTCATGGTGCGGTGGCACCGTCGCGGCCAGCCGCGACAGCACCCCCTTTCGGATCTGCTCAGCCCTGAGCCGGGCTCCCGCAGCTCGAGCCTCCGCGGCAAGGTACGCGGTGAATCTGGTCGCCTCGGCGAGCACCTCCCCCACGTGCCCGCTCGCGCGAACCCGGCGAATGACCTGGGCGACCCGGTCTACATCGTCCTCGAGGTAGCCGCCGATGAGTTCGAACACCAGCGAGGCGCAGTGGCGACGCCACGCCTGCTCACCAATCTCGACAGCTCCTCCTTCGTCGGCGAGCAACTCGCTGTCGATGCTGCGGGTGACCGCGTTGCGCGCTTCGATTCCGGTCTCGCCAGGGGTATCGACCGGAGATTCCGCGTCAAGCGGATGGGCCGCACGCTCAAGCCCGTGCACCGCGGCCGTGTGACCGCAGGCATCCGATCCGACGATGATCACGTTCCTGATTTCCTCGGCAGTCACTCGTGAATCTCCGCTCGTAGTGTGTATCAGCCGCCCATCCCGCGTTTCGGCGCATCGGGCACCACCGACGGTCGGCGCGGCTCGCTCACAGACGGCGCAGGTCCGCAGATCACCTTGCCCGGTTCGCGCACTTGTCGTCTGCGGCGTGACATCTTCGGCCCTGGGGTAATAGCGGCAGCGGAACGGCGCTTCCTTACCGGCTCCCGACGCCGACTTCGCCGCTCCCCTGCCCATCAGACGTGCAGGCGCGGCCATCAGCAGGCCGTCGCCAGACGAGGATGGCGACGGCCGCGGCGAGGATCGCCGCCGTGAGGGCGAAGGGGACCGGGATGAGGGGGTCGACGAGGACGAGGAGGCCGGCCAGAGGCAGGGCCGTGTTGACGACGTGGTCGGCGTGTGGCCTGATCGCGAGGGCCCAGACGCCGAGGACGAAGACGGCGAGGGGGATCGTGTAGGCGAAGGACGCGTAGGGCTGGTGCAGTGTGGTGTGCCCGGTGAGGACGTCGATCTCGACCTCGAGGCCGGCGGAGAACGCGCCTGCGGCGGCGAAGATGAAGAAGTGCCCGTACACGTACGCCAGGGAGCCCGCGACGTCCTTGATGGCGTGGTGGTGTGGCGGCCAGAAGTAGATCCACCACAGGGCCGCCGTGGCGCTGAGCGTGAGCACCGCGATACCGATGAGCCGGCCGGGCGACTCGACGTCGTGCTGAGCCTCGATGATCGCGTTGGCGGAGGCCAGGAGGCTCTCGCCGAGGAGGATGAGGGTGAACAGGCCGTAACGTTCGGTGATGTGGTGTGGGTGCCAGGGCGTTGTCCCGGTCCGTTCGGCGATGATCGGCACGGCGAGTTCCGCGACGATGAGCACGACCAGCGCGACGGTGAGCACTCCGGAGGGAAGCAGCAGACAGGCGAGCCACAGGCCCTGGACCAGTGCAATGCCGGCCGCGTAGACGAGAGTGGCCCGGCGTGTGGGACCTGAGTGCCGGGATGCGCGGAGCCACTGAGCGACGAGCACTGCTCGCATCACCACATACGCCACGATGAGCAACGAGTAATCGTGCTCCTCGAAAGCAGGACCTATACCCGAAGCAAAAACGAGCACACCGCCCATCTGCACGATGGTGAGCACCCGATACAGCCAGTCGTCGGTGTCGAACGAGGTGGCGAACCAGGTGAAGTTCATCCAGGCCCACCAGATCCCGAAGAACACGAAAGCGTAGTTGACGATCCCGTCGAGCACGTGCCCCTCGGCGAGCCCGTGGTGCAGTTGCGAGGCCGCGATACTCACGGCGACGACGAAGACGAGGTCGAAGAACAGCTCCAGCGTCGACGCGGCGCGGCCGGCCTCGTCCGGGTCGCGCGGCCTCATCGGGACGAGCCGGAATCGGGAACCAGGGGTCATGGACGTGAATCTCTCTGAATGCGGCGGCGTGCGGGCGCCGTCGGATATATCGCTGACGAAACAGTTCTAAGGTCCGACGAGCTCCTGCAGAATTCCGATCACCGCACTCGCCGCGGGAGCGAGATCTCGGCCGGCGGCCAGCGTGATGCCGACACTGTGGCTCGCCAGATCGAATTCCGGGCCCAGACTCACAACCCCCGACAGTCCCTCGTGGATGGATCTCGACAACGGGGCAATCGAGTTCGTGGCGAGGAGCAAATGTCTCATCGCAAGGTAGGAAGTGGTCTCGACCCGGTCGACCGGGAGCGAAATTCGCCGAGCGCTGAAAAACTGGTCCAGCTCACCCCGCAAGCGAGCCTCCGCGTTGGGGAAAATCCACGGGTAGGCGGAGAGCTCGGAGGGGTCGATCCCCTCCCTGCCGGCGAGCGGATGTTCCGCCCGGACCACAAGCGACACAGCCTCGTCGTGGAGCGGCAGCCGGACGAAATGCTCATCGGTGGGCTGGGTCAGCCGGCCGACGATGAGGTCGAGGCGCCCCGAGGCCAGCTCCGAGAGCAGCCTGCGGGGCAACGCTTCGTTCAACTCGACGGTCAACCGCGGGTGCCGGGCCTTGAGGATCTCGACCGCCCGCGGCACCAGGGCATCCGAACCGGTCAGGTGAACACCGATCGAGACTGTTCCCAGATCGGCGGTGCGAAGCTGAGTCACGCGTGTCCCGGCCTGGCGAATCTGGGACACAACAGCCTGGGCATGCGCGGAGAACGCTTCACCGAACAGGGTTGGCGACAAGCCGCGTGAATGCCGGTTGTACAACGAGACCCCGAGGAGTTCTTCGAGCTCGCGCAGTGTCCGGGTCGCGGCGGGCTGCGTGATGCTCAGGTCATGAGCGGCCGCGACCAGACTGCCGTGCCGAGCGATCGCGTCGACCAGCCGTACGTGCCGGATCTTCAGGCGCCCGTCGAGAAGGTTGGGCGTCGTCACCTTGCTCGCCACGTCGACATGCGGATCTCTGGCCTTCATTGACATCGTGCAAACACACCCTCAATCCGCCGCCAGCGGGGCGCGTGACGGGAGTACCCGGATTCAGGGACCCGGAGAGCGCAAACCCCATTACGCGCGTCCGCGTACAGGTGGTTAGGTGCCATCCATCTCCCCGTCTTACCGGCAAGCGGAGGACCGGTCCGAGCAGCTCCTCGGCCGGCTACTGATGGGGATCGTTGGCTTGGAGGGGATCTCCCGTGGTGGAGACATAGACGACCAAGAGCTTCGCGGGCTTGGTCGTGCTCGCGTTCGCCGCGACGACGTGATGGGCGCCGGGCAGTTCGAACCAAGTTTGACCCTGGTGGTACGTCGTCACCGCTTGCTCGTCAACCTGGCTTCGCACATCACCTTCCAGCACGTAGGCGTACACGAAAGCCTGACCGTGACGATGAGAGGGCGCGGCCGAGCCTGGCGGGAAGGCCACGATCTGCGACGTGAAAGTCTTGCCCTCGGCGTTCGGAAGGGCCTGTTGGAGTAGCACACTCACCTGCGGCGGGGTTGCTGCCGTGCTCGTCACCGCAGCGACGGTGCCCGACACCGCGGTCGGCGCGCTCTCGGCAGCCGAACTGCAAGCTGCCGCACCGGCGAGCGCAGCGATGGCCAACAGGCGACCTGCGACCTGCCTTGCAATCATGAAAGCCTCCTAGCCGATGATCATGGAGTGGACTATATAGTCCCACCCTGTCACGCGTCGTCGCCACCGCGTCGTCTCACCGATTCGAGTGGTCCACCGCACAGCAAGCATGTCTCGTACGCAACCAGAGAGGTTCGCCTGGACCGCGGCGCGGTGCCGATACCGGACGCATCTTCGTTGCGTTGGTCATCGCCGGCGGCAGATCATTTCACCAGATCAACTCGTTGGCGACGAGATAGGCGCGGATCTTACGTCGCGCGTCGAACACGGATTTGTAGATGGCATTTCGATTGGTTTCGAGTTCGACCGCGAGAGTATCGGGCGGAATGTGGTCGATGGCCACGCCTACGAAGATGCTCCGCTGACGTTCGGTCAACGCGTTCTCGATGGCGTGAACGAGCGCTGCTCGGAGCTCACTCGCCTGAACCTGGTCGAACGGCTCATCACGAACGGAAGCAGGAGCGAGACGAGTCCCGTCGCCACCCAAGGACACGCGAGGGTCGCGCCAGGCGTGGCGGCCGACTTTTACCGCGACCTCGCGCATGACGAATTTGTAAGCCCACGTCTTGAACTGCGCATCGCCGCGAAACTCACCGATCTTACGAGTGATCCGCACCAAGGCGTCGGCCGCGGCTTGATGGGCCACGTCGTCGAATTCAGGGCCGGCGAGCCCCAAGATCGAAGACCTGCGCCTGGCCTCCCGTCGCGCGATCTTGACGAGCAGCCCGTACAGCCTTCGGCAGGCGTCCTGGAACTTCGGACTTCCGGGGCTCAAATCCCGGACCCAGGCGGCGGACTCGGGGTCGAAACTTCTTCCGCCCACCAGACCCTCTCCACCAACTGCTCCGGCGGTCATGTGAGCTGCGGTTTCAGTCTGGCGTCGGCGGTGTACCTCCTCCGAAAACAAACCACACGTGGCGTCACCTCACCACGCCCCTCTGACGAACATCTTCGAATTCTTCTTGCCATGTTCCGTGACCACTTTCCCGACAACTCGAAATCGAGCACAAGTTCCGACGGCGGATCCATACAGTTACGTTCCTAACAAGAGAGGACTAAAAAGTCCACAAGTACCCACCCCGACGAGGTGAGACGCGCAATCCGCACAGCCCAGACGGGCAGAGATCTCTCCTGCAGCTGTCGTTTCACGCTGCCGACCGCTCGCGCACCGAGGTGACAACGGTGCGGACTCCCTCGAGGCGACTCACCATCGAGGGCTGCCTGTCTCCGACGGGTCAGATCCGCTTCAGGTGTTCCCGGATCTTGGCGGCGACGAGGTCCGGACGCTCCTCGGGGAGATGATGTCCCGCACCATCGACCACTTCGACGCGCAAGTCGACCCCGTGCGGCGTGGCGTCACCCGGCATTGCCGGTGGCGTGAACAGGTCGGCCCTGCCGGCGAGCAAGAGCGCGGGCGGCCGAAGCCTGCGGGTTTCCGGGTGCCGGAGCATCGGAATGAACTCGTGGTAGGCGACCTGGTACATGTGCTGCTCGCCGGCGCGCGCGATGTCGGGTTGGCGGAGCACGTCCACGTACGCGGCGACGGCGTCGGCCGGCATCGACGCCCGGTCGGTGACACCGAGACGCAGCCAGGCACGGGTGAAGAACGGGATGTGCGCCAGGACAAAGCGGCCGAGCAGAGGTGTCTCGACAAACGGTGTCCACAGATATCGCCAGGCGTTGCGGACGACCCGTCGGACATCCATGTAAGGGTGGAGCTCGTTCAACGCGACGACATGGCTGACGCGGTCCGGATCGTCCAGCGCGAACTGGAAGGCGACGGCAGCACCACGGTCGTGCCCGACGAGCGCGATCCGGTCCAGCCCCAAAGCGTCGAGCAGCGCCCGCGTGTCGCCGACGAGGTCGGCCGTGCGATAGCCGCTCCTCGGCGCGTCCGACCAGCCGGATCCGCGCAAGTCAACCGCGATGACCCGGTGCGAGTCGCTGAGGAGAGGCATGACGTGCCGCCACATGTACCAATGCTTCGCCCAGCCGTGCAGCAGGAGGAGGGGAGATCCCGCGCCTGCCTCCGCGACGTGCATGCGCAGCCTGCCCGTGTCGACGTAACGGTGGCGGACGTCGGGGACCTTCAGAGATTCGGGGAGAGCCCGGGCCGTCGTGCCGGCCACTTTGGACAATCCGCGCTCTTGCGCGTTCATTCGTGTCCCCTGCCGGCCGGGTCCGCGACCGCAACCCGGTCGCCGGTGCCGGAGACGAACGCGACCGATCCCAGAGCCGTCCGCCCCTGTCCGCCACCACGCACCGCGGAGAGCGACGGACGATCGGCTGGCGCCATGATGATCATGCCTCGGACTTTACAAGGCAAGCTGCGATCACGCCTCCGGCTCCACGAAGGCAGTCCCAAGTGGGACCAGTTGCGCTCGACAAATGGGGCCAGTTGCCGCGCCGTCCGCAAGTCAGGCGTAGCGTCCGGAGAACTGTGAACCGTCTCCGCAGTGGGTGAAGCGCAGGCCGACGATCGAGCCGTCCTCGACCATCCAGTGCAGGTCGTAGGAGGCGCGGTAGCTGGGCGGCCAGAACGAGGCGAAGCGGCCATCGGCGTCGACGTACCAGTCGCCGTGGGTGGAGTGGCCCCGATCGACGTAGGTGGTCGCGCCGTCGTGGTCGAAGACTTGTTCGGCGCCGTTGTCGTAAACGATCCGCCCGGCAGTCAACGCTGCCAACAAGTTCTTCGTGGCCACCTGGTCGCCATCGGCAGGACTGAGTGACTCCAGTGATCGAGGCAACGGGATTCCTTTCGGGACTGATGCGGGTGCGAAAGCGTTGGCGTTCAGGCGAGAAGCGCACCGACCGCGGTGTGGAGGGTGCGCCAGCTGGCTGCGAGGTCGGCGACGCCCTGCCTCTCGAGCGTGTCGTACACCTCGCCGAGGTCGACGCCCGCCGCGGCGACGGCCGCCATGTCCGCTGCCGCCTCCTTGCCGCGCCCGACGACCTGATCGCCGGAGACCTCGCCGTGATCGGCGAACGCCGAGAGCGTCGCGGGTGGCATCGTGGAAACGGTTCCGGGCGTGATGAGACCGGTGACGTACTTGGTGTCCGGAAAGGACGCGTCCTTGACACCCGTGGATGCCCACAGCAGTCGCTGTGGGCGGGCGCCCTCGGCGGCCAGGCTCTGCCATCGCGAGGATTCCCAGACACCTGACAAGGCCTCGTGAGCGAGCCGGGCATTGGCCAGGGCTGCGCGGCCGCGCGGCTCCGGGACACCCATGGCATCGAGGCGCCGGTCGACCTCGGTGTCCACTCTGGACACGAACAGAGAGGACACGGAATGGATCGACGCGAGGTCGTGGCCGTTCTCACGGGCCTGTTCGAGGCCCTCGACGTATGCCTCGCCGATCTCGGCGCACCGCTGCGCCGAGAAGACCAGGGTCACGTTCACGTTCACGCCGGCTGCGAGGGCACCGGTGACCGCTCGGACGCCGGCGCGGGTGGCGGGGATCTTCACCATGAGGTTCGGCCGGTCGACGAGCTCCCAGAGCTGGACCGCCTCGGCGATCGTCGCGCCGGTGTCGCCGGCGAGCTCGGGACTCACCTCCAGCGACACCCTGCCGTCGATGCCGCCGGTCTGCTCCCAGACCGGACGGAGCACGTTCGCCGCGTGCTGAACGTCCCAGATCGTCAGCGCCCGAACCGCCTCGGCGACGTCGATCCCGTTCCTGGCCAAGCGATCCAGCTGCGCGGCGTACCGGCTGCTCCGGGTGATGGCGTTGGCGAAGATCGTCGGGTTCGTGGTGACGCCGACGACTGAACGACTTCGCACGAGGTGTTCGAATTCGCCGTTCTCCAGGATGTCGCGGGAGAGCTCATCCAGCCAGATCGACACGCCCGCCGCGCTGAGCTCGCGGAGCCGATCGCCGTCTTCGCTTACGTCCACTTCGTTTCCTCCGTTGCGTGCCTCGTTCCAAGGCTGAACTCGCGGACGGGGATCACGAAGCCGTGGCCCGCTTGGGCAGCTTCCACCCGGGGCGGGGGAAGTGGCAGGTGTAGCCGTTCGGGTACTTCTGGAGGTAGTCCTGGTGCTCGGGCTCGGCCTC
>NZ_JBIAWY010000026.1:0-48803 GCF_042896185.1 Amycolatopsis sp. NPDC001319 | reverse complement strand
TGCCCGCCGGCGGCGGGGCCCGCGTGCGCGCCCCGGCCTCCCGGGGGGTTTGGAACGGGGGGGCCAACCCGCCCCCCCCCCCCCCCCCCTCGCGCGGGGGGGGGGGGGGGGGCGGGGGGGGCCCCCCCCCCCCCCGCGGCCACCTGGTAGACCAAGAGCCATGCGCAAGGACTTCGATCCCGCCGACGTCGCCCCGTTCGCCTTCTACCGGCTGCTGACCGCCACCGTGGTGCCGCGGCCGATCGCGTGGGTGTCGAGTACGTCGGGCAGCGGCGTGGACAACCTGGCGCCGCACTCGTTTTTCACAGTGGCCTCGGCCGCGCCGCCGGTGCTGCAGTTCACGTCGGTGGGGCGGAAGGACACGTTGCGCAACGTCGAGGCCACCGGGCAGTTCGTGGTGAACCTCGCGCCGGAGCAGCTGTTCGAGAAGATCAACGACACGGGCACCGACTTCCCGCCCGACCACAGCGAGTTCGACGCCGCGGGGCTCACGCGCGAGCCGAGTACGAAGGTGAAGCCGCCGCGGGTGGCGCAGTCGCCGGTGGCGTTCGAGTGCGAGCTGCACAGCACGGTCGGGTTCGGCACGTCGACGGTGGTGTTCGGCCGGGTCGTGCACGTCGCGGTGGCCGAGGAGGTGCTCGACGGCGACCACCCCGTGATCGGGCGGCTGCGGCCGCTGGCGCGCCTCGGCGGCGACGAGTGGGGCACCGTCGGCGACGTCAAGGAGATCCCGCGCATCCGGTTCGCCGACTGGAACCGCAAATAGACTGGAACCGCAAAGAGAAAAGGGGCCGCTCCCGACACGCGAGAGCGGCCCCCGGCAAGAAACTCAGGACGCCGGAAGCGGAGCCGCCCCGCGCGCCTGCAACATCAGCTTCATCTGGTTGATCTCCGCGCCCTGCGACACGAGGATGCTGCGGCACAACGCCTTCACCGCCGGCATGCTCGTGTGGTCCTGCGCGTACTCCGCCATCGCCGTGCCGCCCTGGTGGTGGCGCAGCATGAGCTGGAGGAAGTCGACGTCCATCGCGCGGCCGGTCAGCGAGCGCAGCTTGGCGATCTCCGCGTCGGTGGCCATGCCGGGCATCGGGGCGCCGTTGGCCGGTGAGCTGGTGGGCATCTGCATGCCCGCGTGGCCCATCGGCTCGGTCATCCACGTCATGTACGCGCCGGGCGCCTGCTCGGGCTGGTCCCACAGCATGAGCCAGCCCTTCATGCGCCCGACCTGCTCGGTCTGCGACGACTCGATGTCGAACGCGAGCTGCCGCACCTCCGGGTCCGTGCTGTGGTCACGGGCCCAGTTGGCCATGGTCACGGCCTGCAGGTGGTGCGTCGACATGTCCTGGGCGAAGCCGACCTCGACCGAACCCGCGCCGGGGGTCGCCGGCGCGGCGTCACTGCCGTCGGTGAGCCGCGCGGCGAACACGCCGATCGCCACGCCGATGAGCAGCACGGCGAGCATCGACCCGCCGATGACGACCCAGCGCGACCACGCGGGGCCCTCGCCGGGCTCGTCGACGTCCGGTTCGAGGTCGGCTTCGGTGCTCACCGTGAGATCACTGTCCCGCCGGGGCCGACGGCGCCGAGACGGGCGCGCTGGGCTGGCCCGGGGCGCCCTGCTGCATGCCGCCCTCGGGCACGGCGCCGGAGCTGCCGCCGTAGTTCATCGGCTTCGCGTCGGGGCCGGGCTTGCTCGGGTCGAACGGCGGCGGGTTGCTCGGGTCGAACTGACCCGGGCCGAGCGCGTCGCACGAGGCGCCGATCTCGGGGTACACGCCGTTGGGGTTCGTCCGCAGCGCGGCGATGAACTCGTCGATGCGCGGGTCGTCGGCCTTGTCCAGCTTGAGCTGGTGGCCCCACGACTGCAGCGAGATCGGCTTGTCCAGGCCGGGGTAGGGCGACATCGAGATGTAGGTCTTGCCCTTGACGCGCGCGGCCAGCAGGTCCACCTGGTCACCCTTGACGAGGTCCGGGTTGTAGGCGATCCAGATGGCGCCGTGCTCCAGCGTGTGGACCATGTTCTCGGTGCGCACCGCGGTCGGGTAGACGACGCCGTTGCAGGCCGCCCAGTTGCCGTCGTGCGGGCCGCCGAAGGGCGGGCTGTGGTCGTACGCCACTCGCTCGGTGGGCAGCACGTGCACCGAACCGGTGTAGGTCGCGGTGATCACGCCCGGGATCTTCTTGGACGGGTCGGGGTCACTGGCCGTCGGCGCGAACGACGCGGCCGCCTCCTCGCGGGACTTCTGGTCGCGCTGCGGAGCGGATTTCACCATGTAGTAGGTGACGACGCTGGCCAGGAGGGCCACCACCACGACGACACCGACGATGGTGCCCCACGGAGTGCCCTTCTTGCTGACGACGGACTTGCCGCGCGCGGCCTTCACCGCGTTCGCGGACTTGCCGCGCGAGCCGCCGGCGGACGTCCCCTTCTTACTGGTTGTCCCTTTCGCCATGGTTTGCCGCGATCTCCTCGTGAGATGATGGAGGGATCCGGACGGACCCTGCCCGTCGGCCAGTGTAGAGACCGGACGTCTGATCACCGTGAACACCTCTCACGATCACTCCCGGGTGACGTGCGACAACTGCAGGTCGGACCGGCGTAAGCGTCCGACCTGGGCACACCTAGAATTCGGCGAGTGACTCCCGCCGCTCTCGCCGACCTGGTCCGCGCCTCCGCCGTGCAGGTGCTCGACGCCCGAGGCGTCGACGCCGCCGTGCTGCCGGAGCAGGTGACCATCGAACGCCCGCGCAACCCCGACCACGGCGACTACGCGACGAACCTCGCGCTCCAGGTGGCCAAGAAGGCCGGTCTCCAGACTCGGGAGTTCGCCGAGGCGCTGGCCGAGGTCGTGGCGGCCGCCGACGGCGTGGCCGCGGCCGAGGTCGCCGGCCCGGGGTTCCTCAACTTCCGCCTCGCCGCCGACGCGCAGGGCGAGGTCGTGCGCCAGGTGCTCGCCGCGGGGGAGGCCTACGGCCGCGGCGACGCGCTCACCGGCCGCAAGATCAACCTCGAGTTCGTCTCGGCCAACCCGACCGGCCCGATCCACCTCGGCGGCACGCGCTGGGCCGCGGTCGGCGACGCGCTGGGCCGGGTGCTGGCCGCGCAGGGCGGCGACGTCACGCGCGAGTACTACTTCAACGACGCCGGCGCCCAGATCGACCGGTTCGTGCGGTCCCTGATCGCCGCCGCCAAGGGCGAGCCCGCTCCCGAGGACGGCTACGCCGGCGGCTACATCAACGACATCGCCGCCGAGGTCCTCAAGCAGGAGCCCAGCGCGCTGTCCCAGCCCGAGGCCGAGCGGCACGAGACGTTCCGCCGCGTCGGCATCGAGCTCATGTTCACCGAGATCCGCCAGAGCCTGCACGAGTTCGGCACCGACTTCGACGTGTACTTCCACGAGAACTCGCTGCACGAGTCGGGCGCCGTCGACGCCGCCGTGCAGCAGCTCAAGGACTCCGGCAACCTCTACTTCGCCGACGGCGCCTGGTGGCTCAAGTCCAGCGAATACGGCGACGACAAGGACCGCGTCGTCATCAAGAAGGACGGCAACCCGGCCTACATCGCCGGCGACCTCGCCTACTTCAAGGACAAGCGCAACCGCGGCTTCGACCTGTGCATCTACATGCTCGGCGCCGACCACCACGGCTACATCGCGCGCCTCAAGGCCGCCGCTGCCGCGTTCGGCGACGACCCGGACACCGTCGAGGTCCTCATCGGCCAGATGGTGAACCTCGTGAGCGACGGCAAGCCGGTGCGCATGTCCAAGCGCGCGGGCACCGTGATCACGATGGAGGACCTCGTGGAGGCGGTGGGCGTCGACCCGGCGCGTTACGAGCTCATCCGCTACTCCGTCGACTCCACTTTGGACGTCGACCTCGACCTGCTGCGCAAGCACAGCAACGACAACCCGGTCTACTACGTGCAGTACGCGCACGCCCGGCTGGCTTCCTTGCAGCGCAACGCCGCCGACCTCGGGCTGAAGTCCGAAAAGGACGCGGCGGAGGTCGATTTCGGACTCCTGACCCTGCCCGCCGAGGGCGACCTGATCCGCACCATCGGCGAGTTCCCCGCCACCGTCCGCCGCGCCGCCGAGATGCGGGAACCGCACCGCATCGCCCGCTACCTCGAGGAGCTGGCCGGCGCGTACCACAAGTTCTACACGGTGGGCCGCGTGCTGCCGCAGGGCGACGAAGAGGCCACCCCTCTCACGTTCGCCCGGCTCGCCCTGTGCGAGGCCGCCCGCCAGGTGCTGGCGAACGGCCTGTCCTTGCTCGGTGTCTCAGCTCCGGAACGGATGTAAGAAATGGCGCACCCCGCGGGCCCCCGCCACGCCGACGTCTACCCCCATGCCGACGCCTCCGGGTTCCCGCCCGCGAGCGCCGAAGAGCTCGACAAGCTGCCCGCGAAAGTGTGGCCGCGCAACACTTATCGCGCCGGCGACGGCATCGTGCGCATCGCCGGCATGGACGTGCGCGACCTCGCCGAGACCTACGGCACGCCGCTGTTCGTGGTCGACGAGGCCGACTTCAAGTCCCGGTGCGCCGACTACGCCGAGGCGTTCGACGACCCGGCGCTGGTGCACTACGCGTCGAAGGCGTTCCTGTCCATCGAGATCGCCCGCTGGGTGGCCGAGCAGGGCCTGAGCCTCGACGTGTGCAGCGGCGGCGAGCTCGCCGTGGCGCAGCGCGCGAACTTCCCGGCCGAGCGGATCACCTTCCACGGCAACAACAAGTCGCTCGCGGAGCTCGACGCGGCGGTCGAGGCCGGCGTCGGCACCGTGGTCGTCGACTCGTACTACGAGATCGCCCGCCTGGCCGAGATCGCCGCGCGCCGCGAGGTCGTGCAGGCGGTGCTGGTGCGCGTGACGGTCGGCGTCGAGGCCCACACGCACGAGTTCATCGCGACCGCGCACGAGGACCAGAAGTTCGGCTTCTCGCTGGCTTCCGGCGACGCGGCCGAAGCCGTGCGCCGCGTGCTCAACGCGCCGTCGCTCAAGCTCGTGGGCCTGCACAGCCACATCGGCTCGCAGATCTTCGACGCCGACGGCTTCGAGGTCGCCGCGCGCCGCGTGGTCGGCCTGCTCGCCGACCTGGCCAAGGAGCACGGCCGCGAGCTGCTGGAGCAGCTCAACCTCGTGGACCTCGGCGGTGGCTTCGGCATCGCCTACACCGAGAAGGACAACCCGCCGCCGCCCGCGCAGATGATCACGCAGATCCGCGAGATCGTGCGCAAGGAGTGCGCGTACGCCGACCTGCCCGTGCCGCGCATCGCGGGCGAGCCGGGCCGCGCGATCGCCGGCCCGGGCACCATCACGCTGTACGAGGTCGGCACCATCAAGGACGTCGCGCTGGGTGACAACAGCACCCGCCGCTACGTGAGCGTCGACGGCGGCATGAGCGACAACATCCGCACGGCGCTCTACGACGCGGTCTACGACTGCCGGGTCGTTTCGCGCTCCGCGAGCGAAGGCGAGGAGCCCGTTCTCGCCACTCTGTCCCGAGTCGTGGGAAAACACTGTGAATCCGGCGACATCGTCGTCCGAGACTGCTGGCTACCCGACACTCTTGCTCCCGGCGACCTGCTGGCCGTCGCGGCGACCGGTGCCTACTGCTACTCGATGGCGAGCGGGTACAACCGGCAGCCGCGCCCGGCGGTGGTGGCCGTGCGCAACGGCAGCGCACGCGTGCTGCTGCGGCGGGAGACGACGGACGACATGCTGCGCCTGGAGGTTTGAGAAGTGTCCACAGTGTCTCCGAAAGGCGTGTCTCCGAAGGGCGTGTCTCCATCGGACCGACGGGCCATCAGGGTCGCCCTCCTCGGCTGCGGCACGGTCGGCAGTGAGGTCGTCCGGCTGCTCACCGAGCAGGCGGATGAGCTGGCGGCGCGCGCCGGGGCCGCGGTGGAGCTCGCGGGTATCGCCGTGCGCCGCCCCGACAAGCACCCCGAGCTGCCGCAGGAGCTGGTGACCGACGACGCGGCCGCGCTCGTCGTGCGCGAAGACGTCGACGTGATCGTGGAGCTGGTCGGCGGCATCGAGCCGGTGCGCGGCTGGCTGCTCGCGGCGCTGGGCGCCGGCAAGGCCGTGGTCACGGCCAACAAGGCGCTGCTCGCCGAGCACTCGGCCGACCTGTTCGAGGCCGCCGACGCCGCGGGCGTCGACCTGTACTTCGAGGCCGCCGTGGCCGGCGCCATCCCGCTGCTGCGCCCGCTGCGCGAATCGCTGGCCGGCGACCGCATCACGCGTGTGATGGGCATCGTCAACGGCACCACCAACTACATCCTCTCCGCCATGGACACCACGGGCGCGGGCTACGCCGAGACGCTCGACGAGGCCGGCCGCCTCGGGTACGCCGAGGCCGACCCGACCGCCGACGTCGACGGCTACGACGCCGCGTCCAAGGCCGCGATCCTCGCCTCGCTCGCGTTCCACACGCGTGTGACGGCGAAGGACGTGCACCGCGAGGGCATCGCCGACGTCACGGCGGCCGACCTGGTCGCCGCGCGCGTGCTGGGCCGCACGGTGAAGCTGCTGGCCATCTGCGAGCGCGTGACGGCCGACGACGGCGCCGAGTCCGTCTCGGCGCGCGTGCACCCGGTGATGATCCCGCGCAGCCACCAGCTCGCGGGCGTCAGCGGCGCGTTCAACGCCGTGTACGTGGAAGCCGATGCGGCGGGCGAGCTGATGTTCTACGGCCAGGGCGCCGGCGGAGCCCCCACGGCGAGCGCGGTGCTGGGCGACCTCGTCGCCGTGGCCCGCAACCGCGTGGTCGGCGGCCGCGGCCCGCGCGAGTCCGCGCACGCCGCGCTGCCCGTGCGCCCGATGGGCCAGACGCCCACGCGCTACCACGTGAGCCTCGACGTCGCCGACCGCGCGGGCGTGCTCGCCCAGGTGGCGCAAGCGTTCGCGGGCCACGGCGTGAGCATCGCCGCCGTGCGCCAGCGCGACGCCAACGACACGGCGAGCCTCGTGGTGGTCACCCACCTGGCGCCAGACGCGGCGCTGCAGTCCACTGTGGACGAAATCGCGAAGCTCGATGTGGTGCACCAAGTCGTCAGCGTGATGCGTGTGGAAGGCGAAGACCAATGAGTGCGTGGCCCGGGATCATCGAGGCGTACCGCGACCGTGTGCCCGTGCCGGACGGCGCGCAGGTGGTGACGCTCGGCGAGGGCAACACCCCGCTGCTGCCCGCCGCGCACCTGTCGGAACTCACGGGCTGCACGGTGTACCTCAAGGTGGAGGGCGCGAACCCCACGGGCTCGTTCAAGGACCGCGGCATGACCGTGGCCATCACCCACGCGCTGGCGAGCGGGCTCAAGGCCGTGATCTGCGCGTCGACGGGCAACACGTCGGCGTCGGCGGCGGCCTACGCCGCGCGCGCCGGTCTCACCTGCGCGGTTCTCGTGCCGCAGGGCAAGATCGCGATGGGCAAGCTCGCGCAGGCCGTGCTGCACGGCGCGCGCATCCTGCAGGTCGACGGCAACTTCGACGACTGCCTCGAGCTCGCGCGCAAGACCGCGGCCGACTACCCGGTGACGCTGGTGAACTCCGTGAACCCGGTGCGCATCGCGGGCCAGAAGACCGCCGCGTTCGAGATCTGCGACGCGCTCGGCCAGGCGCCCGACATCCACTGCCTGCCGGTGGGCAACGCGGGCAACATCACCGCCTACTGGGCCGGGTATTCGGAGTACGCCGAAGACGGTGTGGTGAAGAACACCCCGCGGATGTTCGGCTTCCAGGCGGCCGGCGCCGCGCCGCTCGTGCTGGGTGAGCCCGTGTCCGATCCCGACACCATCGCCACGGCGATCCGCATCGGCAGCCCCGCTTCGTGGGCCAGTGCGGTGAAGGCGAAGGACGAGTCGGACGGCCTGTTCGAGGCGATCACCGACGCGAAGATCCTCGAGGCCTACCGCCTGCTGGCTCAGCGTGAGGGCGTGTTCGTGGAGCCCGCGTCGGCCACGAGCGTCGCCGGCCTGCTCGCCACCGCCGCCGACGGCCGGCTGCCGAAGGGCAGCACGGTCGTGTGCACGGTCACCGGCCACGGCCTCAAGGACCCCGCGACCGCGCTCGAGGGCAACGTCGAGGTCGAGCCGCTCGCCGTCGACCCCACGGCGGTCGCCGCCGCACTGGACCTGCGATGACGGGATCCTCGGGCCTGCCGGTGGGCGCGTCGTTCCGGGCCGTGGTGCCGGGTTCGACGGCCAACCTCGGCCCGGGATTCGACGCGCTGGGACTGGCCCTGGCGTGGCACGACGTCGTCGAGCTGCAGGTGACCGAGGACGGCCTCAAGATCGAGGTGGTCGACGCCGGCGCCGGCGGCGTCGCCGACGTCCCCACCGACGAGACGCACCTCGTGGTGCGGGCGATCCGCCGCACGTGCGCGCACTTCGACGTGCGCCCGCCGGGCCTGCAACTGCGCTGCTTCAACAAGATCCCGCACGCGCGCGGGCTCGGTTCCTCCGCGGCCGCCGTGGTATCCGGCGTCGCGCTGGGTTACGCGCTGGCGGGCGTTCCGCTCGACGACGACGCCTTGCAACTCGCGGCCGAGTTCGAGGGCCACGCGGACAACGCGGCCGCCAGCCTGCTCGGCGGGCTCGTGGTGGCGTGGAGTGAAAACGGGCGCTTCCACGCCGAACGCGTGGAGCCCAGCACCGAGATCCGCCCGGTGGTGGCGATCCCCGCGCTGAAGTCGTCCACGGACGCCACGCGCGGCCTGCTGCCGCAGCACGTTCCGCACGCCGACGCGGCGCACAGCGCAGGCCGCACCGCGCTTTCGGTGCTCGCCATGACGACCAGGCCCGAGCTGCTGCTGGCCGCCACGGAAGACCGGCTGCACCAGGAATACCGGGCCGGCGCGTACCCCGCGAGCTCCGAATTGGTGCGCACGCTCCGTGCGCACGGGGTGGCGGCGACGATCTCCGGTGCCGGTCCCACGGTGCTCGCTCTCACCACGACGGGAATATTGCCGCCGGAATGCGACGTTGAGGGTTTCGACGTCGCCGAGCTGGGCGTGGACCTGACGGGTGTTCAGGTTGCGGCTCAGTAAAGCCCCGGTCACGTGGCGGGCGGAACGTGCGCCACGCGGGGGGTGGTTGTTGCACCCGCCCACAGGGCGGTCTACCCTCGGGGGCGTTCGATCACCGTGCGTTTCCGCACCCGATGCCGGTCCTGTTCGCTCCTCGCGAGCCTCCGGTCCGCATCCTTCGTCGATCCGCCAGATCCGCTCCGCCTGGCAAGCGGGACGCGGAGGGACGCAGGCGGGTTTCCGGTTTCGGCGCGGTGCCGAATTCCGTTTCCTCCGTTTGGGGGAGGCAAACACCCCTGTGCTGGCGACGCTCTCGCTGTGTTCCGCACGGCTAGGCGCGACTCGCCCGCATCGGAAGCAAATGCCGTTTCGCGATCAGACGCGATCGGCGGCAGTCCGCTGATCCACCTGGAGGCGTGGATCGGTCAGGAAGGACATGTGTGAGCAACACCGATCTGTTGAGCGGCGACGTGGAGACCCCCGCCGCGGCCGCTGAGACGAATGGGGCCGCGGCCGCTCCGAAGCGCCGCACCGGGGGCCTGTCGGGGATGGTCATCGCCGAGCTCCGCCAGCTGGCGGGCGAACTGGGTGTGGGCGAGACCACGGGGATGCGCAAGGGTGACCTGATCGCCGCGATCCGCGAGCGGCAGGGCAAGACCAAGAAGCGCACCGCCACGGCGGAGACTCTCCCGCTCGACGGCGTCGGCGACGCTCCGGCTCCCAAGGCCTCGAAGGCCGCGAAGACCGAAGAGCCGGCCCGGGCCGAGAAGAAGCGCGAGGAGACCCCGGCTGCCGAGGCGGCGCCGGCTCCGCAGGCCGAGACCAACGGTTCGGCTCCCGTGGCCGAGGCGCCGGCCGAGAAGCCCGCGCAGAATGACCATGGCGGCCAGCAGAACTCCGACGGGCAGCAGGAGGAAGGCGGCCGCAGCCGTCGCCGCCGCGGCTCAAACCGGGCCGCGGGCGCGCCCGACGGCCAGCGTGAGCCGCGCGAGCAGCGTGACGGCGGCCAGCAGCGTGACGGCGGCCAGCGGGGCGACCGCGAGCAGCGGGGCGACCGTGCCGACCGTGCCGACCGTGGTGACCGCGCCGAGCGTCAGGGTGGCCGCGACAACAACCGCGGTGGCTCGGACAACCGGGACAACCGCGACAACCGCCAGCGCAACAACCAGCAGGACGGCGGCAACCGCGGTCAGCAGGACAACCGTTCGCAGGGCCCGGAGGACGACGAAGAGGGCGGCCGTCGCGGCCGTCGCTTCCGCGACCGCCGTCGCCGGGGCAGCGGGGGCGGGCGCGCCGAAGGCGGTTCGCCGGACACCGAGATCCGCGAGGACGACGTCCTGCTGCCGGTCGCCGGCATCCTGGACGTGCTCGACAACTACGCGTTCGTGCGCACCTCGGGCTACCTCGCCGGGCCGAACGACGTGTACGTGTCGCTCTCGCTGGTCCGCAAGTACGGCCTGCGCCGCGGTGACGCCATCACCGGTGTCGTCCGCCAGCCGCGGGACGGCGAGCAGCAGCGGCAGAAGTTCAACCCGCTGGTGCGCGTCGACTCGATCAACGGCCTGGAGCCGGACGAGGCCAAGCGCCGCCCCGACTTCACCAAGCTGACGCCGCTCTACCCGAACGAGCGCCTGCGCCTCGAGACCGAGTCGCACAAGCTCACCACCCGCGTGATCGACCTGATCATGCCGGTCGGCAAGGGGCAGCGTGCCCTGATCGTGTCGCCGCCGAAGGCCGGTAAGACCACGATCATGCAGGACATCGCCAACGCGATCACCACGAACAACCCCGAGTGCCACCTCATGGTCGTGCTGGTCGACGAGCGGCCGGAAGAGGTCACGGACATGCAGCGGTCCGTGAAGGGCGAGGTCATCGCCTCGACCTTCGACCGCCCGCCGGCCGACCACACCTCGGTCGCGGAGCTCTCGATCGAGCGCGCCAAGCGCCTGGTCGAGATGGGCCACGACGTGGTGGTGCTGCTCGACTCGATCACCCGCCTCGGCCGCGCCTACAACCTGGCCGCTCCCGCGTCGGGCCGGATCCTGTCCGGTGGTGTCGACTCGACCGCGCTGTACCCGCCGAAGCGTTTCCTGGGTGCCGCGCGCAACATCGAGAACGGCGGCTCGCTCACCATCTTCGCCACGGCGATGGTGGAGACGGGCTCCACGATGGACACGGTGATCTTCGAAGAGTTCAAGGGCACCGGCAACGCGGAGCTCAAGCTCGACCGCAAGATCTCCGAGCGCCGCGTGTTCCCGGCGGTCGACGTCAACCCGTCCGGAACCCGCAAGGAAGAGCTGCTGCTCTCGCCGGACGAGCTCGCCGTCACGCACAAGCTGCACCGCGTGCTCCACGCGCTGGACTCGCAGCAGGCCATCGACCTGCTGATCTCGCGCCTGCGCAAGACGAAGACCAACATCGAGTTCCTCATGCAGGTCTCGAAGACGGCCCTCGGCGCGAACGACGAGGACTGAGCTCCACCGCTTCACCGTCCGTGAAGGGCACCTTCCGCGAATCCGTTCCCGGAAGGTGCCCTTCACGGCGTTGGGGGCCGACGGCGCCGGAGCCGAGGAATACCAGGCCAGGAGGGTTGGTTGAACTCACCGTCAGCCTGTCTGGCACAATGACCCGCTGAAGTCCGGCACCGGTTCACCCCGATCCTGGGGACCCGGGGCCAACGAGAGAGGACACCATGAAGAGCGGTATTCACCCTGAGTACGTGACGACTCAGGTCACCTGTAACTGCGGGAACAGCTTCACCACCCGCAGCACCAAGGACTCGGGCGCGATCCACGTCGAGATCTGCTCGAACTGCCACCCGTTCTACACCGGCAAGCAGAAGATCATGGACACCGGTGGCCGGGTTGCGCGCTTCGAGAAGCGCTACGGCAAGCGGCAGAAGAACGACGCCAAGTAGCTTCGCCCACGGCGCCCACTCGCACGTGCGAGTGGGCGCCGTTTGCTGTCCGTCGGTGAAATTCTGTCGTTGGTGGTACTAGGCCGGGAAGAAGGCGCGGAAGTGG
Organism: Amycolatopsis sp. NPDC001319; assembly: GCF_042896185.1. Classification (NCBI taxonomy): domain Bacteria; kingdom Bacillati; phylum Actinomycetota; class Actinomycetes; order Pseudonocardiales; family Pseudonocardiaceae; genus Amycolatopsis; species Amycolatopsis sp. NPDC001319. The sequence goes on along the minus strand of NZ_JBIAWY010000026.1, from coordinate 36,756 downwards.
ATTCGACTTCGCTCAAGGGGTTGCTCGCGGAGCACGCCCAGCTGGAAGAGCAGCTGGCGGACCCGGCCGTGCACGCCGACCAGGCCAAGGCCCGCAAGCTGGGCCGCCGCTACGCGGAGCTGAGCCCCGTCGTGCGCGCAGTGCGGGAGCTCGACCAGACGCGCGACGACCTCGCCGCGGCCAGGGAGCTGGCGGCCGAGGACGCGGCGTTCGCGGAGGAGGCCGACGAGCTGGCCGCGAAGATCCCCGACCTCGAGTCCCGCCTCACGGAGCTGCTGCTGCCGCGCGACCCGTACGACGGCTCCGACGTGGTCATGGAGGTCAAGTCCGGCGAAGGCGGCGAGGAGTCCGCCCTGTTCGCGGGCGACCTGCTGCGCATGTACCTGCGCTACGCCGAGCGCCACGGCTGGAAGGCCGAGGTCCTCGACTCCACCGACTCCGACCTGGGCGGCTTCAAGGACGTCACGCTGTCGATCAAGAGCAAGACGGCCGACGTGGACGGCGTCTGGTCGCGCCTGAAGTTCGAGGGCGGTGTGCACCGCGTGCAGCGCGTGCCGGCGACCGAGTCGCAGGGCCGCATCCACACGTCCGCCGCCGGCGTGCTGATCTACCCCGAGCCCGAAGAGGTCGAGGTCGAAATCGACCCGAACGACCTGCGCATCGACGTCTTCCGCTCGTCGGGCCCCGGCGGCCAGAGCGTGAACACCACCGACTCGGCCGTGCGCATCACGCACCTGCCGACCGGCATCGTCGTCTCGTGCCAGAACGAGAAGTCCCAGATCCAGAACCGCGCCCGCGCGCTGCAGGTGCTGCAGGCCCGCCTGCAGGCCATCGCCGAGGAAGAGGCCGCCGCGAAGGCCTCGGACGCCCGCCGCTCGCAGGTCCGCACCGTCGACCGCTCCGAGCGCGTGCGCACGTACAACTTCCCCGAGAACCGCATCTCGGACCACCGGGTGAACTACAAGGCCTACAACCTCGACCAGGTCCTCGACGGCGACCTCGACGGCGTCCTGGACGCCCTGGCGACTGCCGACCGCGAGGAGCGCCTGGCCGCGCAGTCCGGCTGAGCCCGGCCGGCCGCCTCAGACGACGGCCGCGATCTCCTCGGTCAGCGGTTCGTCGTCTTCGCGCTCCATCTGCGGCTTCGGCGGCTCTTCGGCGCGCGGCAGCAGGCTGAGGATCGCGAACGCGAGCGCCAGCACGGTCGGGAACAGCGTGAGCAGCTGGTGCTTCACACCTTCCACGCCTTCACCGAGCGCGGACAGCCCGAGCTGCCCGACGGCGAAGAACGTCAGCATCAGCACCACGAGGCCGTACTCGCGCCGCCCGCGCCGGAAAGCGCGCACCGCCGCCCAGATCATCAGCAGCCACAGGGGAATCAGCACGAACAGCCCCGCGGGCGCGGCCAGCGCGGCGAGCCCGGAGAACACCGGCACGCGGTACTCCTTCGACAGCCGCGGCTGTCCGGAGAGCTCACCGAAGCTGCCGAGGTTGTCCGGACGCGCGGTGAGCGTGTTCACGCCGCCTTGCTGCAGGATCTGCGCGACGCGCACGGGGTGCGACTCGTAGTACGCGAGCACGTTGCGGCGGCTGATCTTGTCGCGGTACTGCGGGTAGAGCGGGTCGGTCCACGCGGCGCCGGGGCTCCACCACCCGGTGCCGATGTACTTCGCGAACGACTGCGGCAGCCCGAGCGCCGCCAGGTCGGCGTTCGTGTCGTGCTTGCCGTCCACAATGGAGTCGAAGATGGCGTTGTACATGTTGGCCTCGCGGTATTCCGCGTTGGCCGGGTCGCCGTGCGACTGCACGGCGAGCGTCCCGCCGCCCACGAGCACGAGCACCGCGAGCGGCAGCGCCCAGCGAGCCTTGCCGCGCGCGTCCTTGGGCTTCACGAGCAGTACCGCGAGCACGAAGACGGGGATGAGCAGCAGCGTCTGCGACTTCGCGTTGATGCCGATCAGTCCACCGAGGACGGTGATCACCGCGCCCGCGTAGCGCCAGTTGCGCTGCCGATGCATGAGCAGCAGCCCGCCGGCGATCAGCAGCATGCCGAGGAACGCGGCGCCTTCGCTGAGGCTGGAGGCGAAGTAGCCGAAGAACGCCGAGTCGCCCATCACGAGCAGCAGGAGCACCGTGGCGACGATCCGGCCGCGGCGGCCGAGGTCGAGCCCGAGCACCGTGGCCGTGATGGCGACGGCGACGAGCACGCACGTGCCCACGCCGAGCACCAGAAGGTTGAGGATCGCGTCCGTGCCGAGCACGTGGCCGATCTTGTTCGCGAGCCAGTCGAGCCAGGTCTGGCTGGAGACGTAGTCGCTCGTGCACGGCACGCCGGTGCCGTAGCTGAACCGGACGAAGCCTTCGGAGGGGCGGTCGAGCTGCTTGCCGCCGAGCTTGCAGAGCAAGCGCCAGCCGTCGCCGTTGTCCGCCATGCCGATCGGCCGGGGGATCAGGAAACGGACCAGCAGGAGGGCCAGTGACGCGAGGAAGACTGCGAGACCGAAGCGGAGTTCCCTGGAACGCACCGGCTGAGTGTAGGTTGTGCCGTTCCGTGACGGTTCGGGGCTCCGCCCCGGCCGCCCGATGGGGGCCCACCGTTCGGTTCGGCCCGGCGCGGCCCCCGGCGGCCGCACTCTCGATACCCTGGACACCAGGCTCGACGACGTGAAGGACGACTTGTGAATCGGCAGCCGCTGCGCCTGGCCATCATGGAGGCCACCCGGATCCTCACCGAGGCGGGCGTGGAGTCACCGCGGACGGACGCGGACCTGATCGCCGCGCACGTGCTCGGGGTCGATCGCGGGCGCTTGCCGATGGTGCCGCTGGTCGACCCGCCGGTGATCGAGGCGATCGGGCAGCTGGTGGCGCAGCGCGCCAAGCGGATCCCGCTGCAGTACCTCACCGGGTGGGCCGCGCTGGGCAACATCACGGTGAACGTGGGCCCCGGCGTGTTCGTGCCGCGGCCGGAGACCGAGCTGCTGCTGGACTGGGGCCTGAAGTTCCTCCACGGGCGCGAGTTCCCCGTGGTGGTCGACCTGTGCACAGGGTCCGCCGCGCTGGCCCTGGCGCTGGCGCACGAGCGGCCGGACGCCGTCGTGTACGCCGTGGACGTCGACCCGCAGGCGCTCGCGTGGGCCCGGCACAACGCCGACGTGCACTCCGACGCCGGCGACACCCCCGTGCGCCTCTACTCGGGCGACATCGCCGACCCGACGATGTTCGCCGAGCTCGACGGCCTCGTCGACCTGGTGGTCTGCAACCCGCCGTACGTCCCCGAGGGCACGCCCGTGCCCCCGGAGGTCGCCGAGCACGACCCGGCGCGCGCGGTGTTCGCCGAGGAGAGCGGCCTCGCGGTGATCCGCCACGCCATCGCGGCCGGCGCCCGCCTGCTGCGTCCCGGCGGCGGCCTGGCCATCGAGCACGACGACACCCACGGGTCGGCCGTCCCGGCGCTCGTGCGGGCGCGCCGCGTGCTCACCGCGGTCGAGGACCACCCCGACTTCACGGGCCGGGCCCGCTACGTCACCGCCCGCCGTCTGGGCTGAAACCGGGCGGAACCGGCGCGGTTCGCCGTAGTCTCTCGCGCATGGCCTGCCGGATCACCGAACTCGTCATCGACTGCGCCGACCCCCAGCGCCTGGGGGACTTCTGGTGCGAGGTCCTCGGCTACGTCGAACTCGGCTGGGAGGACGACGGCGATCTGGAGATCGGCCCGCCCGGCGGCTTTGGGGGCCCGCTGCCGACGCTCGTGTTCAGTCGCACCGATGAGCCGAAGCACGGGAAACTGCCGCTGCACCTCGACGTCAACCCGACCGACCGCGACCAGGACGCGGAACTCGAGCGGTTGCTCGCCGCGGGCGCCCGTTTCGCCGACGTCGGCCAGACGGGCGAGGAGTCGTGGCACGTGCTGGCCGACCCGGAGGGCAACGAGTTCTGCCTGCTCCGCCGCCGGGTCGACGCGGTGGAGGCCCCAGGCTGAACCGGCCGGACCACGCCCGGCTCGTCCCCGTCTGCCGTTCGAACGACACGTTCAGCCGGTACGGCACCTCTGTCCGACTTTCGTCGTGAGGCAATGGGGCGGATTTCGTTCGCAACCCTAACGATTCGCGGTCGACTGAATACCGTCGATCTTCGGGCCCGCCCGCCCCGGGGCGGCCCGATCGTGAAGGGGAGTGTGGATGAGACCCTCCTGGATCCCTGCCCGGCGCACGACGAGGCGCGTCTCCAAGGTGGCCGCGGTGGTCGCGGCCGTCGCGTTGCTGCCCGGGCTGACCGCCGGCACGGCGAACGCCGACACGTTCACCCGCGGCTGGCCCGCGCCGCTCGACTCGGCGCACTGGGTCGACCAAGCGGCCATGACGTGGAACGACTACCGCAAGGTCCCCGGTACGAACTGGGCCGACCCGTCGCTCGAACCCACCGAGCGCACGTTCAAGGGCGCCGTCGTGCTCGCGGACTACCCGGACGAGGACTTCGTGGTCACGAAGCCGCCGCACTCGACCGTGTTCGGCAACCCCGGCCCGTCGGCCGGCAACCTCGCCCGCGAGGACGTGGCGCAGTACTACCAGGACTTCCTCAACAAGCCGGAAACCCTCAACCACGGCCACACCATCAACGAGTACTGGATGGAGGACTCCGGCGGCCGGTTCGGTGTGGACCTCACCGCGTTCGGGCCCTACCGCATGCCGGGCAAGTCCTTCGAGTACGGCATGGAGTTCCAGGACAACGCGTGCCCGCAGGGCTCGACGTGCGACCGCGACCTGCGAACCGACGCGCGCGCCGCGTGGAAGGCCGACGTCGGTGCGCTGGCCGACCAGTTCGACTTCGTCTTCTTCCTCTCCGCGGGCCAGGACGAGAGCTCGACGTGGCAGGAGTTCGGCGAGATGAAGTTCGGCACCCAGGACGCGGTGCCGGACGAGTTCGGCCCGCCCGGCGACGAGACCCTGCCCAACTGGGCCGACACGCGCTACGTCCCGTGGACGTCGTGGGCCTCGGCGTCGAGCATCTGGCCCAACGCGCAGAGCGGTTCGTCCACGCAGGCCGAATCGTCCGGTCAGGGCACCTACGCCCACGAGTTCAGCCACATCCTGGGCATCGGCGACAACTACAACAACCCGTTCAGCGTGCCGCGCCAGCGTGACTACAGCGGCCCGTGGGAAATGCTGTCGCGCGGCAGCTTCAACGGCCCCGGCGGCCCGCACACGCGCTGGCAGATCCCGGCGACCGACGGCGGCTCGATGGGCGCGCACCACATGCTGCGCAACAAGGTCAAGCTCGGCATCGTCGACCCGGCCGACGTGCTGCAGCTCGACCGCGACCAGCTCGCCGAGACCGGCCCTGTCACGGCTCGGATCACCGCGCGGGAGTCAGCTCCGGAACCGGGTGCGTACACGGGGCTGAACATCGCGCTGCCGGGCGGCGACAAGTCGCCCAAGTGCGACCGCAACACCGACCCGCTGTGCGACGGTGGCGGCTACGACAACTACACGCTCGAGGTCGTCGACCGGATGGGCGCGGACTCGTTCCTGCCCGACTCCGGCGTGCTGCTGACCAAGACGAAGAACCGCGACGCGGCGCCGTTCGAGTGGGTCGTCGACGCGAACCCGCAGGACATCGGTCTCACCGACTACGTGAAGCCGGACGGCACGCCGGTGAAGATCACCGTCGGCGACTACCGGCAGCTCAACGACGCGGCGTTCAAGGCCGGCACGGGCGCCTCGGGCGCGTACGAGTACACCGACGAGGCCAACCGGCTGCACTTCCTGGTCACCGACCTCGCACGGGACCGCCGCGGTGTGCTGTCGTACACGGTCACCGTCGCCTCGCTCGACGGTTCGGGCCCGCAGGCGCGCGGTGCGCACCTGTGGCCGGCGCTGCCCGCCTTCACCGAGGGCGGGCTCGCCACGTGCGACTTCCGGTTGCTCAACACCGGCTCCGCGCGCGGGGCGAAGGCACCGTACGACAGCGACACCTACCGGCTGAGCGCGAGTACCGACGCGAAGGGCTGGGAGGTCCGGCTGCCCAACGAGCTGGCGACGGCGAAGTTCGGGCAGACCGCCCAGATCGCCGCCTACGCGAAACGGGCACCTGGCGCGCCGTACACGGCGCGGGTCAAGCTCACGGCCACATCGGTGAGCGATCCCGCGAAGACGAGCACCACCACCTGCACGGCCATCGGGTTCTGACCCCGCGTCCCCGGCACCTGACCACCGCATTCGGGTGCCGGGGACGAGGGCTAGGCTTCGCGGCATGAGTGCGGTGTACGACTGCAGCAAGCGCGAATCCCGGGCCGAAGGGCTGGCCGCCGCGGCGTCGGCGGTGAGGTCGAGCCGGCTGGTGGTCCTGCCGACCGACACCGTCTACGGCATCGGTGCCGACGCCTTCGACGCGGGCGCCGTGCAGGCGTTGCTGCGTGCGAAGAACCGCGGCCCGGACATGCCCGTGGGCGTGCTCGTCGGTTCGTGGTCCACAGTGGATGGTCTGGTGCTCGGCCTGCCGCCGCAGGCACGGGCGCTCGTGGAGGCGTTCTGGCCGGGCGACCTGTCGATCGTGCTCCCGCACGCGCCGAGCCTGCAGTGGGACCTCGGGCAGTCGCGCGGCACGGTGATGCTGCGGATGCCGCTGCACCCCGTGGCGCTGGAGCTGCTGCGCGACGTCGGCCCGATGGCCGTGTCGAGCGCCAACGTCTCCGGCCGCCCGCCGGCGTCCACCGCGGCCGAGGCGCAGGACCAGCTGGGCGACTCGGTGTCGGTGTACCTCGACGGCGGTTCGAGCGGCGAGGCTGTGGCGTCGTCGATCGTGGACCTCACGGGTGAGAATCCGGTGGTGCTGCGCGAAGGCGCGGTCACGCGCGCGGCGATCGCCGAGGTCATGGGCGTGCCCGTCGAGTCGCTCGCCTGAGCGGTCCACAGTGGCCCCGCGGACGGGAGGCTCCGTTGAACGGCGTGACACCCGGTCGCGGTAGCGTGACGCGGTGACTCGGACCCCCCGGCAGGCGTGACGCGGTCATGCCCCCTGTGCAAGGACTTCTCCCCATCCGGGAGTACCTCCTCGTCGCGCTGACCGCGACGGCGGTGACCTATCTGCTCACCGGCGTCGTCCGCCGCGTCGCGATCCGCATCGGCGCGATCGCCAACCCGCGCGCCCGCGACGTCCACGTGACACCGATTCCGCGCATGGGCGGTGTCGGCATCTACCTGGGCGTGGCCGCGGCGATGGGCCTGGCGCACCAGCTGCCCGCGCTGAGCCACGGGTTCGACGCCTCGCTCGACTCCGTCGGCGTGCTGCTTGCGGCCGGCGTCATCTCCCTCATCGGCGCACTGGACGACCGGTTCGAGCTCGACGCGTGGACGAAGCTCGCCGGCCAGGTGATGTGCGCCGGGATCCTCGTGCTGTTCGGCGTGCAGTGGGTGTCGTTCTGGGTGCCGTGGGGCGGCACCGGCGACTCGTTCGGCTCGGTTCTCGTGCTGGACAAGAACCAGGGCGCGCTGCTGACCGTCGTGATGGTCGTGGTGATGGTCAACGCGATGAACTTCGTCGACGGCCTCGACGGCCTCGCCGGCGGCCTCGGCTTCATCGCCGCGACGGCCACCTGCGCCTTCTCCCTCGGCCTGCTCGACAGCACCGGCGGCGACTTCGGCACCTACCCACCCGCCCTGATCGCCGCGACGCTGGCCGGCGCGTGTCTGGGCTTCCTGCCGTACAACTTCCAACCTGCCAAGATCTTCATGGGCGACTCCGGCTCCATGATGATCGGCCTCATGCTCGCCGGCGCGACCACGTCCGCGAGCGGCCGCGTCAGCTACACGCGCTTCTCGGCTTCCGACGCGCTCGCCCTGCTGTCGCCGTTGGTCGTGGTCGTGGCGGTGCTCTTCGTGCCCGTCCTGGACCTCGTGATGGCCGTCATCCGCCGCACCCGCCGCGGCGAAAGCCCGTTCGCGGCCGACAAGATGCACCTCCACCACCGCCTGCTCGAGATCGGCCACTCCCAGCGCCGCGCCGTCCTGCTCATCTACTTGTGGGCCGGCATCCTGGCCTTCGGCGCCGTGTCGGTGACGTTGTTCGACGACACGGCCGTGTTCTGGGTCATCGGGGCGGGTCTCGTGGTGGCCGTACTGGTGTCCCTGGTGCCCCGGTTGAGGGCGCGGCACCGTTCCGCGGGCTGAATTTCGCGAATTGGCTTCGCTTTTCAGGAATGACTCCTCGATCGGGTGAAAGCCCGCGAAGTGTTGACCATGATCACTTTCGGCGGCTAACCTTCGATGTGAGGGGTTAGAGGGGGACTGGGGAGTCCGCAGGCGTTTATTGGCGCCTTCGGCGTGTTTTGGTTCTGCTCTTTTCGCCTCATTTCGGTTGTCGAATGGGGAGGGGAAATCGAAATGAAGACGATGTCCAAGGCTGCGCTGGGTCTGCTTGCTGCCGGCGCGATGATGACGGCTGTTCCCGGCGTCAGCTCCGCCGCCACGTCGACGGTACAGGGACCTGCGAGGATCGATGGCGGTGCCGTCAACTGGACCTCATCTGCCGGTCACGGCTGTGGGGCGACCGGGGCGGACTGGAGCCGGTATTATCACCACTGCACGAACGACGGTCGGTCGGTCCAAGTTCTGGCCCGCTTCGTACTCGTCAACAACACCATTGCGTGTGTCGGCCCGGGCCAGACGGTCAAGGTCAGTGTCACCACCACGTACAGCTTGGACTGGAACGGTCAGACGTGCACCAATCCGGGTCAAACGTGGCCTGCGTGAATCGCTTTCCACAAAATGTACCGCCAGGCTGATCGGGTGAATAGCTACCTGCCAATTCCGTGACGGATCATCCGGTCGTCGAAATGAATTCCGCTGCCCGGGTTCGCGCTTGCGCGAACTCGGGCAGCTGTATGCGCGACCAAGCCGCGAGCCGGGGGTTCAGGAAGCCCTCCACCAGGTTCTCTACACTCGATGCCGAACCGAGTAGGGAGCCCAGCTGTGAGCGAAACCGAAACCTCGACCGAAGCGACGGAGAACCCGCACGCCAAGGTGGTGCTGCAGGCTGCTCGCGCGATGACGAGGGCTTCACTGCTGGTCACGCCGCCGGCGTTGCTCGTGTGCATCGTGGTGTTCAGCATCGTGTTCGGCCTGCACGGATTCCTGGGGTCGCTGGTCGGCGCGGCGCTCGCGATGCTGGCGATGCTGTCGACGCTGGGGCTGATGCGCTTCAGCGCGGGCCAGGACCCGATGTTCGTCATGGTCATCGCGCTCGGTGGGTACGTCGTGAAGGTCGTGGTGTTGTTCGCGGCGCTTTCGCTGCTGAAGGGCGTGACCGCGCTGCACCCGTTGTCGCTGGGACTCACCATGATCGTGGCCATCCTGCTGTCCGCCGCGGCCGAGTTCGCGGCCTTCCGCAAGACCAAGATCCCGACGATCCTCCCGTCCTGACCGGTGCTGGGGACCCTCGGCTACTCGTAGTGAGAGCGCGCTGCGGCAACCGGGTGTGACCTGAAACACATAGTCCGACTTCCGGGTGCTCGCCGCGATCGGGCAAGGCCTCCACCTGTGGTGTCGTGAAACCGGTCGCGCGCGTCCCGGACTTGGGTCCCGGATGGACTCGGGACCTAAGTCCTGAGCTGATCGGTTGGTATGAAGTACGCGTGTACGGCACCGATTGACCTGCTGGTAGGGTCCGCGTCAAGGGTGGCGGCCTCGCCCGCGCACTCCCTCAAACGAACCGCGACCAGCAGTGTGGCGCCCGGTGGTTCCGCCTCCTCAGCCCGCTGGTCCGAAGTGGATTGCAGGGCAGTGCTCTTGCGAGCCAACCTCTGTGCAGGGCATGAGAATCATTCACTGCGCGGTGGGTCCGGCCGCCTCCAGCGTGCTCGTGTGCATCGGGTACGTTAAGTCCAGATCGTGACGATTCCCCCGGCGGAGTGAACGCCGGCCGGGAGAACCGGGAGGAGCGCAGTGATCGCGCTGGTACTGACCGAGGGTGCGACTTTCACGCCCCCTGGTACTGATGCCTTCGAGCTGCCGCCGTTTTTGGGGTCTGGCGATTGGGGCTTGAACAAACCGAAGCTGCTGGTGATCATCGCTGTGGTCATCGTCGCCAGCTACTTCTTGGTGGCTTCGCGCAAGCTGAAGATCGTGCCCACCAAGGGCCAGTTCATCGCAGAGTCCCTCTATGACTTCAGCCGCAACAACATCACGCGGCAGCAGATCGGCTCGAAAGAGTTCAAGCCGTTCATCCCGTTGGTTCTCGCGTTGTTCACCTTCATCTTGCTGAACAACCTCTTCGGGATCATTCCGTTCTTCCAGTTCCCGACCATGGCGCGGATCGGCTTCCCGCTCGCCATGTCGCTGCTGGTGGTCTACCCGGTCTACCACTACGTGGGCATCAAGAAGTTCGGCCTCGGCGGGTACCTGAAGAACCAGTTGACGCCGGCCGGGATCCCGAAGTTCGTGCTTCCGCTCTACGGCCTGATCGAGTTCTTTCAGAAGTTCTTCATCACGCCGCTCACGCTGGCCATCCGTGTTTTCGCCGCGATGTTCGCCGGCCACCTGATCATCATCGTGTTCACCCTGGGCGGCACCTTCCTGCTCACGGAGACCTCGAGCTGGGCGCTCAAGCCGGTGTCGATCCTGGGCTGGGTCCTGGCAATCCTGATGACTTTCCTCGAGGCCTTCATCCAGGTGCTGCAGGCCTACATCTTCGCCCTGCTGTCGGCCGGGTACATCGGCGCCGCGCTGGCGTCGGAGCACTGAGAAACACACAAGCCCCCGATCCGCGTGAGTGCGCGGACCGAAGTGAAGGGAAACGCACGTGAGCAACATCGTTCTGGCCCAGGCCGCCGCCGAGACCGTGAACCTCAACAAGGGCCTCGCCGCAATCGGCTACGGCCTGGGCGCGATCGGCCCGGGCATCGGTATCGGCCTGATCTTCGCCGCGGTCATCAACGGCACCGCGCGTCAGCCGGAGGCCCAGGGCAAGCTGCAGGGCATCGGCTTCTCGACCTTCGTGCTCACCGAGGTGCTCGCCCTGATCGGTATCGTCATCTACTTCATCGCCTCCGCCTAGAGCTGAGTGAACTGCTCATCTCTCATCCAAAGGAGACGCTGTGCTGAAGACTGAGTTGGTGTTGGCAGCCGAGGGCTCCAACCCGATCATCCCGGACATCCCGGAGCTGATCCTCGGCATCGTCGCCTTCCTGATCCTGCTGTTCATCCTCAAGAAGTACGTCGTCCCGCGTTTCGAGACTGCGTACGAGGAGCGGGCGCAGAAGATCGAAGGCGGCATCGAGAAGGCCGAGAAGGCCCAGGCCGAAGCCGAAGAAGCGCTGGCCGAGTACAAGGCGCAGCTGGCCGAGGCCCGGTCCGAGGCCGCGAAGATCCGCGACGACGCGCGGCTCGAAGCCGAGCAGATCAAGGCGGAGCTGCGGGCCGAGGCCGAGTCGGAGTCCCAGCGGATCGTCGCGCAGGGGCAGGCCCAGCTGCAGGCCCAGAAGGCGCAGATCATCGCCGAGCTGCGGGCCGACATGGGCCGCAACGCGGTGGAGCTGGCGAGCCGCATCGTCGGCGAGTCGCTCGAGGACGAGGTGCGCCGCCGCGGCACCGTCGACCGGTTCCTGTCGGAACTGGAGACCGCCACCAACGGAGCGGGGAAGTAGACCAGAGATGACGCTGCATGCTGCGAGCCGTGAAGCGCTCGACCTCGCCGAGACCCGTCTCGGCGAGGTTCTGGCCGACGCGGGTACCGACCCCGCGACGGTCGGGGACGAGCTGCTCTCGGTCGTCGACCTCCTTGACCGCGAAATCGGCCTGCGCCGGGCGGTCAGCGACGCTTCGGCCAGCCCGGAGAGCCGCCAGGGCCTCGTCCGCCGGCTGTTCGACGGGAAGCTGAGCGAGCCGGCCCTGAAGGTGCTCGACGCCGTGGCGGGCAGCCGCTGGTCAAGCCCTCGCGAGCTGGTGGACGGGATCGAGTCCCTCGGCCGCTCGGCGCTGCTCACCTCCGCCGAGAAGACCGGGAACGTCGAGACCGTCGAGTCCCAGCTGTTCCAGGTCGCGCGGATCGTCTCGGGCTCCTCGGAGCTCGAGGCCGCGCTGTCCGACCTGGCCGCTCCCGCCGACGCCAAGCGGACCCTGGTCCGCGGGCTGTTCGCGGACAAGGTCGACGTGGTCACCGAGACCCTGGTCGAGCAGGTCGTGCGCCGCGCCAAGGGGCGCGGGGTCGGCAACGGGCTCGACAAGCTGGTCGCGCTGGCCGCGGAACGGCGTGAGCGCTCGGTCGCGTACGTGACCAGCGCCAACGCTCTCACCGAAGAGCAGCGGACCCAGCTCGGGTCGAAGCTCAACGGCATCTACGGGCGGACCCTCGCGCTGCACGTCGAGGTGGACCCCCGGCTGGGCGGCGGGCTCGTCGTCCGCGTCGGCGACGAGGTCATCGACGGCAGCACGGCCGGCCAGCTGGCGGCGGTCCGCCGCAGGCTGAGCCGCGCCTGACGGGTGCGCCCGCACCACAGACTTTGCACACTGGACAGAACAGAAGCGAGAGCGGGAACGAAATGGCGGAGCTGACGATCTCCTCGGACGAGATCCGCAGTGCGATCGAGAACTACGTCTCGAGTTACGCCCCGGATGTGAACCGGGAAGAGGTCGGCGTGGTCGCCGACGCCGGTGACGGTATCGCCCACGTCGAGGGACTCCCCTCGGCCATGGCCAACGAGCTGCTCGAGTTCCCGGGCGGCGTCCTCGGTGTGGCGCTGAACCTGGACGCCCGTTCGATCGGTGCGGCCATCCTCGGCGACTTCGAGACGATCGAAGAGGGCCAGCAGGTCAAGCGGACCGGCCAGGTCCTGTCCGTGCCGGTCGGCGACGGCTACCTCGGCCGGGTCGTCGACCCGCTGGGCGCGCCCATCGACGGGCTCGGCGAGATCGAGACCACGACCCGGCGTCCGCTGGAGCTCAAGGCCGCCTCGGTGGTCGAGCGCCAGCCGGTGTCCGAGCCGCTGCAGACCGGCATCACCGCCATCGACGCGATGACGCCGATCGGCCGCGGCCAGCGCCAGCTGATCATCGGTGACCGCAAGACGGGCAAGACCGCCGTCGCCGTGGACACGATCATCAACCAGAAGGCCAACTGGGAGACCGGCGACCCGAAGCAGCAGGTCCGCTGCATCTACGTCGCGATCGGCCAGAAGGGCTCCACGATCGCGTCGGTCAAGAAGTCGCTCGAGGACGCGGGCGCGATGGAGTACACGACCATCGTCGCCGCTCCGGCTTCCGACTCGGCCGGCTTCAAGTGGATCGCCCCCTACACCGGCTCGGCCATCGGCCAGCACTGGATGTACGAGGGCAAGCACGTCCTGATCGTGTTCGACGACCTGACCAAGCAGGCCGACGCCTACCGCGCGATCTCGCTGCTGCTGCGCCGCCCGCCGGGCCGCGAGGCGTTCCCCGGCGACGTCTTCTACTTGCACTCCCGTCTCCTCGAGCGGTGCGCCAAGCTGTCGGACGAGCTGGGTGCCGGCTCGCTGACCGGCCTGCCGATCATCGAGACGAAGGCCAACGACGTGTCGGCCTACATCCCGACGAACGTCATCTCGATCACCGACGGTCAGTGCTTCTTCCAGTCGGACCTGTTCAACGCCGGTCAGCGCCCGGCCATCGACGTGGGTATCTCGGTGTCCCGCGTGGGTGGTGCCGCGCAGGTCAAGGCGATGAAGTCGGTCTCCGGCTCGCTCCGCATCGACCTGTCGCAGTACCGCGAGCTGGAGGCGTTCGCCGCCTTCGCCTCGGACCTCGACGACGCCTCGAAGGCGCAGCTCGAGCGTGGTGCCCGCCTGTACGAGGTGCTCAAGCAGCCGCAGTACTCGCCGATCCCGGTCGAGGAGCAGGTCTGCACCGTGTGGCTGGGCACCAACGGCCACTACGACTCGGTCCCGACCGAGGACGTGCGCCGCTTCAACCAGGAGTTCCTGGACTCGGCCCGCCGCAAGCACACCGAGGTCCTCGGTGCGATCCGCGACAGCGGCAAGTTCGAGGACGACACGCGTGACGCGCTCGTGGCCGCGGTGAACGAGTTCAAGAAGGAGTTCACCACCTCCGAGGGCAAGCCCCTGGAGTCGAACGCCGACGCGATGGACGCCGACAAGGTCGGGCAGGAGACCGTCAAGGTCAACAAGCCCGCCCCGAAGAAGTGAGCTGATAGCTCATGGCCGCACAACTCCGGGAACTTCGGTCGCGCATCAAGGCGACCAAGTCGATCGGCAAGATCACGAAGGCGATGGAGCTCATCGCCACCGCGCGCATCACGAAGGCGCGCGCGAAGGTCGCCGCTTCCCGGCCGTACGCGGACGAGATCACCAAGGTGCTCTCGGCGCTGGCCGGTGCGGCGGCGAACCTCGACCACCCGCTCCTGGTCGAGCGCCCCAACCCGAAGCGGGCCGCGGTCCTCGTCGTCACCAGCGACAAGGGCCAGTGCGGTGGGTACAACACCAACGTGCTGAAGGCGACCGAGGAACTCCTCGCCCTGCTCCGTGAGGAGGGCAAGGAGCCCGAGGTCTACGTCACCGGCAACAAGGGCCTGAACTACTACCGGTTCCGGGGCCGCGAGGTCGTCGACAGCTGGACGGGCTTCTCCGACCAGCCGGCGTACACCGACGCGGTCGCGGCGGCGGAGACGCTGGTGGAGTCGTTCCTCGCCGGCACCGAAGCGGGTGCGCCGGGCGCGCTCGCCGGGGTCGACGAGATCCACGTCGTCTACACCGAGTTCGTCTCGATGCTGACGCAGCGCCCGATCGCCAAGCGGGTCGCCCCGCTCGAGGTCGAGTACACCGAGGGTGAGGAGCAGAAGCCCGCCGGCGAGCTGCTCCCCAGCTACGAGTTCGAGCCGAGCGCCGACAAGCTGCTGGGCGCGTTGCTGCCGAAGTACATCAACACGCGCCTGTACTCGGCGCTGCTGGAGTCGGCCGCGTCCGAACTGGCAGCCCGCCGCACCGCGATGAAGGCCGCGTCGGACAATGCGAACGACCTGGTGAACACGCTGACGCGGGAGGCGAACCAGGCCCGCCAGGCGCAGATCACCCAGGAGATCTCCGAAATCGTCGGTGGCGCGAACGCGCTCACCGCAGCAGGAAGTGATGACTGATGACCAGTACTGAAGCCCCGCGCGCCAAGGGGCGCATCGTCTCGGTGACCGGGCCGGTCGTCGACGTCGAGTTCCCGCGCGGTTCCGTCCCCGACCAGTTCAACGCGCTCAAGGTCGACATCGAGTTCGAGCAGCTGCGCAAGACCGTGACTCTCGAGGTCGCCAGCCACCTCGGTGACAACCTCGTCCGCACGATTTCGCTGCAGCCGCAGGACGGTCTCGTCCGCGGTGCCGAGGTCACCAACACCGGTGGTCCCATCACGGTGCCGGTGGGCGACAAGGTCAAGGGTCACGTCTACAACGCCCTCGGCGAGTGCCTCGACGAGCCCGGCTACGGCGAGGACCTCGAGCGCTGGGGCATCCACCGCAACCCGCCGCCCTTCGACCAGCTCGAGGGCAAGACGGAGATGCTGGAGACCGGCCTCAAGGTCGTCGACCTGCTGACCCCGTACGTGCAGGGTGGCAAGATCGGCCTGTTCGGCGGTGCCGGCGTGGGCAAGACGGTGCTCATCAAGGAGATGATCACCCGCGTCGCCCGGAACTTCGGTGGTACCTCGGTGTTCGCCGGTGTCGGCGAGCGCACCCGTGAGGGCAACGACCTCTTCCTGGAGATGTCCGAGGACGGCGTCATCAACGACACCGCCCTCGTCTTCGGCCAGATGGACGAGCCGCCGGGCACGCGTATGCGCGTCGCCCTGTCCGCGCTGACGATGGCGGAGTACTTCCGCGACGTGCAGAACCAGGACGTGCTGCTGTTCATCGACAACATCTTCCGGTTCACCCAGGCCGGTTCCGAGGTGTCGACCCTGCTGGGCCGCATGCCTTCGGCCGTGGGTTACCAGCCGACGCTGGCCGACGAGATGGGTCAGCTGCAGGAGCGGATCACCTCGACGCGTGGTCGCTCGATCACCTCGATGCAGGCGATCTACGTCCCCGCGGACGACTACACCGACCCGGCCCCGGCGACGACGTTCGCCCACCTGGACGCCACCACCGAGCTTTCGCGGTCGGTGTTCCAGAAGGGCATCTTCCCGGCGGTGGACCCGCTGGCGTCGACGTCGACGATCCTCGACCCGGCCATCGTCGGCGAGGACCACTACCGCGTCGCCTCCGAGGTCATCCGGATCCTGCAGAAGTACAAGGAACTGCAGGACATCATCGCGATCCTCGGTATGGACGAGCTCTCGGAAGAGGACAAGCTCACCGTTCAGCGCGCGCGCCGCATCGAGCGGTTCCTGTCGCAGAACATGCTGGTCGCCGAGGCGTTCACGCAGATCCCGGGCTCGACCGTGCCGCTGTCGGAGACGATCGAGTCGTTCGACCGCATCTCGAAGGGCGACTTCGACCACTACCCGGAGCAGGCGTTCCTGGGTATCGGTGGCCTCGAGGACCTCGAGAAGAAGTACAAGGAAATCACCAAGAAGTGATCTCCTGAGCGCGGCGGGGGCTGGGTCCACTGTGGACACCCGCCCCCGCCGTTCTCGTAACCGAAGCCGGACCTATTACACTCGGTGGTGACACCCCGAGCGAAGGAGTGCTACGTGGCTGAGATGTCCGTGGAGCTGGTGGCCGTGGAGCGCCGGCTCTGGTCGGGTACCGCCACCTTCGTGGTGGCGCAGACCACCGAGGGCGAGATCGGCATCATGCCCGGCCACGAGCCGGTGCTGGGCCAGCTCGTCGAGGGTGGTGTGGTCAAGGTGAACACGACCGACGGCGAGATCCTCACCGCCGCGGTGCACGGTGGTTTCCTGTCGGTCACGGCCACCGGGGTGAGCGTGCTCGCCGAGAGCGCCGAGCTTTCCGACGAGATCGACGTCGACGCGGCCAAGGCGGCGCTGACGGCGGACGACGAGGCGGAGCGCACGAGGGCAACAGCCCAGCTCCGCGCGGCCGGTCAGTCAGTCTGATCGAGCGACGAGCAGGAGCCGGGCCGTGAAGATCGCCATCGTGGTGCTGGGGCTCCTGATCGTGCTCGCCGTGCTGGCGGCCTGGTACGGCCAGCGGTGGATCCGGATGCGCCGCGGCGGTGGCGTGAGCGTCGCGCTGCGGTGGCGTCCGGACAACCCGCGTGCCAGCTGGCACCTCGGGCTCGGGCGCTACGAGGGCGACGAGTTCGTCTGGTACCGCGTCTGGAGCCTGCGCAGCGGCCCGGACCGCGTGTTCCAGCGCGAGAGCATGCAGATCGCCGACCGGCGGGACCCGTCCGGCACAGAGGCGTACGCGGTGCCCGAGGGATCCACGGTCCTGCGGTGTGAGTCGCCCACGCAGGAGGCGATCGAGATCGCGATGGGGCCCGGCGCGCTCACCGGGTTCCTGTCCTGGCTGGAGTCGGCTCCGCCGGGACGAATGCTGCCGCACGCGTCCTGATCAGCCGCCCGGCTTCCACAGCACGTCGCCGTCCGGGTTGGCGAGCCGGCCGAGGATGAACAGCAGGTCGGACAGCCGGTTGAGGTACTTCACGGCGATCGGGTTCGTGGTGTCCGGCTCCGCCTCGACGAGCGCCCACGCCGAGCGCTCCGCGCGCCGCGTGACCGTGCGCGCCTGGTGCAGGTAGGCCGCGCCCGGCGTTCCGCCCGGCAGGATGAACGACGTGAGCTTCGGCAGCCGCTCGTTGAACTCGTCGCACCAGCCCTCCACGCGCTCGAGGTAGGCCTCGGTGATGCGCAGTGGCTCGTACGGGGGATTTTCCTGGATCGGCAGGCAGAGGTCCGCGCCGACGTCGAACAGGTCGTTCTGCACGCGCCGCAGCACCGTGGCGATTTCGTCGCTCAGGGAACCCATCGCGATGGCCAGCCCGATGACGGAGTTGGCCTCGTCGGTGTCGGCGTAAGCGCCCAGGCGGGGCGAGGTTTTGGGGATCCGCGAGCCGTCGCCCAGCGCTGTGGTGCCGCTGTCGCCGACCTTCGTGTAGACGCGGTTGATGCGAACGACCATGTGCCCGACTCTACCGGCCCCGCGTGTGCCGAAACTGGGCGAGAGGGCATGATTGGCGGCCATGAGCGAGCACTTCGACGTGCACGGCGGGGCACGGCTGGTCGGCGAGGTCGACGTGGTCGGAGCCAAGAACAGCGTGCTGAAGCTGATGGCCGCGGCCCTGCTGGCCGAGGGCACCACCACCATCACGAACTGCCCGCAGATCCTCGACGTGCCCCTGATGGGCGACGTCCTGCGCAGCGTCGGCTGCGAGGTGGAGATCAACGGCGACACGGCGCGCATCACCACGCCGGCCGAGCTGTCGCACCGCGCGGACTCGGCGGCGATGGGCAAGCTGCGTGCGTCCGTCTGCGTGCTGGGACCGCTGGTCGGGCGGCTCAAGAAGGCCGTCGTCGCGCTGCCCGGCGGTGACGCGATCGGCTCGCGGCCGCTGGACATGCACCAGAACGGCCTGCGCAAGCTGGGCGCCACCAGCACCATCGAGCACGGCTGCGTGGTCGCGAACGCGGAATCCCTCGTCGGCGCCCAGATCTGGCTCGACTTCCCGAGCGTCGGCGCCACCGAGAACATCCTGATGGCCGCGGTGCTGGCCGAGGGCACGACGGTGATCGACAACGCGGCGCGCGAGCCGGAGATCGCCGACATCTGCACGATGCTCACCGAGATGGGCGCGAAGATCGAGGGCGCCGGCACGTCGACGCTGACCGTGCACGGGGTGGAGCAGCTGCGCCCGACCGAGCACCGCGTGATCGGCGACCGGATCGTCGGTGCCACCTGGGCGTTCGCCGCGGCGATGACGCGGGGCGACCTGACCGTGCGCGGCGTCAACCCGCACCACCTCGACCTGGTGCTGGACAAGCTGCGGCTCGCCGGCGCGGACGTGACCACGTTCGACGAGAAAGGCTTCCGCGTCGTGCAGCCCGAGCGGCCTAAGGCGGTCGACTGGGTGACGCTGCCGTACCCCGGTTTCGCCACGGACCTGCAGCCGTTCGCGGTCGCGCTGTCGGCCGTGTCCGAGGGCACGTCGATGATCACGGAGAACGTCTACGAGGCCCGGTTCCGCTTCATCGAAGAGATGATCCGGCTTTCCGGCGACGCCCGCACCGACGGCCACCACGCCGTGGTCCGCGGGGTCGAGCAGCTCTCCAGCGCGCCGGTCTGGGCCTCCGACATCCGCGCCGGCGCCGGGCTCGTGCTCGCCGGTCTGTGCGCTGAGGGCGTCACCGAGGTCTGGGACGTCTTCCACATCGACCGCGGTTACCCGCACTTCGTCGAGAACCTCAACCGCCTCGGCGCGCGCATCGAGCGCGTGACGGGGGAGCCTGAGCGCGCCTAGTGAGCTCACCGGTCAGTCAGTTCACGGGCCGGGCGTCGATCGCACGGAGCACGTGCTCGACGACCCGGTCCAGGAAATCCGGGCCCGGGGGCTCGCGGCGCACCACCAGGCGCCAGTAGATCGGCGCCGCGAGCAGGTCCATGGCCAGCTCGACGTCGATGCCGGCCGGGAGCTCACCGCGCTTGATCGCCCGCTCGAACAGCGGCCGCGCGGCGTCGCGGCGCGGGCCGCCGATGCGAGTGCGCAGGTCGTCGGCCGGTTCGGGATCGCGGGCACCCTCGGCGATGAGGTCCGGCAGGATCCGCGCGAACCTCGGGTGCGTGAGCCAGTCGTACACCGCTTGCATCGATTCGCGCAGGTCACCGCGCAGAGACCCCGTGTCCGGGGTCGGCGCGCGGCTCACGCTGAACTCCGAAACCACCGCCGAGATCATCTCTTGCTTCGAGCGCCAGCGACGGTACAGCGCGCTCTTGCCCACGCCCGCGCGCTTGGCCACGGCCTCCATCGACAGCCGGCCGTAACCCACCTCCGCGAGCTCGTCGAGCACCGCTTCCGTGATCGCCTGCGTGACGTCGGGCTGCAGCACAGCCGCCCCGGTGGGCGTACGGCGAGTTGTCATGGTCCGCATCCTAGCGGGTGGACGAGACGGTACCGTCCCATGTAGCTTCACGACGGGACGGTACCGTATCGTCCTAAGGCGAGGAGGGCCCGATGAAGCAGCTGCTGTTCGAGGACGACCCCCAGTTCTGGTTCGAGACGCTCCGCGTGTTCGGCCACGCGAGTTACGGCGGCTCGGACTTCGGCGAGGTCGTCGCCACCGCTTCGCGCATCAAGCCCGGCGACTACGACAGCTGGCACGACGAGTGGCTCGCCGCGGCCGAGCGTCTGGCGGCTGAGGCGGAAAAGGCGCACCCGATCAGCGCCCGTGACGCGTACCTGCGCGCGTCCACCTACTATCGCTCGGCGGAGTTCTTCTTGCACGGCAACCCCGCCGACCCGCGCATCGCGTACGCCTACGACCGCAGCGTCGAGTGCTTCCACCGCGCCATCGAAGGGTTCGCGGGCGTCGAACGTGTCGAGGTCCCGTACGAGGGGCACGTGCTGCGTGGCTACTTCTACCGCGCGCCCGGCACCGGCCGTCGCCCGATTCTCTTGGCGCACAACGGTTTCGACGGCAGCGCGGAGGAGGTGCACTTCTTCGGCGGCGCCGGCGGCCAGGAGCGCGGCTACCACGTGCTGGCGTTCGACGGCCCCGGCCAGCCGAGTGCGATCCACCGCGACGGGCTCGTCTTCCGGCCCGACTGGGAGCACGTGGTGGGCCCGGTGCTCGACTTCGCGCTGGCCGACCCGGGGGTCGACCCGGACAAGGTCGCGCTGCTCGGCCTCAGCCTCGGCGGCATGCTCGCGCCCCGCGCGGCGGCGTTCGACTCGCGGATCAAGGCCGTCGTCGCCGTGGACGGGGTGTTCGACGCCGGCTCGGCGGTGACGGCGTTCCTGCCGTGGGACCGCGCGGAGATCGAACGCCGGGCCAACGCGTCGGAGGACGAGGAGCTCGACCGGCTGCTGGCCGCCGGCCGCGCCGCGAGCCCCACGCTGCGCTGGGCCACCGACCACGGCCGGTACGTGATGGGCGCGGCGACCGACCGTGAGTTCCTCGCGAAGTACCTCACCTACACGCTCGACGGCGGCGTCGCCGAACGCATCCAGTGCCCGACGCTCGTCTGCGAGGCCACCGACGACCTGTTCTTCAACGGACACGGCGAAACCCAGTCCGAACCCCGCCGCCTCTACGAACGGCTCACGGGCCCCAAGACGTTGCTCTCGTTCACCGCCGACGAAGGCGCGGACGCCCACTGCCACGTCGGCGCGCAGCGGCTCGCGACAGCCCGCGTCTACGACTGGCTGGACGAGACCCTTTAGGCCTCCAGCGCCAGCCCCACGCCGAAGCCGATGAGGACCGTGCCGGTCACGCCGTCGAGGGTGCGGCGCACACGGCGGCGTTCGAGCCAGCCGCGTACGCGGTGCACGAGCAGGAGCAGCAGGACCTGCCAGACCGCACCCACGGCGGCGACGGTGTAGGCGAGCAGCAGGGCGTCGCCGGTGGTCGTGACGCCGGGCGTGAGGAACTGCGGCAGCACCGACAGGTAGAGGACCAGGACCTTGGGGTTGGTCACGTTGGAGAGGAATCCTTCGCGCCAGCGGCGGAACGCGCTCTGGCGGGCGCGTTTCGCCTCGGCGAGCGACTGGTAGTCACCGCGCCACGCGCCGCGCAGCGCCTGGAAACCGAGGTAGCAGAGGTAGGCGACACCGAGCCACTTCACGGTTTCGAAGATCGGCCGCGAGTTGGTGATCACGGCCCCGAGCCCGAGCGCGGCGAGCGTGCCCTGCAGGAAGTTCGCCACGGCGATGCCGGCGCACGCCCACGCCCCGCCGCGGGCGCCGCCCGACAGGGCGTTCTTGAGGACCACCATGCTGTCGGGCCCGGGCGCCACGGCGAGCACCACCATCATGGCGAGGAACCCGCCGTACACACCCCACGTCATGCGGCGAACTTAGCCCGGGTCAGGACTCCAGGGCCAGGGCCGCCCCGAACCCGACCAGCGCGGTGCCGGTCACGCCGTCGAGCGCGCGCCGCACCTTCCGCTGCTTGAGCCACGCGCGCACGCGGTGCACGAAGAACAGCAGCACCAGCAGCCACACCGTGCCCAGCACCGCCACGGTGTAGGCGAGCACGAGCGCGTCCCACGTGGTGGTGCGCACGGGGTCGAGGAACTGCGGCAGCACCGACAGGTAGAGGACGAGGACCTTCGGGTTCGTCACGTTGGACAGGAACCCCTCGCGCCAGCGCCGGAAGCTGCTCGTGCGCTTGCGCTGCGTTTCCTCGACGGTGGCGTAGTCACCGCGCCACGCGCCGCGCAGCGCCTGGAACCCGAGGAACACCAGGTAGGCCGCGCCGAGCCACTTGAGCGTGACGAACACCGGCTGCGACCGCGCGATGACCACCCCGAGCCCGAGCGCCGCGGTCGTGCCCTGCAGCGCATTGCCGGCGAAGATCCCGGCCGTCGCCAGCAGCCCACCCCGGGCACCCCCGGACAACGCGTTCTTCAGCATCACCATCGTGTCCGGCCCCGGCGCCAGGACGATGAGGACCACGATGACGAGATAACTGCCGTACCCACTCCAAGTCACGTTGTTGCAGGGTAATCGGCGCTTTCGGCGGAGTCTCGCGGATTTCGGTCACAGCCCTTCGCCGCGCGGGGCACCCTCGGCGAATCCGGCAGCGTGCTCAGCGCGGGGACTGGGGGAGGCCACGATGAATCCGATCGACGACGGTGAAACGGTGTTGTGGACCGGCGGGCCGCAGCGTCGGCACCGGCGCTTGGGCGACTACCTGCCGTGGGTGCCGGTCGTGGTCCTGGTGGCGGGCTTGAGCCTGCTGGTCGCGTTCTACCCGGACCACGAACTGTGGATCAGCTGGTACTTCTCGATCGTCCCGGCGATCGGCTTCGCGGCCAACGTCGGCTCGGTGCGGTCCAAGCGGTTCGCCGCGCTCTCGTACATCGTGACCGACCGGCGGCTGATCCTCGTGCTGCACTGGTCGCACCGCGACGATTTCCGCTGGGTCCCGATCGCCCTGCTCGGCTCGCCGCGGGTGCACGAGCTGGGCGACGCGGTCGGCACCGTCGCCTTCGGCCGGTCGGTGACGCGGTGGATGCGCCGGCGGCACCCGTGGCGGTCCCCGGGTCTGGCCCCGATCCATCCGGAACTGGTGGCCATCCGCGACGCACAGCAGGTCGCCGAGCTCATCTCGCGCCACGCCGGGCACTCCTCGATCCACGGGTGAGTTCGCCGCGCGGGGCAACCCGGGCGAACCGGGCAGCGTGCTCATTCCGGAAGAGGGAGGGCGCGATGTTTCCGATCGAAGAGGGCGAGACCGTGTTGTGGTCCGGCCGCCCGCAGCGGTACCACCGGCGGTTCCGCGACTTCTACTGGTGGGTCGTGCTCGCGGTCCTCGTGGTGGGCGGGGGCTTCGTGATCGCCTGGTTCGACGTGCTGAACGTGGCCTTCTACCCGTGGGTCATCGTGATCGCGCTCGTGGCCGGGTTCGCGGTCGAGCGGCCGAAGGAGCGCCGCGCGCTGTTGGCCGTCACGACCTACGTCGTCACCGATCGGCGGCTGGTGTTCGTCGCGCACGGCGGGGCGGGGTCGGAGTTCCGCTGGGTGCCGCTGGCGGCGCTCGGGGTGCCGCGGGTGCACGACCTCGGCGACGGTCTCGGCACGATCGACTTCAGCCCCGGCTGGTGGGACTGGGTCAAGGACCAGGAGTACCGGCCGCGGCCCGCGTGGCACCCGATGCTGCCCGAGCTGGTCGCCGTCCGTGACGCCGCGCAGCTCGCCGGCCTGATCGCGCGGAACGCGGCCCGCCCTTCGCGCGTTGGGTGAGACGTGCAGGTCATCATGTCGATCGCCTTGCCCGCCGCGACGTTGCTGCTGGTGATCGTGGGCGCGTGGGAAGTGCGGCCGGGCCGCAAGCCGTCGCGGCTCAAGCGGCGGCTGTCCTCGACGTACCTCGACGAGGTCACCTCGTTCCTCTACGGCACCAAGCGCAACGAGCTCGAGCACCGCGACTCCGTGGAGATGACCCTCGACCAGGACGCGCAGGGCGCGCCACCGCTGGGGATGATCGACCTGGACCGCGGCGTGGCGATCGTGCGTCCCGCGAACCAGGACAAACGGGCCACGGACTGAAAGCTTTCGAACACGCATTGTTCCAACCGGTCAATTTACGGTAACGGCTGGCGCGTATTGGCTGCTCTTGGCGTGCCACGTTCCCGGTGGACACCTACGTTCGACGCACGGAAATGTGATCGAAACGAGGTGCTGTGATGAAGCACGACGAATGGTCGCGAAGGCAGTTTTTCCGGGGATCCGTACTGGTGGGAGCAGCTGTACTGGGTGGTCCGATGGTGCTGTCGGCATGTACGTCGACGTCGTCCGGTGACACGTTGCAGGCGGCTCAGTCCGCCAAGAAGATCAAAATCGGAATCGCCAACGAATCCCCCTATGGATTCACCGATCAAAGCGGAAAAGTCACGGGCGAGGCCCCTGAAGTTGCGCGAGTCGTATTCCGGAACATGGGGATCGACACCGTCGAGGCGAGCGCGGTCTCCTTCGACCAGCTGATCCCGGCGCTCAACGCGAAGCAGTACGACGTGGTGGCGGCGGGCATGAACATCACGGCGAAACGCTGCGGCCAGGCCGCGTTCTCGATCCCGGACTACTCGGCGCTGACCGCGCTGCTGGTACCGGCGGGCAACCCGCAGCAGGTGCTGAAGTTCGAGGACATCGCGGCCAAGAAGGTGAAGGTCGCGGTGCTCTCCGCCGCGGTGGAGAAGGGCTACGCCACCAGCGCCGGCGTGCCCGAGAGCCAGATCGAGACCCTGGACTCCCAGGACAACATGCTGCGGGCCGTCGTCGACGGCCGCGTCTACGCCGCGGCGCTCACCGACATCTCGCTGAAGGACGTGCTGAAGAAGAACCCCGGCGCGGCCGCCGAGGTGACCCCGGGGTTCGACCCGGTCGAGAACGGCAAGCCGGTGATCTCCGCGGGCGGGTTCGTCTTCCGCACGGCCGACAAGTCGCTGCTCGACGCGTTCAACGCGGAGCTGAAGAAGCTGCACGACAGCGGGGAGTGGACGAGGATCGTCACGCCCTTCGGCTTCACGCAGGCGAACCTGCCGAAGCCGGACGTGACGACCGAGCGGCTCTGCGCCGCGTGACGGGCGGCGCGCCGTGTCGAACGTGCCGCACATCGTCTCGGCGATCCTCGCCGGCCTGACCACGACGATCGAGGCCGCGGTCGGCGGGATCATCCTCACCATCGTCCTCTCGCTCGTCGCCGGGCTCGCGCTGCTCTCACCGAGCCGGTCGGTCCGCGGGGTGGCCCGGGTGTACGTGGAGGTCTTCCGCGGGACGTCCGAGGCCGTGCAGCTGTTCTGGCTGTTCTTCGTGCTGCCGGTGCTGGTCGGGTTCCAGCTGGTGCCGTTGTTCGCCGGCATCCTGGTGCTGGGTCTGAACCACGGGGCGTACGGCGCCGAGGTCGTGCGCGGCGCCGTGCGGTCCGTGCCGAGGGCGCAGTACGAAGGGGCGGTCGCGCTCAACCTGTCACCGGCGCAGCGGATGGTGCGGGTGCTCCTGCCGCAGGCGTTCGCCGAGATGCTGCCGCCGTTCAACAACCTGTTCATCCAGCTGCTCAAGAGCACCGCGCTGCTGTCGTTCATCTCCGCGGGCGAGATCACCGAACGCGGTGAGCTGCTGCGCCCGGTGTTCGGCGCGGACATCGGCTGGATCTACGGCACCGAACTGGTGCTCTACCTCCTGCTCGCCGTCGTGATCACGACCGGAATGCGGGCGCTGGAGCGCTGGGCGGCGCGCCGGCTCGGCCGGGCGCCGGTGCGGCGCACGGAGCTGGACCTCACCGTGGGCGGCGGGGGTGCCGGGTGAACTGGGACTGGCAGGCCGCCGCCGACGCGATCCCCTTGCTGCTGGAGGGGTTGCTGGTCACGGTCGAGCTCACGCTGCTCGGGTCGGCCGTTGCGTACGCGCTCGGCCTGGTGCTGGCGTTGCTGCGCCGGGCTCGGATCCCGGTGCTGTCGCGGCTGGTGTGGCTGTTCATCGAGTTCGTCCGCAGCACCCCGTTGCTGATCCAGGTCTTCGTGCTGTACTGGCTGGTGCCGCCGTTGACCGGGTTCAAGATGTCGGCGTTCGTCACGGGGGTCGTGGCCCTCGGGGTCCACTACGCGACCTACACCGCCGAGGTGTACCGGGCCGGGATCGAAGCCGTCCCGAAAGGACAGTGGGAGGCGGCGACCGCCTTGAACCTGCCGCGGTCGCGGGTGTGGACGGCCGTCGTGCTGCCCCAGGCGATCCCGCGGGTGCTGCCCGCACTGGGCAACTACACCATCTCGATGTTCAAGGAAACGCCGCTGCTGCTGGCGATCGGCGTGCTGGACGTGCTCAACCGCGCCAAGGAGGTCGGCGCGGAGACCTTCCGCGTCGTCGAGCCCTACACCCTGGCCGGGGTGCTGTTCCTGCTGGTGAGCCTGCCGGCCTCCGTGCTGGTCCGACGATGGGAACGCCGTGCCGAACGAGTCTGACGCGATGATCCGGTTCTCGGGTGTGGTCAAGAAGTTCGGGGACCACGTGGTGCTCGACGAGCTCGATTTCACCGTGGCGCCGGGGGAGTTCGTCTCGCTGATCGGCCCGAGCGGATCCGGCAAGACGACGATCCTGCGGCTGCTGATGACCCTGGAGCGGGTGAACGGCGGCACCATCGACGTCGGCGGCGAGTGCCTGAGCCACGTGCGCCGCGGCGAACGGCTGGTGCCGGCCGACGAGAAGCACCTGCGGGTGATGCGGCGCCGGATCGGGATGGTGTTCCAGCAGTTCAACCTGTTCCCCAACATGAACGTGCTGCGCAACATCACCGAGGCACCCGTCCGATCGCTCGGCGTGGCGCCGGCCGAAGCCGAGCAGCGGGCCCGTGAGCTGCTCGGCCTCGTCGGGCTCGAGGACAAGGCGGACGCGCACCCGACGCGGCTCTCCGGCGGGCAGCAGCAGCGGGTCGCGATCGCCCGGGCGCTCGCGATGCGACCCGACGTGCTGCTGCTCGACGAGGTCACGTCGGCACTCGACCCGGAGCTCGTCGCCGACGTCCTGCGGGTGCTGCGGAACATCGCGTCGACCACGGACATCACCATCCTGTGCGTGACGCACGAAATGCAGTTCGCCCAGGACGTCTCGGACCGGGTGATGATGTTCGACCACGGCCGGGTGCTGGAGGAGGCGCCACCGGAGAAGCTGTTCACCGCGCCCGAACACGAACGCACGAAGGAGTTCCTCCGTGCCGTGATCGACCGGCGCTAGCCCAGGATTTCTTTGGTGGACTTCACCGTGGCGAACTGGTTGTGCAGGTTCGCCGCGGTGACGCGGGTGAGCTCGTCGGCCGTCACGGTGGTGCCGTCGAGGGCGGGCAGGTCGAACGTGAAGGTCGCGTCGAGCGCGAAGGTCACGTCGTAGCCGAGGTTGCCGCCCATGCGGGCCGTGGTCTCGCAGCAGAAGTTGGTCTGGATCCCGGCGAGGACGAAGCTCGTGATGCCGTGGGTCTTGAGCCAGGCGTCGAGGTCGACGTCGCCGAGGAAGGCCGAGTTCACCTTCTTGCCGAAGACCAGGTCGGGGCGGGCGCCGTCGAGCTCGGGCAGGAAGTCGTTGCCCGGCTGGCCGGGCCGCAGCGGCGAATCGGCGTGCACGGAGTCGTGGTGCACGAGGACCACGGGCAGGCGGCGCTCCTGCCACGCGTCGAGCAGGGCCTTGATGTTGGCCTCCGCGCGGGGGTTGTTGCGCGGGCCCCAGTACTGCTCGTCGGAGAACCCGCGCTGGACGTCGATGAGGATGAGTGCGGTCATGCCGTCGAGTCTTGCCGGGCCGCCGGCGTCGAGGGAGTGGCAGAAGGCGCGCGATCCGGTACTTTTCTGCCATGCGGACGATCGGGGTGCTGCTCCTGCCGGGGACACGCGTGTTCGACCTCGGGGTGATCGCCGAGGTCTGGTGCCAGGATCGCAGCGCGAGCGGGATCGGCCCGTTCACGGTGCGGTTGTGCGGGGCGGGCCGGCGGCGCATCCCGTTGTCCCCCTTCGGCGAGGTCACGCCGACAAACGGACTGTCCGGCCTCGACGGCTGCGACCTCGTCGTTGCGCCGGGCCGCGACGATCCGCACGCCCCGGTGGCGCCCGCCGCGTCGGCCGCGTTGCGCCGAGCCCACAGCTCGGGCGCGACGGTGGCGGGCCTGTGCTCCGGCGCGTTCACGCTCGCGGCCGCGGGCCTGCTCGACGGCCGCCCCGCGACGACGCACTGGTGGGACCTCGACGCGCTCGCCGTCGCGGCGCCGAGGGCCGAGCTGCAGCGCGATGTGCTGTACACCGATTCCGACGGCGTGCTCACCTCGGCGGGCGTGGCCGGCGGTCTCGACCTCTGCCTGTACCTCGTGCGCCGCGACCACGGCGCGGACGTGGCGGCGAAACTCGCGCGGCGCCTGGTGATGCCGCCCGCGAGGGAAGGCGGCCAGCGTCAGTACGTCGAGAATCCGTTGCCCACGGATCCGTCCCGGCCGGGTCTTTCGTCCACTATGGACTGGGCGCTGGCCCGGCTGGCCGACGAGATCGGCGTGGCCGACCTGTGCGGCCACGCCGGGATGAGCGAGCGGACATTCCACCGCGAGTTCGCCGCGGCCACGGGCGTCACGCCGGGCCGGTGGCTGCGCGGGCAACGGGTGCGGCTGGCGCAGCGCCTGCTGGAGACCACCGAGCTGCCGGTGGAGCGCGTCGCGCAGCGGTCGGGGCTGGGCACGGCGTCCAACCTGCGCCGCCGGCTGCGCGCGGAGATCGGCGTCGGGCCCGATTCGTACCGGCGCACGTTCCGTTCCGCGCCCGGCGGCGTTACGGTCGGGGTATGGCCGAGTACGAGCACCTCCTCGTGAAGCGCGACGGCGACACGATCACCATCACGATGAACCGCGCCGCGCGGCGCAATTCGCTGTCCGCCGACCACCTGACCGAGCTGCTCGCGGCGTTCCGCGAAGCCGGGACCACCGACGCGACGGGCATCGTCCTCGCCGGGGCCGGCCCGGTCTTCTCCGCGGGCCACGACTTCGGCGACGTCGCCGCGCGCGACCTCATGGGCGTGCGCGAGCTGCTGACGCTGTGCACCGAGCTGATGCGCACGATGCAGTCGCTGCCGCAGGTGGTGGTCGCTCGCGTGCACGGCCTGGCCACCGCGGCGGGCTGCCAGCTCGTGGCCTCGTGCGACCTCGCCGTCGCCGCGTCGTCCGCGGGGTTCGCCCTGCCCGGCGGCAAGGGCGGCTGGTTCTGCCACACCCCGGCCGTCCCGGTGGCGCGCTCGATCGGCCGCAAGCGCCTGATGGAGCTGGCTCTGACGGGCGACGTCGTCGACGCCGCCACCGCGCACGACTGGGGTCTGGTCAACTCCGTCGTCCCGGACGAGGAGCTGGACGACGCCGTCGCCGCCCTGCTTGCACGGGCCACGCGCGGCAGCCGGGCGAGCAAGGCCATGGGCAAGCAGACGCTGTACGCCCAGCTCGACCGCCCGGAAGCCGACGCCTACGCCATCGCGCTGGAGGTCATGGCCTCGGCGTCGCAGCTGCCGGGCGCGCGGGAAGGCATGGCGGCGTTCCTGGAGAAGCGCAAGGCGGAGTGGCCCGACTGAGAGGGCTCAGCGACGCTCGTGCAGCAGCAAGAGCGTGTACGCGGCGATCGACTGCGCGTCGGTGATACCGCCCGTCGAGATCATCTTCTCGACGTCGGCGCGGGTGAACCACGCCGTGGTCATGTCCTGTTCCTCGAGCTCGCGTTCCGGCTCGCCCTCGGTCAGGTCCGTGGCGAGGTAGACGTGGCCGCGCTGGCTCGACATGCCGGGCGCGACTTCCAGCAGGCCGATCTCCGTCACGGTCTCGGCGCGCAGGCCCGTTTCCTCGCGCAGCTCACGGCGGGCGAGTTCGGCGGGCGGTGTCTCGGCGAGGTCGGGGGCCGTGCCCTGGCAGAACTCCCAGCGGCGCTCACCGACGGGGTAGCGGAACTGGTCGACGAGCAGCATGCGGTCGCCGTCCATCGGGATGATCAGGGCGTAGGTCGGTTTGTCGACCACGCCGTAGATGCCTTCACTGCCGTCGGCGCGGCGGATGGCGTCCTCGCGCACCGTCATCCAGTTGTTCCGGTACACCTCACGGGTCGCGACACGCTGAATGGGGTCCACTCGCCCAGTATCGCCGAGCCTGTCCTACCCTCGGCGGGTGCGTCTCGTGATCGCTCGCTGCCAGGTCGACTACGCCGGCCGCCTCACCGCCCACCTGCCGATGGCCACGCGCCTGCTCCTCGTCAAGTCGGACGGTTCGGTGTCCGTGCACTCGGACGACCGCGCGTACAAGCCCCTGAACTGGATGAGCCCGCCTTGCTGGCTCATCGAGGACGGCAAGCTGTGGATCGTCGAGAACAAGCAGGGCGAGAAGCTCGTGATCTCGATCGACGAGATCTACCACGACCACGAGCAGGAGCTCGGCGCCGAACCGGGCCTGCAGAAGGACGGCGTGGAAGCGCACCTGCAAGAACTGCTCGCCGAGCACATCAAGACCCTCGGCGACGGCTACACCCTCGTGCGCCGCGAGTTCCCCACCGCCATCGGCCCGGTCGACATCATGGCCCGTGACGCCGACGGCAAGTCGGTGGCCGTGGAGATCAAGCGCCGCGGCGAGATCGACGGCGTCGAGCAGCTCACGCGCTACCTCGAGCTCCTCAACCGCGACCCGCTGCTGGCCCCCGTGCAGGGCGTCTTCGCCGCGCAGATCATCAAGCCCCAGGCCCGTACCCTCGCGGAAGACCGCGGCATCCGCTGCCTGACCCTGGACTACGACGCGCTGCGCGGCATCGAATCGGACGAGTTCCGCCTGTTCTGAGCCACCGGGGCCACGGCCGGCGACCGTCCTCAGTGGACGCGCTCGCCGGCTGGTGATCGCCCCTGCGCGTTCGTGAGGTGCCGGTCAGCGGCGCGCGAGCCGTCAAGATCACACTCGCCGGGTGTCCGCGTTTGCCCAGGTCACCGCCGTGAGCCGAAGGGCTTCTCGCTGATCTCCCGTGTCGGGGTGCCGCCTCGGAATCCATGCAGTACTGTCCGGATCTAACAGGACGCTGGTGTTTCCTGTGGGAAATTGTTTGATTCGGAGGTGGCTCGCGTGGAGGTCCTTGCCGACGCGAACCTGCGGCTCGACGCGAGTGCGATCGACTACATCGAGCTGGCGTTCTATTTCGTGCTGGTGCTGGGCATCGGCTATCTCGCCCGCAGGCAGGTGTCGAGCAGTCTCGACTTCTTCCTGTCCGGGCGCTCGCTCCCGGCGTGGGTGACCGGCCTGGCGTTCATCTCGGCCAACCTCGGCGCGATCGAGGTCATGGGCATGTCCGCCAACGGCGCCGAGTACGGCCTGCCGACGGCGCACTACTTCTGGATCGGCGCGATCCCCGCGATGCTGTTCCTCGGCGTCGTGATGATGCCGTTCTACTACGGCTCCAAGGTGCGCAGCGTTCCCGAATTCATGCTCCGCCGCTTCGGCCCGGCGGCCCACTGGGTCAACGGCGCCAGCTTCGCGCTCGCGCAGATCCTCATCGCCGGCGCGAACCTGTACCTGCTGGCCAGCGTCGTGAACCTGCTGCTGGGCTGGCCGATCTGGGTCTCGATCATCATCGCGGCCGTCATCGTGCTCACCTACACCGCGCTCGGTGGCCTCTCGGCGGCCATCTACAACGAGGTGCTGCAGTTCTTCGTCATCCTCGCGGCGCTGATCCCGCTCACGATCGTCGGCCTGTACAAGGTCGGCGGCTGGAACGGCCTCATCGAGAAGGTGACCAACAGCCCCGGTGGCGTCGCGCAGACGCACTCGTGGCCCGGCAACCAGCTGACCGGCTTCGGCAGCAACTTCCTGTCGGTGCTGGGTCTCGTGTTCGGCCTCGGGTTCGTGCTCTCGTTCGGTTACTGGACCACGAACTTCGTCGAGGTCCAGCGCGCGATGGCGTCGAAGAGCATGTCGGCCGCGCGGCGGACGCCGATCATCGGCTCGTTCCCGAAGATGTTCATCCCGTTCGTGGTGATCATCCCGGGCATGGTCGCCGCGATCACCGTGACCGAGCTGCAGGGCGCGAACAAGCAGGCGCTGCTCGACGGCAAGCCGGCGCCCAGCGGCGCGACGTTCAACGACGCGCTCCTGCTGCTGATGCGCGACGTGCTGCCGAACGGCATCCTCGGCGTGGCGATCGCGGGCCTGCTCGCGTCGTTCATGGCCGGTATGGCGGCGAACCTGAGCTCGTTCAACACGGTGTTCACCTACGACGTCTTCCAGACCTACATCGTGAAGAACCGGCCGGACAAGTTCTACCTGAACACCGGCCGCGTGGTGACCATGGTCGCGACGGTCCTGGCGATCGGCACGGCGTTCATCGCGTCGACGTACTCGAACCTGATGGACTACCTGCAGACCCTGTTCTCGTTCTTCAACGCGCCGCTGTTCGCCACGTTCATCCTCGGCATGTTCTGGAAGCGGATGTCGAAGGCGGCCGGCTGGTCGGGCCTGGTGCTCGGCACACTCGCGGCCATCGCGATCTTCGTGATGAGCAAGCTCGAGGTGTTCACGCTGCCGGGGCAGGGCGTGAGCTTCGTGGCCGCGATCGCGGCGTTCGTCGTCGACATCGTGGTGAGCGTGGGTGTCACCTACTTGACGCCGCCCAAGCCGGAGTCGGAGCTGGTGGGCCTGGTCTACTCGCTCACGCCGCGCGATTCGCTCAAGCACGAGACCACCGGCGAAGACGCGGGCTGGTACCGCAAGCCGGTGCTGCTGGCCGGGATCGCAGCGGTGATCACCATCATCCTGAACTTCGCCTTCTAGGGAGGATGACGTCATGGCAACGGAATCCACGCCGCGCTCGCGCAAGGCCGGCGCGTTCGACATCCGCCTGATCATCGCGCTGCTGACCGGCGTGTACGGCATCATCCTCACGGTCATGGGCGCCGCGTTCGACACCGAGGCCGACCGGGTGAAGGCGGCCGGGGTGAACATCAACCTGTGGGCCGGCATCGCCCTGCTGATTTTCACGGCGCTGTTCGTCCTGTGGGCGCGGCTGCGGCCGATCGTCGTGCCCGTGCAAACGGACCAGCCGGACGAGGACGAGACCACCGAACCGCCGTCCGCCGGATAGGCGGGTTGTCCGGACAGCCGGGGCCGGCTGCCGCTACCGTGCTCCGCGTGGCGCACGCTCTCAAACTCGGCCGGTTGTTTGCCCTGGTGGCGGCCGGTGTTCTCGTCCTGACGGCCTGCGGTGGCCCGCAGCTGGGCAAGGAGAACTTCCCCCGCACCACCGTCCCCGCCGCGAGCGGGGACGGTGGCAGTGGCCCGATCACCGACGCGGCGGTCACCACCGGCGCGCTGCGTCCGGTGCTGCCGTGCCAGTTCCTCGACACCGCGTCGCTCTCCGCACTCGGCACACCCGAGGGTGAGCCGGCGGCGTCGAGCGTGCGGTTCGACGAGTGCAGCACCAAGGTGCGCGACGCCGGCGGCAAGGAGCTTTCGGTCGACGTGCAGCTCGGTGCGATCGTGCTGTTCGCCTCGGACAAGACCACCGGCCAGGTCGGCGGACTGCCGCAGGTCGAGGTGCCCGACACCACCGGCGGTTCGTGCGAGGTCAGCGCCCTCACCTCGCGTGACCCGAGCCTCGGCGTCGCGTTCGAGATCGATTACCCGGGTGGCGATCCGTGTCGTGCGGGACGAACCTTGCTCGCGCCCGCCGTGGACAAGCTGCACAACTCGCCACAGAAATACCCGGACGTCAAGGGATCCGTGCTCACGGCCGACGCGTGCGCGGTGCTGGACCAGTCCGCCGTGGACGCCGTGCTCAAGGGCACGAAGGGCGGCGCGACCGGGCTGCACAGCTGCCAGTGGGGCAACAGCCCGAACATCACGGTGATGTTCTTCCCGGCCCTTCCGCCACTGGAGGGAGACGGCTGGCTGAAGGCCGATGTCGGTGGCGCGAACCAGGCGTACGCGAAGAAGGGCACGGCCGGCACGGACTGCAAGGTCGAGTGGCAGCACCGGCCGTGGCAGGGCGACCACGTGGAAGTCGTCCAGGTGGGATTCACCGACTACGACCTCAAGCCGGGCACGGGTGACCCGTGTGCGACGGCGACCACGCTGGCCAAAAGCGTCGCCGGGAACCTGCCGCGGCCCTGAACCTTGGCGGCAGGCCGGGTTCGGCGGCTAGGTTGGGGGCATCCACCACGCCGATGTGTCGGAGGCCCGCCATGAAGAAGATCATCAACGATCCGGCGACCGTGGTCGCGGAGTCCTTGAGAGGCCTCGCCGTCGCCCACGCCGACATCCTTCGTGTCCGGGACGACCCGGCCGTCGTGGTGCGGGCCGACGCGCCGGTGCCGCGCAAGGTCGCCGTCATCTCGGGTGGCGGCTCCGGCCACGAGCCGCTGCACGGCGGGTTCGTCGGCCGCGGCATGCTCGACGCGGCCGTCCCCGGCGCGGTGTTCACGTCGCCGACGCCGGACGGGGTGCAGGCCGCGGTAGCCGCGACGACCGGGCCGTCCGGTGCGTTGCTGATCGTCAAGAACTACACGGGTGACGTGCTGAACTTCGAGACCGCCGCCGAGCTGGCCGCGGCCGAGGATCTCGACGTGCGCAGCGTCGTGATCGACGACGACGTCGCGGTCAAGGACTCCACGTACACCGCCGGCCGCCGCGGCGTCGGCGGGACCGTGCTGCTGGAGAAGATCGTGGGCGCGGCCGCGGAGCGGGGCGACTCGCTCGACACGGTGGAGGCGCTGGCGCGCAAGGTCATCGGGCAGGTGCGGTCGATCGGGGTGGCGTTGAGCGCGCCGATCGTGCCGCACGTCGGCGAGCCGAGCTTCGACCTGGGGCCGGACGAGATCGAGTTCGGCATCGGCATCCACGGCGAGCCGGGCCGCGAGCGCATCCCGGCCGAGCCCGCCGACGCGCTGGTGGCGCGGATGGTCGAGGCCGTCGTCTCGGACCTGCCGTACGAGTCGGGCGACAAGGTGCTGCTGTTCACGAACTCCATGGGCGCCACACCGTTGGTGGAGCTCTACCTCGCGCACGGCATCGCCGAGCGGCTGCTGGCCGAGCGTGGGATCGTGGTCGAGCGCAGGCTGGTCGGCCCGTACATCACGAGTCTCGAGATGCAGGGGATGAGCCTGACGCTGCTGAAGCTGGACGACGAGCTGACCGAGCTGTGGGACGCGCCCGTGTGGACGCCCGCGCTGCGGTGGGGGATCTGATGGGTTGTTCTTCCGAAGGAGTCGCGGCCGCGCTGCGAGCCGCGGCCGAAGTCGTGGCCGAGCACCGCTCCGAGCTGGTGGAGCTCGACCGCGCCATCGGCGACGGCGACCACGGCGAGAACATGACCCGTGGGTTCACCGCGATCGTGTCCGCACTGGAGACGGAGGTGCCCGCCACCCCGGCTGGCGTCGCGAAGCTGGCGGCCACCACGTTGATCTCGAAGGTCGGCGGCGCGGCGGGACCCTTGTACGGCACGGCTTTCCTGCGTGCGTCGACCCGCCTCGGGGACGCGGCTTCGGTCGACGTGCCGCTGCTGGTGGCCGCGCTGCAGGCCGCTTTGGACGGTGTGCAGGCCCGCGGCAAGGCGGTGGGCGGCGACGCGACGATGGTCGACGCCCTGATCCCGGCCGTCTCCGCGGCCGCCGCCTGCCCCGCGGACGCCTCGATCGCGGACGTGCTGACCGCGGCGGCCGACGCGGCCGACCGCGGTGCCGAGTCCACAGTGGACCTGGTGCCCCGCAAGGGCCGCGCTTCGTACCTGGGCGAACGCGCCGTCGGCCACATGGACCCCGGCGCCCGCTCCACGGCGCTGCTGCTGCGCGCGTTCGCGGAGGCCGCCCGGTGACCGTGGGGATCGTGCTCGTCTCGCACAGCGCCAAACTGGCCGAGGGCCTGGCCGACCTGGCCGCCCAGATGGCCCCCGACGTCCTCATCATCCCCGCCGGCGGCCTCCCCGACGGCGGCGGCATCGGCACCGACTACGACGAAGTCGTGGCCGCCACCCAGCGCGCCGACTCCGGCGACGGCGTGGTGCTGCTCTACGACCTGGGCAGCGCGCAGATGACGGCGGAGCTCGCGGTGGAGTCCCTGTCGGGCGGCCCCGCCGCCGTCGTCGCCGACGGCCCCCTGGTGGAAGGCGCCATCGCCGCCGCCGTCGCCGCCCAGTCCGGCGCCGACCGCAAGGCGGTGGCCTCGGCCGCCGCCGGCGCCGGCCTGTCCCCGGACCTCGCCGCAGTGGACGCTCCGGGTGATTCCCAGGAGAAGGAACTCACCCTGACGAACGAGGTCGGCCTCCACGCCCGCCCCGCGGCCGTCCTGGTCCGCAGCCTGGCCTCCGTGGACGCCGAGGTCACCATCCGCCTGGGCGACCAGGAAGCCGACGCCCACAGCGTCCTGGCCCTCATGTCCCTCGGCGCCCGCCAGGGCGACCGCATCCTGGTGCGCGCCCGGGGCCCCCAGGCCTCGGACGCACTCGACGCCGTGACGGGTTTGGTGGAGTCGAACTTCGGGGAGTAGCGGGTGCACGAGCGGGCTGAGCTGTGGAGCATCACGGCCCCGGCAGAAACACCCCCGCCCTCCCAAAGCGTTGTCCCGTAAATGATCTGCGACGTACTCATTGACCTGCTTGTTTCGTCGTCACCCAGCGAGGATGAGGTTGTGCAGGCGGGCGATGCCG
>NZ_JBIAWY010000025.1:0-70926 GCF_042896185.1 Amycolatopsis sp. NPDC001319 | reverse complement strand
CTCCAGCACTACAACACTCAACGCCGCCACAGCGCACTCGGCGGGCATCCACCCACCAGTCGACTGCCACCAACCTGACGGCCGAATACAACTAGAGCGTGTCCAACCAGTTGCGGAGCAGCTTCGCGCCCGCGTCGCCCGACTTCTCGGGGTGGAACTGCGTGGCCCACAGCGGGCCGTTCTCCACCGCCGCCACGAAGTCCTCGCCGTGGTTGGCCCACGTCACCTTCGGCTGCCGCCCCGCCAAGCCGGACTCCAGCTCCCACTGGCGCGCCGCGTAGGAGTGCACGAAGTAGAAGCGCTCGTCCGGGTCGAGGCCGGCGAACAGCTGCGAGTCCGCGGGCGCGCGGACGGTGTTCCAGCCCATGTGGGGCAGCACGTCGGCGTGCAGGCGCTCGACGGTGCCGGGCCACTCCCCCGTGCCCTCGGTCTCCTCGCCGTGCTCGACGCCGCGGCCGAAGAGGATCTGCATGCCCACGCAGATGCCGAGCACGGGACGGCCGCCGGCCAGGCGCTTGCCGATGATGCGGTGCCCGTGCACGTCGAGCAGCCCCGCCATGCAGGCGGAGAAGGCTCCCACCCCGGGCACGACCAGACCGTCGGCCTCGAGCGCGGCATGCGGGTCGGCGGTGACCTCCACCTCGGCGCCGGCGCGCGCGACGGCGCGTTCGGCGGAGCGGAGGTTGCCGGAACCGTAGTCGAGGATCACCACACGAGACACACCTCAAGCGTAGTCCCGGGGCGGGAGCGCACGTCAGCCGCGGCGGAAGGAGTAGACGTCCGTCACGGTGTTGCAGGGCGCGGGCGGCACGACCTCGACGCGCAGCGTGCCCGTCGGCGCGTCGTAGTCCACGCCTTCCGGGGTGAACGCGCCGGCGCACGTGCTCGACAGCGGCAGCTGGCCGAGCTCCTTCACGTGCGCGTGGACGTCGTGGCCGGCGAGCGCGTGGGGCAGGTCGACCTGCAGGAGCTGGTAGCTCGTGGGGTACAGGTCGTTGTTGGAGTCCGACGTCGCGCACAGCAGGCGCGTCGCCGAGACGAAGTCGCAGCCCTGCGCCGCGCGGATCGGGTGGTCGAGGTGGATCCGCGCCGCGAGCGGCAGGTCCCCGGCCACGCGCGGGGCGTGGTGGTTGAGGAACGGCGTCGGCGAGACGAACAGCTCCGTCGCGTCGCCGAGCGCGCCCGAGACGAGCCACTGGCCGTCGGGGCTCACGGCGACCTGGGCGTTGGCGTTGGGCGCGGGTTCGTCGGCCGCGAGCGGGTGCACGAACTCCGTGGTCTGCCCGGACGGCGAGGTGACCAGGTACATCTTCGACACCGGCGGGTTGGTCACGGTGTCCTGGTAGACGTCGAAGGTGTAGCCGCGCAGGGAATCTGGGTCGCCGACGTGGCCCCAGCCCTCGTCCTTGAGCGGCTGCGGGATGGTGGTGCCGTTGCGGTAGACGGTCTGCGGAGCCTGGCCCGGCAGCCGCAGCGTGGTGATGCCTTCGCCGCTGATCGAGTTGGCGACGGAGACCTCGCCGGTCCGGCGCCAGCCGCCGAGGGAGGCGGCGGGGCTCGCCGAGGCAAGGGAAGCGCAGCTCAGCAAGGCTGCAGTAGAGAGTGCGAGGGCTTTCGCCGCCGACGTCGACAGACGCATGGTTCGCTCCTTCGCGAACGTGACCTTGGCGGCGGCCCGCGAATTTTTGCACGCGACCCCGTTTCACCGGAGGCCCCGCTGGGTATTCACCCGTTCGGCTGAGGCGCAGCGGGCGCCCCCGGACGAGGGAAGAGGAAGACATGTCCGAGTCGGACCTCCTCTGCCAGATGTTCGCAGCGTGGCGGGACGACATCGAAAGCGTGCCGTTTCCGCAGTTCACGACCCTGGTGATCCCTCCGCAACCCTCCCGCGCCCAAGTCGACGCATGTCGTTCTCGTGACGCTCGCAAAGAGAACGTGATGAATCCCACGCACTGGAACCCGGGTCATCTGTGATTTCCTGCTGGCACCGCGTCGAAGCGAGCCAGTAGGAGCAGCCCGATGAGCAAGAACCCGGATCCACACGACTTCCTCGACCTCGACGCCGAACTGGCCGAGGAGGAGCGCGCCATCCGGGACGCCGTGCGCGACTACGCGCGCGACCAGCTCCTCGACCACGTGGCCGACTGGTACGAGTCCGGCTCACTGCCCGCGCGCGACCTGGCCAAGGGCTTCGGGCAGCTCGGCCTGCTGGGCATGCACCTGGAGGGCTACGGCTGCGCCGGCACGAGCGCGGTCGCCTACGGCATCGCGTGCCGGGAGCTGGAGGCCGTCGACTCCGGCCTGCGCAGCTTCGTCTCCGTGCAGGGCTCGCTCGCGATGTTCGCGATCCACCGCTGGGGCAGCGAGGAACACCGGCAGGAGTGGCTGCCGAAGATGGCCGCGGGCGAGGCGCTGGGCTGCTTCGGCCTCACCGAACCCGACGCCGGCAGCGACCCGGGCAGCATGCGCACCCGCGCGGTGCGCGACGGCTCCGACTGGGTGCTCACCGGCACGAAGATGTGGATCACCAACGGCACCGTCGCCGACGTGGCCGTGGTCTGGGCGCAGACCGACGAGGGCATCCGCGGCTTCGTGGTGCCGACGTCGACGCCGGGCTTCACCGCCAACGAGGTGAAGCACAAGCTGTCGCTGCGCGCGTCGCTCACGGCCGAGCTCGTGCTCGACGGTGTGCGCCTGCCGGAATCCGCGGCGTTCCCGGAGGTTCGTGGGCTGCGCGGCCCGCTGTCCTGCCTCAACGAAGCGCGCTACGGCATCCTGTTCGGCGTCGTCGGCGCCGCCCGCGCGTGCTACGAAACCGCGCTGGACTACACGCTCTCGCGCGAGCAGTTCGGCAAGCCGCTGGCGAGCTTCCAGCTCACGCAGCGCAAACTGGCCGATCTACTGGTCGAGGTCAACCGTTCGGGGCTCGTCGCGCTGCAGATCGGCCGGCTCAAGGACTCCGGCGCGCTGCACCACAACCACGTGAGCTTCGGCAAGCTGGCCAACGTCCGCTCGGCGCTCGACGTGGCCCGCACCGCGCGCTCGATGCTGGGCGCCAACGGGATTTCGCTGGAGTACCCGGTGATGCGGCACATGGCGAACCTCGAAACGGTGCTGACGTACGAGGGCACCGAGGAGATGCACGCGCTGTCGCTGGGCCAGTCGGTGACGGGCATCGCGGCGTTCCGCTGATCTTGGGTGAACCTCGGGTCGCCGGGACCCCCAGCCCCGGCGACCCGAGGCTCACGGCCGCAGGAAGTCCTTGAGGGACAACGCGATCGAGCCCGCGTCGAGGCCGTGCGCGAGATCGTGGTCGGCCCGTTTCCCGTAGGTGCGCACTTCCGTGTCGCGCAGGGTGCCGAGCGACAGCAGGCGATGCGGAACGTCTCGCAGCGCTTCGCTCACGTGGTGGGCCGAAGTGCCCTTGAGGTACGGCTCCACGAGCACGACGTCGGCGACGTCCCCCACCGCGGCCCGCAGCCCCGCGGCGTCGAACGGGCGAATGGTCGACGCGTACAGCACCGTCACGTCGAGGTTTTCGCTCGCGGCGAGCACCCGGTCGAGCATCGGGCCCACGGCGAGCACGACGCCGTTGCGGCCGCTGCGTACCCGCTGGAACCCGACGCCGAGGTGCGGCGCGGCGTTCTGGTCGGCCGAGAGCCGCAGGTACACGCGGCTGTCGCCGGGCACGGAGTCGAGCAGCAGGCGGCGGGCCTCGTCGGGGTGCCCGGGCACGTGGACGTACCAGCACGGCAGGGAGTCGATCAGCGCGACGTCGCCCGGCGACTGGTGCGTGCGGCCTTCGGCGGGCATGTCGTAGGAGGAGCCGTAGGACACGAGCACGGCGCCCGCGTCCTGGTGGACCAGGTCGAGCTTGATCTGCTCGAACGCGCGCTCCACGAGAAAGGCGTTGAACGTGTGGATGATCGGCCGCAGGCCGGCGAGAGCGAGCCCGGCGCCCGTGCTCACGAGCAGCTGCTCGCGGATGCCGACGTTCACCACCCGGTCCGGGTGCCGCCGCGCCGCGCCGGCGAGCTGGGCGGCGGAGATGTCGGCGAGGACGACGGCGACGTCCGGGTCGGCGTCCACGATCTCTTCGGTGGTGGCGAGGAAGGTTTCGCGCATGTTCAGCATGTCCGTCAGCCCTTCGGTTCGACGACGGCGACCACGGCCAGCGGGCGCCCCGGGTGTTCGCTGGTGAACGCGTCGTAGAGCGCTTCGTGGTCGCGGCCGGAGACGGTGCGCGTGGCCCAGCCCTCGAC
This sequence comes from Amycolatopsis sp. NPDC001319, assembly GCF_042896185.1. NCBI lineage: Bacteria > Bacillati > Actinomycetota > Actinomycetes > Pseudonocardiales > Pseudonocardiaceae > Amycolatopsis > Amycolatopsis sp. NPDC001319. Next base: position 66,664 of record NZ_JBIAWY010000025.1, on the reverse strand, counting down.
CTCGAACCGGCGGGCGATGCCGCCGGGCCAGCCGTGCGTGGACGACTGGTTGTCCACGACCACCGTGGTCAGGTTTTCCAGGCCCAGGCGCGCGGCGACCACGAAGGCCTCGGAGTTGGAGCCTTCGTCGAGCTCGGCGTCGCCGACGAGCGTGACGACGCGGCTGTCGTGACCGCGCGCTCGCAGGCCGAGCGCGGTGCCGAGGGCGATCGGCAGGCCGTGGCCCAGCGAGCCGCTGGAGATCTCGACGCCGGGCGCGCGTTTGCGGTCCGGGTGGTGGCCGAGCCGGGAGCGGGCCGACGACCAGTCGGCGAGCTCGGCCTCGTCGAGGAAACCCTTGACGGTGAGCACGGCGTAGTAGGCCATCGGCCCGTGTCCCTTGGAGAGCAGGAACCGGTCGCGGCCGGGGTCGTGGAAGTTCTCGGGTGAGATGTCGAGGACGCGGTCGTAGAGCACCCAGATGACGTCCACTGTGGACTCTGCCGCCGCCTGGTGTTTGTCGTCGCCGGTCATCAGCGAGATCAGCCGGGGCAGATCCGCGTAGGCCGTTGCTGTGGTGGTCATGTTTCCACGGTGCAACCTCGACCAATGTCTAGGTCAAGCGCTAACCTGGACCAATGACGAGGTTGGCGGAGCACTTGAGCATCGGGCAGGTCGCCGAACGCAGCGGCGTCCCGCACACGGCCCTGCGGTTCTACGAGGACAAGGGGCTCATCACCTCCGAACGCTCGGCGGGCAACCAGCGCCGCTACCCGCGTTCGGTGCTGCGGCGCATCGCGTTCATCCGGGCGGCGCAGCGCGTGGGCCTTTCCCTGGAGGACATCAGCGGCGCCCTCGCCACCCTGCCCGCCGACCACGCACCCACGAAAGCCGACTGGGCCCGGCTCTCGCGCGAATGGCAGCACGAGCTCGACGCGCGCATCGACGCGCTCCAGCGCCTGCGCGACCGCCTCACCGGCTGCGTCGGCTGCGGTTGCCTGTCGCTGCGCAGCTGCAGCCTGTACAACGCCGACGACGAGCTGGCCCGCTTCGGCCCCGGCGCGAGCAAACTGCGCCCGGTTGCCGAGGGCGGGATCTGAATTTCCGTTGTGGCGGCGGGGCGGATGTGGGTCACTGGTGTGGTTATGGACGAGAAACAGATGATCCGCGTCTCGAAGCGGCTCTCCCGCCACCTGCGCCACGACCCCTCGGCGATCGGCCTCACCTTAGACGCCGCCGGCTGGGTCGGAGTCGACGAGCTGCTGGCGGCGTTGCGCCTTCACGGCGTGCGCGTGAGCCGAGCCGAACTCGCGGAAGTGGTGGAGCGCAACAACAAACAGCGCTTCGCCTTCGATGAGAGCGGGCGCCGGATCCGCGCCAACCAGGGCCACAGCGTCACCGTCGAGCTGGGCCTGGAACGCCTCACGCCCCCCGAGGTGCTCTACCACGGCACCGCGACGCGCTTCCTGCCCGCGATCTACCGGGAAGGCCTGCGGCCCATGCGCCGCCACGCCGTGCACCTGTCGGCCGCCGTCGAAACGGCGCTCGCAGTCGGGGCCCGGCACGGCCGCCCGGTGGTGCTCCGCGTCGCCGCCGGCGCAATGGCGGCTGCGGGGCACGAGTTCCAGCGCAGCGAGAACGGCGTGTGGCTGACGGCGGCTGTCGCGCCGGAGTTTCTGACGGAGAACTAGCCCGGTCGCCGGGGGCGGGTTGGTCCGCGCGCCCTGTAGTGCTGCGGACCGCCACCAGGCGCTACGCACGACTTCATGCGAAGCAGGCCGCGCCGTCTCGGCGAACAATCCCCGCGCCCGGCCGACTCGACCTCACGCCCGTGGCGCGCTGCAGCCATAGGTTCCGGCGCAGCCAGAACCCCGCACCCGGTGCCGCCGCGCCGGAGTTTCTGACGGAGAACCAGCCCGATCGTCGGGCCAGGGTGGGCCACGCGACCGGCGATCCAGGAGGCCACCGCCAGGTGCGGTGAAGCACTCGCACTCACCGAAGCGGGCCGCGCCATCTCGGCGAACAACCATCGCGCCCAGCCAACTCGACGTCACGCCGGCAGCCCGCGCTGCGGGCACAAGTTCGGGTGCAGCGAGAACCCCGCCCACGGCGCCGCCAGGGCTTACAGATCAAGCAGGGCTAGTCGTGGTGCCGACGGGGCCGGCCGAGCAAGCGGCGGCCCGCGTCCACCAGTTCCCGGCGCAGGCTTTCGTCGTCGAGTTGGGCGATGTCCGGGGAGCCGCCCGTCATGGCGAGGCCCGTGAGGGTCACCAGGGCGGCCACGCGGGAGGAGATGTCGGGTTCGGGGCCGGCCAGGATGTCGATGAGGGCGTTCTTGAAGCCCTCCATGCCGCGCGTCGAGTTCTCGATCGCGCGGTTGATGCCCGGGTCGCTGGAGAACAGGGCGACGAGCACGCGGTGGCGCACCACCAGATCCACGAAACCCTCGAGCAGGTAGTCGACCTGGGTGCCGCGGCGGCGTTGCTTCGCGGCCTCCGACACGATGTGGTCGAGCTCGCGGATGGCGGGCGCCGCGACGGCCTCGGTGATCTCCGCCTTGGTCTTGAAGTGGTAGTACACGGCCGCCTTGGTCACCCCGAGCGCGTCGGCGATCATCTGCAGCGACGTGCCCTCCACGCCGTGTTCGGCGAACAGCCGCAGCGCGGTGCCCAGCAGCCGCGTCCGAGTGTCCTCTGCCGGGGCGGCGGTAGTCATCGTTCCTCCTCGTCAAGCCCAGGAAGCGTACGTGACCGCTAGTCGATCGGCAAACCGAGATACTTGCCGATCGACAAGCAAACTCCTAGCCGTGCGGCTAGTCACATACTTGCCGATCGGCTTGGCAGCCTACTTGCCGATCGGCTAGCTTCGGAGTCACTGGTTCGTGTGACGAAGGCCCTATCCGGGCGAAACGGAGAAACACTCGTGGCGACATTTCTGTACCGGCTCGGCCGGTTGTCGTTCCGGCGGCGCGCTCTCGTCTCGGCCGTGTGGGCGGCCGTGCTGGTGGCGCTCGGCATCGGCGCACTCACGCTGTCCGGCCAGCTGTCGGACTCGGTGACGATCCCCGGAACCGAGTCGCAGCAGGCGATCGACCAGCTCCAGGCGAAGTTCCCGCAGGCCGCGGCCGGTGGGGCGACCGCGCGGGTCGTGATCGCGGCGCCGCAGGGCCACACCGTGACCGACGCGGCCGGCAAGGCCGCGGTCGAGTCGACGGTGGCGAGCCTCAAGACGGCGCCGAAGGTCTCGAGCGTGGCCGACCCGTTCCAGGCCAAGTCGATCTCGCCGGACGGCCGCGTGGCACTCGCCCAGGTGAGTTACCAGGTCAAGGGCTTCGAGCTCACGGACAGCGACCGCCAGGCGCTGCTCGACAGCGCGAACGGCGCCAAGCAGCGCGGTTTCGAGGTCGAGTTCGGCGGCGACGCGGTGCAGGCGATGCCCGCCACCGGCGCCACCGAGGGCCTCGGCGTGGCCGTGGCGGCCGTCGTGCTGATCATCACGTTCGGGTCACTGCTGGCCGCCGGCATCCCGCTGCTCACCGCGTTGATCGGCGTCGGCATCGGCATGGCGGGCATCATGCTGGCCTCGGGCTCGCTCGAACTGAACTCCAACACCCCGGTGCTGGCCCTGATGATCGGGCTCGCCGTGGGCATCGACTACGCGCTGTTCATCGTCTCCCGCTACCGGCACGAGCTCAGCATCGGACGAGAACCCGAGGAAGCCGCGGGCCGGGCCGCGGGCACGGCCGGGTCCGCCGTGGTGTTCGCCGGGCTCACCGTGATCATCGCCCTGGCCGGGCTCACCGTGGTCGGCATCCCGTTCCTCGGCCAGATGGGCATCGCCGCGGCCGCGACCGTCGCGATCGCCGTGCTCATCGCGCTCACGCTGCTGCCGGCCATCCTCGGCTTCGTCGGCTCCCGCGTGCTGGGCGGCCGCATTCGCTTGCGCCGCAAGACGGACAAGGCTTCGCACGGCGAGCGCTGGGCCCGGTTCGTCGCCCGGCACCGCTGGCCCGTGCTGCTGACCGCGCTCGCCGGCCTCGTCGTAGTCGCCATCCCGGCGCTGAGCATGCAGCTCGGCCTGCCCAACGACAGCACCGCGGCCCCGGATTCCACACAGCGCAAGGCCTACGACCTCGTGAGCGAGAGCTTCGGCGCCGGCGCCAACGGGCCGCTGCTCGTCGTCGTGGACACCGGGGTGAACCACGACCCCGAGTCGCTGAAGCAAGCCGTCGCGGGCATCAGCACGCTGCCCGACGTCGCCGGGGTGACGCCGCCGCGCGTGAACGCCGACGGGGACACCGCGCTGCTGACCGTGATCCCGAAGAGCGGGCCGAGCAGCAAGCAGACCGAGGACCTGGTGGCGGCGATCCGCGCGCAGTCCGAGCCGCTGCACGAGACCACGGGCGCGAGCCTCGCCGTGACCGGCCAGACCGCCGCGAACATCGACGTGTCCGAGAAGCTCTCCGACGCGATGATCCCCTACCTCGCGCTGATCGTCGGGCTCGCGTTCATCCTGCTGATGCTGGTGTTCCGCTCGATCGTGGTGCCGCTGAAGGCGACGCTCGGATTCCTCGGCTCGGTGGTCGCGACGTTCGGCGCCGTGGTCGCGGTGTTCCAGTGGGGCTGGCTGACCGACCTGCTCGGCGTCGCGTCGACCGGGCCGATCATGAGCATGCTGCCGATCCTGCTCATCGGTGTCCTCTTCGGACTCGCGATGGACTACCAGGTGTTCCTGGTGACGCGGATGCGCGAGGAGCACGTGCACGGCGCCGACCCGCAGGAGGCCATGGTCACCGGCTTCCGCCACGGCTCGCGCGTGGTCACGGCCGCGGCCCTGATCATGATCAGCGTGTTCGCGGGCTTCGTGCTGGCGGAGTCGACGCTGATCCAGTCGATCGGGTTCGCGCTCGCGTTCGGCGTGCTGGTGGACGCGTTCGTGATCCGGATGACGATCGTGCCGGCCGTGATGTCGCTGCTCGGGCGCCACGCCTGGTGGCTGCCGCGCGGCCTGCACAAGGTGCTGCCGAACGTCGACGTGGAGGGTGAGGGCCTGACCAAGGCGCTCGACGCGTCCGGCAGCCGCGGTGACGACGAGCGCGAGCCCGCTCGCGTGTGAGGCCGGGCCGTCCGTCTGGCGGGTCGCTCAGCCGACCAGCCAGGCGACGGCGCCGCCGACCGCCAGCAGGGCCGCCACACCCAGCGCCACGGCGATGAACTTCGCCGTCTTCCACGTGGAGTAGACGCCGCCGGCCAGGAAGCCCGCCAGGGCCAGCAGCAGGACGGCGACAACCTCTTTGCTCACGAGGCTCAGCGTGCCACACGGCCCTCACCCGGCCGGGACGGGGCAGCGGCGCTCTCAGGTGGGTGCGACGGCACGCCGAAAACGTGACGCACGTCTCCTCGCTGTTACAGACCTGGACCGACCGTCGCGTCCGGCGCCGCGACGTGGCAAGCTCTCCGCGTGAGCGGAGCGTCCGATTCGGAGATCGTCCTGACCCCCCTCGACGAAGAGGCCTTGGTCCGGCTTCTGGACGTCGCGGTCGAGGGTGCCGACCCGCTCGACGTGCTGCCGCCGATGGACGGCCCGCCGGGCTGGACTCCCGAGCGGCGTGAGGCGTTCCTGACCTTCCACCGGCGGGTTTCGCTCGACCCGGAGACGGCGACCACCAGCGCCTGGACCATCCAGGTCGGCGGCACGATCGTCGGCGGCGCGCGGCTGCACCCCGTCCACCGCGGCAAGTCGGTCGAGATCGAGGCCCAGGTCTGGGTCGCCCGCTGGGCCCGGGGCCGCGGGATCGGCAAGTGGGTCACCGAGACCCTGATCGACGCGGCCCGCGAAGGCGGCGGGGGCCGGTATGTCGCTTCGACCACCACGGACAACAAGGCGGCACAACGCCTGATGAAGTCCGTCGGCGCGAACATCGACCTGCGCGAAGACGGGGTCGACTCCCACCTCGAGATCTAGCGGGCAGTCGACCCCGGCCGGCGCTACAGAACGCCCTTCGTGGACGGGATGCCGCCCGCGCGCGGGTCGGGTTCCGTGGCCGCGCGCAGCGCCCGCGCGACGGCCTTGTACTCCGCCTCCGCGATGTGGTGCGGGTCGCGGCCGTGGATCACGCGGACGTGCAGCGCGATCTGCGCGTGGAACGACAGCGAGTCGAACACGTGGCGCGTGAGCACGAACGGGTAGTTGTTGCCGATCGTGAAGGTGTTGAACTGCTCCGGCTCGCCCACGTGCACGCAGTACGGCCGGCCCGAGACGTCGATCGCCGCGTGGGCCAGGGTTTCGTCCATGGGGATCCACGCGTCGCCGAAGCGGCGGATGCCGCTCTTGTCGCCGAGCGCCTGACGCAGCGCCTGGCCCAGGACGATGGCGGTGTCCTCGACGGTGTGGTGCGCGTCGATGTGGATGTCGCCGGTGGCCTCGACCTTGAGGTCCAGCGAGCCGTGCACGCCGAACGCCGTGAGCATGTGGTCGTAGAACGGCACGCCGGTGGAGATCTCGACCTGGCCGGAGCCGTCGAGGTCGAGCTGGACCAGGATCGACGACTCCTTGGTCGTGCGCTCCACCTTGCCGATGCGGGTCATCGCGGTACTTCCTTACTCGCCTCGAGGAACGCGTCGTTCTCTTCCGGGGTGCCGATGGTCACGCGCAGGTGGCCCTCGATGCCGACGTCGCGGATCAGCACCCCGTGGTCCAGGTAGGACTGCCAGCTCGCCTTCGCGTCGGCGAACGGTCCGAAGAGGACGAAGTTCGCGTCGCTCGGCACCGGCGTGAACCCGAGGCCCAGCAAGGCTTCCACCACGCGGTCGCGTTCGGCGGAGAGCTTGTGGACGGTGGCGAGCGTGGCGTCGGCGTGGCGCAGCGCGGCCCGCGCGGCGGCCTGCGTGAGCTTGGACAGGTGGTAGGGCAGCCGCACGAGCTGCAGGGCGTCGACGATGGCCGGGGCGGCCGCGAGGTAACCCAGCCGTCCGCCGGCGAAGGCGAACGCCTTGCTCATCGTGCGCGAGACGATCAGTTTCGCCGGGTACTCCCCGATCAGCTGGACCGCGCTGGGCTGCGAGGAGAACTCGGCGTAGGCCTCGTCCACCACGACGATGCCCGGCGCCGCCTCGAGGACCCCGCGCAGCTGGTCCAGCGGGATCGACCCGCCGGTGGGGTTGTTCGGGCTCGTCACGAACACGACGTCCGGCTGCCGCTCGGCCACCAGCTCGGCGGCGCGCGCGGTGTCGAGCGTGAAGTCGGGCCGGCGCGGCACCGGCACCCACTCCGTGCGCGTGCCGGAGGAGATGATCGGGTGCATCGAGTACGACGGTTCGAAGCCGAGCGCGCTGCGGCCCGGCCCGCCGAAGGCCTGCAGGATCTGCTGCAGGATCTCGTTGGACCCGTTGGCGGCCCACACGTTCGCCTCCGACAGCACCACACGCGTCGACACCGTGAGGTAATCGGCGAGCTCGGTGCGCAGCGCGACGGCGTCGCGGTCCGGGTAGCGGTGCAGCGAAGCGGCTTCGGCGCGCACGGCATCGGCCACGTCGGCCACCAGCTCCGGCGGCGGCGGGTACGGGTTCTCGTTGGTGTTGAGCCGCACGGGCACGTCGAGCTGCGGCGCGCCGTAGGGGCTCTTGCCGCGCAGGTCCTCGCGCAGCGGCAGGGCGTCGAGGGTCACCTCGGCGCCGGGCACGGCCGGGGTCTCCTCGGTCATCGGGCCTCCCCCGCGAACCGCGCGGTCACGGCCTCGCCGTGGGCGGGCAGGTCCTCGGCGTCGGCCAGCGCGACGACGTGGCCGGCGACCTGGCGCAGCGCGTCCTCGCTGTAGTCGACCACGTGGATGCCCTTGAGGAAGCTCTGCACGGACAGGCCCGAGGAGTGCCGCGCGAAGCCGGCGGTGGGCAGCACGTGGTTGGAGCCGGCGCAGTAGTCGCCGAGCGACACCGGCGCGTAGGCCCCGACGAACACCGCGCCCGCGTTGCGCACGCGGCCGGCGACCTCCCGGGCGTGGGCGGTCTGGATCTCGAGGTGCTCGGCGGCGTAGGCGTCGACCACGCGCAGGCCTTCGTCCACAGTGGACACCAGGATGATGCCGGACTGCTTGCCGCCCAGCGCCTGCCCCACGCGTTCGCTGTGTTTGGTGGCCGCGACGCGCTCGGCGAGCTGCTTGTCCACGGCGTCGGCGAGTTCCTCCGACGTGGTGACCAGCACGCTCGCGGCGAGCGGGTCGTGCTCCGCCTGGCTGATCAGGTCGGCCGCGACGTGGACCGGGTCGGCCGTCTCGTCGGCGAGGATCGCGATCTCGGTGGGGCCGGCCTCGGAGTCGATGCCGATCACGCCGCGCACGAGGCGCTTGGCGGCGGTGAGGTAGATGTTGCCCGGCCCGGTGACGATGTCCACGGGGGCGAGCTCGGCGCCGTCGGTGTCCGTGCCGCCGTACGCGAGCAGCGCCACGGCCTGCGCACCGCCGACGGCCCACACCTCGTCGACGCCCAGCAGCGCGGCGGCTGCGAGGATCGTCGGGTGCGGCAGGCCGCCGAAGGCCGCCTGCGGGGGCGAGCAGACCACCAGCGAGCGCACCCCCGCGAGCTGCGCGGGGACGACGTTCATGACCACGGTGGACGGGTACACGGCCAGCCCGCCCGGCGCGTACAGTCCCACGCGCTCCACCGGCACCCAGCGCTCGGTGACGGTGCCGCCCGGGACCACCTGCGTGGTCACGTCGTGGCGGCGCTGGTCGGCGTGCACCTTGCGGGCGCGGCTGATCGACTCCTCCAGCGCGGCGCGCACCTGCGGGTCGAGCGCTTCGAGGGCCTTGGTGAGCTCGTTCGCTTTGACGCGGACGGTCGCCGGGCGGACCTTGTCGAACTGCTCGGTGTACTCGAGGACGGCCTCCACACCGCGGTCGCGGACCGCCTCCACCACCGGCCGAACGTGATGCAGCGCCGCGTCCACGTCGTATTCGGCGCGCGGCAGTGCGGCGCGCAGTTCGGCGGCGGTCGGGACCTGCCCACGCAGGTCGGTGCGGTTCAGCATGGTGACCAGGGTACGAGGTGGCTCTCCGCGCCCGGGCAGGGATACTCGGTGGTGACCTGCCGTCCCACGATGAGGGAGAACGCCGTGCCGCGGATCGCGTTGTGCCAGCTGAACTCGGGCGACGATCCGGAGGACAACCTGAAACTGGTTCGCTCCGGTGTCGAGGCCGCGGCGGCTGATGGTGCCCGGATCGTGGTGTTCCCGGAAGCGACGATGGCGCGGTTCGGGCGGCCGTTGGGGCCGGTCGCGCAGCCGCTCGACGGGGCGTGGGCGTCGGCGGTGTCGGCGATCGCTTCGGAGCATGACGTGGTGATCGTGGCGGGGATGTTCACCCCGGCCGATGACGGGCGGGTGCGGAACACGCTGCTGATCACCGGGCTGGGAGTGCGGTCGTCGTACGACAAGATCCATTTGTACGACGCGTTCGGGTTCGCGGAGTCGGACACGGTGGCGCCCGGGGACAGTCCTGTGACCTTCGAGGCGGAGGGGACGGTGTTCGGGGTCGCCACGTGTTATGACATGCGGTTTCCGGAGCTGTTCCGTCGGTTGGCGGATGATGGCGCGGACGTTGTGTTGGTGCCGACGTCGTGGGGTGCGGGTGAGGGGAAGCTGGATCAGTGGCGGGTGCTGGTGCGGGCTCGGGCGTTGGATTCCGGGTGTTGGGTTGTGGGGTGTGGGCAGGCTGATCCCTCCGTGTCGGGGATCGAGGTGAATCCGAAGGCGCCGACGGGGATTGGGCATTCTCTGGTGGCGGATGGGTTCGGTCGGGTGTTGGTGGAGTTGGGGGATGGGGCGGAGATGGTGGTGGTGGAGCTGGATCCGGCGGTGGCGGGGAAGGCTCGGGGGGCTACTGGGGCGTTGGCTAATCGGAGGTTGTGAGGGTTTCTCGGTCTGGTCCTGGGTCTTGGTCCTGGGTCTTGGTCCTCGCAGGGCGTGTTGTGTTGGGAGTGCACCCCGAAGCTGGATTGTGTTGACGGCCGGTGAGGCGTTGTCAAGGCGGGAAAGCGTGCCTTGACAACGCCTCGCCGGCCGCAAAGAGGCTTCGGATCGGGGTGCCGGGGCGGGGCTGGGTGCAGGTTCCGCTAGGTGGGTCGGCGGCGGTTCGTGGGGTTTGCGCGGCCCGGGCGGCCCGTGAGTTGGGCAGGCGGGCCGCGTTTTGGTGGTGGCCAAAGCGCCCCGATGCGGCGTTCGGTGCGTTGAGCGCACCCAATGCGGCGTTCGGTGCGCTCGGCGCACCCGAGGTGGCGGCTGGTGAGGGTGGACCCGGCCCAGGTGGGGCGTGAGTTGGGTGAGCGGCCGGCCGTCGGGTGGTGGCCGGAGCGCCCCAATGTGGCGTTCGGTGCGTTGGGCGCAACCAACGCCGCGTTGGGGAGGGCGGGCGGATGAGGTTAGCGGAGTAAGCCCTCGCGGATGGCGACGCGGACGAAGCCCGCGCGGCGGCGTTCGCCCGTTTTGTCGCGGATGCGGTCGAGGTAGGAGCGCACAGTGCGGACGCTGATGTTGAGGATTTCGGCGACGTCGACGTCGCGCTCGCCGGCGGCGACCAGGCGGAGGACCTGCTTTTCGCGTTCGGACAGGACGATTTTGGGGCCGGCGTGGCGGTCTTCGCTGTCCTGGATGATCATGCCGGCCAGGGTGGGTGAGACGTAGGCGTTGTCCTGGGCGATGGTGCGGATGGCGCGCAGCAACTCGTCGCCGTCGACGTCCTTGGAGAGGAAGCCCTTGGCGCCGGCCTGCATGGCGCCGAGGACTTCGGGCTGTTCGGCGTGGGCGGAGACGACGAGGACCTTGTGGCCCATGTGGCCGACCTCCAGGACGGCGGCTGCGTCCTGGACGCCGCGGAGTTTGAGGTCGAGGACGACGACGCTGCCGGCGGGCTGATCCTGCACGGCGAAGCGGGCGACGGAGTCGGCGACGGCCCCGAGTTCGATGTCCGGTGCCTCGGTCAGCACCCGGGCGACGGCGTCGCGGTAGAGCGGGTGGTCTTCGATCACGCCGACGCGAATCCGCTCGGGAGCGGCCGAACCCTCCGTGCCGCGGTCCGTCGCGGGCGAGCCCGCCGTGGTGCCGTGGGGCGCGGTCGAGCCCGCCCCGGTGCGGTTCGTCACGGCCGAGCCGCCCGTCGCGCGGTCCGTTTCGGCGGAGCCCTCCGTGGCGCGGGTCCCTGCCGAGCCAGCCCTGGCACGGTCTGTCACGGCCGAACCCGCCCTGGCACGGTCCGTCGCGGCCGAGCCGCCCGTCGCGCGGTGCGTCGCGCGGTCGATCGCGGCCGAACCCGCCGAGGCCCGGGTGGTCCCGGTCGAGACCTCCGCGGCGCCTCCCCCAGCGTCGGTCATGTCACGAAGTCCTTCCGGCGCCGCCGACCAGGCCGCGGCGGATGGCTTCCTTCACGAGGCCCGGGCGGCGGCGTTCGCCCGTTTTGTCGCGGATGCGGTCGAGGTAGCCGCGTACGGTGCGGACGCCGATGTCGAGGATGGCGGCGATGTCGATGTCCCGTTCGCCCGCCGCGACGAGGCGCAGGACCTGCTCCTCGCGGGGCGAGAGCTCCATCTCGGGCCGCGCCACCGGCCGTTCGGTGTTGTCCTTGATGATCATCCCGGCGACCACGGCCGACACGTACGAACCACCCTCGGCGACCGCTCGAATCGCGGTCAGCAGTTCGTCGACGTCCACGTCCTTCGACAGGAACCCCTTGGCCCCGGCGGAGATCGCGGCGAGTACCTGCTCCGACTCGGCCTGCGCCGAGACCACGAGCACGTGGTGCCCGAGCTCGCACACCTCCAGCACGGCGGCCGCGCCCGCGACCCCCGGCAGGCCGAGGTCGAGCAGCACGACCGAGCCCGGCTGCTGGCGTTCCACGTGGAAGCGCGCGACGGAGTCGACGACAGCCCCCAGCTCGATGTCCGGCGATTCGGCGAGCACGCGCTCCACCGACCGCCGGTAGAGCGGGTGGTCTTCGATCACCGCCACCCGGATCCGGGCGGACTGCGTCTCTTCGGCGCGTGGCCGTTCCTCTGTCATGTGCACCGACTCGCTCACCCCGTTCCACCCGACGGCACCGGCTGCCCGGCCGTGGCCGGATCCAGCGCGGGTCCCGTCGGCACCAGTGCCAGGAGACCGCTCGCGAGCGCTTGCCTGGCCACGGAACCGTAACCGAGCGAGGCCAGCGCCGGGGCGGTCGCGACCGGATATTTTCTCCCCAGGTCCGTGACCAGGTAGGTCGTGCCGGAGCCCGTGTCGGAAACGACGGCGCCCCCCGAGGGCGGCACGTACACCTCGTCGGCCACGCGCGCGTCGCGCCGAGTCGTCACGGGCAGCGCGCGCCCGCCCGGCGGCACCGGGACGTCGGCGGAGACGAAGATCCGGCCGCCCTGCGCGCACAGCGTCACCGACGAGCCGGTGATCGGGGCCTTGCCGGGGATCCGGTCCGGGTAGGCGGCGGGGTCCGCGCCACCGGCCCGCGATGCCGCGACCTTCGGCACCGCGGCGACGTCGGCCGCGCGTACGCGCACCGGTGCCGGGTTGCCGTCGTACGCGCGTTCGTTGTCGGGCGTCGTGACGAGCAGGCTCGCCTCCGTCTGGCCGACGGGCTCGAGGCCGTCGGAGTGCACGAGGTAGTACGAAGCGGCGTCGCCGGCGCTGGCCATCGCGTCGACCACGGCGAGGACCTCGCCCACGCGGGTGTTCACGCCGCCCACCCGCGGGCCGGGGCCGCCGGCACCCGGCACGGCGATCTCGCCGAGGTCGCGCCCGGCGGGCACGGTGTCGATCCACCGCGACGACACGGCGATGGTCGGGTAGCTGTCGAACTGAAGCGCGGCGGCGGCTTCGTCGCTGAGCTGGTAGCGACGCCCGTCGGTGACGAGGTAGCGCGGGCCCGCGGGCAGCCGGACGATCACGCCCGAGCCGCGCGGCAGCTCCGTTCCCCCGGCCGGCGCGCCGAGGACCACCGCCACGAGGGGTTCGGCGGACGCGGGCGCGTCCTGCGTTGTGCGGCTGCAGCTGGTCCACGGCGCGGAGACCAGTGCGGTCGTGGCCGGCAGCGAGTCGGGGGCGCCGGAGATGCCGATCTCCGTGCCGCGCGGGGCGGTGCCGAGGACGGTGGGGGACACGGACACCGTCGCGTCGCCGTTGCCGCCCGCGAGGAGGCGGGCCGAGGCGTAGTTGAGCACCGGGTGCACCGCGCCGTCGGCGCCGAGCACGAACCGCGCGCCCGTGCCCTCCTCGACGATCACGTGCCCGCCGGCCAGCCAGTCCTTGCCGCCGGAGGGGTTGAGCAGGCCGATCACGCCGAACACGGCCGTCACGAGCAGCGCGGCGGCCAGGCCCAGCACCGTGCCGAGGACGAGCCGGCGGCTGGGCGAGACGGGGTGGTTGGCGTCGGCGGCCACGAGCGCGGAGACGAGCCGGCGCCGGAGGAACTGGTAGGCCTGGATCTGGTCCCGCTGCGTCCACACGCTGCCCTGGCCCCCTCACGCCTTGTTCCGGGCGCGAGCGTAGGAGCGGGCGGGCGCGGGCGAAGAGGGTAATTTTTACGCCCTCGTGCCGGTGTGTGGGGCACTAGCGTTACCGGTACCGCCCGGGGAAGGGGACGCCGTGTCCGTGTCAGCACCGCCGGCCCCACTCGCGCCGGCGGCCACCACCACGCCGCCTTCGCGGGCCGGCGCCGCCGCGCTGCCCTGGCTGCTGCCGGTCCGGCCGCTTCAGGCCGCGTTGTGGGAGATCGCGACGATCGCGGTGCTGCTGGTGTTCTTCGTCGACGGCGTCACGCAGCCCGCGCGGATCGCCGTGGCCGCGGTGGCCGCGGTGCTGGTGCTGACCACGTCGGTGCGCGTCGGTGGCCGCCACTTCGCCGCGTGGGCCGGCGCGTGGCTCGGCTACCGGCTGCGGCGCCACGACAGCCGCCGTGACAGCCCCGACCCGCTGCACCGCGTCGCCGGGCCCGTGCGAGTACGCCAGCACGTGGACCGCGCCGGCAACCGCTTCGGCGTCGCGGAGGTCGACGGCGACTGGAGCGCCATCGTCCGACTCACGCCCGGCGCGGCCGAGCCCCCGGCCGAGGCGCTGCTCGCCATCCTGCGCAAGGCGTTCCACGGCACCGACATCCCGCTCGCCGCCGTGCAGCTGCTCACCTGGGCCGTGCCCCGCGGCACGCAGGTCTACCGCGCGCGCTGGCTCGCCGTCCGCTACCGCCCCGAAGACGCCCCCATCGCCGCCCTCGCCCGCGGCGGCGGCGAGCTCGGCGCGCTGCGCAGCACGGCGAGCGCGGCGCTGAGCCTCATGGTCGCGCTGGCCGAGGCGGGCTATCCGTCCACTGTGCTCGAAGCCGGCGAGCTGACCGCGGAACTTCGCGTGGCCCTGGGCGTCCCCGCTTCCCCCGTCCCCCTGGAAACCGACGGCGACGGCTGGCGCGCCTGGTCCTGGGCCGGCGCCACCCAGTCCTGCTACCGCCCCCGCTCGACGCGCGGCCTCGCCGGCATCCTCGGCCTCTCCGTGGCGGACGCCGCGTTCACCGCCACGTCCGCCACCCTGCGCCGCACCCCGGGCGGCCGCGAACGCATCGACGTGACGCTGCGCGTCGGCGCCCGCTCGGGTGCGGAAACGCCGGCGGTGCACGGGGTTTCGGCCGTTCCGCTGCACGGCGGACACGAGGCGGCGGTGCGGCGGACGTTGCCGCTCGCGCTGACCTGAACCCCGCTCCTGCACCGGCCCGATTGGCACTCCGTTCGGCCCCCGAATCGGCCCTTCTGAGAGGGCCACCGGCCGGTTAGGGTCGGGCGCATGACGCTGGACCTCGCGGTGGCCAACGCGGCCGCCTTCTGGACGATCGTCGCCGAGAGCCGCGGCCACGCCGTGACCACACGGCCCGGGTTCGTGTGCGTGCACGGCAGCGAGCGCAGCGGGATGCGGATCGTGCTGCGCACCGCGACCCCGAGCCCCGACGACGCCGCCGAGCTCACCGAGCTGGCGAAGAACGCGCCGACAGTCCTGGTCGAAGACGCGTACGGCATTGTCGACATGTCTCCCCTCGGCCTCACCGATCGGCAGCTGCCCGTGATGACCCGCACCGGCCCCGGCTTCGGCGAGCGCAGCGCCCTCCGCGCCGACACTCCGGATCTGCTCGCGACGGTGGAAAACGTGGTCGTCCACGGCTTCCCGCTCGGCCGCCACCAGCCCTACGTCCGCGGCGAGGTCTTCCCGCCCGCCCTGCTGAAGCGAGAAGGCGTCACCACCTGGCTCGTCACCCGCGACGACGAACCCGCCGGCGCCTGCCTCGCCATCGACGACGGCACGGCGGTCGGCCTCTACTGGGTCACGACCCTGCCGGCCCACCGCTCCCGCGGCGTCGGCCGGGCGCTCATGCACACCGTGCTGTCCGAAGTGGACGGACGAACCGTCACCCTCACCGCCGCCAAACCCGGCAAACCGCTCTACGACTCACTCGGCTTCACGGCGGTCGGCTCGGCCACCTGGTGGTCCTAGGTAGGTTGTCGGCATGACGGTGGGCAGCGCGTTCTGGATCGCCGCGGTGCGGGCTCGCGAGTCCGAGCGCGAGGACCGGCTTTTCGACGACCCCTTCGCACGGGAACTCGCCGGGGAACGCGGCTTCACGACGATGGCCGCGTCCGAACGCGCCACCGGCGGCGAGAACCCGTACATCCCCGTCCGCGTCCGCTGGTTCGACGACCTGGCCACGACGACACGGGACGTGACACAGGTCGTGCTGCTGGGCGCGGGCCTGGACACCCGCCCGTACCGGCTGGACCTGCCGGCCACACTCGACTGGTACGAAGTGGACCGTGCGGAAGTGTTCGCCACCAAGCAACCCGTGCTCGCTCAAGCCGTCCCGCGGTGCCGCCGCCACACCGTCGTCGCCGACCTCAGCACCGACTGGACGACACCCTTGCTCGACGCGGGCTGCCAACCCGGCGCACAAACCCTCTGGCTCGCCGAAGGCCTGTTCTTCTACCTCACCGAAGACCAGATCGTCACACTGCTGAAGACCGCGGCACAACTCTGCGCACCGGGCAGCCGCTTCGCCGCCGACGTCACCGGCACCACCGGCCTCGACTCCCCCGCGATGCAGCCCTACCGAAACTGGTGCGCCGACAACGGCTTCCCGCCGCCGTTCGGCTCCGACGACCCGGCCGCGCTGTTCCAAGCCGGCGGCTGGACCCCGAACTACCTCACCGCACCGGGCGCGGCGGACGCGAACCACGGACGCCTCCACCCCCAGCCCGGAGGCGTCGTACCCGGCCGCACCCACTTCGTGACCGCGACAACCTAGCCGCGCACGGCTTCGTACACCCCCGCGATCATCCCCACGAACGGCACCAGCGCCAGCAACACCAGGAACTCCGACACGTCCAGCAACCGCGACCAGTACGGCGACCGCACGCCCTTCGCCACGCGGGTCGCGTACACCAGGCAAACCACGGCGGCGATCAGCAAAGCCGCACCCGCCGCGAGAAGGACCGTGCGGTTGTCGGTCGCGATCAGCCACGCGCCGGCCGTCAACACCGTGACGACACCGAAACCGGCCAGCACCAGGCGTTGCAGCCGGCCCGCGTACGACCGCGAACGCTGCACCCAGGCCACGCCCACCAAAGCCGCCAGACCCGCTTCCCACGGCCCGCCCGAAACCGCGAGCGTCACCGCCGAAGCCAGCACGACGAGGCCCAAAGCCACGAGCAAGGCGGTCAGCAACATCTGCGCGTACGTGGTCCGGCCGATGACTTCCGCCCCGAGCGACGGCTGTTCGTTGGCCCGGAAGGATTCCATGTCGTCCGGCACCCGCGGCAGCGGCAGCCGGCCCAGGCGCAGCGCGAGCATCGGCGCCACGGCGGCCAACGCCGTCGCCAGCACCGCCG
This sequence comes from Amycolatopsis sp. NPDC001319, assembly GCF_042896185.1. NCBI lineage: Bacteria > Bacillati > Actinomycetota > Actinomycetes > Pseudonocardiales > Pseudonocardiaceae > Amycolatopsis > Amycolatopsis sp. NPDC001319. The sequence continues at coordinate 49,790 of NZ_JBIAWY010000025.1, read as the reverse complement.
CGACCGCCGCCGCGGCGACCGGCTTCACCCCGGACAGCAGCACCACACCGGTCGTCAGCGCGCCGAGCCCCGCCGAACCCGTGATGGCCACGAAAAGCGGCAGCCGGTCGGCCACCGACACCGCCGCCAGCACGCCGTACACGGTCACCGCGGCCAGACCGGCGGCCAGCGGGCCGGCCGACAACGAGAACACGCCGTGCGGCGGCAGGATCGACATCCCCGCCAGCAGCGCGACGAACACCCCCGCCACCGCACCGGCCGCACCCGCGCCGGAATCGCCGTAGGCGCGGCCCAACGCGCCGCCGCCGAGCAGCAGGATCAACGACAACAGCCCCGTCGCGATCGGCGCCAGCACACTGCCCGCCGTCGACGCCTGCACCAGCAGCCCACCAGCCGCCAGCAGCACCACGGCCGCCGCGATGCCGGCGCGCCGAGCGATACGCGGGCCCCACGCGGTGGACGCGGCGTCGCCGACACTCGCGATCGAGTCCACGACGTCGTCGAACAGGAGGGGTCCGCGGGGACGTTCGCGCGGCGTCAGGTGCAGCACCTCACCGTCGCGCACCTGCGCGGCGGCCACAGTGAGCCCGAGCGCGAGCGGCGCGCCGCCCAGCCGCGAGAGCACCCACCCCGGGTGCTCGGCCGCGGCCTGGCCCGTCGCGCCCGCGAGCCGCACGAGCTGCGGCACGAGCTCCGCGAACGTGCTCTGCTGCGGCAACGCCACGTCGACGCGGGCGCGCGGCGTCACGATCGTCACGCGCCGGGTGGACCCGGCCAGAGCCGGCGCGCTCACTGCACGGACCTGGACGCCTCGATCACCGGGGCGAACTTCGCACTGCTCGCCTCGGCCAGCTTCTGCAGGCCCGCGTTCACCGCCTCGAGCACGATCTCCGACAGGTTGCGCGCGTCGTACTCGCGGATCGCGCGCGGGTCGATGTCGATGGAGGTGAAGCGGCCGTCGCCGCGCAGCGACACCGTAACCTCGTTCTGCCGTGAAGCCGCCTTGACCTCCATGGCCTCGACCGAGCGCTGGATGCGCTGCACCTCCTCGGTCTGCCGGCGGACCTGCGCCAGCAGCTCGTCCATGTCCGGCACGGCGTACGGGTCGGTCACAGCTGTTCTCCTTCTCCTGCGGGGTAGGTGCGGCGGACGTGCACGCTGGCGACGAACTTCCGGAAGTCGGGGGTGAGGCGTTGCGCGGCCTCGGGTTCGGCCGTGAAGACGAGCTCCAGCACCACGCGCCCGATGGGACCGTCGGCGCCCGGCACGGTGAGGTGCACCTGCGTCTGCACCAGGTCGGTGCCCTCGCCGGTGCGCATCCGCAGCACCTGCGTGAGGCCGGGCGCGGTGGCGTTGCCGACGTCGTGGCGGCTCACCACGTCGAGCAGCGCCATGGTGCGGCCCAGCCGTTCCACGGCCTCGTCGGCGATCTCGGCCAGCGTCGCCGGATCGGGGCGCTGGCGGACGCCGAGCGTGATGTTGGGCGTGAAGCCGGCTTCGGGGCGCACCGCGACGAACGCGACACCCGGCGCGCCCGCCCCCGCCGGGTCGAGCGGCGTCCACCCCTCGGGGACGTCGAAACCCAGCGGGAGCGAGACGGTGTCGGAAGGCAGTTCTGTCACTGTGTCTTCACCAGGACCCCACGTAGTTCACGGCGTCGTCCCACGTGTGCCCGACGTAGTCCGCGGCCTCACCCGCCGCGTTGCCGACGGCGTCGACCGCCGCGCCGCCGTACTCGCCGATGGTGTGGCCCAGTTTCGGCAGATCGATGTCGATCTTCGCCCCCACGCCCGCGCCGAGGCCGAGCGCGACGCCCGCCTTGAAGTTCACCTTGATGTGCCCCGCGTCGTACACGGCCTGGCCGTCGAGCTGCGCGCCGAGGCCGTACTGCAGGGTGCCGTTGGCGCCGACCCCGACACCGGCGACGTCGGCCGAGACCTCGCCCTCGACCTTGCCGCCGACGAACGCGTTGCCGTGCAGCCCCAGCCCGTGGGCGCCGAGCTGCGCCGAACCGCTCACCTCACCGCCGGCGAAGACCGACGCCTTCCCTTGCGCCTCCGCGACGCCGTACTCGAGCTTGCCGTCCGCGCTCTTGTCGAGCGCGGCGAGCTGGGCGTGGCCCGACGCCTTGGCGTCCCAGCCCTCGGAGGTGATTTTCCCGTCGTACTCGGGGGAAAGGCCGTCCTGGTCGTGCTGGGTCTTGTAGTAGGTGATCTCGGTGTTCTTGAACGCCTTGTCCTTCAAGGTTTCCGGCTCCGGCTGGCCGAACGGCGTGTCGGCCTTCTTCGGCGCGCGGGTGCCCTGAAGGCCGTCCCAGGTGAGCTTTTTCCAGCCGGAGTTGCCGAACCACGAGGGCACGGTGCGCGGCCGGCTGCGGCCGTCGAGCGGTTCGCCGTTGAGCCAGTGCAGCGCGCCCGTGCTCCACTTGCCGAGCTCGTGTTCCAGCCGGCCGACGCCCTCGGGCGGGAAAAGCTGTTCCAGCGCTTCGGAAAGCTCGTCAGCCACCTGTTTGGCCATCGCGACGGCCTGTTCGCCGAGCGAGCGCGCGGCCGAGATGAACGCGCCGACCGCATTGGGGTTGGCGGCCTTGGCCTGGCTGGTGAGCTGCGCGCCGTACTGGTCGAACTGTGCGAGCACGGAGTCGAGTGCCTGCCGCGCCCATTGCAGCAGCTGCGCGGCCTTCGCCAGCCGCTGCGCCTGGTCGGCCAGCTTGGTGCCGTCTTCGGTCAGCTCGTCGGCGGACTTCTGCGCGGCCGTGGCGTAGGCGGTGTAGGCGGCGCCGTCCCAGTCGGTGTGGAGGTCCTTGGCCGCCTGGGAGATCTCGGTCGCCTTGCCGGACACCGTCGACGCCTGCGTGCTGCACTGCTGCGAAGCGGTGTTCAGCGCGGCCGGGTCGCCCGTGACCCGGCGCTGGTACTCGAGGAGCACCTGCCGATACGAAGACAGGACCGAGCTGACGACCCCGGAGGCGTCGACGGCCATGGCCTAGGCGCCCTTCGCGTCGATGCCGACGTGCTGCTGGAAGTGCTGGCCGTTGTAGGTGAGGTCGAGGTCGATGTCGAGGTCTTGGCCCGCGGGCGCCTCGACCGTCGACTGGCCGGTGGACAGGTCGGTGTGGATCACGACCTCGTTGGCGCCGGCGGGGGCGATCGGGCTGACGGTGCCGCCGGTTCCGCCCGCCGGGGGCGTGATCGGCGTGGTGCTCGGGGCCGTGCCCGGAGCCGAGGTGCTCGGGTCGACGGCGATCCAGCTGTTCGACGGGTCGAGTGGGGTGCCGTTGGCCGTCACCGGCGTGGTCGGCGTGTTTCCTGTGGTCCCGGCCAGCGCGGGCGGCGTGTAGTTCGTGAACGGCGGCTGCCCGGCCGGCGCGGTCGCCCCGCCGCCGGCACCGCCGCCGGTGCCCCCGGCGATCGCCTGCTGCCCGGCCGCGCTCGCCACCGACGGCGGCGCCTGCGGAGCCGTGACCGGCGTGCTCGACACCGCCGTGTTGCCCGTCGCCCCGGCCGCGGCGGCCGAACCCGCGTCACCGCCGTGGAACAGCTTCTCGATCTCGCCGATGATCTGCGCGACCTGCGTGATCTGGTTGGCCAGGTCTCCCGCGCCGAGTGCCTTGAGCAGCGCGCCGATCGCCGTGATGAACGCCTTGAGCGAAGCGCTCGTGGCCGTGGACAGGGCCACGGCGGCGCCGTAGGTCCACCAGTTCGACATGAGCGACGCGACGGTGGGGTTCACCGCGGAGACCACCGAGCGGTAGGCCTCCTGCGCCGTCTTCACGAGCGTGCCGGACACGCCGAGCAGCTGCGCGCCCTTCTCGATCACCCCGATGATCTTCGTGAGCTGGTCGAGCGAGTCGGTGATCTTCTTCAGCGCCGTCTCCGACGCGGCACCGGACCAGACCTTGCCCAGCTGGTCGGCCGCCTTGCTCAGCTCGGTGTAGAGCGACGCGAACTCGCTCGCCTTGTGCAGCAGGTCGAGCACGTGCTTCGCGATCTGCTCCGGCTGCCCGGTGACGATCTGCGGCAGCGTGGTGATGGGGCCACCCGAGGACGCCGTGGCGTCCATCGCGCTGGAGTTCGGGAATGTCAGCATCGGACCTCACTTGCTCGGGAGTCGGGAGTCAGACGGATGCGGGCCGGTAGACGCTGAGCTTGGCCAGGCCGCCGAGGCCGGGGTCGACGAGTCCGTGGTTGTAGAGGGCGCCGCCGTCGCCGGCCACGCCGATCACCGGGCCGGAGTCGGCGAACAGCAGGGGTTCGACCACCACGACGTCGCCCGCGTGCACGCCACCCGGCACATCGCCGAAGGTGCGGGCGGTGCCGGAGTAGACCTCGATCAGGCCGACCCGGGCCTGGTTGTCGGCGTCTCCGGCGAGCCAGTCGTTGAAGTCGGCGACGCCGTGAAAGCGAGCGTCGGTGATCGGGTGCTCGCCCAGCTTGCCGAGGTCCGCGTCGCCCAGGTAGCGCAGCACGTTGCCGACGGAGCTCGGCTCGCCGTGGGCGCCGGCGCTGTCGTTGATCGCGATGGTGGCCAGCTCGCCGGCGTGCGGGGTGCCCCAGATCGACGACGAGGGCGCGGCCGCGGTGGAAGTGCCGCCGCCGTAGCCGCTCGCCGCGGCCTGGTCGGCCGCCTGGTAGGCGTCGGCGCTGGTCTTGACCAGGCCGTTGATCTGCTGCAGCAGCTGCAGCAACGTGCGCACAGCGGTGACCTGGGTCGACTGCAGCGCCGAGTTGGCCGCCGCGACGGCGCTGCCGAAGGCCGCGAACGACGTCGGCTGGACCACGAGTTTCTCGAGGTCGGCGACCGCGTTGATGCCGTGGGCGACGATGCCGCCGACGTTGCCCACGATCGAGCGCATGGCCTCGGGTTCCGCCCGGTACTCGCCCGCGGTGACCATGGCTCTCCTTCCTGGGTGCGTCGTGCCGCCTCCCCCGCGAGGGTGGCCTCGGCAGAGCGTAAAAGCGTGCCCGGCTGCGAGCGGACGGCAAAAGTACCCACCAGGACGGCCGCGGTGGTGGCGAAAATACGGGGTATGAGCCCGTCGGTCGACCGCCTGGACCTGCTCGGCGAGCAGCCCGGGGAGATCATGCTGCAGTCCCCGCCGATGCTGCCCAAGAGCGGCTCGGGCGGGCTGGTCCAGCTCATGATGTTCCTGCCGATGATGCTCGGCATGGGCGCGATGTCGTTCGTCTACATCGGACGCGACGGCGGCGTGATGACCTGGATCTTCGGCGCCCTGTTCGTGACCGCGATGGGCGGCATGGTCGTGATGTCGCTCGGGCGCGGCGGGATGGCCAAGAAGGCGCAGATCAACGAGGAGCGCCGCGACTACCAGCGATACCTGGCCGGCCTGCGCACGAAGGTGCGCGCGGTCGCCGACGAGCAGCGCGCGGCGCTCATCGCGCAGCAGCCCGACCCGGCCGACCTGTGGGCGTACGTGGAGACCGGCCAGTACTGGGACCGTCGCCGCGGCGACCGGCACTTCGCGCTGGTCCGGGCGGCCACCGGCCCGCAACCGCTGGCGACGCCGCTGCGCGCGCCGCAGACCGTGCCGCTGGAGGACCTCGACCCCGTCTCGTCGACGAACCTCAAGTACTTCATCCGCACGTATTCCACTGTGGAGGGTTTGCCCGTTTCGCTTTCGCTGCGCTCGTACGCGGCGGCGACGCTTTCGGGCCGGCGCCCGGACGTGCTCGGGATGACGCGTTCGCTGCTGGCGCAGCTGGTGACGTTCCACTCCCCCACCGACCTGCGCGTCGCGTTCTGCGTGGCCCCGGACCGACGGCACGACTGGGAGTGGGCGAAATGGCTGCCGCACGCCACCGCGCCCGCCCTGACCGACGCGACGGGCCGGCGCCGGCTCGTGGCCTCGGGCCCGGTCGAGCTGGCGGAGCTGCTGGGCCCGGACCTGGGCGACCGTCCGGCGTTCACGCGCCGGCCGGGCACGCCGCAGGACCTGCCGCACGTGGTGGTCGTGGTCGACGGCGGCGGCACGCAGGGCGAGCCGCGGCTGCTCGCCGAGGAGGGCCGGCTCGGGATCACCGTGCTGGAGGTCGGCGGCGAACAGCCGCGTGCGGCGTCGAACGAGCAGCTGCTGAGCCTGCACGTCGCGCCGGACCAGCTCGGCATGGTCGTGCTCGACGGCGGCACCGAGGCGCGGCTGGGCTTCCTCGGCACGCCCGACCAGCTCGACCGCGGCGCGGCGGAGGCGCTCGCGCGCACGCTGACGCCGCTGTACCAGGGCACGGCCGTGGTGAGCGAGAAGCCGATGTCGGCGACGTTCGGGCTGGCGGGGCTCCTCGGCATCGGCGACCCGCGCGACACCGACACGACCGTGACGTGGGCACCGCGCGCGGCCCGCGACCGGCTGCGCATCCCGCTCGGCGTGAACCCCGAGGGCCGGTCGGTGGAACTGGACTTCAAGGAGTCGGCCGAGGGCGGCATGGGCCCGCACGGGCTCGTGATCGGCGCGACGGGTTCGGGCAAGAGCGAGCTGCTGCGCACGCTCGTGACCGCGCTGGCCGTGACGCACTCGTCGGAGAAGCTGAACCTGGCGCTGATCGACTTCAAGGGCGGCGCGACGTTCGCGGGCATGACCGGGCTGCCGCACGTGTGCGCGGTGATCACCAACCTGTCCGACGACCTCGCCCTCGTCGACCGCATGGCCGACGCGTTGAACGGAGAGCTCCTGCGCCGTCAGGAACTCCTGCACTCGGCCGGCAACTACGCCTCGGTGCGCGACTACGAGAAGGCGCGCGCCGACGGGGTGCCGCTGCAGCCGTTGCCGTCACTGCTGGTGATCATCGACGAGTTCTCCGAGCTGCTTTCGTCGCGGCCCGAGTTCATCGACCTGTTCGTGGCGATCGGGCGGCTGGGGCGTTCGCTGGGGATCCACCTGCTGCTGGCTTCGCAGCGGCTGGAGGAAGGCCGGCTGCGCGGGCTCGACTCCCACCTGTCGTACCGGATCGGGCTGCGGACGTTTTCCGCTTCGGAGAGCCGCGCGGTGCTCGGGGTGGCGGACGCGTACCACTTGCCGCCGGTGCCGGGTTCGGCGTATCTGAAGTCGGACAACGACACGTTGACGCGGTTCAAGGCCGCTTATGTGTCGGGTGAGCTGCCGCCGCGGAGCACGATCGTGCGTGAGGACGGCCGGCAGGTGGGGGTGCTGCCGTTCACCTTGGACGCGGTGGAGGTGCCCTTGGCGGCGCCGGTTCCCGTGGCCGAGACGGCCGAGACGGGCACCGGGGAAACCATCATCGGCGCGATGCTTTCCCGGCTGGAAGGCCGTGGCCCGGAGGCCCACCAGATCTGGCTGCCGCCGTTGTCCGAACCACCCACGCTGGACCAGCTCCTGCCACCGCTGGGCGACGACCCGTCTCGCGGCCTGTGCCCCCTCGGTTGGGGCGGCAACGGCAAGCTCACCATCCCCGTCGCCCTGGTCGACAAACCCTTCGAACAACGCCGCGACATGCTCTGGGCCGACTTCTCCGGCGCGGCCGGCAATGCGTTGGTGGTGGGCGCACCGCAAAGCGGCAAGTCGACTTTGCTGAAGGACATCGCGGCGATGCTCGCGTTGACCCACACCCCTGCCGAGGTGCAGCTCTTCATCCTGGACATGGGCGGCGGCGCACTGGCCCCGATCGCCGGTCTGCCGCACGTCTCGGGCTACGCCACCCGTCGTGATGCCCAGCGGTGCCGCCGGGTGGTGGCCGAGCTGACGACGTTGCTGGAGCAGCGCGAGGAGTTCTTCGCGGCTCAGGGTCTGGAGTCGATGGCCGCGTTCCGCGCGCGGCGCTCGGAGTTGGTCGAGAGCACCGACGGCCGCGAATTCGGCGACGTGTTCCTGTTCGTGGACAACTGGACGACCATCCGCCAGGAGTACGAGCAGCTGGAGGAACAGATCACCGGGCTCGCCGCGCGCGGTCTCGGTTTCGGCATCCACGTGATCGTGACGGTGAACCAGTGGATCGGCGTCCGCGCCCAGCTTCGTGACGCCATCGGTACCCGTTTCGAGCTGCGCCTGGGTGATCCGGCTGATTCTTCGATCGACCGGAAGGTGGCGTTGAATGTGCCGGCCGACCGCCCCGGCCGTGGCCTGACTGCCGACAAGCTGCACTTCCTGGCCGCCCTGCCGCGCGTCGACGGCGACCAACGCCCGGAGACGATCGGTGCCGGCGGCCTGGATCTGGTTCGGCGGGTGACTGCGGCGTGGCCTGGTTCTCGGGCTCCTCAGGTGCGTTTGCTGCCTTCGGAGGTGCCGCTGGAGTCGCTGCCCTCGGCGGCTTCCGGGCGAGTCGTCCTGGGCATCGCGGAGTCGACCCTGCGCCCGGTCGAGCTGGACTTCGCCGCGGACCCCCACTTCCTGGCCTTCGGCGACGTGGAGTCGGGCAAGAGTTCTCTCTTGCGGGCTCTGGCTTCGGGCATCTCCACCGCCTTCTCCCCCGACCAGGCCCTGATCCTGGTGGGCGACTACCGGCGTGGCCTGCTGGGCGCCGTTGATCAGCCGCACCTGCTCGGCTACGCCGGTGCGGAGAACACCTTGACGGACCTGGTGGGCCAATGCGCCACGGCGATGCGGAACCGGCTGCCGGGCCCGGACGTGACGCCAGAGCAGCTGCGCTCGCGGTCTTGGTGGCGGGGGCCGGATCTGTATGTGTTGATCGACGACTACGAACTCGTGGCCACGGCTGGGAAGAATCCGCTGTTGCCGCTGCTGGAGTTTTTGCCGCAGGCTCGGGATATCGGGCTGCACCTGATCATCGCCCGCGCTTCGGGTGGGGCTGGGCGGGGTCTTTACGAGCCGGTGTTGCAGCGGGTGCGGGAGCTGGGGTCGCCGGGCCTGATCATGTCGGGCACGAAGGAGGAGGGCCCGTTGCTGGGTGACGTGAAGCCTTCACCCCAGCCCCCGGGCCGGGGGACGCTGGTGTCGCGTCGGCATGGGACCGGGTTGGTGCAGGTGGCGTGGACGAAACCAGTGGAGTCCTAGGGTTGGAGCCGGCCCTGCCCGAGCCCGAGGCAGACTTCCGTCACATCACCGGACCGGCCAGCGCGTCGCGGAGATCGAGCAACTCGCGCTGGACCTCGTCGGCGGGCTCGAACGGCACTCCCGCTCGGTCGAGCATCACGAGGCAGACCCCGAGAAACCCCCGAGTGAGCTCACGGTACATGCGATTCGCGACCACCGAACTCGCCAACAGCCGCTGGACGAACAACGCCAACGCCGGCGGGTCGATACTCCAGAAGTCGTTCGCACACATCCCGAAGCCGGCCGCCTCGAGGTCGAGGTTCTCGTTCGCCGCGAGCGTCTCGGCCATATTCATGAAAAACTTGCCGATCTGCAGCGCGGGGCTCCAGACCTCCTCGTCACCGACGAAAAAGATGTAGCTCATTTGCGGGAACTCCAAGTGGATGGTGGCCTCCAGGGCCGCGGCCATTACGTCAGTCCGCCGACGGCTTCTGCTTCAGGAATTCGAGTACAGGAGGCGCATCAGCGCGGCGTCAGGAGGGCGCCGGCGGGTGCCGGATTGCGACTTCGCCATGGGGTGAGCCGCTGGAGTAGGTCACGTCCCAGTTTTCGTCGAGTTCGAGCCGCAGTCGGCGGGCCAGGTCCCAGCCTCGTGCGGAGAAGTGGCGTTCGGCCTCGTCCGAGAGGAAGGCCAAGCCCGCGCTTCGGCGGAGACCTTGATCGACCGCCAGAGCACCGGTTCGACGACCGCGTCCATATTCGGCCGCCGTGGCCAAGGCAGCCAGTCCGGCCAACGAAACCCGCTCACCATGACCCCCCGAGCAACACACCCTCGACCAGATCAACGATACGGCCCGGCACAACCGCGATTCCCCACGTTCCCGACGCGGCCCGGCACCCTACTTCCGTCGCATCGAGACCCGACGGAAGTAGGTTATCAAGTTTCCACATGCCACCTACGTTGGTGAAAACATTTCAACAACCGGAGGGGCTCACACATGCGTTTCGCGAAGGCAGTGGCCGTGGTGGCGGGGGCGGCCGCGGTGTTCGGCGTGGTGTCGGCGGGGGCGGCGAGCGCCGGACCGCGGATCATCGGCGGCGAGACCGTGGACTCGGCGCCGTGGGGTGCGCAGGTTTTCTGGGACGACGCAACGGACTTCGGTGGGTTCGAGTGCTCCGGCACGATCATCGCCTCGCAATGGGTGCTCACCGCGCAGCACTGCCTGAACGCGCCGGGCATGCACGTGAAGGTCGGCAACGTCGCGCTGGGCCAGGGCACCGAGGCGGCCGTGGACCAGCAGAAGGCCTCGCCCAACGGGGACATCGCGCTGCTGCACCTGTCGTCCGCGGTGGACGCGACGTTCATGAAGCTCGGCGACGCCGACCCGGAAACCGGTGCCACCAACCAGATCTACGGCTGGGGCCGCACCGAGGGCAACAACCCGCCGTCGGACACGCTGAAGACCGCGGACGTCAAGGTCACGGGCCAGGGCACCGACGCGTTCAACGGCACGGCCATCACCAGCGAGGGCGTCACGGGCGCCTCGTGGCACGGCGACTCCGGCGGCCCGCAGCTCGCCGACGGCGTCCAGGTCGGCGTGTGCTCCACCGGTGAGAACTCGGGCAGCGACAAGAACGGCACGCAGAACTACGCGAGCGTCGCCGCGAGCCGCGACTGGATCAAGCAGACCGCGGGCGTCTGATTCCCGTGCCGAGCCGCCCGCCGCATCCTGTGGCGGGCGGCTCGTTATTGCGATGCGCCCGCCGGGCCGGTTCGGCACACTCGGTTCCGTGCTCACCGCCGAGATCGCCTTGGACGTGTTGTCCCGTCTGCGCGCCGCCGGCTGCCACGCCTGGATCGCCGGCGGCTGGGGCGTCGATGCCTTGCTGGGCCGCGAAACCCGCGCGCATTCGGACCTGGATCTGCTGCACCGGGCCGACGAAGAGCCCACGGTTCTCGCGGCACTGCACGACTTCACCGAATCCGACGACTTCCGCCCGGTCCGCTTCGTCCTCACCCGCCCCGACGGCGCATCCCTCGACCTGCACCCCCTGCACTTCGAGGCCGACGGCTCCGCCACCCAGGCCGGCGACTCCTCCGGCGGCCTTTTCCGCTACCCGGCGGACTGCTTCGTCACCGGGGCAATCGGCGGCGTCACCGTGCCGTGTCTGTCGGTGGAGCAGCAACTCGTCTTCCACGAGGGCTACGAACCCCGCCCCCACGATCTCGCCGACGTCGCGGCCCTCCGAACAGTCTTCGGTCGGCCCTGAACGGTCGCTACCACTCCGACGACATGTTCTCCGACACGAGGACCTCGAGCACTGTGCCCTCGCGCGTCTCGCGCGTGATCCGCATCGTGCCCGCCGCCAGAAAGCCCTCGGCGTCGGCGCCGTGGATCTCCACGAGCTTCGCGGGCCTGCTCAATGCTTCCGGGTAACGCCCGTGCCGATCAACCAACAGGAGCCGGACCGGACCGCGGTAGTGCGTCGACAACTCGACTCTCAGAACACTGGAGAACGCCAGTCGAACGACGTCCGGGTAGTCGTCCGACCACGGAGTCCGCAAGGACAGCTGCAAGTGGCCGACCCCGTAGCGCCACAGCTGAAGACCTCGGTCACTGGACCACAACGTCTTCGGTTCGTCGCTCAAGCACACGATGGTAGCCGTCAACCGAGCAGCCCCAGCAACGCCGCCTTGTCCGGCTTCCCCGAAGCGGCCACCGGTACCTCGTCGATCACCTTCACCAGCGCCGCCTCCTCGCCGACGAAACCGGCGATCACGGCGCGCAAAGCAGCCACGTCCGGAACTCGACCCGGAGCCGGCACCACGAAAGCGTGCGCCGCTTCGCCGGTGGCAGGGTTGGGGGCCGCGACGACGTAGGCCTGGTCCACGTCGGCGTGCGAGGCCAGAGCGCGTTCGATCGGACCGGTGTAATGGATGACCGCGTTGACGATCACGACGTCCCGGGTGCGGCCGGTAAGGTGGAGGAAGCCTGAAGCGTCGACGTGGCCGATGTCCTGGGTGCGGACCCAGCCGTCCTGCAACACCGAGGCCGTCTGCGATGGATTGCCCCAATACCCGGAGAACTGGCCGGCCGAGCGGACGTAGATCTCGCCCGAAGCGCCGGGCGCGACGGTGGCCCCCGAGGAGTCGCGGACGGAGAGCTCCACGCCGGCGCAGGGGCGGCCGGCCGAGGCCAGCGCGTCCGGGAACGCGGCGACGTCCGCGGGGGTCAGCACGGTCAGCTTGCCCACCTCGGTCTGGCCGTACGCCTGCTGCATTCCCGGCCCCACGCGGGAAAACGCCTCCGCCATCAAGCCCGGCGCGACGGGCGAGCCGGCCACGACCAGCATCCGCACGGAGCTGAGATCCACCGGAGTGGTCCGCAGTACGTCGAGGATCTTGTACAGCCGCGGCACCGTCGTCAGGGCCGCCGTGATGTCCAGCCGCGGCAGGATCCACGGGAAATCCGGGAGCTGCGCGGGAATCACCACCGTTCCGCCCGCCAGCAGGCAGGACCGCAGGTGCGTGATCATCACCGCGCTCGTCAAGGTGCCGAACAGCAGGAACCGCCGGTAGCGCGCCGCCAGGTCCGCGGGGCTCTCCTCCGGGCGCTGCTCGATGCCCTGCGCCGTCAACGCCGCGAAGCTGTACGTCACGCCCTTCGGCAAGCCCGTGCTGCCGCTGGTGAACACGACCCAGCCGATGTCCGAAGGCCGCCCGGCGGGCACGGGTTCCTCGAAGACCGACAGCAGTTCCGGCCCGACCCGCAGGATCTTCGCCCCCGCGGCCGTCGCGCGCAGTTCCGGTGTCTCCGACGCCTCGTCGACGACGACCGCCGCCAGGTCGCCCACCACCGTCCGCAGGTGCGCGACCGGCAGGCCCGCGCGGATGCCGACGGTGCGGCACCCCAGCGTCTGCGCGGCGATCTGCGCGGCCCACCCCTCCGGCGTCACGGCGGTGGCGACCCCGACGCCGTCACCGCGCGAGACGCCCGCGCCCCGCAGGGCGGCGACGAAGCGGCCGATCACGTCGCGCGCCTCACCCCGCGTGACCTTCCGCGGGCCGTGCTCGAACGCCACCGCGTCCGGCTCGGAGCTGAGCGCGTCGAGCACCGCCTGCGGGTAGACCATCGCACCATCCCTCGTCCGAGCCGGAAACGCAGGACCATCCCTACCCGGAAGATCTCAGAATTCCGTCAGAGCATGCACTCTCGGTGAACGCAGCGACAGCGCCACTCCCGCCGCCACCACCACGATCAGCCCCGCCGCCGCGGACAGCGTCCAGAAGTCCGGCCGGACGATCGACTGGCCGCGCAACGCCTGCCACGTCACCAGAGCCAGCACCCCCGCGTAGCCGACGACCGCGGTCCGCACCAGCCGCCGGCGCACGAGGTCCGACGACAGCACGGGATACCGCCGCGCGAGCGCCACGAGGGCCAGCGCGACGAGCGGCAACGCCTGAATCGCGTGGATGCCCACGAAGTGCGGGATCCACAGATCGCCACCCACCGTGCTCCAGCCGAGCAGCGGCAGCCCCGGCCCGCCGTCCGCGAGACCGACCGTGTGCCCGCCGAACGTCGACGGCCGCTCCCCGGCCGCGTACATCGCCTTCTGCTCCGGCGTCGCCGAGAACATCAGCAACGCCAAGCCCATCCCCACGGCCGCCAGCGCCGTCCCCCACCGCAGCGCCGACGCGAGCGCCCGGTCCGGCAGCTTCTGGAACAGCAGCAGCACGACCACGGCGGCCGTCGCGCCCCACGCCGTGAACGCGCCGGTGGCGACGATGTTGTTGATCGTCACGTCGGCCGGGGTCGCGCGGTTGAAGTGCAGCGTCCGGTCGCGGACCACGACCTGCCACACCAGCAGCGTCATGTCCATCCCGATGCCGACGGCGAACACCGTGCCGATCCACCACCCGGCCCGCCGGCCGCGCCGCAGCAGCGTGAGCAGCCACGCCAGCGTCAGCACGTACATGCCCACCGACACCGAGAACTTGAACGGTTTGGCCCACAGCGGCGCGTTGACGAGCGTGCGATCATCGAACACCAGCCCCAGCGCCGACACCACGAGCAGCAGCGCCATCGCCCCCGCGAGCACCACGAGCGGCCGGTGCAGCCGAGCGAGTGAAATTCCCCCAGTCGTCATGCCTTCAGGGTCGCGAGACCGGCGGGAAAGGGCACTGGAGAGCGCCCCCGTCCCCGCGGTGGGGCGCGCCCCACCCCGTGTAGGTAATAGTGCCGTCAAAGCGACCGGCAGTTGTGCCGTTTGACCACACCTCCGGGTTTTCTAGCGTGACATTCACAACGCGCGGGCAGGGGCAAGCCTCTCGCGCACCGGGATCTTCCGCGAGAGGGAAGGAGGTGGCCCGTCATGTCCAGTCCGGGATTCCAGGCAGATTCCGCTGCGATGACGCGCGCCGTCCAGGGCTTCGAGGAAACCGCGTCGAACGCGAAGACGACCATGGCCAGCTTGGAGTCGGAGCTCACCGAGACTCTGCGCAACTACAAGGGCGACCAGGCCGTGGCGTTCTGGGACCTGCAGCGCCGGCTCCAGGAGAAGATGCAGGCCGCGGTGAAGGAGCTCGACACCATGTCGCAGCTCGTGCACACGAGCCACACGAACTACAACACCGGCGACTCGGACGTGCACCAGAGCTTCCAGAGCGTCGGCCACAACCTCGAGGGCGCTTCGGTGATCCCTCGCCTCAACCTTTGAGTCACGGAGAGGACCGGCAAGATGGCTGACGTCGTCGAAATCAACTTCGCCGCGCTGCAGTACAGCTCGGCGTCGCTGGCCGCCAAGGCCAAGGCACTGACCTCGCAGCTGGAGCAGCTGCACCAGAACCTCCAGCCGATCACGGCGACGTGGTACGCCTCCGGCAGCTCCGCCGGTGAGGCCGCCCGCCAGGCCGAGACGCGGCTGCGGCAGGCCACCGCCGACATCGTCGCGATCATCGCGCAGTTCGGCGGCAAGGTGGGCGACGCCCACGACCTGCAGTCGCAGCTGGAGAACCGCAACCAGGGTCTGTTCGCCTGATCCGCTCCCGACGTCGGTCGGCCGGTGCGAGAAACCCCCCGCTCGCACCGGCCGACCGGCTTTCCAGCGTCCGTTCTGCACGAGAGGGTCGGGACCGATGCACGACCAGTCGTACTACGTTCACCTCCAATCGCTGAAGGACTTCGTGCGGGAGCTGGAAACCCAGATCCACGCGATGTCCAAGCCCGACGACTTCCTCAGCACGCTCGGCGACCACCCGCTGCTGTTCGGGGAGTTCGGGGAAGCCGGCTCGCTCGTCGACGCCCACCGCGCGGCCGTCGCGGAGATGCGGGGACTGCTCGAACAGGTCCGCGGCGCGATCACGTTCGCGCAGGACGTGACCACCACCGTCGCCGACGGCTACGAGCAGGCCGACCAGTCGGTGGCCGGCGATCTCCACCAGTCGGGCAGCGAGACCGGGCTGCTCGATCCGCTGCTTTCGCTGCTGGGCCTCGGGTCCGGCGGCTCGAACCACTCCGGGGGGACGGACGTATGAGCGGCGCGCGCACCAACTTCGCCGCGTACACGCACCAGCAGCTGTACGCGATGCTGCAGGCCGGCGACCCCAGCAGCGCCCAGGCCGCGGCCGACCAGTGGAATTCCACCGCGATCGGGCTCCACGAGCAGGCCGAGAACCTGTCGAAGGAGCTCTCGGACTTCTCGGGCGAGTGGACCGGTGGCGCGGCGGACCAGTACTCGCACATGATCACCGACCTCGTCGGCGGCATCCGCAAGGTCGCGCAGACCGCGCAGGGCATGCAGCACATGCTGGAGGACGCGGCCGACGCGCTCGTGAAGGCCAAGGCCGAGATGCCGCCGCCGGTTTCGGTGCCGGACGTCTCGCCCGGTGAGGTCGCGCTGGCCGTGAACCCGCCGTTGCTGCCGCCCGACTCGTCGCCGGCGACCCTCGCCGCCGCGGCTCAGCAGCGGCAGCAGGCGATCGCGAACGTCGAGGCGCAGCAGCAGGCCGCGAACGCCGCGGGTTCCGCCCACGCCAAGGCGATCGTGGTCATGACCAACCTGGCCACGAACTACACCACCGCCGAGGACTCGATCCCCGTCTCGCCCAACGCGGTCGACGCGCCTGCCACTCCCCCGGCCGGTGGCGGTGCGTCCGGTGGCGGCGCGACCGGCAACAGCCTGGCCGACCCGGGGGTCGTCGTCGGCACCCCGGCCGACTCGCACCCGCTGCCGGCCGACGGCTCCGTGGCGGGAACGCCGGGGGTTCCGGGCTCCGACCCGGCCACCGCGGGCAGTCCGCTGTTCGGCGACATGTTCACGGCGGGTCTCGCGGCGGCGTCGGCGGCGGCGTTCGGACGGTTCGGTTCGATCATGCCGAAGGTGCCGGCGTGGGCGTCCGGAAAGGACTCCGACGACAAGAAGGACGAGCCGGCGGGCACGAAGCTCGGCGGCGGCGCGGGCACCGAAGGCGGCGCCGGCGGTGGCATCCCGATCGGCGGCGGTGGCGCGCCGTCGCTCGACGGCGGCGGAATCCCCGGCGGCGGAGGGCTTTCCGGCGGCAGCGACGCCCCGGCGGCCCACTCCGGCCTCGCGGGCGACGGCGGCGCGTCGAACGTCCTCAGTGGACTCGCGGGCGGTGCGGCCGGTGCCGCGGGCGCGGCGGCGAAGAGCGCGATGCCGATGATGCCCATGATGCCGATGGGCATGGGCGCCGGCAGCGACCTCGGTTCGGGACGGCGGATCCCGGCGTGGCTCGTGGAGACGGAGAACGTGTGGGGCCAGCAGGCGCCCGTGGCTCCGTCGGTGATCGGCGAAGAGCCGGAAACCTACTGATCGGGAGGACGGCTCGGTGACTGCTGCAGTGGACTCCGGGGGTTACCGGGTCGCTCCCGCCAAGCTCGACGCGGCCGCGGCGGACCTGGGCGGGCGCGCGGGCGCGCTCGAGACGGCGCAGAAGGCCGTGGCGGGGATTTCCGTGCCCGCCACGGCGTTCGGCCAGGTTTCCGCTTCGGCGGACTGCGCCGCGACGTTGAAGAAGACGTTGTCCGAGCTCGGCGAGAAGATCGACGGACAGGTGCAGCGCGCGAAGGTGCTGCAGAACGGGCTCACCGCGTCGGCCGCGGGGTACCGGCGGGCCGACGAGCAGGTGGCGGCTTCCTACCGGTCGTTGCTGCCCGAGGGCCCGCTGCCGGCGGTGAGCGGTCCCGTCGGGGCGGCGGCGAGCGGGGCGTGGGCTCAGGACATCGCGGCGAACCGCACCAAGGTTTCGGCCGCGCTGACTTCGGAGCAGACGCATCTTGCGCAGCTTCAGTCTGCCGGTGGCAGCGCCGACGACATCGCGCGTTCGCAGCGCAGGATCGCGCTGTACCAGGACATTCTGGCGAACAACCGGCAGATCCTGCGGTTCGACCCCGCGGCCGACGGGCGGATCGCCGAGCTCGTGGGCTCGATCCAGCCGGGGACGCGCAACGTCGGGCTGTTCGTGCCGGGTGTGAACACGCGGCTGGACAACTTCCAGGGTTACGCCGACCTCGGCCGCAGCCTGGTAGCCGCCGACCCGACGGGCCGTACGGCGATGGTCGTGTGGGCCGACGGCGATTTCCCGCAGAACCCCCTGGTCGAAGGCCCGGACGCGAGCTACGCGCAGACGATGGCTCCGGACCTCAAGACGTTCGGCGACGAGCTGCGCGGCCAGGTCGACACCCAGACCGGCGGCGCCGCGACCATCACCGCCATCGGCCACAGCTACGGCGGCGCGACCGTCGGACTGGCCGACTCGCAGGGGCTGGCCGTCGACCGTGTGCTGCACGTGGAGTCGGCCGGCATGGGCCACGGCGTCTGGAGCCCGGCCGACCTGCCCGCGAGCCAGGCGGGCGTGCAGCGCTTCTCGATGACGGCGCCGCTCGACCCCATCGTCGTCGCCCAGGGCAACGCCTGGGGCGCCGAGTGGACCGGCATCGGCCACGGCGCCGACCCCGACACGTTCCCGGGCGTCACGGACCTCGCGACGGGTCACGACGCGGCCGGCAACGAGCTCTGGGGCCTGTCTTCCCACAGCGACGTGCTCAAGCCCGGCTCCGACTCGTGGACCAACATCTACGGCGTCCTCACCGGCGGCGCGCTCACGACCGTGCCGGGGGTGCAGCGATGACCCTCCCGTTGCTGGCCGACGAGCTCACGGCCGTCATCGACGGCGTCGCCGCCACCTTCGGCCCCGGCGCCGTCCCCACGGTCGACGGCGAGCTCGACTGCGACCCCGCCCACCCGGGCACCCTGGTGTGCTGGCAGTACGGCGTCCGCCTCGACCACCGCGGCGACGCGGAACACCAGCTGGCGGAATCAGTGCTGCCCTCGCTGGAAGCCGCGGGCTGGTCCGCGCACGACCGCAGCACTCCGCGCGAACTCATCGCCCGCTTCCACCGCGACGGCGCCGACTTCACCGTCCACGTCGCCCGCGCCGGCGGCGGCGTCGCGATCATCGGCTCGACGCGGTGCGTGGTGCCGGCCTGAGGTCATGAGCTGCCGTCGCCCTCGGCGTCGAGGGCAGGCAAGCGGCCGAACCCATTGGTGCAACGGCAAATCCGCACCACGACCGCCGACCGCAACGACCTGCGAGGCAGCGACACCGGCGCGGGACACGGGGTAGCGCGCCTGGCCCGCCGCAACCACCCGCGGCGCGGTTCAGAACGTACTGTGCCCGGACGAACCCATTGGTGCAACAGCAAATACACGCCGCGACCCGCCCACCGCGTCGACCTGCGAGGCAGCGAAACGGGCGCGGAACGCTCGGTAGCACGCCTGACTCGCCGCCGCAGCCACCGCGGTTCAGCACGTGTCGAACCCGTTGGTGCGACGGCGAATCCGCGCCACGACCGCCGACTGCCCGCCCGTTCCGCGCCGTCTTCGCGGCGACCCGGCCGGCGGTCGCGGTGCCGGGGTGAGGTGTCAGCGAAGCCAGCGCAGGGCGGCTTCGGCCGTGTCCTCCGGAGTGCGGTTGAAGGCGATGGCCGCGGTGGGCGCGAGGCGGTGGACGAGGTTCACGACCTGCTCGAAGAGTTCCAGCAACGGCTCGTGGCCGCGGATGCCGCCGCCGATGACGATGCAGCCGTAGTCGGTTTGGGTCAGGGCGGATTCGATGGTGGCCAGCGGGTTGTCGTCCGGAGCGATCAAGCAGAGGTCGGACGCCAGGCCGTGGGTGGCGAAGGTGGCTTGGCCGCGCGCGATGGCGGCCTGGACCGGGGCGGGGTCCCAGCCGTCGAGGCGGGTGGGGTCGAGGCCGATCACCAGGACGCGGCGCACGGGGATCACGCCCCGAACCGGGAGGCGCGCCACGAGCGACGGCGGCCGCGGCGGACGGTGGCGACGGCGATGCCCGCGGCGGCGGCCAGCGCGACGCCGCCGAGGGCGATGGCGGCGGCGGGGACGTCCACGGCCGAGGTGTGCGGGGCCGGAGCAGGGGCGACGGCAGGCAGGGCAACCGGAGCGACCGACGTGCCCGGGCCGGCGACGGAAGCGGGCAGCGTCGACGAAACGGCGGCATAAGCGTCCACCACGCCCCAGCCGCGGCGGGGGTCGTGACCGCCCGACGGGGGGCGCGAAGCAGTGAGGGTCAGGCGGGTCACGACCTGATCGCCCGTGAAGTCCGGGTGGGCGGCGCGCGCCAGGGCGGCGACGCCGGCGACGTAGGCGGCGGCCAGGCCCGGGTCCGTCACCGGCCAGCGGTGCGCGACGGCGCCGCCCGCGCCGGCCGAGGTGCTGACCAGGTCGGCGCCCGGGGCGGCGACGCCGAGGTAGTCGCCGGCTTCGGTCTGGACCGGGGCGCCCGCCTGGTTCGTGGAGCCGACGGCCAGCACGCCCGTCGACGCAGTGGGATAGGTGTGCGCGCCCTGCTGGGTGGCGGCCGCGGCGGAGACCACGACGGCGCCGCGGGCATGGGCGCGCGCGACCGCCGCGTCCAGAGCCGGGCTGTCGAACGCCGCCGGCACGGCGATGAGCAGGACCCCCGCGCCCCGGTCGAGGGCCGTGTCCATGGCGCCCGCCAAGGCGCCGGGGTCGCCGCCGTCGTGGGAAGAAGCGTCGACGTACTGCAGCGGCAGGAGCTTCGCGCCCGGTGCGACGCCGACGAACGTCGTCTCCCCCGAAGGCTGCGCGGCGACGATGCCCGCGGCGATGGTGCCGCGGCCGTCGCAGTCGGACGGGGCCGTGCCGGGGCCGGTGAGGACCTGGCCGGGCGCGAACTGGCCGTTCTGGGCGTCGATCCCCGTGCCGATCACGGCCACGACCTGGCCGTCGCCGCGGGTGAGCGGCCACAGGCGCTGCGGGTCGACGAGCCGCTGGCCCCACGACACGGCGCCGGTGTAGGTGCCGGACGGGTTCGCGCACGCCCCCACCGCGTTCGCGGACCCGGCGACACCGACGGACGACAGGGAAGAGGCGGCCACCAGACCGGCCACGGCGAAGACGGCTGGCCACCTCACCGCGGCACCCTCCCGGAGAATCTCGCTGTCCGACAACGGGATTCTAGTCGAGCGGGCGCCGCGGCGACAGGTTCAGCGCAGGTCCATCCCGAGGTCCAGCGCGGGCGAGGAGTGCGTGAGCGCCCCCACCGCGAAGTAGTCCACACCGGACTCGGCGTAGGCCTTAGCACGGTCGAGGGTGAGGCCACCAGAGGATTCCAGCCGCGTTTTCGGCGAAACGGCGTTGCGCCGCTCCACGGCCTTCGCGCAGTCCTGCGGCGTGAAGTTGTCCAGCAGCACCTCGTCGGCACCCGCGGCGAGCGCCTCCTCCAGCTGCGCCAGGTTGTCGACCTCCACCTCGCACGCCAGCTCCGGGGCGTGCTCGCGCGCCGCCGCCAGCGCGGCCGTGACCGAACCCGCGGCGACGACGTGGTTGTCCTTGATCAGCACGGCGTCGCCGAGGCCCATGCGGTGGTTCACGCCGCCACCGCAGCGCACCGCGTACTTCTCCAGCAGCCGCAGGCCCGGCGTCGTCTTGCGGGTGTCGCGGATCGCGGTGCCCGAACCCTCCACTTCGGACACCCAGCGGGCGGTCGCCGTCGCGATGCCCGAGAGGCGGCAGACGAGGTTCAGCGCCGTCCGCTCGGCCGTCAGCAGGCCGCGCACGGTGCCCCGCACCGCGAGCGCGGGCTCGCCCGCCGCCACCCGCGACCCGTCGGGCCGGCTGGACACCACCTCGTAGTCCGGACCCAGCACCGTGTCGAACACCGCCAGCACCACGGGCAGCCCGGCCACGACACCGGGCGAACGCGGCGTCAGCTCGGCCACCGCGCGCGCGTCGGCCGGGACGGTCGACGCCGTGGTGGCGTCCGGCCCGTAACGCAGGTCCTCTTCGAGCGCCGTGGTCACGACGCGGCGGACGTCGGCCACCTCGAGCCCCGCGTCCACGAGGGCGCGCGAGACGGCGTCGGAAAACGGGAACAACTCGGTCATGCCACACCTTCCAGGGCGATCGGGTCGGCCAGCACGGGCTGGCCGGAGGGGCTGAGCCGGATGAGCTGGCTGCGCTGCCAGACGTCGGAGCGCTCAGGAAAATCGGACCGCACGTGACAGCCACGCGATTCTGTGCGTCGCGCCGCCGCCGCGAGCAACGCCTGCGCCACCACGGTGAGCGCCGCGTCCTCCACGGCCGCGTGCGTCCACAACGGACTGTCCTGCGTGGACAGGTCCACCACGGAACCCGCCGCCGCCAGGCCGTCGGCATCGCGGCCGATCGCGGCGTAACGGCTCATCACGCGCTGCAGCGCGTCACGCTCGGCCGCCGGCGCCGACGTCCGCGAGGGCAGGCGCCCCCGCGACGGGTCCGGCAGCCGCCCGGCCGCGAGGTCGGCGGCCACGGCCTGCGCCACGCGGTGCCCCACCACGAGGCCTTCGAGCAGGCTGTTGGACGCCAGCCGATTGGCCCCGTGCAGCCCGGTCCGGGCCACCTCACCCGCGGCGTACAGGCCGGCGACACCGGAACGTCCGTCCACAGTGGTCACCACGCCGCCGCACGCGAAGTGCGCCGCGGGCGTCACCGGGATCGCGTCCACGGCCGGGTCGAGACCCAGCACCGCGCACGCCGCGTGCACGGTCGGGAACCGCTTCGCGAAGCCGGAAATGCCGGTGGCGTCGAGGAAAACGTGGTCGTCGACGCCACCCGGCGCCAGCCCCATCCGCCGGGTGATCGCGGCCGCCACGACGTCACGCGGGGCCAGGTCGCCCAGCGGGTGCACGCCGGCCATCACCGGCTGGCCGGCGCCGTCGACAAGTGTGGCGCCTTCACCGCGCACGGCTTCCGTGACGAGCGGGCACCGGCCACGCGCCCCGGGCGTGTAGAGCACCGTCGGGTGGAACTGCACGAACTCGACGTCGGCCACGGTCGCCCCCGCCCGCAGGGCGAGTGCCAGACCGTCGCCGGTCGCGATCTCCGGGTTGGACGTCGCCTGGTAGAGCTGGCCGAACCCGCCACTGGCCAGCAGCACGGCCGAAGCCCGCACCACGCCGGGCACGCCGTCGCGGTCCAGCACGGTCACGCCCGCCACCTCGCCGAGCGGGGTGAGCAACGCGTCGACCGCGATGTGGTGCTGCAGCACCGGCACGCGCCGGTCGCCCGCCTGCGCCACCAGAGTGCGCTCCACCTCGGCGCCCGTGGCGTCGCCGCCCGCGTGGATCACGCGGAACGCGCTGTGCCCACCCTCCCGGGTGCGCGCCAGACCCTCGGTTCCGGCGTCGAACTCCGCGCCACTGGCCCGCAGCCACGCCACCGCCGCCGGGCCGCCGTCGAGGATCGAGCGCGCCGCATCTTCGTCGCACAGGCCGGCGCCCGCGGTGAAGGTGTCTTCGGCGTGCTTCGCGACCGAGTCGCCGCGGTCGTGCTCGCCTTCCAGCACCACCGCGACGCCGCCCTGGGCCCAGCGCGTGTTGCCGTCGGACACCGCGGCCTTGGTCACCACGAGCACGTGGAGCCCGAGCTCCTGCGCCCGCAGCGCGGCCGTCAGCCCGGCCACCCCGCTGCCCACGACGACGAGGTCCGCGCGGGCCTCCCACAGCGGGGTTTTCGCCTGCGAAGCGTTAACCGAGGTGGTCATTCGCCGCCGCCGGGTTGGCCGATTTCGATCATCCGCTGCACCGAGGCCCGCGCCCGGGCGGCGGTCTCGAGGTCCACGTGGACCTCGTCCGCGCCTTCACGCAGGCTCCGCAGCAGCGCGGCGGGCGTGATCATCTTCATGTACCGGCAGGACGCGCGGTCGTTCACCGCACGGAAGTCGATCTCCGGCGCGGCCTTGCGCAGCTGGTGGATCATGCCGATCTCGGTCGCCACCAGCACCGAGCGCGCCTTGGTGTCCCGAGCCGCGTGCACCATGTCGCCGGTGGACAGGATCTTCACCCGCTCCGGCGCCACCACGCCCTCGCCCGCGAGGTAGAGCGCCGACGTCGCGCAGCCGCACTCGGGGTGGATGAACAGGTCGGCGTCGGGGTTCTCCTCGGCCCGCGCGGCCAGTTCGGCCCCGTTGATCCCGGCGTGGACGTGGCACTCGCCGGCCCAGATGTGCATGTTCTGCCGGCCCGTCACGCGCTTCACGTGCGCGCCGAGGAACTGGTCCGGCAGGAAGAGAACTTCCTGGTCAGCGGGGATCGAAGCCACCACGTCGACCGCGTTCGACGACGTGCAGCAGATGTCCGTCTCGGCCTTCACCTCGGCCGTGGTGTTCACGTACGACACCACCACCGCGCCCGGGTGCTCGGCCTTCCAGGCCCGCAGTTCGGCGCCGGAGATGGAGTCGGCGAGCGAGCAGCCGGCCCGCGCGTCGGGGATGAGCACCGTCTTCTGCGGCGCCAGGATCTTCGCGGTCTCGGCCATGAAGTGCACGCCGCAGAAGACGATCGTGGACGCGTCGCTGCTCGCCGCGATGCGGCTCAGCGCCAGCGAGTCACCGGTGAAGTCGGCGATGTCCTGGATCTCGGGGACCTGGTAGTTGTGCGCCAGCAGGACGGCGTCGCGCTTGCGGGCGAGCTCGCGCACCTCCTCCGCCCAGTCCGCGTTCGCCTCCACCCCGCCGTACGGGGTCAGGTCCTGCTCATCAACCGTGGTGGTCATGTCTGGCCCTCCTGGACCGTCGACGGGTTTTCGCCTTATAATCGAAAACCGTGCGGAGTCATCTTAACACCCAGACCCCCCTGGCCCACGAGGTTCTGTGCGCCGTCCTGCAAGTGCGCTCGGACACACTGCGCGTGCTCCTGTGGCAGCGCGCGCTCGACCCGCACCTGGGCCGCTGGTCGCTGCCCGGCGGGCGGCTGCGCCCCGACGAGGACGTCGAAACGTCCATCCGCCGCCAGCTCGCGGAGAAGGTCGACGTGCGCCAGCTCAAGCACGTGGAGCAGCTTTCGGTCTTCAGCGCACCCGAACGCGTGCCCGGACCGCGCGTGGTCGCCACGGCGTTCCTGGGCCTCGTGCCGTCGGACGTCGACCCGGAGGTCCCCGAGGACACGCAGTGGCACGACGTCACCGCGCTGCCGCGCACCGCGTTCGACCACGAGGCGATCGTGCTGCGCGCCCGCGACCGGCTGCGCTCGAAGCTCAGCTACACCAACCTCGGCTTCGCCCTGGCGCCCGAGCAGTTCACGATCTCCGCGCTGCGCGGGCTCTACTCCGCCGCGCTGGGCTACCGGGTGTCGGCGACCAACCTGCAGCGCGTGCTGTCGCGCCGGGGACTCCTCGTGCCCACCGGGGACACCGCGTCACCCGGCCGGGCCGGCGGGCGCCCGGCGGCGCTGTTCTCCTTCGCGGGCAAAGGGATGCAGATCACGGACCCGTTCGCAGTCCTCAAGCCGCCGCCGAAAAGGTGACGGACTGCGAGCGTGCCCCGGTACCCGTACGGTGGACGCGTGACCGAGCCGGAGCAGGAGCAGAACCCCAGCGGGACGGCGACACTGCCGTTGTTCCCGCTGCAGACCGTACTGCTGCCCGGTACGCACCTGCCGTTGCACATCTTCGAACCGCGCTACCGGCAGCTGACCGCGGACCTCGTGGGCGGCACCGTGCCGGGGCGCGAGTTCGGTGTGATCGCGCTGCGCGCCCCGCTCGTGCGTGAGGTACGTGGTCTGGACCATGTGTACGACGTGGGCTGCAGCACCGTGCTGCGCGAAGCGAAGCGGCTGCCGGACGGGCGCTACGACGTGGTCACCAAGGCCGCCCGCCGCTTCCGCCTGCGCGAGCTCGACTGCACGTCGGCGCCCTACCTGATGGGCGTGGTCGACTGGCTGCCCGACGACGCCGTGCCCGCCAGCGCGGCCGAACCCGCGCAGCGCCTCGGCGAGGTCGCGCGCGCGGCCCACCGCCGGTACTGCGAGGCCGCCTGGCACGACGACGACTGGACCACACCGGACGACGACGCCGACGTCAACGAGCTCGCCTACCAGCTCGCCGCCGACTGCCTGCTGCCGCTGGAAGACCGCCAGCTGCTGCTGGAGGAGACGCACCCGTTGCGGCGCCTGCGCATCGTCTGCCGGCTGCTCACGCGCGAAGCGTGGTTCCTGGACACGCTCAGCGCCGTGCCGCTGCCGCCGACCGAGTTCGCCGACTTCTCCAAGCCGGCGAACCTCAACTAGCCACTCAGCCGAGCCGACGGCCCAGGTCCTCGCGGCCGTTCCACGCCGCGAGCAGCCCGTAGACGAGCGAGGTCACCAACGGGGCCGCCAGCCAGATCCACCCGGACTCCAGCTGCGGCGCCGCCGAGATCACCGCGCCCAGCGCGGGCGCCGTGTCGATGGCGTACTTCGAGTTCACGAACGCCACCCCGACCTGCGTGCCGAGCCAGCCGGCCAGCGCGGCCCCGGCCGCGGCCGCCACGAAGACGACCGGACCCCGGCGTTCGCGCATCAGCCACACGATCACGCCGATCAGCAGTCCCGTGGCCAGCGCCAGGAAGCCGTAGATGGCCAGGTCGTCGAAGCGGTGCCAGCTCTCCAGCTCCAGCGGCACGCGCTGCCCGTCGGCGGTGACCACGCGCTCGCGTTGCGGCGGCGCCATCAGCGACCACAGCCAGCCGAGCGGGATGCCGAGCAGGCCCGCCGTCGACAGCACGCTCACGGCCGGCAGCAGGTCGGCCTTCACCACGACCTTCGGCCGCGCGCGGTGCGGGGGGAAGAGGTTCGGCACCGACCAGGCGTCGGCCACGGCGGACGACCGGTGTGCTGCCTTGCCCGCGGAATCGACCACCCCGGACTCCCTCCCTGCGTTTGTGCGGACCGAGCGTAACCGGTCAGCACCCGCGGTCAACCACTGGCGGTCTCGCCGTGCCTGCTGCAGCGCGCCGTCCAGCCGACGGGCGTCACCTGCACCACCATCCGGCGGGCGCAGAACACGCAGAACCGCGGCGGTTCCAGCGCCGTGCGCGGGTTGTGGCAGGCGTCGTGATCGGCGCCGCCGGGCGACGCCTGTCCACAGTGGACGCAGAAGGCGGGTGCGTCAGCGGCTGGTTCAGAGGCTGTCACTGAGGGCCTTGACCGGCATCTTCAGCTCGTCGAGCATCTTGAGATCCGCGCTCGCGGGCCGGCCGAGGTTCGTCAGGTAGTTGCCGACGATGATCGCGTTGATCCCGCCCAGCATGCCCTGCTCCGCGCCCAGGTCGCCCAGGGTCAGCTCGCGGCCGCCGGCGAAGCGCAGCATCGTGCGCGGCATGGCGAGCCGGAACGCCGCGACCGTGCGCAGCGCGTCCTTGCCCTCGACGATCTCGAAGTTCTCGTACGGCGTGCCCGGCTGCGGGATGAGGAAGTTCATCGGCACCTCGTGCGGGCTCAGCTCGGCGAGCTGCACGGCGAACTCCGCGCGC
Organism: Amycolatopsis sp. NPDC001319; assembly: GCF_042896185.1. Lineage (NCBI taxonomy): Bacteria > Bacillati > Actinomycetota > Actinomycetes > Pseudonocardiales > Pseudonocardiaceae > Amycolatopsis > Amycolatopsis sp. NPDC001319. The sequence continues at coordinate 22,998 of NZ_JBIAWY010000025.1, read as the reverse complement.
TGCTCGACCGTCTCCCCCATGCCGATGATGCCGCCGCAGCAGACCTCCATGCCGGCCTCGGCGACCATGCGCAGGGTGTCCCAGCGCTCTTCCCACGAGTGCGTGGTCACGACGTCGGGGAAGTGCGAGCGCGCCGTCTCGAGGTTGTGGTTGTAGCGGTGCACACCCATCTCGACGAGCTCGTCCACCTGCTCCTGGGTGAGCATGCCGAGCGAGCACGCGATCTGGATGTCGTTGCCGTCGGCGCGGATCGCCTGCACGCCCTCGCGGACCTGCGAGAGCAGCCGCTTGTCCGGACCCCGCACGGCGGCGACGATGCAGAACTCGGTCGCGCCTGTCTCAGCGGTCTGGCGCGCGGCCTTGACCAGGCCCGGGATGTCGAGCCACGCCGAGCGCACCGGCGACGGGAACCGCCCCGACTGCGAGCAGAAGTGGCAGTCCTCGGGGCAGCCGCCGGTCTTGAGGCTGACGATGCCCTCGACCTCGACCTCCGGGCCGCACCAGCGCATGCGCACCTCGTGCGCGAGCTGCAGCGCCTCGCCGAGCCGTTCGTCGGGCAGCCGGAGCACGGCCAGCACCTGGTCCTCGGACAGCCCCACCCCGCGCTCGAGCACCTGCTCGCGCGCGACGGCCAGCACGTCCGCGGTCTCCGGCTTTCCCGCCACTGCGGTCACGACGTCTCCTGTCTGTCGGGGTACTGCACGGGCGCGCTCTTCGTCATGGTGCCTGAGAGCCAGCCGCACGGGTTGCGACGCCCGTCACTTATTCACGGAAGCGGCCCGCGTGAAAGCCTCGGGATCGAACTCCCCGCCGAACCACGGCGAGAGCCCGGCGCGCGCCCGTTCCACGAACGTATCGTGATCCGTCGCCGCCAGCCCCCCGGGCAGCACCCCGAGCAGGGGTGCCCCGGCCGCGTTGGGCAGGTCGCACAGGTTCTCCACGGACGCGAGATCCGGCTCGGCCGGCCACGCGCCGACCACGACACCCGCGACGTTGAGCCCGCGCCGCGTGGCGACCTCCGCGGTCAGCGCGGTCGCGTTGAGCGTGCCGAGGCCCGGCTGGGCCACGATCACGATCGGCGCGCCCAGCGCCCACGCGACGTCGGCCAGCCCGCTGCCGTCGGCGTCGAAGCGCACCAGCAGCCCGCCGGCGCCTTCCACGAGCGTGAGGTCGTGCTCGGCGTCGAGTGCGGTGGCGGCGGCCGCGATCTCGCCCGGCCCCAGCGTCGGCAGGCCGCTGCGCCGCGCCGCCGCCTCCGGGGAGAGCGGGTCGGGGTAGCGCCGCAGCTCACTCGTGGTCACGCCCTTGCCGGCCAGGCGCACGACCTCGTCGAGGTCACCCGCCTCGCCCGGCGCAACCCCGGTCTGGGCCGGCTTGAGCACCGCCACGCGCTGCCCCTGCGCGAGCGCCAGCGCCGCGATCGCCGCCGTGGTGATCGTCTTGCCGACCTCGGTCCCGGTCCCCGTCATCACCAGCATGGTCACGGGCCATCAACTTAGTCACCCGCACCCGGTGCGCACCACGTCCGGGTGGGATCACCCACGATGTGGGGTGACGGGTGTCCCCGCCGCCACGAACGCGCCCGCCACCGGGTCGGACAGGTAGACCTGGGCCGCGCCGACGTCGAAGTACAGGCCGGTGAGCAGCAGCTCGCCGCGAGCTTCGGCCTCGGCGACCAGCGGGTACGCGCGCAGGTGGTCGAGCTGCTGCAGCACGTTGTGCAACGCAAGCCGGTCGGGCTCGCGGGCGGGAAGCTCGCCCCCGAGCGTGACGGGGCCACCGCGGCGCAGGCTGGGCTCGGCGTGACGCAGCCAGCCCGCCAGTGCGGTGCCCGCCGGCGGCCCGTCGGCGAGCGCGCCCATCGCGCCGCACGAGGAGTGGCCGCACACCACGATCTCGCGCACGTGCAGCACCCCCACCGCGTACTCGACGGCGGCGTTCATCGACGGGTCGGCCTGCGCGGGCGGCACGAGGTTGCCGATGTTGCGGACGGTGAACAGGTCGCCCGGACCGGACGTGGTGATCAGGTTGGGCACGATGCGCGAGTCGCCACAGGTGATGAACAGCGTGTGCGGGCGCTGGCCGTCGGCGAGGCCCGAGAGCGTCTCCTTCAGCAGCGGCGCGGCCCGGCGCTGGAACTCCGTGGCGCCGCGGTGGGTCCGCTGGCCGGGCAGGCGGACGTCGGCGGCCTGCCAGTCGGACCACGGGGCGAGCCAGCGCGGCACGGCGCGCGCGGCCGCCGTGCGCCGCAGCGTCGGGGTGCCCTCCTTGCCCTTGCCGAACCACGGGTGGCCGACTTCGTCGACGACCACGGTGCCACCGGCCCGTTCGTGGGCCTGCTGCCAGCTCGACAGGCTTTCGAAGGCGGCGTGGTCGAGGTAGTCGGCGACCAGCTCGAGCGTCACGACCGTGCCGGGCGGGACGGCGCCGAGCACCTTCGACAGGCGCGGCACGGACAGGAACGTGAGCACGCCTTCCACGACCACGCGCCACTCGTCGCCGTCGCGCTCGGCGTGGACGCCGGACCACACCGTGCGGCGCAGCATGAGGGCCACGGCCAGCACGATCCCCGCGAGCACGCCGGTCAGCAGGTCGAACACCACCACGCCGGCGAGCGTCACGAGGTAGAGCGCGAGGTCGCCGTGGCGCAGGACCTGCCTGAGGTGGCCGGGATTCACGAGCTTCACGCCGACGTGCACGAGCAGGCCGGCGAGCGCGGCGAGCGGGATGTTCTCGATCAGCCCGGCGAGCGCGACCACGAAGACCAGCACCCACACGCCGTGCAGCACGGCGGACGCGCGGGTCTTGGCGCCCGCGGCGACGTTGGTGGAGCTGCGCACGATCACGCCCGTCACGGGCAGCCCGCCGAGCGCGCCGGACACCAGGTTGGCCGCGCCCTGGCCCACGAGCTCGCGGTCGAGGTTCGCGCGCGGGCCGGTGTGCAGCTTGTCCACGGCGACGGCCGAGAGCAGGCTCTCGACGCTCGCGATCAACGCGATGGTCACCGCCGCGAGCACGACGTCGGTCCAGCCGTCGCCGGGCAGCTGCGGCGCGAAGCGGATCTGCAGCAGGTCGCCGGGCAGCTCCACGCGCGGCAGCGTCATGCCGGCGACGAGCGAGATCACCGTGGCCACCGCGATCGCCGCGAGTGGCCCCGGCACCTTGCGCACGGCGGCGGGCAGGCGCGGCCAGACCACGAGGATCACGATGGTGAGCAGCCCGATCACGGCCGCCGCGTCGTGGTGGGCCACGACCTGCGCGGGCAGCTCGGCGATGTTCTCCAGCGCGGAGCTCTGCGCCTTCCCGCCGAGCACCACGTGGAGCTGGCCCAGCACGATCGTCACGCCGATGCCGGCGAGCATCCCGTGCACGATGGCCGGCGAGATCGCCAGCGCCGCCCGCGCGATGCGGCTCAGGCCCAGCAGGACCTGCAACGCACCGGCGAGCACGGTGATCAGGCACGTGACGGCCCACCCGAAGGTGGCGATCGTCTCGGCCATGATCACCGTCAGCCCGGCCGCGGGCCCGCTGACCTGCAGCGGCGAGCCGCCCAGCGCTCCGGCGACCACACCCCCGACCACAGCGGCGATCAGCCCGGCGACGATCGGCGCCCCGGACGCGAGCGCGATGCCCAGCGACAACGGCACGGCGACGAGGAAGACCACGAGCGAGGCGGGCACGTCGTGGCGAAGCACGGCAAGTCGGCTCATGATCACCAGGTAACCCGAATGTGGGTGAAATGTCCGCTATGTCTCACCTGATGGCATGAATTTTTATCGGACACCCCACTTTCGGGTTGCGCGGGCGCTCGACCACCGGGCCGGCGCGCGTGCGGATGCGCGCCGGCCCGGTGGATCAGTGCACGGGCGAGCCCGCCGGGACGAAGCCGCGGCGGGTGTCGTCCAGCAGGGACACCTGGGCGGCGCCGACGTCGAAGTACATGCCCGTCAGCCTCAGGTCGCCGGCGGCCAGGGCGGCGGCCACGACCGGGTGGGTGCGGAGGTGGTCGAGCTGCTGCACGACGTTGTGCAGCGCCAGCTGGTCGCACTCGGCGGACGGGCGGTGGCCGTCGAGCAACAGCGGCGCCTCCGCAGCGCGGCGGCGGAGAGTGGCCTCGCCGTGGCGCAGCCAGTCGCCGAGGCTCGTGAGGCCCTCGGGGGCCTGCCCCAGCAGCGCCTTCATCGCACCGCACGAGGAGTGGCCGCACACCACGATCTCGGGCACCTTCAGCACGCCGACGGCGTATTCGACGGCCGCGCCCACCGAGGAGTCGCTGCCGTCGCCGGCGGCCGGCACCAGGTTGCCGATGTTGCGCACGGCGAACAGGTCGCCGGGACCCGACGTGGTGATCAGGTTGGGCACGATCCGCGCGTCGCCGCAGGTGATGAACAGCGTGTGCGGCTGCTGGCCGTGCGCGAGGCCGCTGAGGGTGTCCCGCAGCAGCGGGGCGGTGCGGCGCTGGAACTCCGACGCACCACGGGACAGCGGTGAGCCGCTGTGGCGCTGTCCGGGTATCGAAACGTGCTCGGCCTGCCACTGCGACCACGGCGCGAGCCACCGCGGCAGCACCCGGGCCGCGAGGCTGCGCCGGACCGTGGGCTCACCGGAGCTGCCGCGGCCGTACCAGGGGTGGCCGATCTCGTCGACGGTCACCGTGCCGCCGGCCTTCACGTACGCCTGCTGCCAGCCGCGCAGGCAGTCGAACGCCGCGTGGTCGAGGTAGTCCACGAGCAGCTCCAGCGTCACGTCGGCGCGCTCGGGCACGTCAGCGAGCACCTTCGTCAGATGGGGCACGGAAAGGAACGTGAGCGCGCCCTCGATCACCACGCGCGTACCGCGTTCGCCCGCCTCGACGTGCACGCCGGAGTGCACCATGCGCCGCAGCATGAACGCGAGCGCCAGCAGCACCCCGGCCGCGACGCCGGTCAGCAGGTTCACGAACACCGCGCCGACGAGCGTCACCGCGTACACCGCGATGTCGCCGTGGCGCAGCACTTCCTTGAGCGCCTTGAGGTTCACGAGCTTCGCGCCCACGTACACGAGCAGCCCGGCCAGCGCGGCGAGCGGGATGAAGCGCAGCACACCGGTGAGCAGCAGGCAGAACCCGAGGATCCAGCAGGAGTGCAGCAGCGCCGACGCGCGGGTCTTCGCGCCGGCCTCGTAATTGGTCATGGTCCGCACGATCACGCCGGTCACAGGCAGCCCGCCGAGCGCGCCGGACGCGACGTTGCCGGCGCCCTGGCCGATGAGCTCGCGGTTGAGATCGGTGCGCCGGCCGCCGCGCAGCTTGTCGATGGACACGGCCGAAAGCAGGCTCTCCAGGCTCGCGATGAGCGCGACCGTGACGGCGGCGAAGGCCACGCCACTCCAGCCACCGGACGGCAGCTGCGGCACAAACCCGAACGACGGCAACGCGGCCGGCAGGTCCACGCGCGGCAACGACATCCCGGCGACCACGGACACTCCCGTCGCGACGGTGACGGCGGCCAGCGGCCCCGGCACCTTCCGCACCGGCGCCGGCAGCTTCGGCCACACCAGCAGGATCACGACGGTGAGCACGCCGATCAGCACGGCCTGGTCGTGGTGGCCGACGATCTGCCCGGGCAGCGCCGCGAGGTTCGCGAACGCGGAGCCCTGGGCGCGGCCGCCGAGGACCACGTGGAGCTGGCCGAGCACGATCGTCACACCGATGCCGGCCAGCAGGCCGTGGACGATCGCGGGCGAGATGGCCAGCGCGGCGCGGGCGAAGCGCAGGAGCCCGAAGAGGATCTGCAGCAGGCCGGCGCCGACGGTCACTGCGCAGGTGACGGCCCAGCCGTAGGTGGCGATGGTGTCGGCGAGCACCACGGTCAGGGCCGCGGACGGCCCGCTGACCTGCAGGGCCGACCCGCCGAGCAGGCTCGCGACCAGGCCGCCGACGACGGCGGAGACGAGGCCTGCGAGCAGCGGCGCGCCGACCGCGAGGGCGACGCCGAGGGAGAGCGGCACGGCCACGAGGAAGACGACCAGCGAGGCCGGCACGTCGTGGCGCAGGATGTTCCGAAGGGTCTGGTCGGCCTTGGTGCGGCGGGACGGGGGTCCGGTGTCGTGTTCACCGCGAACGATCTCGATCATGGCGACAGGAAAGCGGAAAAAGATCGAAAAGTCCGCTACGCGAACGATCTTCGGGTTCGTTTGTGAACCGGAGAACTAGGACTTTTCCGGCAAAGCTCACCAATCAGTCAGACGCTCATGAAGTGGCCCAGACCTGATCGCGTGGAAACCCCAGTCTTCCGGCAACTTTGCGTGACTCACGTATACAGCCCGTGTCTTATGGCCACGGTCACACCCGGCCGGGTGAATTCAGGCTTTTTCCGCCGCCGCGAGCATCGCACCGGTGATCACGGCCAGGTCCGCGTCGTTCGTGACGTACGGCGGCATCGCGTACACGAGGTCGCGGAACGGCCGCAGCCACGCGCCCTCCGCCGTCACGATGTCCGTGGCCACGCCGAGGTCGACCTCGTGGTCGAGCTGCAGCACGCCGATCGCGCCGAGCACCCGCACATCGCGCACGTGCGGCAGGTCCCGCGCGGGCTCCAGTCCGCGCCGCAGCCCCGCCTCGATCCGGGCGACGTCCGCACGCCACCGGCCCTCGGCCAGCAGCCCGAGCGACGCGTTGGCGACGGCGGAGGCGAGCGGGTTGCCCATGAACGTGGGCCCGTGGGCCAGCACCGGCAGGTCGCCGCGCGCGATGCCGTCGGCGATCTCGGGCGTGCACAAGGCCGCGGCCATCGTGAGGTAGCCGCCGGTGAGCGCCTTGCCCAGGCACAGCACGTCGGGCGTCACGCCGGCGTGCTCGGCCGCGAACATCCGGCCGGTGCGCCCGAAGCCGGTGGCGATCTCGTCGAACACCAGCAGCACGTCGTGCTCGCGTGTGAGCTCGCGCAGCGCGCGCAGGTAGCCGGGGTGGTGGAACCGCATCCCGCCGGCGCCCTGCACCACGGGTTCCACGATCACCGCGGCCAGCTCGTGCGCGTGCTCCTCCAGAGCGGCGGCCAGAGTGTCCACATAGGACTGGTCGACGGGCGCGTCGAAGCCGGCCGGCGGTTCGGGCACGAACACCTGCTCCGGCAGGACTCCGCGCCACAGCGAGTGCATGCCGCCGTCGGGGTCGCAGACGCTCATGGGCGTGAACGTGTCGCCGTGGTAGCCGCCGCGCCACGTGAGCAGCCGCCGCTTCTCCGGCAACCCGCGCGAACGCTGGTACTGCAGGCACATCTTCACGGCGACCTCGACCGAGACCGAGCCGGAGTCGCACAGGAACACGTGCTCGAGGCCCTCGGGCGTGAGGTCCACGAGGGACTTGGCGAGCGTGATGGCCGGCTCGTGCGTGAGGCCGCCGAACATCACGTGGCTCATCCGCCCGGCCTGCTCGGCCAGCGCCGCGTCGAGCACCGGGTGCCGGTAGCCGTGCACCGCCGCCCACCACGACGACATGCCGTCGACGAGCTCACGGCCGTCCGAGAGCTTCAGCCGCACCCCGCTCGCCTCGGCGACGAGCAGCGGCGCTACCCGTCCCGGCATCGGCGCGTACGGGTGCCACACGTGTGCGGCGTCGAGGGCGAGCAGGTGGTCGGCGCTGGTGTCCACGCGCCGACCCTACGTGCCGCCCCGCCCGCTCCGCGCACAAGACCTCAGCCCAGCAGCACCGGCAGCGACTTGACGCCGTGCACCAGCGGGCTCGTGCGGTAGACCAGATCCTCCTCCGACCCGGCCAGCCGCAGCTGCGGGAACCGGGCCAGCAGCGCCGTGAGCGCGATCTCCGCCTCCATGCGCGCCAGCGGGGCGCCGACGCAGTAGTGAATGCCGTGGCCGAAGGCGACGTGGCCGCCGGCCGCGCGCGTGACGTCGAGGTCGGCCGGGTCGGGGAAGCGCCCCTCGTCGCGGTTGGCGGCGAGCAGCGAGACCTGCACGAACTCGCCCGCCGGGATCTTGTGGTCACCGACCTCCACGTCCTCGACGGTGTAGCGGAGGGTGGCGATGTTGATGGGCCCGTCGAAGCGCAGGAACTCCTCGACGGCGCCGGGCATCAGCGACGGGTCCGCCGCCAGCTTCGCGCGCTGCTCGGGCGCGCGCAGCAGCGCCAGCACCGCGTTGCCGATGAGGTTCACGGTCGTCTCGTGGCCCGCGACGAGCAGCAGGAAGGCCATCGAGACGAGCTCTTCCTCGCTCAGCGAGTCGCCCTCGTCGGTCGCGTGCACGAGCCCGGACAGCAGGTCCTCGCCCGGCTCGGCGCGCTTCTGCGCGACGAGCGCCACGAGGTAGGTGTGCATGGCGATCGCGGCCGCCTGCATCTCCTCGACGTCGCCCGCGCCCAGCAGGATGTTGGACCAGCCGGTGAATTCGCCGCGGTCCGCCTCGCGCACGCCGAGCAGCTCACAGATCACGGTGATCGGCACCGGGCCGGCGAACGCGGCCATCAGGTCGACCTGCTCGTGCTCGGCCATCGCGTCGAGCAGCTGGGTGGTGATCTGCTCGATGCGCGGACGCAGCCCGGCGATCGCCCGCGGGGTGAACGCCTTGTTCACGAGCTTGCGCAGCCGCGTGTGGTCCGGCGGGTCGGTGTTGAGCATGTGCGCGCCGAGCAGCTGGCCGAAGTTCCGGTTGATGTTCTCGGCCCCGACCTTGGCGGCCATCAGGTCGTAGGCGCCGCGGTTGTCCTTGCTCAGCCGCGGATCCGCGAGCAGCGCCCGCGCCTCGTCGTAGCCGGTGACGAGGTACGACGGCGTGCCGCGCGGCATCCGGATCGGGCACACGGCGCCCTGCTGGTGCAAGCGCCCCAGCGTCTCGTGCGTGTGCTGCATGAACTCGTCGTCGATCACGGGAATTTCTTCGACGGCCACTTCGCCCCCAAGGTTTCCGTCTGACTGGTCACGTGCTCCCCAGTATGCCCACGCACCGGTGTGCTGCGTGTGGCCCGAGGGCAGGATGGTTTTCCGTGCGCTACCGACCGATCTCCCCCGATGTCCTGGCCGCCGAGCTGACCGAGCGCGTCGCGGCCCTGCCGCACCGCCGGCTGGCGGTCGCCGTGGACGGCGCCGACGGGGCCACCGACACCGCGGGTCTCGCCGACGCGCTCGTGGACCCGTTGCGGCTGCTGGGCCGCGCGGCGGTGCGCGTGGCCGCGAGCGGGTTCCTGCGGCCCGCGTCGCTGCGGTTCGAGCACGGCAAGCGCAACCCCGACGCGCGCTACACCGACTGGCTCGACCTCGGCGCCCTGCGCCGGGAGGTCCTCGACCCGCTCGGCGACGAAGGCAGCGGCGAGGTGCTGCCGGCGCTGTGGGACACCGAACGCGACCGCGCGACGCGGCTGGCGCGCGTGCCCGTGCCCGAAGGCGGCGTGGTTCTCGTCAACGGTGAGTTCCTGCTCGGAGCCGGCCTCGCGTTCGACGTCGTGGTGCACCTGTGGCTCTCCCCCGCCGCGCTGCGCCGCCGCCTGCCGGGCGACGACGCGTGGGCGCTGCCCGCGTACGAGCGCTACGAGTCGGAGGTCGACCCGGGTGCGCTCGCCGACGTCACGGTCCGCGTCGACGACCCGCGCCACCCGGCCGTGTACGAGCCCTAGCGCACCGCGGCGACCGGATCGCCGTCCAGCAGGCCGGACAGGCGCTGCGCCATCGTGTCCCAGCGCCAGTTCTCCGTGACCCACGCGCGCCCCGCCTCGCCCATCCGGCGGGCCCGCACGGGGTCGGCCAGCAGGGCCTCGAGGGTGTCGCGCAGCTGGCCGACGTCCCGGCCGTCCACGACGTGGCCGGTCACCTCGTCGAGCACGGCCTCGGGCGCACCGCCCGATGTGCCGGCCACCACGGGCAGCCCGGTCGCCGACGCCTCCAGGTAGACGATCCCCAGCGCCTCCACGTCGAGCCCCTTGCCGCGGGTGCGCGCGGGCATCGCGAAGACGTCGCCCGCGTTGTAGTGCGCCGGCAGCTCGGCCCACGGCACGGAGCCGGTGATCACCACGTTGTCGGCCACGTCGAGCTCGGCGACGAGCTCGGTGAGCCGCTTGCGGTACGGGCCACCGCCGACGAGCAGCAGCGCCACGTCCGGCACGCGCTTGCGCAGCTCCGGCAGGGTGCGGATGAGCATGTCCTGGCCCTTGCGCGGCACGAGCCGCGACACGCAGACGACCGTCGGCCGGTCGCCCAGGCCGTGGCGGGCGCGGATCTCCTCGCGCGCCCCCGCGTCGGGCGCGAAGAGCGTGGTGTCGACGCCCGACGGCAGCATCTCGAGCCCCGCCATCGGCCCGAACGCCGCGCCGAAGCGGCGGCGCGTGTACTTGCTGACGTAGGTGAGCACGTCGACCGTGTCACCGATGCGCCGCAGCGCCTGGCGCGAACCCGGCAGCATCGACCAGCCCACCTCGTGCCCGTGCGTGGACGCGACGACCCGCCTCGCGCCGGCCTGGCGCAGCGGGTGCCCGAGCAGCGCCAGCGGCGCCGCCGCGCCGAACCACACGGCTTCGCAGTCGCGGGCCCGCATGATCTGCTTCGCGCGCCGCAGCACGTCGGGCGTCGGCAGCATCAGCGACGTCGGGTGCCGCACGACCTCGAAGGGCGCCTCGGCGTCGAAATCGACGTGCGAGCCGGTTTTGCCCTCCCACGACGGGGCGTAGACCACCAGGTCCTCGGCCGGGAGCCGCGTGGCCAGCGAGTTGAGGTAGTTCTGGATCCCCCCGGGCCGCGGCGGGAAGTCGTTGGTCACGAGCAGCGTCCTCAGCACACGGGCAGGCTATCGGGCACGCCGCCGGCGCCGAGAGCCCACCGACGACGGGCCCACCGACGACGACGGGGCGGCACCGCGTGTGCGGTACCGCCCCGTGGTCAGGGAAGGGTTGCTGCTCAGCTGCTGGGGCGGCGAGCGCCCACGTACTGGCTCTGCAGCGGCGAGATCTTCACGACGTCGCCGGTGGTCGGAGCGTGCACCATCTTGCCTTCGCCGATGTACATGCCCACGTGGGAGACCGGGGTGTAGTAGAACACCAGGTCGCCCGGCTGCAGCTGGCTGCGCGGGATCGGGGTGCCGAAGGTCGACTGCTCCCGGCTCGAACGCGGCAGCGAGATGCCCGCCTGCCGGTAGGCCCACTGCATCAGGCCCGAGCAGTCGAACGTGCTCGGCCCGGTGGCGCCCCACACGTAGGCGTCGCCGAGACGGCTCAGCGCCGCGTCCACGGCCGCCTGGGCCGCGGGCCCGGGCGCCTTGATGTTCACCGGCGGGGCGCTGCCCTTGTCGCCGCGCAGGGCCTGGTCCAGCGTCGACAGCGAGGGCTCGGTCTTCTTGAGCTGATCGATCTGGTCGTTGAGCGTCTTCTGCTTGGCCTTGATGTCGTTCGCCAGCTTGGCGGCCGCGTCACGGGCGTCCGTCGCGCGCTTGGCGGCGTCGGCTGCCAACTTCGTGGCGTCCTGGGCCTGCTTCACGGCACCGGCCAGCGCGTTGAGCGCGGCGTCCTTCTGGGACGCGATCTGGTCCAGCGCGGAAGAACGCTCGAGGAACTCCTGCGTCGACGTGCCCGCGAGGAGCGCCGAGAGCTTGTTCATCTGAACGCCGCTGAGGAACGAGGCGCCGGCGAATTTGTCGACGTCGACACGGTAGAGCTTCTCGTTGTTCTCGGCCTGCTGCACGGACTTCTTCGCGTTTTCGACGTCGCCGTTGGCCTTGTCGAGGTCCTTCTGGCGGGCCGCTTGGTCGTCCTGGGCCTTGAGGAGGTCCTCGTTGGCCTTCTCGGCCTGCGAGGCGAGGTCGCGGTACTTCGCGAGGGCGTCCGAACCGGAGTCGGGCGGGGTCTGGAGGGCGGGGATGGGAGCTGCGATGGCCGTGGCCGAGGGCTGGGCGACAGTGACCATGGCGATCACCGAAGCTGCCGCGAGGGCACCTGACACCACGCGCTTGACTGGATGCGACTGCACGGTCGCGCGTGTCTCCTTTGCTGTCGGGCCGCCGTCGGAACCTCGTGACGCCAAAGAGGTCGGGGGCCCTCTTCCGTGCGTCCACCCCGCGCGTTCCGGCCGCGTTTCACTGCAACAGCCTCACGCGCACGGTGTGGTTCCGGTCCTGGCTCCCCGACAAAGCCTTTTCCGGCGGCGATCCCGCGTCGCCGTCTTGCCGACGGCTGCTGGCCGCGAGATCTCGGACAGGTTACGAAAAGACCGTCACCGCGTCCACCGGGCCCCACATAAAAACTCTCCGTAGTTCGCCGAAACACCATCGGACCAGCGAGGGAGGGTTTGTGTGACGACAGTCATACTCTGTGGTGTCAGAATTGCGTGAATTCGCTACCGACCGTTCATCCGATCCGATCGACCACTCGTCGCGTCGTTATCACCCACAAGTGTCACGCTGGCTTACGTTCGGGCTCCGAAACCAAGCGCAGCCGGGGCACCATCCCCGCCTCGGCGAGCGCGTTCACGGCTCGCCGTTCGTCCGCGTCCCACGCCAGGGCGACCGGCGGGCCGAGCAGCACGCTCACCACGCAGTCGTGGCACGCGTGACCCCGCACGGCGCAGCGGTCGCAGTCGACGACCAGCGTGTCGAGGTCCGCCGGATCGACGTCGCTCACGTCGATTCCACTGAGGTCGAATTCGCCGGGCTCAGTGGTCTCCACGCGGTCGAGGTCGCGGTCGGCCGGTTCGCCGGCTTCGGTTCGGTCGGGCGGGTGGTGGTTCGTGTTCTCGGTCACGGGAGGCTCCTCACCGCAAGTTGGCTGTCGTGCTTCCTGGAACGCACGGTAGGAGCCACCACCGACAGTTTCCGGCCCGTCGGCCCCGGCCGTCCCCCGGGCGGGTCTCAGACGCGGCTCAGGCGGCTGACCAGCACGGCCGAGGGCGCCGAGTGCGCGCCGGTCGCGCGGACGGAGTCGGCGACCGCCCGGTCGGACGTCGCCACGACCATCGGCCGGCCCTTCGGCTCGGCCGCCACGAGCGAGCGGATCACGTCGTCGGCGAGCACGCCGCGGTCGGAGAACAGCACGCGCACGCCACGCGGCACCGCCGCCGGCACGGACAGCACGCCTGCCCCGTCGAACACCACCGTGACCTCGGCGCTCGTGCGCGCGGCGAGCGCGGAGAGCTGGTGGATGAGCCGGTCGCGCTGGTCGGCCAGCGCCAGCTCGGGGTAGCCGGTCTTGGTGACGTTGTAGCCGTCGACGATGAGGTGCACGTTCGGCAGCGCGAGGTAGCGGTCGAGCGCCCCGACGTCCTGCACGCGTCCGCCCGGACCGAGCCCCGACGTGGCGCCGCGCACCATGTCGGCGGGCCGCGCCCCACGGTCGCTCAGCATCAGCTCGCGGCGCAGGCCGGTCACGGCGCCGTCGATCGTGTCGACGAGCAGCGCCAGGCGCACCTCGTCGGCTTCCCGGGCCTCACGCGCCGACTGACGGGCGATCTCGGCGTCGGCGACCGCCCGCTCCGCCCGCGTGCGCTCGGCCGCCACGCGGCGCCGCTCGCGGTCCAGCTGGGTGGTCAGCGCGTCGATCTCCTCGGCCTTCGCGGTGCCGCCGCGCGCCAGCTCGGTGCGGGCCTCCTCGGCGGCGTCACGGGCCTGTCGCAGCTGCACACCCTGCTCGCGCAGCCGGCGCAGCAGCTTCTCCACTTCGGCCTCGCGTTCACCGCGGGCGGTCTCCACGGCGCCGCGCGCCTGCTCCAATTCGCCCCGCAGCTCGGCCAGCTCCGCCTCGAGCTTCTGGTTGCGCGCGAGCGCGGCGTCGCGTTCGGCCCGCAGCGCCGTCTCTTCCGCGTTCTTCGCGACGAGCCGCACGCGCCCGGCCGCGCCCGACTCCCCCAGCAGCACGGCGGCGGCCGCGCCGACGACGGAATCGGCGGCGTTGGGGTCCAGCGCGTCGGTGCGGTGCTCGCGCAGCCACTCGATCACGGCGGTGCGGAACTGCGCGGAGTCGCCCAGCGCGGCCAGCAACGCCGCGCCACCCAGCTTCGCGCGCTTCGCCGGGGCGAACTTCGCGACGGGACGCAGCTGCCGCGGCACGTCCGTGGGCGGCAGCTTCGCGACGGCGGTGGCCGCCAGCTCGGCGATCCGCTCGCGCACGGCGTCGGGCAGACCGGTCCACGAAGCGGGCTCGGGTGCCGCCGTGTCGGCGTCGGTGGTCTCGGCCGCGGCGGTCCCGGCCGGTGCCTCGGCGGCGTCGGCCCGCGCCGGGACGCCCGAGGGGCCGACGGCCTCCTCGGGTTCCACCGGATCCACGGGCTGGGGGTGCATTGGTCCAGGGTAGGCCCCGGGGCCGGATCGCGCCCCGCTGGTTACCGGACGTGGGAACCAGCTCACCAGGCTCCCGCGCCACACCCGTCACACGGATCGTGCCGTCCGGGATTGTCGGTGCCCCGTCCTAAGGTGCCCGATCATGGACACCGGACCGCGGCCCGGCCAGGCGCAGCTGGCCTTCGACGAGCTCGGCACCCCGTTGCGGGACACCACGTTCGTCGTCTTCGACCTCGAGACCACGGGCACGAAGCCGGGGCCGGACGCGATCACCGAGATCGGGGCCGTGAAGGTGCGCGGCGGTGAGGTGGTGGCCGAGTTCGCCACGCTGGTGAACCCGGGTTCACCGATCCCGCCGCAGGTGGTGGAGCTCACGGGCATCACGCAGGCGATGGTCTACGACGCGCCGCGCATCGAGCGCGTGCTGCCCGCGTTCCTCGAGTTCATCTCCGGCGCCGTGCTCGTGGCCCACAACTCGGGGTTCGACACGGGCTTCATGCGGGCCGCCTGCGAGGGCCACGGCTACGTCTGGCCGCGCGCCACGGTGATCTGCACGGTGAAGCTCGCCCGGCGCGTGATCCCGCGCGAGGAGGCCCGCAGCTACCGCCTGTCGAACCTGGCCATGCTGCTCGGCTCCCGCACCCGGCCCACGCACCGCGCGCTCGACGACGCCCGCGCGACCGTCGACGTGCTCCACGCGCTGCTGGAGCGGGTCGGCAACGTCGGCGTGCACACCGTCGAAGAGCTCGTGGACTACCTGCCCGAGGTGACCACCGCGCAGCGGCGCAAACGCCACCTGGCGGCCGACCTCCCGTCGCGGCCCGGGGTGTACCTGTTCCGCGGCCCGCGCGAGGAGGTCCTCTACGTCGGCACCGCGCGGGATCTGCGCCGGCGGGTGCGGCAGTACTTCACGGGCTCGGAGAGCCGCGGGCGCATCCGCGAGATGGTGGCGCTGGCCGAGCGGGTGGAGGCCATCGAATGCGCCCACTCGCTGGAGGCCGAGATCCGCGAGCTGCGGCTCATCGCGGCCCACCGGCCGATGTACAACCGGCGCTCGAAGAACCCGCACCACGCGTGGTGGGTCGGGCTCACCGACGAGGCCTTCCCGCGCCTGTCCGTGGTCCGGCTGCCGCGCGAAGGCACGCTCGGCCCGTTCCGCAGCCAGGCCGACGCCCGCACGGCGGCCGACACGCTCGCGGGCGCCGCCGGGCTGCGCACCTGCACCCTGCGGATCTCGGCCCGTGGCGGCTCGGCCACGCCGTGCGTGCTCGCCGAGCTCGGCCGCTGCGGCGCGCCCTGCGCCGGCCGCCAGAGCGTGGCGGACTACTCCCCCGGCGTCACGGCCGCGCGCGACCTCATCTCCGGCCACGACGGCCGTCCCCTGAAGCTCGCCGCCGCCCAGCTCGACCGGCTGTCGGAGGGCCGCCACTACGAGCAGGCCGCCCGCCACCGCGACGAGCTGGCCGACCTCGTGCGCGCCGTCGGCCGGTCCCACCGGCAGGCCGCGCTCGCGGACATCGCCGAGCTCATCGCCGCCAACCCGGACGGCAACGGCGGCTGGGAGCTCTCCGTGATCCGCCACGGGCGCCTCGCGTCCGCCGGCGTCGCCCGCCGCGGCGTGCCGCCGATGCCGGTGGTGGAACACCTCGTCGCCGCCGCGGAAACCGTGCTGCCGGGCGAAGGACCGTTGCGCGGTGCGTCGGGGGAAGAGGTGGCGGTGCTGCTGCGCTGGCTGGCCCGCCCCGGCGTGCGGCTGGTGCGCACCACGCGCCCGTGGGCCGAACCCACCGCCGTGGCCGGCTGGCGCGGCTGGCTCGACCTCGCAGCGGGTGCGCGGACGCTGGAGCGGGTGGCGGGGTGATGAAGGCTACGATCAGCGCTCGTCGGGTACCGCCAGGGAGTGGAGGAACGCTGTGATCACGGCGATCGTGCTGATCAACGTAGAGGCCGAGGAGATCCCGCAGGCCGCGCAGGCGATCGCGGACCTCGAAGGGGTCAACGAGGTCTACTCGTGCGCCGGTGACGTCGACCTGATCGCCACCGTGCGCGTGAAGGCCCACGAGGACCTGGCCGACCTCATCCCCGGCCGCATCGGCAAGGTGAGCGGCGTGCTGGACACCGTCACGCACATCGCGTTCCGCTCGTACTCGCGCGCCGACACGGACTCCGCGTTCGAGATCGGCGTCGAAGGCGCCTGAGCCTCGCACCGCGACCCAACGCCGGACCGCACAACTTCGGACAACGAGGAAGGCCCCTCCACCCGCCTGGGTGAAGGGGCCTTCCTCGTCTTCGAGAGCTAGTGCTTGGTACCGACCTCGTGCGACTCCGACTCCGAGCTCTCCAGCTCGGCGTGCCCGTTGCCGTGGGACGCCCGCTCGAGAGCGGCCGACTCCTCCGGCGGGTCCGGGGTCCAGATCGAACCGGGGACGGCGTGCCCGGCGGTGCCGAGCTTGTTCATCTTCTTCGGCACCGCGGCGCCCTGGTACTCGAGCGGGATCGCGTGGCCGTGGCCGTCCACGCCGCCGAGCGGCTGGTGGACCTCGATGAACTCACCGTGCGGCAGGCGCTTGATGATGCCCGTCTCCACGCCGTGCTCCAGCACCTCGCGGTCGGCCCGCTGCAGACCCAGGCAGATCCGGTAGGTGATGTAGTACGCGATCGGCGGCACGATCAGCACGCCGATGCGGCCGGCCCACGTGGTGGCGTTCAGGGAGATGTCGAACTGGTCGGCGATGATGTCGTTGAAGCCCGACAGCTCGATGACCAGGAAGAACCCGAGCGCCATCATGCCCAGCGCGGTGCGGACCGGTGCGTCGCGCGGCCGCTGGAGCAGGTTGTGCGCCGCGTTGTCCTTCGACAGCTTGCGCTCCAGGAACGGGTACGCGAGCAGCAGGCCGATCAGCACCGGCATGCCCACCGCGCCCGGGAAGAACACCGCCGGGATCGTGTAGTTCCCGAGGTAGACCTCCCACGCGGGCCAGATGCGCAGCATGCCGTCGGCCCAGGCCATGTAGAAGTCGGGCTGCGAACCGGCCGACACCATCGACGGGTTGTACGGCCCGAAGTTCCACACCGGGTTGATCTGGAACAGGCCCGACATCAGCGCGATGACACCCACGACCAGCGTGAAGAACGCGCCGCCCTTGAGGGCGAAGTACGGCATGATCCGCACGCCGACGACGTTGGTCTCCTTGCGCCGCACGCCCGGGAACTGCGTGTGCTTCTGGTACCAGACCAGCGCCAGGTGCACGCCGACCAGCGCGAGCATGATGCCCGGGATCAGCAGGATGTGCAGCGTGTACAGGCGCGGGATGATCTGGTCGCCCGGGAACTCGCCGCCGAACAGCGCCCAGTGGATCCAGGTGCCGATGACCGGCACCGAGAGGACGATGCCTGACAGGGTCGCGCGGATACCGGTACCGGAGAGCAGGTCGTCCGGGAGCGAGTAGCCGAAGAAGCCCTCGAACATGCCCAGGATCAGCAGCAGGCCACCGATGACCCAGTTGGCCTCACGCGGCTTGCGGAACGCGCCGGTGAAGAAGATCCGGAACATGTGGATCATCATCGAGGCGACGAAGATCAGCGCGGCCCAGTGGTGCAGCTGCCGCACGAACAGGCCGCCGCGCACGTCGAACGAGATGTCCAGCGTGGTCCGGAACGCCTGCGACATCTCGACGCCCTGCAGGTTCTGGAAGCTCCCGTGGTAGGTCACTTCCTGCATGGAGGGGTCGAAGAACAGCGTCAGGTACACACC
This sequence comes from Amycolatopsis sp. NPDC001319, assembly GCF_042896185.1. NCBI lineage: Bacteria > Bacillati > Actinomycetota > Actinomycetes > Pseudonocardiales > Pseudonocardiaceae > Amycolatopsis > Amycolatopsis sp. NPDC001319. Next base: position 5,000 of record NZ_JBIAWY010000025.1, on the reverse strand, counting down.
CGAGAGCAGGATGACGATGAAGCTGTACAGCGCGATCTCGCCCAGCAGGAACGACCAGTGCGTGGGGAAGACCTTGTTCATCTGGTGACGCAGGCCCTTGGCCAGCTTGTAGCGCTGGTCCGCGTTGTCCGCGGCTTCGCCGAGGTGCTGCTCGAGCGCGCTCGTGCCCTTGGTGGGCGTGGTGAGTGAACTCATGACTTACGCTCCCAAAAGGCCGGACCGATGGCCTCGATGAAGTCGCCCCGAGCGACCAAGTATCCCTCCGAGTCAACCGTGATGGGCAGCTGAGCCAGCGGCCGCGTCGCCGGGCCGAAGATGGGCTTGGCGTAGTGCAGGGCGTCGAACTGCGACTGGTGGCACGGGCAGAGGATGCGGTTCGTGCGCTGCTCGTACAGGGAGGTCGGGCAGCCCACGTGGCTGCAGATCTTCGTGTACGCGTAGTAGTCGCCGAAGTTGAAGTCCTCCTGGCCCTTCCGCTTCACCACGCGCGCGGCGTCGGTGGGGCGCAGCCGGATGAGCATCACCGGGTTGTCGACGCGGGTCAGCGCGGCGGCCAGCGCCTCGCGGTTGCCCGCCTCGGTCTTGCGGTACGGGAACACCGTCTCCATGGCACCGGCGTCGAGGTCCTCGACGCGCAGGAGCGTGACGCCCTTCTCGACGTCCTCGTCCAGGCTGCCGGTGTTGCGGCGCAGGTACACGACCTCGCCCGGGTGCTGCGGCTGCCAGCCGGTGTGCCACAGCGAGTTCTCGTTGTCGGTGTCCTTCCACGGGTCCTTGATGAAGGACGCGATGGGCAGGGCGGCGACCGCGAGGCCGAGCGCTCCGGCGCTCGCGCCGACGGTGCGCTTGATCAGCGAGCGGCGGGCGATGGTGCTGCGGCTCCCGGCGTCGGCCAGGTGCGCGAGGATCGTGGCGCGGTCGACCTCGGCCGACGGGCCGTCGCTGCGCTGCTGGATCGCGTTCTCCTGCGGCACGAACTTCTTCGTGTACAGGATCACGCCGATGCCCAGCGCCAGCACCGCGACGCCGAGCGTGACGCCCAGCGCGGGGGTGTAGAGGCTGTAGGTGGCGTGCCCGCTCGCGTCACTCGGGTCCTTGTACTCCCACCAGTGCGGCCATGCGATGACCACGACGAACGCCAGGCCCGCGAGCGCGGACAGGGCGAACCAGAACGCGACGAGCCGCTGCGCGCGACGCTCGGCGCGGGTGTCCTTGACCGGCCACGGTTCCGGGTAGTCGACGATCTCGACGCCGTCCAGCTGACCGCCCAGCTTGAGCAGCTGATCGCGGTCCATCTCAGCCAGTTCCGCCTCCGAGGGCGGCTGGGGCCCTTCGGCACTCATGCCTTCGATCCAATCCACAGCGTAATGCCGACCAGTGCGGCAATTCCGACGACGAACGCGATGAGGCCTTCGGAGGCGGGACCGAACCCGCCGAGCCCGTTGCCACCCGGGTTGTTGTTGCCGTCCGACACCGACTTTACATAAGCGATGATGTCTTTCTTCTCCTCCGGGTTGAGCTGCCGGTCGGAGAATTTCGGCATGTTCTGCGGCCCGGTGAGCATTGCGTCATAAATCTGCTCTTCGGTGGCCGGGTCGAGGTTCGGCGCGTACTTGCCCGCCGAGAGCGCGCCACCACGACCGGTGAAGTTGTGGCACGACGCGCAGTTGAGGCGGAACAGCTCGCCACCGCGGGCCGGGTCGCTGCCGCGTAGCGCGGCACCGGTCTCGTCGGGACGCTGCACGCCGCCGCCGTGGGCCTGCACGAAGGCGCCGACGGCGTCGATCTCGCTCGGCGTGAGCTTCGGCGGCTTGCGCGCGATCTGCGCTTCCTGGCGCGCGGCGGGCATCCGGCCGGACGAGGTCTGGAAGTACACGGCCGCGTCGCCGACGCCGATGAGGCTCGGACCGCGGTCCTGCACGCCCTCGAGGTTCTTGCCGTGGCACTCGATGCAGGTGTTGTTGTAGACCTGCTCACCCTGCCGCAGCAGAGCCGGGTCGCCCTGGGCCTGCGCGGTCTGGGGCTCGGGCGCGAACACGGCGTACAGGGCGCCGGCTCCCACCAGCGCGACACCGAGTGCGAGCAGGCCGGCGAAACGCCTGCGCAGCTTCGAACGCGCGCGGAACCGGCGCTCCGGGGACTTCTTGCTGGTGGTCATCTTGCGGCAACCCTTGCTGTCAGTTCAGGCCGATGGTGGTGGCGGCGGGCGGGATCAGGGGAGGATGTAGATCACCGCGAAGAGGCCCACCCACACGATGTCGACGAAGTGCCAGTAGTACGACACGACGATCGCCGAGGTGGCCTGCGCGGGCGTGAACTTGCTGAGCTTGGTGCGGATCAGCAGGTACACGAACGCGATGAGCCCGCCGATCACGTGCAGGCCGTGGAAACCGGTGGCGAGGTAGAACACCGTGCCGAACGGGCCGGACGGGATCGTCAGCCCCTCGTTCACCAGGTTGTGGTACTCGTTGGCCTGGCCCGCGACGAAGATCGCGCCCATGATCAACGTGACGATGTACCAGCGCCGGAGGCCGTAGACATCCCCGCGCTCCGCGGCGAACACGCCGAACTGGCACGTCAGCGAGGACAGCACCAGGATCACCGTGAACGGGATCGCGTAGGGGATGTTGAGGTGGAATTCCTCGCCGTGCAGGGGCGGCGGCCAGGGGGCGCCGGCCGCGTTCTGCGCCTTGACGGTGAAGAACATGGCGAACAGTCCGGCGAAGAACATCAGTTCGCTGGACAGCCACACGACTGTGCCGACGCTGACCATGTTCGGCCGGTTCAGCGAGTGGACCCGCTGGCTGATGGTGGGAGCTGCCGTTGTCACGGATCGCATTATGTCCTCCCGCGCAGGCACCCCGCCCTTCGGGTCCACGGCGGGTCGTGGGAGCTTCGCATCACACCCGAACCCGGCAGAGGCAGGAGCTACTCGTGAGTTTGCTCGGTCGGCTTCGTGACCTGGCCCGAAAGCGCGAAAGTCCCGGTCTGACGCCTGATGCGCCCGGTTTGGTGATCGTCGCGGAAGCCTTCGACCCCGCCGTGGCGGACTCGGCCGTGCTCGCGAATTCACCCGGCTGGGTCGCGTCGGCGCCCGCCGTGTTCGTCCACCACCTGAGCCTGCCGCCCGATCGCGTGGCCGAAGCGGCCGCGATCCTCGCGCAGGACGGGTGGGAACTGCGCGAGCAAGGCCCCGACGGCGACCGAGTGCTTGTCCACGCCCTGCGGGTGCAGGTGCTCGACGCCCTGCACTGCGCCCAGGAACGCTCGCGGATGGCCGGTCTGGCGCAGCGCCTCGGCGGCGACGCGCTCGGCTGGGACGCGCGGCAACCGGGTGAGTCGCCCACCGCGTCCGCGTGAGATGCATCTCGGCCGATACGATCGCGAAGTTCCACTCGTGACGAGACGGAGGCGTGCTCAATGGGCGAGCAGACGAAGCGGATCCTGGTGTTCAGCCACAAGGCCGAGGTCCGCGACGCGATCATCAACGCCGTCGGCCGGCGGCCCGCCGCCGACCTGGGCCGCGTGGAGTACGTCGAGGCGGCCGGGATCGCCGACGTGCTGTCCGAGGTGGACGCCGGCACCGTCGACCTCGCGATCCTCGACGGCGAGGCCCAGCCCACCGGCGGCATCGGCCTGACCCGCCAGCTGAAGAACGAGATCACCGACTGCCCGCCGATCGTGGTGGCCGTGCGGCGCAAGGACGACCGCTGGCTCGCCACCTGGTCGCAGGCCGACGCCGTGCTGGTGCACCCGCTCGACCCGCTGACCGCGGCGGAGACCGTCGCCGGCGTGCTGCGCGCCGGGCGCGTGCCCGCCGTCAACGGCTGAGCCGGGGATGGGCACCACCCCGGTCCCCCACACGTGGTCCGGCCTGCTGACGCAGCTGATCGGGCGCTCGGACCTGTCCGCCGACGACACGGCCTGGGCCATGGACCAGATCATGTCCGGGGAGGCCTCGCAGGCGCAGATCGCCGGGTTCGCGATCGCGTTGCGCGCCAAGGGCGAGACGCCCGAGGAGATCTCCGGCATGGCCGAGGCGATGCTGGCGCACGCGCGCCGCATCGAGCTGGACGCGCCCGCCGTCGACATCGTCGGCACGGGCGGCGACCGGTCCAATTCGGTCAACATCTCCACGATGGCGACGATCGTCACAGCGGCCGCGGGCGCGCCGGTGGCCAAGCACGGCAACCGCAGCGCGTCGTCGAAGTCGGGCGCGGCCGACGTGCTGGAGACGCTCGGCGTCGCGATCGACCTGCCGCCGGACGCGGTGCACCGGTCGTTGCGCGAGATCGGCATCGGTTTCTGCTTCGCGCCCGCGTTCCACCCGGCGTTCCGCCACACCGGCCCGCCGCGGCGGGAGCTGGGCGTGCCGACGACGTTCAACCTGCTCGGCCCGCTCACCAACCCGGCGCAGCCGCGCAGCGCGCTGATCGGCTGCGCGTACGCGGACAAGACCCGCGTGCTGGCGGAAGTGTTCGCACAGCGCGGTTTCTCGGTGCTCGTGGCCCGCGGCGACGACGGCCTCGACGAGATCACCACCACCACGACCACGTCGGTCTGGGTGGTTTCGGACGGCACCGTGACCGAACGCAGCTTCGACCCCAGCGCGCTGGGCATCCCGCGCGCCACGGCCGAGGACCTGCGCGGCGGTGACGCGACGGCCAACGCCGAGGTCGTGCGCCAGCTCGTGGCCGGCAAGACCGGCCCGGTGCGCGATGCCGTGGTGCTCAACGCGGCGGCCGCGCTCGCCGCGTTCCGGGGCTTCTCCGGCTCGCTGGAGGACGACCTGGCCACCGGTCTGGAGCAGGCCAACCGCGCCATCGACTCCGGCGCGGCGGCGGCGTTGCTGGAGCGCTGGATCGCCTTCTCCTCCGCTTCCCCCTGACCCGCCGGCCAGGACCACCCCAATGAGGTTTTCTCAGTAGCGGCCGTGGTGTTCGTGGTGGGTGAGGACGAGTGCTGCTTGGACGATGGTGCCGATGCGTTTGGGGCAGAGG
>NZ_JBIAWY010000024.1:0-76002 GCF_042896185.1 Amycolatopsis sp. NPDC001319 | reverse complement strand
GGCGGCATCAAGATCGACACCATCGGCGCCGTCCGCGACGCCGGAGCCACCGTCGCGGTGGCCGGGGGTGCGATCTACAACGCCGCCGACCCGGGCGCCGCGGCCAAGGAACTCAAAAAGCGCGCCACCGCCTGACCGAACCCATTCGCTGTGTGCCGGGCCCTGGCTCGGCACACAGCGGAAATGACCCGAAATCACATTTTTGGCGCCGGAATGTGCCGAGTGAGAATTATCAGGAGTGCGCGTCCATGGCAGCAAACGGATCGATCTCCCGTTCCCGTGCGATCGAATCAGCCGAAGAGCTCGTTCGGTTGACCACCAAGCGACTCCCGGAAGACTGGACCGAGCTGGACCGGCGCGCGGTCGACACCGCCCGCGTGCTGGCGGCGGACGCGGTCGAGCACTGCGGGAGCGGGCACCCCGGCACGGCCATGAGTCTCGCGCCCGTCGCCTACGCGTTGTTCCAGCGGGTCATGCGGCACGACCCGGCCGACGCGCAGTGGCTCGGCCGCGACCGGTTCGTGCTGTCGGCCGGGCATTCGAGCCTCACCCTGTACGTCCAGCTGTTCCTCTCGGGCTACGGCCTGGAGCTCGACGACCTGAAGGCCTTGCGCAAGTGGGGTTCGCTGACCCCGGGGCACCCCGAGTACGGGCACACCAAGGGCGTGGAGACCACCACCGGCCCGCTGGGCCAGGGCCTGGCCAACGCGGTCGGGATGGCCATGGCCGCCCGCCGCGAGCGTGGCCTGTTCGACCCGGACGCCGAGCCGGGCAAGAGCCCGTTCGACCACCAAGTCTACGTGATCGCCTCCGACGGCGACATCGAGGAGGGCGTCACCTCGGAGGCGTCGTCGCTGGCCGGCACGCAGCAGCTCGGCAACCTCACGGTGATCTACGACAGCAACGAGATCTCCATCGAGGACGACACCCGCATCGCGTTGTCCGAGGACACCGCCAAGCGCTACGAGTCTTACGGCTGGCACGTCCTCACGGTCCACGGCGGGGAGGACGTGGCGGGGTTCCTCGCCGCGATCGAGCAGGCCAAGGCCGAGACCGCCCGCCCGACCCTGATCGTGCTGCGCACCGTGATCGGGTACCCGGCCCCGACCAAGATGAACACCGGCAAGGCGCACGGTGCCGCGCTGGGCGCCGACGAGCTCGCCGCGGTCAAGCGCGCCGTGGGCCTGGACCCGAAGCAGAGCTTCCAGGTCGACGACGAGGTGCTGCGCCACACTCGTGAAGTGGCCGAGCGCGGGCGGGCCGACCGCGAGAAGTGGCAGCTCGAGTTCGACGCCTGGGCGAAGAGCAACCCCGAGCGCAAGGCGCTGCTCGACCGCATCGGCCGGCGCGCGTTGCCGGCCGGCTGGGCCGACGATCTGCCCACCTGGCAGCCCGACGCCAAGGGCATCGCCACCCGCAAGGCGTCGGCCGCGGTGCTGGCCAAGATCGGCGCCGTGCTGCCGGAGCTCTGGGGCGGGTCGGCCGACCTGGCCGAGAGCAACAACACCACGATCAAGGGCGCGGACTCCTTCGGCCCGGTCGAGATCTCGACCAACGCCTGGCAGGCCAACCCCTACGGCCGCACGCTGCACTTCGGCATCCGTGAGCACGCGATGGGTTCGATCCTCAACGGCATCGCGCTGCACGGCGGAACCCGCCCGTACGGCGGCACCTTCCTCATCTTCAGCGACTACATGCGCCCGGCGGTGCGCCTGGCCGCCCTGATGCGGCTGCCGGTCATCTACGTGTGGACGCACGACTCGATCGGCCTCGGTGAGGACGGTCCGACGCACCAGCCGGTCGAGCAGCTGGCCTCCCTGCGTGCCATCCCCGGGATGTCGGTGGTCCGTCCGGCCGACGCGAACGAGACCGCGTACGCGTGGAAGGCGGTGCTGGAGGACACCGCCGGCCCGGCCGGGCTGGCGCTCAGCCGCCAGGACCTGCCGACGCTGGAGGGCACCTCCGCCCAGGGGGTGGCCCGCGGCGGTTACGTCCTCGCCGACGCGTCTTCGGGGCGCCCCGAGGTGCTGCTCGTCGGCACTGGCTCCGAGGTCCAGCTGGCCGTCGCGGCCCGGGAGGTGCTCGAGGCCGAAGGGGTGCCCACGCGGGTTGTGTCGATGCCGTGCGTGGAGTGGTTCGACCGGCAGGACCGGTCGTACCGGGACAAGGTGCTGCCCCCGTCGGTGCGCGCGCGGGTGGTCGTCGAAGCGGGGACGGCGCAACCGTGGCACCGGTTCGCCGGCGACGCCGGAGAAATCGTGTCGCTGGAGCACTTCGGTGCTTCGGCCGACTTCAAGACCCTGTTCAGCCGGTTCGGCATCACCGCCGAGGCCGTGGCCGAAGCGGCCCGGCGGAGCGTGCGGGCCGCGCGGTCGTGAATTCGTTGTCCTACTTGAGTTGTGGAGGAAGATCCCGGTGACGCACTCGATTTCGACCAAGCTCGACGCCGGCCTGTTCGTGGACGCAACGCGTGCGGTCATCGGCGAGGTGGACCGCGTGAGCACGGGGGTGCAGTCCCCGTCCTGGATCCGGGCCGGCGCGTTGCTGCTCAAGGCCCCGGCCGTGTTCACGATCGGCACCGGCCGCAGCGGGCTCGCCCTGCAGATGGCCGCGATGCGGTTCATGCACCTCGGCCTGCCCACCCACGTCGTCGGTGAGGTGACCGCGCCGGCCATCGGCTCGGGCGACGTTCTCGTGGCGGCCTCGGGCTCGGGGAAGACGGCGCGCGTGGTGCGAGCCGCCCAGACCGCCCGTGACCAGGGCGCGGACGTGATCGCGCTGACCACGGCGCCGGAGTCGCCGCTGGCCGAGACCGCGACCGAGGTGCTCATCATCCCGGCCGCGGACAAGCAGGATTTCGACGGGAACGCCTCCGTGCAGTACGCCGGCAGCCTGTTCGAACAGTCCGTGCTGCTCACCACCGACGCACTGTTCCACACGTTGTGGAAGACCACCGGCAGCCAGGCCCGCGAACTCTGGCGGCTGCACGCGAATCTCGAGTGACCGGCGCCGCGATCTCACCGTCCTGATGCTTCAGCCGAAAAGAGGAGTCCCCGATGCAGGGTCAGAGTGAGGTCGAAGCGCGGGCCTGCGTTGACATCCACACGTTGGAGGGGGCGGCGCTGGCCGCCACGTCCCGCGCCGCGGTGGCCAGCTACGCCTGGGTGGGCCGGCACGACCAGAAAGGCGCCGACGCGGCCGCGACCACGGCCATGCGCGCGGCGCTGGCCGACGCACCCGGGCGCGGGACCGTCGTCATCGGGGAGGGCGAGAAGGACGACGCCCCCATGTTGTTCAACGGTGAGGTCGTGGGTAACGGTCACGGCCCGGATTTCGACATCGCCGTCGATCCGCTCGAGGGAACGTCGTTCTGCGCGAAGGACCTGCCCGGCGCGCTGGCCACGATCGCGTTCGGCGAACGGGGAACGCTGTGGTCGCCCGGGCCGGGGTTCTACATGGACAAGATCGTGGTGCCCGCCGCGGCGAAGGACGTCATCGATCTCGACGACCCCGCCGAGGTCACCTTGGCCAACGTCGCCAAGGCGCTCGGCAAGCAGGTCAGCGAGCTGCGCGTGGTCATCATGGACAAGCCGCGGCACAAGGACCTGATCGCCCGGGTGGTGCGGGCCGGCGCGGCCGTGCAGACGCCGGCGGGCGGCGACGTCGGGGGAAGCCTGGCGGTGCTCCTGCCGACGCTCGACGTCGACCTGCTCATCGGTGTCGGCGGCACGCCCGAAGGAGTGCTGACCGCCGCGGCCGTCCGGGCACTGGGCGGCGGGATGCTGGGGCGGCTGGCGCCGCAACGCACCGAGGAAGCCGACGCCATCCGTGCGGCGGGCATGTCCCTCGACCGCGTTTACGAGTGCTCCGAGCTCGTGGCCGGCGACGCGTTTTTCGTGGCCACCGGCGTGAACGGCGGGCCGCTGGTCGGGCGTCCGCGCAAGGGTGCCGGGACGACCGTCACGGAATCGCTCGTGATTTCCCGCGGCCAGGTTCGGCACGTGACACACACGACCTTCGAATGACCCCGTTTCGCGACAAGATCAAGGAGATACGGTGACGTTGCACTTGGACGACCTCGGCGTGCGCCGCCTCGGCGAGTGCCGTTACGACTCGCCGTTCTCCGAGATGCTCTCCACCAAGCAGACCTCCCCGCACTACGTCGCGGAAGGCGACCGGGTCCTGCTCGAGGACACCGTGTCCATGCTCGCCGAGCACAGCCTCCCGCCCGGCGAGGTGCCGAGTTTCGAAGCCGCCGGGCCGCGGCGGAAGATCTACTTCGACCCCGCACGCGTGACCGCCGGAGTCGTCACCTGTGGCGGGTTGTGCCCCGGGCTCAACAACGTCATCCGCGGTCTCGTGCAGGAACTCGCGGTGCACTACAAGGTCAAGCGGATCCTGGGGTTCCGCAACGGTCTGCAGGGCCTGACGGAACAACACCGCTACGACACCATCGAACTGACGCCCGAGCGCGTTCGCGACATCCACAACGCCGGCGGCACCATCCTGGGCAGCTCACGCGGCGGCCAGGACGCCGACGAAATGGTCGACAGCCTCGTCCTGCGCGGCGTCGACATCATGTTCGTCATCGGCGGCGACGGCGGGATGCGCGCGGCGACCTTCCTCGGCAAGGCGATCCGGGCGCGCGGTCTGGACATCGCCGTCATCGGCGTGCCGAAGACGATCGACAACGACCTGCCCTTCACCGACCAGTCGTTCGGGTTCCAGAGCGCGTTCGCTCGCGCTACCGACTTCATCTCCGCGGTGTCCGTCGAAGCCGCCGCCAGCCCCAACGGCGTCGGCATCGTGAAGCTGATGGGCCGGCACTCGGGGTTCATCGCCAGCTACGCCGCGCTGTCCGCCAACTCCGCGGACATCGTGTTGATCCCCGAGGTCCCCTTCGCCCTCGAGGGTGAAGACGGCTTGCTGGCCCACGTCGAGCAGCGCGTGAGAGCCAAGGGTTACGTCGTCATCGTCCTCGCCGAGGGCGCGGGCCAGGACCTCCTCGAACAACACGGCCTGCCCCAGCTCAACGGCACCGACGCCTCCGGGAACGTCAAACTCGGCAACATCGGGGAACTGCTCAAACAGCGCATCACCGCCCACCTCCAATCGGTCGGCCTGCCCCCCACGATGCGCTACATCGACCCGAGCTACGCGGTCCGCAGCATCGCCGCCAACGCCTACGACGCCGTCTACTGCCTGCGCCTCGCCCACGCCGCGGTCCACGCCGCCATGGCCGGCCACACCGAAGCCGCCGTCGCCCGCTGGCGACGCCGCTTCGTCCACGTCCCCCTGTCCCTCATGACCAGCCGCCGCAACCAAGTCGACCCCGACGGCGACCTGTGGATGTCGGTTCTGGAGACCACCTGCCAACCGGCGGAGTTCGGTTCGGCGCCGGATCGGGTACGGGTGCGTTCGGGGTTCTGCTGACGTTCCGGAACCGGGGTGCGGCAAGGGGAACGAGCGCTGAAACCTCAGCCTTGCACGGAGCCCGACGCCGACCACGTCGGGGAGTCGACCGCGGAGTATTCCTCGCCCTGGCCGTCGAGGCGGCGCATGCGGCGGGAGGCGCGGTCGGTGAGGACGGTGGGGTCCAGGGGAGGCACGAAGGCGTTGTCCACCACCGTGTATTCGGCGGCGAGGCGGCCGATGGGGGCGATGGCGCCGAAGTCGATGCGGCCGTTGAGGTACAGGTCGTCGCGGACGTAGAAGTTGACGACTTCGCCCCAGACGACGTGGTGGAGGCCGTCGGGGGCGGAGAAGATCTGGTCCACTTTGCACTCCAGCGCGACGGGTGCGTCCTTGATGCGTGGGGGTTTCACGAGGGCCGAGGCGACCTTCTCGACGCCCACCGCGTCGAACTCGTCGACGTCGGGATCGAACTCCTTGGCGCTGCGGTGGAGGGCGAAGGCCTGGGGCAGCGTGGCCATGTTGGTGACGAACTCGCCGGTGTCGCGGATGTTGACGAAGCTGTCCTTGAGGGTGGCGCCGTCGGATTTCGGTTGCATGGACAGGGAAACCTTGGGTGGTTTGCGGCCGATGCAGGTGAAGAACGACACGGGCGCCAGGTTGCCGACGCCGGACGTCGACTCCGTGCTGATCCACGCGATGGGCCGCGGGATGACGCTGCCGATGAGGAGCTTGTACGCGGACTTCGCGTCCAGGCCGGCGGATTCGATGTTCATTCAGTCCCCCAACAGCGCGACGGCGCCGTACCAGACCGGGCCCGGGTTGAGGCGGTCCGGGTGCAGGCGCAGGATTTCGTCGTAGAACTCGCGGGCGGTCGGCCGCGTGTCGAGCAGGCGGATGACGTCGTGCAGGTAGGCGCGCGTCCGGTCGATGGTGAGCGGGTCGTCGGGCAGGGCCTCGTTCTTGTGGCCCGCGACGACGGCGCGCGGCTCCAGCGCGGCGATCCGGTCCAGCGCGCGGAGCCATTCCTGCAGGCCGCCGTCTCCGCCTTCGAGGATGTACTGGTGGATTCCGTTGTAGACGGTGTCGCCGGCGACGACGAGGCCGAGGTCCGGCACGTGCAGCACCGAGGTGGCGTCGGTGTCGGTGTGGCCGACGTCCACGGCGCGGACGACGTGGCCCTCCAGCAGAAAGCCGTCTTCGGGAATCGGGTGCGCCAGCACGGGTGACGGCGGGATGTGGCCGGGGAAGTCGAGGTCCCACATCTGCGCGCGGCCGTCGGTGGCCTGCTTGTGCATCACGTCGATGGTGCCGGGCGTCGCGTAGACCTGGGCGCCGGGGAACCGCTTGAGCAGCTCGGCGGTGCCGAACCAGTGGTCGCCGTGGCCGTGGGTGGCGAAGACGTGGGTCAGGCGCTTGCCGCTGCGGGCGACCCAGTCGGCGACCTCGCGGATCTGGAAGTCGAGGAACGGCGGATCCACGAGCACGGCGTCCTCGGCCCCGGTGATGAGCGTCGTGGAGACCGGCGAGGAGATGATCGGCTCGCCCGTCGGCAGCGTCTGGCCGCGTTCGCGTCTCGCGCCGGCGGTGACCAGGACGTCGTAGGACAGGGTGGTCATGGGGTTCGCCTCTCGACATATCCGTAGCTCAGTTAGCTCTGTCTAAACACAGTATGCATCCAGGTGAACACGACGGAAGGACGGAGTGACCGAGGTAACTGCCGACAGATATGACAGTGGTCAGCGAACTACAGCTCTGTCTTCGACCTCACGAGGTAACCCGCTTGACTACGTCGGCCACGGGCTGATCTGTCCACAAGGGACAATCAGTGTCGCGTGACCTCCGCCAGCTCGAACTCCATCAATCCGAGTGAGACGAACGGCAGCTGGGCCAGCTTGGCTTCCGCGTCTTCGCGTGAGGCGGCTTCGACGACGTTCACCACGCCCGGGCCGGGCTGCAGGAAGAAGACTTCCTGGATGAAGCCCTCGGCGCGCAGGCGGTCGAACACGCGGACCTCTTCGGGCATGTGGGCGGCGGTGTCTTCGGGACGGAGGATCCGGCCCGTCGCGAGGAAGTGCATGGGTTTCTCCTGGTCAGTGGTCGGACTTGCGCGCGCGGTGGTTCGCGACGTTGGCGCGGTTGCCGCACAGCTCGTACGAGTGCCAGCGGCGCGTGCGGCTGCGGGTGGTGTCGTAGAAGACCTTGGTGCACTCGTGGTTGGCGCAGATGTGCAGGCGGGACCAGGTGCCGTTCGCCACGAGTTCGGCGACGTGCAGCGTGATGCCGCCGACGACCGTGTCGCCGGTGATCTGGTGGGGGACGACCTTGCCGGGTGTTGAGAAGTCCTGCGTGAAGGCGGCGCCGGACGTGCGTTCGGTGAACGTCATCCAGGCGGCCGGGTCTTCGGTGGTCAGGAGCGTCATCAAGTTGCCCCGCAGGCCGCGGACGAGGTCCAGACGCTGGGGCGGGATCGCGCCGGCGTCCTGGCCGAAGGGGGCCAGCAGGGTGTGGGCGAGGGCGGGGTCGTCGAGTTTGTCGGTGTGGATGGCGTAAGCGCGGGAGTTGAGCAGGTCCACGACCGCGGCCGCGGTGGCCGGGACGCTCGCCTCCGAGGCGGCAGTGGTGGTCATGGCGCCAGCGTACGTGAAAGGGTCTTTTCTGAAAAGACCTTTACAGGTTCGCTGGAAAGCTGCTAGAACGGTAATCGTCAAAGTTCCGAAGACGATTACGGAACACCTTCACTGCAAGGGGAACTCCCATGAGTGAGCTCATCCTCACCGGCGTCGGCGAGGCCAACATCCGCATCGAGCGCGACGCCGATCTGACGCTCGGCGACGGCGACGTGCTGGTGACCCTCGAGGCCGCGCCCGTGAACCCGGCCGACTTCCTGCTCGCCAACGGCTGGTACGGCGTGCAGCCGCGGATCCCGAGCGTGCTCGGTTCGGAGGGCGTCGGCCGCGTGGTCAGCGTCGGCCCGAACGCGGACGCGGCGCTGGCCGGCAAGCGCGTGGTCATCCTGCCGACGTACGAGCAGGGCACCTGGGCCGACCAGGCCGTGGTGCCGGCGCGCAACGTGGTTGTCGTCCCCGACGACGCCGACGCGCGGCAGCTCGCGATGCTCGCCATCAACCCGGCGACGGCGTACCTGCTGCTCGGCCGCTACGTCGACCTCAAGCCGGGCGACTGGATCGGGCAGAACCTCGGCAACTCGGCCGTCGGGCAGGCCGTGATCGCGCTGGCCAAGCGAGCCGGCGTGAAGACGCTCAGCGTCGTGCGGCGCGAGGACGCCGCCCAGCAGTTGCGGGACCTCGGCGGCGACGTCGTGCTGGTCGACGGCGACGACCTCGGCGAGCGCATCGCCGGCGCGTTGGACGGTGGGCAGCTGAAGCTCGTGCTCGACGGCGCGGCCGACGCCACCGTCGGTGCACTGGCCGCGGCGCTCGAGTCCGGCGGCACGGTCGCCGCGTACTCGTCCGCGACGGGCACGGCGGCCCAGCTGCCGCTCGGCGACCTGATCTACCGCGAGCTGAACCTGCGCGGCTTCTGGCTGATCAACTGGATTCGCAGCTCGCCGCGGGAAGAGATCCAGCGCGTGTACAGCGAGCTGGCCGACCTCGTCGCGAAGGGTGTGCTGAGCGCGAACGTCGAGGCGACGTACCAGATCGAGGACTACCAGGCCGCGTTCGACCACGCCCGCAAGCCCGGCCGGGCGGGCAAGGTGCTGTTCACGTTCTGAGAGTGGTGCTTCGGATGTCGGGATCTCCTTGACATCCAGCAAGACGACCGGTCATATTTAATCCCGGTGCGGGCGCGGCCGACCTCCAGCGGCGGCGCCCGCGCCCACCCTTCACGGAGAAGAAATGCCTACCTACCAGGCGTTCCAAGTCACCGGGACGCGCCAGTTCGAGCTGGTCGAGCGCGCTCTCGTCGAGCCGTTGCCGGGCCAGGTCCGGATCCGCGTCGAAGCGTGCGGCATCTGCCATTCCGACGTCGCGGCCGTCGAGGGGATGCGCGAAGACCCCTCGACGCCGATCGTGCCGGGCCACGAGGTCGTCGGCGTGATCGACGCGGTCGGGGCCGGGGTGCACGCGTGGCATGTCGGTGACCGCGTCGGCGTCGGGTTCCTCGGCGGCCACTGCGGCGAATGCGAGCGGTGCCGCCGCGGCGACTTCATCAACTGCACCGACCAGCCCTACACCGGGACCACAGTGGACGGTGGCTACTCCGAATACGCGTACGTGCGTGCCAGCGGCCTGGTGCGCGTGCCCGAAGGGATGGACGCGATCACCGCCGCGCCGCTGCTGTGCGCCGGACTGACCACGCTCACCGCGCTGCGCTTGGCGGGCGGGCGCCCGGGGGCTTTGGTTGCGGTGCAAGGGATCGGCGGTCTGGGGCACCTCGCGGTGCAGCAGGCCAAACACCTCGGCTTCCGCGTCGCCGCCATCGCGCGCGGCACGGACAAGGCCGAGCTCGCGGCCGAACTGGGCGCCGACGTCTACCTCGACAGCACAGCCGAAGACCCCGGCACGGCCCTGCAGAAGCTGGGCGGCGCGGAAACGATCGTCGCGACGGCGGTCAGTGGCGCGTCGATGTCTCCGCTGGTCACGGGCCTCGCGCCGCAGGGCCGTCTGATGGTGGTCGGCGCCGCACCCGACCCGATGTCCGTGCAGACCATGGACCTGATCTTCGGCACCCGCACGATTGCCGGCAGCCTCACCGGCAGCGCGATCGACAACGAGGACAACCTCGCCTTCAGCCTCGCGCAGGGCATCCGGCCCTACACGGAGGTCCGCCCGTGGGCCGACGCGCCGAAGGCGTACGACCACATGATGACGGGCCACGCCCGGTTTCGGGTCGTGCTCGACCACGCTGCTTGACCGGCTGGTCGGGAAACCGCGGGGACGCCTGAGGTTCCCGACCAGCGGAACGCGCCGACGGAGTGACCGCACGGGCATGGCGTCGGCGAGTCCCCGACCGTGCCGGCTCAGCGGCCGGCCGGGGCATTCCGCGGACGGCCGGAATTTCCGGTCGGGGGAGTGACCTGCGTGGGTGTGGTGTCGGGGAGCGCCAGACCGCGTTGCACAGCCCGCAGGCCGGAGAACCACGGGGACGCCTGGGGTTTCCCGGCCGGCGGCGTTTCAAGCCGTTGCGCGAGGCGCATCGGTGGTGGCCGTGACGTTGCCGCGGAGTGCCGTGGGCCGAGGTGCCCGCCTGCGGTGGTGCGCCAGAGGCTTCGCCGCTCGGGAGGTGCGGCCGACCCTCGACCATCACCGGCCCGCGAGCCCGGTTTCTCCGGCGGACTGCGACGAATCGCCGACTCACACCCCCGTTCGCACGAACTCGTGGCCCGACATGTCCTCCAGGGTCACCGCGGCGACTTCGGACGCGGGCATGCTGGCGGAGCCGTACAGCTCGGCCCCTTGACCCGTGGCCGACGCCGAGAACTGCCAGCCGCCCGTGAGCTGGCGGGTGCCGTCCTTGCCGAGGACGACCAGGCGGCACTGGGTGCCGTCCGGAAGGCCGCGGACGTGGGCTTCCACGCGGACCCAGCCACGCACCGGGGTGACGGCGGCGGAGAGGTGCGTGGGGCCGGCGGAACCGGTGAGCATCAGCGGGTCGGGCCGTGGTGCGACGGCCAGGTCCGGGTCGGGGGCGGCGGCCGGGAGCAGGGGCGGCGCGGTGCCGGCGTGGCCGATCAGCGCGCCGAGGCCGAGCGCGGCGGCCGCCACGGCCACGGCGGCCGTGGCGGCCAGCGTTCTGCCGCGCCGGCGCGCGCCCGACGCTTCGGCGCGCACCTGCCGCAACGTGCGTTGCAGCAGGAGGTCCGCGTCGTCGGGTGGGCCGTCGAGGAGCAGTTCGGGCGGGATCGCCTCGAGGAACTCCTGCATCTCGCGCACTGATTCCACCTCCTTCCGGCAGTGCTCGCAGGTCAGCGCATGGGCAGGGTCGAGAGGGTCGTGGTTCACGCGGCACCCACCGGCTGCGGGCCGCCGAACGATTCGCGCAGCAGGCGCAGGGCGCGGTGCGAGCGGGACTTCACCGTGCCCGCCGGGATGCCCAGCTGCGCCGCCGCCTCGGGCACCGTGTGGCCGCGCAGGTACACCTGCTCCAGCACCTCGCGGTGTTCGGGCGACAGGCCCTCGAGCGCCTCGCGCACCACGATCGAGTCGACCACCGCCGACGAGTGGTCGCGCGCGACCGGCACGGTCGTCGGCGATTCGGCGACCTCCGTCGGCCGGGCCGCGCGCGCCCGGACCTTGTCGACGACGAGGTTGCGCACCACCGTGAGCAGCCACGCCCGCACGGAACCCTTGCCGTTGACCAGGCTGTCCGGGTTGCGCCACG
This sequence comes from Amycolatopsis sp. NPDC001319, assembly GCF_042896185.1. NCBI lineage: Bacteria > Bacillati > Actinomycetota > Actinomycetes > Pseudonocardiales > Pseudonocardiaceae > Amycolatopsis > Amycolatopsis sp. NPDC001319. The sequence goes on along the minus strand of NZ_JBIAWY010000024.1, from coordinate 64,245 downwards.
CGCGGACCAGCGCCTCCTGCACCACGTCCTCCGCGGCCGCGCGGTCGCCGAGCAGCCGTGTGGCGTAGGCGAGCATCGCCTTGCCGTGTTCGGCGAACAACGTCCGCACGAGTGCCTCGTCGGCCACCTGCCGGCGGGCTCGCATCCCGGTCATCCGTCACCACCCTCTCGTCCGTTGCTCTGAAAACGGACGCCGACCTGGGGGCGGTTCACCGATCGCGAAGATTTCTACCCGTCGTCCGGCGAGCGCACCGGCTTCACGTCCACCACGGGGGTGCCGTCGACCGCTTCGAGCTGCGACACGAGCACCCGCAACCCGTCGACCTCGATGATCTCCACACGGTGCAGTCCGATCGGATTCGGCCGCGCGGGCGAGCGCGTGCTGAACACCCCGGCCATCGCGCGCGTCGGATCGCTGCGCGGGCGCACCGACAGCACCGAGCGGTCGGCCAGGTGCAGCCAGGTGAACACCAGCACCTGCTGACCGGCCTTCAGATCACGCAGGCCTTCGCCGACAGACGGAGAAAACACGAGCCACGCCGAAGGCGCGCCCTCATCGGGTTGTTTCGGCGCCCCGTCGAGGTCCTTCAGCGAGGATTCGACGTGGGCGATCGGCCGGAGCTCGAAGTGGGTCATGCCTCGGAAGCTACCGCCGCCGCCCGACAACAACCGGCCCCCAAGGCGAAATGGACCAAGGTTGTCCACAACACCGGAACGGCTGTGGACAACCTTGGGAACCCGGTGGTGACGGGGGATGAGCGCGCCACCGCCGGGGGGTCGAAACGGTCAGACGGCCGCCGGCTCGGCGGGGATTTCCTCGATCTGCTCAGGCGCCGGCCGCGTTTCCTCCACCGGACGACGCGCGGTGCGGTTCAGCAGCAGCCGCGTCACATCGGGGCGCGAGTAGTGCCCGACCGGGTCCGCGGCCGCCTTCGCCAGCGGGATCGCCGAAAGATCGATGTCCGCGTACAGAATTCCTTCCTCGTCCTCCGCCAGCGGCTCGGCGAGCGGGCTGCCGTCCGGGCCGAAGATGCGCGCGAACCCGCCGCCGCGCTGCAGCAGCTGCTCCTTCATCGGGGTGTCGCAGAACAGCTCCATCCCGGCGTCACCCACGAGCGCGCACGGAGCGATCACGAAACACTGGCCCTCCACCGCGTACATGCGCGAGGCCGACGTGTTCACCTCCGGCCCGAGCGCGTACGCCGCTCCCTTGTAGACGGAGAAGCTCGGCCACGAAGCCACGTGCACCTGCTCGTCCATGCCGTACATCGCGTACTTCGTGAGCGGCTGCAGGTGCTCCCAGCAGCACAGCGCGCCGACGCGGCCGATGCCGGCGACGTCGTGCACCCCCAGGTCGGAGCCGTCGCCCTCGCCGTACACGGTGCGCTCCACGTGCGTCGGCTTCAGCTTGCGACGTGCGCCCACGAGCTCACCTTCGGCGGAGATCGTGGCCTGCCCCATGTACAGGCTGCCGCCCGACTGCTCGGAAAAGCCCATCACCACGTTGATCCCGTGCTGCTTCGCGCCGTCGAGCAGGCGCTGGAAGCGCGGGCTGTCGAGGCTGACGGAGTTCTCGTGGTACCGGCCGACGAACTGCATGCCCCACGCGGGCGAGTCGAGCCACAACCACCACGGGTACCCCGGGACGAAGGTCTCCGGGAAGGTGATCAGGCCGGCGCCGTTGCGCGCGGCCTCGGCCATGAGTGCGATCGACTTGTCGATGGTCGCGTCGGCGTCCAGCCACACCGGCTCCGCCTGCACGGCCGCTGCCTTGAAAGAGCCCGAGTAGGTGATCACGCGCTGTCCTTCCCTTGGTTGGGCTGTTCGGCCGAAGGTAGGAGCACCCGAACCCAGTGGCTTGCCTCACAGTGCACCGGGGGTTGACGCAGAGCGCACGGCTGGTGTGTCGCGCCCGGATCGGCGCATACTTGCTGCTCAGGTGGTGGTGCGATGAGCATGGTGCTGACAACCGACACGCAGCCGGAGGCCGAACGCGTGGCCTTCTGGCACGAGGTCGTGTGCCGTTCGTTCGTGCCGCTGACCGTCGCCACGCCTGACGCCGAAGCGTTTTCCGGCTCCGTCGCCAACGACCGGCTCGGCCGCCTCCAGCTCTCCACCGTGCACGCCGCCGCGCAGCGCGTCCGCCGCACTCCGCGGCTCGTGGCCGAGGCCGGCGACGAGTTCGTGCTCCTCGGGTTGCAGACGCTCGGCCCCGGCGTGGTCACGCAGGACGGCCGCCGCGCCGTGATCCGCCCCGGCGACCTGGTCTTCTACGACGCCGCGCGCCCGTACGAGCTGTGGTTCCCCGGCGAGTTCGAGATGAAGGTCTTCATGGTGCCGCGCCGCTTCCTCGGCGTCGCCGACGCGGACCTGCACCGCGTCACGGCCACCACGCTCCGGCCCGACGCCGGCGTGCCCGCGCTCGCCTCGCCGTTCCTGGCGCGCCTCACCGCGGCCGAAGGCGCCGCGGGCGAACGGCTGGCCGCGTCGGCGTTGAACCTGCTCGAATCGCTGGTCCTCGACGGCACCGAGACGCCCGAGCCGACGCTGCTGCTGCGGATCCGCACGTTCATCGCCGACCACCTCGGCGAGCGCGACCTGTCGCCGGCGACGATCGCGGCCGCGCACCGGATTTCCGTGCGCTACCTGCACAAGCTCTTCTCGGCCGAAGGCGTGTCCGTCGTGCGCTGGATCCAGCAGCAGCGGCTGGCCGAATCGCGCCGCGACCTGGGCCGGACCAGCGCGACAGTCGCGGCGATCGCCCACCGCTGGGGCTTCTCCGACGCAGCGCACTTCAGCCGTTCGTTCAAGGCGGCCTACGGGGTTTCGCCACGGGAGTGGCGGATCGCTTCCGCTCCCGGCCCGGGCGGCGCAGACTGAGCCGATGGCGCTCGGGCGCTTCGCGGTGCGGGTCGACGGGGTGGTGCAGGGCGTGGGGTTCCGGCCCTTCGTCCACGGGCTCGCGCGGCGGCTCGGGCTCGCCGGCTTCGTCGGCAACGACAGCCGCGGGGTGTTCATCGAGGTCGAGGGCGCTTCGGTCGACCTGACCGCCTTCGTCGTCGCGCTGCGGGCCGAGGCGCCGCCGCTGGCTGTGGTCGACGACGTGCGCGTGACCCGCGTGCCCGCCAAGGGGGAGCCGGGCTTCGAGATCGTCGCCAGCCCGGCCGGCGGTGAGGCGGCGACGCTGGTGTCCGCGGACAGCGCGACCTGCGCGGACTGCCTGGCCGAGCTGCGGGATCCGGGGGACCGGCGGTACCGGTACCCGTTCGTCAACTGCACCAACTGCGGCCCGCGGTTCACGATCGTGCGCGGGGTGCCCTACGACCGGCCGTTGACGACCATGGCCGGGTTCGCGTTGTGCGCGGAATGCAAGCAGGAGTACGAAGATCCGGGTGACCGGCGGTTCCACGCGCAGCCCGTGTGCTGCCCGGTTTGCGGGCCACAGCTCGTGTTCTCGGGTGGCGGAGAGCCGATCGAGTCCACTGTGGACGCGCTCCAAGCGGGTGCCGTGGTCGCGGTGAAGGGGCTCGGCGGCTACCACCTCGCCGTGGTCGCGGCCGACGAGACGGCCGTGGCCGCGCTGCGCGGCAGGAAACACCGCGAGGACAAGCCGTTCGCCGTGATGGTCCCCGATCTCGCGGCGGCGCGGGAGATCGCGGAAGTCGGCGACGTCGCCGCGGCCGTGCTGACCGGGCACCGGCGGCCGATCGTGCTGCTCCCCCGCGTCGCGAACGGCCCGCTCGCGCCCTCGGTGGCGCCCGGCAACCGGCGGATCGGGGTGATGCTGCCGTACACGCCGCTGCACCACCTGCTGCTCGGCGACCTCGGCCGGCCGATCGTGCTGACCAGCGCGAACGTGTCCGACGAACCCATCGTCTACCGCGACGAAGACGCCTTCGCGCGGCTGTCCGGGATCGCCGACGCGTTCCTCACGCACGACCGGGCCATCCACACCCGGACCGACGACTCCGTCGTGCGGGTGTGGCGCGACCGCGTGCAGCTGCAACGCCGTTCGCGTGGTTACGTGCCCGAGCCCGTGCCGCTGCGCTCACGGCTCACCGAGCACATCCTCGGCTGCGGCGCGGAGCTGAAGAACACGTTCTGCCTGGCCAAGGACACCCACGCGTTCCTCTCCCACCACATCGGTGACCTCGACAACTACGAGACGTTCAAGGCTTACGAGACCGGCATCGCGCACTTCCGCGAGCTGTTCGACGTCTCACCGACGGTCGTCGCCCACGACCTGCACCCCGAGTACCTGTCCACGAAACACGCGCTGGACCTGGAGCACGTCGAGCTCGTCGGTGTGCAGCACCACCACGCCCACATCGCCTCCTGCCTCGCCGACAACGGCGAAGCCGGCCCTGTCCTCGGCGTCGCCTTCGACGGCACCGGCTACGGCACCGACGGCACCCTCTGGGGCGGGGAGTTCCTGAAGGCCGACCTCACCGGGTTCGACCGCCTGGCCCACCTCGCGCCCATCCGGCTGCCCGGCGGCACCACGGCCATCCGCCAGCCGTGGCGCATGGCCGCGGCTTACCTCGACGCGGCCGGCGTGACGACCAAGGCCCTGCGAGACCGCCACGAAGACCAGTGGGACGACGTCCTCCACCTCGCCCGCACCGGCCTGGCCTCCCCGCTCACGTCCAGCGCCGGCCGGCTGTTCGACGCCGTCGCCGCGGTGCTCGGCGTCCGTGACGAGATCAACTACGAGGGCCAAGCCGCCGTCGAGCTGGAGCAACTCGCCGACCCGGCAGAACGCGCCGCCTACCGTTGCGGGCAGACCCCGACGCAACTGTCCGGTGTGGACCTGCTCCGCGCGGTCGTCGAGGACCTCGACCACGGCACCCCACGCGCGGTCGTCGCCGCCCGCTTCCACAACGGCGTCGCCGAAGCCATCACCGAAACCTGCACTCGCCTGCGCGACACCACCGGACTCGGGACGGTCGCCCTGTCCGGCGGCGTCTTCCAGAACCTCCTGCTCCTGGAACGAACCGTGGAGTCCTTGGTGCGCACCGGTTTCCGCGTCCTCACCCACTCCCGCGTGCCGACCAACGACGGCGGCATCAGCCTCGGTCAGGTCGCTGTCGCAGCCAGCCGTACCACTCGTCCAGGCCGTCACCGCGGGTCGCGCTGATCTCCACCACCCGCGCGTCCGGGTTGACGTGCCGCAGGTCGTCCAGGAACTCCGGCACCGAGAACGCGACGTACGGCAGCAGGTCGATCTTGTTGAGCAGCACCAGATCCGTCGACGCGAACATGTGCGGGTACTTCAGCGGTTTCCCCGGCCCCTCCGTCACGGACATGATCACCACCCGCGCGGCCTCGCCGAGGTCGAACAACGCGGGGCACACGAGGTTCCCGACGTTCTCCACGAACAGCACCGAACCCCGCGCCGGCGCCAGCGTGTCGAGCGCGCGCGACAGCATCGTCGCGTCGAGGTGGCAGCCGGCGCCGGTGTTGATCTGCACGACCGGCGCGCCCGAAGCCTTGATGCGGTCGGCGTCCAGCAGCGTCTCCTGATCACCTTCGACCACCGCGAGCGGCACCGACGTGCCCAACGCGTGAACGGTCTGTTCCAGCAACGTCGTCTTGCCCGCCCCCGGTGAGCTCATCAGGTTGACCGCGAAGACCCCCAGCTCGGCGAGCCGGGACCGGTTGTGCCCGGCCAGGTGATCGTTCTTGGCCAGCACGTCCTGCTCCAGCAGCACCGTGTGAGAACCCTCCGCGTGCGAATGACCATCGGCGTGGGAATGGACCGCCGCGTCATCCGAACAACCACACGTCGCACACACCTCAAACCACCTCCACGGACTTGATGCGCAGCTGCCGCCCCGCCAGCACCTCGACGTTCGCGCTGCCGCACGCGCACAGCAGGATCGGGTCGTCGATCCCGAACTCCGCCCCGCAGTCCCGGCACGCGGCCCGCCCGGGCGGCTCGTCGATCTCCAGTTCCGCACCCTGCAACGACGTCCCCGCGCACACCACGTCGAAGCAGAACCGCACGCTGTCCGGCACCACGCCGGACAGCCGCCCGATCTCCAGCCGCACGCTGCGCACCTCCGCGTCGCCGAGCCGCGAGACGATCGCGTCCACGACGCTCTGCGTGATCGACATCTCGTGCACTAGCAGATCCTCGGCAGCGGGTCGCCCACCAGCATGTCCACGATCCGCGTGCCGCCGAACGCGGTGTTCAGCAGCACCAGGCCCGGCGGGTCGTCGGCCACGCGGCCGATCACCGCCGCCTCCGCGCCGAGCGGGTGCGATCGCAGTGCCGCCAACGCGTCGTCGACCTGCGCGCCGTCGACGAACACCACGATCCGGCCCTCGCACGCCACGTACAGCGGATCGATGCCGAGCAGCTCCGACGCGCCGCGCACCTCGTCGCGCACCGGCACCGCGTTCTCGTCGACGATCACCGAAACCTGCGCGCCGGCCGCGACCTCGTTGAGGATCGTCGCCACGCCGCCGCGGGTCGCGTCGCGCATCGCGCGCACGCCGGGCACGGCGGCCAGCAGCCCCGCCACGAGGCCGTGGACGGGCGCGGTGTCGGACTCGATGTCGGCGTCGATGTCCAGCTCGCCGCGCGCCAGCATGATCGTGACGCCGTGGTCGCCGATCGGCCCGGACACCAGCACCGCGTCGCCCGGCCGGACCGAGGAAACCCCCAGCCCCGAACGGATCGAGACGCCGATGCCGGCGGTGTTGATGTACACGCCGTCGCCCTTGCCGCGCTGCACGACCTTCGTGTCCCCGGTGACGATCTGCACGTCGGCCGCGAGGGCTGCCGCCTTCATCGAGTCGACGATCTTCAGCAGGTCCTCGACGGGGAAGCCTTCCTCGAGGATGAACCCGGCCGTGAGGTAGAGCGGCCGCGAACCGGACACGGCGAGGTCGTTGACCGTGCCGTTCACGGCCAGGTCACCGATGTCGCCGCCGGGGAAGAACAGCGGCGACACCACGAACGAGTCCGTGGTCAGCGTCAGCTGCGCGCCGCCGATGGCGAGCGCGGCCGAATCCTCCATCGGCTCCAGCAGCGGGTTGCGGAACGCGTCGAGGAACACCGCCTCGATCAGCGTGTGCGTCGCCTTGCCGCCCGAGCCGTGGGACAGCGTGATGCGCTCCTCGCGCACCTTCGCGCGCCGCCGCCGGGCACGTTCGATGCGGTCGAGCACCTGCTGCTCGCGTTCCGTGGTGGTCATGCGTGGCTCGCCTCCCGCACGCGTTTGCGGCTGAACCGGCCGAAGTTGTAGTACGCCGCACACGCGCCTTCGGGCGAGACCATGCAGGTGCCGATCGGCGTCTCCGGCGTGCACGCCGTGCCGAACACCTTGCACTCCCACGGCTTCAGCACGCCCTTGAGCACCTCACCGCACTGGCACGCCTTGGGATCCGCCACGCGCACGCCCGGCACGTCGAAGAGGCGCTCGGCGTCGAACGCCGCGTACTTCTCGCGCACGCGCATCGCCGAGTGCGAGATGAACCCGAGGCCGCGCCACTCGAAGTACGGCCGCAGCTCCATCACCTCGTTGATCACCTTGAGCGCCACGAGGTTGCCGTCCCACGGCACCACGCGCGCGTACTGGTTCTCCACCTCGGCCCGGCCTTCGGACAGCTGCACCATCAACAGGTAGATCGACTGCAGGATGTCGAGCGGCTCGAACCCGGCCACCACCACGGGCTTGCCGTAGTCGCGCGAGATGAACTCGTACGGCCGGCAGCCGATCACCGTCGACACGTGGCCCGGGCCGAGGAACCCGTCGAGCCGCAGGTCGGGTGAGTCGAGAATGGCCTTGATGGCGGGCACGATCGTCACGTGGTTGGCGAAGATCGAGAAGTTCGGGATGCCTTCGTCGGCCGCGCGCAGCAGCGTCATCGCGGTCGACGGCGTGGTCGTCTCGAACCCGATGGCCATGAAGACCACCTGCAGGTCGGGGTTCTGCCGGGCGATCTTCAGCGAGTCGAGCGGCGAGTACACCATGCGGATGTTGGTGCCCTCGGCGTTGGAGTCGAAGAAGTTCCCGCCCGAACCCGGCACGCGCATCATGTCGCCGAACGACGTCATCAGCACCCCGGGCCGGCGCGCGATGCTGATCGCGTCGTCGATGCGGCCCATCGGGATCACGCACACCGGGCAGCCCGGGCCGTGCACGAGCTCGACGCTCTCGGGCAGGTAGTCCTCGAGGCCGTGCTTGTAGATCGTGTGCGTGTGGCCCCCGCACACCTCCATGAACTTGTAGTGCCTGCCGGGCTCGCACAGCGCGGTGATCTTCGCGGACAGCGCCCGCGCCTTCTCCGCGTCCCGGAACTCGTCGACGAACCGCATGGTTCCTCCTGGTCGATCAGTCGATCCGAGATTCGAGGAGGGCGGCCATCTCGTCCTCGTACGCCTTCCCGATGCTCTCCAGGAACTCCAGCGCCGCGGCGGCCTCCGCCTCGTCTATTTTGGACAGTGCGAACCCGACGTGGATGAGGATCCACTCACCGGGTGCGGGTGGGTCGTCGGCGAGCAGGCCGATGTTGATGGCCCGCTTCACCCCGCACACCGAGACTTTCGCGAGGTCCGGACGTTCCTCGCTGATCTCGATGATCTCGCCCGGGATGCCGAGGCACACGGCTATTTCCGGCTCATGTCGACATAACGCTGCACGTCCGGCTTCACCAGCCGGGCGACCCACGCCACCACACCGATGAGCACGATCAGCAGCAGCAACCGCTTGAACATGGTCAGACCTCCGTCTTGAGGGTGTCTTCCGGGAGACGCGGGGTGGTGCCCCACGCCAGTTCCTTCACCGCACGCACGGCCGCGGGCACGGCGGCCGCGACCTCCTTGCTGAGCCCGATCCCGGACTCGACCGACTTCGGCTCGCAGCCCACGATCAGCACCCGCCCCGCGTCGCCGCCGAGCAGGCGCAACAGGCGGAACACGGCCTCGGGCTGCATGCCGTGGGCGTCGATCACGGGCGCCGCCGCCATCGCGTCGACGTCGGCCTCGATCAGCGACAACGTGCCCGGCTCGACCCCGTGCGGCGTGGCGTCGAGCAGGATCGTGGTGTCGTAGCCGCCGAGCAGGTCGTAGGCCAGGTGCAGGCCGGAGACGCCGTAGTCGGCGATCTGCACCCACTCCGGCAGCTCTTCGTGTTCGAGCTGCTTGAGCACTTCGACGCCGAAGCCGTCGTCGCCGAGGAAGATGTTGCCGATCCCCGCCACCATCACCTGCGGTCTCATGTCGGCTCCAGCTCGTCGGGGGAGAAGTAACGGAAGCGGCCGTGGGCGTTCTGCAGGTCGGCGCCCGGGTCGTCGTCGAGGGTCACGGCCACGTGGGTGGTTCCGTCCACATCGGACAGCACCGCGCGCACGGTGGCGACGCGGCCGGTGAGGAACATGTCCTGCGCGTCGGCGCCCCGCAGGTTCGGGTGCAGCCGCACGCGCGAGCCCGCGGCGACACGGGTGCCGGCGACCACGACGCCGTCGGTCTCCGGGGACACGGAGGCGTCGGCTCCCGGGTCCCACCAGGGCACCTCGGGGTTCGCCGGCAGATCGGTCTGTTCCCCGGTCACCGAACGCAGGTACCGGACGGTGCCGTGCAGCCGGTCGAGCAGCTCCTGCGGCAGGTCGTCCACGCGGTCCACCAGTGCCGCCGCCCGGGGATCCGTGGCGCGGGCCTCGCGCTTCTCGTCGTCGGTGAGCGCCATCGTGCGCAGCGTGAGGATCTCGTCGATCTCGGTGCCGTCGAACAGCTCACCAGGGCTTTCGGGCGCGATCGACGGGTCGTCGTACAGGATGATGGGGGACGCCAGCATCACCCCGCTTCGTGACGACCCGCCGATCAGCACCGGCCACACGCGCTCGTTCACACACGCCTCGACGGCCGGCTTCGCCCACTCGGGCGGGTCGAGCATCGAGAGGAAGTGACCGGAGTCCACCGCCAGGATCACGTGCGCGGCGAGCAGCGCCCTGCGCAGCGCCGATTCGCGGACGCCGTCCGACGGCCACGTACTCGTGTTGCGCAGGTCCAGTCGCAGCCGCGTGCCGCCGAAGGGGCCGTCGAGCGCGTCGAGGCGAGCCGTGAGCACGCCGGTCAGCTCGCCGGAGCGGCGCACGAGCGTGCAGTGGTCGCCGACGCACTCGCGCGTTTCGGCCGGTGGAACCGAGAATGGCAGCTCCACCGGCTGCGCGAGCAGCTCGGCCACGGGGACCACGAAGTTCAGCTCGTGCTCCACGGCTTCGTCCCACGTCGTGTAGTCCTTGCCGGCCACGGTCACGGAGTCGACGAACCCGTGGCCGTCGTGCACCAGGCGTTCCTGGGCCTGCAGGAACCGCAGCGTCAGGTGCACCGAAGTGTGCTTGCGGGGCTCCAGCAGGCACTCCGTGCGTGACGTCGCGTACTCGCCGCGCTCCTCCGACGCATACGTTGGCGGCATCAGCACGCCCCACTGCCAGCGCACCCGGTTCTTCCGCGCCGACGCACGGTAGGGGTAGAGCAGGTAACCCTCGTACAGCACGGCGTCGCCGACGGCGCGGGCCTGGTCGAACACGCTGGTCACAGGTCATCACCCACGTTCGCCAGCAGGTGCTCCATCGCCGCGTCCCACGTCGGGATGGCGTGGCGCGACTTGTACCGCAGCAGCGCGTCCACGGTCTCGCGGTGCAGCTTCAGCCACGCGACGTTGGGGAAGTACTGGTTCATCAGCTCCTCCCACGCGGCGATCGGCATACGGCACTCGGCTTCGGTGTGCCACGGCACGGGCTCGACCCAGAACCCCGGGCCGCCCTTCGCGAACACCGTGCCGCTGAAGAGCAGCACGAGCGGGACCACGCCGTCGGCGAGCGCGTGGAAGTACTTGCCGGCGGCCACTTCCAGGTCGTACGTGCAGGGCACCTCGAGCTGGAACTCCGTGGTGCGCGTGAAGCTCGGCACCATCACCGCCACGGTCGCGAACTGGAACGGCTTCAGCGTCTCGCCCCAGCGCGAAGGGTCGCCGAACAGGTTCGTGAGCAGCTCCGCCTCCCCGCTGCTGTAGCGGCGCCGCTGCGGTTCGATCCGCAGCTGCACCCGCAGCACCAGCGCGTGGATCGGCTGGGCGGTGAGCTCGGTGATCTTCATGCTGAACGCGAGCGTCGGCGACGCCGCGTACTTCACCGGGCGCACGTCCAGGCAGTCGAAGGTCAGCTCAGCCATCCGCGGCGACCTCTCCGCGGGCGCGAAGGTCGGCGAAGAACCGGTCGATGGCTTCGTGCGCTTCGGAGCCGCCGTCGAAGCCGCGCCAGTGCAGGCGGACGAGGCCGACGAGTTCGTAACACACGTCGATCGGCACGAGGAACGCCTCGAAGCCGACGTCGTGCTTGTTGACCAGCACCGCTTCGACGTCGGGGGCCACGGTGGCGAACTCGGGCTGCTCCTGCAGCAGCTCCGTCCACGTGTCCAGCGGCAGCAGCGACTCCGTCGCGCCGGCGGGGCTCGGGTAGAACGCGACCGCGCGCTCCTGCACCGAGTTGTAGAACAGGAACGCCATCCGCACGGGGATCCCGGCCGTCTCCCACAGCGTCGCGCCGGCCGGGAACCGTGCGGTGTGCCGGTAGCGCGTCGGCACCGCGCGGTGCCGTTGGCCGCCGGCCCCGGTGTGCGTGAACAGCAGGTAGCAGCCCCGGCAGGTGCACATGATGGTGCGAGATTCCAGGTCGATCACGTGCCCGTGGCCGACGCCGACCGGCTCCGTGCACAGCTCACACCGTTCCCCGGGCGCCGGGCGCTCGGCGGGCGTCAGGAACTTGCGCAGACCGCCCGTCATGCCTGCTCCACGGGGACGGGGCACTCGATCGCTTCCAGCGGCAGCAGCGGACGTCCGCCCGGGCCGGTCTGCTCGGGCACCACCCCGGCCACGATGACGTCGGTCAGCTCCGGCGCGGCCTCGCGCACCACGCGTTCGATGGCCAGCTTCGCCGTGACGGTCGAGGACGGGCAGCCGTCGCACGTGCCCTGCAGCTGCAGCCGCAGCACGCCTTCGGCGTCGATGCCGACGATGTCGACGTCTCCGGAGTGCGAACCCAGGTACGGCCGCACCTCGTCGAGCGCCTCGGTTACGCGGTCCAAAGTGGACTTCGGGTGCAGGTCGTGGAGCACCAGCAGCCCGCGCACGTGGTCGTCGCCGGCGAGGCGCTCCAGCAGCACCTCGCCGGCGACGTCCTCTCGCAGGACGGACACGATCGTCGTCAGGCCGGCGCCGTAGAACTCGAGCAGCGTGTGGACGAGGTCCTCAGCCCTGTCCGCCACGGTGCTGCCCGCCTCCGCCGCGAGCTCACCGAGGAGCTGCTCGATTCGTTCGCCTACCTGGCCGATGTCGCGTTCCGTCATGGTTCAGAACACCTCTCCGCCGAACGCGTGGGGGGTGTGGATCCGGTCGAGCGTCTTGCCCTTGCCGGTGTACATGTGCACGCCGCAGGGCAGGCAGGGATCGAAGCTGCGCACGGCGCGCATGATGTCGATGCCCTTGAAGTTCTCCTGCGTGTTCTCCTCGAAGATCGGGGTGTTCTGCACCGCGTCCTCATACGGGCCCGGCGTGCCGAACGAGTCGCGCACGCTGCCGTTCCACGGGGTCGGCGGGTACGGGTGGTAGTTCGCGATCTTGCCGCCCTTGATCACCATGTGGTGCGAAAGGACCCCGCGCACCGCCTCGGTGAACCCGCACGACACGCCTTCCTCGGGCACCTTGAACGGCTCCCACGTCTTCGTGTTGCCACCGCGGACCTCCGCGAGTGCGCGTTCCGCGAAGTGCAGCGCGAGGCCGGCCGCGTACGCCTGGAAGTACGTGCGGGCGCGGTTGCGTTCGAGCGCGTTGCTCCACTTCGGGATCTTCCACTCGAAGCTGACCTCGGGTTTCGTGGCCGTGCGCGGCAGGTTGATCACCACGCTGTGCCCGGTGGACTTCACGTAGTCGGTGTCCACGAGCCCGGCCAGCGCCGTGACCCACAGCCGGGCGATCGGGCCGCCGCCGGTGTCGAGCGCGAGGTGGTCGGTGCCGTCGAACCAGCGCGGCGACATCGTCCACGAGTACTTGTCGTCGAAGTCGCGTTTCTGCGGACGCGGGATCGTGTGCTGGTTCCACGGGTGGCGCGAGTCCACGGGGTTGCCCAGCGGGTCGTGCGTCACGAACTTGTCCATGCCCTCCCAGTCCTCGTAGAAGGACGAGCCGAGCAGGATCCGGATGCCGAGGTTGATGTCGAGCAGGCTCGTGGTGACCAGCTTGCCGTCGACGACCACGCCGGGCGTCACGAACATCTTGCGGCCCCACGACTCCATGTTCTCGTAGGTGAAGTCGCAGTACTGCGGGTCGTTGAGGCTGCCCCAGCAGCCGAGCAGGATGCGCCGGCGCCCGACCTCTTCGTAACCGGGGATGGCTTCGTAGAAGAAGTCGAACAGGTCGTCGTGCATCGGCAGACAGCGCTTCATGAACTCGACGTAGCGCATCAGCCGGGTGAGGTAGTCGGTGAACAGCTGCACCGTCGCGATCGTCCCGACGCCGCCCGGGTACAAAGTGGACGGGTGGACGTGGCGGCCTTCCATGAGGCAGAACATCTCGCGCGTGGAGCGGCTGACCTGCAGGGCCTCGCGGTAGAACTCGCCCTCCAGCGGGTTGAGCGAGCGCATGATGTCGCCGATGGTCTTGTACCCGTGGTCACCCGCGTGCGGCGCCTCGGTGCGGTTGGCCAGCTCCAGCACGCCCGGGTTGGTCTCGGCCACCATCTTCTCGCAGTAGTCGACGCCGACCAGGTTCTCCTGGAAGATGTTGTGGTCGAACATGTACTCGGCGGCCTCGCCGAGGTTGATGATCCACTCGCCGAGGTGCGGCGGGCGCACGCCGTAGGCCATGTTCTGGTTGTAGACCGAGCAGGTGGCGTGGTTGTCGCCGCAGATCCCGCAGATGCGGCTGGTGATGAAGTGCGCGTCGCGCGGATCCTTGCCCTTCATGAAGATGCTGTAGCCGCGGAAGACCGAAGACGTGCTGTGGCACTCCACGACCTTCTTGGCCGCCCAGTCGATCTTCGTGTAGATCCCCAGGCTGCCGACGATGCGCGTGATCGGGTCCCACGCCATCTCGACGAGGTCGGTCCGGCCCTTGGTGCTGACGGCCTTGTCGCTTTCGGTTCGCGTCATGTCCCCAGTCCCTTCAGCGCCAAGAGGAGCGGTAGCCGGTTTCGAGCTGCTTGCCCTTGTGCCGCCACTTGGGTTCGGCGTCGGCCTTGCGTTCGGTGATCTTGCGCAGGCGCCGGATCACCGAGCCGTACGCGCCGCTCGCCAGCGAGGAGACGTGGGCGCCGGGCGGTTCGTCCATGAACGGCATGAACTTGTCCGGGAAGCCGGGCATGGTGCAGCCGATGCAGATGCCGCCGACGTTCGGGCAGCCGCCGACGCCGTTGATCCAGCCGCGCTTGGGCACGTTGCACTTCACGACCGGGCCCCAGCAGCCGAGCTTGACCAGGCACTTCGGCGAGTCGTACTCCTCGGCGAACTGGCCCTGCTCGTAGTAACCGGCTCGATCGCACCCCTCGTGGACGGTCGCGCCGAACAGCCATTGTGGACGGAGGTGGTCGTCGAGCGGGATCATCGGCGCGTGGCCGGCGGCCTGGTAGAGCAGGTAGGTGAGTGTTTCGGAGAAGTTGTCCGGGTGCGTCGGGCAGCCGGGGATGCACACGATCGGCAGGCCGGCGCCCGATTTCCAGTCCCAGCCCAGGTAGTCGGGCACGCCCATCGCGCCCGTCGGGTTGCCCTCCATCGCGTGGATGCCGCCGTATGCGGCGCAGGTGCCGGCCGCGACCACGGCGAGGGCCTTGGGAGCGAGGCGGTCGAGCCACTCGCTGGTGGTCATGGGCTGGCCGGTCTCGGGGTTGTTGCCGAAGCCGCACCAATAGCCCTCGGCCTTGATGGCCTCGTTGGGGATCGAGCCCTCGACGACCAGCACGAACGGTTCCAGCTCGCCGCGGTCGGCTTTGTAGAACCACTCGATGAACGTGTCGGCGCCCTTGTCCGGACCGCACTCGAAGTCGATCAGCGGCCAGTGCACCTGGATCTTCGGCAGGCCGGGCAGCGCGCCGAGCACGATCTCCTCGATGCTCGGCTGCGTGGCGGCGGTCAGCGCGACGGAGTCGCCGTCGCAGGACAGTCCGGCGTTGATCCACAGGATGTGGATGGGCTTCTCTTCTTCTCGGGCTTGGGTCACGGCTGTTCACCCTCGAGATCGTCGAGCGCACCGAGGGTGAGTTCCCACAGTGCGTGGTAAAGGGTCGTCTGGGCTTCTTGGATGCGGTGCACGGAAGGCGACGGCACGACGAAGAGGTGGTCGATGCTGGTGAGCTCGGCCATCTTCCCGCCGTCGTACCCGGCGATGCCGACGGTGACGAGGCCGCGGCGCGCGGCCTCGTCGAAGGCGGCCAGCAGGTTCGCCGAGTTCCCGCTGGTCGACAGGCCCACGGCGATGTCGCCGCGGCGGCCGAACGCGGCGACCTGCCGGGAGAACACGACGTCGAACCCGATGTCGTTGGACAGGGCGGTGACCACGGCGATGTCGTTGGTGAGGCCGAAGGCGGGCAGGGGCCGCGCGTTTTTGCGGGCGCCGCCGGCGGGGCTCTCGGGGCTGAGGAACAGGCTCGCGAGGTCCTGCGCGTCGGTGGAGCTGCCGCCGTTGCCGAAGGCCAGCAACCGGCCACCGCCGGCGAACGCCTTCGCGAGGTCCCGCGCGCACGCGGCGAGGCGCTCGCCGTCGGTCTCGAGAACCTGACGGCGCAGCGCGACGATCTCGCCGGCTTTCTCCACAGTGGACTGCCGGACCTGGGTCAGGACGGCGTCGAGGTCGCTCTTACCCGCGTACAGGAACGGGTACAGCTCCTCGAGACCACTCGCGCCCACGGAATCCATGGCCGCTCAGCTCCCTCGGCTACTCGGAAATCTCCAGACGTGCGATGGCTTCGCCGGCGTGGACGAGGATTCGGTCGCCGACACCGGCATCCACCAGTGCCACGCTCACTTCTTCCCTGCCCTGGCCGGTATCCACGACTGCGAACCCGAGGTCCAGGAGTTCGACGACGGTCACTTCGACCGCGGTATCGGAACAGGTGATGCACACCCCGTCATGACAGGCGGGGGCCGGTGCTCTGTCGGCGTCATGGGCGTTCACGACGCCACCTCCGGTGTGAGGACACCGGGCTGTTCGAAGAACACGTGCACGAGTTCCCACAGGACGTGGTAGGTCGTGACGTGGATTTCCTTGACCACGCGGGGGTCGTCGGAGCGTGCGTGCAGCACGTGGTCGGCCGTGATGGTGCCCGGCCCGGTTCCGCCCGTGAGCGCGATGGTGAGCATCCCCAGCTCACGGGCGGCTTCGAGACCGCGCCGGACGTTGACGCAGTCCCCGTCGGACGAGATGCCGAGCGCGATGTCCTGCGGCTCGGCGAGGAACTTGATCTGGTAGGCGAAGATCTCGTCCAGGCCCTTTTCGTTCGCGACGCTGGTGAGCGTGGCGACGTCGGCCGTCAGCGAGATCGCCGGCAACGCGCGTTTCCCCACGATCACGGGGTGCACGAACTCCACGGCCACGTGCTGCGCGTCGGTGCCCGCGCCCCCGTTGCCGAACACCACGAGCTTCCCGCCGCGGTGAAACCGCCGCGCCATTCCGTGACACGCCTGCGCCACCGCCTCCGCTTGCGAGCCCAGCTCTCCACCCGGCACGACGCGGCGCTCGAACAGCGCCGCCACCGCACCGGTAGAAGTACTCGGAAAGCCGACCATGGCGGCACTTCCCTGCGCTCGGTGGTGGGAGCAGTCTCGTCCCACACTAGAGCTGTGAGTTGGATCACACAATAGACCGCGGGAATGGGCAGTAATTCACCCGAGTGGCGTCTGGTCATGATCCGCGCGGCGGTGCGCGGAACCGGGTCCGGCGTTTCTTGCGAACGACGTGGGGATGGCTGCGGATTTCGGCGGGTGATGTTGCGGTGGAACCGGGTTCGGGCGGCTGCGGGGTTCGGTCGGGGATTCGGCGCTGAGCCACGGGGCGCTTTCGTTTTTGCGGTCTGTCCACAGGCCACTCCGAGTTGTGGACAACTGGGCGGGGGTGGCGGCGATTTCTCAGAACTGTCGGTGGTGGCCGACAGAATGGGACGGCGACGCCTCCCAAAAAAGCGGCGGCTGTATGTCCGGTTGGGGTTCAAGCCCGGTCATGCTCCCCTTGGGACTCCTCCGCCCGCGACAGCCACGTGTCCGCCTCCTCCGCCGCACCCCTCGCCTGCAGCATCCGCGCCAAGCTCAACATCCCCTGCACATCCCCGGTCTCCGCCGCCGCCCGGAAGAACCGCTCCGCCTTCGCCAGCTCATCCCGCGCCTCGGCCAGGTGCCCGAGGTTCGTCAGCGCCGGGATGCTTCCGTGCTCCGCCGCCTTGCGGTACCAGGCCGCGGCTTCGCCCTCGTCGCCGCGGTTGCGGGCCAGGACGCCGAGGTTGGTCATCGCGGCGGCGTCGCCGGCTTCGGCCGCGTCGAGGTACCAGGCTTCGGCCTCGTCGACGTCGCCGCGGCGGTGCAGGAGCAGGCCCAGGCGGACGGTGGCCTCGACGTTGCCGGAGGTCGCGCCCTGGCGGTACCAGGATTCGGCGTCCTGGAGCTTGCCGAAGCGTTCGGACTGGCGGCCGAGCAGGCAGGTCGCCGAGAGGTCGCCGTCGGCGAGGGCCTCGCGCCACCAGCGCGTGGCCTCGCTGTAGCGGCCGCGTTCGCGCATGACGATGCCGACGTCGATCATCGCGGACGTGTTGCCCGTGCTCGCGGCGCGGCGGCACCAGTCCTCGGCCTCGTCGTAGCGGCCGCGTTCGGCGAGCAGGTGCCCGAGCGCGCCCATCGCGTCGGCGTCACCGGTCACGGCGGCCTCGTGGAACCAGTACTCGGCGTCCTCGACGCGGCCGCGCCGTTCGTACGCGCGGCCGAGGCCCAGCATCCCGTGCGGCTCGCCGGCGTGAGCGGCCTCGTGGTACCAGCGTTCGGCCTCGTCGAGCACACCGCGCTCGGCCAGGAGGTTCGCCAACGCCGTCATCGCGATGCGGTCGCCGCCGGCCGCCGCGCGGCGGAACCACGTCTCGGCCTCCGCCTGCTCGCCGCGTTCGCGCAGCGCCGCGCCGAGGCGTGTCATCGCGACGACGTTGCCGCCCTCCGCGGCCTTGCGCTGCAGGTAGTCGTCGACGCGCGAGTTCCACTTCCGCAGCCGCCCGCTCATCGGCAACGCTCCCTTCCGCCTACCCCCACCCCAGTAGTCGCTCGACGCGCCGCGGACGTGACACCGTGGTCCCGGACACGGTTCGCGCGCAGCTGAGAGTGTCGGCGCGATCACGGGCCTCGCGCCGGGCATACTGCGCCGATCATTACCAATCCGACCACAGTCACGGCCGAATGGCTTCGTAGCAACGGCTACGCGCCGCTTGGGGGTCGGCCTACTTTGGTCGGATCGGTACTGCCGCCTCCTGAACCCGTCGAGAGGATCACGCGCGCATGGCCCGGACGTCTCCCACCCAGCGAATCCTGCTGGTCGTCGTGGTTCTCGTGGTGGCCGTCGCGGGGATCTGGTACGCCGGACGGCCGAGCGGCGCCGAGCCCACGGGTGCCGCACCCGCCGACGTCACGCAGCAGCTGGCGGAGCTGAAAATCGCGCCGCGCACGTCGATGTCCGGCTACTCCCGTGACAAATTCCCGCACTGGGACAACCAGGGGCACAACTGCAACACGCGCGAGCTCGTGCTCAAGCGCGACGGCAAGGACGTCAAGGCCGGCACCGACTGCAACCCGACGTCCGGCACCTGGTTCAGCGTGTACGACGCCGAGACCTGGACCAAGCCCGGCGACGTCGACATCGACCACATGGTGCCCCTCGGCCAGGCCTGGGCCAGCGGCGCGCGCGACTGGCCGCAGTCCAAACGCGAGCAGTTCGCCAACGACCTCACTCGCCCCCAGCTCTTCGCCGTCACGGACAACCTCAACCAGCAGAAGGGCGACAAGGCGCCCGACGAGTGGAAGCCGCCGCTGGTGTCGTTCTGGTGCACCTACGCGACGGACTGGGTGACCGTGAAGCACTTCTACGGCCTCACCATCACGACGGGGGAGAAGACGGCGCTGCAGGACATGCTGCGCCGCTGCCCGGCCTGATTCGCGGGCCGGAACTGTCGGACCCCTCGGTTACTGTCCCTGGCATGGCGACCTTCCTCCTCATCCACGGCGGTGGCGGCAGCGGCTGGGAATGGCACCTCGTCGTCGACGAGCTGCGGCGGCGCGGCCACGAAGCCGTGGCGCCGGACCTGCCGCTCGGCAACCCCGAGGCGAAGCTGGCGGAGTTCGCGGCCACGGCCACCGCGGCGGTGGAGGGAAAGCCGGACATCGTCGTGGTCGGGCATTCCTACGGCGGATTCACCGCTGGGCTGGCCGCGGCGCGGCTGGAAAACGCGCGGCTGCTCGTTTTCCTCGCCGGCATGGTGCCCGCGCCGGGGGAGCCGCCGGCCCAGTGGTGGGGCAACGTCGGGTTCGAAGGCCCGGGCGCGGACCTCACCGACACGGAGATCTACCTCGGCGACGTGCCGCCGGAGCTCGCCGCCGAAGCCCTGAGCCGCAGCCGCGACCAGCTCAGCGCGGAGTGGGACGACCCGTGGCCCGACGCGCAGTTGCCCGACCTCCCCACGCGCGTGCTCCTCTGCCGCGACGACAAGTTCTTCTCGCCCGAGCTGCAGCGGCGCGTCGCGCGCGAGCGGCTCGGCGTCGAGGCCGACGAGATCGACGGGTCCCACGGCGTCGCGTTGAGCCGTCCGGCTGAGCTGGCCGAGCGGCTCGAGCGGTATTTCGCCACGCTCTGACACCGCGGCGCCGCCAAATGGTCCAGACCTATTGACGCGCTGGCTCGGTGCTCCCTAACGTCGGTCTCCCGTGCACGGTTCCTCCACCCCGGTCCCCACTGGAGGTTCCGAAAGTGAAACTCAGAGCCCTCAGCGCCGCCGTGCTCGCGCTCGGCGCGCTCGTCACCGTCCCCGTCGCGACGGCCAGCGCCGCGACTTTGCCCGCGTGCCAGCACTTCTACACCGGCCCGATCCCCGACCGCCCCGTCTCCGGCGGCCACGGCCCGGGCTCCCTCGTCGGCGCGGTCAACGTGAGCAACCGCCTGCCCGCGCCCACCGGCGTCACCGGCGGCCTCGGCGGCGACGGCAAGGTCACCTTCACGTTCTCCCGCGTGCCGGGCGCCAAGGCCTACCGTGCATTCCGCAACGGCCAGGCCCTGCAGTGGATCAGCGACTGGGGCCAGCAGACGCTCCAGGTCACCGACGCGAGCCCCTGCCAGAACGCCAGCTACCAGCTCTACGCCATGACGGCCGAGGACAACTCACCCGGCTCGCTCGGCCAGATCTCCACCGCGTACCGCGTGGGCTCGTCCGGTCAGCTGGCGCCCTACGCCGTCGCCAAGGGCACCACGCTCAACTACCGCGTCACCGCCTACAACGACGTCGCCCAAACCGCCCTCGGCTACCAGGCCGGCCCGGGCTTCTGCGCCGTCGACGCCCGCAACATCCCTTGGGGCACCAGGATTTCCGTCCCGGGCTACGGCCACTGCTACGCGGCCGACATCGGCAGCTGGATCAAGGACGACATCCTGGACGTCTGGCTGCCGGGCAACCAGGCCAACGACTGGGGAGTGCAACGCCTGACGCTCACGGTGGAATAGCGAGCCATCGAACAGAAGAAAGGGCTTCCTCGAGTGAATCTCCGCTCGAGGAAGCCCTTTTCCTAGCCCGTCACCACTTGTCGTGCACCAGTGGCCGGATCAGTTCGTCGTACGTGGCCCGCACGCCGGCCGCCGCTTCTTCCGGCAGCGGGGCCAGCCCGGCGGCGACGGTGTTGCCCCGTGCCTGCTCCGCGTTGCGCGCACCCGGGATCACCACGGAAACCCCGAGCTGATCCAGAATCCACCGCAACGCGAACTGCGCCAGGGTCTGCCCCTCCGGCACCAGCCCGCGCAGGCGCTCCACGGCCTCCAGCCCGACCTCGAACGGCACGCCCGAGAAGGTCTCGCCGACGTCGAACGCCTCGCCGTGCCGGTTGAAGTTGCGGTGGTCGTCGGTCCCGAAGGTCGTCGCGGCCGTGTAGCGGCCCGACAGCAGGCCCGACGCCAGCGGCACCCGCGCGATGATCCCGGCGCCCGTCTCCACCGCCTTGGGCAGCACGCGCTCCAGGGGCTTGAGCCGCAGGCAGTTCAGGATGATCTGCACCGACGCGACGTTCGGCCGCGAAAGTGCCGTCAGGGCCTCGTCGCACGTTTCGACGCTGACGCCGTAGGCCTTGATCCGGCCTTCGTCGACCATGCGGTCCAGTGCGTCGTACACGGCGTCCGACGAGTACACGGCGGTCGGCGGGCAGTGGAGCTGGACGAGGTCGAGGGTGTCCATGCCGAGGTTGCGGCGGGACCGGTCGTTCCACTCGCGAAAGTTCTTCTCGACGTAGTTCTCCGGTACCTGCTCGGCGCGGCGGCCCATCTTCGTGGCCACGAACACGCCGTCGCCACGTTCGCGGCGGAAGCGGCCGACCAGCGTCTCGCTGCGGCCGTCGCCGTAGACGTCGGCGGTGTCGAAGAAGGTGACGCCTTCGTCGGCCGCCGCGTGCAGCACGCCCATGGCCTCGGATTCGTCGACGGTGCCCCAGTCGGCGCCGAGCTGCCAGCACCCGAGGCCGACGGCGGACACCTCACGCCCCAGCCGGGTGATCTTGCGAGTCTCCATACGAGCGATCCTAAGCGGACCCGGATCAGCGCCGAGCGGTCAAGGCACTCACGCGACCGGTCCCACCGCGAACGCTGCCCAGACGTACTTCCCGCCCGCGCACGGCTCGTAGCCCCACTCCTGCGACAGCACGTGGACCAGCTGCAGTCCCCGGCTGCGCGCGGCCTCCGGTGAGGGTTCCTTGAGGCGCGGCACCTCGTGGCCGGCGTCGAAGACGCAGACCACCAGCCGTCCCTCCGAGAGCCGCAGCTCCAGCCGATCCGGCCGCTCACCGTGCTCGAACGCGTTGGTCACCAGCTCGGACGTCGCCAGCAATACGTCGTCCCGCCATTGGTCGCCCACAGCCAGCTCTTCGAGCGCGGCGCGGACAGCGTGGCGGGCGATCGCGGGCGCGGTGACGTCGTCCGGGAGCGCCAGGCGCACGGTGGCGGGTGTCGTGGTGCCTCGCGTCGGCATCTTCGACGTCGTCATGGCTTCCACACCTCCCGACCTGTCCGTTACTCGCACCGGCTTACTACCCAAGCGGGTGGACCCCGAATCAGGTGCCCTCGGTGATGTCGGTCTCGACGAGTCCGGTTCGCAGTTTTTTCAGCGTCGACGCGAGCAGGCGCGACACCTGCATCTGCGAAACGCCCACGCGGCGCGCGATGTCCGACTGGCTCATGCCCGACCCGAACCGCAGCGCGACGATCTTGCGCTCCCGCTCCGGCAGGCTCTCCAGCATGGGCCGCAGCGCCTCGCGCAGCTCCGCCTGGCTGAGGTTCGCGTCGGGCGCGCCGAAGCGCGTGTGCGCGGAGTTCTCCAGCAGGTTGTCCAGCGAAGCGCCGTAGCGGCCCTGGCCGGCGCGCAGGCCTTCGTACACGTCCTCCATCGGCACGCCGAGGTGCTGCGCGATCTCACTCGGGCGCGGCGCGCGCGAGAGCCGCACGGTGAGCTCCTCGCGCGCGGCGGAGATGGACGCGTTGAGCTCTTTCAGCCGCCTCGGAACCCGTACCGACCAGCTGTTGTCCCGGAAGTGGTGACGCAGTTCACCCGAAATGGTGGGGACGGCGAACGCCAGGAAGTCGGTGCCCTGCGTCGGGTCGTAGCGGTCGACGGCGTGGATCAGGCCGACCGTCGCGATCTGCACGAGGTCGTCCATGGCCTCGTCGCGGTTGCGGAACTTCCGCGCGAGGTTGCGGGCGAGCTCCAGGTGCTCGCGCACCAGTCTGTCGCGGATCTCCTCGCGGCGCGGCGAGCCTTCGGGCAGCTGGGCCAGCTCGTCGAACAGCGACGCCACATCGGTCTCGCCGCCTTCGGCGGGGGTGGTCACGGGCGCGCCACCTCGCTCTCCCGGACGAGCTGAACCCGGGAGAGGTACCGGCCCTCGGCCGGGGTCACGGTGCGGCGAGCCGACGTGGCCAGCGCCGTGAGCAGCTGCCAGGACAGACCGGTGTCGTCACCGTGGTCCGGGGTGTCGGCGACCACCGACACGGTGACCTCGATGCGCCCCTCGATCCACGAGAAGACGCAGGTCAGCTTGCCGTCGGCCGAGGACGGCAGGAGCATCGAGCACGCCTCGTCCACCGCCATCCGCAGGTCTTCCACCGCGTCGAGGTCGAAGTCCTGGCGCATCGCGATGTCCGCGACGATCGTGCGCAGCGTGGGCACCACGTGCGGGATGGCCGCCGTCCGCACCTCGATGAGCTGGGCGTCCTCCCGATCGAGCGGGGCGTTGTCCTCCACGTGCGGTCCTCTCTCCGGCTCACTCGGCCGTGTCCTGTGCTGCCCGGTCTGCTCATGCCCGGGGTGTGAGCAAACCAAACCCGGGTTTGATTCGCGCGACCGGCGGGCATGTAGCGGTCGAAGTGCTGATCCCGGGAAAGGTGGGGACGAGATGGCTGACGTGAGCCGGCTGCCCAACGTGGTCGCCGAGGAGTGGGAGTGGCAGCTGCAGGGTTCCTGCCGCGGCGCGGACAGCAGTCTGTTCTTCCACACCGACAACGAGCGTGGGTCCGCACGCGAGCGTCGTGAGTCGCGCGCCAAGGCGATCTGCCAGACCTGCCCCGTGCTGGCGCAGTGCCGCAAGCACGCCATGACCGTACAGGAGCCGTACGGCATCTGGGGCGGCCTCGGCGAGATCGAGCGCCGTGAGCTGTTCATGCGGGAACGCCGCGCCGCCAAGCGCGACCCGCTGTCCGCCTGACCCAGCCCCGAACCCGCCCCGCGTGCCCCGACGGCACGCGGGTCGATGTGTGCGCGGCCGTTCGCCTGAACGCCCTTGCCGCCGTCCGGCTCTTGCTCTCCTGCGCCGTTGTCCGGGACAGTGGCGGCCGACGCGGCGGCGGTCACCCACTGGGTTAGGGTTGGACTTTCCAGATGCCTGGAACCGTGAACGGTTGCCGCTTGAACTACAGGCGCGTACCGGCGCAGCAGCAGCGCCTGACGAGGAGAAACTGCATGCCCGCAGCCGACCAGAACGCCACCCCTCCGGGGTTCGGCATCACGCTGGACACCGAGGCCGCCGAGCCGCGGGTGGTGGTCAACGGTGAGCTCGACCTGCTCACCAGCCCGCAGCTGCAGGAAGCCCTTGCCGGGTTGATCGCGGACAAGAGCTCGCAGCGCGTGGTGGCCGACTTGACCGGGGTGACCTTCTTCGACTCCTCGGCGTTGAACGTGGTCCTGCACGCCCAGCGGCAGGCCCGTGAGCAGGACGTCGAGCTCGCGGTGGTCCCCAGCTCGGCCGTGAGCCGCGTCATCGAGCTCACGGGAGTGGCCGAACACCTGAGCGTGTCGGAGGAACCGCCCGCCTGATCCCCGATACGGTCGCGCGGACCTGAATTCCGCTCGCGACCTGGGGGAGATCCACGATGATGGGGCGCACCCACGCCCTGACCGGCTGGTGCGCGGGGCTCGCCCTCGCGCCCGCGGTCGGCGCCGGTTCCGTGCACCAGGCGGTGGTCTTCGCCGCCACCACAGCCGGCTTCGCGTTGCTCCCCGACCTCGACCACCCCGGCGCCAGCGCGTCCCGCCTCCTCGGCTGGCTGACGGGCGCGCTGTCGTGGCTGCTGCGCCGCGTTTCGGCGGCGGTGTATGCCCTGACGAAGGGGCCGCGCGACGAGAAGGTGACCGGCAAGCACCGCCACCTCTCGCACACGGTGCTCTTCGCCGCCGGTCTGGGTGCGCTCGCATCGTGGGGGGCTTCCGCCGGCGGTCCGTGGGCCGTGTTCGGTGTGATGCTCTTCGGCCTGCTGCTCGCAGAAGGCGCCCTGGGCGACTGGCTGCTGCCGGTCATCATCGGCGCCATCCTGTGGTGGTACCTCACCGCGCCGCCCGATCACGTCGCGCAGCTGCAGCAGATCTCGGGCTGGCTCGGCATCGCCGTGGCGGCCGGCTGTCTGGTCCACTGTCTCGGCGACTCGCTCACCGAGTCGGGCTGCCCGTTCCTCTTCCCACTGCCCATCGCGGGCGAAACCTGGTACGAGATCCGGCCGCCGAAGATCTTCCGCCTGCGCACCGGCAAAAAGGTGGAGACACGGCTGGTGTTCCCGATTTTCGTCGTCGTGGGCGTGCTCCTGGTCCCCGGCGTGTGGGGCTGGACGACCTCGACGGCCGAACGCCTGTTCAGCCCACCGGCGGCACAGACCGCGACGCAGTGATCCGCTTCGCCGCCGCCGCGGTGTCGGTGTAGTCGCGGGTGTGGGAGATCTTGCCGTCGCGCACGGTCAGCACCATCACGTACGACGAGACGAACGGCTCGCCGCCGAAGTCGCCGTGGAGGTCGAACTCCGTGACGAGCACGGACGGGTCGGTGGTTTCGTGCACGACGACGTTGTCCGCCTTGGTCATGCGGCGCACCGACGCGGCCGCGCGGAAGCGGCGGCGCAGTTCCTCGCGCCCGCGCGTCACGCGCGGCACGCCGGCCGGGGTGAAGGGCATTTCCAGCACCACGTCCTCGGCGTAGAGGTCGGCGAGGTCGTCCCAGCGGTTCTCCACGGACGCGTCCAGGAACTGCCGGAACACCGTCGCGGCACCGGTCATGGTGTGCGCGGCCGCGGTGTTGGGGAAGTCGCGGTACGCCGTTATCTCTCCATTGTGGACGGTCACCAGCCCGACCGACGACGGGAACCCGTAGCTCTCCCCGGTGTGCGGGTTGCGGCCCTCGACCGTGAGCTCCGCGACGAACCCGTCGGCCAGTTCGCGGACGCCGACTTCCACGGAGTCCAGCCCGAGCGCTCGGGCGCGGCCGGCGCCGTCGCCGAGCGTCGCCAGGATCGCTTCGCGGCCCTCGACGCGGTGTCCGTGGAAGGGCAGTTCGTACACGGCTTCGGCGGCGAAGACGTCGGCGAGCGGCGCGGGGTCGAGCGTCTGCATGCTGCGGACGAACAGCTGCGAGATTTCGGACACGGTTCGGCTCATCAGGAGTTCTCCGAGGAAGAATAAGGTTGAATCGGAACGGTGCACCCGGTTCCCACGATACGGAGTGTGCGCTCCGATTGTCAACGAGATCGAGGAGGACGCCCGTGGACAAGCCAGTGCTGCGCGCCGACGCGCGCCGCAACCGGGCCCGCGTGCTGGCCGCCGCCGAGGAGGCCTTCGCGGCCGACGGCCTGGCCGTGCCCCTCGACGACATCGCGCGGCTCGCGGGCGTCGGCGCGGGCACGGTCTATCGGCATTTCCCCAGCAAGGAAGCGCTTTTCCAGGCCGTGGTGCTGGAGCGGCTGGAGCAGTTCGCGGCCGAGGCCCGTGAGCTCGTCGACGCCGAAGACCCGGGCGAGGCCTTCTACTACTACTTCGCACGCGTGATCAAGCAAGCCTCCCTCAACCGCGCGATCTGCGAAGCCCTCGGTGCCACCACGGGCTCCGCGTACAAGGCGGACGTCGGCACGGAGTTCCGCGCGAACCTCGCCGCCCTGCTCGAACGCGCGCAGGCCGCGGGCGCCGTCCGCACCGACCTCGACGGCGACGACCTGCGTGCGCTCATCGTCGGTGCGTTGGCGGTGGAGCACTATTCGCCCGGCAGTCATCACCTGGTCCGCGTGCTGCTCGACGGCCTCCGCACCGTCACCCCGGCAGGTCCCTGAGCTTCCGCAGCGGCGACGCGAGCAGGATCGCCGTCGACAACACCAGCCCGACGCCGACGACGTACGGCGTGGTGCGCATCGACGTCACCGTGGCTCAGGCCGCCACCCGCCAGGCTGCCCAGCGGCGCGGTGCCGCGGATCAGCGTCGTCGAGGTCACGCGACCCAGCAGCCGCCTCGGCGTGACGGCCTGGCGGAAGCTCACGGCGTAGACGTTGACGAGGATGATCCCGAACCCCCGCGCCTGCACCGCCGGCGACGTACCCGCCCAGGCCGTCTGGCGCCTGTCGCCGCTGCCCTGTGGTCGACCTCGGCCCTCTGCCGATCTCAACTCTCTGTGACCTGCCCTCGTGATTCGCCGAAGTCCGCTGCGTGACCCGCCCGAGTTGTCCACAGTGGCATCGAGTTGTGGATAACTCGGGCCTCTGCGCAGCTTTTCAACGGTCCTGTCGGCGCTGGCCGGTAGAATGGAGAGGGGACGCCCCCCTTGGGAGGGCGGGGGTTTTGCCTGGTGAGCGCCTCGCAAAGGGTGATTGTCGAGCGCCGAGCCGGGCGCTGGGGCGGCGGGTGGCTGCGGAGCCGGCGCGAGTGTCGTCAGAGCGAGCGGGCCGCGAGGGTGGCGCTGCTGGTGAGGTGAAAGCGGCAGAATCCAGTGGCGCCGCACAACGTTTGCTCGTCGAGGCCGGCCGGGCCCGGTCGCGGCGAGCCCTTGGACCTGCGGCGCGGTGTCATCTGATCGAAAACTTGAGTTTATTCGGCTCAACTTGCACCGTCTGTAACGGGGCATAAGATCAACGCGACTACTCCTCGTACCCGCGCGTCGGCTCGGCGAGGGAGGTGCCGGTTTGTCCAACACGGCTCCGACCTGGGGTTCTGTCGTCGTAACCGGGCTCGCCGGCTTCGCCGTCGGCCTGCTGGTGGCGGCACTCCTCGTGGCCGGGAACTCGCCGGTGCGTCCGGCTGATTCGTCGGTCCCGTCGTCGCCACCGCCCGCGCAACCGGTCACGGTGACGGTCACGGGTCAGCCGCCACCCCCGGTGACTGTCACGCAATCGCAGTCCGGACAGTCCGAACCCGCGCCGCCCCCGCGCACGACGACCTCGACGGTGTCCGTGACCCGCGAGCCGCCGGCGCCCGTGTCGGAGTCGGGCTCGCCGACGTCGCTGGGGCCGACGTCGGCCATCGCGCCGAACGTCGCCTCGTCGCAGTGGTGATGCAACCGGCCGGGCGCCCCCGTACGTCTGGCTGACGTGCGAAGACACCTGGCCGTCGCCGTCCTCCTGCTCAGCCTCGCCGCCTGCAGCCCACCACCGCTCATGTGCCCGGCGATCGCTGCGCCCGACGGCCTCGCCATCGACGTGCCGGCCGGGCAGTTCAGTCGAGCGGAAGTAACGGCGTGCTGGTCTGGCCACTGCACCCGGCGCCAGGTGGAGCTCCAGAACGCCACCACTGCCGGCCCCACCACCTGCACCGCCACGGCCTGCGCAGCATCGGCCACGCCGACCGGCGGGCGGTACGGGTTCGTCGAGATCCCCGGACTGCCCGCCGCGCCCGTCGAAGTCGAGCTCGCCTTCGACGGTGGCCGGCCGCAGCGAACGACCGTCCACCCGTCGGCGCCGAAAGCGAGCCGGTGTGGTGAGCCAGGAGTCCAAGTCCGCCTGGTCGTCGGGCCCGACGGGACCGTTCGCTAACCCACGTCCCGCCGGCGCCAGCCGAACAGGCCGACCACCAGGCACGCCACCGCGATCACCAGTAGCCACACGATCGGCGTCGCCGTGAAGGCCGCGCCCGGGAGCTTCGGCGGGTGCTGGAACGGCGAAACATCCAGCACCGCCTGTGGCGCGTTCACCACCGGCCCGAAGAGGCTGATCAGCAGCCCCAACGCACCGGCCGCCCAGGCCAGGCCGGTGAAGCGCGGCAGCAGCCCGAAAAGCAGCGTGCACACCGAAACGATCACCCACGTCGCCGGCACCTGCACCAGCACGGCCGTCAGCATGTCGGCCACGGAACCCCCGACGTCGCCGGAGCGCAGCCCGTGCGAAATGCCCAGCAGCACTCCGCCGACGAGCACCAGCAGGGCCGTCCCGACGTACGCGAACACGAGGTGGCTCGCCGCCAGCCGCAGCCGGCCGACGCGGGTGGCGAGGAGCGGTTCGAAGCGCACGCCCGTCTCCTCGGTGCGCATCCGCAACGTCGCCTGCACGCCGTAGAGCGCGCTGAGCATGGCGAACAGGCTCACCATCGTCGCGAGGAACGCGTCGACGATCGCATCGGAACCGCCGAGGCGCTCGAAGATCTGACGCGTCTGCTCGGTGTCGCCGACGAGGCCGGAGATGCCGCTCGCGATGGAGCCGAACAGCGCACCGCCGACGGCGAAGCCGATGACCCAGCCCAGCAGCGGGCCGCGTTGCAGCCGCCACGCCAGCGCGAACGGCGTGCGCAGCGAAGCCTTCGCTCCAGGCGGTCCCGGGCGGGGCGGCACCAGCCCGGTGCCGACGTCGCGTCGCGGCAGGAGGGCGTAGCCGGCGGCGCCCAGCACGAAACTCAGCACGACGGGCAGGAGCAGCACCCACCACCGTTCGCCCGCGAAGGGGCGCACCTGCTGCGACCAGCCGATCGGCGAAAGCCACGAGAGCCAGTGGGCGTCGGACGTCGAGTCGCCCGCGCCGCGCAGCAGGAAGGCGACGCCGATCACCGCGGTGCCGATGCCGTTGGCCGTGCGCGAGTACTCGGCGAGCTGCACGGCCACTGCCGCGACGCCCGTGAACACCAAGCCCGCCAACGCCGTGCCCGCGCCGAAGGCCAGCGCACCGTCGGCCGGCAGCTTCGCGCTGATCATCGTGCCGACCTGGATCACGCCGATCAGCACGCTCGCCGCGCCGGAGACGAGGACGGCCGCCGTCAGCGCCGCGTAGCGACCGACCACAGTGGACGCCAGCAGCTCCGCGCGACCCGAGTCCTCCTCGGCGCGCGTGTGGCGCGTGACCGTGAAGACCGCCATCAGCCCGATGAGCAGCGCGAGGAACCCGCCCATGCGCCACGCGATGAAGCCACCCGCCGTCGTGAGGTCGAAGGCGGGGCCGTAGAGCAGGGAGAACGACGGGTTCGCGGCGGCACCCGCGGTGAGTGCCGCGCGGCTGGCGGCGTCGGGGTAGAACTGGTCGTAGCTCGACACCGTGGCGGCCGGGACGATGCTGAGCAGCACGATCCAGATCGGCAGGATCACGCGGTCGCGCCGCAGCGCGAGCCGCGTGAGGTGCCAGGTGCCGACGAGCGCCGTGTTCGTGGCCGGCGCCCGCGTGAGGGTCGCGGTCATTTCCCGGTCCCCTCGGTGTAGTGGCGCAGGAAGAGCTCCTCGAGCGTCGGCGGCTGGCTGACCAGGCTGCGCACGCCGATCTGCGTGAGCTGGCGCAACGCGTCGTCGAGCGAGCGCGTCTCGACGTCGAACTTCACGCGGTTTCCGGTGACCTCGAGGTCGTGGACGTCGGCGAGCTTGGCCAGGCCGTTGGGCGGGCCGGCCAGCTCCGCGGTGATCGACGTGCGGGTCAGGTGGCGCAGCTCGGCCAGCGTGCCGGACTCGACGGTGCGGCCGTTGCGGATGATGCTCACCTTGTCGCACAACGCTTCCACCTCCGCGAGGATGTGGCTCGACAGCAGCACGGTGCGGCCCTGCGCGCGTTCCTCCTGGATGCACTCCTGGAACACCGACTCCATGAGCGGGTCGAGGCCCGAGGTCGGCTCGTCGAGGATCAGCAGGTCCACAGTGGACGCGAGCGCGGCCACGATGGCGACCTTCTGCCGGTTGCCCTTGGAGTACGTGCGGCCTTTCTTGCGCGGGTCGAGGTCGAACCGCTCGATGAGGTCCTTGCGCCGGCCCTGGTCGAGCCCGCCGCGCAGGCGGCCGAGCAGGTCGATCACCTCGCCGCCCGAGAGGTTGGGCCAGAGGTTGACGTCGCCGGGCACGTAGGCGAGGCGGTGGTGCAGGCTCGCCGCGTCGCGCCAGGGATCGCCGTCGAGCAGGCGCACCTCGCCCGCGTCGGCGTGCAGCAGCCCGAGCAGAACCCGGACGGTGGTGGACTTCCCGGCGCCGTTCGGGCCGAGAAAACCGTGGACTTCCCCCACGGGAACCTGGAGATCGAGGCCGTCGAGGGCCATCGCCGCGCCAAACGACTTGTGGAGGCCGGAGATCGAGATGGCGTTTCCCATGTTTCGGAAGCTACACTTGTTTCACGAAGTTGTGAAGTTAAGAAAATGTCTGGATCTAGTGATCATGGCCTGGGGCGTGCGAGAGGATGGACGGATGACGACGCAGCGAGACGAGGACGCCGTCCGCCGGTACGTCGAGAGCCTGGGCCTCGTGCTGTCGCAGATCGGGATGCAGCGCATGGCCGCCCGCGTCTTCGCGGCCCTGATGACGACCGACGAAGGTCAGCTCACGGCCGCCGATCTGGCGTCGCAGCTGTCGGTGAGCCCCGCGGCCGTTTCCGGTGCCGTGCGGTACCTGGAGCAGGTGGGGCTCGTGACGAAGGTCCGCGAGCCGGGCGAGCGCCGCGACCACTACCGGCTGTACGACGACCTTTGGTACGCGACATTCCTCAAGCGCGACCGGTTCCTGATCATGTGGCGCGACGCGGCCGAGGAAGGCATCGACGCGCTGGGCGCGGACACGCCTGCCGGCAAGCGGCTGGCGGAGATGCAGGACTTCCTGTCGTTCGTGCTGAAAGAGGTCACGAACCTCTACGACCGGTGGCACGAGGAGCGGTCCCGGCGGCGGGCGGCCGAAGCCTGATGGTCTAGCGGAACCCGGCGATCAGCGTTTTCGCCAGGCGGGCCGCGACGGCGGTGCCGCTGTCGGTGTCTTCGAAGGAGTCCAGGAAGGCCTGCTGGAAGCACGCGCCGAGCAGCAGCCGTGCCGCCGCGTCGAGGTCGGTGTGGGCGGGGATGCGGCCGAGCGCGGCTTCGGCCCGCAGGTACGTCTCCACCAGGACGATCGGCTGGTCGGGGCCGTGTTCGGCGTCGAGCGCGGCGCGGTGGGTGCGCAGCAGGTCGCGCGAGGAGAAGATCGAGACGGAGATCGGGAAGCTCGCGCGGTAGAACTCGAGCGCGGTGCCGGCCAGCTCGGTCAGGTTCTGTTCCAGCGACGCGTCGGCGGCATGGCGCGTGAGGCGCGCGGCCGTGGCGCCCAGTGCCGGCAGCTCCTCGCTCAGCACGGCGAGGAACAACGCCGTCTTGTCGCGGAAGTGCTTGTACAGCAAGGCTTCCGAATACCCCGCGGCCTGCGCGATGGCCTTCGTGGTCGCGTGTGCGTAGCCCTGCTCGCGCATGACCTTGGCGGCTGCGGCGACGAGGTCCTGACGGCTTCCCAACGGTGCTCCCTGAGGACGTTCTCAGTGTGGTGAGTGTTTACTCACCCTACCTGGTGAGTAAACACTCACCCCTGGGTCGGAGGAGTCGCCATGAAGATCACCGTTCTCGGCGCGAGTGGACGGATCGGCACGCTGGCCGTGCGGGAGGCGCTCGCGCGGGGCTGGCACGTGACGGCCGTGGTCCGGTCGCCCGAGCGGCTGCACGTCGCGAGCCATCCGCGGCTGGACGTCGCGGTGCACGCGCTCGACGATCCTTCGCTGGGTTCGGCGCTCGAGGGACGCGACGCGATCGTCCTGGCGCTCGGGGCGCGCGACCGCCGTCCGACCACGGTGAACGCCGACGGTGCGCGAGCCGTGATCGCGGCGGCCGGGACCACGCGGTTCGTCGCGGTGAGTGCGATCGGCCTGACGACCGAGGGCGACGACCCGTTCACGCGGTTCGTGGTCAAGCCCATCCTGGGTGCGGTGCTGCGCAACGGTTTCGACGATCTGCGCGTGATGGAGTCGGCGATCCGGGCCAGTGACCTGAAGTGGACGATCGTGCGTCCGCCTCGGCTCACCGACGGTCCGGCCACGGGCCGGGTGCGGTCGAGTTCGCGAGGCGCTTTGCGGGGCGGCTTCAGCATTTCGCGCGCGGACGTCGCGACGTTCCTGCTCGACGCGGCGGAGGATACGGCGTTGGTCGGGGAAACCGTCGGGATCGCGCGCGGTTGAGGACGAGTTGTCCACAACTCGCTCTGCCTGTGGACAACTCGGCCTCGCGGGCCGGAACGGTCGGTGATCGTGTTTAAGGTCGGTGGCATGGCTCTCCTCCGGCTCTTCCTGTTCGCCGCGCTGGCCCCGGTCCTCGCGGTGCAAGCGCTGCGCGTCCGCCGCGGCACCCCACGCCTGCCCGGCGCCGGCGGGCCGACCTCGGGCGTCCTCGGCGACGGCCCGGTGGTCCGGCTCGCCGTGCTCGGGGAGTCCACCGTGGACGGTGTCGGCGTGGCCGCGCACGCCGACGGGCTCACCGGTCAGCTCGCGAACGAGCTCGCCCGCCGTGGTCTGCGGGTGCGCTGGCAGGCGGTGGGTCTGACGGGGGCGACCGCCGCGGTGGTCCGGCGGTCGCTGGTCGCGCGGCTGGCGCCGGCCGACGTCGTGGTGGTCGCGCTGGGGGTGAACGACACTCTCGAGCTGCACTCGGCCGCGCGGTTCCGGCGCGACCTGCTGGGGGTGGTCGCCGACGTGCGGCAACGGCTGGGGCCGGTGCCGGTGGTCCTGGCCGGGGTGCCGCCGATGGCGAGCTTCCCGTCGTTGCCCCGGCCGCTGCGCGACGCGCTGTCCGCGCGCTCGACGGCGTTGGACGCAGCCGCGGCCGAGCTCGCGCGGCTGCCGGGTGTCACGTACTCGGCGATGACACCCGACCTGCTGCACGAGGGCACGTTCGCCGAGGACCGCTTCCACCCGGGGCCGATCGGGTACCGCGATTGGGCCGCGGCGCTGGCGCCCGCGGTGGTCGCCGGCCTACCCGGGGTCACGGTCGATCCGCATCCGAGGGAGCCGCGCCAACCCATCTGACCAGCGAAGACGAAAAGTCCCCAGAAATCTTCGCTCTCCGTGTATCTGGGGGGACCCTTGTTGCGTCCTATGGGGCAGCCGAGGGAAAAGGGAGACCCAGATGCCCGCCGAGTCCACCGAAGAGAACACGCCGACCACCCCCGCCCCGCCGGTCACCACCGGCAAGCCGCCGCACGGTGGCGGTGGCACGACGCAGCCTGACGGCGCTTTCGACCCCTACGACGAGCCGACCACCTCGAAGTAGCGAGACCGGGCGGCGCCCGGGGGCCGAGGGGGCTGCCGGACGCCGTCTGCCGGGCGGGTTCAGGGGAGGAGCCGCCCGGACGGGTTCGATGGGGAGCGGACCCGTGGAAGAGGGAGGGGAGCGCCGGCCGGTGCGGGTGCACGCCCGCGCCGGTCGGTGCACGAAGCCGCACCACCGGGCCGGCCCA
Source organism: Amycolatopsis sp. NPDC001319 (assembly GCF_042896185.1). Classification (NCBI taxonomy): domain Bacteria; kingdom Bacillati; phylum Actinomycetota; class Actinomycetes; order Pseudonocardiales; family Pseudonocardiaceae; genus Amycolatopsis; species Amycolatopsis sp. NPDC001319. Next base: position 30,044 of record NZ_JBIAWY010000024.1, on the reverse strand, counting down.
CGGGGGAGCCGCCCCGGCGCGGCACCACAGCCGGTCCACCGGATCGGCCCACGGAGGCCCGGTGCGGCTGGCGATCCGGTGCACCACACCGGATCGGGTGAGCGGCCAGGGCGGATCACGGAGCGGGCCGGAGGACCAACCGGCCCGGGTCGGCGGTCTGGCGCACCACGCCGGATCGGGTGATCAACCGGACCGGAGGACCAGACCGGTCCACGACGAGCCGGCCCGCCACCGCGGACCACGAGGACAGGAACCGGCACACCACGCCGGCTCACAGCGAGACCAGGTGACTGAGGACCGACCCGCCAGGTCGGGCCACGGAAGCCGGACCCGACGAGGGCGAGGACCGGCGTACCGAGCCGGCACGACCGACGACCGACTCGCCAGGCCGGAGCACCGCGACACGAGGGACCGACCCGCCAGGTCGGCCAAGGGCAACTGAACCGCGAGGACGAGGACCGGCGCACCGAGCCGGCGCACCGAGACGGCGAGGACCGAGACCGAGGACCGAGAACCGAGGACCGGCCCCACCAGGTCGGGCCGCGGAAACCGGCCGCAAGGGGCTGGCCCACCAGGCCGGCCCGCCCACGATCGGACCACCCAGCACCCGACCGTGAGCCACCGATCCACAGCACCGATCACCACCACTCCGCAGCACCACTCCGCAGCACCGACCCACCACGACGGCCCACCACCCGAGTAAGTGACCCGATGTATCCCAGCCCTTCCTGCCTGCTCCTTCCCCGAGAAGGCCCCCGAGACAGACCCGCGACACCGCCGCCGAACCCAACGCGCCTCGAGAGCGAGGCAGATACGGTGACCGACGTGCAAACCACCGAGGTAGACCCGCCATGGGAAGGCCTGACCGGCGTCGACCTGCACGCTGCCTGCATGGAGGCGGCGCGGGCCGGTGACCGGCGGGCGATGGCGAAACTCGTCGAGGAGCTGACGCCGCTCGTCTGGCACGTCGCGCGCGCGAACGGGCTGAACCGCCAGGTCGCCGAAGACGTCGTGCAGACGGTGTGGCTCGCTCTGTTCAGCCAGCTGGAGAAGCTGCGCGATCCGCGCGCGCTGGCCGCGTGGCTGATCACCACCGCGAGACGCGAAGCAGCCCACCCGTACGGGCGCCGCGTCCAGCCGGTGCCGTTGAGCGACGAGGTCGCCGAGAACCTCGAAAGCACCCACCCCGCGCCCGAGGACGAAGCCGTGCGCGCCGACAACGACCGACGGGTCTGGCGCGCCTTCCTCCGGCTGCCCACTCGCTGCCAGGAACTGCTTCGCCTCACCGTTCTCGCCGGCCGCGCCGAATACCAGGCGGTGGCCGAAGCGATGCGGATGCCGCGCGGCAGCATCGGACCCACCAGGGGTCGTTGCCTCGACACGATGCGCGATCTCCTCGCAGGAGAAGGGGGTGGCCGATGAACGACATCGGCGCGCCGGGAAGTGGCAGCGCTCTGCCGGACGACGAGACGCTGCTTGCCGATCTAGGCCGTTTCCTCGACGAACTGGACCCGCCACCGGACGATCTGGTGCAGCGGGTCCAGTTCGCGCTCGAACTGGAGAACCTCGACGTCGAGGTCGCGCGGTGGGAGCGCGCCGGCGAGCTCGCCGGCGTCCGCAGCACGGCCACGGGCACGATCACGTTCACCGTCAGCGACCTGACGGTGATGATCAACTTGACCCGCGTCGGCAAGCTGCACCGGATCGACGGCTGGCTCGCGCCCGCCGGCGAGTACGAGGTGGAGATCCGCGTGGCCGACGAGGGCACGTTCGCCACCGTCGCCGACGAGGGTGGCCGGTTCGTGCTCGAGAACGTGCCGTGCGGGACCACGCAGATCCTGGTGCACCTCGGTGAGGGGCCGCGGCGCCGGACTGTCGTGACTCCCACGGTCGTGCTCTAGAACCCGGACGGGCGTTACGGCGTGTCGCTGGAGTGTGCTCAGATAGAGGGTGTGTCCGAGCAGCAATCCGCCTCCGATCGGGTGATCGCGGCGGCGGCTGACTTCTACACGAGGGGCCGCGCCGCAGCCGCCGACTTCCGGCCGGGCGCCGCGGTACGCCTGTTCCACCAGGCGCTGAACCGGCTCGCGCGGGCTCCCGAGCCGGTGGGCGACGTCCTCGAGCTGCACACCCGCGTGCTCATCAGCCTGGCCTCGGCCGAGGCGGAGGTCACGTCGACCGAGGCGGGCCTGGCGCACCTCGAGGTCGCCGAAACCGTGCGGCTGCGGCTTCCGGAGGGCGCGGTGCGCGGCTCGTTGCGGCTGATCATCAGCCTGCAGCGCGCCGTTGTCGTGATGCGCGCGGGCCGCTCCGCCGACGCGCTGGCCCTCTACGACCTCGTGCTGCCGTCCATCGAGTCCGAAGTGGACGACGGCTTCCTGCTGCTCGTGCGGACGCTGAACAACCGCGCCCTCGTGCACATGGCGATGAACAAGCCGGACGCCGCGCACCGCGACCTCAGCCGCGCGCTCACGCTCGCCGTCGAGCACGGTCACACGTTGCTCGAAGGGAAGATCCGGCAGAACCTCGGCGACCACGCCCAGCTCGTCGGCGACGTGCCCGAGGCCTTGCGCAACTACGAGGAAGCGGCGCGGCTCTACGGCACCGTCAGCCCCGGATCGCTGCAGGTCGTGCGCCTCGACCAGGCGCGGGCGCTGCTCACCGCGGGCCTCGGCGAGGAAGCGGCGCGCCACCTCGACGAAGCGCTCCCGCAGCTGCGGGCCAACCGCACGGGCCAGTACGTCGCCGAAGCGGAAGTCGCCCGCGCCGCCGCCGCGCTGCTGGAGGGAGACTTCGAGCTGGCGCGCAAGTTCGCGTCCGCCGCGCGCCGCCGGTTCCTGCGCCGCGGCAACACGACGTGGGCCGAGATCGCCGGCCTCGCCCGGTTCCGCGCCGACGCGCACAAGATCCTCAGCACGCGGGGCGCCCGGTCGACCCCGCGGCTGCCCGCCGAACTCGTCGCGCTGGCCGAACGCCTGTCGGAGCTCGGGGTGCGTGACGAGGCGGCCGTCGCGCGGCTGCTCGCCGTCCGGCTCCTGTTGCGGCGCCGGGAAATCGACGAGGCCGCGAAGGTGCTGGCCCGGGTGCCGAAGCCGCGCGAGACGACGCCGATCGACCACCGGATGCTGTTCCGGTTGTGCCGCGCGGAGCTGGCCGTGGCCACGGGCCGGCCGCGGTCCGCGCTCGCGCAGGCGCGCGCCGGGCTTCGTGAGCTGGGCATGATCCGCGACCGCATGGGCGGGCTCGACCTGGTGTGCGGCACGGCCGTGCACGGCGAAGAACTGGGCCGGCTCGCGATGCAGCTCGTGCTGCGCCGCGCCCGCAACAACGCCGCGGGTGCCCGCCGCATGTTCGCGTGGCTGGAGCGCACGCGGGCCCAGGTCTACCGCTACGAACCGCTGCCGGTGATCGAGGATCCGGTGCTGTCGAAGCACATCACGGAGATGCGGCACCTGCAGCGCACGATCCAGCGCGCCCGTGCCGAGGGCGAGCCTGTGAAGGCGCTGGAGCAGCGCTATTCCGCACTGCAGCACGAGGCGAGCCGGCTCGGCTGGCACACGAGCCCGTGGGGCCGGCCGCGGCCGGTCGCGACGCCGGACGAGGTCGTGGCGCAGCTCGGCGACCGTGTGCTCGTGAGCCTGGTGCCGTACAACGGGCAGCTGTACTCGGTGGTCGTCGACCGCGGGTCGTTCCGGCTGCTGAAGCTCGGGCCGTACCACGACATCGTGGAGACGGCGAAGCAGCTGCACGCCGACCTCGACGCGTTGGCACCCGACCACCTGCCGCCGATGCTGGCCGAGACCGTGGCGGCGTCCGCCGTCCGGCGCGCGGACAAGCTCGACGCGCTGATCTCCGCGTCGCTGGTCAAGACGCTCGACGACCGCGAACTCGTGATCGTCCCGATCGGGCAGCTCTACGCGATGCCGTGGGGCGCGCTGCCGTCGCTGCGCGGCCACGCGGTGTCCATCGCGCCGTCGGCCACCGCGTGGATCACCGCCAAACGCGCTACCGACGCCGACGCCGTGCTGCTCGCCGGCGGTCCCGGCGTGCCCGGCGCGGTCGGCGAGGTGAGCAAACTGCGTTCGGTCTACCCGGACGCCCGGCTCGTCGACGGCTCCGGCGCCACCAGCTCCGCCGTCCTCGCCGCGCTCGACGGCACCCGCCTGGCCCACCTCGTCGCCCACGGCGCCCACGAGCCGGCCAACGCGTTGTTCTCCCGCCTCGAACTCGTCGACGGCCCACTGTTCGCGCACGAGACCTCGCGCCTCGCGAACCCGCCCGAACGCGTTGTCCTTGCGGCCTGCGAGCTGGCGATGAGCCACATCCGCCCGGGTGAGGAAGCCCTCGGCTTCGCCGGCACGCTGCTCGCGAGCGGCTCTCGGACGGTGATCGGCGCCGTCGCCCGCGTCGGCGACCGCGCGGCGGCGGACACGATGGCGGACCTGCACCGGCGGCTGTCCGACGGTACGCCGCCCGCGCTGGCGCTGGCGGAGGCGATCGCCGTGGACCCGCTGCGGCGACCGTTCGTCTGCCTGGGCGCGGGCTGACCGACTAGCCCAGGAAGTCCGCGAGCGGAACCGGCGTCAGGCCGTCTTTCTTGGCCTGCGCGAGAAAAGCTTCGTAGTCTTCCTTGAACGTCTTGCGGAAGTGCATCAGCACGATGTCGCCCGGGCGCAGCTTGTCGCCGACCTGGAACTGGACGTGGCCGTCGTTCACGGCCGCGGACCACAGCACGGCGACCCGCATGCCGCAGAGCTGGGCGGCGTGCAGCGTGTTCTGGTCGTAGTTGCCGAACGGCGGGCGGAACAACACCGGCCGCACGCCGAGCTCGCGCTGGAAGTCGTCGGCGTCGTCGCAGATCTGCTTTTGCTGGTAGGCCAGCGGTTTGCCCTTGAGGTTGGGGTGGTCGACGGTGTGGTCGCCCAGCGTCGCGCCCGTCGAGTCCAAAATGGACTTGAAGTAGGCCTCGTGGCCCTTCACGTAACGCTGGTTCAGGAACAGCACCGGGTGCCCGCCCGACTGCTGGATCAGGCCCGGCGCCGAGGGGTCCTTGACGGCGCCGTCGTCCATGGTGATGAACACGTACGGCTTCGTGGTGGTGATCCGGCGGACCACGCCGACCTTGCCGTCGGCGATGGAGGGCGCCTTCTGCTGCACCGTGCCGAACGGGTACGGCCCCGGCGGAACCGTCGGGTGCACCGCGCCGGGCGCGGGGTTCGGCTGGCTGGGCGACGGCGCCACAACCGGTGCCGGCGCGGAACAAGCCGCCACCGCGAACAACCCGGCCACCACCACACCCAGCTTCGTCACACGCTTCACACGAGGGGAGACGTCGCGCCCGGGGCCGGAGTTGAACCGCTGTGGCCCAGCGCACCCCGGTCAGCGCCCGGAGTCGGCCGCTTTGACCAGTTGTGCCGACAGAATCCGGATCGCACCGCGGAGCGCGGCGGCGGCGAAGGCTCCGGTGCCGGGCACGGACTCGGTGAACGAACCCGTCCAGCGCAGGTCCGTGCCGCCCGCGGAATTGGGGGTGAAGAACACCTCGGCGCGGTAGTCGCGGACCGGCCCGGAGCCGTCGAACGTGTAGACGTGGCGCCGGTCGGGCTCGTACTCCACCGTCTTCTCCCGCAGCAGCACCGGCCACAGTCCCACCTCGCGGACGGCGCCGACGCCGTTGGGATCGTCGTCACCCCGCCGTGCCCAGCGGGCCTGAACGATCAGCGGCCGGCCCCACGTCGACCACAGCGGACCCTCGGTTTCCAGGCGGAACAGGACTTCCGGCGGCGCCGTGCTCACGCGGTTGACCTCGAACGAGAACGTACGGCCCGGCATCGTCGGCCCCTTCCGTCTTGTTGACAGGGTGATAATTAACCCGAGACGCTCAGCGTAGGTCAAGATGGGTGCGTGAGCCGCCCCGACTTCGCCGCGCCGCACTGGCTGGTCCAGCTCCTCCGCTCGAAACCGGTCCCGGTGCCGTGGAACATGGTCGCCCGCGCCGTCCTCGCGCTCGCCACGCCGCTGGCCGTCGCGTACGCGGCCGGCGACATCGCGGTGGGTGCCCTGGTTTCCACCGGCGCGCTGCCCGCCGTGTTGTCCGAGGCCGCCGGGCCGTACCGCTACCGCGCGCGCCGGCTGGGCGGCGCGACGCTCGCGGCGGCCGGCGGATACCTCGTCGGCCTCCTCACGGGCGCGGTGCCGGCGTGGTCGATCCCGGCGATCGTGGTGATCGCCGCGGTGTCGGCGCTGATCAGCGCGGCCGGCAGCAACGCGTCGGTGGCGGCGCTGCAGATGTTCGTCTTCTGCGTGCTCGGCACCGCGCAGCACGCGACGGGCCTGAAGGTCGAAGAGCTGTTCGGCTACTTCTGCCTCGGCGCGGCCTGGAGCCTGTTCGTGGCGCTGGTGACGTGGACGGTCCGTGGCACGAGCCCCGAACGCACCGCTGTCGCGCAGGTCTACATCGAGCTCGCCGCGATGCTGTCGGCCACCGACGAGCCGACGTCGCGCGTCGCCCGCAACCAGCTGACCACGGCCATGAGCACCGCGTACGACCGGCTGCTCACCGCGCGCTCGTGGCTCTCGGGTCGCGACGCCGCGTACCGGCAGCTGCTGAACCTGTTGTCCGCCACCACTCCTGCCGTCGAGGCGTCCGTGGCGATGGTCAACGCCGGGCACCGGCCGCCGCCCGAGGTCATCGACTACCTCGCCGGCGCGGCCGCGTCCGTGCTCGCGACCCAGCCGCTGCCTGCGCCGCCGCCGATGCCCGAGGACGACCTCGACCCGGTGGAGTCCGCGCTCTACGCCGGTCTCGCGCGCATCGAGAAAGGCGACGACCGGCAGCGCCGCAAGCCCGCGTCGCCGGCGCAGCGCTTGCGCGAATGGCTCGGTTCGCTCGCTTCGGGTCCCTACACGTGGCTGGCCGCCCTGCGCCTCACGGTGTGCGTGGCGGTCGCCGAGGTCGTGGCGCTGCTGGTGCCGTTCGAGCGTTCGTACTGGATCACGCTGACGGTCGGCGTGGTGCTGAAACCCGACTTCGGCTCGGTCTTCGGCCGCGCGCTGCTGCGCGGCATGGGGACGATCGCCGGCGTCGGCCTCGGCGCGATCGTGCTCGCCGTCGGCGCGCGCGGCTGGGTGCTGGTGGTGCTGATCGCCCTGTTCGCGGGCGGTGCCGCGATCGGGAAGGTGCGCAACTACGGCATGCTCGGCACCTTCGTGACGCCGCTGATCATCCTGCAGATGGACCTCGCCCAGACGGGCAGCTGGTCGGTCGTCCTCGCGCGGCTGCTGGACACCGTCACCGGCTGCGTGATCGTGCTGCTGATCGGCTACCTGCTCTGGCCCGGCTCCCGCCGCCCGCGTGTCGGCGGCCGGCTGGCGGACAGCTTCGACACGGTCGCGGATTACGTGCGTGCCGCCTTGGTCCTCAACTCGACCCCCGAAGCACGACTGGCCCGTTCCCGCTCGCGCCGCGCCGCCTACCGCGCTCTCGCGGACCTGCGCACGGCGTTCCAGCAGGTGATCGTGGAGCCCTCACCCGCGGGCCGGCACGCCGTGGCATGGTGGCCGGTGATCGCCGGGCTGGAGCGCGTGGCCGACGCCGTCACCGAGGTCTCCGTGACACTCGGCCGCGGCGTGCCCGCCCCGTCGCCCGCGGAGATCTCGCTGCTCACCGACGCCTTGGCCGAACTCGCGGCGGCCGTGCGCGAACAGCGTGAGCCCGGATCCGTGCCCCTGCCGGACAGCGCCCAGCTCGCCGGCGTCGTCGACCAGCTCGGCTCGACCTTCGACGCGGTGCGCGGTCCGGACCTCGTCGAGACCACGCCGCTGCGGCTGGTGCGCCGGTTCCTGCCCTACCACCGGCGCACCTGACCGGCCGCCTACTGCTGCGGGGGCTGCTGCTGACCGTCGCCGGGCTTGTCGGTGCCGGCGAGCTTGCCGAGGAAGTCCTTGGCCTTCTCCACCCCGCCGTCGATCTGCGCGTCGTGGCCGCTCGTCTTGGCCTTGGCGAACCCGGCCGCCTTGTCGAGGCCCTGCTCGATCTTGTCGCTGTTGTCTCGCAGCGCCTCGGTGGCTTTGTTCTTGAGCTCGTCGAAGTTGATGCCCATGCTCGCTCCCCAATCCCGGAGTTCAGACGCCCCCATCGTCACACAACGGACGCCCCCGGCAACTCCGGCGAATTCCCTGGGGTCAGTTGACTTCCCCGCCGGCCACGCCGTCCTCCAGCGCCGTGATGCGGCCGCCGCGTTCGCCCAGGCCGATCAGGGCTTCGCGGGCGTCCGGGGCGGACAGGGTGATGCGGACGCCCGAGCGGGCGGCGTCGTGGGCGGCGGCCCAGGCCAGGGCGCCGTCGTGGCCGGCTTTGATGGTGGCGGCGAGGCCGCCGGTGGAGGCGAGCGAGCCGCGGGCGGCGCCGAGGCGGCCGAGGGCCTCGTCGACGATGGGCAGGAGCGCGTCGCGGTTGCCTTCGGTCATGGCGCGGACCAGTTCGGGGCTGGAGCCGGCCACGCGGGTGCCGTCGCGGTAGGAGCCGGCGGCCAGGGACATCGCGAGCGGGCCACCCTGGGCGCCGATGGTCGCCAGGATCGCGGCGAACAGGTGGGGCAGGTGCGAGATCCGCGCGACGGTCTCGTCGTGTGAGTCGGCGGGCAGCGGCACGGCGAACGCGCCGACGTCGAGCACCAGCCGGGTCACCTCGGCCCACGCCTCCAAGTCGGTGTCCTCCTCGACGCCGACGACCCAGGCCGCGCCCTCGAACAGCGAAGCGTTGCCCGCGAGCCAGCCCGACTCGGCCGTGCCCGCCATCGGGTGCCCGCCGACGTAACGCGTGTACGGCGCGCGCCGGCGCACGGCGTCGAGCATCGGGCCCTTCACGCTGACGACGTCGGTGAGAATGCAGTGCGGTGCGTGCTGCGCGACCAGCCGCAGCAGGTTCTCGACGGCCGGCAGCGGCACGGCGAGCACGATCAGCGCCTCGGCCGACTCCGCCCGGTGCAGCGCGGCTTCCACGTCGGTGGTCACGTCGTAGCCGGCGCGGCTGGCGGCGTCGGCGTCCACTTCGGACACCGCGGCGCCCCACGTGGTCCTGCCGCCGGCCACGCTCGCGCGCAGCAGCGACCCGCCGATGAGCCCGAGCCCGATCACGCACACATCTCGCACGGGCCTCATCCTGCCAGTGGCCGCAACCCGGCTACAGTGTGGCCGCCAGGCGCGTGCCCTGGTCGATGGCGCGTTTCGCGTCCAGCTCGGCCGCCACGTCGGCGCCGCCGATGAGGTGCACCGGCGTCGAACCCAGCGCGTCGGCCAGGTCCCGCACGGGCTCCTGACCGGCGCAGACGACCACCGTGTCCACCTCCAGCAGCCGCGGCTTCCCGTCGACGGTGACGTGCAGCCCGGCGTCGTCCACCCGCTCGTACGTGACGCCGGAGACCCGCTCCACGCCCTTCGCCTTCAGCGCGGCCCGGTGCACCCAGCCCGACGTCTTGCCCAGCGACGCCCCGATCGGCGTCTTCTTGCGTTGCAGCAGGTAGACGGTCCGCGGCGCCGGCGAAGGCCGCGCCACCCCGAGCCCACCCGGGGCCAGGTCGGGGTCCGTGACGCCCCACTCTGCCATCCACTCGTCGCGATCCAGGGACGACGACGTGAGGAACTCGCTCACGTCCACCCCGATCCCGCCGGCCCCGATCACGGCGACCCGCGACCCGACCGACGCGCCACCTCGCACGACGTCCACGTAGGACACCACCTTCGGATGGTCGATCCCCGCCAGCGTGGGCACCCGCGGCACGACGCCCGTGGCCAGCACGACCTCGTCGAACCCGGTCAGATCCGCCGCCGAGGCCCGCCGCGAGAGGTGCACCTTCACGCCCGTGACCTCCAGCCGCCGCGCGTAGTAGCGGATGGTCTCGGCGAACTCCTCCTTGCCGGGGATCCGCCGCGCGATGCCGAACTGGCCGCCGATCTCGTCGGCCGCCTCGAACAGCTCCACGCGGTGGCCGCGCTCGCCCAGCGCCGTCGCCGCCGCGAGCCCCGCCGGGCCGGCACCCACGACGGCCACGTGCTTCGCCCGCCGAGCCGGCGACAGCACCAGCGTCGTCTCGTGCCCGGCGCGTGGGTTGACCAGGCACGACACGGGTTTGCGGCGGAACGCGTGGTCGAGGCAGGCCTGGTTGCACGCGATACAGGTGTTGATCTCGTCGTCCCGGCCCTCCGAAGCCTTGCGGACCCACGCCGGGTCGGCGAGGAACGGCCGCGCCAGCGACACGAGGTCCGCATCGCCGCGCGACAGCACCTCTTCGGCGACCTGCGGCATGTTGATCCGGTTCGAGGTGACCACCGGGATCGACACGTGCGGCTTGAGCTTCCCGGTCACCCACGTGAACGCGGCGCGCGGCACCGAAGTCACGATCGTCGGCACACGCGCCTCGTGCCAGCCGATGCCGGTGTTGATGATCGTCGCGCCGGCGGCCTCGACGTCTTTCGCGAGGGCCACGACGTCGTCCCAGCTCTGGCCGCCTTCGACGAGGTCGAGCATCGAGAGCCGGTAGATGATGATGAAGTCCGGTCCCACCTTTTCGCGCGTGCGCCGCACGACCTCCACGGCGAACCGGCGGCGCTTTTCCGCGGAGCCGCCCCAGCCGTCGGTGCGCTTGTTGGTGCGCTCGGCCAGGAACTGGTTGATCAGGTAGCCCTCGGAGCCCATGATCTCCACGCCGTCGTACCCCGCCTCGCGGGCGAGGGCCGCGCAGTCGGCGAACGCGCGGATCGTCCGCCGGATGCCGTAGCCGGTCAGCGCGCGCGGGCGGAACGGGTTGATCGGCGCCTTGAGGCTCGACGCGGAGACGCTCAGCGGGTTGTAGGAGTAGCGGCCCGCGTGCAGGATCTGCAGCGCGATCTTGCCGCCGGCCTCGTGCACGGGTGCGGTGAGCTGCCGGTGTTCCTTGGCTTCCGCCGTCGTCGAAAGCTTCGATGCGAACGGCAGCAGCCAGCCCGTGCGGTTCGGCGCGAACCCGCCGGTGACGATCAGGCCGACGCCGCCGCGAGCGCGCTCGGCGTAGTACTCGGCGAGCTGCGGGAAGTGCGCCGCGCGGTCTTCGAGGCCGGTGTGCATCGAGCCCATGAGCACGCGGTTGCGCAAGGTGGTGAAGCCGAGGTCCAGGGGTTCGAGGAGGTGCGGGTAGGGCGTCATCGGGCGTCCTTCTCGTCGTGGTGCAGCGCGGTCAGGACTTCGTCGAGCCACTCGACCTGGCCTTTTTCGGCCCGGATTCCGCCGCGCAGCACGAGGTACTGGTGCCGGGCGCGGCCGCTCACGGGTGCGGGGAAGTCGCGTTTCTCGATCCGGCGGTACGCGTCGAGCCGCTCGGCGTGGGCGGCGCGGTGCCGGGCCAGCTCTTCGGCCACGGCCTGTTCGTCTCCGAACGACGCCCCGCGCAGCTTCACCGCCAGCTCCTGCGGCCCGGCCGACGCGTTGGGCTCCGCGAGCCACCGCCGCAGCTCGGCGCGGCCGGTTTCGCTGACGGTGTGCACCTTCTTGTCCGGCCGCCCGCCCTGCGCAACGGTCTCCACGGCCACCCAGCCGGCCTCTTCCATCCGCTTGAGCACGCGGTAGATCTGCTGGTGGGTGGCGCTCCAGAACAGGCCGATGGACCTCTCGAAGCGGCGCGCGAGCTCGTAGCCCGAACCCGAGCGTTCGGACAGCGAGACGAGGATCGCGTGCTCCAGTGCCATGGCGCTCAGGGTGCTATGCAACTAGGTGCAGTGCAACCCGGTGCAACGCAGGTCACCCGGCAGGGTGGGGCAAATCGGGTCGACGAATGGCGTGAACCGACCAGGATGGACACCGTGCACCCGGTTCTGGAACTGATCAACGAGCGGCTGGCGTCGGGCAGCGTGCCGGGGGAGCGGAGTGACGACCGCCGCCTCGTGCTCGCGATCGAAGGGGGCAGCAGCCGCGGCACGTACTCGAGCGGCATGGTCCTGGCCCTGGACGAGATGGGCGCGACACCCGCGTTCGACGCCGTCTACGGCTCGTCTGCCGGCGCGCTGAACGCCGCGTGGCTGCTCTGCGGACGCTCGCAGACGGGCGTGCGCACCTGGTGGAACCCCACCGTGATGCGCCGGATCATCAACCCGCTCCAAGCGCTGCGGGGCAAGTCCGTGATCGACCTGGACTACCTCGTGCACCAGGTGTATTCGGTGCTGGAGCCCATGGACTTCCCGGCGATCCTCGCCAACCCCGTCACCTTCCACCCCCTGGCGACCGACGCGGACACCGGCGAGTCCACCGACCTGCACCCGTTCATCTCCGAGGTTGCCGACATCAAAACCGCCCTGGCGGCCTCGTCGTGCATGCCTGTCCTCGCCGGCCCGCCCATCGCGATGGGCGGGCATCGCTTTGTCGACGCGGGCGTGGCGGAGCCGCTGCCCTTTCGGACGGCCCTCGCTCAAGGCGCGACGGACGTGCTGGTCCTGCGCACGCGCCGCTCGGACGAGCTCCCGGCCCCACCGCCCCGGGTCCAGGACGTCGTCGTGCCCCGCTTCCTGCGCCGCCACGCCCCGGGCACGATCAACGCCTGGCGCGACCAATACGCCCACGACCTCGACGACGAACGCCTGCTACGCGAAGACCCCCGCCTGGCGAGCATCCGCCCACCCGCCGGCTCCCCGGCCGTCGGCGCCCTGGAACGCGACCCCTCCGTCCTGCGCCGTGCGGTGGAACTGGGGCGGGACGCGGTGTACAGCGCGTTGGAGCAGCTGAGGGAAGCTTCCTGAAGCTCAGCTCCGCCGCGCTCGCCGGCGAACGCGTTCGATGCGCTCCTCGGCGGCTTCGGGCGTGGTCATTCCCTTCCGCGCCCGGCGCGCGAGGCGGTACACGACGTCGTCGGCCAGTGGCGCGTCGCGGAACTTCCGCCAGCGCATGGTGAACCAGTGCGACTTCATGACGCCGAGTCGCTCGTCCGCCTGCTCGGCGGCTTCGAGATCGACGGGACCGGCTGCCGCGTGCGTCACCAAGCGGCCGTGGCGCCGGTCAGCGCGGTTGGGCGTGCGCTTGTTGCGGTGGATGTTCTTGCGTGAGCTCTTGTCGTTCTCGCCGTAGTTGTTGCGCCGGTCCTTCTCGTAGCTCAGGGCCTTCTTCTCCTGCGGGCTCTTGCGCACCACTGCGTCAGACCGCCACGACGTGGTTGGCCCTCGACTGGACCACCAGCCGCTGCGCGCCCAGCGAAACCGCGAGGTACAGCAGGATCGAGGCGCTCCCCAGGCCCTTGGCCGGGCTGTTCGCGTCGATCACGAAGTCCAGTCCGATGTGGACGGCGATGGCGACCACCCACAGGGCGACGGTGAGCCACGTGCCCTGGCGCCAGAGCTGGCTGTCGGCGCGCCAGAGGCGCACGGTGTAGGCGCGGACGAGGCCGAAGAGGGCCGCGACGACCAGGCTGCCGATGAGCAGCAGGACGGCGGGCGTGCCCGGGGTGGTGCCCTTGAAGAAGGACGCGAGGGAGACCACGCCGAGCACAGCGAGGATGAGCAGGACGGTCGGTTTGCGGTCTTCGCGAACGAGGCGTTTCTGCGTCTGTCGCCAACACAGCCACGCCAGCACGACGAGTCCGATGAGGATGTTGACGGTGTTGCTCACGGTGGTCCCCTCCAGGCAGAACTCCAGGTGAGCACCAGCTTGGCGGGCGGCGGGCCGGCAAGCGTCAAACCCAGGGTTGATCCCGGGTCGGTTTCACCCCACCGGGGGCGGCGAAAACGGTCAGAGCGACGGTTTCCGCGCCACCCCGCCGATCACGCGCGACTCCGAAGGCGCCTTCGCGAACACGGAGTTGCGGTCCGGGTGCCACGCCGGCGCGTAGACGAGGCCGGGTTCCAGCAGCGGCCACCCGCCGAAGAACCGGGAGAACTCCGCCATGGTCCGCAGGACGCCGGGGTTGGTCGTGGACTCGTAGTACTCCAGGAGGTCGGCCAGCGCCTGGCGTTCGTCGTCGTCCACGGGGTTCTCGTTGGTCATCTGCGAGAGCACCAGCAGCGAACCGGGCGCGACGCGTTCGCGGTAGAAGGACAGGATGCCGTCGGGGTCCTGGTCGTCCTTGATGAAGTGCAGCACCGCGTTCACGATCAGCGCGACGGGCCGGCGCACGTCGATCACGTCGGAGTCCATCACGCGGTCCCACAGCTCTTCCGGCTGCAGCAGGTCGGCGGCCACGGCTTCGTGGCGCTCCGGGTCGGCGGTCTGGTCGAGCAGGATCTGCGAATGCGCGAGCGCCACGGGCTCGTTGTCGATGTAGAGCACGTTCACGTCGTGCTCGCGGCGCTCGTTGTCGGCGACCTCGTGCACGTTGCCGGCCGTCGGCAGGCCTGAGCCGATGTCGATGAACTGCCGGATGCCGGCGCGCACGGACTGGCGCACGGCGCGGCCCAGGAACTGCCGGCTGGTCAGGCAGTAGTCGCCCATGAGCGGCAGCCGCGCGCGCACCTTCTCGGCGAACTCGCGGTCGATGGCGTAGTTCGTGTGACCGCCGATGAAGTAGTCGTAGATCCGCGCCGCGGACGGCCGGTCGATGCTGCCTTCGACAGCGCGCAGGGCTTCGTCTTTTTCGATCATCGCCGTCCTCACCGCCGGAGTTCGCGCCCATGCTAACCACGGCCGGCGGCGGGCGGATCAAGCCGTGGTCAGGGCCTCCCGATAGGCGTTCACGGATTCCGTCAACTGGTCCATCGAAGTGCGCAGCCGGACGATCGTGTCGAGGTCGAAGCCCAGCGCCCGGCCGATGTGCGGCGGGATCCGCTCGGCCTGTTCGCGCAACGCCTCGCCTTGGTCGGTGAGCGTGATCCGCACGGACCGCTCGTCGTCGGCCTGGCGTTCACGCGTGACGAGGCCGGCCTTCTCCAGGCGCTTCAACAGCGGCGACAACGTGCCCGAGTCGAGGTTCAGCGCGGCGCCGAGCTCCTTGACCTGCTGGGCGTCGTGCTCCCACAGCGCCAGCATCACGAGGTACTGCGGGTACGTGAGGTCGAGCGGTTCGAGCAGCGTCCGGTAGAGCGACGTGACGGCACGCGACGCGGAGTAGAGCCCGAAGCAGAGCTGGTCGTCGAGCAGGAGCGAGCCGGTTTCGCCGGGATCCTGGCTGGTCATGGGTACCTCCTCTGCAAGGTGTAACTCTCGATGATCCCCGAGATGTGCCCGTCCGGGCAACTCAAGTGCCTTAGATCTCATTGTCCTCCGTTTAGTTGTGCACAACTGAGTTGCGTAATAACTTCTGAAGAGTCAGCAACGGACACCGCCTGGAGGAGACCCGAGATGACCACCCCGAACCCGCAGAACCTCGCCCTCGAACCCGCCGCGCAGGCGTTCTCCGAGGCCACGGCCGCGCACCCGTTCCTGTTCGAGCTCCCGCCGGCCGAAGGCCGCAAGGCCGTGGACGGCGTGCAGGACGGCCCCGTCGAGATGCCGCCCGCCGACATCGAGGTCGTCCAGGTGCCGGGTGGCCCGAACGGCGACGTCGAGGTCCGCATCGTCAAGCCCCAGGGCGTGACCGGTCCGCTGCCGATCCTCGTGTACGTCCACGGCGCCGGCTGGGTCTTCGGCGGCTTCCACACCCACGAGCGCCTGGTCCGCGAGCTCGCCGCCGGCACCGGCGCGGCCGTGGTCTTCCCCGAGTACAGCCTTTCGCCCGAGGCGCGCTACCCCGTCGCGATCGAGGAGAACTACGCGGTCGCGAAGTGGGCCGTCGAGCACGGTGCCGAGAAGGGGCTCGACACCTCGCGCGTCGCCATCGCCGGCGACTCCGTGGGCGGGAACATGACCGCCGCGCTCACGATCATGGCCAAGCAGCGCGGCGACGTGCGCTTCCTGCAGCAGGTGCTCTTCTACCCGGTCACCGACGCCAGCTTCGACACCGAGTCCTACCGCCTGTTCGCCACGGGCTACTTCTTGCAGCGCGACGCCATGAAGTGGTTCTGGGACCAGTACACGACCGACGAGGCCCAGCGCGCCGAGATCACCGCGTCGCCGCTGCGCGCGTCGCTCGAAGAGCTCGCCGACCTGCCGCCGGCGCTCGTGATCACCGGCGAGGCCGATGTGCTTCGAGACGAGGGCGAGGCGTACGCGGCGAAGCTGCGCCAGGCGGGCGTCGCCGTGACGGCCGCGCGCTACGGCGGCGCCATCCACGACTTCGTGATGGTCAACGCGCTGCGCGAGACCGGGGCCGCCGATGCCGCGATCAAGCAGGCGATCAGCGTCCTGCGTACCGCCTTCGGGGCCTGAAACCGCAGCTGAGACGCCCGGCGGGCTACCCTCTTGATCTTGTGACGGCGCTCACCTGATCACAACGGGGGTGGCCCGCCGAACGTTTCTTGTACAGGGGTTTGTACAGCGGGTTCGATCTTCCGGACACGCGCCGGAGGAGGGGGTCCCGTGCACCTGAGCAGCATCCGGCTGGACTCGCCGGTCGAAGTGATCGTGATCGGCGTGCTGGCCGTGCTCGCGGTCGTGGCCGTCCCGTGGTTCTGGGACCGCTGGCGCAAGCGCAAGCAGCTCGGGCGCAGCGCCACCGTGCTCACGGCCGTGGTGCTGGTCGTGGTGAGCGTTTCGCTCGTGGGCAACCTGATCGGCGGCTTCTTCCCGACGCTCGGCTCGTTGCTCGGCACGGGCGTGTACGCGGCCGAAAGCGTCGACGCTGAGGCCGGCGACAACGGCGCGGACCTCGACAGGATGCGCGACCTCGGCGTGGTCCACGCGCGCGAGGGCAAGGGGACCGTGCTGCACATGAAGGTCACGGGCCGGCGTACCGGGCTGGTGCGCGACGTCGCCGTGTACCTGCCGCCGCAGTACTTCCAGCAGGCGTACCACTCGCTGAAGTTCCCGGCGATCGAGTGGATCCCGAACTACCCGTCGGGCCCCGAGGTCGCCACGAGCGGCTACCACCTGCCCGAACAGCTCGACGCGGCGATCGCCAAGCACGTGCTGCCGCCCACCGTCGTCGTGATCCCGGACCCGACGGGCGTCCCGAAGGTCGGCCACGACACCGAATGCGTCGACGAGGTCGGCGGCACCCCGAACGACACCTATCTCGCCGCCGATGTCCGCGAGTGGGCGATCCAACGGCTCGGTCTCAATCCGGCGCGCGGCGCGTGGACCATCGCGGGCTGGTCCTCGGGCGGCTACTGCGCCATGAACCTCGTGACGCGCCACCCGCAGTGGTTCGCGCAGGCGGTCAGTGTCAGCGGCTACGACCGGGCCCAGGTGGACTCCGAAACCGAAGACCTCTTCCACGGCCGCCACGACATCGACGACGCCAACAACGTCCGCGTGAACGTGCGGCTGCATCCGTCCCCTGTGGACATTCTCGCGATCTCGGGGGACAAGGAGAACTACGAGAGCTTCGCCATCGACCAGATCCGCGCCGCCGCGCAGGCCCCGATTCGCTTCTCCTCGTGGCGCATCCCGGATGCGGGCCACAACATGAACACGTTCAAGTCACAGCTCCCGGATGTCCTGGCGTGGATCGGCGCGCGCATCCCCGCGCCGTCCGCGGCCGGGCGGCAGGTCGACGTCAGCGGCGGTGTGCGGCCGTGGCCGCTGCCGAAGTCGGGGGCGCGCGGCGCGTTGTCCGCGATGGACGAGTGACGGTCACATTCCCAGCAGTGGCAAGAGGTTCTTCACGACGGACGTGATCTGCGCCGACGCGGTGGCGTAGCCGACCGACTGCGGCTGTTCGGTGAGGACGGTGACGAGGTAGCGGTCGTTCTTGCCGACGGTGCCCGAGGTGTGGAGCATGCGGGTCGGGCGGCAGCAGGACCAGCCTTGCTTCACGGCGAAGTTGCCGGCGCCCAGGGCGTCGGGAATGCCGAAGTACTGGCGGAAACCGTCGGCGCCGAACTCGGTGGCGCCGTGCAGGGCGGCGAGGATGATCGTGCGTTCGTCGGCGGGGGCCTTGGTGAACAGGTAGCGGTAGATCTTCGTGATGTCGCCGGCCGTGATCTCCGTGTCGCCCCAGCGGCCCGGGCTGGCGGGCGGGTGCGTTCCGGTGAGGCCCATGCGCTGGATTGCGCTTTCGACGATGTTCGTCTCCCCGTTGGCAACCCACAGCGCGCTGGCGGTGTCGTCGTCGCTGCGGGACAGCATTTCCTTGACGACACCGGCCTGGGTGCCGTTCTCCAGAGCGGACACCGCGATCATCAGCTTCACCAGCGACGCCGACGTGTAAGTACGGTCCGCGTTCACCGAAAGCAGGGTGGTCCCCGCCGTGCGGTCGTAGACCACGACGCTCACGTGCCCGCGCGGGACGAGCGCCTCCAATGCTTGGGCGGTCGTCGCGCCGGACTTGGCGCCACCGGACGACGGAGTGGTTTTGCCGGACGGCGTGGGCGACGGGGAAGACGGGGTATCCGGAGCCACGGAATCGGTCGAGCTCTCCGTGCCGGCTGCCGCGACCGGTGTCGGTCCCAGCGCGGTGACGATGTGGCGCTGCGGCTCCGCCACCACGAGCACCAGCGCGACGAGTGCCCCCAGGCACAGCCCCACGAGGAAGAGGATGTTCACTTTGCGCATGACCGGACTTGTCCGGTCACCCGTTCGGTGTTGCCGAATCGGGGGCCTTTTGTGGCATTGATCTCGAACAAGGCCGAATTCGGTGACGCTCCGGGGGCCTGCGGGCAAGCACCGGCGTTTCACTCCGGGTGAAGACGGGGTACTCCCTCCGCGTGAGTCAGCTCACCACGGGAAGGACTGAAGTCATGGTTCATGCGCACGGAGCCCGGATCCGGGTGGAGGGTCTGCAGCCCGCGCAGGTCCTGGCCGCCCTGGTGGGCATCGCGTTCCTCGTCTACGGCGTCATCGGCTTCGCGCGGACCGGCGTCGGGGCCTTCACCGGGCACCACGACGCGGGCTTCTGGCGGTTCTCCGGCAACCCGATGAACAACCTCGTGCACGTCGTGACCGGCGTGATCGGCGTGCTGCTCGCGTTCGGTTCCGGTCGCGCGCGGACGTTCGGCTGGCTGCTCTTCGTCGGCTACGGCGTGCTGTTCGTGTGGGGCCTGATGATCACCGGGATGGTCGCGGCCAACCCGTTCGCCGTCGCCGGCAACCCGCTGGACCTCACGACGCCGGACAACTGGCTGCACCTCGGCATCGCCGTGCTGGGTCTGGTGATCGCGATGGCGCCGGCGCGGCGCAAGGTGCGGCTGCCGGAAGAGGACGTGGAGCCGATCACGGCGGATCGGGCTCAGACGAGCGTGATCGAGCGGGTCGAGGACGACGACCACACGCCGACACGGGAGACGACGCGCGAGACCCAGACCCGGGAGATCCCGGCCCGGGACAAGCGCGGCCCAGGTCTGGCGCACTAGCCTCCCGGCGCGCCAACGTTTCAGGCCGAAGGCCCGGCAACCCCCGCGGTTGCCGGGCCTTCGGTGTTCGGGAACTGCCCCTCCTTCCGCCGCCCGTGGCCGGTTGTCCAAGCGACGCGCTGTCGGGGCGCGGCGCCGGGTCTGGGGTCAGTAGCTGTACGGGTCGCTCGGCGCGGCCGCCGGGGCGCTGGTGGCCGGGGCACTCGTGGTCGGCTTGGCGGGCGCGGTTCCGGTGCTCGTCGTGGTGCCGGACTTGCAGCCGTTGGGCTCGATCACGAACCAGGTGCCCTTCACGCCCATGCCGTTGGCCTGGCCGGGCGCGGTGTCCTTCGAGTACCGGTACAGCGGCCAGCCGCCGAGCGTGGCCTGCGTGGTGCCGTCGGCGCGCTTGACGCTGCCGAGCAGCTTGGCGTCGATGCCGTCGAGCGCGACGTCGCCGGTGGTCAGCACCGGCGGCCACAGCTTGGCGCAGTCACCGTTGCAAGTGGACTTCGAGGGTTTCTTGCTGTCCTTGGTGAACAGGTAGAGCGTGCGGCCGTCCTGGTCGACCACGGCCGCGCCGACGCCGTCGACCTCGCCGGCGCTGAGCTTCACACCGTCCGAAGTGGACTTGCCGGCTTTGCCGCCGGTCGGCGTGGCCGCGAACCAGGTGCCGTTCACGCCCTGGCCGGTGGCGTCGCCGGGCGTGGTGTCCTTGGCGTAGGTGTAGAGCGGCCAGCCGTTCACGGTCACCTGCTCGGTGCCGTCGGCGCGGGTCACGCTGCCGACGAGGCTCTTGTCGACGCCGTCGAGCTGCACGTCGCCCTTCGACAGCAGCGGCGGCCACGCCTTGGCGCAGTCGTCCACGCACGCGGACTTCGGCGGTTTGGCGGTGTCCTTGTCGAAGCGGTAGAGGGTGTGGCCGTCGGCGTCGGTGAGGACTTTGCCCAGCCCACCGACGTCGGTGGCCGCGAGTTTGACGGCCGTCTCGGTCACGGCCGCGGCGTTGCCGACCTGACCGCCCCCGGTCCCGCCGCCGGGCGCCGGCGCGGGTGGAGCGGTCGTGCCCGAGCAGGCGCTCAGCAGCGTGAGCCCTGCGGCCGCCGAGACGACGATGACGCCCGTGCGGAACCTGCGAAGCATGGAACTTCTCCTTGGGTACGTGGTCGCCGCGCCAGGCGCAGCTGCCGGTACCCCCCGCGTTCCGCGAGGAACGCTTCCCACCCTCCTACACGGGAGGTCGCGCGAAGCGGTTCAGCAGAAGTCGCAACTACTTTCCGTCACCTTCGAGGGCGAGGTCGACCAGTCGCCCGGCCGCGCCCGTGTACTGCGCGGGATCGAGGAGGTCGTCGAGCTTCGCGGGGTCGAGGACGTCGGTGAGCTCGGGAACCTCGGCGAGAACCTCCCGCAGCGGCCGGTTCTCGCCGACCGCCCGCTTCGACGCTTCGCCGAGCACGTCCTTCGCCCGCGCCTTGCCGAGCAACGGCGCCAGCGCGGCCGACAGCCGTTCCGACACGATCAGCCCGTGCGTGAGGCCGACGTCCGCCCGCATCCGCTCCGCGTCCACGGTCAAGCCGCGCGCCAGCTCGACGGCTGTGTTCGCGGCCCCGCCCGTGAGGCGCAGACACTCGCGCAGCAGCTGCCACTCGGCCTGCCACACGCCGGCGGACCGCTCGTCCTCGGCCAGCCCGGACTGCGTCACGCCCGCCGCGAGCACCGGTACCTGCAGCGCGGCCGAACGGATCAGGGCCGACAACACGGGGTTGCGCTTGTGCGGCATCGCCGACGAGCCGCCGCCAGTGGGCTCGGCGACCTCACTGATCTCGGTGCGCGTGAGCACCTGGACGTCGACGGCGAACTTGCCCAGCGCCGTGGCGGTTTGGGCGAGCGCGGCCACGAGATCGGCGACGGGCGTGCGGTTCGCGTGCCAGGGCAACGTCGTGGTGGCCAGGCCGGTCTCCTCGGCGAAGGTCTCGACGAGCCGTTCCGCGTAGTCCGCGGTGCCGTCGCCGTACTCGACGTACGCGGCCAGCGTCCCCGCCGCGCCGCCCAGTGACACGGGCAGCTCGAGGCGGCGCACCCGCTCGGCCGCGTCGAGCACGTACTGCCGCCAGCCCGCGGCCTTGAGCCCGAATGTCGTCGGCACGGCGTGGGCCGTGAGCGTCCGGCCGGGCATCACGGTGTCGCGGTGCGCCCGAGCCAGGTCCGCGAGGGCCGCGGCGGTGGTCGCCAGGTCGTCGCGCAGCAGCTCCAGCGCATCCTTCGCGACGATCATCAAGGCTGTGTCGACGATGTCCTGGCTCGTCGACCCGCGGTGCACGTAGTCGGCGTGCTCGGCACCGACCGCCGCCGTGAGCTCCTTGACCAACGCGACAACGGGGTTCGCCGTCGCCCGCGCCGCCTTCGCCAACGCCGGCACGTCGATCTCCCGCGCCACCTCGGCGGCCTTCGCGGTGATCGCCTCCGCCGCCCCGGCCGGCACGGTTCCCAGCCGCGCCTGGGCCCTCGCCAGCGCCGCCTCGGCCGCCAGCATCGCCCTCACGACGGCGTTGTCCCCGGTCACGGCTTCGACCGGTGTTCCGGCCCGCACAGGCGACAACAACCCGGAATCAGGATCGACGCTCATGGCGCCCAGCATCGCACGCAGGTCCCGCCGCCACCGTGCTCCTGTGCGGAGCCTCGCATCGGGTCAGTGGCCCACCGTCCCGTCGAGGGATTCGCGCAGCAGGTCGGCGTGGCCGTTGTGCCGTGCGTACTCCGCGATCTGGTTCACCAGCAACCAGCGCAGCGTGAACGGCTCACCGGTCACCAGCGACGTCCCCTGGTCCTCCAGCGACGAAGCCGCCGCGACGATCTCCCGCGAGCGGGCGCACTCCTCGCGCCACAACGCCATGGCTTCGGTGACGTCGCCGTCGAGGGAGTCGAAGTCCTGGTTGGGGTCGTCGTCGGAGTAGTGGAGCAGGGGCACGTCCTCGCCGGAGAACTGTTGCCGGAACCACCACCGCTCGACGCCCGCGAGGTGCCGCAGAATCCCGTGCAGGGAAAGGCCCGACGGGGACACGGCCTTGGTCGACAGGGCCTCCTGGCCGAGGCCCGCGCACTTCAGCGCGAACGTCTCGCGGTGCCACTCGAGGAACGCGACCAGCGTGTTGCGCTCACTCGCGAGCCGGGGTATCGCCTCTCGCGTGCCTTCGGCCGTGGGCGAGAAGTGCTGGGGAATCTCCATCCGCCCACGGTCTCACCCGGCACCGACAATTCCGGCTCACCGGGCAACGAGCCGCGAAACCGCCGTGGCCAGGGCCGTTCGCTGCGAATCCGGCCACAGCGCGGCATTCCCGGCCTGCGCGATGTTGCCGTACGTCAACGCCAGGATCAGGTCGAGCAGAGTGGCGGCCGGCAACGCCGCCGACACCGTCCCCGAAGCCTGCGCCGCCGCGATGCCCGCCACCTTGTCGGCCATCGCGCGCTCGACGGGAGCCAGCGACGGCAGCAGATCCGGCCGTTCGAGGGCCTGCCACAGGTTGAGCCGCACCATCCGCGGATTGGCGCGGTAGAAGTCGAACACCTGGCACGCGTACCCCGGCAGGTCCGCGGCGTCGAACGTCACCGCGGCTTGCGCCTGCAGCACCTTCTCCGTCAGCACGGCCTCGAACAGCCCGTCCTTGCTGCCGAAGTACGCGTAGATCATGCGCTGGTTCGCGCGGGCTCGTTCGGCGATGCGGCCGACGCGCCCGCCCGCGAGCCCGGCCTCGGAGAACTCCTCGATGGCCGCGTCGAGGATGCGGCGGCGGGTGGCGGCGGCGTCGCGGGCCGGAGCCTCAGTCATGGGCGTCCACCGAGCGGCTCAGCTCCTCCCACCGGTCCAGCTCGGCGAGTTTCCGCTGCTCCGCGGGCCGGATGAAGTCCACGGCCTCGCCCGAGAGCGGCAGCCACAACGGCGGGTCGGTCAGCTCGAACACGCTCAGGATCATCGCCGCCGCCCGCGCCGGGTCGACGCCCGGGGCCCGCCCGGTGGCGTGGGCCGTGCGCATCGGCGCCAGCACGGAGGCGTACGCGGCGCTCGGCTCGGGCGCGTCCATCGACGAGTACAGCGACGTCGCCATCGACCCCGCCTCCACCACCGTCACGCGGACGCCGAACCCGGCCGTCTCCAGGGCCAGCGCCTCGGAGAACCCCTCCAGCGCGAACTTCGCCGTGACGTACGGCCCGAGCCCCGCCGCCGGCGCCAGCCGCCCGCTCACCGACGAGATCTGCACGACGTGCCCCGCGCCCTGCGCGCGGAACACCGGAAGGGCGGCACGGCTGACGTGGATCGCACCCCAGAGGTTCGTCTCGACCTGATCGCGGAAGTCGGCGAGCGGGGTGTCCTCGAGGCTGGAGACATTGGCGTACCCGGCGTTGTTGACCACGCCGTCCAGCCGGCCGAACTCGTCCACCGCGACCTGCACCGCGCTCGCGGCGGCCTCGGGATCCCGCACGTCGAGGGCCACCGCGCGGGCGGATTCGGGGTACGCGGAGACGAGGTCCGCGACTGCGTCGGCTCGGCGTGCTGTGGCCACGACTTGGTGGCCGGCATTGAGGGCGGTGACCGCGAGTGCCCGGCCGAGGCCGCGGGAGGTTCCGGTGATGAGCAGGGTGCGTGGCATGGTTGTCCTTTGAATAAGTAACTAGATACTTACTAACGTAGCGGAGGTTCCTCCGGATTGCCAGGGATGGGTCTGTCCTCGCAGGGCGTGTTGCGTTGGGAGTGCACCCCGAAGCTGGATTGTGTTGACGGCCGGTGACGCGTTGTCAAGGCGGGAAAGCGTGCCTTGACAACGCGTCGCCGGCCGCAAGGAGGCTTCGGATCGGGGTGCGGGGAGGGGGCTGGCTACATGCGCCCCGCGGTGAGTTAGGGCCCGTTGCGTTGGCGGGGTGGTAGTCCGTCGCGTTGGTGGGTGGTAGTCCGTTGCGCCGGTGGGCGGTCGTCCGTCGCGTTGGTGGGGTGGCGGGCCGTCACCGTGGGAAGTGCGGCCGGGGGCGACAGCTCAACGCAAGCTGTCGTGCTCGGCCTGGGGTCAGCTCTGAACGGTCGCCCGGAGTACCTTCCGAAGGATCTTGCCGGCGGCCGACTTCGGGATGGCGTCCACGAATTCCACCTGCCGCACCTTCTTGTACGGGGCCACCCGTTCGGCCACGAACGCCTGCACCGCGGCCGCGTCCAGCTCTGGTGACCGGCGTACGACGAAGGCCTTGGGTACCTCGCCGGCCTCGTCGTCGGGGACGCCGATCACGGCGGCGTCGGCGATGCCCGGGTGTGTCAGCAGCAGGGCCTCCAGTTCGGCGGGCGGGACCTGGAAACCCTTGTACTTGATCAGTTCCTTGAGCCGGTCGACGACGTGGAACACACCACCGTCGTCGACGGTCACGATGTCGCCGGTGTGCAGGTAGCCGTCGCTGTCGATGGTCGCGGCGGTGGCCGCGGGATTGTTGAGGTAGCCGCGCATGACGTTCGGGCCGCGTACCCACAGCTCGCCGCGTGAAGCGTCTTCGCCGGTCACGGGGTCGACCACGCGGGCCTCGACGCTCGGCATCAGCAGCCCGATCGACCCGCGGTCGACGTCGGGCCGGTCGGCCGGGATGCCGTGGGTGCAGGGGCTGGTCTCGGTGAGGCCGTAGCCCTGCAGGACCGTGACGTTCAGCCGCGCGGCCAGCTCCTGGGCGATGCCGGCGTCGAGCGGCGCGGCGGCGCTCATCACCACGTCGACGCAGCCGAGGTCGTAGTCGGTGACGAACGGGACCTTCGCCAGCGCCAGCGCGATCGGCGGCGCGATGAACAGGTGGTCCACGCGGTGCTCGGCCACGGCGGCGAGGAAGCCCTTGAGGTCGAACCTCGGCATGGTCACCACGGTCGCGCGGTTGAGCAGGCTGATGTTCATGATCCCGTTCATGCCGTAGATGTGGAACAGCGGCAGCACGGCGATCGCGCGCTTGCCCGGGCGCAGCTCGGTCAGCGGCTGCATCTGGCTGAGGTTCGCGGCGACGTTCCGGTGCGTCAGCAGCACGCCCTTCGGCAGCCCGGTGGTGCCCGAGGAGTACGGCAGCACGGCGAGGTCGTCGGCGGTCGGCTCGGGAGGCACGGAGGCGGAACTGGTCAGCAGGTCGTCGAGCGACGGCACGCCGTCGGCCGCGTCGAGCACCACGAGCTCTTCGACGCGTACGCCTTCTTCTTTCACGGCGGCGCGCGCGGTGCCGAGCCCGGCGGACGTGGTGAACAGGATCCGCGCGCCCGCGTCGCGCAGCTGGTGCGCCAGCTCGGCGGGGGTGTTGAGCGGGTTGGCGGGCGACACCGCGGCGCCCGAGCGCAGCACGCCGTGGAACACCACGGGGTACTCGGAGCAGTTCGGCGCGGCGAGCACGGCGACGTCGCCCCGGCCGATGCCGCGTTCGGCCAGCGCGGCGGCGAGGCGTTCGACGCCCGTGGCGAGTTCGCCGTAGGTCAGCCGCTTGCCTGAGCCGGCGTCGATGACCGCGGGGTACGCGGCTTCCTCGGGCGTGAGTGAACCCAGCAGCAGACCGGGCAGGGATCCTTCGGGGATGACGACGTCGGGGTAGGTGCTGCGAATGACCATCGCTCCTCCTGGGCAGGCCGCGGGTTCAGCGCCCGGGCTTGGGTTCCTTGGGCAGCCCGAGCAGCAGGTCGCCGACGATGCCGCGCTGGATCTGTGAAGAGCCGGCGTAGATCGTCCCGGCGCGGGAGTTGAGGTAGACGCTGGTCCACGACGCGGTCGAGTTCGGCGCGCCGGGATCGTCGGTGTGGTACCAGTTCGGCGACGGCCGCCCCGACGGCGTCAGCGCGTCGAGACCCAGCACGTCGAGCGCGAGCTCCGTGACCACCCGATGGTACTCGCTCCACAACAGCTTGAAGGCCGCCGCGCGCGGCCCGGGCTCCTCGCCGTCGATCAACTGCGCGGCCGTGCGGAGGCCGTGGCAACGCAGCTGTTCCGCCTGCACGTGGCACCACGCGACGCGGCGGCGGATGTCCGGATCGGTGTCCAGCCCTCGCTCGCGGACCAGGTCGACCAGCCGGTCGAGCTCGGCGCGGAAGCGGATCGGGGCGTGCAGGGCGGTTTCGCCGCGCTCGAAGCCGAGCAGGGTCATCGCGACGGTCCAGCCGCGGTCGACGTCGCCCACCACGAGGTCGCGGTCGGTGGTGGCGTCGGTGAAAAAGACCTCGTTGAAGTCGGTGCCGCCGGTGATGTTGCGAATCGGCCGGATTTCCACCCCGGGCTGGTCGAGGGGGACCAGCAACATGCTGATCCCCTTGTGCGGCGCCGCTTCCCGGTTGGTGCGGGCGAGCACGAACATCCAGTTGGCCACGTGCGCGCCCGAGGACCACAGCTTCTGGCCGTTGAGCCGCCAGCGGTCGCCGTCGGGCTCGGCGCGCAGGGCGAGCGACGCGAGGTCGGACCCGGCGCCGGGCTCGGAGAAGCCCTGGGCGAACACGTATTCGCCGGAGACGATGCGCGGCAGGAACCGCTGGAGCAGTTCGGGTTTCGCCCAGTGGAGCATGGTGTTGCCGAGCATGCCGATGCCGAACGCGTCGTTGTCGGAGCCGAACGGGATCCCGGCGGTGGACAGTTCTTCCACCAGCACCACGAGTTCGGCCGGGCTGAGGCCGGCACCGCCGTATTCGACCGGCCACGCGGGCGCGACCCAGCCGCGTTCGGCCAGCGCCGCGCGGGCCCGGGTGCGGAACTCGGCGTAGGCGTCGCCTTCGAGGCCGCCGATGCCACGCCAGCCGGGCGGCGCGAGGGCGGCGACGAACTCGCGGACCTGCTCGCGGAAACTTCCCACGCGGCCTCCTGCCTGGGTGACAACTCTGTCCTGACCTCAACAGTTGCGTAGATAGACCCGATAGTCAATGCTTCGATGCGGGCCTGGTTCTTCGAGGAGGCGTGATGGGTTACGCGACGACGGACGAACAGCGCGAGCTCGCCGCGTCGGTGCGGCGGATGCTCGCCGACGCCGCGCGCACGGCGCCGCTGCCGCCCGCGTGGGAAGCCGTGGGCGCGGGTCTCGACGGGGCCCTGTGGAAGACGTTCGCCGACGCCGGTCTGCTCGGGTTGGGCGTGCCCGAGGAGCCCGGCGGGTCCGGTGGTGGTTTACGTGAACTGTGTGTCGTGGCCGAGGAAGTCGGGGCCGCGTTGCCACGGATCCCGTTCGCCGCGGCGGTTTCCGCGGTGGCCGTCCTGAGTTCTGTGCACAGTGTGGACAACATTGTGGATGGTTCGGTCTTGGCGGTGTCGGCGTGGGAGACGTTCCCCGTGTTTCCCGGGCACCGTTCGCCGTTGCGGCTGAGCGGGTCCACTGTGGACGGCGTGCTGCGCGTGGTGCCGTTCGGCCTCGACGCGGACGTGCTCGTGGCGGCCGTCGAGGGCCGGTTCGTGCGGATCGACCTGACGTCGGCCGGGGTGCGGCGGGAGTCGGTGGGGGCTTTCGACGTGATCGAGCCGGCCGCGGCGGTTTCGCTGTCTTCGGTGCCGGCCCTCGAGCTGCCCGGGGCCGATGTGTCGGCGCGGGTGCTCACGGTGCTCGCGGCGGAGCTGGTCGGCACGGGGCGGCGGGCGCTCGACGGAGCGGTGGAGTACGCGAAGCAACGGCAGCAGTTCGGGCGGCCGATCGGGTCGTTCCAGGCGCTCAAGCACCTGCTCGCCGACCGGTTCGTGCAGCTCGACGCCGCGCGGCTGCTGGTCGAGTGGGCTGCCTCCACCGTGGATTCCGGCGTCGACGGCCTGGCCGCGGCGCGCACGGCCGTGGCCGCCGCGAGCGACGCCGCCGACGCCGCGACCCGTGACGCCCTGCAGGCCCACGGTGGGATCGGCTTCACCTGGGAGCACCCGTCGCACGTGCACCTCAAGCACGCCCGCGCGCGGCGCCAGCTGCTGGGCTCCACGGCGCGCCAGCTCGACGCGGTGGCGGAGCACGTGTTCGCCTGAAACCTGGGTGCCTCCTTGATCCGGTTCGGGTAGGTTTCCGACCCGGAAAGAGGGGGAAAAATTCATGCGGGTTGTCGTGATCGGTGCTGCGTTGCTCGTGGCGTTGGCGGCATGCAGTTCCGGGCCGCAGGCGAGTGCGCCGGCGGGGCCTGAGGCGCTGGGACCCGACGGCTTGCGCGGCCTCGCGCCGGGCGTCGCCAAGGCGGCCACGGGCACCACGCTCGCGGCCGAGCCGATGTCGGGCTTCGACGGCTGCAAGGCGTACACGTTCGCGGGCGGGCCGGCGCCCGAGCCGGGCGCACTCGAGGCCGAGCAGCAGGCCGTGGCCAAGGCCGACGACCTGAACCGGAAGGCCCGGGACGCCGACGCGCACGTGCTGGATCCGGGGCTGCGCGGTTCGGCGGCCGACTACGCGAAGTCGGCCGCTCAGTCGGCCGCGGCCGCCAAGCTGAGCGCGCAAGCGGCGGCGGCCACCGTCGTCGTCACCGAGCTGCGCGAGGAACGCGCGGCCGAGCTCGCGGCGGGTGGCGGGGCGGTGTTCGCCGGGGACAAGGTGCGCTCGGTGGTGGCTCCGCCGCAGGTCAAGACGCCGGAGGGAGCCGGGGCGGGCACGCCGCTGGCCGATCTGCACCGGCTCTACGACGCCAAGGGACTCAAGCCGACGCCCGAAGGTCACTTCGCGGTGGCCGTGCCGGGTCACCCGACGTGGACGTACGACTTCACCGCCGTCGGTACGAAGGTCACGTACGTCGCGTTGCTGGACGCCTCCGTGAAGTGCCGCTGACGGTCAGTTCTCCGGGTACGAGGGGACACTCGCGACCGGCTGTCGTCGACCGGGTGGCACCGCGCGTGGTCTGATCGGCTTCAGGAGTCCTTGCTGAAGGAGAGCGCGTGACGAGGTTTGAGTTTCCCGGGTCTCAGGGCACGTCGCTCGCGGCGCGGCTGGAGCTGCCGGAGGGCAAGCCCAGGGCGTACGCGCTCTTCGCGCACTGCTTCACGTGCAACAAGGACGTGCTCGCGGCGACGCGGGTCGCGCGGGGGCTCACGGCGTTCGGCGTGGCCGTGCTGCGGTTCGACTTCACCGGGCTCGGCGGGTCGGAGGGCGAGTTCGCCAACACGGACTTCAGCTCGAACGTCGGCGACCTGGTCGCGGCCGCGAACCACCTGCGCGACGAGTACGAGGCGCCGCAGCTGCTGGTCGGGCACTCGCTGGGCGGGGCGGCCGTCCTGGCGGCGCGGCACGCGGTGCCGGAGGTGCGGGCCGTGGCGACGATCGCCGCCCCCGCGGATCCGCAGCACGTGGCGAAGCTGCTGGGCGACTGCCGTGACGAGATCGAGCGCCACGGCGAGGCCGAGGTGGTGCTGGCGGGGCGGCCGTTCCGCATCCGCAGGCAGTTCCTGGAGGACATCGCCGCGCAGCCGCAGGCCGAGCGGATCCGCGGGCTCAAGGCGGCGCTGCTCGTGATGCATTCTCCGGTCGACGCCGAGGTGGGTGTGGAGAACGCCCGCCTCATCTTCGACACCGCCCGCCACCCGAAGTCGTTCGTCGCGCTCGACGGGGCCGACCACCTGCTCACCGGCCGCGCGGACGCCGCGTTCGCCGCGGACATCCTCGCCACCTGGGCCAAGCGCTACCTGGTCTGACCCACGCCCCCAATGAGGTTTTCTCAGTAGGGCGAGGTGGGGGTGCGTGTTGCCGTGAGGTGAGGCGTGGGGCCGCTGGTAGGACTGGATTTGCGAAGATCG
>NZ_JBIAWY010000023.1:0-89432 GCF_042896185.1 Amycolatopsis sp. NPDC001319 | reverse complement strand
GCGATGCACTGGTCACGATGGCGACGCTCCAGCCAAGCCCGAGCACGTACTAGCCACTACCGACGACGCGGCCATCACGAAGTGTCGTTGCAGTATTAGAGCTTGTCTCATGTCGTTTTTCCGGAGTTTCTTGTGGCAGGTGATGGCGGCTCCGAGGATGAGGAAGGCGCGGAAGTGGTGGCTTTGCGTTCGTAGCGCAGGGTGAGACGTCGGTAGCCGGTCAGCCAGGCCATGGTTCGTTCGATGACCCAGTGGTGCTTGCCGAGCTTGTCGTGGGATTCGATGCCTTTGCGGGCGATGCGGACCTTGATGCCTCTGTCGCGGACCCACCGTCGGAGGGAGTCGTTGGTGTTCGCCGACGAAACCGCGACCGTCAGCGGCACGCCGCCGCGGTCGGACAGCACGTGGATCTTCGACCGAACTTACCGCGATCCACGGGACTGGGGCCGGTCATGGATCTCTTTTTTTCGCCCGCACGCAGGCTCCGTCAACGATTGCCAGGAACAATGCCCACGGCCGGCCCGGCCGACCGTGGGCGATCTCGTTTCCGCCCCGCTTGGCGACCAGCCGTATCGGCTTGCGGAACTGACCCGATTCCAGGCCGGTGAACCGGGCAATCCACTCCGGCCGCGACGCGGTGATCACCTGCACCACACCGACAGGATCAACTACCGACCCAGCCAGCCCGACACCGGGTTACGAGACGTCCCTTAGGAGAGCGTGGCGCGGTCGGTGCAGTCCATGACGTGGTCAGAGTGCCGGCTTGCCCGCTTGGTAGAGCCAGGCGTGGAAGAACGAGTCGAGGTTGCGGTGGGTCAGTCGCTCGACGAACTGGGTGAATTGCCGCGTCGAGACGTTGCCGTATCGGTGAGCGGTCGGCCACTGGGTCAGCACTTCGAAGAAGGCGCGGTCGCCGATCTTCATGCGCAGCGCCTGCAGTGTCATCGCGCCGCGGTTGTAGACCAGGTCGTCGAAGATGTGATCACGTCCGGGGTCGGCGACTTCGCCGCTCCAGTCCTTCTCGGCGGCGTAGGCCTTCGCGAAGGTCTGTTGCACGGGGGCGTTGTTGAATTTCTCCTGGTAGAGCCACTCGGAGTAGGTCGCGAAGCCCTCGTTGAGCCAAATGTCCGACCAGCGCACGGGAGTGAGGCTGTCGCCGAACCACTGGTGGCCGAGTTCGTGGGCGAGCAGGTCGCCGTCGACATCGCTGGTGCTCTGGTCGTAGACCGGCCGGCTCTGCGTCTCGAGGGCGTAGTCGACGCCGACGTCGGCGAGGATGCCGCCGGTCGAGTCGAACGGGTACCGCCCGTACATCGAGGATTCCCATTGGATGACCTGCGCCGTGGTCTGGTTGAACACCTTGCCCTGACCGGGCTTGGTGTCGATCGACTTGCCGATCGCGGTGATGTTCGGCAGGCCGCCGGCCGCCACTCCGCGGGTGACGTCGTAGTTGCCGATCGCGAGCATGCTCAGCTCGCTGGCCATCGGCCGGTTCATGGTCCAGCGGAAGGTGGTCTGGTGATCGTGCGTGGTGGTGGGGCCGGGTTCGCCGTTGGCCAGCACCGTGAGTCCGGTGGGGACGGTGATGGTCTGGGTGTAGGTCGCCTTGTCGTCGGTGGTGTCGTCCACCGGGTAGTAGGTCGCCGCACCGATCGGCTGGTTGAGCGCGACCGCGCCGTCCTTGGTGGCGACCCAGCCGGAGACACCCAGCGCGGGGTCGTCGATCTTCTGCGGGACGCCGGCGTAGCTCACCGAGACGACGAACGAGCTACCCTTCCGTAGACCGTGCGGCGGGGTGATCACCAACTCCTGGGCACCGCTTCTGCTGTAGGTGGTGTTTCGGCCGTCCACCGAGAGTCTGCTGATCTTCAGCGGTCCCTGGAAGTCCAGGTCGAAGCGGGAGAGATCCTGTGTGGCCGTGGCGAGGATCGTCGTGGTCGCGTTGATTGCTTTGGTTTCGGGGTTGAACGCCAGCCGGATGTCGTAGTGGCTGACGTCGTAGCCGCCGTTGCCCATGTCGGGGAAATACGGATCCCCGGCGCCTGGAGCACCAGGGGAGTACAGCGGTTCTCGTGCCGGCGCCGCATCCGCTGCCGGGCTCGTCGCGGCCAGCAGACCGGCGGCCAGCGCGCCGGAGATGATCAACAAGTGGCCACGGCTACGGTTGGCGCCTCGCATTGGTTTGGTCCTCCTCGGCAGTGGTCGACGCTGAAGAGTAGGACCGATCCGACACGCGGATCAAGTCTGTTGCGGCGGCTTCGAAGGTTCGGTTCGGGCGGTTCCCGGGTCGGTCGTGCTGCTGAGGTTCCCGGGGCAATCGCTTGAGGACCTTCCGACGGAGGTTGCGCGCAGCATCCGACGGAAGAGCAGGGGGTCTGTCCGACCACCGTTGGTGAAGGGTCACCACCGCGAAACCCCAGCAGTGTGTGGATCGAACGCAACAGCGGCAAGAAGGACTAGTCAGACTTCATCGTCCTTGGCCAGGACGGTGTCCACTGGGTCGTCGAAGGCCAGTCGGACCGGAGGAAGCTTGACGTCCCTCGGCAACAGCGGCTCCAGTCGAGGCTGCGGGCCATTCGTCGTGCGGTACTGAGCCTTCGGTGTTGGTGTCGACCGCGTCCGCGAAGAGGGCGTCGTAGGTACCGGGTTCGATGACGGCGACGGTGGGGATGTTGCCGGTGAGGGTGAGGGCGTCGAGGGTGACGCCGAGGCACCACACGCGGATCGAGCCGTCGGCGAGGGCGCGGTCAAGCGTGACGAACGGCTCGAGCTGGTCGTAGGCGATGGGGTGACCGCTGCCGTCGTGTTCGTCGTGGCCGAGGAGTTCTTCGGCGTATTCGCGCTGGATGTTGCGTCAGAGGGAGAAGCCGGCGGCGATAGCGGTGGGCAGGACACTGGAGGGCTGGAAGATCCCGGCGGTCGGGAGGTGGGTCATGCCGCCTCCGCCGGCGACGCGGCCGCCGTCGCGTTGGTGCAGGACGATGCTGGGGGAGTGGCCGCCGCGGATGGTGAGGGGCGCCAGATCGACGCTATACGCCACGACGACGGACGAGAGACACACCGTCAAGACCTACATCGGAGGACGAAGAAGTGATCAGAGCCGGCTCGAAGGGCACATCGGGGCAGAGGAACTCCTGGCGGTATCCGGCCCTGCCGATCTGGACGCGCGCCTTGATCCAGGCGGAACGCGGACGGCCCGCCGGATGTCCGGCGGGCCGTCGCGTCGTGCTGCTGTCGAGGTGTTGGTGCTGATTCGTCAGTCGGTGTCGGGGCCGGGGAGGTAGGCGCCGGGCACCTGGTTGGGTGGGTAGATCTTCGTGTCGCCCGGGTAGGGCGTCTTCCATTGGTGGGCCTGGTACCAGGTGTAGCGGTTCATCTGCTCGGGGTTCGAGTAGTCCGGGATCGCGCCGTTGCCGGTGGTGTGCTGGCCGGCGAGCCAGGTCTGCCACGCGGCGGCGGTGGCCTGCATGTCCGCCGGTACCGCGACTTTCTGCGCCTCGGCCTTGTTCAGCGCGGCCGCTGCAGCGCCCGTCTGGCCCAAGGTGTCGAGACCGCAGGACGGGGCGGTGGCGATGCCCTCGGTGAGGGGAACCTGGTTCCGCACCGTGGTGAACGGCGTGTAGTCGGGCTTGTTGGTGAACGCGTCGACCATCGGTGTGGCCGCCGCGAGCTTCTCGTTGAGCGGCTGCGCTCCGAGCATCTGCTCGATGGTGCGGACCATGCTGATCTGCGAGTAGTAAGTACTCACAGTCTTGCCGTGCACCGCGTACGGGCTGATGACCTGGACCGGGGCGCGGTGTCCGTCGACGTGGTCGGCACCGTCCTGGCTGTCGTCGTCGACGACGAAGATGGCCGAGTCCTTCCAGTACTGGCTGTGCGAGATCGTGTCGACGATCTGGCCGATGGCAAGGTCGCCGTCGGCCACGCCCGATTCCGAAGTGGTCGGCCCGCCGGTGTGGTCGCTGGACAGCCACACCATGTTCAAGTTGGCCGGACCGTTCTTCTCGAAGTCCTGCTTCCACAGCTGGGCGCGGTAGACGTCCGGGATCGACAGGTCGAACGGCGGGGACTGCGGGTCGGCGATCGCGTTCAACGACGGGATCGCCGAGCCGTAGGTACCCTTCAGCGCGGGCGCGGTCAGCTGGCCGGCATCGCCGCCGTTCTGGACGCTCGTGGCCGCGCAATAGTACTGCTGCCAGCTGCCGGAGGGCCTGCCCTCCATGTACTCGAACTCGCCGTAGTTCCTGGCCGTCTTGCCGGCGGCCTCGACCCCGGTCCACAGGAAACCGGCACGCTGGTGACCGAGGACGTCCTCTTCGGTGTCGTAGCTGCGCTGGTATTCACCGGCCGAGGATTCGGTGTACTCGGGGTTGTCGCCCTCCATGAGCCAGTTGTGGCCCTCGGCGGAGTTCGTCGCGGGGTCGTAGGTGTTGTCGTAGAGGCCGAACTGCGTGGCCAGCGCGTGCTGGTTCGGCGTGGTCTTCGCGCCGAATTGCGTCAGGGTCGGATCACCGTTGCCCTGTTTCATGTCGCCGAGGATCTGGTCGTAGGTGCGGTTCTCGTTGATGATCAGGAAGACGTGCTTGATCGTCGACGGATCGCCGATCCGGGCCGGCACCGGCACGGCCGCCGTCCTGCCGCCGCGGGACTGCTGGACGTCGTTCTTGCCCCAGCCGTTCTGGGTGAACACCGTGTCGGTGTACTTGCCGGCGATGTCCTTGTCGCTCGGCATGGTGAAACGGGTCAGCGACGCGGTGGTGCTGTGCGTGTCGTGGCCGGTCACCGGGATGGTGCCCTGTCCCTTGGACGTCGTGATGCCCGGGCCCCGCGCGTCGATACCGCGAGTGTTGGTGACCACGACCTGGCCGCCGACCGTCGCCACGTCCGACGGGTAGTAGTCCGTCGGCAGCAGGCCGATGTAGCTCACCGGCTGCTTCGGTGCGCCGTCATAGCGGTAGACCGCGACGGCGTTCGCCCGGCCGAGGGTCACCAGCAGGTGCCCGTCGGCGGTCAGCGCCATGCCGGTGGGCTCGTAGCCGACATCGGACGACGGCCACGGCTTGGTGTCAATCGTCTGCACGACCTGGTTCTTGGTGGCGTCGACGACCGAGAGGGTGTCGCTGCTGGTGTTGGCGACGAACAGCGCGTTGTTCTTGACGTACATCGCGGTGGGGTGCAGCCCGACCGTGATCGACCCGACCGCCGCTCCCGGGTTCGCGGTGTTGATGACGCTGACGGTGCCGGTCGTCGAGGCGCCGGTGGATCCGTTGGCGGGCACCTGGGTGCCGTACGAGTCCATCGTCGTGTCGCCGGCCCGGGCCTGGCGGCCACCCTCGTTGCTCACGTAGAGCGTGTGGCCGACGAAGGCGAGCTCGCGGGGCGCGATGCCGACGTTCCAGGTCCGCTCGACCGCGCCGGTGGCGGGGTTGAGCGCCGCGACCGTGTTCTGCCCGTTGAACGCGGCGTACAGGGTCGAGCCGTCAGGCGAGTACTTGAGCTGGCCGACCAGTGCGGAGTTGGCCACCGTGCTGCGGTCGTTACCCGAAAGGTGGGTTCCCGACGTCGGGATCGGGAAACGGGTCGGCGTGCCGAAGGTGCCGTCGGCGTTCACCGGGAACCGGGTGATGGCGTCCTGCTCGGGCAGCCAGAGGAACTTGCCATCCGGCGAGTAGGTCGGCCCCTCTTGCCCGACGGTGCCGTCGGCGAGCTTCTGGTTGACCCCGGCCGCGGTGCCCACCGTCCAGATCAGCTTGTAGCTCTTCAGGTCGAAGACCTGCAGAGCCACCGACTTGTCGGTGCTGGTCGCCGCGAGGAACCGCCCGTCGGGGCTGACCGTCGAGCCCATGAACTTGCCGAACTGGGTCATCAACCGGGCGCCGATCGGGTTGATGAGCTGGTCGTCGGCGACCTGCAGCCCGTTGCGGTACTGCGTACCGACCTGGTTGTCGCCCAGTGGCACTGTGGTGGCGGCGGCCACTCCCGTGCCGATCGTGAGAACACCGGCCAGACCGGCCACCACGATGCGGAACCGGTGGCCGTTCCGGCGCGAGAGCCCCAACCGGACTCCCGAGCCTTGCCTGCGTTGTCTCGTAACTTGCATACCTATCCCTTTCTACCGGGGCCGGCAGATCGTCCGGAGCGCCGAAACGGCACATTCCGAACTCCCTCAGAGGGTCGGGCGCACCACCTTCGCGACCGGGATCTCGCGGTCGTCGCGATCGGCTTCGCAGTGCGAACAGCACCCGTCGTGGCGTCGTCTGACCGGTCTCGTCCGGCGGGACCAGATCAGGTACGTGGCATTCCTCGACATCGAGGTTCAGCCTGGCACCGGCGACGACCTCGTCGAAACGATTGTTGCTCTCCGCGCATTACGAGCGGATTTATGCATTCGGACCCTCTAAATGTGATCAGCGGCTTGAAGAAACCTAACTACACTCCATGCAATAGGCAGGGCGTACCAGGTGAACCTTGGGTAACGCACGAATGACATCGAATGAACCAATTTCGCGTGTTCATCGGATTTCCGGCGGAAATGGATCACGCTGCTGCTCGCGTGGCTCGAATGGTAAGAAAAGCGATTGAAATTGCCAAATACTTTGTAAAGTCCTGATCAGGTGATCATAATCAGTCCGGT
This sequence comes from Amycolatopsis sp. NPDC001319, assembly GCF_042896185.1. Taxonomy (NCBI): domain Bacteria; kingdom Bacillati; phylum Actinomycetota; class Actinomycetes; order Pseudonocardiales; family Pseudonocardiaceae; genus Amycolatopsis; species Amycolatopsis sp. NPDC001319. The sequence continues at coordinate 82,798 of NZ_JBIAWY010000023.1, read as the reverse complement.
CGGGCGGTTTCACCAGCTCGGGAGGTGCCGGACGGCCCTGATGGGACCGCGATGCGGAAACCGGCTCGTCCGCCTCGCGAGATGCGACGTCAGGCACCCTGCTCGTTGTGCGCAGAGGTGTCGGCCGAGGCCCACCTGCGGGCCCCGGCCGACACCCAGATACGGCAGACTGTTTACTCGTTGTCTCCGTTGAACAGGTAGCGGCCGGGAACCTCGTCAGGCCGCAGGATCTTGTCATCGCCGGGGAACGGCTTGGTCCACCCGGTCGAGGTGTACCAGTCGTACCGGCCCAGCTGCGGCTGGTTCACTCCGTCGACCTGAGCGTGTTCCCCGGTGAGCTTCGGCATCGCCTCGTCCTCGTGCCACTTGGCCCAGGCATCGGCCGTCTGCTGCCGGCCGGCGGGAACGGCCGGGACCGCGCTCGCCTGAGCCGCCAGGGAACCCGACGCCGGAGTCACGGGGATCAGGTTGCTCACGCCTTCGGTGAGCGGGATCTGGTTGGCCACCGTGGCGTAAGGGGTGAAGTCCGGCTTGTCGGTGAACGCGCTGAACATCGGCGTCGCAGCGCGGTCCTCCTGGTTCATCGGCTGCATCCCGAGGATCTGCTCGATCGTCTTCACCGCGTTGACCTGCGTGAAGTACTCGCTGTTGACGACACCGCGCTCGGCGTAGGGGCTGGCGATGAAGAACGGCGCGCGGTGCCCGTCGACGTGGTCGGTGCCGGCCTGGGTGTCGTCCTCGAACACGAACACGGCCGAATCCTTCCAGAACCGGCTGTGCGAGATGTCGGAGATCATCCGGCCGACGGCCAGGTCGTTGTCGGCGACCTGGGCCCGCGGGGTCGCGGGTCCGCCGGTGTGGTCGTTGGGCAGCGACATGGTCGTCAGAGCCGGCAGATCACCGGTCTGCTCGGCCTTCTTGAAGTCCTGCTCCCAGACGTCCACCTTGTACTGGTCGGGGATGGCCAGGTTGAACTGCGGGAAGTTCGGGTTGCTGATGGCGTTGTTCGACGGCACGTCGGAGTAGGACTTGTACGCGTCCATCGCCACCGGGAGGTCGCCGGTGGCTTTGCCCTCGAGGATCTGCGAGTCCGCGTAGTACTGCTGCCACGAGCCGGCCTTGCCGCTGGCGATGGCTTCGTATTCGCCGTAGTTGCGCGCCGACTTGCCGGCGCGTGCGGCGGCGTCCCAGATGAATCCGTCGCGCTGGTAGGCCAGCGCGTCCCGGGCGTTGTAGGGGTAGCTGCGGGCCCAGGCGCTGGCCGCGTCCTGTGCCAGGTAGTCGTTGGGCTCGGCCTGCGTCAGCCAGTTGTGCCCGTCCGCCGAGAGCATGCCGTTGTCGTAGAAGTTGTCGAACGTCGTGAAGGTGTTCGCCAGGCTGTGCTCGTTCGGCGTGACCGCGGCACCGAAGCTGGTCCGCGACGGGTCGCCGTTGCCCTTGCCCAGGTCGCCGAGGATCTGGTCGTAGGTCCGGTTCTCCTTGATGATCATGAACACGTGCTTGATCGGCGACGTCTCACCGTGCTGCCGCGGGATCGCGGTCAGCCGGCCGTGGCCGTTGGCGTCCGACTGCTCGTTCCCCGCCTGCGCCGGGTGGTCCCAGGCGTTGTTGCTGAACACCTGCCGGGTCGTGTCGGCGAGCTGACGGCCATCCGGCATGGCGAAGGAGGTCAGCGTGCCTTTGTAGGCGTAGGTCTGCGGAGCGCCGTCGGTGCCGATGCCCTGCTGGTTGCTGACGATGACCTTGCCCAGCTTGGCGTCGAACTGAACCTGGTCGGGGTACCAGTCGGTCGGGATCAGGCCCTGGTACTTCACCGGTCTGCGGGGGCCGTCGTATTCGAACTGCGCGATCGCGTTGTCGCGGCCGACGCTCACCAGCATGTGCTTCGCGTCGGTGAACGCGATCGAGTTCGGCGACGCGCCGACCTGGATGCCGGGCAGCGGCTCGACGTTGACGGTCTGCGTCACCTTGTGCGTGGCCGCGTCGATGACCGAGACGGTGTCGCTGTTGGTGTTGGTGACGAACACGGCGCCGTCGTGCTGGGTCAGCGACGTCGGCTGGAGACCGACGTCGACGGTGTCGACGACCGCGTCGGTCCCGAGGTCCACGACCGAGACGGTGCCGGTCGTCGAAGCGCCGGTCACCGGGTCGGACACGATGTTCGTGCCGTCGGACTTGTTGGTCGTGTCGCCGGCGACGGCGGTACGGCCGCCCCGGTTCGACACGAACGCCTTGTTCCCGACGATCGTGACGGCCTGCGGCGCATTCCCCACCGCCACCTGGGCCGTGAGCGTGTTCGTGGCGGTGTCGACCACGCCGAGCTTGTTGCTGCCGCTCAGCGCGAGGTACAGCTTCGCGCCGTCGGCCGACAGCGTCAGCCCGTACGGCAACGACCCGCCCGGCAGCGCGAGCTTCGCCGGCGCGGTCGGGTTGGTGATCATGCCGTTGGAGCCGACCGTGTACTTCAGGACGCTGGCAGTCGTGGCGGCATACAGTGCGGAGCCGTCGGGGGAGTACACCGGCGCCGCGACACCGGTACCGCCGAACGTCTGTAGCACCGAACCGCTTGCGGCGTCAAGAATGGTGATCGACGGCGTACCGGAGTTGTCGCCCCCTGTCTGCACCGCCACCTTCGAACCGTCCGGGCTGATGGCGCTGCCGATCGATTGCGCGGAGAACGTGGCCGCACGCGCTCCGAACGGGGAGATCCAGTGGTTGTCCGACGTCAGGATCCGCCCGGCCGCGTCGTGCCGGCCGAGCATGCTCGTGCCGAACGGGTTGTCCGGGACGTGAGCCACCGCGGCGGACGCGACGCCGCCGACCGTGAGCATGACCACGGCAGAGCCGGCGATCGTCCAGCGCTTGCGCGCCGCAGACCGTCGTCGTTGAACTTGCACCATCGTTCCTTTCACAGAACAAATGTTCGGAGGGGACTCCGGGAACTAAACAACCCGAAGACGGCGCGGCACCGTTCCGCAACGTCCTACCCGACCTGGCGGATCGCCGCGAGCCCGAGTCGGATCGCCACCCCGCCCCCGGAGTCCTCGTCGGGTTCGAGGGTGGCGCGCGGCAGCGAGAGGTCGAGGTCGGGGTTGTGGGTGCGCACGCCGTGGCGGCGGGCGTCGGTTACCAGGGACTGGGGTGAGTAGAAGCCCGTGGGCTCGCAGGAGGCCGGCGCAGAACGCGGCGGGGTAGTAGCGCTTGAACCACGTGGAGGCGTAGACCAGCAGCGCGAAGCTCATGGAGTCCTTGCAGATGATCTTGTGTCCGATCAAGTGCGCGGAGAACGCACCGGGCCGCGTGTGGGCACTGTCTGGGGATCGCGGTGATCACATACGCACGTACTGCTCGATGTCTTCTCGGAACTCGGTGATGGCCGGGTCGGTGAGTGTGGGGCGCGTGTCGGCGATGGCGGCGAGGTAGTCCTCGGTGTTGGCGGGGGCATCGTGGCCGTGGACGACTTCGCGTTCGAACGCGGCCTGAGCACCCTTGCGGGCGGCGAACTCGATGTCGGCGGGCGTGAACATCTCGCTCGCCGCCACCAGCCGGCGCAGCTCGACGCTCTCGGCCGTGGGACCCAGGTAGCGCCGCCAGATCGCCGCCCGCGCCGCCGGGTCCGGGGGGCCGACCGGAATGACGTAGTCGAACCGGCCCGGGCGCAAGAACGCCGGATCGAGAGAGCGGACGGAGTTGGTGGCGCAGATCAGCAAGCGGTTGTCGTGGTCGCGGAAGCCGGGGATCAGTTTGAGCAGCTCATTGGTGACTCCGTGGCCAGGATCAACGGCCAGCCCGGACCGGACGCCGGCGATCTCCTCGACTTCGTCGATGAACAGCACAACGCTCTCGAGCCCCGCCAGATCGGCGAACACGTCTCGCAGTGAATTGGCCAGACCCCCTGCTCCCACCGACGCGAGCCTGGAAGGGAACAGCTCCACGAACGGCCACTCCAGCCGGGAGGCAACGGCTTTGGCGAAACTCGTCTTACCGGTGCCCGGCGGACCGAAGAGAATGACTGCCTTCGGTGGCGTGACCCCATGCCGGTCTGCCACGGTGGGCTCGGCCAGCGGCAGCACTATCCGCCGCTCGATGGTTTCCTTCTCCTGCTCCATCCCGGCGAGATCGGTCCACAGGCCTCGCGGGAGAACCCGCCCGCCGAGCTCCGCGAGCAGCCCGGCGTCGCTGGCACCGAGATGCTCGACCTTCTCGTGAAACACCAACCCGGTGCGAGCGAGATAGCCGGAGTTTTCCAGGGCCGCGGCTCCCGTCGCGCCGGGAGGCAGCAGCGCACTGATCCGGCGTATCCCCTGAGCCCGCAGTCGCCGCTCGAGCTCGCCGACCAGGGAGCTGCCGATCCCGCGGTTGCGCCACAACCGGGCGAGCGCCACCCCCACGATCCACGCCCGCTCTCCCCGGGCCTGCGCGACTGCCATGCCCACCACGTCATCGCCGACTGCCGCGACCACGACGAGCTCGCCGGTCCGGGTCGCGTCGATGACCTCCGAAATCGGAAACACCGGAGGCGAATCGTCCGTCTGCCGGTCCTGATCCCAAAGCTGGATGACGCGGTCCAGATCGTCGTCGTGGAAGTCCCGCAATCGCCACGTCGGCACCATCACCACCTTACCGGCAACTCGCCGTCGCGCCCACGCCTTCGGGACGCAGCTGATCGCCGTACGCCCGGACGAGCCACGGTGCGCTCGCCGGACCGTGGCCGACCTGCGCGACGACCCCGAGGAGCTGATCGCCCCTTCCGATGTCGCTACACCGCGGATCCACGCGTCATCGTCCGCGCGAACAACCGCCTGTGCCATTCCTCGGCTTTCGCGCCACTGCGCTCGAGCGCCGCGATCATGGGTCAGTTCACGGCGTCCACGTACGTATAGACCGCGCCGGCGAGCCGCTCGGTAACCCGCGTGGACGAGCTGCCCACCGACAGGGCGAGCTCTGCGGCGATGTCACCGGCAGACGACCGAAACTGTCGGGGCCTCCCCGTAGTCTGCGGTCGATCACTCGGACGACTGGGGGACACACAGGTGAGCGACAGCAGGCAGCCCGAAACCGGATCGGGCGCCGACGAGACGAGCTTCCGGCCGGAGCCGGCCTGGGAGCAGTACGTGCACGTCCGGCGGGGTGGCTGGTTCTGCAAGGAGGTCGAGCTCGACCAGGGTGCGGCCGGCTACTGGCAGACCGTGCTCGAGCAGCTCGATCCGCGCGCCGAGGAGGCGCTCGGGATGCCAGAGAGCGACGCGGCGGTCGTCGCGGGTGTCCGTCGAGCGCGGGCGGGGGAGGCCGACGAGCTGGGTGCCGGTGCGCTGGCGATCCTGCGCGTGGACGGCCTGAGCTGGAACAGCGACGAGCGGCACGAGACCTGGCGCTTGGCTGACGCCTGGGTTCTGCGCCACGGTCTTGCCTTCGCCGTCCGGGCGGCAACCGCGGCCGCCCGGATCGACGACCACCGCCACTACGGGCCGGCGGCGGTGCGGCTGCACACCGGTTCCCGGACGTCCCTGCACGTGACGATGCGCCCGCTGTTCCGGCGGCTGCGATCGATCCTCGCCGCGGCGGCCGAGGCCGACTACGAGGCCGCGACGCTCGCGCTCGCGGCGAACCGTACGCAGTTGGCGGCCCGGGTCGTCGCGTCCTATCTGGTCCCGACGCGCACCGACTGGACGGACGAGTTGATCGCCGAGATCGAGGGTGTCGACCCCTACCAGTTCGACTGGGAAGGGGTTCTGCTGTCCCTGAGCACCCCGGAGCAGGTCGCCGCTGTACACGGCGATCCCGTGAACTGGAAGTTCGCCGACGAAAGTGTCCGTTGCACGGTCACCGACGCGCTGGGGCCGGCCATCGCCCCGTCGCTGGCCCGCGCGATCGACGGCGATCCGAACGGCGGCGACTCGCGCAAGGAGATGCTGCGCTTCCTCGCCGGCCTGCCCACCGACCCGGCGTTCGGGCTGCTCGTGGCTCGGCTGGGCCAGAAGCACGTGGCGCCGGTCGTCGCCGAGGCGATGGCGCGCTTCCCGGCGCGAGCCGTTCGGATGCTGGCCGAAGCCGCCACCGGACGGACGAAAACCGCCGACGCCGCCGGGTTCCTGCTGCGCGGTCATGTGCGCACCCACCCGGACATCGTCGCCGAAGCGCTTCCGCGGCTGCCGGACGAGCAGCGCGCGGCGGTGGAGAAGGCGATGTCCGACGCCGACCGGTTGCCGGAGGCTCCGCTCGCGGCTTTGCCGCGGGTCTTGGCGACTCCGCCGTGGACGAAGAAGCGCGCGGCCGGCAAACCCACTGTCCTCAGCGGACTCGAGGCGCACGCCGAGCCGAAACTCCTGTGGGAGGCGGGTGAAGAAGCCAGGTGGGCGGGCGACCTCCGGCCCGGCGGAAGAACGGACTGGTCGAAGGAGATCGCCGCGTACGAGGCCGGAAGGCGCCACATGTGGTCCGAGTGGCGGCTGTTCGTCAACGGCCCGACGGCGTGGGTGGCCGAGAACCTGCCCCACTGGCGGCCCACGGACGTCTGGGGTGCCGAGAGCTGGGGTCGGCTGCTGCTGGGCCGGCACGGCCTGCTCGCCTACCGGCCGATCGTCGCGGCGGCGACCGCCCACCCCGGCCACGGCGAACTGCTCCTGCCTCTGTCGAGTCCGGAGGTCGCCGAGCTGGTGGCGGATTGGTTCGTCCGGCTGAAGTCGGCCCGCTCGGTCGCTTCGGCCTGGCTGGGGCGGCACCCGGACGACGCAGCGAGGTACCTCGTCCCGCCCGCGCTGGGGCCGGCCGGGGCACGGCGGCGCGCTGCGGAGGCGGCGCTGCGCCAGCTGGCTCGGCAAGGAAACGGCGAGGTCGTCGCGCAGGCTGCAGCGGGCCATGGCCCCGAGGCCGCCGAGGCGATCGGCCGGTTGCTGGCCACCGATCCGCTCGACGTTCTCCCCGCCCGGATCCCGGTGCCTGGCGCCTGGGCGAACCCCGTCACGCTGCCGCAGATCCGGCTGCGCGAGGACGGTCACGCACTGCCGGACGCCGCGGCCGGGCACGTGATCACGATGCTCGCGCTGTGCCGGCCCGATGAGACCTACGCCGGAGTGCCGTACGTCCGGGAAACCTGCGATCCGAGATCGCTCGCGGAGTTCGCGTGGGCGTTGTTCCGGGCGTGGGAGGGCGCCGGGTTCCCGGCCAAGGACGGCTGGGTGCTGACCGCGCTGGCGCTGCTGGGCGACGACGCCGTGGTGCGTGAGCTGAGCCCGCTGATCCGCGCGTGGCCGGGCGAGGGCGGGCACGCGCGGGCGACCGCGGCGCTCGACGTGCTCGCCGGCATCGGCACCGACCTCGCGCTGACGCACTTGAACTCCATCGCGCAGAAGGTGAAGTTCAAGGCGCTCAAGGTGAAGGCGCAAGAGAAGATCACTGCCGTCGCTGACGGGCTCGGCCTGTCAGCCGGCCAGCTGGCCGACCGCCTGGTCCCCACGCTAGGGCTCGACGAAGCGGCCACGGCGGTGATCGACTACGGCCCGCGCCGGTTCGTCGTCGGGTTCGACGAGCAGCTCAAACCGTATGTCACCGACCAGGACGGCAAGCCCCGCAAGGCGTTGCCGAAGCCGGGCGCGAAGGACGACGCCGAGCTGGCCGAGGCCGAGTACAAGCGGTTCGCCGCTTTGAAGAAGGACGTGCGCACCGTGGCCGCCGACCAGATCGCGCGGCTGGAGGCGGCGATGGTGCTGAGCCGGCGCTGGCCCGTCGCCGAGTTCGAGCAACTGCTCGCCGGCCACCCGCTGCTCTGGCACATCGTGCGGCGGCTGGTCTGGCGCACCACGGCGGGCGAGACGTTCCGTTGCGCGGAGGACCGCACGTACGCCAACGCCGAGGACGACGTCTACGTGCTGCCCCCGGATGCCGAGGTGGGCATCGCGCACCCGTTGGAGCTGGGAGCGGAGCTGGCGGCGTGGTCGGAGGTGTTCGCCGACTACGAGATCCTGCAGCCCTTCGCGCAGCTCGGCCGCCCGGTGGCCGAGCTGGACGACGCCGAGCGGGCCGCGACCACCCTCAAGCGCTTCGAGGGCTTGAAGGTGCCGGTCGGCAAAGTCCTGGGCCTGACGAAACGTGGCTGGGTGCGCGGCGAGCCGCAGGACGCCGGGGTGGAGTGCTGGATCCTGCGTCCGACCCCCGGCGGCGCCGCGGTGGTGGTCGACCTTTCCCCGGGCATCGCGGCCGGTGACGTGAGCTGGGAGCCGGAGCAGGAGCTCGGCAAGATCTGGCTGGACGAGGCACGCGGCAGTCATTGGCGGTCCGGTGAGGGCCGGCGGTTCGGCGAGCTCGACCCGGTAACGGCCTCCGAACTCCTCGGCGAGCTGAACGGGCTGACCCGGTGACCGCGAACCCGCAGCGGCCGCCGGCCGAAGCCCGCTACGCCGACGAGCTGGCTCGGCTGCGCGAGCAGGACACCGCGCCGCGTCCTCCGGGCTGGGCGCTCAGCCTGGCGGCGGCGCGCCGGTTCATCGTCGGCGACGAAGCCCAGGGCATCGGGCGCAAGTTCGTCGGCGACCCGTCGCTGATCGACCGTGCGCTGGTCACGTTGGCCACCAGCCGCGGGCTGATGCTCGTCGGTGAGCCGGGCACCGCGAAGTCCCTGCTGTCGGAGCTGATCGCGGCGGCCGTCAGCGGGGATTCGACGCTGACCATCCAAGGCGGCGCGGCCACCACCGAGGACCAGATCAAGTATTCGTGGAACTACGCGCTCCTGGTCGCCGAAGGGCCGTCGACGCGTTCGCTGGTGCCGGCGCCGATGCTGCGCGGGATGCGCGAGGGCGCCCTCGTGCGGTTCGAGGAGATCACGCGCTGCCCGCTGGAGGTGCAGGACTGCCTGCTGTCATTGCTGTCCGAGCGGGTGCTGGCGATCCCGGAGCTGCCCGGGGAAGCGGGCATGGTGTTCGCCGCCGAAGGATTCAACGTCATCGCCACGGCCAACACCCGGGACCGCGGCGTCAACGAGATGAGCGCGGCCCTCAAGCGCCGGTTCACCTTCGAGACCGTCTTCCCGATCGCGGACTTCGGCACCGAGCTGGATCTGGTCGAGCAGGAGGCGACCGCGCTGCTGGCCCGGTCCGGGGTCGAGGCCCCGCCACGCCGGGATGTGCTGGAGGTCTTGGTCACCACCTTCCGCGAGCTGCGTGGCGGATCGGCCGGCGACCGGGTGTCGGCGGTGATGAGCACGGCCGAAGCGGTGTCGGTCGCGCACGCGGTCGGTGTGCGGGGTTGGTACTTGCGCGGCGAAGCGGGTACTCCGGCCGACGTCGTGGCCTGCCTGGCCGGCACGGCCGCGAAGGACAACGCGGACGACCTGGCGCGGCTGCGCCGCTACCTCGAACAGCACGCGGCCCGCCGCGGCGCCGAGACCTGGCAGGAGCTGCACCACGCGCGGCACCTGCTGCCGGGCTGAAGGAGAGCGGGGTATGGGAGCGGTCTTCCTCGGCGTGCGGCACCACAGCCCGGCGTGCAGCCGGGCGGTGGCGTCGGCCGTCGCCGCACTGCGGCCCGCGTATGTACTGGTGGAAGGGCCGTCGGACGTCAACGACCGGCTCGGTGAACTGCTGCTCGGGCACGAGCTGCCGATCGCGATCCACACGAGCTACCGCGACGAGCAACGCACCCGTTCGTCGTGGTCGCCGTTCTGCGATCACTCACCCGAGTGGATCGCCCTCACGGCGGGCACCGAGGCCGGGGCCGAGGTGCGGTTCATCGATCTGCCGGCCTGGCATCCGGCGTTCGACGGGTGGGACAACCGCTACGCCGACGCGGAGTTGCGCTATGCCGACGTGACCCGCCGGCTTTGCTCGGAGTTCGCGGTGGACAACCCCGACGCGCTCTGGGACCACCTCTTCGAAGCCGCTCCGGACGAGGACCTGGCCGAGCGGCTGAGCGCGTACTTCGACCTCGTGCGAGGGGACGCCGAGGCGAGCGAGCGCGACCAGGAGCGCGAGGACTACATGGCTTCGTGGGTTCGCGCTGCGGTCGCCGACGCGGGGGAGCGGCTGGTGCTGGTCGTCACGGGCGGGTTCCACACCGCGGCGGTGCGGCGGCTGGCCGCGAGTGGCGGCACCGCCTGGCCCGAGGTGCCGCGGCGGCCCGACGCGGCGAGCTACCTCGTGCCGTACTCGCACAAGCGGCTCGACGCGTTCACCGGCTACCAGTCAGGCATGCCTTCGCCCGGCTACTACCAGCTGCTCTGGGAGCGGGGTCTGGCCGGCGCCGGTCAGGGGCTGCTGGAAGCCGTCGCCCAGCGGCTGCGCAAACGGCGCCAGCCGGTGTCCACAGCGGACCTCATCGCGGCCCGCACGCTCGCCGACGGCTTGGCGAAGCTGCGCGGGCACGACCACCCCGCCCGGGTCGACGTTCTCGACGGCCTGCTCGGAGCCCTGGTCGCCGACGACCTGACCCAGCCGCCGCCGTGGACTGTCCGCGGACCGCTGCAGCCGGGCGCCCACCCGGTCGTGGTCGAGATGGTGGCCGCGCTCAGCGGGGAACGCGTGGGCCGGCTGCACGCGGACACGCCGGCGCCGCCGCTGCCCGGCCGGGTCGCGGCGGAACTGGCGGAGCTGGGCCTGGACGGCGCCGGTCCGGTCCGGCTGGAGCTGACCGGCGCACCGGGCCGGCGCGCCAGCCGGGTGTTGCACTGCCTGCGGCTGCTGGGGATTCCCGGCTTCGACCGGCAGTCCGGTCCGGCCGGCGGCGCGGATCCGGTGGTCGTCGAGACCTGGCGGCTGACCCCCGGTGGCGCCCGCCTGCCCGCCCTGATCGAGGCGGCCGCGTACGGCGCGACGCTGCCCGAAGCGGCGTTGGCGGTGCTGCACGAGCGCATGCCCGGCGCGGATTTGCCCACGTTGGCGGGCGTCCTGTTCGACGCGGCGCTGTGCGGGGTTCCGGCCCTGCCCGAGTCCGTTGTGGACACGTTGGTCGCGGAGGTGGGCCGGGCGGACGACCTCGCGCCGCTCGGCGGTGCGCTGGGCACGGTGCTCGCGTTGTGGCGCCACGACGAGCTGTTCGGTCTCGCGGGCAGCCCGGCGGCGGCCGCGGTGCTGCGGGTGGGCGTCAACCGGGCCCTGTGGCTGGCCGAAGCCGTGCGCGGTGGCGCGGCCCCTGCGGAGCAGGGTCGGCTCGCCGCGGTCGTGGCGGTGCGCGACACGATCCGTCACGCCGAGCACGTCCTCACAGTGGACCGTGCGACGGCCGCCGCGGTCACCACCCGCGTTGCCGCGGACGCCGGCGTGCCGCCCGACCTGCGTGGCGCCGCGACCGGCCTGGCCTGGTCGCTGGGCACGGCCCCGGACCCGGAACGGACCCGGGCCGCGGTGCGGGACATGGCCGCGCCCGACACCATCGGCGACTGGCTCGCCGGGCTGTTCTGCCTCGCTCGCGAGGAGGTGCTGGAGTCCGATGGTGTGCTGGGCACGCTCGACGAGCTCGTGGGCGAGCTGACGGAAGCCGAGTTCCTGATCGCCTTGCCGGCGTTGCGCCTGGCCTTCGGCTACTTCCCGCCCGCCGAACGGGAGCGGATCGCCGAGCGGCTACTGGCCCGCCGCGGTCTCCGCGGATCGGGGCGCGGCCTGGTGCGACCCGGTCGGGTCGACCCGCTGGTGGTCGCCGAGGCGATGGCGTTGGAGGCCCGGGTGGACGCCCGCTTGGCCCGGGAGGGGCTGGCATGACCGATCTCGAACGCTGGCGGCTGATCCTCGGGCAGCCGGCGGAGCCGGCGACGGGCGGGCTCGACCTTGCCGGTGCGCGGCGGGACGCGGCCCTGTCGTGGCTCTACGACCGCGACGAAGAGCTGGCCGAGCGGGACGTGCGCGGCGGCTCAGGTGCGTCCGTCTTGTCCACAGTGGACTGGCTCGACGACGTGCACCGGCTGTTCCCGCGCGAGACCATCGAGCGCCTGCAGCGCGACGCGGTGGAGCGCTACGACATCACCGAGATCGTCACCGACCCCGACGTGCTGGCCCGGATCGAACCGAGCCCGGCGCTGCTGCGGGCGGTGCTGCGCACCAAGCTCCTGATGAACCCGGATCTCCTGGCGATGGCGCGGAAGCTGGTCGAAGCCGTGGTGCGAGACCTGCTACGACGGCTGACCCCGGAGCTCCGCCAGTCGTTCACCGGCACCCGGTCGCGGCGCCCGAGCCGCCTCAAACAGGCGCGCGACTTCGATTTCCACCGGACGATCCGGGCGAACCTCGGGCGCTACCAGCCCGCCGAGCGGCGGCTGCTCATCGACAGCCCGAAGTTCGCCTCCCGTACGCGCAAACATCTCGAGCGGTGGCAGCTGATCCTGATCGTCGACCAGTCCGGGTCGATGGCCGGCTCGGTGATCCACTCGGCGGTCACCGCGGCGTGCCTCTGGGGCCTGCCCGGGCTGAAGACGCACCTGGTCACGTTCGACACCGCGGTCGTCGACCTCACCGAGGACGTCACCGACCCGGTCGAGCTGCTGATGAAGGTCCAGCTTGGTGGCGGTACGGACATCGCGAAGGCCGTCGCCTACGGCGCCGGGCTCATCGAGAACCCGCGGCGCGCGATCGTCGTGGTGGTCAGCGACTTCTTCGAAGGCGGCGACGAGTACCGGCTGGTGCACGACGTGCGCAAGCTCGCCGAAGCGGGCACGCACGTGCTGGCGCTCGCCGCGCTGGACGAAGAAGCGAGTCCGGTGTACGACCGCGCGCTGGCCCAACGGCTGGCCGACGTCGGCGCGCACGTCGGTGCGATGACGCCCGGGATGCTGGCGGAGTTCGTCGCGGAACGGCTCGGTTGATGCGGGCCGACCTCCTCGCGCTCACCCCGGACGCCCTGGCCGCACTCGCCAACCGCGGCCTGGTCAAGCGCGCGCAGAAGGACCTCGACGCCGGTCACGGCCCGGTCGTCGAAGCCGTGGAGAGCGGTGAGGTGCGCGGCCGGTTCGCCGACGGCATCGAGGTCGCCTTCCCTCCGGAAGGCACACTCGACAGCGCGGCGTGCACCTGCGGCGCCCCCGGCGTGTGCCGGCACCGGATCGCGGTCGTCCTCGGCTACCAGCGCCTGCCCGCCGCGGCGCCGGAGTTCACGGCGTGGTCGCCGGGTGAGGTCGGCGACGACGTCCTGACCGCCGAATTCGGCGCGCGAGCGGTGACGGCGGCCCGCCGCGGGTGGCGAGCCGGGCTGGCCGTGCGGCTGCGCCGGGCGACCGCGACGGATCCGGTGGCAGTGGCCGAACTGCCCACGGCGACCGTCCGGTTCCTGGTGCCGGGCGAGCTGGGCTACGCGCATACCGACGCGACGGACCGGGCACAGCAGGTCGCGCTCGCGGTGTGGGCGTTCCGGGAGGCCGACGCGCGCGGCCTGGCCGGTGATGACATCCGGTTCGCGGTCGGCGGCCCGAGCACAGCACGGGTCGCGTCCGGGCCGGCGCTCGAGGTCGTCACGCGAGTGCTGTCCGAGGGGGTCGCGAACACGAGCCCGGTGCTGCGCGCCTCGATCGGCCGGACCGCCGACGATCTGGGAGAGTCCGGTCTGCGCTGGCCCGCGGCGGCGATGGCGGAGCTCGGTGAGCAGCTGGACGCTTACGCGGCCCGCAGCGCCAAGCACCGGATGGAGCGGTGCGCGGAGCTGCTGGCGGAACTGCCGGCGCGGTTCCGGGCGACTGGCGCACCGGCTTTGGTCCTGGGCACGGACGAACAGGCGGAGACGAGGCTGCGAAGGATCCGGCTGATCGCGCTGGGGGCGCGGGTGCGGGGTGCGCCAGGAGAGCGAGTGGCAGAGGTCTACTTCGCCGGCGACAGCTCGGTGCTGGTGCTGAAAACGCGATGGGACAGCGGTGAGGAACCGGTGACCGGGCACGAACTGGCCCGCCGCCGGATCGCGGGCACGACGCTGGGGGCGCTGGCCACGTCGAACGTGGTGTCCGAAACAGCGGTGCGCAGCGCCAGCCGCGCATTGAGGCTGGGCACGGCCCGGATCGGCACGATGTCGGTGACCCCGGTCGGCGCGGCGTGGGACGACCTGCCGGCGGTGGTCCGCGACTTCGCGGCAGCAGCCGAGCAATTGGCGGACCTGCCACCGAAGCTGGTCCGCCCGCGCGTCGAAGCCGAGGACGTCGCGGTCGTGGAGATCGCCGAGGTGTGCGAACTGGGCTACCACCCGGGCGCTCAGCGTCTGGACGCGGTGATCGCGGACGCCGCGGGCGCGCGGGCCCGGATCACCGCCACCCACAGCGGAATCTGCCCGGGCCGCCTGGACGCGTTGCACCGAGCTTTGGCCTCGGGCCCGACCCAACTCAGCGGTGCGCTGCGTCGAGCCGGCCGCGAGCTGCTGATCGAACCGCTGGCGGTGCGCACGGAGGCCGGAGTGCTGGTCCCGGACCTGGCCGCCGACGGTCGCATCGAGCTGCTGGGGCCACCGCCCACAGTGGATCGGGACCCGCTGCGCACGGCGCTGACCGCGGCGGAGTCGGTGCTGGCGGAGGCAGCGCACCGAGGCCTCTCGCACGCGCCCCCGACGTTACGCACCCGAGCCGAGCACACCGCAGCGACGTTGGCCGGCGTGGGCTTGCGCGCGATGGCAGCGGCGATGACGAACCTCGCCACGGAGTGGACGGCGGATTCCTGGACGGTGGCACAGATCCGAATGCTGACGACGTCGGAACTCCGCTGACGTACGCCCGCGGAGGTGCGGGCCTGCCTAGCCGGCAGATGGTGCCCGACGGACATGATCGTGTCCCTGACGGGCGCCCACGCCATCCGTCGGTCGCCGGATCGAGCAGCAGATCGGAGCGCTTCGGTGGCCGACGGTGTCACGAAAGCTTCAGGTCAGTGGCGAAACTCAGTGTGGGGTTACGGGCCAACTCGGTCCTCGAATGCGCTTTAGCCCTACGGGGTGGGCGGATGGTCACATCGACGATCCGCTCTTTTGCGTTATAGGCCAGTTCCAGGCCGATCTCCTCGGGACAGCTCTTGCAGCCGAGCGGGGCTGGCGTTGAGTACTTGCCGACCGCCATCGCGGAGGGAGTCGACCAGCGGCTCGACATCGCCGCGTGTCAGTGACGCGCCTGTGGGAGTCCGCGCCGGCTCCTCTTGTGCGGCGTCGTGTTCTTCTTTTGCTCGGTTGAGCGGGTCGATCGGCGTCATCGGATCTGTGCCCGCTTCGATGGCCTGCGTCAGCCGTGTCTTGGCCTGGGTGAGACGGCGCTGGGGGTCAGTCGCGCGCTCTGGGTTCATGTTGACGTCGCCGGCCACTTCCAGCATTGCTTCCACGGTGGTGTCGCGCTGGTCCCCGACTGTTCCGCGGTGTTCCTTCCATCTTGCGCAGGCAGTGCGCGCACCGAACTCGCCCGCGAAATGCGTGCGTCCAGTTCGTGGTTTTCGGGCCGCGTTCGGGCTTGCGCCGCGTTTCGAGCCCGTTGGCGGCCCGAGAGCGACGGGACAGCTGGACCGCGGTGAAGTCCTCGACCGAGATGATCGCCGGATGCGCAGGTTGGCGGGACCGCACAACGCGTTCCGGCGCCGTCCTCTTGAAGCGAGTCACATGTCCGGAGGCGATCCGGACGCCCGCGATCGCGCCGCCTTGAAGGTGATCGCGCTGTCGTTCTTCGCGCTGGCCGCCTACGTGAGCGTCGAGTCGATCCGTGGCCTGTTCGGTGCGGAGCCGGCGGAGCACTCCACGGTGGGCATCGTGCTGGCGGCGGTGTCGCTGCTGGTGATGACGTTCCTGTTCTACGCCCGGCGCCGCGCTGGCCGCGAACGCGGGTCCGCCAGCGCCGTCGCCGACTCCGAGCAGACCCTGCTGTGCACCTACCTGTCCGGCGTCCTGCTGGTCGGGCTGCTGCTCAACTCGCTGTTCGGCCGGTCCTGGGCCGACCCCGTCGTCGCCCTCGTCATCGCCGCGGTCGCGGTCAAGGAGGGCCGCGAAGCCTGGCGCGGCGAACACTGCTGCTGAGCCCGCGCCCGGCACGCGGGTCGGCTCGTCGCCGGGGGTCACGGCTGTTCGTCGTCGCCCAGGCCGGCGTGTTCGAGGTCGAGCAGGCGCTGGATGCGGCGGCGGGTGGTGTCGGTGATCGTGCCGAGGTCGAACAGCCGCGTGAGTTCGGCCGCTTCGATGTCGAGCGTTTCCCGTCGCAGCGTGCGGTAAAGGTCGTAGCGGGTGGTGTCGGTGGGTTCGGTGTCCTCGTCGAGGCGGATGCGGTCGATGCGGGCTCGCCAGCTGCTGCGGAGCTGGTCGAGCACGAAGGCCGGCGCGGACTCGGTTTCGGCGAGGTGCTCGAGGTGGCTCAACCCGGCTTCGGCCAGGCGGAGCCGCGCGCGGTTCTGTTCCTGCCGGATGTCGGCCGGGTCGAGGGCGATGCCGGACCGGCGGACGAGCGGGGCGAGGGTGAAGCCCTGCACGACGAGGGTGATCACGATGACCGCGGAGGTCAGGAGGAGCACCAGGTCGCGGGCCGGCAGCAGGGAACCGTCGAGTGCCACGACCGGGAGTGACAGAGCGGCGGCGAGCGGGACCACGCCCCGGGCGCCGGCCCACGACACGACCGCGGGCACCTGCCACGAAACCGGCTGTCCGTTGCGGCGCTGGCGCAGTGCCGAGAGCACGAACACCAGGACCAGGCGCACGAGCACGAGGGTGACGGCGAGCGCGAGCGCTTGCAGCAGCCACCACGGGCTGCTCCCGGCGACGCGCCGAACAAGAGCGGGCAGCTGCAGCCCGATCAGGGCGAAGACCACGCTTTCGAGCAGGAACACGACGGTCTCGTAGACGGCGCCGACCTGAATCCGGATCCGCGCCGTGGTCAGGCGTTCGGCTTGGGTGCCGAGCAGCACGCTCGCCACGACGACCGCGGTCACCCCCGACCCGCCGACGGACTCGGCGAGCACGTACGCCGCATACGGCGTGACGAGGGAGACGACGGCTTCGAGCACCGGTTCCTCGGTGCGCCGCCGGATGACGAACGCGCCGGCCGCGATGAGCACGCCGACGATCAGGCCACCCCCGGCGAGGAGGGCGAACTCGCCCGCGGTGCGGCCCCAGGACACGGAGCCCCCGGCGACGACCATGAACAACGCGACGCGGAACAGCAGCAGGCTGGTCGCGTCGTTGAAGAGACTCTCGGCCTGGATGAGCGCCTGCACCCGCGGCGGCAGCGCGAGCCGCCGCGCCAGGGCGGTGACGGCGACCGGGTCGGTGCTGGCAAGGATCGCGCCGAGCACGAACGCCATGCCGACCGGCATCGGCGTCACCGCCACCGCCACGCCGACCACGGCCGCCGCCGAGAGCAGCACCAAGCCGACGGCGAGCGTCGCGACCGGGCGGCCCACGGCGCGCAGATCGCGCCAGGGCAGCTCTTCCCCGGCGGCGAAGAGCAGGGGCGGGAGCACGATCAGGCTGATCACATCGGGAGTCACCGTGATCGCAGGGACTCCGGGCAGCAGGCCGACCACCACGCCCGCGACGACGAGCAACGAGGGCGCGGGCACGCGGAGCCGGACCGCGAAGGTCGCCACGACCGTCGCGATCACGACGAGGAACAGCACTGTTTCGACCCCGCGCATGATCGGCCTCTCGTCCGTGTTCGTTGCCGACCAGACTTCCCGGCGCGCCCGGGGGAAACCTTACGGCAGAACACCCGTGGCCGAGGGCCGGAGCGGACCCCGCGTGGCGCGCCGGCTCAGCGGACTGTCAACTTCGGGCCACGCAGCGTCAAGGAAGCGTGGTCGCCGGCTGCCGGCGGCGCACCGCGCGACACACTGCAGGCTGCGCTGCCCGGGCGGCACGGGAGAGGGTGAGCCGTGAACGGCCTTGAATACTCGGTGATGCTCATCGGTGGTTTTCTGCTGATCGCGCTTGTTCTCCGCGGTGCGCAGCGGTGGCTGGACACCGGCCGGCGGAACCGGGGCGGGCGCAAGCCGGGCCGCCGTGAGTGAGGCACCGGAACTTCCGGCCGGACGGTGCGGGTGTCTCCGGTGGCGAGGCGCGCGGTCAGGTGTCGGAAGGCGCGATCCCGCGGAACGCGTCCTGGGCCGCGTGGATGCAGCCGAGGATGTCCAGGGCGAGCTGCCCGGGCGGGCGGTGCGCAGCCGACTCGGTGATGCGCAGGTCGACGACGGCGCCGTCGGGCGCGACCAGCACGCAGATGGAGCCGTCGTGGCTGTTGTGACTGATGAGGACGCTTCCGGCGCGCTGTCCGGGAATCCGGCTCGTGATCCGGGGGTCGGGGTCTGCTGGCATGGCGCTCCCGTCTGTGATCCGATCCTGCGACCATGACCCTTGTGGACGGTCCGGGAGTGAGACCGGCACAGCTCGTTGACGGCTCCGCCGTGGTTCTTCGCGTGCCTCTTACGCCTGGCGCGGTGACGGCACATCCGTGCCGCGCGGGCGTCCGGTGCTGCTGGAAAGCCGTAAGTTCGCCTGGTTCTTTCTTGCCTGGGGCCGTTCGGTGGGATTCGCTCCACTTCATGGGCAGAAATGGCGTTCGCGCGCACGTGGCTGAGGTGCGCCACGACGACCGGCCACCTGATCCGTCGCCGGCCTGACGCTCGGCGTCCGTGCCCGAGGTGATGGCCGGCTGACGAACCACATCCAACGGCGCCCCGCGCCCCGAATCCATTGTGGATGGACCATGCCCGAAAACCGCGTCATCCTGGTCACCGGAAGCACCGACGGCATCGGCTACGAAACCGCGCGGCTGGCTCGCCGCCGGGGACGCCACCGTCGTCGTGCACGCACGCAACGAAGAAGAGGGATCGACGGCCTGCCAACGGCTCGTGAACTCCGGCGTCGACCCGCGTCGGCTTGACCCCGCGGTCGCCGACTTCGCCGACCTCCGCCAGGTAGCCGACCTCGCCACCGCGGTCGCCGACGCCTACCCGCGCCTTGACGTTCTGGTCAACAACGCCGGCATCGGCGGCGCCCATCACCGAGTCGTCACGAAGGACGGCCACGAGCAGACCTTCCAAGTCAACTACCTCGCTCCGTACCTGCTGACCCGGCTGCTCGAAGACCGGCTCGCCGGGTCGCCCGTCGGCCGCGTGGTCAATGTGAGCTCGTCGCTGCATCGCGGCGGCCGGATCAACTGGACCGACCCGAGCTGGAAGCGGCGCTACAACCGCGGAGCCGCCTACGCACAGTCGAAGCTCGCGCTCACGATGTTCACCGCCGCGCTCACCGAGCTGGCGCCCCGGATCGGGGAGGCCGTGAGCGTGCACCCCGGCATCATCGCGACCGGCATGCTCCGGCACTACAGCTACCGCGGCCGCCCGGTGAGTGACGGTGCCGAGGTCGTCGCCCGCCTCGCCGACCCCGACGCCAAGGTCCTCAACGGCTGCTTCTACGACGGGCGCCTCCCCGCCAAGGCCGCGTCGGCCGCGGTCGAGCCCGAAGCGGTCGGGAAGCTCTGGCGCGTCAGCGAGCGCCTGACCCTGCTCGACCAGCGCCGGCCCACCAAGGCCTGAACTGCGGTGGTGTGCCCGGGGTCGCGGGCACACCACCGGATGCACGGCGCTAACGGGTGCGCAGTCGATCGTGCTCCCCGGGGAATTGGCCGCCGCGGATGGCGACCACGAGCCCCGGCGCCCGAATCGATGGGGGTGAGCGACTATTCCGCGCACCAGCAGGTTACGGGCGCGAGCCGACGTATTTCCGACCAGGATTCACATTTTCGGCAGGGGATCGAAGGCGCGTAAAGATTTCTTGACGCTGTCGCGATGGTCTTCGCGGCTATGATCAACTACCTGGGGACTGGGGAACAACCAAATAAAGGGGGATCATCCATGCGTGCTTTTCGCGCCGTGGCCACGGGCGTCGCCGTGGCCTGCGGTCTCGTGCTGACCACTGTTCCGGCCGTGGCCGCGCCGGCTGGGACCGACGTCGTGGACGTGCTCCACAGCCTGGCCGACGCGGGCGCGCCCGCCGGTGGCGGCGCCCTCGACAGCCCGGAGGGCCGGCAGCTGGTGCAGGCGCTGCAGGACACGTCCGGGGCTCGCCCGGAGCCCGCGGCCCGACCGTCCGCGGCATACCCGGCCTGCCACGGCACTTTCCCGTCCAACGGCACAGCGAACATCACCGTGCAGTCGTCGGCGACGTCCGGAATTCCGTGGGTTGTCAAGCTGACCTCGCCGAACTCCCGGTTCGGCGTGGTGGTGATGTCGGCCCAGATCTACGCGAACAACCACCAGGCCAACGTATACGCGCCGCACACCGAGCCGTGGAACTACCAGTTCCACGGACCGCTGCCACGCAAGTTCCAGGTCGTCGGCGGCGGCACCTACACCATGCCGAAAGGCGCGACCGTCTCGTTCCTGTTCACCTGGCACTCCGCGGCGCACCCCACCGAAGGTGGCTACGCTTACCTGAACTGCACTTACAGCATCTGAGGTAACCCGAAAATGCAGACCGGTGACGAGACCGAGTACGTCGTCGAGGAATTCCGGCCCGTTCGGCACGACCTGCTCGCCGCCGGTCTGCGGGGCGAAGCCGGGGATCCCCACCGCATGGCCGGGGACCCGCGGTTGCTCGCCACTTTGCGCGTCGAGGGCGAGGAGATCGGTGTCCTCGCCCTCGACCAGGCCGCGCCTCCGGCCGAGCGGCTGCGCGCCCTGGCCGACTTCGCACAGGACCTGATCCTCGAAAACCTCAGGCCCGCCGGACACAGCGTCGACTGGCCGCGCTGTCCCGAACGGACACACGCTCACCCGATGGTCGCCGCCCTCGCCGACGGCCGTGCACTGTGGACCTGCCCGCTCGACGCGGATATCGCGGTGCCCATCGGTGAACTCGCCGCTTCGACCTGACGAGTGCGCCTGGTCGCAGGCGTCCGTCGGCCCGCCGCCGTCGGCTCCTGGTTTCGCAGGTGGGTGAAAGTCCGGGCTATTCGGCTGCCGGGTCTTCCGGCTCGGGTGACGGTCGTGGGGCGAGCCACGCGGCCAGCACGTGTGCCACGACGACCGCGACGATCACCAGTGGCATCACGGCGAGGCCGTCGGAGGAGAGCAGCAGGGTGGCGAGCAGGACGGACGTCAGTGGCAACCGCAGCAGCACCACGCACATCGCGCCCATGCCCATCGCCACCCCGGCGACGAGCGGCAGCCCCGGCAGGTGCGACAGTGCGATGCCGCCGGCCGCGCCGAGGAACATCGACGGGAAGACCGGGCCACCACGGAACGCGGACAGCGACACGCCGTATGCGAGTGACTTGCACGCGAGCAGCAGCACCAGTCCTGGCACGGTGTAGTCCGCGCTGTTCTCCAGGAGGGCGGGCAGCGAGGACTCACCTGAGAACAGCACGTCCGACAGCGCCCCGCCGGTGGCGGTGTACGCGATCGCGAGTCCGGCGACGGCCAGGCCTGCGACCGGTGCCATGAGCATGATGTTCCGGTCGATGTGCGGCTTCAGCAGCAGTGCGAGCCGGCGTACGCCGGTGCCCAGCAGCGCCGCGGCGACGCCGATGACGAGCGCCCAGCCGAATTGCGCGACGTCGGGGTGCGGGAACGGCGGCAGCTGCGGCAGTGCGAGCGACGCGGGTCCGAGCCCGGTCAGCGAGTCCAGGCCGATGAACAGCAGTGTCCCGACGCCCGCGGCCAGCAAGCCCGGCAGCAGCACCAGCCCCATCGTCGCGCCGCCCAGCCCCGAGGCCTCCATCAGCAGGAATGCCCCGATGATCGGCGACCCGAGCAACGCGCTGATCGCCGCGAAACTCCCCGTCGCCGCCACGACGGCCACCTCCTGCTGCGGCGCGTGCGGCCGGACCAACCGGGTCGCGCCCACGCCGAGCCCGGCTCCCAGCGCGATCAGCGGCGCCTCCGGCCCGAGGACGGCGCCCAGCCCCAGTGTGGCCAGCGCGGCGAGGAGCACCCCGGGCAAATCCACCGGCGTGGGCTGCTGCCCCGATTCGATCCCTCCGATCGGTGCGTGCCCGCCCGCGCCCGGCAGGTAGCGGACGGCGAGCGCGACGAGCACCCCGCAGAGCGCGAGCCACGGCACCGGCCACCACAACGGCGGCCCCGCGAATCCCCACGCGCGCGGCAAGTCCGCGTACAGCCACTCTTGCACGGCACCGACGAATTGCAGGAAGAAGTACGCCGCCGCCGAAATCGGGACACCGATCAGTGCCGCGAGCACGAGGAGGCGCACGTACGCGCGCGAACGCAGCTGCGCCGCGGCACCGGTTTGGGCCGGTGCGGCCGCAGAGCCGCCGGCCGGCGGTGGCGCTGCCGTGTCCGCCATGCTGTGCCCCTCATCGTTGGCCTTCGCCGGGTCGATGCCGCGACCGGACCACCACGCGGGCACAGCACCCCTGTCTCACGGTGCTCACGGTCGGTTTCCGTGGCATCGCCTGCCCCGGGTGACCCCGAAAAGACGTTGGACGGAATGTGCGCCCAGCGGGCCGAACGGAAGGCGCGCCGGTTCATCGGCAGGACCCCAAGCCGGATGAAGATGGGCGTGGGCGCGGAACTTCGTCCTGGTGACGACCGAGGGCGCCCCACCGCGCGGACCGGCCGGGTCGCCAGGCGCGGGTGTCGAGAATCTCGCGCACATCATGCGATCTGCTGACATTCGGTGCATGGCTCGGGAAAGCGGTTGCGGCACCGGACGTTGGGCGTCGAGGTGGTCGCTGTCGGCACGCTGGATGCTTCCCGAAATCAAGAACGCGGCGTCGAGCGGCAACTGGCTTACCAGTGCGGCTCATCCTCCATGGATGATGCCCGACCTTCGCGAAAACGGTGACGATGATCCGGAACACGACCCGAGGCCGCGATGGGTTGTCTCTCGGCGCTCTGGCTTGCCGTTCGCGGCGCTGGTTCATGTGCTGTTGTACACCCGGCGTGGGACTTGACGTCGCGACCCAGCGCAACCAGGTTCGGCGCAGGGCGTGCTCAGACAGCTCGAGGGCGATCCGCCTCTTGTGGCCGGAGATTCGGAGCGGACGACATGAAATGG
Source organism: Amycolatopsis sp. NPDC001319 (assembly GCF_042896185.1). NCBI lineage: Bacteria > Bacillati > Actinomycetota > Actinomycetes > Pseudonocardiales > Pseudonocardiaceae > Amycolatopsis > Amycolatopsis sp. NPDC001319. Next base: position 59,869 of record NZ_JBIAWY010000023.1, on the reverse strand, counting down.
GCGTTCCGCGCGGTCGTGATCGAAGTGGAGGCAGAGATGACATCAACAGCTCAGCCGAGGCCGGCGGATGTACTGGTGGTTTTCGGGATCACCGGCGATCTGGCGAAGGTGATGACCTTCCGGTCGCTTTACCGGCTCGAAGCCCGCGGCCTGCTCACGTGTCCCGTCGTCGGGGTGGCGGCCGACGACTGGACCCTCGATCGGCTCGTCGAACGGGCCCGGTCGTCGATCGAAGCGACCGGCGACCTCGACAAGGCGGTGTTCGACCGGTTCGCCGCCAAGCTGTCCTACGTCAGCGGGGATTTCAACGACCCCGCCATTTACGAGCGGGTGAGCGACGCGGTGAAGGGTGCGAGGACTCCTGCGTTCTACCTGGAGATCCCGCCGTTCCTGTTCGGACGGGTGGTCAAGGGCCTGTCGGAGGCCGGTTTGGCCGCCGGCGCCCGGTTCGTCGTCGAGAAGCCGTTCGGGCACGACCGCCAGTCCGCGCGTGACCTGGCCGACGAGCTGCACGAGTACATCGACGAATCGCAGCTGTTCCGGATCGACCACTACCTGGGGAAGATGGGGCTGGAGGAAATTCTTCACCTGCGCTTCGCGAATGCCATCCTCGAACCGTTGTGGAGCCGCAATTACCTCGAGTGCGTGCAGATCACGATGGCGGAGAGCTTCGGCGTCGAGGACCGCGGTCATTTCTACGATCCGGTCGGCGCGCTGCGCGACGTTGTCGTCAACCACCTGATGCAGGTGGTCGCGGCGGCCGCGATGGAGCCACCGTCACGGGGTGACCCCGTGACGATCAAGGAGTCGCAGGTCGGCTTGTTCCGGGCAGTGGAAGAGGCCGATCCGGCTCACTACGTGCGCGGCCAGTACGACGGCTATCTCGATATCGACGGCGTTGCGCGCGATTCGACCACCGAGACGTACGCGGCGCTGCGGCTCGACATCGAGAACTGGCGCTGGGCCGGTGTGCCGTTTTTCATCCGGACGGGCAAGCGGCTTCCGGTGACGCAGACCGAGCTGCGGCTGGTGTTCAAGCGTCCGCCCAAGCTGGGTTTCGGGCTGGCCGGCCATGCGGCGCAGCCGAATCAGCTTGTGCTGAAGCTCGATCCGTCGACCGGCGTCCGGATCCAGGTCGACGCGCGTCGTGCCGACGTGGCCCGGATCGCGCCGATCGAGCTCGACATGGAGTTCGCCGAGGAGGGTGGCGAGGGTCCGACGCCGTATGAGGTCTTGCTGCACGCGGCGATGATGGGGAACAGCACGCGGTTTTCCCGGCAGGACAGTGTCGAGGAGACCTGGCGGGTCATGCAGCCGCTGCTCGACGCGCCGCCGCCGGTGCATTCCTACCGGCCCGGCAGCTGGGGCCCGGCCGCGGCCGACGAGGTCCCGGCCGGCTTCGGCGGCTGGCGGGCGCCCTGGACGCCACGCTGATCGGGGTCAGCCGAGTCGCTGCAGAAGGCCGCAGTGCGTTGGCCGTATCAGTGCCGGGTTGACCGCGCCGATGCTCGGTGCCAGCGCCGTCTCGATGGGTTCTCGCCGCGGTACATCGGTGCGGAAGACTTGCCCACCATCTGCAGGTTGCCATCGGGTAGTCGGCGTCGGCGAGGGAGAAGTCGTTGAGGCCCAGCGTCTTCTGGAACAGGGCGTCGTTCTTCTCGTCGAGATCTACGGTCGGTCCTGCGCGCCCTCCCGAAACCGTCCACGCATGCAACCCGTCACCGCGACACGCGCGGTGCCATAACGGATTTACACGACCGGCGAAGTCGGGCTGGTATCGGTCGACGCGGGAAACTGAAAGCGGTTGCGGTCGGCGGTGAATCTTCAGGCCGGTGAATTGAATAATCGCACCATTTTCCTTTATTCATACAAAAGAGACTGTGATTTCAGTGCCGTCCTCGGCGGATCGCCGTTCAATGGTGGTCCGACGTTTTTGGCCTGGTGCCGGGGCTCATCTTTCGCGGGTGATGGTTGTGGTGCGGAGGGTGTTGCACCATGGCCTGCGCCGGGGTGGCGTGCGGAGGCTGGAAAGCCGTCCTCAGCGGCGGCTTCAGGAAGTGCCGCCGCTGACCGCCCGATGCACTCGCTTGACGGGAGAACGTCGAGATGCGGCTCGTAGTGGACCTGACCCGATGCCAGGGATACGCGCAATGTGCGTTCCTGGCCCCGAGCGTCTTCACCATGCACGGGGATGGAGAGGCACTGCTCTACGACCCCGATCCCAGCGACGAGCAACGGGAGCGGGTGCTGCGGGCGACGGCCGCGTGTCCGGTACAGGCCATCGTCCTCGACCGGGGGCCGGCCGAGAACGGCGGCCGCGCGGCCGCGGCGCGCCGCGACGGCATGAACGAGGAGTTCCTGCGCACCGGGCGGATCGTGATCGTCGGGGCCTCACTGGCCGGGACGCGGGCTGCCGGTGCGCTGCGCTACGAGGGGTTCACCGGGTCGCTGACCGTGATCGGCGATGAACCTCACGACCCCTACGACCGCCCCCCGCTGAGCAAGCAGGTGCAGCAGGGTGGGGTGCCGGCAGGGCACACCGGGCTGCCGCGCCGCCGGGCCATCGACGCCCACTGGCGGCTGGGCGTCGCGGCCACCGGGCTGGACCTGGCCGGCAAGCAGGTGCGGCTGGCCGACGGCACATCCGTCGGCTTCGACCGGCTGCTGATCGCGACCGGGGTGCGGGCCCGGCCGTGGCTGGTCCCGGCCGAGGCTGCGCTGGACGGGGTGTTCGTGCTGCGCACCCGCGAGGATGCCGAGCGGCTGCAGCGGCAGTTGGCCGGGCGACCGGGCCGGGTGCTGGTCATCGGCGCCGGGTTCACCGGCTCGGAGGTCGCCTCGGTGTGCCGCGAGCTCGACCTGCCGGTCACCGTGGCCGAGGCCGGCCCGGCACCCCTGGTGGCCGCGCTGGGCGGACCGATCGGCGCGATCGCGGCCGACATGCAGCGCGACGCCGGTGTCGATCTGCGGTGCGCAGTCAGGGTCACCGCGCTGGAAGGGGAGAACGGGCGGCTGCGGCGAGCCCGGCTGTCCGACGGCAGCACCCTCGAGGTCGAGGTGGCGGTGGCCGCGCTCGGCGGGATCCGCAACGTCGAGTGGCTGGAAGGCTCCGGGCTGGCGGCCGGCCGGTGGGGCGTGGCGTGCGACGCCGGCTGCCGCGCGTTCGACGCGAACGGCCTGGTGACCGACGACGTCTTCGCCGCCGGCGACATCGCGCGTGCCCCGCAGCCACTGTTCGGCTACCAGCTGCTGGCGCTCGAGCACTGGGGCAACGCGGTCACCCAGGCCGAGGTCGCCGCCCACAACATGCTCAGCGACGAGACGCACCGCTGGCCGCACTTGGACGTGCCGATCTTCTGGTCCACCCAGTTCGGCACCGAGATCAAGTCGGTCGGCGTGCCGAGCGTCGCAGACCAGGTCGTCATCACGCAGGGCTCGGCGACCGACCGCCGGTTCGTCGCCGCCTACGGCCTGCGTGGCCGCCTGGTTGCCGCGGTCACCTTCAACCAGAGCAAGTGGCTGGGGTTCTACCAACGGCAGATCGAACGCTCCGCGCCCTTCCCGCCCGCCTGGCACACCGTCGACCAGCCCGCCGAACAGGCTGTGGTGCCCGCCGAATTCCCCACCCAGCCGATCCCCACCCAGAGCGCCACCGTCGTACTCACGGGCCACGACCCGGCCGAGCGGCGCGCGGCTCTCCGGTCGCCCTGACCCGTCACCGCGACTGCCCGATCAGCCCCACGAACCGCATGAAGGAGGCCGCCGTCATGGTCACGACCGCGCCGCCGAGCGTCTTCTCGCAGGTCCTCGACTATGCGAACCGAGCCGATCCCTATCCGCTGTACGCCGAACTGCGCAAGACCCCGGTGGCCCGCCAGGACGACGGCAGCTACATCGTCTCCACCTACGCCGAGATCGTGGCGCTGCTGCACGATCCGCGGATCAGCTCCGACCTGCACAACCTGCCCGAAGCGGCCGCCGCGTCCGAGGACCCCCCGGGCCTGCCTCCGTCGTTCATCCGCCTCGACCCGCCCGAACACGACCGGCTGCGGCGCATCGTGACCCGCCACTTCGGCCCACCCCACACCCCCGACCGGGTCGACGGCATGGTGCCCGACCTGCGCCGGATCGTCACCGGGCTCATCGACGGCCTCGCCGGCTCCACCGAGGTCGACATCGTCGACCAAGTCGCCTACCCCTTCCCGGTCACGGTGATCTGTGAGCTGCTCGGTGTGCCGCGCGAGGACGAACCCCGCTTCCACACGTGGGTCGAGGCAATCGTCGCGGCGCTCGACCCGGGGGTCGGCGACCCCGCCGAGGTGCAGCGCAAGCGTGCGGCGGCCGCGCAGGAGATGGTCCAGTATTTCGCCGGGCTCGTCGACGGCCACCGCCGATCTCCCGGTGCCGACCTGCTCTCCGCGCTGGCCACCGACGACGGCCCCGAGGGGCGCCTGACCGACGGGCAGCTGCTCGCCACCTCGTTCCTGCTGCTGATCGCCGGGCACGAGACCACCGTCAACCTGATCACGAACGGCACCCTCACCCTGCTGCGCCACCCCGACGTGCTCGAACGGCTGCGCCACGAACCCGAGCTGGTCATCCACCTGGTCGAGGAACTGCTGCGCTACGAGCCGCCCGTGCACTTCATCCCCTGGCGGGTGGCCCTCGACGACATCGAGATCGCCGGCACCACCATTCCGAAGGGCTCCCGGGTCGTGCTGGTCCTCGCCTCGGGCAGCCGCGACCCCGAGCACGTCCGCGACCCCGACCGATTCGATCCCGATCGCTTCAACCCCGACCGGTTCGGCCTGGCCCGCGACACCAACCAGCACCTCGGCTTCGGCGGCGGCATCCACTACTGCTTCGGCGCACCCCTCGCCCGGCTGGAAACCCAGATCGCGCTCGCCGAACTGGCCCGCCGGCTGGCCAACCCCCGCCTGCTCGCCGACCCACCGCCGTACCGGACCAACCCGGTCCTGCGCGGCCCCCGCCACCTGCCCGTCGCGATCGACGGCATCACCCCCGCCCGAACCTGACCGCAGACAAAGGGTCCCCGTCGAACCAACGGGAACGTGATGATCGCGTCGAAGAGTGGTGGTTCATGTTGTGGACGCCTGTTTTACAGGAACCGAGGCTGCGGCGTCGTCGCGAATCTCGATGCGCTCCCCGCCATGTTTGCGACGGAACCGCTTCTGCCTGCGATTTGTGATGATTTCCTGACCGGCGTCCGCGGGAGTAGCTGCGGTCCGAGGTCACTTCGATGCGTGATTTCCGTTTTCGGCTCTGGTGCGTCGTTGGCCGGGCATCCCGGAGGATCGGCGGTGACTGCCGTGGGCACAGTGCCCGGCGGGCCGAGGCGCACGGCCGCGTGGCACTCCGGAGAAAACGGACCTGTCCACCTTTCCGCTGTTGACTGCAGATCGTGGTGACGTTCATCCGGCCGCGGCATGGGTGTGATCCCCTCATCGAGGCTTGCGATTGTCGTTACATGAGTGTCTGAACGGAGACCGGACGGCCCGGCAGCACCGACGCCGAGGACGTCGTGCGGCGGAACGTCCGAACCCTCGCGCGCAACTGGCCTAGCCCCACGCGATCGGCAGCTCGCGAACGCCGTAGACCAGGGTGTTGTGTTTGAAGCCCAGCGACTCCCGCGGCACGGCCAGGCGCAGGTCGGGGACCCGGCGGAACAGGCGCGTCAGCGCCTCCTGCAGTTCGACGCGCGCCAGCTGCTGGCCGATGCATTGGTGCGCGCCGTAGCCGAACGCCACGTGCGCGCGCGGCGACTCGCGGTGGAAGTCCAGCTCGTCCGCCGCCGGAAACAGCTCCTCGTCCCGGTTCGCGGAGTTCAGCGCGGCCACCAGCCATTCTCCTGCCTTGACGGCGCGGTCGCCCACCTGCACGTCCTCGGTGGCGTGGCGCAGCACGCCGAACTGCACCACCGACAGGTACCGCAGCAGTTCCTCGACCGCGCGTGCGGGCGCGGCCAGCACAGCGTCGCGCTGCTCCGAGTGTTCCAGCAGCACCAGGGTGCTCAGCGCGATCATGTTGGCGGTCGTCTCGTGGCCGGCCACCAGGAGGCTGAGCCCGAGCATCACCAGTTCCTCGAGGCTGAGCGGATCACCCGTGGCGGCGCCTCGCGCGATCATCCGGCTGAACAGGTCGTCCTGGGGATTCTGCTGCTTGTCCGCGAACAACCCCGCCAGGAACCCGGCCAGCTCGTCATAGGCCTGCTGCCCCTGCTCGCGCGTGGCGTCGGTGCTGACCAGCAATGAGCTCTGCTGCTGGAACCGCTCGCGATCGGCGTACGGGACGCCCAGCAACTGGCAGATCACCAGCGACGGGATCGGCAACGCGAAGTCCCGCACCAGGTCCGCCTCGCCCGGCCGGGCGAGCATCGCGTCGAGATGGCTCTCGACGAGGTCCTGGATGTAGGTGCGCAGCGCTTCCACCCGCCGGACGGTGAACTGCGCGAGCACCATCTTGCGCAGCCGCGAGTGCGGTTCACCGTCGAGCTGGATGATCGAGCCCGGCCTGACCGGTTCGTCGAGGCCGGCGCGCCGGGTGACGTGCACCGAAGCCGCGCCACGCGAGCTCATCGTGGGGTCGGCGAGCACCGCGCGGACGTCGGCGTAGCGGGTGACCAACCAGGCGTCCATCCCCGCCGGGCAGCGGACCTGCGACGTCGGGTCGGCGGTGCGCAGGGCGCCGTACTGGGCGGGCGGGTCGTACGGGCATCCGGCCGGTCGCGTCATCGGGAGGGCCGGGGTGTCGGATGCGGCTGCCGTCACGGCGGATCACGCCCTTCTGTCGGTGGTCTGGACGGTTGCGCGATCGAGCGCAGCCGTCTCTTCGGGAGGATCAGGGTCTGTAGAGCGGCGCCTCGCCGAGCAGGGAGGACCTGCGCAAGGTGAGGGCCTGCGACGGCGCACTCTCGGTGTCGGTGCGTGACCGCCGGGGCGCCTTTCGGCGCGAGGCCGGCCTCCGGCGGTGATCGGGCGTCACAGAGGAATCATATGAACCATAAGGTCCAATACAAGGTCGCCGTACGGATACCGCAAGGCGCTGCGTCTTCGAGTTGGTTGCGGCAGCGGCCTCTCGTGAAACCCCTCGAGCAGGCAGACGGTCGCACGGCTCAAATCGAGTTTCCGGACCTGGGATGACGTGCCTTGGAAGGGTGTTCTCATGGTCAATCAGAGTCGAGTGCCGCTCATCGTGCCTCACCCTCAAGTCGGCGCTTCACTGACAGTGGTCTTAACATGAGCTCGCTGATCGACATCCCATAAAGTGAACCATGGAGTCCGCGAATTTCGAAGGCAACACAGGCAAGTTTCCAGGTACGGCCGGGCAAGGAGGATCGTCCCGGTTGCTGACCATGGAGAGGTCGCGCCAGTTCTCGCCGAAAGCGGCGAGGAGATCGTTGTGGTGGAAGGCGACGGCTCGCACCGAGCGGGACTTACTCGGCTTTCACGGCGTCGTCACCAGCGACCGGACGGCGAGCGAGGCTTCCAGGGTGACTTCGGGGATCAGGTCGGCGAGAAACTCGTCCGTCGCGGCGATCACGTGGAAGGCGAACCGACCAATCGTAGTAGTGGTGGTGTCGAGACCTCCCTCACGTCGAGAGGAGTGCAGCGGCTGCGTTGCACTTGTCCGATCCCGATGTGCTGTCATGACGCGAGGATCTTGGCCTTCTCCGACGCGAACTCGGCGTCGGTGAGGACCCCCTGTGCCTTGAGTTCGGCAAGCTCCTTGAGCTGGGTGACGGCGTCGCGAGCGGGTGCCGCTGCCGCCGGTTGTGGTGGCGGCGGGTCCTGCTGTTGTTGCTGGGCGTCCTGTTCGTCCTCTTGCCTGGCCCAGCGCCGGCCCTGGCGGCGCGAAACTCGATTCGACACGGCGGTCGCCGTCCCCGCGATCGCGGCGGTTCGGGCGATACCTCGGAGGAGTCCCGGCATGGTCCTGATCCTTTCTCCGGCGGGTCAGACGTCGGCTGCTTCGGCGGCATCCAGCGATGCCGCGACGGCATCGAGCGGGACGTAACCGGCCGCCACCACCTCGGCCCCGCCACGGCGCAGGGCCTGGGTGAACGAACGTGCCCACCGGTTCTCGAACAGCACGATCGCCGCGGACGATCCGGGTTCGATCGCGGACGCGGCATCGGCCAGGTCGCCCTCGTCGAGCAGGCCCGAGGACGCACCTTCGAAGATCGCCACGTCGAGCCGGCCGTCAAGATCCAAGTCCTGCAACTCGACCGCGCGCACTGACCCATCGGTGTCCCGGGTGACGAACAGGAGATCAAGGATTCGGATCAAACGCTGGTCGACCAGGTCCACGAAGATCGGCAAGCCGTGTCCGGTTATCTTGCTGCCCGGGAACTCGACGATCAGAAAACTGATCGGCCCCATCGCCTCGACGTCATCGGTCATCACAGGCCTCCTGGCTGCTTCACGGCAGGGGAGTAGTGCGCGCCGCCGTGGACGCGCGCACCACCCCTCGACTGTCGGGCGGATGGCCCGCGCTGTCCTCATCCCAAGGAGGTGACGTCGCACCCGCACGGCGGGGATGGCGCAGACTCGGCGGACGCGCGCAAATCGTTTGAGGGGCGGAAGCCCATCGCAGCGATACGAGGCGGACATCAGTTCGGGATGAGGTCGTCTCGGTCGTTGCCGACCGCGCGCTGCATGCATCGAGAATGATTTACCCGGACACGGGATTGCGGGTGAGGACCTTCTCCCCTGTCTGTGGTCGGGTGTCTTCCAGAGAATGGCTGCGAGCAGTCGGACGGGGAGCCGGGGAGGACGGGGGCCGTCCGACTGCTCGATCGTCCGCGAGTTTTCGCCGCGTGGCCTTGGCTCGGTGCTTGACGGTGCCCCATTCGGCGGCAGAGGTCCGTGTGCCGTCCGGCCGAGGACTTTCGACGACCAGCACCGCTCGCGCTACCGACGTCAGCTCGGCCGGCAGGTGAAACGTCGCGCCGATCGTGGGCTTGCGCTGCGGTGGCGATCCACCAGTGTGCGTCGATGGAGTCGTTCGCCAGTCCCGTCCCGCAGGTCGCACGGACCAGGGAGATGCAGTCGTGGACAGCTGCGATGACCGTGGATGCGGCGATCTTCACGCTGGCGCTGTCCTGCGACGGTGGTGTCCGGCGTGATGCGCGATGCGTGCGTGGCCCGGCCGAGGGCTGGGGCTGGCCTCGGGAGACGTCGCCGGGTTCGCGGCCGCGCTGAGTGAGGTGATGAAGACTCCGGCGCGCACGGCGCGCTCCACTTCGGCGAGCATCTGCCCAGCCCCAGGCTGTGCCCTCGGTCGATGATGACGACTTCACCCACATCGCCGGCCCGTGCGGCGGCGACAACGCCATGGGGTATCAGCTGATGCCGAGCCGGCTGATCGCGCTGGCCGACGTCCGTGGCTTGTGTATCCACCTGGCCGCGCACCTCCAGAAGATTTCGCGTCCTTCCCCTGCTTCACCACGGTTTCTCTGACCAGCACAGACAATCATGACCATGCCCACCAATCTCAGTGACCTCGGCGCGCCCCAGTCGGTCGCCGAGCTCGCCGCGGACCCGGACCGGGTAGTGGCGTGGAGCGCGACGCTGCATCGGTGGCCGACCGCCGAACGCGAGTTCATGGCCGACGGCCGGCACGACCGGCTCAGGCTCACACCCGTCGACGACCAGCTGGTTGCGGTGATCATCTGGGTCGATGAGCCATGACCGATTCAAACCGGCTGATTACAGAAAGTCGTTACTCGGATCGAGTGAGGAGTGACCCGCGCAGGGGCACGGGTCGAAAGCCCGACTCGTTGTGTACTGGCAAGTCAAGGCTGGATGTCGTCGGATTTGAGGTCGGTTGTATCTGCCGCTGCCCGACCCCGGCTGCACCCCCGGCACGGCGGGGCGCACCGGTACCCGTCCTAATGGGCGGCCGGTTTGGCCGGCCCAGCCAACGACACTGCGTCACGCCTGCCGGGCCCCCGTCAGGGTCGCCGCTTCCGTGCTGCCCGGTATTCCAGTCCGCGCTCGTCCGACTGTTTGTACACGATGTCGGGTGCTTCCGGTGCCGGCCACACGGAAAGCAGGTAGTTCTCGACGGGTTCCTGGACGTTGCGATCGGGGGCGATGTCGCGGCCGCGGGCGTGCACACGTATCCGGTAGGTGCCGGGTCCCGCGTGGGCCAGCTCAGGCAAATCCGGCGGACCTTCCATGATGCCGTGCACGATGAGTTCTCCGTACTCCGACTCGACCGAGACTTCGGCGACTTCGTCCCAGTCGTCGAGGCCGACCGAGTCGGGTGCGGTGTCGAGCAGTTGCAGGGTCACGGTGACCGAACCCGTATGAATACCGGTGAGGACAACCGCGCCGTTGACGAGATCCGTCCCCACGAAACCGTTGGCACGGGCAAGGCGTGGCGCGGGCAAGTCCGCACTCACGTCCCTGATGACGAAGTGACCGTGACTCATATGCAGGTCAGCGGTTGTTGTCCTCACCGGTTTGTTCATGCGTCCCCTCGTTCAGCTAGGTGACCGTTACCCAGAACGGGTCGTCGTCGATCACGCGTTCGTCGTTGTAGTACTGGCCTAACTCACTGCCGCCGTCCTGGTTCTGCTCCGAGTCGATGGCTTTGCTGCTCCAGCGTCTTGTGCAGTGTTCCCGAAGTGCCGGGCGAGGCCCGGCCGAGTGCTGAGGCGGGGCAAGACGATCCACTCTGCGTCGATGTGGTGGACCGGGACCGGCTGCGGCACTACAGATCCACGATGGGGGGCGGTGTTCGGCGTCCCCACGGCGGTTCTGGTCGGGGATGCGCTGCCGGCGCTGCGCGTGCTGCGGGAACGCGCAAACGCGGCCGGCGGCCGGATCTCGTGTCACCGTTCGCAGTGGACTTCTTCGCTTACCCGCTCAGATCGGTCAACGGCGCACCCGATAGCGCACGTGAAGCACCCGGTTGCCCTGGATCACCTCGTCGGGTTCCTCCAACAGGTGCTGCGCGTGGACCGACCCGAAGTAGCGCTTGCCGGATCCAAACACGACGGGTACGACGTCCATGCGCACCTCGTCGATCAGGCCAGCGGCCAACACCTGGCCACCGACGTCGCCGGCGGCGACCTCGACCATGCGGTCACCCGCAAGCTCCTGCGCCTTGGCCACGGCTGCCTGGACACCGTCGACGAAGTGAAACGGCGCTTCGGGGTCCCAGCCGTCGGGCTCCGGCCGGTGCGTCACGACGACCACGTGGTCGATCCCGCCCGGAGGCTTCCCGTCCCAGCCGTCCGTCATGTCGAAGACGTGGCGGCCGACGATGGTCACCCCGATCCGATCCCAGTACGGCCGGGTGTAGTCGTAGGACGTCTGCGACACCTTGAGCGCGCCGCTCTCGTCCAACGGGACGTCACCGCTGGACAACCAGTCGAACAGCGGCCCGGGCTGGTCGTTCTCGTCCGCGACGAAGCCGTCCACCGACACCGAGCTGTACATGACCACTGTGCCCACGGGGCTCTCCTCGATTTGGGGTGCCCCCAAATTAGCGTGTCGTGAGCTGTCGCTGTTGCAAGAAATCAATCGGCCGGCAGCGGTCGGCCGTCCCGGCCCCAGTCGATCGGTCCGGCGGTCTCGCAGCTCAGCAATGGCAGGCCGGCCCTCAACCTGCTCGACCGTCACCGGCCGGTCACACAGCTCGACCGCGGGCATCGGCAGGAACGGCTCCAGCCCCCACGGCTTGAAGTGCACGCCGGCGGACCGGGTCCGGAGTGGGAGCCGAACTCCAACGCGCGGGTGGACATGGTGACCACGCACCTGGCGCTCGGGTCACCCGCGGCGGTTGTCCTGCGGTGAGGTCGATTGCACGCCGCACCACGCGTCGCTGATTCGAACGTGAGCGCACCGCCGACGACGACAACGTGGCGCGCCGGTTTGCCGCGATCTAGCCGGTCTGAGGGAAGCCGAGGTTGATGCCGCGGTGAGTGGGGTCCGCCCAACGCGTGGTGACGACCTTGCCGCGGGTGTAGAAGTGGACGCCTTCTGTGCCGTGGGCGTGCGTGTCGCCGAAGAGGGAGTTCTTCCAGCCGCCGAAGGAGTAGTACGCCATCGGGACGGGGACCGGGACGTTGATGCCGACCATGCCGACCTCGATCTCGGTGTGGAAGCGCCGCGCCGCGCCGCCGTCGTTGGTGAAGAGAGCGACGCCGTTGCCGTAGGGGCTCGCGTTGACCAGTTCGATCGCCTGGTCGTAGGTGTCGACTCGCACGATCGACAGGACCGGCCCGAAGATCTCGTCGGTGTAGATGGACATGTCCGTGGCCACGTGGTCGAACAGCGTCGGCCCGACGAAGAAGCCGTCGCCGGCGAGGCCGCGGCCGTCGACGACGAGGGCGGCGCCGGCCTGTTCGCCGGCGGCGATGTAGCCGGTGACCTGTTCTTGCGCGGCTTTCGTGACCAGCGGTCCCATGTCGCAGCCGAGGCGGCCGTCGCCGGTGCGGAGTTTCGCGGCCCGGGTGGCGATCTTGTCCACCAGCTCATCGGCGATGTCTCCGACGGTGACGACGACGGAGATCGCCATGCAGCGCTCCCCGGCCGAGCCGAACCCGGCGTTGACCGCTTGGTCGGCGGCCAGGTCTAGGTCCGCGTCCGGCAGAACGACCATGTGGTTTTTCGCGCCGCCGAGTGCTTGGACCCGTTTGCCGTGCGCGGTGCCGGTTTCGTACACGTAGCGGGCGATCGGCGTGGAGCCGACGAAGGACACCGCCTTGATGCCGGGATGCGCCAGCAGTGTGTCGACCGCGGTCTTGTCGCCGTTGACCACATTGAACACTCCGTCGGGCAGGCCTGCCTCGCGCCACAGCCGGGCCAGCCACAGCGCGGCGCCGGGCACCTTCTCCGACGGCTTGAGGACGACCGTGTTGCCCGCGGCGATCGCAATGGGGAAGAACCACATCGGGACCATCGCGGGGAAGTTGAAGGGCGAGATGATCGCCACCGGTCCGAGTGGCTGCCGGATCGAGGCGATGTCCACATTGGTCGACGCGTTGTGCGTTGCTCCGCCTTTGAGCAGATGTGGCATGCCGCAGGCGAATTCGGCGACCTCCAGGCCTCGGGCGACCTCGCCTTCGGCATCGGAGAGCACCTTGCCGTGTTCGGCCGTGATGATGGCCGCGAGCTCTTGCGACCGGGCGTTCAGCAGCTCGCGGAACGCGAACAGGATCCGGGTACGGCGCGCCAGCGAGGTGTCACGCCAGGTGGGGAACGCGGCGGCCGCGGTGTCGATCGCGGTGGCGGTTTCCGCCGCCGAGGCCAGCGGCACGTGCGCGGTGACCGCGCCGGTGGCGGGATCGGTCACGTCCGCGTAGGCGCCGGACGTGCCGGGCACTGGTGCTCCGGCGATCCAATGGTTCAGGTGCACCGCGGTCACGGGTGGTCCTTCCTGATCGACGCGAAGGCGTCGTGCATGGTTCGGGCGAGCAGGGAAGCGTCGGACGCGAGCGACAGGAAGCGGAAGCCACGGGTCAGGTAGTCCGCCGCGGCGGCGGCCGAGGGCGCCATGATCCCCGCTGTCTTCCCGTGCCGTTTCGCGGCGGCGGCCACGGTGTCGAGGGCTTGGCGGAACACCGGTGAGGTGAACCCCAACGGCACGCCCAGCGCGTAGGAAAGGTCCACCGGGCCGATGAACAGCACGTCGACGCCGTCGGTCGCGGCGATCTCGCCGATGTAGCGAATCGCGCCGACGGTCTCGATCTGGATGACGCCGACGACCTCGTCGTTGCGCGAGGCGAGCACTTCGGGCCGAAGCCCGAACCGGGCCTGACGGTTGTACGTCGCCACGCCGCGGTCGCCGTCCGGCGGGTATCGGAGGATCCGCAGGGCGTCCTGGGCGTCGGCGATTCCGGTGATCCGGGGGATCATGATGCCGCTGGCCCCGCCGTCCAGAGCCCGCCCGGCTCGCGGCCGGTCACCACTTTCCGTCCGGACGATCAGCGGGACCCCGTAGGCCGCCGCCGCGGTCACCGAGGGCCCGACGAGTTCCTCGGAACCCCCGCCGTGTTCGAGGTCCAGCAGGACCCAGTCGGCGCCGGCCGCGGCCGCGATCTCCACCGCGACCGGGCTGCCGAGCCCGGCGAACGTCCCCAGCAGCGGCTCTTCCGACGCGAGCTTTTCCTTGAGCTGCAGGGCGAGGTGGGCGGTCACGACGTGACCCCCGCTCGAACCGCGGCAGCCGCCTTCGCGAAATCGAAGGTCACGGTGGTCATTCCGCCGGTCACCTTGATCGTCTCACCGGAAATGCTGCGCGCACCGGGCCCGAGGAGGAACACGGTGAGGTCGCCGATCTCGGCCGCGGTCTGTGCCCGGCCCAGCGGGATGGGCCGGATGTGCTCGGCGAAGACCTCTTCGGCCGGCAGGCCGGTCCGGTCGGCGTCCTCGTCGAGGATCCGGTCCCAGATCGGCGTGCGCACGATGCCGGGGGCGATGGTGTTGACGGTGATGTCGAGCGGCCCGAAGTCGAACGCCAGTCCGGTGCCGAAGCCGATCAGCCCGGCCTTGGACGCCGCGTAGGCCGCCTGGCACGCGGCCGGGACAACGCCGGAGATCGAAGCGATGTTCACCACGGCGCCGCCGCCGTTCTCGGTGAGGACCGTGCCGACGGCGTGTGTGGCGCGCATGGTGCCCTCCAGGTTCACCCGGAGGATCCTCGTCCACTCCTGTTCGCTGTTGTGGAGGAAGTGCTTGATCAGCGAGATGCCCGCGCAGTTGACCAGCCCCCAGGTGCCCTGCGCGGCTCGGGTGACCTGGGTGAGCCGCGCGGCCGAGCCCGGGTCGGTCAGGTCCGTCGTCAGGGTGGTTGCGCCACCCAGTTCCGCCGCGACGCGGGCCAGCCCGGCTTCGTCGATATCGACCAGTACGAGGCGGTAGCCGGCCTCGTGCACGGAGCGCGCGATGCCGGCGCCGATCCCCGAAGCAGCTCCGGTGACGACGACGGTCCGGGCCTGGGCCATGGTCGGCTCGTCCTGCCCCGTCACGGCTTGAAGACGATCTTGAGACCTTCGCCGGCCTGCGCCAGCGAGATTCCTTTGTGGATGTCCGAAAGCGGGAGCACGTGGCTCACGACGCGGTCGAGCGGGAGCTTGCCGCTCTGGATGAGGTCGAGGGATTCGCGCATGGTGTAGCGCATCAGGAACGCGCCGAGGATGCGCAGTTCCTTGATCGTCACGGTCATCGCGGACAGGTTCGCGCGGTAGCTGTTGTTGATGCCGATGACCACGATCCGCGCCTGGTCGGCCGCGACGTCGACCGCGGTGTCCAGCTGGGAACCGACGGCCTCGAACACCAAGGTCGCGCCGCGGCCGCCGGTGGCGGCCAGCACTTCCTCGCGTACGTCGACTTCCGTCGGGTTGAGCACCAGGTCCGCGCCGGCCTGCTTGGCCACCTCGGCCCGTTTGACCGCGGGTTCGACCAGGATGACCTGCTCCACCCCGAAGTGCTTGAGCGCGATGACGGCGAGCAGGCCCATCGGTCCGCCGCCGAGGACGACTGCGCGGTCGCCGACCACGACGCCGGCCTTGTTGATCCCGTTGAGGACACAACCGAGCGGCTCGGCGAGCACGAGGTGCTCGTAGGGCACGTCAGCGGTCACGCGGTAGGCGTAGTACGACGGCACCTTGACGTAGCGGGCCATTCCGCCGTCCCAGAAGAATCCGGGGGTGTTGGGCCACGGGATGTCGAGGTGCGGGTTGTCGAACAACGGCTCGCAGAAGTTGCCGTGTCCGTCACGGCAGGGGCCGCAGCGGCCGCACGGCGGGTTCTGGTCGACCGCCACGCGGTCACCCACCGACAGACCACGTGCTTGCGGGCCGGCCGCGACGATTTCCCCGCAGAACTCGTGCCCGAAGATCACGCCCGGCAGACCCGGGTGGGTCGGCGGCGTGTGCAGGGCGTGCAGGTCCGACCCGCAGATCCCGACCGCGCCGACCTTGATGATGATGTCGTCGGGCTCGGTGATCCCGGGTACCGCGTGCTGTTCCAGGGCCAGTACGCCCTCACCCCGGAAGATCACGGCGGGCATCGTGTCGGGCAGGGTCTCGGTCATCGATGGCTCCTCTGCTGGTCGGGCGGGAGTGGCAGGCTGCGTGGGTACGGCCTCAGACACGGGTTGCTGCGAGGTCCACGACGTTCCAGCCGCGCGCGTGGTCGCCGAACGCGCGGTGCCCGTCTTCGGTCACGGTCACGGTGTCCTCGAGTTTGATGAACCCGCGCCGGGGGTGCAGCATGGTCGTTTCGATCGAGAGGACCATGCCGGCCGCCAGTGCGCGGGGACCGTCGTAGTTGGGATAGGGAACCGGTCCGGTCGAGGTGAGCCGAGGCGCCTCGTGGCTGATCAGTCCCATGCCGTGCGCGACGAAGGTGGTCACCCCACGGTGGGGGCTCGCGGCCAGCACCTCGCCTGCGCGGTCGAAGATCGCCTGGCCGACCACGCCGTCCGCGATGGGTTCCCGCGCGGCCAGCTGCACAGCTTCGACTTCGGCCAGCAGGTCCTCCAGCTCGGCGTCGGGTTCGCCGAGTACCGCCATGCGCGCGAGATCGCCGATGTAGCCGCCGAGGTTGCCGCCGGAATCCAGGCACAGCACCTCACCGGGCGCCCAGCTGGCGTTCGACGGCGCGCGGTTGTGGCTGGCGCCCATGCTCACGAGGCAGTATTCGAAGGTCATGCCGAGCCGTGTCTGTTCCTGGCGCAGGGTCTGCACGATCTCGCGTTTCGTCGAGCCCGCCCCGTGCGCGCCGAAGGCCGCCCGCATCGAGTCCACGATGGCGTCCGACGCTTCTTCGAGCAGCTTCAGCTCGTCCACCCTTTTCACCGCGCGAAGGCGTTCCAGCACAAACTGTCCGTCCCGCAGCGTCACCGACGGTTCGACCGCCAGCCGCTGGTACGCCTCGACCGGCAGGAAGGATCCCTCGATGCCGACCACGGCCTGTCCCGGCAGCACTCGGCGCAGGTGTGCCAGCGCGAGTTCGATCGCGTCCTGCGCTCGCCACGTGCTGGTGTCCACATCGGACACCCACACCGGATCGTTGTCCAGCTGCCACGATTCCATCGCGTTGCCGATGTAGCGGGTCGCGCCGAGGTCGCCGCGAACGTACACGAGCACGGGCAGGTACCGGCTGACCCCGATGGCGTCCATGTAGTCGAAGAAGAAGAACCGGTGCCCGCCCAGCAGGTACTGGACGTTGTGCTTTGAGGTCACCAGCAGCGCGTCGAGCCCGGCGTTGTCCATGAGCTCGTCGAGGTGCCGGTGATCAAAAGGGGGATTCACGTAGGCCTCCTGTCGTGGATGTGGTGGGGATCAGGCATCTGCGACCGAGAGCCTGCGTTGGTTGAACGCGTCCAACAGCACGGCCACGAGGATCAGCGCGCCTTGGATGAACTGGACCCAGAAGGGGCTCACATTGAGCAGGGTCAGCCCGTTGTTGATGACCCCGATGAGCAGGACCCCGATGAGCGTGCCGACCATGCTGCCCTTGCCGCCGAACAGGCTGGTGCCGCCGATCACGACCGCGGCGATCACCTGAAGCTCGAGACCGGTGCCCGCGGTGGGGGTCGCGGCGCCGAGGCGGCCCACGAGCACGAGCGCGGCCAGGCCGGCACACGCGCCGGCGATCAGGTAGGCGTAGAACAGCACCCGCTTGTCGGGGATGCCGCTCAACCGAGCCGCCTGCCGGTTGCCGCCGACCGCGTAGATCTGGTGGCCGAGTGTGGTGCGCGACAGGACGAGGTGCCCGACGAGGAACATCGCGGCGAGCAGGAACACCGGGACGGGGATCGTGCCGATCGTTCCGCCACCGAGCCAGGTGAGTCCTGCCGGCAGCCCGTACACGCTCTGGCCTTGACTCAGTTGCAACGTCAAGCCGCGTCCCATGCCGAGCACGGCGAGCGTCACGATGAACGGTGCCAACCGCAACCAGGCCACGGAAACCCCGTTGAACGCGCCGATCGCGGCGGCGATCACCAGGCAGGCCACGACGCCCAGGAACCCGGCCAGTCCGCCGCTGACCAGCTGCGAGGCGATCATGCCGGAGAGCGCGACGTTGGACCCGACCGACAGGTCGATGCCGCCGGTGATGATCACCAGCGTCGCGCCGACGGCGGCGATTCCGACCACGGTGGACTGGGTGAGGATGTTGGTGAAGTTGCGGCTGGACAGGAAACTGTCGGACAATAGCGCCATCGCCACGCAGGCGAGCACCAACGCGACGACGATCGGGGTCCGGGGATGCCCGGCCATTCTCCGCAGCGTGGACGGGGGTGAGTCTGGCCTGCGGGTCTCTTCCTTCTTCTCCGTGGAGGTCGTGATCACCATGGTGGCCTTCCGTTTCTCACAGGCGAGTCGGGGGAGTCAGCCGGCGGCGGCCAGCTGGAGCACGCGTTCCCGGTCGAACTCGGCTCGGCGCAGCTCGCCGACGACCCGTCCGGCGCGTAGCACGTACACGCGGTCGGCCATCGCGAGAACCTCGTCGGTGTCGGAGCTGGTCAGCAATACCGCGGCGCCGGATTCGGCGAGAGTCAGGACGTGCTCGTGGATGCCTGCCTTCGCGCCCACGTCGACGCCGCGGGTGGGGTCGTCGAGCAGCAGGACCTTCGGCGTGTGCGCGGCGGCTCGCGCGAGGACGATCTTCTGCTGGTTGCCGCCGGAGAGCTTGCCGGCCGGTTGACGGGGATCGCGGGTCTTGACACCGAACCCGGCGATGGCGTGGCGGGCGAGGCGTTCCTGCCGGCCGCGTCGCAGCCAGCCGACCCGGGCGAACGAGCGGTAGACGCCGTAGGAGAGGTTGTCCACAATGGACGCGTCGAGGACGAGGCCTTCGGCCTTGCGATCCTCGGGTGCGTACACCACACCTCGGCGCACCACGTCGTGCGCTCGCGCGGGGAGGGGATGGCCGTCTACCTCGACGTTCCCGCGCGAGCGCACCGACAGACCCGCCAGCGCCTTGAGCAGCTCCGTACGGCCGGCGCCGGCGAGGCCGACCAGGCCGACGATCTCACCGGATTTCACCTGCAGCGTCGCCCGCTTCACGCCGGGTGCGTCGAGTTCTCGCACCTGGAGCCGGTCGGCGCCGACGGGCCGGTCCCGCCAGGGGTAGGCGTGGGCCATGTCCTTGGCGAGCATCGCGCGCACCAGCTTCGCTTCGTTCCACTCGACGACCGGGCCGGCACCGACGAGCTCGCCGTCGCGCAGCACCGCGATCGTGTCGGCGATCTGGAACAGTTCGTCGAGGTGGTGGCTCACGTACAGGATCGTCATGCCCTGCGCGCGCAACGCCTTGATCGTGCGCAGCAGGACCCGGACGTCGTTTTCGGACAGTGCCGAGGTCGGTTCGTCGAACACCAGCACACTGGCGTCGCGGGCCAGGCACCGCGCGATCTCGGTGAGCTGTCGCTGCGCCAGGGACAGCTCCCGGACGGGCCGGTCCAGCGGCAGGCCCGTCAGCCCGACCCGGTCGAGCGCGAGGCGGGCCGCTCGTTTTGCTGCGTCTCGTCGGACCACTCCCAGCCGCGCCGGCTGCCGGCCCAGCACGAGGTTGTCCAGCAGGCTCATGTCGGGCACGTCGGTCAGCTCCTGGTAGATCACGCTCACGCCCGCGTCGATCACCGCACCGGGCGAGCCGGGCACTTCGTTTCCGCCGAGCAGGATCTGGCCGGAGTCCGCTTTTTCCGCGCCGGACAGGAGCTTGATGAAGGTGGACTTGCCCGCACCGTTCTCGCCGGCGAGCGCGGTGACGGTGCCCGGCGCGAGTGTCAAGGACACGTCGTGCAGAGCGCGGATGCCCGGGTAGGACTTCGACACTCCGCGGAACTCCACTGTCGGGGCGGGGGCATCAGACTTCATCGGACCAGATCCCGTAGCTCTTGACCTCGGGCGAGTCGATGCTTTCCTTGGTGATGGTCGCCGAGGGCCAGTCGATCTGCTTCGGCACGGACTTGTGCGCTTCCAGATCGGCGACGGTGTCCACGGCCTTCTGCATCATCTTGATGGGGTTCTGGCTGATGCTGGCGTCCTGCACGCCGGCGCGCACGTCGGCGATGGCGGGCTTGGAACCGTCCACGCCGATCACGATGATGTGCCCGGGGTCGCCCACCGGCTTGAATCGGCCTTGTGACTTGATTGCCGCCGACACGCCCACCGCTTCGGCGTCGTTGGCTGCGAACACCGCGTCGATCTGGGGATTCGCCTGGAGAATGTCGACCATCAGCGCGTTCGACTTTGCGGTGTCGTAGCCACCGTCCTGCGCCGCTGCCACCCGCAGGCCGGGGTAACGGGCCAGCTGCTGGCGGAACCCTTGTTCGCGCCGCGTCGCCGACGGCGTGCCCAGGATGCCCTGGATGTCGACGACCGTGCCGGTCGCCGAGCCCTTGCGGGCCTTCAGTTCCGCAGCGATCCGATCGACCGCGTCGCTACCGGCCTTGACGTCGTTGATGGTGATCGTCGCAGTGATCGGCGGGATCACGCTGTCGGCGATGGAGATGATCGGCACGTGCGCCGCGTCGGCCGCGGACACGGCCGGCGCGATGGCCTTGCCGTCGGCGGGGGACAGGAGGATGTAGTTCACGCCCCGGCTGATCAGGTTCTGAATGTCGGTGACCTGCTGGGCGGCGTCGCCGTTGGAGTTGGTGGTGACCAGCTTGTACCCGTACTTCTTGGTCCCGGCGTCCAAGCCCTTCTGCATCCCCGCGAAGAACGGGTTGGACAACGTGTACGTCGAGTAGCCGATCGTGACGCCGGACGAGCTGCTGCCCGAAGCACCGCCACACGCGACCAGACCGGCCGAAACGGCCAACACGCTCATCGCGGTCGCTGCCAGCGGACGAAGGTTTCTCATCTGGGCTCCTTTGCCGAGATAGATCAGGACTCCGCACCAGTCCGGTCGCCTGTCGACCGAACACTGAGAGTGTCTGGCGAGCCATGGCGACGGGCGCCTGTCGCCTGTCGACCGATTACGCTAGAGTCGCTCCCGGAAGGTGTCAATACACCCGGCGGGGGCTGCCGACGTCCTCGCACGAGAATCGTCGTCGGAGCCGGGAGACAGACCTGGGGCGAACGGGAGGGTGCACATGAGTGAGCCGACTGTGCAGTGGGAAACCATGCGGATCGACGAGAACGCGCCGAAACGAGCGCCGTCGCTGGCGGATCAGACGTACGCCACGTTGAAGCGCTGGGTCGTGTCAGGCGAACTCGAACCCGGTTCCGTGCTCAGTGAAAACGATCTTGCCCGAAGGTTTTCGATCAGCCGCTCCCCGTTGCGGGAGGCGATCCGCCGGTTGCAGGACGAGGGTTTGCTGGACGTGTCCGGGCCGCGGGGGTTCACCGTTCCGGCGCTGTCGGTGGAATTGGTCCGGCAGGTCTACACCGTGCGCCGGGCACTCGAGGTGGCCGCGGCCGAGAACGCCACCCGGATCCCGGCCGGCGAGCTGGCCGCCATGCGCGAACGCATGGACCGGATCGGCGAGGCGATCGCCGCGGGCGACCTCGAACCCTTCAACGTCGCCGACTTCGACTTCCACGACCTGTTCGTGCTCAACTGCGGCAACCCCCTGCTCGTCAACCACATCCACCGGTTGCGCGGGCACATCCAGCGCATCATCAACTGGGCCGGGCAGTTCCACGAGCACACGGAGCTGGCGTACAAGGAGCATCGGGCCATGCTCGAGGCGATGGAAGCAGGCGACACCCGGGCGATGGGCGAAGCCGTCGACACCCACATCCGCAACGTCATGGACCGTTTGATCGACAAGCTCGGACCGTCCGGACAAGCCGAGACCACCGACTGAAAGGGCACTTCCTGATGCCGCACCCCGATGCCTTGCTCAGCACGTGCTGGACCTCCGCGGGCGACGTCATGCCGCAGCGCAACGGAGACTTGAGCCCGTTCGACATCCGGGACCGGGTCGCGGCCGCCGCCGAAGCGGGGTTCAGCGGGTTCGGGATCACGCACACCGACCTGGTCGCGGTGCGTGAGAGCATCGGGTTTCCGGCGCTCGCTCGAGAGTTCGAACAGCACGGCATCACGACCGTCGAAGTCGAGTACATCGACGACTGGTGGTGCTCGGGGGAACGGCGTGAGCGATCGGAGGCCGTACGCGCCGATCTCCTGCACGCCGCCGAAGCGCTGGGCGCCTCTCACATCAAGGCCGGTGCGGGGCAACCCGGTGACACGGTCGGCCCCGACCGGCTGCGCGAAGAGTTCGCCGCGCTGGCGCAAGCCGCCGCCGCGGCGGGCACGCGGATCGCCTTGGAACCCGCTGCTTTCTCGATGATGACGACGATCGAGCCGGCCGCGGGGCT
The DNA here is from genome assembly GCF_042896185.1 of Amycolatopsis sp. NPDC001319. NCBI lineage: Bacteria > Bacillati > Actinomycetota > Actinomycetes > Pseudonocardiales > Pseudonocardiaceae > Amycolatopsis > Amycolatopsis sp. NPDC001319. Next base: position 37,554 of record NZ_JBIAWY010000023.1, on the reverse strand, counting down.
CGTCCGCGATGTCGCGCACCCGGCCGGTGGTCTGCTTGTCGACATCTGGCACATCTACCGGAGTGCGATGTCCTATGAGGACATGGAGCGCATCCTGCCGCCGGAGTACGTCTTCGCCGCCGAGATCAACGACGGGTACCAGCAGGTGACCGGAACCTTGTTCGAGGACACGTTCGACAATCGGCTCTATTGCGGCGAGGGGGACTTCGATGTGGCGTCCTTCGTGAAGTCCTTGCGGCGACTCGGATTCAGCGGTCCGTGGGGCGTGGAGATGATGTCGCTTGATCACCGGACGCTCGACGTGCGCACCGCGACCACACAGGCCGCGGCGGCGGCGGCGAAGCTCCTGGCTTCGGCTCGATGAAGGTCCGCTCCCCGGCGCGGTCGCTGCACGTCGTCACCGTCTCGACCGAAGGTGCGACGGTGACAAGTGAGATCGTCGAGACGTTCAACGTTCTGCAGGAGTTGCTGGCCGATCACGACGAGCAAGCCGGACCGCTCAGAGTCGCCTTGGTGGCCACGCAATCCGGAAGCCACGCCGGCCAAAACGCCCTTGTCGAAGCGATGCGAGGCATCGCGCAGTCGCTCGCGCGGGAGCTGGGTGCGCGGATCCGCATCAACAGTGTGGTCTGCGATGCGGAATCCGAAATGGATCTGCAGCCGACGCTGGACTTCCTCGCCGGCTCCGGTTCCGGCTACGTCACCGGCGCGACGATCGACCTGCGGAGGCCCCGATGACGTACCTGGTGACCGGTGCGACGGGCGCCATCGGCTCGGCGATCGTCGCCGAGTTACAGGCCCGATCCGAGACTGTCATCGCACACGGACGCAGCATCCGCACTCCGTCCAATGACGGCACCGTGCACTGGATCGGCGGCGATCTCCTTGCCGCCGAAGGACAGAACGCGGTCCGCGAAGCCTCGGCCGGCGGTTTGGCCGGCGTGATCGCCGCCCACGGCGTCCCCGGATCCGCTCCGCTGGCCGACCTCACGCGGGCCTTCACCGAACGCGTCATGCGGATCAACTTCGAATCCTTGCTCGCTTTGCTCGAGGTGACTCTCCCTGCCCTGCGCCGCTGCCGTGGGCGGTTTGTCGCCGTCGCCTCGCAGGCGGGCCTGGTCGGGGAACCCGACAACGCCGCGTACAGTGCGTCGAAGTTCGCGGTGGTCGGCTGGATCCGTCACCTTGCCGGCCAAGCGGGCGACGCGGGCATCACGTACCACGCCCTCTGCGCAGGCTGCACCGAGAGCCCGCTGCTGACCGCCGTGCACGATCAGTTCGCCAGAGCCCAAGGCACCGCTACCGCCGAAGAATTCGCTGCGCTGCGGCAGCGCAGCATCCCGGTCGGCCGCTTCGCCACCCCGCACGAAACCGCAGCGGCCGCCGTCTACCTGGCCACCGCGGACGGCCCCCGCCCGACGATCCTCGCCGAGAGCGGGGGCGAAGTCGTCTGGTAGAAGCGAGCCGCCGTTCGCTGCCAATGCCTCCGCGTGCGAGCTGATGATCAGGTGATCAGCCGCCGGACCTTTCGCTCCCGTCGCACTTGAAGATCCGGGAGCCGACCGCGCGGCCGCGGGCGTGACCTCGAGCATTCATCTCGCGGCATGGCGGGCAGCGAGATAACCGAAGATCAGGCCCGCGCCCACCTGGTGCGCCGCTTCGCCCCGCTCCTTTCCGGCGCGCGATTGCCGCGGCTGTTCGTATGTGCGCTGCACTGGGGCTCGCGTTCATCGCGCTCAGGCTGTGCGCGGCCGTGGCGCATGTCGGCCGGGTGGCGACGACGCCGAGCACGCGTCGGCTGAGTTCCCCGTTCGTGTTGGCCGGGGGCGGGCTCGTGTTCGCGTCCGCTCAGACAGTCCTCGTTCGCGCGGCCGAAGGGCTCGGTGTGGCCTGTGGACTGGCGTTCCTCGGTACTTGTTGTACTCGTCGTCGCTGTGGACCTGTGGCGTATCGGGGCCACACGGGGATGCCCGCACTGAAGCGCATTCTGCAGGAGCAGGTGCGCGAACACCTCACGCCGGCCGGGCGGCTGGGCCGTCGGGTGGACGTCGTCGGGTCGGCTCCCGACGACCTGCTGTCGAACGTGTTCACCGAGAGCATCCTGCTGCTGCAGGAGGCGCGGCGCTCGATCCGTTCCGACCAGTTCTCCGCCGCCGTGACCGCGCTGAGCGGCGCACGTGAGGTGGTGGTGATGGGGACCGGAGCGCTCGGCATGCTCGGGCGCTGCCTGTCACTGCGGCTCATCCGCCTCGGTTACCGCTGTCGGGATGCGTTGACCTCGGGTTTTCTGCTCGCAGACGACCTGATCAGGCTCACCGAGCGGGACGTGGTGGTGCTCGTCGTGCACGAGAAGGTGACGGTCGAGATCGAGGTCGTGCTCGATCACGCCCGGGAAGTCGGCGCGACAGTCGTTCTCGTCACCGACACGTTGGGCGAGGCGCTGCGAGACCGGGTTGCCATCGTGCTCACGACACCCGCCGGCAGCTCGCAGATGTACAAGATGCAGACCACCACGCTCGCCCTCTTCGAGGTGCTGACACTGGCGATCGCCGCGCAGCAGCAGGAACCGACTCTGCACGCGATGGCCCTGATGAACCGGCTGCGCGACGAACTGCGCTACACGCCGGATCGCTGACCGCGATCCGGTTTCTTCGGATCGGTGGCAGCCGTCCGAGGGGTTGAGCGCGCCATGTGTGGTCGCAGCAAGGGGCCCAACCGCGAAGCCATGAGCCGGTACCCGTCCGTGCCTGGATGCACCGCGTCGACAAGGAGGTGCGTTTCCTCGGGGCGGAGTACGCCGAGGCCGTCGACCAGCTGCAGTCCGCGGTGTCCACAGTCGCGCATCACGTCGACCGCTTCGTGCAGCAGGGCCGGATGTCCGCGAGCGTGAGACCGACGGCGTTGGGCTCACGCTCCCCGGTCGGGCAGACGATCGGTGTCATCACGACCAGCGGAGTATCGGGGTGGCCGTCCCGCACTGTCTGCAGGAACCCGGTGACGGCCGGCACGAACGAGCGCGCGGAAAACGTGCAATGGCGGTAGACGTTCGACCCGAGGCACACGCTGATCAGCTCGGCGGGTGTGTCGCGGATGAACCGCGCGACCACGGGATCGAGGTGGCACTGGCCCGCGAACCCCAGGCAGCGCAACGCGGCGAGCAGACGTTCATGGAGAGCGTCACGGCGCCGGCCCTTCTCGTGGACTCCGGGCCGTTCCGCATCTGATCGCGCGCGCTGCTTCGCAGGGGAGGTGGACCGGGCGGACGGACTGGGTTCGCGCGGGGATGCGCCGCGCGCTGTACCTGAAGCAACCGCCGAAGGGAGCCGGCCGGAGCGAACGCCCGGCCGGCTCCGAGGGGTAAGGCGCCGATGCGGGCCGGAGTCGTGTGGCGGCGGCCGTTGTGTTCCAGCAAGTCGAGGGACTGGGCCGACGTGCAGACTCGCAAGGTCACCGACACTCTGGCCGCGTGACCCCTGTCCGTGCGGCGTGGCTTGGTCGTCGGTCGCTGCGCTCGGACCGTGGTCGCCAAATTGCCACCTTGATCAGTAGTTGTTCACGATTGCGCGATTGCGGGATTGGCGTCGTTGAATTGAGGCCGATTGGGCACGATGGCGTCCTCTCCGGCCGAGTCTTCTCGGGCTGAGGTCAGGTGCTGCTTTCCCTGATCTGCAACGTCGGCGTCAGCCGGGCCGACTCCGTGGGCTCGCCGCGCATCACGGCGCGCAGCAGGCGCACCGCGGTCTGGCCGATCTCGAACATCGGCGAGCGCACCGACGACAAGGGGATCGGCAGCTCCGCCGCGAGCGAGGTGTCGTTGAAGCCGACGACCGCGCAGTCGCGGCCGACGGTGAGACCGTGGGAGCGCAGGGCGCCCATCGCGCCGATCGCGGCGAAGTCGTTGACCGCGAACAGCGCGGACGGGCGGCGGCCCGAGGTGAGGATCTGCTCGGCGGCTTCCCGGCCGCCCTGGGTGTCGAAGCGGGACAGGACGATGTCGGCGGGGGCGATGTCGCCGCCGAGTTCGCGCCAGCGGTGGACGAAGCCGGCGGTGCGGTCGACGCCGGTGGTGGCGTAGGCCTCGCCTGCGATGACGCAGACGTCGCGGTGTCCCTTGTCCCACAAGTGTTCCGCGACGAGTTCGCCGCCGCGGGTGTCGTCGCAGGTGGCGGACGGGATGTCGGGGTGGTGGCGGTTCATGAGCACGAACGGCACGGCCCGGCGGCGCAGGTCGGACAGCACCACGTCGACGTCGAGGTGCCGGTCGCCGATGATCAGGCCGTCGACGCGGCGGGCCAGCATCAGCTCGACCTTGCGGCGCTGCTCGTCCACGTCGTCGCGTGAGTTGGTGACGAACGAGGAGTAGCCGATGGTCGCGGCTTCGGCTTCTACGCCCTCGTACATCACGGCCAGCACGAGGTCGGACAGCCGCGGCACGACCACGCCGAGGAGCCGGGTGCGGCGCGTGCGCAGGCCGGACGCTTGCGGGTCGGGGGAGTAGCCGAGCTCGGCGGCGAGCTCCCGGATCCGGCGCGCGGTGGCGTCCGATGCCGCGCCGCGCGCCGACTCCGGGTCGGAGTGCAGCACGCGGGACACGGTCGACGGGTGGATGCCCAGCTGCCGGGCCAGATCCTTGAGAGTGGGCACGCGCTCGGCGACCGCCCCGTCCTCGACGGCAGCGCCATCGCCGTCCCGCGCAGCCTTCGCCCTGGGCAAGCCCCCACCTCTCCGCCGGGTATTGACCCCGATTCGCACCACACCGTACAGTCCGCAGCCATCGTACCCAATCGTTTGGGTACGCCTCGGGCACCGTAACCCAAACGATTGGGTTCGGAAACGACCAGGTAACGACGGAGGGAGAGCGTTCGTGACGACCGGCCGGGCGACGGAACGAGGTGAGCACGTCGTGCTCCTTGCGACCGGCGGCACGATCTCCTCCCGCAGCCGCGCCGAACTGGGCGGCGCCGCCGTTGCCTCGGACGGCGCCGACGAGCTGCTGCGCAGCGCCGGCCCCGGACCTTCGCTGCCGGTGCGCGTGGTCGACGTGCTGCGCGTCGGCTCCTACACCCTCGATGTGGACGACATGTTGCTGGTCTGCGCCCGCATCCGCGAGGTGCTGGCCGACCCGGCGGTGGTCGGGGTCGTGGTCACGCACGGCACCGACACCATGGAGGAGACGGCGTTCCTGGCCGACCTCGTCCACGCCGACCCGCGCCCGGTGGTGTTCACGGGCGCGCAGCGGGCCGCGGACGCGCCCGACCCGGACGGGCCGGACAACCTCGCCCGCGCCCTGGCCCTGGCGGCCGCACCGGACGCCCGCGGCCGCGGGGTGCTCGTGTGCTTCGCCGGCGAGGCGTTCGGCGCCCGCGGGGTGCGCAAGTCGGAAACCCTGCTGGCGCACGCGTTCAGCAATCCCGACGACGGCCGCGACGGCTGGGCCGGCGACCGGCCGGATCCGCTGCCGCTGCCGGATTCCGGCGCCGGCTGCCGCGTCGACCTGGTGGCGTCCTACCCGGGCGCCGACGCGGCGCACCTGCGTGCGTCGCTGGCTGCCGGCGCGGCCGGGATCGTGCTGCAGGGCACCGGGATCGGCAACGCCAACCCGGTGCTGTGCGAGGCCGTCGCCGAGGCGACGGCGCGGGGCCTGGTGGTGGTCACCAGCACCCGCGTGCAGGCCGGCCCGGTCGTCCCGGTGTACGGCGCCGGCGGCGGCAAGGACCTGCTGGCCGCCGGCGCGATCCCGGCCGGACTGCTGCGTCCGTCGCAGTCGCTCGTCCTGCTGTCCCTGCTTCTGCGGCTCGGGTGGTCCCGCGAAGACATCGCGGCGGCTTTCGCGCGGAGGGGAGGCGAACCCTGACTCCGCTGCCCGGCCCGCTTCCGTTGTTCCCCGCTCCACTGCTCCCCACACCACGAGAGGCTTGTTCATGACAAAGGACATCCAGGTCGCGTTCGGCATCGACGTAGATGCCGTGGCCGGCCAGCTCGGCTCCTACGGCGGTGAAGACTCGCCGTGCGACATCTCCCGCGGCATGTTCGCCGGCGAGGTCGGCGGCCCGCGCCTGCTGCGCCTGTTCGAGCGCTACGGGCTGACCACGACGTGGTTCGTGCCCGGCCACTCCCTCGAGACCTTCCCCGACCTGACCCGCGCCATCGTCGACGCCGGGCACGAGGTCGGCGCACACGGCTACTCGCACGAGAACCCGATCGCGATGACCCGCGAGCAGGAGACGGCGATCCTGGACCGCTCGATCGAGCTGATCGAGAAGGTCGCGGGTCGCCGGCCCACCGGCTACGTGGCACCGTGGTGGGAGTTTTCCCCCGTCACCAACGAAATCCTGCTCGAACGCGGCATCAAGTACGACCACTCGCTGATGCACCGTGACTTCGAGCCGTACTACGTCCGCGTCGGCGACAGCTGGACCAAGATCGACTACGCCCAGCCGGCCGAGACCTGGATGAAGCCGCTCGTGCGCGGCGAGGAGACGGATCTGGTCGAGATCCCGGCCAACTGGTACCTCGACGACCTGCCGCCGATGATGTTCGTGAAGGCATCGGCCAACTCGCACGGTTTCGTCAGCCCGCGTGAGCTGGGCCAGACCTGGCAGGACCAGTTCGACTGGGTCTACCGCGAGATGGACCAGGCGACCTTCACCATGACCATCCACCCGGACGTGTCCGGGCGGCCGCAGGTGCTGCTCATGCTGGAGCGGCTGATCGAGCACATCAACTCCCACGAGGGCGTCAGCTGGCTGACCTTCGACCAGATCGCCGACTCCTTCCTCGCCCGCAACCCCCGGAAGGGAGCCGGGTCGTGAGTGTCGAACCCCTCGACCTGACGGCGCCCGCCGTCGACGAGAAGCGCAGATTCCCCGTCTTCTCGCGGAAAGCGACCCGCACCGCCACTGTCCTGGCGCTGATCGCCTGGACCATCGCGGTGTTCGACTATGGCCTGTTCGGCACGCTGCTGCCCGCGATGCAGGAGTCGTTCGGCTGGACCGCGTCCGAGGCCTATCAGATCAACACGTGGATCGCCGTCGGCACCGCGATCGTGTGCTTCGGGATCGGCCCGATCATCGACCGGCTCGGTCGCCGTCGCGGCATGATGACCACCATCGGTGGAACCGCGGTCATCTCCACCCTGACCGCGTTGATCCCGGCGGCGCTCGGCGCGGTCAGCGGCGTGATCATCACGGTGATCCGTTCGTTCGGCGGGCTCGGGTTCTCCGAGCAGGCGGTGAACGCGACCTACATGAACGAGGTATACCAGGTCACCGAGGACGAGAAACGCCGCAAACGTCCCGGGTTCTACTACTCGTTCATCCAGGGTGGCTGGCCGCTGGGCTTCCTGCTCTCCAGCGCGCTCGCGTTCGTCTTCCTCGACTCGCTGGGGTGGCGCGCGCTGTACGTGGCGGCCGCGGTCCCGGCGGCGATCGTGGTGTGGCTGATCTGGCGCAAGCTGCGCGAGACGCCGCAGTTCGAGCTGCACCAGAAGCTGACCGAGCTGGAGAAGGGCGGGCGCACCGCCGACGCGCACGCGCTCGCCGCGTCCTACGGCGTCGAGCATTCCTCGGCCTCGCCGCTCAAGCGGCTGTGGGAACCGGCGTTGCGGCGCAACACGATCGTGCTGTCGCTGGCCTGGATCCTGAACTTCTTCGGCATCGCGATCTTCAGCGTGCTGGGCAGCTCGGTACTGAAGAACGCCAAGGACGTGTCGCTGTCCAGCGCGTTCTGGATGCTGATCGTGATCAACGCGATCGGCTACTTCGGCTACGTCTTCCACGGCTGGCTCGGCGACCGCATCGGCCGCAAGCTCACCATCATCATCGGCTGGATCATTTCCGGCCTGTGCTTCGCGGTGATGCTCAGCCCGGCCGCGAGCAGCTCGTTCGTGATCATCCTGACCTACGGCGCCGGGCTGTTCTTCCTGGTCGGCCCGTACGCGGCCATCCAGTACTTCATGGCCGAGTGCTACCCGGTCAGCTGCCGCGCCACCGGCACGTCGTTCATCGGCGCGATGAGCCAGCCCGGCACGATCATCGGCGGCGCCCTGTTCACCGCGGTCGCGGCGGGCGCGGGCACCGGGGCGGCGGCCCTGTGGGTCGGCGCGCTCGGCACCGCGGTCTCCGGTGTGCTGATGATCGCCGCCAAGCCCCCCGTCGCCGCCCTGCGAGAGGACCACGCGGATGTCTGAGCCGAAAGCGGCGATCGTCACCGGCGCCGCCAGCGGCATCGGCCGGGCGCTGGCCGTGCACTACGCGCAGCGCGGCGTGCACACGGTGATCGGCACCTTCCCCGGCGACCCGCACGACCCGGCCGAGACGCTGCGGCAGGTCGAGGCGGCGGGCGGGAAGGCCGTGGTGCACGAGGTCGACGTGCGCAGCACCGAACAGGTCGAGGCGTTCGCGCAGCGCGCGGTCGACGAGTTCGGCCGGCTGGACTATGCGGTCGCCAACGCGGGCATCCTGCGCAACGCGGCGCTGGCCGACCTGTCGGACCAGCGCTGGCACGACATGCTCGACGTCGACCTGACGGGCGTGCTGCGCACCCTGCGCGCCGGCTCCACCCGCATGACCGAGGGCGGCGCGATGGTGGCGGTGTCGTCCATCGCCGGCGGCGTCTACGGCTGGGAGGAACACGCCCACTACGCCGCGGCCAAGGCCGGAGTCCTGGGCCTGGTGCGCAGCGTCGCGGTCGAGCTCGGACCCCGGCAGATCCGCGCCAACGCGGTGATCCCCGGCCTGATCGAGACGCCGCAGTCGCTCGACCCGGTCAACTCGCTCGGCCCGGACGGGCTCGCGCGAGCCGGCGGCGACATCCCGTGGGGCCGCGTCGGCCGGCCGGAGGAGGTCGCCGACGTGATCGGCTTCCTCACCTCGCCGGCCGCGAACTACGTGACCGGTCAGGCCATCGTCGTCGACGGCGGCCTGACCGTCCGGATGCGCGCGTGACCGCCCGCACCGTCGTGGTCACCGGCGGGGCGAGCGGCATCGGCCGGGCGATCGCGGCGGCGTTCCGGGCCGAGGGCGACCGCGTGGCCGTGCTCGACCGGACGCCCGGTCCCGGCGGGATCGCCGTGGACGTGTCCGACGAGGACAGTGTGCGTGCGGCGTTCTCGCTGGTACGCAAGGAGTTCGGGACGGTCGACGTGCTCGTGAACTCGGCCGGGCTGCTCACCGAGTCGCCGGTCGAGGACATGGATCTGGCGCTGTGGAACGAAACCATCGCGGTCGACCTGACCGGGGTGTTCCTGTGCTGCCGCGAGGTGCTGAAACCGATGCGGGCGCAACGGTGGGGCAGGGTCGTCAACGTCTCGTCGCAGCTGGGACTCAAAGGCGGCACCGGGCTCGGCCACTACAGCGCGGCCAAGGCCGGGGTCCTCGGCTTCACCAAGGCGGTGGCGCTGGAGGTCGCGGCGGACAACGTCCTCGTCAACGCCATCGCCCCCGGTCCCATCGAAACCCCGTTGGTGGACGGCATCTCCGAAGCGTGGAAGGTGGCGAAGCGCGCCGAACTGCCCCTCGGCCGCTTCGGCACACCCGAGGAAGTCGCCCCGGCTGCCGTGCTGCTGGCGAGTGATCCGGGTGGGAACCTGTTCGTCGGCCAGACACTGGGCCCCAACTCCGGCGACGTGATGCCCTGAAAGGGAGTCGAAGATGTGCGGAGCCTGCGGCCGGACGGTCGTCCCCGACCCGGTGTTCCCGGCCGGCCGCAGCACCCGTGGCAACCTGATCGCCGGGCAGCTGCTCGACGCGTTGTGCGCTGCCGCCGCAAACCGCATCCGCGTCGCCGGCCACGCAGACGGCTTCACCGTCACGCTCCCGGGCCGGCGGCCGGTTTCCTGTGCGACGGTGGCGGACGTCTGGTCGGCCGTGCTGGCCGCCGCGCCGGGCACCACAGGCACGCCGAGTGCCGAGCTGGAAGCCCGGTACCGGACCGAACTGCCGTTGCTGCGGGCTGTCGTCACCGCGTTTCCCGGGACGCGGTGACGCTGTCCGCGTTTCCGGAAAACGGTGCCGCACTGTGCACCACCCCGCGACCGATCGGGTGGCATTTTGCCGTCGACGGCGTGCCTTTCAGATCAGGTCGACGAACGTCTCCCCGGCGAGAGCGAGCTGATCGGGGTCGTGCGGGGAAAGGCCTTCACGTGCCGCGCCGAACAACGTCAAGCCGCACCGCCACACCTGCGCCAGCTCGAACCCGCGCCAGTTGTGGCATCAGCACCCGAAGGACTTCGATAACCCACGATGCCGCGCGGGTCGGTCCACCCAGTCCGTTTGCGGGAAGGCAACCGGGAGCACGACGAACCGGTGAATTCCCGGCCAGGGAAGGAAATCGCGTTAGCCCCTGCCACCTTTCGGTCGGGGCGACGGGACGAAGTACAGTTCGGCGCCCTCTCCTTCCCCGTTGGCAAAGGACTTCCCATGACCTCCACCCGCACTGCGCCGGCGCTGGTCTTCGACCCGGCGGCCGCCTATCCGGAGGCAGGCGTGCTGCGGTCCGCGGCGGAAGCGGGCGACTGGCCGACTGTTTCGGGCTTTTTCACCCAGTTCACCGCCCCGGACGAGCGCAGCTTCGGCGTGAACATCACCATGTCGGTGCCGGCGGCCGAGGCGATGCTGCGCGCCGTGATCGAGCGTGAACCCCGCTCCGAGCAGGCCCGGTTGCTGCTCGCAGCCCAGCTCATCGAGCAGGCGTGGAACGTCCGAGGCAGCGGGCGGGCAGCCGGGGTGAGCCGCGAGCAGTTCGCCGGGATGCACGAGCACCTGCGGCGGGCCGAGCAGCTGCTGATCGACGTGACCGCCCGCGAACCGGAGAACGAGCTGGCTTGGTGGCTGCGGCTGACCACCTCGCTTGGGCTCGAACTCGGCCAGAGCGAGACGCGGCGCCGTTATGACCGGCTGGCCGCCCACCACCCCGGTTTCCTGGCCGCCCAGCGCAACCTGCTGCAGCAGCTGTGCCCGAAGTGGGGCGGCTCCTGGGAAGCCGCGCACACCTTCGTCCGCGAATGCACGGCGGCCGCGGGGCCCGGCGATCCCCAAGGTGTCCTCGTCGCCGAGCTGCACCTGGAGCGCTGGCTGGAGCTCGGCCCCAAGGCGGGCCGTGACCACCTTCAGCAGCCCGGAGTCCGGGAGGAGATCACCGCCGCAGCGTCGGCGTCGGTGCTGCAATCCGCCTACCGTTCGCGGTTCGGCTGGGTCTCCGCGCACAGCACGTTCGCCATGGCGTTCAGCTTGATCGGCGATCTGCCTCGCGCCGCCGTGCACTTCCGCGCGCTCGACGGACGTGCGAGCAAAGCCCCCTGGCACTTCTTCCCCGACCCGGCTGCCGCGCTCGCGCAGCACCGCAACCGCGCCCTCGCGAAAGGCTGATCATGCTGTCCACCTTCGAGGTCGACGGAGTCCCCGCCGTGGCGGCCAAGAGATCCGGCCCGCTGACCGCCGGCCTGGTCTTCCGGGTCGGCCGGGCCGACGAGACGCTCGCGACGGCCGGCATCACGCACCTGGTCGAGCACCTCGCGTTGCATCGGTTCGGACTGGGGGAGCACCACTTCGGCGGTGCGACGGGCTCCGACCACACGTACTTTGAAATGAACGGTTCGGAGTCCGAAGTCGTCGCGTTCCTCGCCGGCGTCTGCGCGTCGCTGAGCGATCTTCCGATGGACCGGCTGGAGACCGAGAAGTCGATCCTGCGTACCGAGGAGGCCCGGCGCGGCGGGGCCGGCCTGCTGTTCCGGCACCGCTACGGAGCGCAGGGATACGGGCTGACCGACTTTCTCGAGCTCGGCGTCCCCCGCGTGGGCCCCGCGGAGGTCGCCCACTGGGCACGCACGTGGTTCACCCGCGAGAACGCGGCGCTGTGGGTGGCAGGCGAGAACGTGCCCGACGGGTTGCGGCTGCCGCTCCCCTCGGGCGTCCGGCGCCCGGTGCCTCCTCAGCCCGCGACCCTGGCCGCAGGTCCCGCGTACTTCGCCCACGGCGACGGCAGTGTCGCCTTCAGCGCGGTGGTACGCCAGGGAGCTGCGTCCCAGGTCTTCGCGAAGGTCCTCGAGCGGGAGCTGTTCCGCGCGCTGCGGCAGGAGGGCGGCTATTCCTACCAGGTGACGACGTCGTACCAGGTCCGGGGCGACGGCTTCGCGGAGATCCTCGGGCTGGCCGACGCCTTGCCGGACAAGCAGGCCGCGGTGCTCGGCGGCGTCGTCGACGTCCTGGCCCAGTTCAAGGTCGGCCGGATCGACCCGCGCGACGTCGAAACGGTCCGCACGCAGGCCGAATCCGCGCTCTACGGCGAAGACGCGGACGTGGCGCGGCTACCCGATCACGCGGCCGCGCTGCTTTCCGGTTCGCCTCTCCCGCCCGCGGAGGATCGGATCGCCGAGCTGCGTGCAGTCGACGTCGCGAAGGTCCACGCAGTCGCTCTGGAAGCATGCGCGTCGGTGCTGCTGCGGGCTCCGCACGGCCGATCGGCGGACTGGGCCGGATACGCGGCGGTGCCGCGGTTCTCGCCGGCCGCGGTCGCGGGAAACCGATTCCGGGCTCACAACCAGGCGGATACACACCTGGTCGTCGGCGCCGACGGCTGCAGCGTGCAGACTCCGGAAGGCGTCTCGACGGTTCACTTCACCTCCTGCGCGGCCATGCTCGCCTGGCCCGACGGTGGCCGCCGCCTCATCGGCACCGACGGCCGGACGGTCCAGGTCGAGCCGACGCTGTTCGCCGGCCTGTCCCCGGCGGTGACCGCGACGATCGACGCGGCGGTCGGTCCACATCGGACACTCCCGCAGGCGCCGCGTCAGCCGCGGGAGATCCCGTCTCCGGCGCCACGGCCACCCACGACACCGCAGAAACGCGCGTCGAGGATCCTTTTCGTCGTGGCGGCGGTGGTCGGCGTCTTCGCGCTGCTGGCCACGGCGGGTATGGCGATGGATCCGCCCGATGCCACGGGCTGGGCCGGGGCGGGTTTCCTGTGGCTCCTCGCCGGGCTGTTCGCGTTCACGGCGGTGCGACGACGGCGGACTTGAGCGTTGCCGCGCCGGCTCGGGCGTCGACGAACAACGAGCGCGAACGCCGTGAGGCACACCACGATCGCGACGACTGGTTCGGCCCGACGAACCGCTCGTCGTCCCGCTGCAAGCGTTTGAACTTGCGTGGAGCCGAGTTCCGGTCCCGCCAGGCCGGCGCCCAGCGCCCGGGCGCGTCCGGTGAGGGGCGCACCCGAGCGCTCGCCCGTCACACGGGAAGCGGGGTCTCCTGGTAGGTGGGGACCGTGTCGATGGTCTCCATGAACTTCGTGAAGGGCACGAACTCGTCGTCCATCAGTGCCCGCGGGTTGTAGTCCGGGCTGGCGAGCACGCCGTGGACGCGACGGCGCTGCATGCCGAAGTTGCCGGCGTCGTAGAGCGGCAGCACCGCGGCCTCGCGCAGCAGCTTCTCGAACTCGTGCTGTTTGTCCAGGCTGTTCACGCCCACGACCTGCATGCACTTGTAGACCGCGTCGAACATCAGCTCCGTGCATTGGATCTTGCACATCGCGCCGATCAGCTCGCCGTGGTAGTCGTGCTGGTCCAGGAAGTGCGCGGTCTTCCAGCAGAAGCAGCGGCACATCTCGATCCGCGCCGCGACGTCCCCGAGCACATAACCGACGTTCTGGTGGTTGATGATCGGGCTCGGTCCACCGGCGGTGTAGGTCCGCGCCCACTCGAGGGCGGATTCGTAGGCGGTCCGGGCCACACCGACCGCCGCGATCCCGGCCACCGGCCCCGACCAGGCGAAGTTGCGGTTGATCAGCAGGTCGCCGTTGCCGCGGGTGCCCTCGACGAGGTTGTTCGCGGGAACGCGGGCGTCGGTGAAGACGATCTCGGCGTTGGGGGTGAGCCGATGCCCCATCTTGCTGATGAGGTTGTAGCTGACACCGGGGGTGCCGCGCTCGATCATGATCGCCGAAAGCCCCTCGGTGCCGCCCTTCGACGGGTCGGTGCGCACCACGACGATGCTCGCGTTGGCCCCCTGCCCGTCCCAGCCCGCGACGTTGCACGGCCAGTACTTGCGGCCGTTGAGCACGTAGTGGTCGCCGTCGAGCGTGGCGGTGACACCGATCCCGACGGGTGAGGCATCGGGTGCGTCGAAGTTCGCCGTGCCGCCGGGACTTCCGGCCGGCTCGCTCACCGCGTAGCCGACGATGTATTCGCCGGTCGGGTCCGAGGTGGCCGCGCGCAGGAAGCGCTCCTTCTGCTCCTCACTGCCCCAGTACCAGACGGGCATCAGGCCCAGCCCGTTCACCAGGATGGTGCAGGCGAACCCCGGGTCCACGGCGCACACCTCCTCGGCGGCCAGGATGAGGTCCACATTGGACACTCCGCCGCCACCGTACTGCGTGGGCAGCATGCAGAACGCGATGCCGGCGCGGTAGGCCTGCACATAGGCGTCCTTGGTCATCTGGAAGGCGCGCAACGGGTCCGTCTCGGCGTCGGCCGCACGGACCACCGGCGCGAGTACGTCGCGGGCGAAGGCGCGGGTGCTCGCTTGGAGTTCCCGTTGTTCCGGGGTGAGGGTGAAGTCGATGGCCATGACGAAACCTCCCTGCATCGGGTCGTCGGATCGGCCGGAATCGTCGATCTGCCCGGGCGAGGAGCACGCGGACGCTATCCCGGCCGGCCACGTCGGTCCTAGTCTGTTCAGGGGGCCGCCCGAACGCGAGGAGGTCGGCATGGACGGTCAGTGGGCCGGCGCCGGCGGCCACGAACCCGGAGCGAACGGCACCGCCGCGATCCGGCCGGCGATCCAGGCGTCCTGGCAGCGCTGCCGCGAGGTCTACGGCATCGCCCCCGACAGGCTGCCGCCCGACCCATCTGCCGGCTCGGTTGCCGCGGCGCCGCGCACGGTGGTGTCGGCCGCCCGCTCGCTGGCGGCCGACCTCACCCGGACCGAGGGGGTGGTGGCGGTCGCGGCCGGCGACGGGCGGGTCGTCGCGGTGTTCGGGAGCCGTTCCGCCGTCGAGCTCGCCGATGCGCACCAGCTCGCGCCCGGGCACGACTGGTCGGAGAACAGCCGCGGTACCAATGCCCTCGGCACTGCGCTGCTCGACGGACACGCCCAGGTGACCGGCCCGGAGCACTGGCGCGGTGACCTGGCCGACTGGTCCGGGGCGGGCGTCGCGGTGGCCGACCCCGACCGGCCCCGGCCGTGCGCGGTGCTCGCGTTCCTGGTGCATCGCCGTCCGCTGACGGCGCTCGCGATCGCGCGGCTGGCCTGTTGCGCCCAGGAACTGGGCCATGGCCTGCGTCGCCGGCGCGACGACGTGCTCACCGAGCTGGCCGGATCGCTGCGGCCGCAGGCCGCCGACGACGCCGGACCGCTGGCAGTCATCGACCGGCGCGGGCGGCTTGTGGCGGCGAACGAGGTCGGGCACGCCGTGCTGGGCTCCCGCGCGCGTGCCGGCGCGCTGCGGCTGGCCGCGTGCGCGGAGGACGGGTGCCCGATCACCGTCCAGCCCATCCAGCACGACGGGCAGCTCATCGGCACGCTCCTCACCACCAGAACGGACTCACCGCCGTCGGCCGAGGCCGCCCCCGCGCCGGTGTTGCGGCTCGCCGGCATCCACGGCGGGCACATCCTGCTCATGGCCCCGGCGGAGATCCGGGTCGCGCAGGCCGAGGGCAAAACCGTGTGGCTGCTGACCGACCGGGGCCGGTTGCGGGCACTGAACCACACCTTGAACCGGCTTGAGACGCGGCTGGCACCACACGGATTCCTGCGGGTGCACCGGCACTGCGTGGTGAACCTGCACCGGGTGCGCGAAATCGCCCCGACCTTCCACGGCGGCTTCGCGCTCGTCCTGGACGGGCCCGACCGCGAGACCGTCGCGGTGTCGCGACGGCATCTGGCCGAGGTCCGGCGCGCACTCGGCCTGTGAGCATGGTGGGGTCGCCTGTCAACTGTCGCCGGTTCTCGGGATTTGCAGCTGCCCGAACTTGAGCATCGGGCAAGGCCGGCGACTCCCGAACAGCCGGCTTCACCGCGGCCTACGGCTCGCCCATGTCGAACTCGACGCCGTGGACCCGACCCGCGCACGCTAAGCGGTTGGACCGGGCGCATGGGCGGATCGCGGGCCGGTACAGGGGGTTGGAGCCGCGTGCGCGGGAGTCTTACGTCTGGGCTGGTTGCGGGGGTCGAACGAAAGAACGGTTGGATGCTGGCTGAGCAGGTCGGCGGGGAGTTAGCCCGCGAAGCTGGCGGCGGCCTCTCGCTTGACCGTGCGTGTCGCCGTCGAGAGCGGGCTGCGGCAGCGGCCGGGCCGGAGTGCTGGGGCGGAGAACGGGGTGGCAGCCGAACTCCGCCCCAGCGTCTGTCCACTGAGGATTGTCAGTCCGCGGCACCGTTGTGGTTGGCGAGGAGTTGGGCCAGCGAGACGGGGGTGGTCGTGGTGAATTCGGTCAGTTGGGTGCGGCAGGAGAAGCCGTCGGCGAGGATGACGGCGTCGGGGGTGGTGGCGCGTACGGCGGGCAGCAGGGCTGTTTCGGCGATTTTGCGGGAGACGTCGTAGTGTCCGAGTTCGGCGCCCCAGTTGCCGGCCAGGCCGCAGCAGCCGCCGAGGCGTTCGATGGTGGCGCCGGCGGTGGCCAGGAGGGCGGCGTCGGTGTCCCAGCCCAGGACGGCGTTGTGGTGGCAGTGGGGTTGGGCGATGCCGGTGGTGCCGGTCAGGTCCGGTGGCTGCCAGCCCTCGGTGGCGGTCAGCAGCTCGGCCAGCGTGCGGACGGCCGACGCTGCCTGCCGCGCCAGGGGATCGTCGGGGAGGAGTTCGACGGCGTCGGAGCGGAACACGGCGGCGCAGGAAGGTTCCAGCACCACGACCGGTAGGCCGTCGTCGAGGGTTGGTTTCAGGGAACGCAGTGAGCGCTTCAGCTGTCGCCGTGCGGTGTCCAGTTGCCCGGTCGAGATCCAGGTAAGTCCGCAGCAGGTGCCGGGCCGGTCGGTGAGTTCGACGGTGTAGCCGGCTGCTTCGAGGACCTCGGTGGCGGCGCGGCCGACCTCGGGGGAGAAGCGTTCCGTGAAGGTGTCGACCCACAGGACCACGCGCCGCTCGCTGGCCGCAGTATCGGGTACGCGCTCGTCGAACCAGCGCCGGAACCGCTCGCGAGCGAAGACGGGCAGCCTACGGCGCGGATCGACCCCGCCGAACCGGGCGAGTGCGGTCGCCAGGCGGCTGCCCAGCAGGGCGTTGACGGCGTGTGGTGCGCGCGTCGCCCACCGGGACCAGGTCGGCAGCCAGCCCAACGTGTAGTGCGAGCGCGGGCGCAGCCGTCGGCGGTAGCGCCGGTGGAGCGCCTCGGCCTTGTAGGTGGCCATGTCGACGCCGGCCGGACAGTCGCTGGAGCACCCCTTGCACGACAGGCACAGGTCGAGGGACTCGGCCACCTCGGGCGCGGTGAGCCCGCCGACCAGCCGGCCGTTGGTCGCCTCCTGGAGGACGCGCGCCCGTCCTCGCGTGGAGTCCTTCTCGTCCCGGGTGGCCATGAAGGAGGGACACATGACGGTCGTGCCGGGGGTGGTGGCGCGGCACCGGCCGATGCCGACGCAGCGGTGGACGGCGGTGGCGAGGTCGTGGTCGTCGTGGGCGAAGGCCAGGGCCGGCCGCTGCGCGGGCGGCGCCACCAGGGGCAGGCGCAGGTCGGCGTCGATCGGGGGCGGGTCGACCACGATGCCGGGGTTGAGCAGGTGACGGGGGTCGAACACCTGTTTCACCGCACCGAAGAGGGCGATCGCTTCGGCCGGGTACATGGCGGGCAGCAGGGCGCCGCGGGCTCGTCCGTCGCCGTGTTCGCCCGACATCGACCCGCCGTAGCCGCTGACCAGATCGGCGGCGGCGCTCACGAAATCGCGGAACACCGCCGGCCGGTCGCGCAGCGGGAAGTCGATGCGCACGTGGACACAACCGTCGCCGAAGTGACCGAACACCAGGCCGTCGAGGGCGAAGCGGTCCATGAGCGCACGGAACTCCCGCAGGTACGGACCGAGGTGCTCGGGCGGGACGGCGGCGTCCTCCCACCCCGGCCACGCCGGATGGTCGCCGAGGGTGCGGCTGCCCAGCCCGCCGCCGTCCTCACGAGCCCGGAACATGGCGTCCGCGGCGGCGCCGGTCAGCACGGAGGAGTCCAGGCACTGGGCCCCGGCCCGCAGCTTCCCGGCCTGGGCCACCGCGTCGTCGAGATCCGCTCCGGCGACCTCGACCAGCAGGTACCCGTGCCCGTCGGGCAGCCCGGGCGGGATCGGCCGGCCCCGCCGGCGCAGCATCTCGACCAGCCGGGAATCGATGCCTTCCAGGGAGACCACGTCGTACCCCGCCATCGCGGTGACGGCCTCGGCCGCCGTCGCGATGTCGGGGTAGCCGAGCACGGCCAGCGCGGTCGCCGGTGGTCGTTCGACGAGCCGCACCGTCGCCCCGAGCGTGACGGCCAGGGTCCCCTCTGTCCCGCACAGGAACCGGGCCAGGTCGGCACCCCGCTCGGGCAGCAACGCGTCGAGCAGGTACCCCGACCCCTGGCGCGCGAAGCGGCCGAAGTTCTGCCGGATCGGCGCCAGGTTCGTGGCCACCAGCCGCTGCAGCGGATCGCGCAGGAACGACGGGGCCGAAGCCAGGTCCCGGGCGGTGAACCGGGTTCCGTCGATGGTGACGACGTCCAGATCGACGACGTTGTCGGCGGTGCGCCCGTAGCGCAGCGCCCGCGCTCCGCACGCGTTGTTGCCCACCGATCCGCCGATCGTGGCCCGCGAGTGGGTGGACGGATCGGGCCCGAAGCGCAACCCGTACGGCGCCCCGGCACGGGAGATGTCATCGAGGATCGCACCCGGTTCGACCACAGCCGTGCGGGCGTCCGGGTCGACCGAACGCACGCGGTTGAGGTGGCGGGACAGGTCGACGACGACGCCGGTGCCGATGGCGTTGCCGGCGATCGAGGTCCCGCCGCCCCGGCTGGTCAGCGGTGTTCCGGTGGCGCCGCAGATTTCGATCACGGTGAGCAGCTCGTCGACGTGGCGGGGGAAGACCACACAGCTCGGCACGACCCGGTAGTTGGACGCGTCGGACGAGTACTCGGCTCGCCTCCGGGCGCCGTCCTCGACCTCGGCGACGCCCGCACGGCGGAGCTGCCGGACCAGCGCGGTGGTCATCGTCAGTGGTCCATGCCCAGGTAGACGGATTTGGTCCAGGTGTAGAAGTCCGACGCCGTGCTGCCCTGTTCGCGGTAGGTGTTGGTGGAGGACTCCTTGACCCCGCCGAACGGCACGTTCGGATCGACCCCGGTCGTCGGCCGGTTCACCTTGACGATGCCGGCCTGGATGCGGTCGATGAACCGGTGGGCCTGACGCATGTCGTTGGTGACGACACCCGCCGAAAGGCCGAAGGCGATGTCGTTGGCCACGTCGATCGCGGCGTCGACGTCGTCGGCCTTCATGACGGCGAGGACCGGCCCGAAAACCTCCTCCTGCGCGACGCGGTGCTGCGGCTCGACGCCCGTGAGCACCGACGCGCTGAGGAACTGACCCTCCACCTGCGGCGTGCCGCTGGCCAGCGTCGCACCCTCGGCGGTCGCGGTGTCGATCCAGCCCAGGTCGGTGCGCAACTGCGCCGGGCTCACCACGGGGCCCATCGCCGTGCCCGGCTCCAGCCCGTCGCCGGGCTGGAAGTTCTTGGCCTGCCGCAACAGCTCTTCGACGAGTGCGTCGTGGATGCCCGGGGTGCAGATGATCCGGCTGGCGGCCGTGCAGGCCTGGCCGGTGACCCCGAAGCCGCTCTGCGCGGCCAAGCGGGCAGCGTGAACCGGGTCGGCGTCGTCCAGCACCACGAGCGGGTTCTTTCCGCCCATCTCCAGCAGGATGCGCGCGTGCCGGGCGGTGACGATCGCCTCGATCTCCCGGCCGACCTCGTTGGAGCCGGTGAACGAGACCGCGGCCAGCCCGGGGTGGGCCGCGATCGCGTTGCCGACCGCACCGCCGGGGCCGTAGACGACGTTGAACACCCCCGGCGGCAGGCCCGCCTCGGTCAGCGCTTCGGCAACGTTCCAAGTGGACAGTGGGGTCATCGAGGCGGGCTTGAGCACCACCGTGTTCCCGGAGATCAGCGCGGGCGCCGTCTTCCACACGGGGATCGCGATGGGAAAGTTCCACGGCGTGATGACACCGACGACCCCGACCGGTTCGCGCCGGGTGTAGGTGAGGGTGGCCCGGGTGCCGTTCGGCACGATCTCGTCGCGCCCACGCCGGCCTTCGCCGCCGTAGTACTGCAGAATCTCGATGGCCCGGCCGACCTCGCCGTCGGCCTCCGCGTACGTCTTGCCCTCCTCGCGCACCAGGTCCGTGGTGGCCTTCCGTCGCCGCGAGGCCAGGATTTCGGCGGCGCGCAACAGAATCGCGCCCCGAGCGGGGGGTGACATGGCCGCCCACCCCGGTTGTGCCGCCGTGGCGACCTCGACCGCCCGGTCGACGTCGGCGCTGTCGCCGTTCGGAGTGACGGCCACGACCTGCCGGGGGTCGGCCGGGTTGGTGCGCTCGGTCTGGGGGAGGCCGACCAGTTCGGCGCCGATGCGGTGCCGCAGCACCGCCGGGTCGATCGCGGTGGGCACGTCTGGGTACTGCGTTGTCATGGGAATTCCTCGGGGCCGGGTGACGGGGATTCAGTTCGGAATCGTCGCGAGGTGTTCGGCGAGGATCGGGGCGAGCGCGGGGGGCATGGCGGGCGCGGGAGCGCGGACGGCAGGGTCGTCGAGGTAGCCCCGGTGCGTCCAGATGTGCTTGCGGATGGACAGGCCGATCCGGGGCTGTGCCTCGAAGTTGACGAGCGGCAGCCAGGCCGCGTAGCTCTCGCGGGCCGCGGCGAAGCCGTCGTCGGTCCACGCCCGCAGGGCGGTGGCGATGGCCTCGGGGTAGGAGAACCCGGTCATGGCGCCGGCCGCGTTGGCCAGCAGCTCGTCGAGCAGACCGAGCCCGCCCAGACCGCCGAACACCGGTACGTCGACCCCGGCGGTGAGTTCGGCGATGACCGCGCCGGTCGGGGGACTCTCCGACTTGACCGCTGCCACGCAGTCCAGGCTGTCGACCACCTCCACCAGCGCGGACGGGGCGATCGTGATCCCCGAGACGACCGGGTAGTCCTGGACCACGATCGGGATCCCGCAGGCCGCGTGGACCGCTTCGAGATGAGCTCGCAGGGCCTCCGGCTCGGCCGAGTTGACCTGGACCATCACGCACAGGCGTCCCCACCGGCCGCTCCGACGAGATCGACGGCCGACTCCCGGCAGGCCTCGGTGTCGGTGCCGGTGATGCCGACGACCATCGGCAGGCCGGCCGCGGCCTCGCGCACCGTCCGCAGCACCGTGCGTCGTTCCTCCGGGGTCAGCTGGGCCGACTCGCCGAACACCCCGAGCGCGAGCACACCACGCAGGATTCCCTTGGCGGACAAGCCTTCGGTGAGCCGGCGTAGTGAACCCAGGTCGAGATCGCACCGCGGGCCGGTGAACGGGGTCGGCAGGACAGACCACATTCCCGACGCCAGAACAGGGGAACTCATCCGCATCTCCAAGGGTCGGGGCATCGCAGTCGGAGTGCGCTGGTGTGCCCGGGAGCAAAATACGGTATTCGGTACATCGAATGTCAGCACACGTGCCGGGGGAGGTCAAGGAGCAAGAGGTCCAGAACACGTCGCGCATCGCCGGGTGCTCTGGGGTGAGGAGTGCGGAATCCTGTTGTCAGGCCCCGAATTCGTGCGGCAACGCGGAATGGCCCTGCTCCGGCGAGATCGGCTGATCGTCGGGAGCAGGGCTCGGAGTGGGTGGTGCCGGGTGCTGGACGGGCTAGTCCGGGTCCTCGACCGAGTCGAGGACGAAGGCGGTGACCTCCGTGATGTGATCGATCATCTGCTTGCCGGCCAGCTCGGCGTAGCCCTCGTGGATCGACTTGGCCAGTGCGACGTGCCGGTCACCGCAGCGCACCGAATCGTCGGGCGCGAAAACGTCGCGGGAGCGCAACGTGAAGGCCAGCACCACCGCGTTGTCGACCGCGTTGTTGAGCAGTGAATTGCCGCAGGATTGGCCGATCATGCGGTGGAAGGCGAGATCCCACTCGTTGAAAGCGGCGGCGTCGCCTGCCCGCGCGTGGTGCAGGGATTTCTCGGCCGCGTCGGTGATCGTCGCTCGCTGCTCGACGGTCGCGCGGTCGGCCGCGAGCTGGGCCGCGGTTCCCTCAAGCCCGGTGCGCAGCTCGTAGGCGTTGCGGATCATCTCCTTGTTCGGCAGCACCACGCGCATCCGATGGGCGGTGGGTTCCACCAGCCCGATGAAGCACAGCCGCTGGAGTGCCGAGCGCACCGGTGTCTTGGACACGTTGAGCATGTCGCCCAGCATCGCTTCGCTGATCTGGGTGCCCGGCGCGAGTGTCCGTTCGACAATCGCCGAGCGGATGCGTTCGAAGACGATCTCGCTCAGGTTCTGCGGCCGGTCGACGGCCGGTCCCAGCGTGACGGGTCTCATCGTATAAGTCCTCCCTGGCCGGATATCGGTGATATCCGAGGCCGCCCCGGTTCACGTCGACGATGCGCGGTGTTCCGCATTCTAGTGATCATCCACTCGCGTGGCTGCGGGCGGTCCTGCCCCACGCGCTGCGGGTGTGCGGCGTTGCTTCCGTAAGCCACGAGTTCTCCCTGCGACGGCGAGGTTGTTTCCGCCGTGTGACGAAGTTCTTGACGGACCCTGGGTCCGATCGTAGGGTACCAGACGTCGAATACGGAATCCCGTACAACGTTCATCCGCATCAAAGCGACAAAGCTCGTGGAACACCGCACGGTGACATGTGACACGCCACATGACACTCGTGCGGCTCGAGGTGGCCGGGCGCAGCTCTTCGGACAGACCGCGCGGCCCGATCCGGGCCTGGATCGTCCGGCTGGCCAGGCAACGGCAGGGATCCGAGATCCGAAAGCGGCCGAGGAGGCCCCTATGAACGGAGCGCCCACGTGGGCATGACGATGGCTCAGAAGGTGCTCGCCCGGCACGCCGGCCTCGATCACGTCGAGCCCGGTCAGCTGGTGGTGACCGATGTCGACGTGGTCGTCACGTCGGACAGCGTCTTCCACCAGACCGCCGACCGGCTCCCCAGCGACCTGAAAAAGGTGGACCACCCGGAACGGGTGGCCGTGTTGCTCGACCACGCGGTGCCGGCACCGACGGTGAAGACCGCCCTCGCCCACAAGCGGGGCCGGGAGCACGCCGAGCGGTTCGGGTTCCGCTGGCTCGCCGACGTCGGCCGGCACGGGATCGAGCACCAGATCATCCTCGAGCGGAACATCGCCCTGCCGGGGCAGCTGCTGGCCTGCAACGACTCGCACACCAGCTCGGCCGGCGTGATGAACACCGCCGCCCGCGGGCTGGGCATGGCCGACGTCGTCGAGCTGATGTGCACGGGCCGGACGTACTACCGGGTCTCGCCGGCGGTGAAGTTCGTCCTGACCGGGCAGTTGCGTCCCGGCACCTTCGCCAAGGACATCTTCCTGCACCTCGCGCAGACCTACGGCAGCCAGGAAGGACACGACGTCGAGATCGACGGTCCCGGCTTGGCCACGTTGTCCTTCGACGCGCGGGCGACCCTGTCGACGATGTGCACCGAGCTCAACGCGAACTTCGTCATGTTCCCGGCGGATCAGTTGATCCTCGACCGCGTGGCCGGGGTCGACCGCGAGTTCGAGCCGGTGACCGCGGACCCCGACGCCTCCTACGCCGCGGTGAACGAGATCGACCTGGGGCAGGTCGGCACTTCGGTGGCGCTGCCGGGTGCGATGAACAAGAACGTCGAGCCGATCGCGGCGGTGGTCGAGCGCGATGTGCGCATCGACCAGGCCTTTATTGGGTCGTGCGCCAATGGCAAGCTCTCCGACCTGCAGGTGGCCGCCGACATCGTGCGCGGCAAGCGCGTCGCCGATCACGTCCGGCTGATCGTGACCCCGGCCTCGCAGTCGATCTACCTGGAAGCGTTGCGGCGCGGCTACATCGAGTCCCTGGTGCAGGCGGGGGCCGTCGTCACTCCGGCCACCTGCGGGGCGTGCAGCGGCGGCCACATGGGCGTGCTGGCACCGGGCGAGGTGTGCATCACCTCCAGCACCCGCAACTACAAGGGCCGCATGGGCAGCGCCGAAGCCGCCATCTACATGGGATCGTCGGCCACCGTGGCCGCCTCGGCGCTGGCCGGCCGCATCGCCGACCCGGAGCCGTACCTGCGTTTCGCCGAGGAGGAAGCAGTATGAGCGCGCCGGCGCAGCTGGGCCGCATCAGCGGCCGGGCCTGGGTCTTCCCACAGGACTACATCACCACCGACGCGCTGATGCCGCGGGCCGGTTACGACCTGCCGCCGAGGGACCAGGACCTGATGGTGCTCTCGTCCATCCGCCCCGGGTGGGCCGCCCAGGTCGAGCCCGGCGACATCCTCGTCGCCGGACGCAACTTCGGCACGGGTTCGAGCCGCCCCGCGGTGACGTTGCTGGCCCGGATGGGCATCGCCGCGCTGGTGTGCGAATCGGTCGCCGAGATCTTCCAGCGCAACTGCGTCAGCTACGCGATGCCGGTACTCGAGTGCGCCGGGTGCGTCGCGATGACCACCGACGGCGACAGCGTGTCCATGGACATGCGAACCGGGGACTACACGAACGACACCGCGGGAACCAGCGCCACCGGCGTCGTGCTGCCCGAGCTGCTGCGGAACACCATCGCGGCCGGCGGCACGTACGCGATGTTGCGGTCAGGGGGATACCTGTGAGCGCCGAGCACGGGCTGGCGGCATCCGGCACCGAAGGACGGGAGAACGACATGACCACACGGACGGTGTCGCGTGGCGGCGCAGCCGAACGGACCCGACCCTCGCGAGCCGCCGCGCAGCCGGACCCGGACGCGCGCTCGGCCGACCCGTACGTCGAGGTTCGAGACCTGACACTGCAGTACTGGTCCAAGGACTCGACCTACGTCGAAGCGCTGCGCGACGTGAACATGAGCATCGCGCCCGGCGAGTTCATCGCCGTGCTCGGCCCGTCCGGCTGCGGCAAGAGCAGCCTGCTGCGCGTGTTGTGCGGACTGGCCACGCAGACGTCGGGCGCGCTCACCATCGGCGGCAAGCCGGTGAGCCACAAGGGAAGTTACAAGGTCGGGCTCGTGCCCCAGGCCGCGACCCTGATGCCGTGGCTCAAGGTCATCGACAACGTGCTGATGCCGGCCAAGGTGCTGCGCCTGCCGAAAACCGAGGCCCGCCGCCGGGCCGAGGAGCTGCTCGAGATGACCGGGCTGGCGGCGTTCGCCAAGAAGTACCCGCGCCAGCTGTCCGGCGGCATGCAGCAACGCGTGTCGATCGCCCGGGCCTTGCTGCACGATCCCGAGCTCCTGCTCATGGACGAGCCGTTCGCCGCGCTCGACGCCCTGACCCGGGAACGGATGTCGGCCGAGCTGCAGTCGATCTGGATGGCCACCGGCAAGACCGTTTTCTTCGTCACGCACAGCATCAGCGAGGCGGTGTTCCTGGCCGATCGCATCCTGGTGATGTCGGCGCGCCCCGGGCACATCGTGCGCGAGTTCGTCGTGGACACTCCGCGCCCACGCGGCCTCGACGACTTCCCGGAAGACAACGAGCAGCTCATCGCCACGATCCGCGAAGTTCTCGAAGGCGGCAAGGGCGGCCAGGAGGAGGACAACCGATGACCGCCACGACCAGCGCCGAGGCGAACCGCATCGTCCCCCCGTCGACCAAACAACCCCGAGACCCGCGTTCCCTGCCGCGGCGCCGCCGGCTGCGCAAGGCCGGATCCGCCGGTGTTTCGCTGGTGTACCTGGTGGCCGCACTCGTGCTCGGCATCGGCATTTGGCAGGCGGCCGTCGCGATCTACCACCCGGCCTCCTACATCATCCCGGCGCCGCTGGACGTGTGGCACGCGTTCACGACGCTGGTGTGGAGCGACGCGGGCGACCCGACCGGCATGTGGTCCAACCTCGGGAGCACGATGCAGGCCACGCTGATCGGGTTCGTGATCGGCAGCGCGGCCGGGGTCCTGTTCGGAGTGCTCGCCGGTGAGTTCGCGATCGTCCGCCGGCTGATCTACCCGTACCTGGTCGCGATCCAGAGCCTGCCCAAGGTGGCTCTGGGGCCGGTTCTCGCGACCTGGTTCGGGTTCGGCCTCGAGGCCAAGACCAGCCTGGTGGTCCTCTTCGTGTTCTTCCCGGTCCTGGTCAACACCCTGCAGGGGGTGGTGACGGCCGACCCCGACCGCATCGACCTCATGCGGTCGCTGTCCGGGGGCCGGCTCCAGCAGCTCTACCGGATCCGCCTGTACAGCGCGATGCCGTCCATCTTCACCGGTCTGGAGCTGGGCATCGTGTACGCGTTCCTCGGCGCCGTGCTGGCCGAGATGACCGGTGCCCAAAAGGGTGTCGGAGTGATGATCTCGCAGTTCCAGCAGAACTCCGACACCCAGGCCACCTTCGCCCTGCTGATCATCCTGGCCGTCGTCGGCTACCTGCTCAACATGATCCTGCGGTTCGTCCACACCCGCGTCGTGTTCTGGGAAGCCGGCAACGGCAACGACTTCCGCTCCACATCCGCCAACAGCTGAGCCCCGCTCACCGTCCACACAGGAGAGAGCTGCCATGTTCCAGGCAATGGCGCCACGAGGAACTTCCCGCCGGGCCCGAAGGGCGCTGCGGTTCACCGCGGCAACGATCGCCAGTCTGACCGCCGCTGCCACCCTCGCGGCGTGCGGCACCTCGTCCGGCTCGGACGCGTCCGGGTCGGCGGGATCGGGCGACGGCAACCTGAAGCCGCTGGTCATCGGCCTGCCCGCCGCCTCGATCAGCCCGTCGAGCACCAACTACGCCATCGGCGAAACCATGGGGTGCTACAAGCGCTACGGGTACCACATGTCGATCAGCGTCGTCACCAACCCGGCTCAGCAATTGGCCGCGTTCAACCGCGGCGCCATCAGCATCGGCACCGGCGGCAGCGATCAGTACCTGAGCATTCTCGACACGATGAAGAAGTCGAGTGGCTCCGACATTTCCCTGAAGGCCTTCTACGAGGTCGACTACCCGTTCAAGTACGGGCTCGCGGTTCCGAAGGACAGCCCGATCACCTCGCTCAGCCAGCTGGAAGGCAAGACCGTCGGCGTCGATGCCCTGTCCAACAGCAGCAAGATCACGCTCCAGGCGCTGCTGAGCGAGAACGGCCTCAACCCGAACGGGGTAACCGTCATCGCCACCGGCCAAGGCGCCGCCTCGGGTCAGGCGCTGCAGAGCGGCCGGGTTCAGGCCCTGTTCAGCTCCGACACCGTCTACGGCACGATCCTGCAGGCCGGCGTTCCGCTGAGGTTCGTGACGGTGAACGGCAAACAGCCTTACCTGAACGTGTCGGGTGTCGTCGCCTACGCGACCAAAACCGCCGATCCGAAGGCGGTGGCCGCCTTCGCCCGGTGCTCGACCGAGGGATCGATCTTCGCGGCGGAGAACCCGGCGGCGGCCGCCTACATCATGCTGCACCAGTACCCGGCCCTCGGTAAGACCGGCGCACCGCTTTCCGAGCAGATCACGAACCTGGCGCTGCCGATCATGCTGCGCACGAAGCTGTTCGCCAACCCCGACACCTCGGCCAAGACGCCGTACGGGCTGATGAACGAGGACGAGTTCCAAGAGAACCAGAAGATCCTCAAGAGCCCGGCGATGGACACCAGCTCGATCTTCGACAACTCGCAGGTGCCGGTGCTCACCGCGGCCGAAGTCGCCGCGGTGAAGAAGCAGGCGGACACCTATGCCATCCCGGGCATCTCGGGCAAGGTCGCGCTGCCGACCATCCCGGCCGACGCGCCGTGACGGCCCCGGCCCGGCCGGCCAAAGTCGCCATCCTGTCCCGGATCATCCGGGGTAACCCCGAGGCCGTGGACAGGGTGGCCGCCGCCGGTCTCGAGGTCGTCTGCGACCTGGCGGGCTACGACGCCCTGGGTGCGGATTCGGCCGCCTGGCAGGAAATCCTCGACCGGATCGACGGTCTGGTCGTCGGGCTCCAGCCGGTCACCGCGAGGCACCTGGCGACCGCCCGGTCGCTGCGCTACATCATCAAGATCGGCACCGGGCTCGACAACATCGACCTCGAGGCCGCGCGACAGCACGGCATCACGGTCGATTCGCTGGCCGGGCTGAACGCCCCGGCGGTCGCCGAGTACGCGTTCGGGCTGTTGCTGGCCGCCGCCCGCCGGATCCCCGAGGCCGACCGCTCGATGCGGTCGGGGGAGTGGACCCGGTTCACCGGCCGCCACCTCGGCGGGCGCACGCTCGGGCTCATCGGGTACGGCGAGATCGCCCGCCTCATGGTGCCCAAGGCCCGCGGCTTCGGCATGGACGTCGTCGTGGCCCGCCGGTCGGCCGAGCCGATCACGGACGAGGGCGTCCGATCGGTGTCGGTCGCCGAGCTGCTGGCCTTGTCCGATTTCGTCAGCGTGCACGTGCCGCTCACCGAGCAGACCCGCGGTCTGCTCGGTGCGGCGGAACTCGCCGCGATGCGGCCGGGGGCGGTGCTGGTCAACACCGCGCGCGGCGCCGTCGTCGACGAAGCGGCCCTGTACGACGCACTGGTCAGCGGGCACCTCGCCGCCGCCGGACTGGACGTGTGGTCCAGCGAACCGCCGACCGATCGCAAGCTGCTCGAACTCCCCACCGTCGTCGCCTCCCCGCACAACGGCGGCTACAGCGACCTGACCACCCGACTCACCGCGCTCACGGCCGTCGACCGTCTCATCGAAGGCGTTCGCCGCGAGGCCGTGGGCACCAACCAGAAGTGATCCGATCCGCCGTCACCAGCGCACTCCCAGGAGAGTCCATGCCAGCGAAACCCTTGCTCGACAACGACGTCCCGGTCACCGAGGCGATCGTGCGCGCCTTGGAGGATGCCGGTGTCGACACCGTGTTCGGGATGGCGGGCGGCAACACCGCGCGCATCTACGCGGCTCTGGCCGAGCACACCGACACCATCCGGACCGTGCTGGTGCGCAACGAGGCCCACGCGACGATCGCGGCCGAGGCCTACGCCAGGACCTCCGGCCGGCTCGCGGTGGCGATGGCGCAGGGAAGCTGGCTGCTCGGTCAGGGCATCGTCGGCACTCTCGAGGCCTTGTTCGGGGCCACGCCGATGCTGCTGCTGGGCGACCTGAGCGACGGCGCGCCCTACTCACTGCACGCTCCCTACCAGTCCGCGACCGGTGAGTACGGCAGCTGGGACGCCCGGGTCGCCTTCAGCGGCGTCACCAAGCGGGTCTTCGAGCCGCACGACCCGGTGTCAGCCGTGCAGAGCGTGCAGCTGGCGATCAAGCACGCGACGTCGGGGCAGCCCGGCCCGGTCGCCGTGCTGTTCCACTCCGCCGCCTTGGCCGGCTCGGTCGGCCCGGCGTCGACACCGAGGCTGTACTCCAGCGCTGCCTACCTGACTCGGCCGGCGCCCAGCGCCCCGGACGTCTCCGGCCTGGTCGAGGCGCTGAGGAGTGCGCAGGCCCCGGTGCTGCTGGCCGGTGGCGGGGTGCGCAACGGCCGGGCCCAGCGCGAGCTGCTGGCAGTCGCCGACGCGACCGGCGCGGCGGTGGTCACCACCGCCTCGGGCAAGGGCGTGTTCCCCGAGGACCACGCGAACGCGCTCGGGGTGTTCGGCAACTTCGGCGTCCCCGCGGCGAACGACACGCTGGCCGCGGCCGACGTCGTGGTCGTGCTGGGCAGCAAGCTCGGCCCGAGCGACACCGCCAACGAGTCGGCGGACCTCGTCGACCCGGCCCGCCAGCGGCTGATCCAGATCGACGTGGAGCCACTGAACGCGGCCTGGACGATGCCGACCACCGAGGTGATCATCGGCGACGTGCGCACGGTGCTCTCGGCCGTGGCCGAGGAGCTGGCCGGCGCTCCGGTCGACGCCGCCACCATCGCCACCCGGCTGGCTCCCCTCGCCGCGCTTCGCGACCGGGACTCCGCCGCGTCGCAGGCGGAGTCCGCGAGCACGCCGATCCACCCGCAGCGGGCCATCGCCGAGCTGCGGGCCAGCCTGCCCGACAACGCGGTGGTGTGCTGCGACGCCGGGGAGAACCGGTTGCTGATGTGCCGCTATTTCCCCACTCTCGCCGGCGGCGAGTTCATCCAGCCGGCCGGGGCGGGCGGGATGGGGTACGCGATCGCCGCCGCGCTGGGCATCAAGCGTGACTCGGCCGAACGGACCGTGGTGGCGGTGTGCGGCGACGGCGGCTTCAGCATGTCCCTGCCCGCGATGCTGTCCGCCGTCGAGGAAGGGCTCGACATCGTCATCGTCGTGCTCAACAACGGCATCCTCGGCTGGGTCAAGCACAGCCAGCGATCTCGCGGCGAGGCGCAGTTCAAGTCCACTTTGCACCAGTTCGACTACGCCGCTTTCGGCACCGCGGCGGGGATGGCGTCCTTCCACGTCGAAGACCCGGCCGCGCTGGGCCCGGCACTGAGCGAGGCGGTCAAGGCCGACGGGCCCGCGCTGGTCGTGGTCGACGTGTCCACGGAACAGAGCTTTCTCGACCTGCGCACGCCGTTGATGGGCTGAACCGCCTGCCGCGCAACGACATCCCGAACAGTCAACTCACGACACCAAGGAGCACCCGTCCATGCGTCTCGAGGATAAAGTCGCCCTTCTCATCGGCGGCGGTCAGACCGCAGGCCGTACCCCGGGCAACGGCAAAGCCGTCGCGCTCCAGTTCGCCCGGGAGGGCGCGAAGGTCTTCTGCGTGGACATCGACCCGGAAGCCGCGGCGCAGACCGTCAAAGAGATCGAGGCCGAGGGCGGCACCGCGATCGCGTTCACCGCGGACGTGACCGAGGAGGACTCGGTGATCGACGCGGTGCGGTCCTGCTACCGCGAATGGGGAAAGATCGACATCCTGCACAACAACGTCGGGATCAGCATCACCGGCAACGACGCCCCCATCACCTCGATCAGCGTCGAGTCCTTCGACCGGATCATCGCGGTGAACCTGCGCGGCATGGTGCTGACCATCAAGCACACCCTGCCGGTCATGCGCCGCCAGGGATCGGGCTCGATCATCAACATCTCCTCGGTCGGCGCGTTCAACAACTACCCCTACGTGGGCTACAAGACCTCCAAGGCCGCCGTGGTCGAGCTGACCAGGCACGTCGCGATCCGCAACGCGACCTACGGCGTGCGGGCCAACGTGATCCTCCCCGGACTGGTCGAGACGCCGATGGCGATCGAGAACCGGGTCAAGAAGTTCGGTCTCTCCTACGAAGAGGTCGTGGCCATGCGCGACAAGGACGTGCCGCTGCGGCACAAGATGGGCACCGCGTGGGACATCGCCTGGGCCGCGGTCTTCCTGGCCTCCGACGAATCGAACTTCGTCACCGGGGTGCAGCTCCCGGTGGACGGCGGTCAGAGCGTGCAGGTCGGCCGCCAGCCCAACCCGGCCGAGGCCGCGGAGGAGAAGGCCTCGGCCGACGCCGCAGCCGCGGTGTTCAACTGACCATGAGCGAGCCCACGAACCACGGGGTCCGGCTGCCGCAGCTGTACCCGGACGACCTGACGGACGAGCAGCGCCTGATGTGGGCGGAGCTGAGCGCCGGCGGCCGGGGCGCCAAGGCCGTGCGTCCCGAGGGATTCCTCACCGGACCGTTCGACGTCCTGCTTCGCTCGCCCGACGTGGGACGGGCGGTGGCCCGGCTCGGGGACCTGCTGCGGTTCGGCAGCGACCTGTCGCAGGCCCACCGCGAGCTGGTGATCTGCACGGTCGCCGGCCGCTGGCAGGCCCGGTACGCCTGGTTGCGGCACGACGAGTACGCCCGCGCCGCCGGTATCCCGCAACGAGCGATCGAGGCCGTCGCCGCGGGCGACGAACCCGAGCTCGACGGAGTGGACAAGCTGGTGTGGCGCTACGCCGACGGGCTCGTGCGCGAAGGCCGGGTGGCTGACGAGCTCTACTCCGAGGCGCTGGCGGCGCTGGGGGAGCGGGCGCTGGTCGAGCTCACCGCGTTGGCCGGCTACTACTGCCTCTGCTCGTTCGTGCTCAACGCGTTCGACGTGCCGTTGCCCGAAGGGGCGTCCGTGCCCTGGGACCGGCACGCGTGAACTCCGTCGACGGCGGACTGTCGCTGACCGAGCAGACCTACGAGAGCCTGCGGCAGGCGATCCTGTCCGGAGAGCTCGAACCAGGACGGCTCTACTCGGCGCGCCAGCTGGCCGACATGCTCCAGGTGTCGCGCACGCCGGTCCGCGAGGCGCTGCTGGCCTTGGCCGCGCAGAGCATGGTGCGGTTCGAGCGCAACCGCGGCGTGCGGGTGCTGCACTCCCGGCGACGTGACATCGAAGAGGTCTTCGAGCTGCGGATCGCGCTCGAAGTGCCGGCTTGCGCGGACGCGGCCGTCCGGATGACGGCCGGTGACCGGGAGCGGGTGCGCGACCTGCACGCCTCGGTCCGGGCCGCCGCCGAGGACGAGGACTCGAGCCGGCTGATGCAGTTCGACCGCGCGTTCCACGAGGCCGTGCTGGAGATCGCCGGAAACGGCCGGCTCACGCAGTTCGTCGGCACCTTGCGCGATGTGGTCTACACCCGCGGGCTGTGCACAGCCGGCGCGTCCCGCCCGGCGCCGGCCATCGTCGAGGAGCACGCCCAGATCCTGCAAGCGATCGAGACCGGGGACCCGGCGGTGGCCGCGGCCGCGATGGCCGCCCACCTGCGCAGCACCGCGAACCTGCTGCTGCAGCAGGAGTTCGGGTGTTCCCCCGGCGAAGTACACGAGTGGCTGACCGGCTCCCACCTCGCCGGCCGCAGCCTTTCCGCCACGTCCGCCGCCGGTGTCGCGTGACCGGCCCGAACCACAGGAGTGTCATGACCCAGACCGACAACCCCTACCTGCGTCGCACCGATCAGGCGGCCTTCGACGCATTGGCCGACGACCAGCGGTACTCCCAGAAGCTGCTCAACCGAGCCTCGGGTGCCGACGCGGTCGCGGTGTCCCTGATCCGGACGCCGTCGGGCCAGGGATCCCCCGAGGGGCTGCACACCCACGACTTCGAGCAGGTCTTCTACGTCCTCTCGGGCGAGATGAACGTCGAGGTCGACGGCTTGGTGTTCCAGGCACCGGCCGGGAGCCTGGTGCGCTTCCCGAAGGGAGTGCCGCACCGCAACTGGAATGACGACGACGGTTCGGACACCCTGCACCTGGCGATCAACACGCCCGCCCCGGCGGCGGGTGTGCCGGCCGCGAAGCCCGTCCGGTGAGCATCTGGGCGGATCTGTCCCGCGAACCGTACTGCCTGGAATTCGTCGATGCCGCAGGGATTTCGACCCGGTCGCTGCAGGCCGGCGACGGTGAGGCGATGTTGCTGCTGCACGGCACCAGCAGCCACCTCGAGGTGTGGTCGCGCAACCTGCATCCGTTGGCTCGCGCGGGATTCCGGGTGCACGCGATCGACATGGTCGGGCACGGCTTCAGCGGCAAGCCGGATCGGGGCCTGGAGATTCCCGACTACGTGGCGCACACCGTCGCCTACCTCGACGCCGCCGGCATCGATCGGGTTCACCTGGTGGGCGAAGCGCTGGGCGGCTGGGTCGCGGCGTGGCTGGCTTCCGAGCACCACGACCGCGTGGCCAGCCTGCAGATGGTGACCTCCGGCGGCACCCGCGCGGTGCCGGCCGTGATGCAGCGCGTCCGGGAAACCACCAGCGGAGCGGTCACCAGCCCGGATCGCGACCGGACGCGCAGCCGGATCACCGGTCTGCTGCACGATCCGGAGTCGGTCGACGAGGACCTGGTCGACGTGCGCTACGGCATTTACCACGATCCGGCGTTCGTCGCGAACCTGCCCAATCTTTTGCGGCTGCAAGACATGGAGGTGCGGCAGCGCAATCTGCTGCGGCCCGACCGGATGGGCCGCATCACGGCGCCGACCCGCGTCTATTGGGGGCGCCACAACCCGATGGGCGACGTGACCGAAGGCGAGGGTATCCACGCCGCGATCCCCGGTTCCCAGCTGCGCATCTTCGAAGACTGCGGGCACTTTCCGCAGATCGAGGTGACGGACGAGTTCAACCGCGAGATCGTCGCCTTCGCCACGTCGCACCTGACGAAGGCGGCGGCATGAAGATCGCGGTCCTCGACGACTACCAGGACGCGGCCGCGGCGCACGGGGCGTGGGACTCGCTCGGCGCCGAGGTCGACTTCGTCCACGAGCACCTGACCGGTGACGACCTGGTGGACCGGGTCGCCGACCGGGATGTGCTGGTGTGCATGCGAGAACGCACACCGATCGGCCGCGCACTGCTGGACCGGCTGCCGGCGCTGCGGCTCGTGGTGACCACGGGCATGCGCAACGCCTCGATCGACGGTGCGGCGCTGGCCGAGCGGGGCATCCCGCTGTGCGGGACCAGGGCCTGGATCCGCAGCACCACCGAGCTGACCTGGGCGCTGATCCTCGGCCTCGTGCGGCCGGTGCTGCGCGACGACCGGCACGTGCGCTCGGGCGGCTGGCAGGACAGCGTGGGAGGTGATCTGGCCGGCCGGACGCTGGGCGTGGTCGGGCTGGGACGACAGGGCTCGGCCGTGGCCGCCATCGCGCTGGCCTTCGGGATGGACGTGCAGGCGTGGAGCGCCAACCTCACGGCAGAACGGGCGGCCGAGGCCGGGGTGACCGCGGTGTCCAAACAGGAGCTGTTCGAGACGTCGGACATCGTCTCGCTGCACCTGGTGCTGTCCGAGCGCAGCCGCGGGGTGGTGGGGGAGCCCGAGTTGCGGGCCATGCGCCGGGACGCCTATCTGGTCAACAGCGCCCGAGCCGCACTGGTCGACCAGGACGCGCTGCGGCGGGCCCTGACGGAGGGCTGGATCCGCGGCGCCGCGCTGGACGTGTTCGACACCGAGCCGCTGCCGGCCGGCCACTGGCTGCGCAGCGCCCCCCGCACGCTGCTCTCCCCGCACATGGGCTACGTCAGCGAGCAGGGCTATCGCACTTTCTACGGTGACGCGGTCGAGGACATCCGGGCCTGGGCCGACGGCACACCGATCCGCGTGATCAAGGAGGCATCGTGACGGGCAAACCACGACTCGACGGCAAGGTGGCCATCGTCAGCGGCGGCGGATCGCGCGAGGGCGGCGTCGGCACGGGGCAGGCCGCCGCGATCGCGTTCGCCCGCGAGGGCGCGCGGGTCGCCGTGGTCGACCTGGACCTCGGCGCGGCCGAGCACACGGCCAAGCTCATCGAGAAGGAGGGCGGCACGGCGCTCGCGATCGATGCCGACGCCACCTCCGCCACGGACTGCGCCGGGCTCGTCGCCCGGGTGCTGAAGACCTGGGGCCGGGTGGACGTGCTGGACAACAACGTCGGCGGCCGCGGCCGGGGAACGATCCTCAGCGCCGCGGAGGAGGACTGGGACCACGCGCTGCGCATGAACATCATGACCACCGTGACCATGAGCAAAGCGGTGGTTCCGGCGATGGCCGAGGCCGGCGGCGGCTCGATCGTCAACATCTCCTCGATCGCCGCCTTCCGTCCGCGCGGCATCACGCCCTACACCACGGCCAAGGGCGCGGTGATCGCGCTGTCCCAGGCGATGGCGGTCGACCACGGCCCGCAGCACATCCGGGTCAACTGCATCTCACCCGGCCCGATCTACACCCCGATGGTCACCGCGGACGGCATGGCCGACGACCTTCGCGAGCGGCGGCGCCTGGCGTCGTTACTGGAGATCGAGGGCAGTGCTTGGGACGTGGCCGCCGCCGCGGTGTTCCTGGCGTCGGACGAATCCCGCTACATCACCGGGGTGATGCTGCCGGTGGACGGCGGGGTCTCGGTCCGAAGCCCGGCCCGCTGACCCCGGTCGGCGGGTTTGCCCGCGGGTGTCGGCTGCCCGACGGATGCGCGGCCTTGGGAAGGCAGCGTTCTGCTCAGTCGTCTTTTGTAGCTGTCCAGCACCGTCCCATCAGGCAACGTCAAGCGACACCGGCATCCGGTGGACCCGGCAGGAGCGAAATGGAACTCGGTATCGACGGCCGTGTCGCCTTGGTGTGCGCCTCGACTGCGGGCCTCGGCCTGGCGAGCGCCAGGGCGCTGGCGGCGGAGGGTGCGCACGTCGTCGTCAGCGGTCGGCGCGCTGAGGTCGCCAACGCCATCGCCGCCGAACTTCCCCACGCGTCATGGGTCGAGGTGGACATGCTCGAGAGCGGCGCGGCCGACCACCTGGTCGCGGCCGCGACGGCGGCGGCCGGCCCGATCGACATCCTCGTGCTGAACGGTCCCGGACCCGCTCCGGGCACGGCGGCGGCACTCGACCCCTCAGCCGCCGCGTCCGCAGTCGACTCGCTGCTGCTCGGCCACGTGCGACTGGTGGGCCTGACCCTCCCCGGCATGCGGACGCGCGGCTGGGGGCGTGTCGTGGCCATCGGTTCCAGCGGCGTCGTCGCTCCTCTGCCGAACCTCGCCGCGTCCAACACCGGCCGGGCCGCTCTGGCCGCCTACCTGAAGACACTGGCGGGCGAAGTCGCGGCCGACGGCGTCACCGTGAACATGGTCGTCCCGGGCCGGATCGCGACCGACCGGGTCGCGGACCTCGACCGGCGCGCCGCGGACCGCACCGGCCGAACACCGGAAGAAGTCCGCACGGCCTCCGAATCAAGCATCCCCACACGGCGATACGGCCGTCCTGAAGAATTCGGCGCCACGGTGGCGTTCCTCGCCGGGACGCCAGCGTCGTACATCACCGGCACCGTCGTTCGGTGCGACGGAGGATTGGTCGGCAGTATCTGAGAGGCGAGGCGAGGGCGGACCGCATTACGCTTGAAGAGTGAATCGAACTCACGTGGTGGAATTCTTCAAGAGTGGAAGACTTGGTAGCTACACGGCAGGGACGCTGATAGCTGCAGTGTGGGAAGAGGCGGGAGATCCCGACGCGACTACGGGATCTCTCCCGGCCATGCATGCCTACGGGGATCTTCAACTGGGATTTTCGAAACACGGAGTTCTCTGGTATCTCGCCCTGGAGCCGTCCGGATCGGACCTGGTTCTTCCTGGTCCGCGCGGAGCGAGGGAGACGGTGCAGAATTTTACTCGGACGGAATTTGTGGATGGGGCTGAAGTTGGTGGTGAAGTGACGGTGAGGTCTGAGTCGTTCGTTTCCGGTGAGTATTGGTGGAGTATTTCAGGGTCGAGTGTATTTGTTGAGTTCGACGAAGAGGGCCTGATGGCTGTAGCTCAGTACGCGGAAAGGAGGTTGGCGAACTAAGGGCTGTCCCGCAAAAGGCTGGCTGGCGCCCGCGCCAGGTGCTGAGCGGGATACTCGCGGGACTCCGACGCGGGGCTGTGACAGTCTGCGGACATGCCACAGGTGCGTGTTCATGCCGGTCGTCACTACGCCATCCAGTTCCACTACGCCTTGCCGGACGATGCCTGGTGTGTGGAGCTGAGCGAGGCCGTCCCAGCGCCAGAGGCGTGGTCTGAGATCCCCAACGCCGCGACGCACCTGCCTGGCGCTGCCTTCCTTGTGGCAGTG
>NZ_JBIAWY010000022.1:0-119378 GCF_042896185.1 Amycolatopsis sp. NPDC001319 | reverse complement strand
AGGATTCGATCTTCGCAAATCCAGTCCTACCAGCGGCCCCACGCCTCACCTCACGGCAACACGCACCCCCACCTCGCCCTACTGAGAAAACCTCATTGGGGCGCTTTGGCCCCACCCAACCCCCACCCGCCAACGCACCTCGCCATCCACCCACCGTCGCGTGCGCTTGCCTCCACCCATCACCCACCCGGCAACACAACCCACGATCCACCGACCCCTCCCTGCACCCTTCCCCCTCCCGGCCCCGATTCTTTTCCCCAACACGGTGGAGATCGGTTTGTCAAGGCACGCTTTCCCGCCGTTGACAAACCGATCTCCACCGTCGTGACAATCAAAAATCGGGGTGCCCACCCCCACCATCCCGGCCGCAATGGTGCGCTCCGCGCGCCGAGCCCCCCGAACGGCCGACGCAACAACCCCACCCACCCCACCATCCTGAACACAGAGGACCCCCTCCGTCCTCTAGCGGTGGGTATCCGTACAGTTGCATAGGGTAGGCAAGGTTACCCTAAGAAAGGCGGCTCCATGGGTGGAGATTCAGCGACCTGGCTGGCCGGCGGCCGCGACGGTGCAACACACCTCACCGACCTCATCCCCGTCGCCCTCCGGGGCATGGCCGCAGGCATCACCGAACGCAACGGCCCCATCCCGTCCGGCGGCCCCGCTTCCGTAGCCGCCTCCCTCGCCGCAGCCGGCGGCACCCAGCACCTCCCCAAAACCGGGATCGGCGCCGAACAAGCCCTCCACCACTACGCGACCCTCCTCGCAGAAGGCACAGCCGACCCAGCAGACCCGGCTTGCGCCGCCCACCTCCACTGCCCCCCGCTGGCCGTCTCCGTCGCCGCCGACGTGGTGGCCGCGGCGATGAACCCCTCCATGGACTCCTGGGACCAAGCCCCCATGGCCAGCGAACTCGAAGCAGAGTTCCTCAGCGGCATCGCCCACCTCTGCTTCCCGGCCACCCCCACCGCCGACGCCGTGGTCACCTCCGGCGGCACCGAATCCAACCTCCTCGGCCTCCTCCTGGCCCGGGAAACCACGCCAGGAACCGTCCACCCGGTCTGCGGCTCCAACTCCCACCACAGCGTCTCCCGCGCGGCCTGGCTCCTCGGCCTCCCGGCCCCGGTCGTCGTCCCCTGCCAAGACGACCGCATGATCCCCGAAGCCCTGGCCGAAGCCCTCAAGCCACTGGGCGCAGAGGCAGTGGTCATCGCCACCGCCG
The DNA here is from genome assembly GCF_042896185.1 of Amycolatopsis sp. NPDC001319. Lineage (NCBI taxonomy): Bacteria > Bacillati > Actinomycetota > Actinomycetes > Pseudonocardiales > Pseudonocardiaceae > Amycolatopsis > Amycolatopsis sp. NPDC001319. Next base: position 118,156 of record NZ_JBIAWY010000022.1, on the reverse strand, counting down.
GCACCACCAACACCGGCCGAATCGATCCCCTCGAGGAGATCGCCCGCATCTGCCACCTCTCCGGCGCCCGCCTCCACGTCGACGCGGCCTACGGCGGCCTGCTCCTCTGCAGCGAAACCCTGGCCCCCCGCGTCGCCGGCCTCGAACTCGCCGACTCCGTCGCCCTCGACATGCACAAGTTCGGCTGGCAACCCGTCGCCGCCGGCCTCTTCGCCGCGCGAAACGCCGCCGACCTCTCCGCGCTGACCGTCCGCGCCGAGTACCTCAACGCCGACGACGACACCGAAGCCGGCCTCCCCGACCTCCTCGGCCGCTCCATCCGGACCTCCCGCCGTCCCGACGCCTTCCGCATGGCCGTCACCGTCCGCGCGCTCGGCACCGAAGGCCTCGGCGCCCTCGTCGAACGCTGCTGCTCCACCGCGACCGAGGTCAACGAGCTGGTGGAACGCCACCCCGCCCTGCAGTCCTGGGGCAAACCGGAGCTGTCCACCGTCGTCTTCCGCCCGCGCGGCGCCGACGACGACCTCGTCGCCCGCGTCCGCCGCACGCTGCTGGAAGCCGGCACCGCCGTGATCGGCCGCGGCGCCCTGCCGACCGGCCCCGACGGCGCCCCGCAGCTGTGGCTCAAGCTCACCCTGCTGCACCCGCACGCCACGGCCGCGGACTACGTGGAGCTGCTCGACCGGGTCGTCGCCACAGCAGAAGCCGAGCGCAGCGTGACCGCACCGCAGAGCCCGGTCGCCTCGTGAGGCGCTTCGACCTCGCGGGCGTGGGGATCGGGCCGTTCAACCTGTCGCTCGCCGCGCTGGCCGACCCGCTCGACCAGCTCGACGTGGTGCTCTTCGACGCGCGCCCGGAGTTCCGCTGGCACCCCGGGCTCCTGGTCGACGGCGCGACGCTGCAGGTCCCGTTCCTCGCCGACCTGGTGTCGCTAGTCGATCCGACGAGCCGGCACTCGTTCCTCAACTACCTGCGCGAACGCGGCCGCCTGCTGCCGTTCTACTTCGCCGAGCGCTTCCACCTGCCGCGCGCGGAGTACGACGACTACGGCCGCTGGGCCGCCGCCCGTCTGCCGGCGTGCCGCTTCGGCCACGAGGTCACGGGCCTGCGCTGGGCGGCCGCGGAGGAGGCGTTCGAGCTGACCGTGCCGGGCACCGAACCGGTCCTGGCGTCGTCGGTGGTGCTCGGCGTCGGCACGCGGCCGAGTGTGCCCGAACCGCTACGCGACCTCGTCGCGGCCCCGGGCGTGCTCGCCCTGCACTCGGCCGACTACCTCACCCACCGCGCCGAGCTGCTGGCCGCGGAGACGGTGACCGTGGTCGGTTCCGGGCAGTCGGGGGCCGAGGTGTTCCTCGACCTCCTGTGCTCACGCTCCACTGTGGACGGTCTGCGCTGGCTCGCCCGCACACCCGCGTTCGCGCCGATGGAGTACTCGAAGCTGGGCCTGGAGCAGTTCACCCCGGACTACACGACCTACTTCCACGGCCTGCCCGAGGCGGTACGCGACCGGCTGCTGCCGTCGCAGTGGCAGCTGTACAAGGGGATCGACACGGAGACCATCGCCGCGATCCACGACGCGCTCTACCGTCGCAGCATCGGCGGCGGCTGGCCCGGCGCGGCGCTCACGCCCGGCGTCGAGGTCGTCTCGGCCACGGCCGGCGACGGCGGGATCGAGCTGGGCCTGCGGCACGCCGAGCAGGGGAGCACCGCCACGCACCGCACGCACGCCGTGGTCTCCGCGACCGGTTACGCCGAAACGCCGACCGCGCCCTTGCTGCGGGAGCTGGCCGTGCGCCGCGACGGCCACGGCCGGCTCGTCGTGGGCGCGGACCACCGGCTGGAGCTGGGCGACGGCGTCACCGGTTCGGTGTTCGTGCAGAACGCCGAGCGCCACACCCACGGCCCCGGCGCACCCGACCTCGGCCTCGGCGCCTGGCGTGCCGCGGCGATCCTCAACGCGGTGTGCGGCAAGCCGGTCTACGACCTGCCCGAGCGCACCGCCTTCACCACGTTCGGCCTGAACACCGGATCAGAACCCACGGAGGAGCAGTGACCCTGACCGACGCCGCCGCCTGGCGGGCCGCGGGCTCGCTCGTCACGCACAAGATGCTCGGCGAGCTGTCCTACGAGGCGATGCTGCGCCCGAACCCCGGCGAACCGACCCGCGACGGCCACCGCACCTGGTTGCTCGACCTCCCCGGCGGCGTCTCGTACCGCTTCGAGGCCCGCCGCGGCGCGTTCGAGTCGTGGACCGTCCTGCCGGGCAGCGCCGTCCGGCTCGCCGACGGAGCCGAGACTCAGGCCGACGACCCGCGCACCCTGGTCGTCGACGCCCGGGAAACGCTGGGCCTCACCGGGTTGCGCCTGGCCGACGTGCTGGCGGAGCTCACCGCCACCGTCACCAACGAGGCCGCCCGCCTGCGCCGCGCCCCGACCGCCGCCGAACTGTCCACGATGGACTACAACCTCGCCGACGGCCACCTCACCGGCCACCCGCGGCTCGTGCTGAACAAGGGCCGCGTCGGCTTCTCGGCTCCGGACCGCGCCCGCTACGCGCCGGAGGCGGGCGAGGACGTCCGCCTGCGCTGGTATGCCGTGCACCGCGACCTGGCGCAGTTCCGTTCCGTCGCGGAGCTCGACGCCGAAACCCTGCTCCATCAGGAGCTGGACGACGCCCAGCGCGAGGAGTTCACCGCGCGCGTCGCCGTCGTCGGCGACCCGGCCGACTACGTGTGGGTGCCCGTGCACCCGTGGCAGGCCGACGAGATCCTCGGCACGCTGTACTCCGCCGAACTCGCGACCGGCCGGATGATCGAGCTGGGGGAGAGCGCCGACGCCTACCGGCCCCACCAGACGGTGCGCACGCTCGCCAACCGCAGCCGCCCCGATCGCCACGACGTGAAAACCGCCGTCTCCGTGCGCAACACGCTGGTCTACCGCGGTCTGAACTCCGCGGCGACGCTGGCCGGGCCGTCGGTCACCGAGTGGCTGCGCCGCGTCGACGCGGCCGACCCGCTGCTGTCGGAGAAGTACCGCTTCGCGCTGCTGGGCGAGGTGGCGAGCGTGTCCGTGCGTCACCCGTTGTTCGGCGCGCTCGAAGAGCTGCCCTACCGCTTCCACGAAACCCTCGGCGCGCTGTGGCGCGAGCCGCTCGTCGCGACGCTGGCCGAGGGCGAACGCGCGATCTCCTTCGCCGCCTTGCCTTACCGCGACGCTTCGGGCGAAGCCGTGCTCACGCGGCTCATCACGCAGGCCGGCGACGGCGCCGAGGTGTGGCTGTCGTGGCTGTTCGACCTGCTGCTCACGCCGCTGCTGCAGTGGCTGCTGCGTTACGGCGTCGGGTTCTGCCCCCACGGCCAGAACCTCATCCTCGTCGTCGACGCCGACAGCCGGCCCGTGCGCGTGGCCATCAAGGACTTCGCGCAGGGCGTGGACCTGATGGACGAGGAACTGCCTTGTTACGCCGACCTCCCGCCCGAGGCCGACGCCGACATGCTGCGCTGGCCCGCCCACCTGCTCGCGCAGTCGCTGTTCAGTTCAGTGTTCTCCGGCCAGCTGCGGTTCTGGGCCGAGGTGCTGCTCGACGACCTCGGCCTGGCCCGCGGCGACTTCTGGGCCCTGGTGCGCGAGGTCGTCGGCCGCTACCGCGACGAGAACCCCGACGTCGCCGAGCGCTTCGACGCGTGCCGGCTGTTCGCGCCCGACGTGGAGCGCGTCACGCTCAACCGCGAGCACTTCGCCGGGCAGGGCTTCGACAAGGTGGAGCGCGACGACGAGTTCGACGTCCGCTGGGGCCGGGTGCCGAACCCCTTGCACGCGCCCGACCCGGACGGCGCGTGGTGACGCCGTTCGACCGGCCCGCCGGCGCGCGCTCGCTCACCGTGCGCGCGGAGGCGGGCTCCGCCGCGGCGGCCGTGCTGCGGCACGTGCTCGCCGAGGAGGGCACGCGCCTGGTGCTGCTCGTGCCCGACCCGCACGCGCGGTTCGCCGCGGTGGAGGTGGAGGCGCCGTTCGCCGCGTCGGTGCTCGACGACGGCTACGGCGTGTGCAGCTACGTCTTCGCCTGGACGCCGGAGCGGGAACCGTTGCCGGACGCCGGTTCCCTGAGCGCCTACCTCGGCGGCTTCGGCGACCTGCGCATGCGCGCGGACGCCGCGACGGCCGTGCCACTGGGGGAGCGCACCTGGGCCGTGGTGTGCGACGCCGAGCTGCCCTCGGGTGAGCCGGCGGGCCTCGCGCCGCGCACGGTGCTGCGGACGCAGCTGGCCGCGCTCGAGGAGTTCGGTCTGGTGCCGTCCATCGGGATCGAGCACGAGGTCGTGTTCCGCGACGGCTCCGGCGCCCCGCTGACCGGCCACGGCGTCGACTACGCGGTCGGCGGCACCGAACGCCTGGCCCCGCTCCTGGCCGACCTGCGCTCGGCCGCCTCGGCCCTGGGCGTGGAGTCCGCCCGGGCCGAATGCCACCCCGGCCAGTACGAAGTGGTGCTGCGCCACCGCGACGCGCTCACCGCGTGCGACGACGCCCTGCTGCTCCAGCTGCTCACCCGCCGCGTCGCGAGCCGGCACGGCGCGAGCGCCGACTACCTCGCCGCGCCGGAGACCGGCCAGGGCAACTCGTGCCACGTCCACCTGTCACTGTCCACTCCGGACGGTCCCGCGGGTTTTCCCTTTGGCCTCAGCGCCTTCCTCGCGGGCGTGCTGCGCGACGCGCGGGCGCTCACCGCCGTGTGGGCGCCGACGTGGAACAGCTACGTCCGCCTGCGCACGGCGTCGTTCTCCCCGCGCGTGCTGCGCTGGGGCCCGGACGATCGCACCGCCGCCGTCCGGCTCTGCGGCACCTCAGCGTCGCCCCGGCTGGAGTTCCGTTTCGCCGGCGCCGACGCCCAGCCGCACCTCGTCGTGGCCGCCCTGGTGGCGGCCGGCTGCGCGGGCGTGGCCGACGGTCTGACACCCCCGGACCCGGGCACGGTCGTCGGCGAGCTCGCCCCGACGCCGTGGGAAGCGCTGGCGGAGCTGGAAAGGGGCCGGACGAGCGAGCTGCTGGGGGAGGACGTCTCCACCCAGCAGCTCGCCTTGCTGCGTCAGGAACTCCACGCCGGGCTGGACGCCGTCACCGACTTCCAGCGCCGTCGTGGCTCCCTCCGTTCCTGACCGCGGTGTGCTGCGGTGCGGCCCCGACCGCTGCGCCGCAGCCACCCGGCCGGGCCGCTCACGAACCGGACGGCCGGATGTTCTGGTTGATGTGGAACAGGTTCTGCGGGTCGTACCGGTTCTTGACCTGCGCCAGCCGCGCGTAGTTGTCGCGGTAGGCGGCCCGCACGCGGTCGTCACCCTCCTCCATCATGAAGTTCACGTAGGCGCCGCCGGCCGAGGTCGGGTGCAGCTCGGTCCAGTAGTCCTTCGTCCAGCGGGTGATCTTCTCCCGGTTGTCGGGCGAGGGGTCCACGCCCACGATCACACCGGACCAGCCACCGTCGCGGTAGGGGAACGCCGTGGCGTCGGCGGCGACCCGGGCGGCGGCACCGTCGATCGGGTACATGTGCATGCTGGAGTGCATCGTCGGCAGCATCTCGCCGAAGCGGCGGTGGATGGCAATCGCGTCGTCGGAGATCTCCGTGGTGACGTCGGCGCGCCAGTACCACTGCAGACCCGGCGGGTAGAGCCCGTCGAACGCGCTCTGCAGCGCCGTGAACGGCATCGGCTGCAGACCCACCACCAGCGGTGACCCGAACGAGCGCACCGGCTCGAAGACCTCGTCGGCCCTCGCGTGGTCACCGGTGTAGCACCAGACGATGGCGCACGCCTTGCGGTTCCACAGCTCCTCCGGGAACGGCGGTGCCGGCGGGATGGTGATCAGCCCGAACCAGCCGCTGAGCTCTTCGGGCAGCGAAGGCAGCAGCTCGCGGTACCAGCGCAGCACGTCTTCGGTGTCCTCCAGTGCGTAGAGCACCGGGCCGCCGATGATCGTGCCGTGGTCGCCGATGTCGTGGCAGCGGAAGGTGAACGACGTGACCACGCCGAAGTTCCCGCCGCCCCCGCGCAGGGCCCAGAACAGGTCCGGGTTCGACTTCTCGCTGGCGTGCACGAAACTGCCGTCGGCGAGGACGACGTCCGCGGAGAGCAGGTTGTCGACCGTCAGCCCGAAGCGCCGGGCCAGGTAGCCGATCCCGCCGCCGAGGGTCAGCCCGCCGACGCCGGTGGAGGAGATGATCCCCGACGGCGTGGCCATGCCGAAGCCCACGGTCGCGTGGTCGACGTCGCCCCAGGTGCACCCGGCGTCGACGCGCACGGTGTGCGTCTCGGGGTCCACGGTCGTGCTGCGCATCGCCGAAAGGTCGACCACCAACGCGTCGTCGGCGATGCCCAGCCCGCCGGCGTTGTGCCCGCCGCCGCGCACGGCGAGGTCGATCCGGTTCTCCCGCGCGAAATTCACACACGTGACGACGTCCGCGGTGTCCGCACACCGGGCGATGGCGGCCGGGTGCTTGTCGATCATCCCGTTGTAGACGGCGCGCGCCTGGTCGTAGCCGTCGTCGCCGCGCGTCACGAGCTCGCCCCTCAGCGCCAGTGCCAGCTCGGGGAACGGTGCGGTGATGGTGGTCATGCGATTTCTCCCTGATGTGGAACGGCCTCCCGGTCGGGCTGCCTGCCCCACCGAAGCTAGGGACGGGGCGTTCGCGCAGCGTTCGGGTGCGCCGAGGGGTCCGTTCGGTGACGAGTTTTTTGCCGGGAACGCAGGCGTTCCCGGCGATCTTTTTGGCCTAGTGCAAGAACTTCTCCACGGCGCTCATCGCGCGCCCGCGAGCCGGCCCGGCGGCGGAGCCGTCCTGTGCGCCCACGGCCCGACTACCGTGCCTGGACAGGAGGCACCCCGGGATGCTCTACGTGTCGCTGCTGGGCGAGCAGTCGGTCACCCACGGTGCGACCGGGCCGGCGGTGACCCGGTCGCCGCGGGCGATCGCGCTCGTCGGCTACCTCGTGACGCACGCGGGGCTGCCGCAGCCGAGGCAGCGGATCGCGTCGCTGTTCTGGCCCGATTCCTCCGACGCGCAGGCCCGCACGAACCTGCGCCGCGAGCTGCACCACCTGCGCCAGGTCCTCGGCGCGGACTCGGCGCTGCTCGCGACCGCGACCGATCTGTCCTGGCAGGACACTCCCCGTTGCCGCGTCGACGTGCGCGTGTTCGACGCCGAACGCCGCGCGGCCCTGGCCGCCGGCGAAGACGAGGAAGTCCGCGCCCACGCCGGCGCCGCGCTGGCCGAGTACCGCGGCGAGCTGATGCCCGGCCTGGCCGACGAATGGCTCTTCGAACCCCGCAACGAGCTCGAACAGCAATGTGTGGCCCTGTGCGACCTGCTCGGCGACGCCCAGTGCCGCCTGGGCGACCTCGCGGGCGCCGCGGAAACCGCCCGCCGCCGGATCCGCCTGCGGCCGCTGGAAGAGCTGGGCTACCGCACGCTCATGGAGCTGCAGGCCGACCTCGGCGACCGCGCTGGGGCCGTGAGCACCTACCACCAGTGCGCGGCGGTGCTCGAACGCGAGCTGGGCGTGGCGCCCGACCGCGCCACGCAAGCGGCGTTGCGGCGGCTGCTGGCCGACGCCGTGCCCAGCCGCGAATCCCGGCTCGTCGGCCGCACCCGCGAGTTCACGCGGCTGCGGGAACGGTGGCAGCAAGCCGCGCGCGGCCAGCCGTCGGTGGCGCTCGTGCGGGGCGACGCCGGTGTCGGCAAGACCCGGCTGGTGGTCGAGCTGGCCCGGCTCGCGCGCAGCCAGGGTGCGGTGGTGGCGGGGACGCAGTGCTTCGGGACGTCGGGCCGGCTCGCGCTGGCGCCGGTGGCGGACTGGCTGCGCAACCCCGTGCTGCAGCCGTCGTTGGCGACACTCGCGCCCGTCTGGCGCGCCGAAGTGGACCGGCTCGTGCCGGCCGGCAAGGACAGCGGCAAGGAAGGCGGACCGGCGCCCGTGGTGCGCGCGGTGGCCGACGCGTGGCAGCGGCACCGCTTCTTCGAAGGGCTCGCCCGCGCCCTCACCGGCGCCGGCCGGCCGACGTTGCTCGTGCTCGACAACGCGCAGTGGTGCGATCAGGAAACCCTGGCGTTCCTGCTCTTCTGCCTCGGCCTCGAACCCCGCGCACCGCTGCTGCTCGCCGCCACTCAGCGGTCGGATCCCGGCGACGGCACCCTCGCCGGCTGGACGGAACGCCTGCGCGCCACCGGCCGGCTGTCCGAAGTGGATCTCAGCCCACTGGACCTCGACGACACCGCGCGGCTGGCCGAGTCCGTCTCCGGTCTCCTGCCTTCGGGCGACGAGCTCACCCTCCTGCACGCCGCGACCGGCGGCTTCCCGCTGTCGGTGGTGGAGGCGCTGCGCTCCGGCGGCCCGCCCGGAGATCTCGACGCCGTGCTCACCGAACGCCTGCGGCAACCGACTCCCGACGCCCGCGAGATCGCGGGTCTGGCGGCCGCCGTCGGCCGGGATTTCTCGCTCGACCTGCTCACCGAGGCCAGCGACCTCGACGCCGAAGCCGTGGTGCGCGCCGTCGACGAGCTGTGGCGGCTGCGGATCCTGCGCGAGTTCCGCGACGGCTACGACTTCTCCCACGACCTGCTCCGCGACGCCGCCTACCGGCAGGTGACCCGCGCGCGGCGCTGGCTGCTGCACCGCCGGCTCGCTCAGAGTCTCGAACTGCTGCACCCCGGCGACACCGGTTCCGTCTCCGCGCAGCTGGCCGAGCAGTACGCCCGTGGCGGCCGGCCGGACCGGGCCGTGGAGTTCTACCGCCGGGCCGCCGAGCTCGCGTCCGGCACCTTCGCCCACGGTGAAGCGATCCGGCTGCTGCGCGAAGCCCTGTCGTTGCTCGCCGGCGCCCCCGCCGGGCCGGAGACCGACCGCCGTGAGCTGGAGGTGCTCGAAGCCCTTTCCGGACCCCTCAATGCCCGGCTCGGCTACGCGTCCCCCGACCTCCAACGCGCCCTCGAACGCTCGATCGTGCTCGCGGAACGCCTGGGGCAGCAGGATTCCACGCTCGTCGCTTTGGTGGGGCTGTGGACGTCGAGGTTCGTGCAAGGCCGCACCGCCCGCGCGCACGAAGCGGCGAAACGCGCCCTCGAACTCGTCGACGACGACCGCACCAAAGACGAGCTCAACGGCTCCGCGCACTTCGCGTTCGCCGGCTCGTCGGTGAGCCTCGGCCGGCCCGGGGAGGCGCTGCGCCACTTCGACCTCGCCGCCCGCCTCACGCGCGGCGCGCCCTCGCTGCCCATCGGCACGCGCCCCGAGGTGCACAGCCCGGCCTGGGCCGCGCACGCGCACTGGCTGCTGGGGCACGAGGACGAAGCGCTCCGCAGCTGCCGTGAAGCTGTCAGCCTGGCGCGCACGAAGACGCACCCGTACAGCCTCGCCGTGGCCCTCGCGTACGCCGGCATCACCCACCAGATGCGCGGCGACCTCGGCGACGTGAAGCAGGTCTCGGCCGAGCTGCGCGAGCTCTGCGGCCGTTACGGCTTCGCCTACTACCGCGAGTGGGGCCTCGTCCTGGGCGGCTGGGTCCGCGGCGACGCCGACGGCCTCGCCGACATCCGCCGCGGCGTCGCCAACCTCAAGGCCGAGGGCTCGCTCGCCCGCATGCCCTACTGGCTCGCGCTGCAGGCCGACCTGCTGGCCCGCCACGACCGCCCCGGCCCGGCCCGGGCCGCCCTCGACGCCGCCCTCGTCGTCGGCCAGGCCCGCGACGACCTCTGGTGGCTCCCCGAGGTGTTGCGCCTGCGCTCCGCCTACGACGGGCGCGAACAAGGCCGGATCCGCCTGAAGTCGGCGGTGGAGCTGGCGGCCGCGCAGGGGAGTACGACGCTGCGGCTGCGCTGCGAACGCGACCTCGACCGGTATTGAGCCGCAGCGTTCAGGGGCGTTCGCCGGCCCGCTCGACGACGAACGCCCGGCACCTCTCGAGCGCGTCGTGCAGCCGCGCCGCTCGCTCCAGCACGAGTTCGAGCTCCAGGACCGTCGGCACCGTGGTTTCCCTGAGCCGCCACACGATCCCGGACATCTTCAGCGACAGCCCCCACGTCACCGCGTCGGCCGCGTCGACCAGCTCCTGCAGCGCGCGACGGTCACCGGCCGGCAGCCCCGGACGCGTGCCAGTGTCCCGGGACGTGGAGGCCCTGCCGCCACCCGACGTGGCGGCAGGGGTCTGGGCGCGAACGGTCATGGCTCAGCACTTCACCTTCGGCCGCTGACGGTCCTCATAGTCCTCCAGCACCAGCGGGTCCGCGTCGCCGCGCGGGGCCGGCGGGATGCCGAGCGCCTTGCGGATCTTGTAGTCGCACCCGCCGCACGTCGGATCGAGCCACGGCTTGTCCGGCGTGTGCACGTCCGCCTCGCCGACCTCCAGCCGGTAGCCGCACAGCGTCGTGAACGTCGCGCCGAGATCCAGCACCCCGCGATGCACGGCCTGCCTGGCGTGCCGCCGTCCCGATGCTTGTTGCCACACGTACATGAAGCCCTCCCCGGCTGATCAGCTGCCCGCACCCGCTGCATGCAGCAAAGCAAGGATGCGATGCATGCATCGGTTGCGCAACCCCCGCGCGGGCCGCAATCGGGTGAATAACCGACTACTCTCAGCCGCTAAGATCTGCTGCATGGCCAGCAACATGCCCACGCCGCGATCGCGGGAGTTCGGTTCGATCCTGCGCAATGCCGCTCGGGCGAAGGGGTATTCGACCCGGCAGCTCGGAACTCTGATCCGGCGCAACGGCTCTCACGTGTCGCGCTACTTCCAGGGTTTGCTCATCCCGTCGGAAGCCGAGACCGGCGCGATCTGCGTGCACCTCGGCATCGAAGGCGAGGCTCTCGAGGCGCTGCTGCAGATTCGGCTGGAAGCCGCCGACCCCAACTGGGTCACCGGGGTCAACCGGCAGCTCGCCGTCCTGAGCGAGTACGAAGCGGCGGCATCTCAGATCTTCACCGCCCAGGCGCAGCGGATTCCGGGCTTGCTTCAAGCTCGCACCTACGCGGAAACTTTGATGCGCGCAACGGGTGCTGCCGAGGAGGACATCAAGTCCGGCGCGGACTTTCGCATGGGCCGGCGGGAGAAGGTGCTCGCATCGAAGGTCGAAGCCACCTTCGTCATCGGCGAGTATGCGCTGCGCTACCCCGAGAGCGACGACGCGGCGTGGACCGAGCAGCTGCGGTTCCTGGTCGAAGTCGCGCAGTTGCCCCAGATCACGATCCAGATCGTTCCGATGGCCGCGCTGTACACGCCGCTTCGCGACGGCGGGTTCGTGTTGATCGAGGGTGCCGAACCGGGCGCCGATGTGGTTTACCTGGAGCAGTACGCGAGTAGTTCCACATTGACTGCGGAGCAGTACATCCGCGGGTACAAGGAAGCGGCGGAACAGCTCCGCCGTGAGGCGATGAGTCCTGACGATTCGCTCAGGCTGATCGGCGAGTTGATCGAGGAGGTGGAGAAAAGAGATGACAAGTGACTTCCACTGGCGGAAGTCGTCGTTCTCGGGGAACCCGCAGCAGGAATGCGTGGAGGTCGGGTTCCCTGCGGCGGGTCCGCTGGATGAGGTGGCTGTCCGGGACTCCAAGGATCCCGAAGGGGGCCACTTCGCGCTCTCGCCCGCCGGTTGGCGCGGGTTCCTGAAGTCCGTCCGCTAGATGTCACCGGCAGTGGTGCCCCAGCTTCCCGACGATGCTGGGGCACCGCTGTTTCCGGCGCTCGGCTCCGGCGCCGCAGGCGAACACGGCGTTAAGGTGGCGTGGCGGGGGCGGGCCAGGGCTTGCGGCGCGGGGGGTGAGTGCGCAGGCTCACACCGTGAGCGAACGTGACTACGACCTGATCGTCATCGGCTCGGGCCCGGGTGGGCAGAAGGCCGCCATCGCGGCCGCGAAGCTGGGGAAGAAGGTGGCGGTCGTCGATCGCCACGACATGGTGGGCGGCGTGTGCGTCAACACGGGCACGATCCCGTCCAAGACGCTGCGCGAGGCGGTCCTCTACCTGACGGGGATGAACCAGCGCGAGCTCTACGGCGCCAGCTACCGCGTGAAGCAGGACATCACCATCGCCGACCTCATGGCGCGCACCCAGCACGTGGTGGGGCGCGAGGTCCAGGTGGTCCGGGCCCAGTTGCTGCGCAACCACATCGACCTCGTGCCGGGCACGGGGTCGTTCGCCGATCCGCACACGGTGCTGGTCGAGGGGCGGCACGTCGGTGACCGGCGCACGGTGTCGGGCGACCACATCGTGATCGCCACCGGCACGCGGCCCGCGCGCCCGGCGCACGTGGACTTCGACGCCGCGCGGGTGCTCGACTCGGACGAGATCCTGCGGCTGGAGGCGATCCCGTCGTCGCTCGTCGTGGTGGGGGCCGGGGTGATCGGGATCGAGTACGCGTCGATGTTCGCCGCGCTCGGCTCGCGCGTGACGGTGGTGGAGCAGCGCGACCAGATGCTCGACTTCTGCGACCCGGAGATCGTGGAGTCGCTGAAGTTCCAGCTGCGCGACCTCGGGGTCACGTTCCGGTTCGGGGAGAAGGTGGCGAACGTCGCGGTCTCCGACGAGACCACCGTGACCACGCTCGTCAGCGGCAAGCGCATCCCGGCCGACGGCGTCATGTACTCCGCCGGCCGTCAGGGCATGACCCACGAGCTCGCCCTGGAGAACGCCGGCCTCCTGGCCGACGAACGTGGCCGCCTGGCGGTCGACGAGCACTACCGCACCGAGGTGGAGCACATCTACGCCGTCGGCGACGTCATCGGCTTCCCCGCGCTCGCCGCCACCTCGATGGACCAGGGCCGGCTCGCCGCGTACCACGCGTTCGGCGAACCCGCGAACGGCCTCGGCGCCCTGCAGCCCATCGGCATCTACACGATCCCGGAGATCTGCTACGTCGGCGCCACCGAGGCCCAGCTGACGTCCTCCGCGGTGCCGTACGAAGTCGGCATCTCCCGCTACCGCGAGCTCGCGCGCGGCCAGATCACGGGCGACAGCTACGGCATGCTGAAGCTCTTGGTGTCCACAGTGGACCGCAAACTGCTGGGCGTCCACGTCTTCGGCACGGGCGCCACGGACCTCGTCCACATCGGCCAGGCCGTCATGGGCTGCGGCGGCACCGTCGACTACCTGGTGGACGCGGTGTTCAACTACCCGACCCTCTCGGAGGCGTACAAGGTCGCGGCCCTGGACGCGACGAACAAGATCCGGGCTCTGGACCGGTTCCCGATCTGAGGCTCTTCGCTGGACACGCGCCGCCGGGGCTCACTCCGGCGGCGCTGTGCTGCCGGGGCCGATTCGCCTGGCCACATCGGTCGGCCGCGTCATCGGAGTGACCGTTCGAACACCTGTTTGACACCCGATAGAACATGTGTTCGACTGGGCGGGTGCGATGGGAACGACAACGAGCGGGGGAAGGCGAGCCGATCCTGCCTGGTCTGGACGGGTTGCTGCGGTCCGTGCGGTCACCGGAGTTCGACGGCGTCACCTTTCACGAGGTGCACGCCAAGTCGGTGCTGAACCGGGTGCCCGACGGGTCGCAGGTGCCGTTCCGGTGGACCGTGAACCCGTACCGCGGGTGTTCCCACGCGTGCACGTACTGACGTTGGCTACCATGTAGTGCGTGACCCCGAGAACCGCGATCTACGCGCGCCAGTCCAGGGACAACACCGGCAAGGGCCTCGCCGTCGAACGGCAAGTAGAGCTCGCGCGGAAGCTCGCCGAGTCCCGCGATCTCGGGCCGTGCCTGGACCCGATCATCGACAACGACGTCTCGGCCAGCACGGGCAAAACACGCGAGGGATACGAGCGGTTGCTCTCCCTCGTCGAAGCCGGCCAGCTGGACGCGATCGTCGCCTACCACCCGGACCGGCTGCTGCGCTCGCTCGTCGAGATGGAGCACCTGATCGCGCTGTGCGAAAAGCACGGCGTGCGGATCATGACCGTCGCCGGCGACATCGACCTCTCGACGGACATGGGCCGGCTCGTAGGCCGGATCCTCGCGTCGGTCGCGCGCGGTGAGGTCGAGCGCAAGGGGCGCCGTCAGAAGGACGCAGCCGTCCAGGCCGCGCAGCAGGGTGCGCCGCCGTCGCGCGGCGCGTTCGGGCACGCGCGCTGGCACCGGCGTGACGGCGAGCGGTACCAACCACCGGCGGAGCAGGTCGCCGCCGAGGCGGACGCGGTCCGCGGTTGCTACGAAGGGCTGTTCGCGGGGAAGTCTCCTGGGCGGATGGCGGACGAGCTTAACGAGGCGGGGCACCGTACCACCCGCGGCAACCTGTGGACCCGCTCCGAGGTGCGGGCGATGCTGCTGAACCCTCGCAACGCCGGTGTGCGGTACCTGCATGGGGAACGCGTCGGGTTGGGGAACTGGCCGGCGATCGTGTCCGAGGAGACATGGCTGGCGGCGAAGTCGTTGCTCGACGATCCCGCGCGACGCACCTCGCCGGGGTCGGCGCGCAAGTGGCTCGGCGGTGGCCTGTACCTGTGCGGGCTGTGCAACGAGTCGGACATGGCGTCGAGCCGCCGGTGGAAGGGCGAGCGCGGTTACCGGTGCCGGACGGGGATGCACAACAACCGGTCGGCTGAGAAGATCGACCACTACGTGCTCCATACCGTCGCCGCCCGGCTCGGGAAGATCGACGTGGTGCGGCTGCTTGGCCAGAAACACCCCGGCGTCGACGTTCCCGCCCTCCGCACGGAGGCAGCAGGTGTAAGGGCTCGGCTCGTACAGCTCGGCGTTGACTATGCCGAGGGTGATCTGACTGCGGCTCAGGTTCGTGTGGCGACGCAGCGGCTGGAGGCGCGGCTCGCAGAAATCGACACCCAGCTCGCAGCGGTCGGTCGCGGCGACCAGCTGGCGGAGATCGTATCTGCGGAGGACCCGGGGCAGGCATTTCTCGACGCTGATCTTTCGGTGCAGCGGGGAACGCTCGAGCGTATGTGCACGGTAACGGTGTTGCCGAATACGCGGGGCCGATGGGCGCCGATCTCCGAGACAATGCGAATCGATTTCACGAATCTGCCATAGCGTTTCGAGGCCTAGGGGAAAAGCGCTGATGACGCCCCCCCCCCGCAGTTTTACGGCGAAGGTCCGGCCGGGGGAAGCGGCCTACCCTGGCGCACTGGAGTCAGCGCTCCGACAGCATCTGTTCGATGTCGTTGATGCTGCGGTCCATCTCCGCATGGCGGCAACGGCGTCGTCCGGCGGAAGCATTAGATCCCGCCGCCGCTGAGGCGATCGCTAGCCCCGCACAGATCAACGTCAGTCCTGCCGCCGCGTAGAACAACGCTACGGCTTGTACATCAGCTGCCGGGATGTACGGGTTTCCCGTTCGCTGCGTCATCATTTTGATGTGCTCCTTCCCTTGATCGACTGACCTACGTTCGGCCATTCGCATGGGTATTTTCGCCCAGGAAGTGCAAAGCGTTAAAAAGATCGCGGAAAGTTGCTCTTTCAGAGTGACGGAATGCGTTGCAGATGCGTCACGAGCTTGACTCAGGTCCGCTCGGAGTCTAATGAACCCTGCTCTGTCTTCAGCCGGGTGGCTTCCTTGAGCCACAGCAGCGCGGCATGGTCACCAGAGGTGCGACGGAGCATCCGCCCAAAGTCGATGATGTCCTCGAAGGTCATGGCGAGGATCTTGGCGCGCTCCTCAGCTGACCACTCGTGCGGCGGGTCGGGGAGGATCTCACTGGCTCGCTCGTCGGGGAGGGCTGTCGGTTCGCCACCTGATGCAATGCTGTCGATACTGCCGCGCTTCCACTGGAGAGCGCGCTCGAGGCCCTTCTTGGTCGTGGCGCGCATCCGTCGCGCGGCCTCTGGGTCGCCGGCGATCCGGTAGAGGTTCCCGACGGATATCCCAGCGTGCTCGGCTACTTCGTCCCAGGTCATGCCGAGTTCGCCGCGGCGGTCGTCCATCCACCAGCCTGCGGTTCCACGGTCATAGCCACGTTTGCTCACATCGCCATGATGACGTGAGTAAACGTGAGTTGTCTAGCTGTGATGAGACGTCGTTCTTGCAGCTCTCGGCGTTACAGGACTCTTATCTACTAGCAAGTAGTCGCTTAGCGCTCGCTTTTCGCGTGGACAAGTGAGGTTATGCGAGTTAATGTGAGTCCCGTGAGATCCTCAACTCTCCTCGTAGACGGCGCCAAGCTGAAGGTCGCCCGCGAGATGGCCGGGCTTACCCAGGAGCGACTTGCCCAGAAGCTCCACGTGGACCGATCTGCGGTCGCCCACTGGGAAGCCGGCCGTTTCCAGCCGGACGCACCGAACTTCAAAGCCCTGTGCCGTGTCCTCAAGGCCAAGCCGGAACAGCTGCTGGTGGTTCCCGATGACCGGGCGGCGTGAATGCGGAACCTCGCCGGCCCTGGCAAGCCCGGCCCGAAGCCGCCCCGTCGCTACGACTGCGGCAGGTGCGGCGGCCGGGGCACCGTACCCATCAACCCGCGCGACCCGCGGCAGGGCGAGCAGACCTGCATCCAGTGCGGCGGCCGCGGCGAGCTCGCCACGTAGAGGCCCGACCCTCGCCGAGTTGGCTGCCCTGATGGACCCGCGCGACGTCGAGGCATCCCACCGAATCGCGGATGCCGCACCGCCGCTGACGCCAACCCAGGAAGCCGCGCTCCTCGCGCTCCTCTTCCCCGTAGGCCGCGCCGCCTGAACTCCACCACCACTTCTCCCGGAGGTACCCCATGCTCGCTCGACTGATCAACCGCCTGCTCGGCCGTGACGACCGCGAAGCCGGTCCGCGTGACGACCGTGAGGCCGGACCGCAGATCCGCCTCGTCATCAACGCCACCGACATAGACCCGGAGACGGTGGCCGCGCAGGTGCGCTGGGCCCTCCGCGGGAACCGGCCGGCCGCGCCGGTTCGCTACGCCGCCTGCGCGTACGAGGACGCCGGTCTCGGCTTCTTCTCCAGACCAGTCTGTCCACATCGAACACCGCAGGGGAGTCCCAGTGTCTGAGCTCGACATCTTCACCGCTGCAGGCGAAGGCCTGGACCTGTCGCACTTCGGGCTGATGGAGGACGGCACGCCGTACGTCATCGCCAGCAAGTTCGCGAAGGCTCTTGGCTACGCGAAGACGCAGAACGCCACCGACCAGCTGGAGCTGTCGGAGAGGGGTTACGCCGACGTCGTGACCCCTGGCGGTGTGCAGCGCGTGGGCGTGATCCTCGAAGACGGGATCTGGGAGCTGATCTTCCGCTCGACGCTGCCGTCCGCGAAGACGCTCAAGGCACAGGTGAAGGCGATCCTCCGTCAGCTACGCGAGACCGGGGCCGTGGATACCGGGCAACGTCCGATGAGCGAGCTGGAGATGGCCCAGAAGTACGTGGCCGCGCTGGAGCGCCTGGAGATCGCCGGCCCGAAGGCCGAGGCGTTCGACGAGCTGATGTCCGCTGAGGGCGACTACCCGATGGCGGTCGCGGCGCAGATCCTCGGCCTCGGTCAGAACACCCTGTTCGCGCGTCTGCGTGATGAGCACGTCCTGATCGCCGGCGGGAAGCGGCACAACACCCCGCTCCAGCAGTACGTGAAGCACTTCCGCGTCGCGACGAGTACCTACGACGACGGCGAGAAGGCGCACGTGAAGTACACGACGTTCGTGCGTCCGTCCGGCCTGGACTGGATCCGGAAGCTGCTGAAGCTTCCCGCGCCGATCGCCTGACCAATCAACAAAGGGGCCCGCCCCGCGCGGGAACGCGGAACGGGCCATGACCACTGAGGAAAGGACCCTCAATGATCGACACCAAGGGTATCGCTACCCGATTGCAGCGTTGGGCGGCGACCCAGGACGCACCGGTACGCGCCGCAGTGAACGTGCTCGCCGAACAGGGGCACTGGCTGGGGAACAGCCTGTTCGTCGAGGCGTGTGTGCACGAGGACGAGTTCGACAACGCCACCTACATCTCGTGGTGGCAGCTGGAGAACGCGATCGACGACGGCAAGGTGTACGGCTCGTCGGGCGAGATGGCGGTGTTGCGGTTCGCGCTGTTCCTCGCCGGTGACGAGCTGGGCATGTCGTCGCTGGGCTCCACGAACCGGAAGCTCGTCGCCACCGAGTTCGCGCGCGCCCTCGGAGTGCAGCTGTGACCGCCGTGGTGGAGCGCGAGCATGTGGTGCTCGGTGGTGACCCGGTGCTGCTGCCGTTGGTGGAGACCGTGGCGGGGCGCGCCGAGTGGGCGGCCGCGTCGTTGGCGGCGCAGCAGCCGGAGCAGTGCCGTTGGTGCCAGCACGAAGGGCACACCGTGCGTTGGCACGTGTACCCGCACCCGGGGGAGAACCCGGCGGAGGGCGTGCTCGACGAGTTGGTGTCGGCCTGCTTCTGCTGCATCTGGGGGCCGCGCGGACTGCTGGACCGCGCCGAGCGTGAATCCGTCGATGACCGGCCGATCGAGGTTGAGCACTGCGACCGCGACGGCCGATGGGCGCACTTCGAGAGGTGGATCTGATGGGCATCATCCGGAAGTTGCGGGACACGTCGAAGTGGGTCGACCGAGTTGTCGAGGAAGAGGTGGGGCCGAAGCCCGCGCCGAAGCCGAAGCCGGCGAAGGACGGGCGGAAGTCGAAGCTGCAGCGCCTGGGTGAGCGGATCGGTTTCCTCGGTCTGTTCGTCGTGACAGCGCTTTCCGCACTCGCGGGGTGCGCCGACGGTGTGCTGCCCTCCGGGCCGCCGGAACCGGCCCGCGCACCGCAGACGCCGGCCGACAAGCTCGACGCGATGTTCACCGCTTGGCTCAAGGACATCGACAGCGTGCCCTTCCCCCGCTGGGAGGTGGCGTGATGGCGGCGCGCCCCGGACATCCCAGTACGCACGGACACCACGTCAACCCGCAGACGTGCGGCGGCGGCTACCACCGGAACTGCAGCGGCTTCTCTGGCTGCTACGACACGTACCTCTGCGGGTGCTGCTGCCACGACCTGGACTTCAAGGCGGACACCGTCACTGACGAGGACCGTGCGTGGATCGAGCGCGTGACTGCGCGGGAGGTTCCGTGATGGCCCTCTCGGACAAGCAGAAGGACGTGCTCCTCGTCGTCCTCGGCGCGCTCGCCGTGATCGTTTCCATCCTCGCGATCGCGTTCGGTGCCCTCTACGCCGTGTCCAACACGGCCCCCAACCCGGATCCCACCATGACCGTCTGCCGCCCGCAGTACGGCAACTGCACGGAGGCAACCAGGTGAGCGAGCCCCTGAACCACGAGGACTGCCGTCAGGTCCTCATCGACGAGATGGCCAAACGACACACCGAGGTGACGGTCACGACCGCGCCGCCGGTCATCGTGAACCCGTACACGACGGATCCCTTCGTGTGCCCGCATGGCACCGCGTTCTGGATGGAGCCGACGAGCGAGCAGATCGCCGAGTGGGCGCGGGAGGGCGTGCGATGACCACCGACGAAGAGGCCGTGTGGCCGACGGCGGCGGATGTTCCGCCTTCGCCGTTCCCGGTGCGGGCGCAGTGGCCGCGCGGCGCGTTCCCGGCCCGACCCGGCCGGCATCGCCGCCAGGACCCGGGCGATGCCCCGACCGTGCCGTTCCTGTTCACCCACCCGCCGATGTTGGCGGGCACCGACAACCCTGGAGGAACCCTGTGAGCGAGAAGTTCACCGTGACGCTGCAGTACACCCGGCACCTGCAGTTCGATGTCGAGGCCGACAGTGCGAGGCAGGCCTACACGGAGGTTCGTGAAGGGTTCGAGCAGGGCGACCTCCGCCCGAACGATGGCTGGGCAGACGACCTTGAGCTCGAAGGAATGAAGCTCGGTGATCGCGAGGTCGAGTTCCAATTCGACTACGACTGGAAAGCCCCGAAGGACGAACGTGGCTTGACGCCGCTGAAGGCCATCGCCAGCGACGCGAAGAACTTCAGGCGCATCGACTCCGACCTCGACACCGGCGCGCTGCTCGACCGCCTCTTCCCGGTCGACGAGGACAACACGGCGGTGACCGCGTGACGCTGAACACGAGCATCGCGATCGGCAAGCCCTACCCGGTTCGGCAGGTCTTCGACTTCTGCCGTGAGCTCCTGAACACGCCTGAAGGGACTCCGTTCTCGGAGGAGCACTCCTCGTGGCGCAAGGGCGTCAAGCAGATCTTCAACCCGTGCGGCATCGGACTGCCTGCGTGGCTGTGGATCTACTACGGCGCGGACGGCCCGATGGTCGAAACCCCGGACGACCCCAGCGACGAGGACGAAGTCGAGTACATCGCGCGGACGCCCACCAAGAACGGCTGGGCGGCGATGGAGGTCACGTTCGACACCGCCTACGGCTATCGGGGTCCGGACGGTGAGTCGTGCTCGCAGCTGCACGCGCGTCTGGTCGCGCAGTTGGGGAAGTGGCTCGACGCCAAGGGCCTCCCGTGGAAGTGGCAGAACGAGTACACCGGCGAGTGGTTCGACGGGTACGACGGTCTCGCCGAGCTCGTGGGTGCGCACGAGTCGACCGGCGCGGACGAATGGTTCCGTGGCACCGTGCTGCCGCTGATCGCTGGTGGTGCGCTGTGAGCGAGCTCGACGAAGCCGGCCTGCGCGTCGCGGCGCTCAAGGTGGTCTCGGACTACACGAAGACCTGCTACGACATCGCGCGCGCCGAGATGGATGGCCACCTCACGAAGGGCGACCGGCGGATCGTGCGCGCCGACGGCGTGAAGCTGGCGGCGGTGTCGAAGTCCGACCCCGACGCGAAGGCGAAGGTGGTCGACAAGGCCGCGTTCGAGCGGTGGGCGGCCGAGACCTACCCGGAGAAGATGACTCGCGGCTACGAGATCGCAGGCTCGGCGAAGGAAATCGTGGACGTGCTGTTCGAGCACGCGCCCGAGCTGCTGCGCCCGGTCCAGTCGGCGGACGCCGTGCTGAAGCTGACGCTCACCAACTCCGCGCGGCTCGGCGTGCCGACCGGGCCGGGCGGCGAGGCCGATGTGCCCGGCATCGAGGTCGAGCACCCGGACGGCGTGGTGTCGTGCCGGCCGGACGACGACGCGCTCGGCCACGTGATCCAGCTGTTCCGTGACGGCAGTCTGTCGCTGGAGTCGCTGGCCCCCAGAGAAATCGCCGGGGGTGAGGCGTGAACTCGGAGACGTTGGCGAAGCTGCGCGCCCCGTTCCAGGGTGACGCGATCGGGAAGCTCCCGAAGGTCAACTGTGGTGACTGCTCCGCCAAGGACCGGCAGTGCAACAAGCACCAGAGGAAGACGTGCCGGGTCTGCAAGGCCTACATCTCGACCCAGCACATCCACCTGGACTACGTGGGCCACGCGCACGTCACCGAACGTCTGCTCGACGTCGACCCGGACTGGTCGTGGGAGCCGCTGTCCTACAGCAGCAACGGTCTGCCGTTCCTCGACGACGGGTACGGCCTGTGGATCAAGCTGACCATCGGCGGCAAAACGATGATCGGGTTCGGTGACGCCCCCGGCAAGCGCGGCGGGAACGCGGTCAAGGAAGCCATCGGCGACGCGATCCGCAACGCCGCCATGCGCTTCGGCGTGGCGCTGGATCTGTGGAAGAAGGAAGCCCCCGAGGCGGCGCCCGAGCAGCGCGAGGAGAAGCCGGCCGCGCCGCTCACCCCCGAGCAGCGCGCAACCGAGCTCCGAAAGGCGATCGCCACCGTCGGCAAGCGCGCCAGCAAGTCGGTCGACCAGGTCGCCGCCGACTTCTACGAGTGGTCCCACGGCAAAGAGATCGGGCAGGCCTCGCCCGCGGTGCTCGCCGAGTACCTCGAGCACATCCAGAGGCCGGCGTGAACGAGAAGGACTGCCGCGACATCGTGGCCCAGCGCTCGGACGGTGTCTGCGAGATCTGCGGTACCGCGCGCGCCGCCACGATGCACCACCGGCTCACGCGCCGCTTCGGGAAGTGGACCCCGTCGAACATCGTCCACCTGTGCGGCGACGGCACCACCGGATGCCACGGCCGCGTCACCAACACCCGCACCGAGTACTACGACCACGGCTGGCTGATCCGCACATGGGACCTGCGTGCCCCCGACGAGATCCCGTTCCTGCACTGGCAATGGGGATCCGTCGTGCTCGACGACGCCGGCGACTACCACCTGAAAGGCGAGGCGGCATGAACACGAACCTCGACATGCTGCAGCACGTCGTCGAGCACGCGAAGCGCTGGCGGATCGGTGACCAGCTCAAGCAGTTCGACGTGTCCGCGACCATGGCGAACCTGACCCTGCCGGACCACGACGTCGGCCTGTTCGTCGAGTGGGCGCGCCGCCTGGACGGTGTGCTGATCACCGCGTCGGCGAGCTACGCCCGCACGTTCGGGATCCTCCACGCCGCCGGCCACATGATGTCTGGGCACCTGCTGCACGTGTACGTGACGAGCGACAGCGAACGCATGCGGCGCGCCGGCCTCCACGGCTCGGTGTTGGTGGCCGAGGTGGAGCAGTACGTGCGGCACAACGTCGTCGGGCTCCCCGCCGGGGCGTCGTGACCGCCACCGTGTGCGGCTCCTGCAGCCGGCCGCTGAAGGGCACACAGAGCCGCGGCCGCGGGTACGGGCCGGTCTGCTACCGCCGCAAGTTCGGCGAGCCGCCGCCGCGCCTGCCCCGAGTCGTCGTGCGCGTGCACGGACTCGGCTGGCTTCACGACGACCCGCACCCGGTCGACCCCAACCAGATCCCTCTACCCCTGGAGACCCTCGTGGACGCCGAAACCCGAAAGGCCGCGATCGACCAGGTCGCCCGGCACGCTCTCACCCGCCAGCTCGATCTCGCTGTCGAGTTCGGGCGGATCGACTGGGGCGACTACGACGAGCTCGTCGAACGGGACTTTGACGCCGTCCTCGCGCGCGTGCAGCAGATCTCCGACTCGATGCGCCCCACGATCGCGGCGTATCAGGCCGCCTACGAGCACCTCACCCCCACCGTCCAGGAAGGACAGCCCCGATGACGAAGAAGACCACCGTTCCTGCGACGTGCACCGTCGACGTGGCCCAGTGCCACGGGCTGCTCACCGACGTCTTGCGCTGCGCGGACACCGATCCGTGCCTCCCCATGATCAACGGTGTCTTGCTTCACGGCGACGAGCACGAGGGCCACCCGGTGCTCGTGGCCACCGCCACCGATCGATTCAAGCTGGCGCACGCCCACATTGACGCCACCGGCACGCCACTCGGCGAGGTGTTCGTCAGGGTGGCCGAGGTGAAGCGGCTGCTGGCCGTGCTGAAGGCGCTGCCGAAGGACTCGACGCTGCTGGAGATCAGCAGTAACGACGTCGGTGACGTGGTTTTCTCCGCTCGCGGCGCGTCGGCGACCTTGGAGCACTACGACCTCGGCAACGGCGGCTTCATCGAGTACTCGAAGTTGTTCGCGTCGCTGGAGAAGGCGCAGTCGCAGGAGCGGATCGCCGTCAGCGGGCCGAACCTCGAGGCGATCGTGGCTGTGGCGAAGCGTCGCCGGGAGGCCATCCGATTCGAGGCGCACGGCAAGGCGAAGCCGGCTGGTGTGTTCGTCGGCGACCGCTACCGCGCGCTGATCATGCCGATGCGCCTCGGCGACGACGTGGTGACCGATTCGCCGCTGTTCGTCCCGCCGGGCCAGCGCGAGAAGCAGAAGGCCGCCTGATCCTGCTGGGGCCGGTCCGAGGGGCACCGGCCCCAGCATCCCAACGATTCTCGAGGAGGTGAGCATGGATTCGCTCACTGGAATCCCCACCCTGGACGCGCTGATCCCGGTGGCGCAGCAGCTGATCGGCGCGGTCCGCACGAACGACGCCGACGCGATGGACGAGGCGTTCGCCGAGGCGATCATCGCGACCGGCGGCACGGTTGACCCGTGCCAGGCGCTCGCAGTGTTGCTCGCCGCCATGGTCCCTGACGACCAGCGTCCGTCCGAGCTCCTGGAGTGGATGAGCGTCGATGCCGGCTACCGGCTGCTGCTGGGCAAGGGGATCCTGCCGGACATCGCCCGCGAGGTCGTGGGCTACAAGAACAGGACCGCCGCCTGATGGCCCGCATCCGTACGTACAAGCCGGACTTCTTCACGTCCGAGGACGTCGCCGCGTTGCCGTTCCGCGCACGCCTGACGTGGCTGGGTCTGTGGACGCAGTGCGACGACCACGGCCGGTTCAAGGACAACGCGAAGCTGATCAAGGCGAGCGTGTGGCCGCTCGACCCGGTTTCACTGCGGGAGGTCGAGGAAGACCTCGCGGTGCTCGCGCGAGAAGGCCGCATTGTGCGGTACATCGCCGAGGGCAAGCCGCTCCTGGTGGTGACGAACTGGCATTTCCACCAGAACATCAACCGGCCCGGCCGCCCGAACTTCCCGGCGCCGCCCGTGCCGATGCCGACGCCGGCGCCCGGCGAACCCCGGTTTTGCCCGGTGTGCTGGGACGACTTGATGACACACGGAGGGCTCACTGAGGGCTCCCATGTGGACAACTCGACCGAAGGTAAAACCGCAGCTCAGGACGACAGTGATGACTCAGTGAGTGTTCACAGAGGACTCACTCTAGGAAAGGAAGGGAAAGGAAAGGAAGGGAAGGGAGACGCGAGCTCACGCACGCGCCCCTCCCCTCGATGCCCCGACCACGAAAACACCCCGAAGCCGCCGCCGTGCCGCCGCTGCGGAGAGGCCCGCCGCGCCGCCGAGGCGTGGGAGACCGAGCACGCTGTCGACGCGCGCGCCGCGGTCCGCCGCTGCCAGATGTGCGACGGCGAAGGGTTCCGCTGGGACCCGGTGGGCCGGCATCGCGGCCCGACCCGCGATCGCTGCGACCACCGGCCGATGGTGGTGGCGTCGTGAGCCCCGACCGCTACGGCGAGCCTGACGACGAGGCACCCGAGCACGACGAGCGGTGCCGCAACGGATGGCTCGACCGCGACGCCGATCCCGCCGTCCCATGCCTGATCTGTAAGCCGCATCTCGCGCCGGCGTTGTTGCGCCGTTCCACGCTCGACGCCGACCAGCTCCGCCAGGAGCCCCGAAACCCCGAAGGGACAACCGATGCCTGAGAAGACCAACGTGCCGCCGTGGATGGCGAACCCCAGCGCTGCTGACTCCGACACCGACCCGCTGCAGGAAGCCCGCTCGTGGGCGCGGCACGGCTACGAGATCGGGCAGCGCAGCTGTACCTGGTCCGACCACGGTGTCGCGCCGGAGTGGCTGACCGGCTGGCACAGCTTCGAGACGCTGTCCTCTGCAGCTGACGAAAACGGTGACGAAACCACCTCGACCGTCCCGATGCCCGCGGAGGACGGGAACGCCAGCGAGCGGCCAAACCAGCTGGGCGAAACGGCGCCTTTGGCGAGTCACGACTACTGGGTCGAACGTGCCGAGGTTGCCGAGCAGCGTGCCGCATCGTGGTGGGAGGCAGCGAAGAAGCTGAGCCGGGCGGAGCGCCGAGCCCGGTGGGATTGGATCGTGCTCACGGGCAAGGCGGCCAAGTGGAAGGCCCGCGCCGACGTTGCCGAGGGCAACGCCAAGTTCTGGGAGACGCGCGCGACAAACGCTGCCGCCCGCGCCGATTCTGCGGAGGCGAACCTCGCCGAGACGAACCGCCTGCTGACCGCCTACCAGCATGACGTGGTCGCGTGGAAGCGCGAGCGTGACGAGGCCCTGGCGAAGCTGGCCGATATCCGCGACTGGGCCACTGCCAAGGAAGCCAGCACCCGCGAGTGGGACAAGAACCACAACACCGAGTGCGAGTGCGAGGTCGCCCAGACCACCTACGAGGTCCTCGCCGAACTGCGCAAGATCGTCAACCCGGAGGCCGTCCAGTGAGCATCGAGAACCCCCGCCAGGAAGCCGACACCCCGCGCGCGCGAGACTTCCGCTGGCTTCACAACCACGGGCTGTTCCGCGTCGACCCGGACGGAACGATCTACCAGCTCGTGGACCACAACGTCGAGCCGTTCGAGACCGCGATCGAGTGGACGAGCCTGCCCGCCGACGCCGTGAAGCTCGGAGACGTCGGGCCCCTGCGCCGGCAGCTCGAAGCACAACGCAAGCTCCACGACAGGGAGATGCAACAGGGTGTCGAGGCGATCCGCGAGCGTGACGCCCTGCGCGCGGACTACTGGAATCTCTGCAACACGGCCGACCAGGCCATTACGGCCGCCGCCCGGGAGCGTGACGCCCTGCGCGCGGACATCCGTGCCGTGCTGGACAAGGACTGGCAGGAGATTCGACCGTACGCCCAGTTCCTCGAAGGAAAGCTCGGTCGCATCCGCGCCATCGTGAACGGAGAGCAGGCATGATCCCCATCGGAGACCCCCGTCAAGACGCGGGTTACTGCTCCGGACGTCGGGACCTGGCCGGCGAGGTCCTCGCCGTGCTGGACGAGTACCGGGCGCCGGGGCCGCATGACCCGGTGGCCGCCCTTGCCGACATCCGCGCAATCGTGGAGCGCGAGACACCCCGCGAGGAGCCGGCGCCAGTGGGGTACGCCGAGCACGAGCGCGTGGTGATGGAGGAGATCGACCGTCGGGACGAAGCCGAGGAGTGGGCCGACAAGCTAGCCGCTGCCCTCGCGCCATCCGATGTGCTCGGCGAGCACTCCAGCACGAACAACCCGTGGAGCAACGCTCTGGACTACGCCGCGGGGCGAGCAGTGCCACACGGGGAGCCTGAGAGCTACCGGGACCGCATTGCGCGCGAGTTCGGGGAGTCGGATGCCTTCGACGACGACCACGAGGCGTTGAACGAGCGGAACCCGGTCGACGAGGAGGGTTCGCCGTCGGCCATTGCTGCCGAGGAGCTGGCCGCGCTCACGCCACCCAGGGCGGGCGCGCCGCGCTGCCGGTGCTGCGCTGACGGATCGTTCACGCCGAACCCGTTCGTTCCCGAGGTTTGCGGTGACGGCCGCCTCCCGGAGAGCAGCCCCCGTCGCGGCTGTGGCCACGGGCAGGTCGCTCACGGCCACGTAGTGGAGCACCAGCAGGACCCCTGCAAGTCCTGCGTCGCTGGCGGCATCTGCAAGCGCCCGACCGCTAGTGACTGCATCGCGGTGACCCACGAGTCCGTGGTGGAGCACCAGCCGGCACAGGACGGCGAAGACGACGCGCTCGCGGCGATCGGCACGCGCGTCATGGACGACTGGGCGCGCGAGATCGAGAAGCTCACTGCCGAACGAGACGAGGCCCGTGCGCAGCGGGACGAGGCCATGGCGAACGGGGCATGGCACCGCGACAACCATGGCGCCTGCGACGAGGCCGTCAAGGGACTCGCCGCCGAGCGGGATCAGCTGCGCCAGTACGCCGAGACGGCGCGCCACCACCAGCAGAAGCACGCCGAGACGCACCGGGAACTGGTGAACGTCCGTGCCCGCATCGACACCGCGCTCGCCATGATCAACGACGGACCGTGGCCGTTGCGTGCGGACCATCTTGGACGCATCGTCGCCGTACTCCGGGCCGCCCCTGTGGCCAAGGAGGGGGAGTAGATGGCAAGGCGACTGGGCCACCCCAGCACTCACGGCCACCACGTCAACCCGCACACGTGCGGCGCCAGCCACCACAACGTCTGCGATGGCTTCTCCGGCGGCTACGACACGTACGTGTGCGGCTGCTGCTGCCACGACCTCCACACCGACCCGAAGACCGTCACCGACGCGGACCGCGCATGGATCGAACGCGTCCGGGCTGTGGCCAAGGAGACGGGCGAGGAGGCCGACCAGTGAGCGACGACGACGTGTTCGACGACGGCTGGTACGACGACGAGCTACTCGGACCTCCGAAGGAAGAGCCCGACTGCATGGAGTGCCAGGACTACGGCTGCCGCTGGTGCCGCCCGACCCCCTGGCAGCGCTGGTGGTGGCTCCACGTCGGTCACCGCCTCGCCGCCGCGCGGATGCGTCTTCGCCGCCGCGCCAACCACCCGCTCGACGAACCGCCGTTCTGAGGAGGCACACCATGATCCATCCCACCTGTTCCTCCACCGAGGACGGCCCGTGCCCGTACACCCCGCTCGCCGGCGTCGACACCTGTCTGCGCCACACCCGGCAGGGAGACCGCGTCCAGTTCGGCGGCCTGATCCGCGACGGTCAACGCCCCGACACCCCCGCTGCTGGGGTGTGGGCCTCGGACTACCTCGCCACCCGGGAGGCGTCGTGACCACGCCGGCGGTTGCCCTCGGCCGCCACCTTCGCGGCCTGCGCGAGCAGCTCGGCCTCACACAGGTGGCCGTTGCGAAGCTCATGCAGTGCAGCTCCGGCCACGTCAACATGATCGAACAGGGCCAGCGCGACATGCGGATCTCCACCGTCATCCGCTACTGCGACGCCATCGGAGCCCGCGTCCACATCGGATTCCCCACGAAGGAGGGCGACCAGTGACCGAGATCGCCGTCGGCAAATGCCGGGTGTGCGTGAAGCAGGAGACCACCAGCGTCGCCTACGCCTGCAACGAGTGCGTCAACCACCTGATCAAGTTGGTCGGCGAGCTCGTGGTGTACGCGACGCTCATCCTGCCGTTCATGGTCGAGCCCGGCCGCGGCATGACGGGCCGCATGTCGCCGGGGTTCGGCCCGCGCTCGCCGGCGCGCGACGACGTGATCGCCGCCCTCGACCTGCGCTCACTCCCGGGCGACGTCGACGAGCACGGCGACGCCATCACGCGGCGCCCCGACGATGCCCGCACCTGGATCGCGTCCATACCCGGACGCTTGGCCGGTATCGCCGACGCCATCGCCGCTGAACGCGACGAGGCCCGCCCCGGCGGCACCATCGACGCCGACGCCGGCTACATCACCCGCAACGCCTGGTGGCTCGGCGGACAGCCGTGGATCGACGACGCTTACGGCGACATGGCCGAGATCCACCACATGGCCCGCGCCCTCTCAGGCGACACCCCGCAGCGTTCCCTCGGCGAATGTCTGAACGTCACGTGCGGCGGCAAGGTGTACTGGGGCGGGGTTGGCCGCCCGGCGCAGTGCGACGCCTGTAAACGCACGTACGACGGCCTCGATCTTGTCCGCCTCGAAGCAGCATCGGAGACAGCAGCATGACCGACTACCACGAGTGGGTGCGCAACGCGCAGCGCGTCGATGCCCGCTACGCCAGGCCCGGCCTCGGCACGCATGCCGTCGGCTACGTCACCGGCTACACCGAACGCCCCACGGTCCACATCGTCCAGCAGGACGGCCGCGACCTCACCTGGATCGCCGACCTCTGCGTGGCGGTGGACCAGGGCTCGGACGCTGACCGCATGGCCGCCTTCGCGCGACGCGATCAAGGCCACAAGCCACCGGCGATGGACCTCGCGACCGCGCGCCGCATCGTCGCCGAGCACGAATGCAGCACCCACGGCCACGACTGGGACGCCATCAGCATCCCCATGCTGTCGAGCCTGCCGGGTGGGTTCGTGTGCAGCCGCTGCCGTGCGAAGCTGACTGTCACGGCCTCGGAAGGATGACCGCCATGCCCCAGCTCACCCCGGTCACCCGCGAGCAGCTCGACGGCACCGCGGAGTACCTCGAGAAGATGGCCGCACAGCTCCGCGCAGCAGACCCGAAGCAGGTCCGCACCGTCGAGGTGAACGAAGAGACGACGTTCGCCGACACGCCGTGGGCGCCCGCGACGATCATCGCGGCCGAGGAGCTCACCGTTAGCATCGAGTGGATCCCGGAGACCGATCGTGGATGACCTGATCGCGTTCCTCCGCGCCCGCCTCGACGACGACGAGCGGATCGCCAACGCGATGAAGGCCGTGTACCCGACGCCGTGGGACATCCCGGACCGTGGGTGGATGGCACGAGTCGTCGCCGACGGCCCGTTCTTTCACGAGGTGATCCGCCTAGAGCAGAACCAGGCGCCCGGAGTCGGCTACCTGACCGACGCCATCGAGCACGTCTGGCGCCACACCCCCGACCGCGTGCTCGAAGATGTCACCGCCAAGGCCACGATCGTCGCGGTCGCTGGCGACTACGCCGCGGTCACCGCGCCGGACGCCAACCAGGTCGTGACCCGCGAGACGTTGCGGCACGTGCTGAAGCTGCTGGCTCTGCGGTACGCCGATCACCCGGACTACCGAGAGGAATGGAAGCCGTGAACATCCGCGACACCGTCTGGGAGTGCCCGGTCGACGGCTGCGACTGGACGCTCAGCCAGCTCGACTACGAGCGGAACCGCCCGCCGTTGCGCGCCAAGGTCACGCTTGATGCCGCTGGTGCGCCCCAACTCGACATAGGCCAGGCCATCGTGGCAGACGCCAAGCACCTCGACGGGATGCTGCGCGAACACCTGGAGACGCACGACGTGGTCGACTGGCTGAAGACGGTGCAGCGGCTCAACCAGGAACTATCGCAGTTCGACAGTGGCATCCGGCCCCACGACTACGACCGGCAGCTGCGCTCAATGCAGGACGGAGTCAACCGCCTACATGAGCACCTTGCTGCGGTTTCCGATGCCTACGCGATCGACGACCCGGACAGCTCACCGTGACCCGCGTCCGAGCGTCCGACGTCGTGCTGCTTCTCCACCAGGAGGCCGCCAAGCGCGAGCAGGCCGGCGACCTGGCGGGCGCGAAGCGGCTCCGCATCGGCACGGCCACGCTCCGCAAGTGGGTCCAGCGCCGCCACATCACCCGAGGATCCGGCGGCTACGACCTCGCCGAGATCCTCACCTACATCGATCACCGGGAGAACCGATGACGCACTACCGCGTCGACCATAAGCGCGGCGCCACCGACATGCGGCTCGTCGTCAGCACCGAGCACTCGCTCAAGACGATGACCGCGTTTCTCGATGCGCACGGCATCGACGTCAACGACGTGCCCGCACCGTCCTTTGTGACCGTCGACGACGGCAAGGTCACCTTCGAGGTCTGCGAGCGCGACGCGGACGGCCACCTCGTAGTCATGGGCGACGACGTGAAGCGCAAGTTCGTCACCGTCGACCAGCGCGCCCCGTGGCCGCCTGCCGAGGTGACAGAATCCCCGGCATGAGCGACGAGACACCCACCTGTTCGAAGTGCGGCACCGCGCCAGCCGGCCCCGGCGGCATCCTCTGTCCGAGCTGCAAGTCGAGGATTGAGACTGTTCGGCTCGGCAGCTAGCGCGCAGCGCCGGGCGTGGGTAGCTCGGCGTCGTCATCGCCGACGTACCAGCGCAGGAACCCGCGGATGATGGTGCCGCGGTCCGTTCCGTTGGCAGCGGTGGCTTCGCGGGCGCGTTCCCATAGGTCGTCGTCGACGCGCACGGAGCGGTGCTGGGTCTTGGGCTGGTTGGCCATGGCTGAATCTACCACGGGTGTACGTACACCCCGTTGGAGTAGTGACAGGTGTACGTACACCTCGATAAGGTGTACGTACACCCAATGGAACAGACCAAGGAGCACCACATGGCGAAGGTCAGCGAAGCAGCCAAGCAGGTCTACGGCGAACTCGTCGACGGCTACGGCCCCGACCAGGCGCACGAGATGGCCCAGCAGGCCCTCGGCGACGCCAAGGCCGAAGCCCTGCGCGCCGACCAGGACAACTGACAGCAAGGACGTGAGCGGTCAGGCCGCGCACCCGGGAGATCCGAGCCCCGGCGTCCACGCGTAGAGACCAGCAGGTGGGTAGTCGAGCCGGCGGGACCCGGACGACTCTGGAGCAGCGGCAACGCCGTGGAGAAGCCCACCATCCCCAATGCCCTCGCTGGCGACACGCGCCACAATGGACCCCCGGTGATTGCCCAAGGTCAACAGGTGTGTCACGCTCTACCCGGGCGTGAGCCATGCCCACCCCCACAGACCTACCGAACGCCCCCGATGAGCCACCCGGCCTCGGGGGCGTTTCGCATGCCCAGGGAGCGACCGTGGCCGACGAGTACACGCCCGAGCAGCTCGCCGAAGCCGAGCGCCAGGAGAACCTCGCACTGTCGCGTGCCGAGAAGGCCGAAGCGATCGCCGCCCGCGAGGCATCTACTCGCAACACCAGCGGGTAAGAACGATCAAGGGGCACAGCGCATGGGCGGCGGCAGCGAGACCGGCGGCAACTGAAAGGCGGCACCCCATGGCCCTCGGACTACTGGCCCTAGCAGTGGCGTGCCTGGCCGTGGGTGGCTTCCACCCCGACCTACCCACGTGGGTACCCGGCCTGTGCTCGGCCCTCGCCATCACAGCAGCCATCCTCGCCGCGCTGGTCTCCTTCGGCGCCATCACCGTCACCACCTAGCCCAGGCACAGGCAGAACGCCATGCCACGGGCCATGAAGGTGTGCAGCACGCCTGGATGCCCCGAGCTGGTACCCACCGGCACGGGCCGGTGCGACGACTGCGCACGCGAGGCTGATCACGCACGAGGCAGCGCACGCGACCGCGGGTACGACCGGGCACACGCCACCCGGTTCCGCCCCGGGGTACTGGCCAAGCATCCGATCTGCCAGCTGTGCGGCAAGGACTGGTCCAAGCACGCAGACCATCACCCAGTGGACAGGCGAACGCTCGTGCTGCGCGGTGAGGATCCGAACGACCCGAAGCACGGACGCGGCTTGTGTCACAGCTGTCACAGCAAGGAGACAGCTGAGGCTCAGCCTGGAGGCTGGGCGAACCGCTGACCGCGAACCCAAGCAGAGCAAGAAAAATCTTCAAAGAATCTTGCTCAAACCCTTGACTTGATCATGGGGTGGGGGGTGACCCCCCGGATGATCCACACCAGGACCGCTGGGGAGGCGTCTGCCAGGTCCGCCAGGTTCAAAAGGGCTCACCGCGCGATGCGGTCGGCCGTCTCTCGATGCCGCGCGATGCGGCTGAGGAGTGATCAACATGCCAAGTGGTGGTGCTCGGACTGTTTCCGGGCCGCCGCCGGACCCGAACGCGTTGCGGCGTGATCGGGCTTCGGATGCGGCGGGGTGGACGACGTTGCCGGCGCGGCGCGAGGGCGAGCCGCCGGAGTGGCCGTTGGTGATGCCGACGGATCGGGAGATGCAGCTCTGGGAGGAGTTGTGGGCCCGTCCGCAGGCGGTGATGTGGGAGCGTCTCGATCAGGGCATCGAGGTGGCGATGTTCGTGCGGAAGCTCGGCGAGGCCGAGTTGCCGAAGGCGAG
The DNA here is from genome assembly GCF_042896185.1 of Amycolatopsis sp. NPDC001319. Lineage (NCBI taxonomy): Bacteria > Bacillati > Actinomycetota > Actinomycetes > Pseudonocardiales > Pseudonocardiaceae > Amycolatopsis > Amycolatopsis sp. NPDC001319. The sequence continues at coordinate 85,178 of NZ_JBIAWY010000022.1, read as the reverse complement.
CGTCGAGCTGCAGAAGGTTGTGCGGCAGTACCTCGACAGCTTGGGTCTGTCCGTGCAGGGGATGTTGCGGAACCGGTGGAAGATCGCCCCCGCAGCTGATGCCCCGGCGGAGAAGCGGGCCGCGAAGGCGCCGGCGCGCCGCTCGTCGCGGTCGCGGCTGACGGTCGTCGACGGTGAAGGGGCCTGAGCAGCAGTTCGTCGTCGACTTCCCGACCCTGTGGGTGGTCCCGGATTGGATCGAGGCACATTGCCCGATCCCGGATGGGTTCCACCAGGGCGCTCCGATGGAGCTCTACCGCTGGCAGCTGTGGTGCACGGTCAACCACTACCGGATCCGGCCGGACGCCGAGGTGGGGCAGAAGTCGACCGCGTTCTACAACCGGCGGTCGCAGGTGGTGGCCCCGCAGAAGACCGGCAAGGGCCCGTGGTCGGCGACGGTCGTGTCGAACGAGGCGGCCGGGCCTGCGGTGTTCGCGGGGTGGGCGGGGAAAGACGACGGCTACGCCTGCATGGATCACGGCTGCAGCTGCGGGTGGGAGTACCCGTACGAGCCGGGCGAGCCGATGGGGATGCCGTGGCCGACGCCGCTGATTCAGCTGCTCGCCACCTCGGAAGACCAGGTCGACAACGTGTATCGGCCGCTGCAGGCGATGATCCGCCTGGGCCCGCTCGGCGACCTGATGCGGGTCGGCGAGTCGTTCATCCGGGTCGGGGCGCGCGGCCGCGTCGACGTCGTGACGTCGAGCGCACAGTCCCGGCTGGGTAACCCGATCACGTTCGCGCTGCAGGACGAGACGGGCCTGTACACCGCTACCAACAAGATGATCCGCGTTGCGGAGACGCAGCGCCGCGGTTTGGCCGGCATGGGTGGCCGGTCGATGGAGACCACGAACCCGCCGGACCCGTCGGAGGACTCGACGGCGAAGCGCACGATGGACAGCCAGCGCCCGGACATCTTCAAGCACTTCCCGCAGGCGCCGGCGACGCTGTCGTACAAGAACAAGGCCGAGCGGCGCCGCATCCATCGCATCGTCTACGCCGGTTCGGATCACGTCGACCTTGACGCGATCGAGGCCGAGGCCGCCGAGTTGATGGAGAAGGATCCGTCACAGGCGGAGAGGTTTTTCGGCAACCGCATGGTGTCCGGGTCGGATGCGTGGCTGGAGCCGGCGAAGTGGGCCGGCCGCGCCGCGCTTCGCGAGGTGCCGGACGGTACGCGGATCGTGCTCGGCTTCGATGGGTCCGATGTGGACGACTGGACTGCGGTGCGGGCCGAGGTGCCGGAGTGGGGCTACCAGTTCACGCCGACGTACGGGCCGAACCGGTCGCCGACGATCTGGAACCCCGCCGACCACGGCGGGCAGGTGCCGCGGCTCGAGGTGAAGGCCGCGATGGCGGAGCTGTTCGCCCGGTTCGACGTGGTGCGCCTGTACGCGGATCCGCCGTACTGGGACACCGAGGTCGACGAGTGGGCCGAGGCGTTCGGGGAGAAGCGGGTCATCCGCTGGTACACGCGGCGCCCGGTGCAGATGCACGACGCGTGCGAACGCCTGAAGGGCGACATCGTCAAGGCCGACGCCGAGGCCGAGGTGAAGTTCACGCACGACGGGTGCCTGATCACCGAGGACCACGTCCGCAACACCCGCGCCGCGGCGCGGCCGAGCAATCGCTACGTGCTGGTGAAGGCCAGCGCCAACCAGAAGATCGACGCCTGTGTGACCTCGGTGCTCGCGCACGAGGCCGCCGGCGACGTGATCGCCGCCGGTCTGGCCCGGAAGAAGCGACGCAAGATCGTCGCGATGTGAAGGAGGTGCGGGGTGACGCAGCCGACCTCCGACGAAGACTGGGTGACCTACCTGGCAGTTCGTCACGACCAGGAAATGGAAGAGCTCGAGCGGCTCAACGGGTACTACGAGGGCACGCAGAAGCTCTCGTACATGCACCCGGAGGTCGAGCGGGAGATCGAGGACCGGATCCGTCCGGTCGTGATCGGCTGGCCTCAGCTGGTTGTGGACGCGGTCGAGGAACGCCTTGACGTCGAAGGGTTCCGGGTTCCGACCGAGGACGCCGACGACGAGGACCTGTGGCGGATCTGGCAGGCCAACGACATGGACGAGCAGTCGCAGCTCGCGCACGTCGACGCGCTGGTGATGAAGCGTTCCTACGTCACGGTCGGCACCAACGAGAAGGACCAGACCACGCCGATCCTGGCAGCCGAGTCGCCGCTGGAGATGTACGCCGACGTCGACCCGCGCACGCGCACGCTGCGCGCGGCGCTTCGTCGTGTGGCCGTCGAGGACACGTTCGCGAAGATCGGCGACCGGTCGGCGACGCTGTACCTGCCGAACACGACCATCTGGTACGACTGGGCCAACGGCTGGAAAGAGAAGGAACGCGACAACCACAACCTCGGCGAGCTGCCGGTCGCGGCGATCGTGAACCGCGCGCGGCTCAGCACGAACCGCGCGGACCGTCGCACCTTCCAGCTCCGGCAGCTGGGTTCCTCGGAGCTGGCACCGGTGATCCCGATCTCCGACGCGGCGAACAAGATCGCGACGGACATGATGCTCGCCGCCGAGTTCCTGGCCCTTCCGGTGCACGGGTTCTTCGGCATCGGCCCGGAGGACCTCGAGGACCAGCAGGGCAACAAGCTCACCGCGATGCAGGCGCTGCTGAAGCGGTTCCTCACGATCCCCACCGGCTACGACGAGGGCGCGAAGGAATTCTCCTTCCCAGGCGTTAACCTGGGTGGCTTCCACGAGTCGATCAACCAGTTGGCGCAGATCGTCGCGTCGCTGGCCGGCCTGCCGCCGCACTACCTCGGCTTCACCACGGACAACCCCGCCTCGGCGGATGCGATCCGCTCGGCGGAGTCGCGGCTGGTGAAGCGCTGCGAGCGCAAGCAGCGCCCGTGGGGCGGGGCGTACGAGCGGATGTGCCGCATCGTGCGCCGCTTCCAGACCGGCGAGTGGGACCCGCGGCTGAAGCAGCTGGAGACGATCTGGCGGGATCCGTCGACGCCGACGGTCTCGCAGATGGCCGACGCCGCGCAGAAGCTGTACGTGGCGCCGCCCGGGCAGAAGCCGATTCTCACGCTGCGCCGTGTGCGGGAACGTCTCGGGGAGACCGACGCGTCGATCCGCCGCATGGAAGCCGAGCAGGCGGAAGAAGACCAGCGCGCGGCCGCGCTCGACCCGATCAGCGTGGTCGCCGACGCGCTCACACCGCCTCAGCCGCCGGAGCCCGCCGGTGCCGTCGGCGCGTGAGCTCGCGCTCCGGCACTACACCGCGCGGCAGCGGCTCGTGCGCTCCACCGCGGCTGCGGGACGGCGGCTGTGGAATCAGGTCGACCCCGCAGACCTGAGCAGGTCGTGGATACCGCTGCTGGCCCGGCTGCTGGTGGTCGTGACCGGCGCCCAGCTGGCGGCGGCCCGCGCGGCGAACGACTACGTGGCCGGCACGCTGGCCGCGCAGGGACTCGAGTCGGAACCCGCCGGCGAGGTGGTGGCCCAGTCGCTGGCGGGGATCGCCTCCGACGGGCGGGAACTGGCGTCGCTGCTGCTGAACCCGGTCATCGCAACGAAAAAGATGATCAGCCAGCAGCTGGCGACCGAAGGACGGATCAGGCTGGACTCGGCGCTCGCTACCGGGCAGACCACGCTGGAGATGACCCTGCGCACCCAGATCGCCGACGCCGGGCGCGTCGCCGACGGGGTCGCGGTCGCCGCGCGGCCCCGCACCGGGTACGTGCGGATGCTCGTCGGGGACTCGTGCCCTCGCTGCGCGATCCTGGCCGGCCGGTTCTACCGGTACAACGCTGGATTCGAACGCCACCCGAATTGCGACTGTACGAGCATCCCAACCGTCGAGGACGTCGCCGGGGACCTCGCCACCGACCCGCAGCTCGCGTTCCGCGAAGGACGCGTCCGGGGACTGTCCAAGGCAGACGAGAAGGCCATCCGCGACGGCGCCGACATCGGCCAGGTCGTGAACGCGCACCGCGGCGTGTACACCGCCGGCGGGCAGAAGCGGACCCGTGAGGGCATCACGCGCCAGGGTTTCGCGGGCGCGCGTCTCCGCGGGCAGGTCCGGCTGATGCCGGAGCAGATCTACCGCGAGGCCACCTCGCGCGACGAAGCCGTGCAGCTGCTGCGCGCGCACGGCTACATCATCTGACTCCCGACCGCGCGATGCGGCCCGGGCAACCCCTCTGCGATGGAGGAACCACCACATGACCGAACCGACCACGGCACCGGAGAACCCGGAACCGCAGCCGACCGAGGACCCGAAGCCAGAAGCCACGACGGGCGAGCCGTCGACCGACCTCGGAGACGCGGGGAAGCGTGCGCTGGCCGAGGAACGCAAGGCCCGCAAGGCCGCCGAGAAGGAAAAGAGCGACCTCGCGGCCCGGCTCAAGGAGTTCGAGGACCGCGACAAGTCCGAACTGGACAAGGCCACCGAGGCGTGGAAGAGCGCCGAGGCCGAACGCGACGCCGCGAAGGCGGAAGCGCTCCGGTTCCGCGTGGCCGCCGAGTTCGGGATCTCGACCGCGCCCGACGACGAAGGCGTCAGCGACGCCGACCTGTTCCTCACCGGCCAGGACGAAGAAACGATGCGCCGCCAGGCGCAGCGGTTCTCCGCCCGCCAGACCCCCGCCGGCCCGTCGGTGCCGAAGCCGGACCCGAGCCAGGGTGCCCGCGGCCCGGTCGGGATGGACGCGCGGATCGCCGAGGCCGAGAAGAACGGCGACGTCAAGGCCTCTCTGGCTCTGAAGTCGCAGCAGCTGCTGAAGAAGTAGGGCAGGAATCCCCTGCCCCTGACCCCCTGGAGGGAACGCCACCATGGCTACCGTTTCGGGGCAGGGAACCACGTTCAACCTGCCCAACTACCACGGCGAACTGTTCAACGTCACCCCGACCGAGACGCCGTTCCTGTCCGCGATCGGCGGCCTGGCCGGCGCCGTGCCGGTGAAGTCGAAGCTGTTCGAATGGCAGACCGTCGACCGCCGCACCTCCTCGGCCGGCAACACGAAGCTGGAGGGCGCGGCCGCGCCGACCGCGGGTGAGCAGTCCCGCTCCGCGGTGACGAACGTCGTCGAGATCCACCACTCGGCGATCGACATCTCCTACACCAAGCTGGGCACCACGTCGGACTACTCCGGCGCGAACATCGGCCCGGACGACAACCCCGTCCTCGACGAGCTGTCGTTCCAGATCAACGCCGAGCTCGAGTCGATGGCCGTGGACATCGAGAAGTCGTTCCTCACGGGCGCCTTCGCGAACCCGGGCACGAACGCGTCGGCGCGCACCACGCGCGGCATCTTCACCGCCGTCACCACGAACGTGAACGCCAACGGCGGCACCCCGCGGGCGCTGTCCAAGGCGATCGTCGACGCGACCCTGATCACCGCCTACAACAACGGCGCGAAGCTGCCGCAGGGCTCGACGGTGTTCATGTGCAACCCGGCGCAGAAGGTCGTGCTGTCGAACCTGTACTCGGCGTCGCCGCTGAACCAGCCGACCATGACCCGCAACGTCGGTGGCGTCGCCATCGACACGCTCGTCACCGACTTCGGCGTCTTCGGCGTCATGGTCAACCGCTGGGTGCCGGCCGGGAAGATCGGCATCTTCGACCTGTCGGTGTGCCGGCCGCGGTTCCTGTCGATCCCCGGCAAGGGCCTGCTGTTCGTCGAGCCGCTGGGCAAGACGGGCTCCTCGGAGAAGTGGCAGCTGTACGGCGAGGTCGGCCTGGAGTACGGGCCGGAGACCTACCACGCGGTGATCGCGGACCTCAGCTGATCGTCGGGCCCGGCCGGTGCGCCACCGGCCGGGCCCCCTCTCGTGAAGGAGCTCCACCATGGCGAAGTTCGAGCACCACCGTTACCCGGCGCTGAGCCTGCAGGGCAGCGACGACGTGCGCCCGTACGCAGTCTTCACCCCGGAGGCGCGCGAGTTCGGAGAGCACACCATCAAGGTCGGTGTCCTCGAGACCGACGACGAGGACACGGTGTCGCGGCTGCGTGCCGCGATCGCAGCCGGCGGCGACGAACACCTCAAGGAGATCGACGCCCCCGCCCCCGCGCCCGAGGTCGAGGACTACGACGAGGGCGACGACCTGTCCGGCCTCGACAAGGACCAGCTCCTCGCGGTCGCCGAGGCGGAAGGCGTGACCGTCGACAAGCGGCTCGGCGCCGACAAGCTCGCCGACGCGATCCGCGACCACCGCAACGCCTGAGCGGAACGGGGAGGCCCTCATGTCTCTGCTCGCTGACGTCGAGGGCCTCCGCGGCCTCCTCAAAGAGGACGCCGGTTCCCTCAGCGACGACGACGCGACCCGCCTGCTCGAACTCGCGACCGGTGTCGTGCAGGCCGCGGCCGGGCAACTGCTCGTCGAAGTCGTCGACGACACCATCACGCTGATGGGCACCACCGACCGGTGGCTCGACCTCCCGCAGCGACCGGTCACCACGGTCACCTCGATCTCGCTCGAGGACGAACCGGTCACCGACTACAAGCGGTTCGGGGACCGGCTGTGGCGCCGCCACGGCTGGGCCCGCTGCGCCGACGAGCCCGCTGTCGTGGAGGTCGTGTACACGCACGGCTTCCCCGACTGGGACGCGAAACTCGCCCTCGCCCGCAGCGCCGTGCTCGCGGTCGCGGCGAAGATGAACGATAACCCCACCGGCGCGACCGGGTTCACCATCGACGACTACAGCCAGCAGTACGGCCAGTCGTCCACCTCGGACCTCGCCGGGCTCATCCCGGACAACCTGCGCCGGTCTCTGCGCCGCGCCTACGGTGCCCGCGGTCGTCTGGTGAGGATCGGGTGAACCCGGCCCGGCTGGTCGTGGCCGGTCGCCGCCGCGCCGAAGCGATGATGGTCGACGCCTGCAGGATCCGGCCCGTCGACCAGGCCAACGTGGTCACGGACCCGGTCACCGGCAATGTGACGCCTGCGTACGGGGATCCGGTCTACACCGGCAAGTGCAAGCTGCAGAACCAGCGGCCGTTCCCGTCCACCCCGGACGCCGGCGAGCACCAGTGGACGCGTTCGCCAATGTGGCTGCACCTGCCAGTCGTGGGCAGCGGGCAGGTGAAGACGGGCCACGTCGTCGAGATCACCGCATCCATCAACCCCGACAACATCGGCCGCCTGTTCCGGGTCGAGACCGGGGACAGCAAGACCTTTCAGACCGCGCTGCGGTTCCTCGTCGAGGAGATCACCGGCTGACTAAAGGGAGGTGTTCCTGTGTCTGAAGTGGACATGTCCCAAGTCGACCGCCTCGCCGACGACCTCGAGGCGATCGCGGAGAAGGCGGCGCCGAAGGTGAAGAAGGTCGTCGAAAAGGGCGCCGTGAACATCAAGAACGGGATGCGTCAGGACGCCACCGGGCACCCGACGTTCCGGTACTTTCCCGGCTCCATCTCCTACGACGTCACCGACGGCGGGATGGGCGCCGAGATCGGCCCGGACAAGAACCTCGTGCAGGGCGCGCTGGGCAACCTCCTGTACTTCGGGACCTCGCGCACCGCCGGTGTGCTCGACATCAACCGGCCGCTGAACGAAGAAACGCCGCGGTTCGCCGACGCGCTCGCCGACGTCGCCGAGGACATCCTGTGACCGCGCCCGACCGCACCATCTCCAAGCACCACACCGCGATCCTCGCCATGCTGCGGGCCGGATCGCCGCCGTTCACCGTCTACGACGGGCAGGTCCCGAACCCGCCGTCGTTCCCTTATGCGCTGCTGAACATAGGCACCGGCATCGACCGTGGCACGAAACTGTGCGGCGACCCGGACGAGACCACGTTCCGTTTCCTGGTCACCTCGGTCGGGCTCACCGCCGACTCCGTGTTCATCGTCGCCGACGAGACCAAAGCGCGCGTGCTCGGCGTCCGCCCCTCTGTCGACGGAAGGGCCGTGGTGCGGATCCGCAAGGAAAACGACGGTGGTCCCGTCCAGGAAGACCGGGACGTCACGGACACCGCGACCGGGCGCCACCCCATGTTCGGCAAAGACACCTACGTCTTCGAGTCCCGGAAGGGCTGATCACCATGGCAACTGTCCCGATCCAGCAGGCCAAGCTCGGCGGCGTCGTGCTCACCACGACCGCCGCGACGGCGGGTCCCGACAAGGTGAAGCCGGGCGACCGGGTGCTGCTGGTCATCAACAACGCCGGCGCGTCGGCGATCACCGCGACCGTCGTGGTGCCGGGCAACACCGCCTACGGGCAGCCGGAACCGGACGTGACGTCGGTGTCGATCGGGGCGGCGAAGATCGGTGTCCTCGGCCCGTTCCCGGCCGCGCTGGCCGGCACCGACGGCCTGGTCGCGTTCACGGTCTCCTCGACCACCTCGGTCACCTACTCCGCGGTCCGGGTCTGAGTCATGGCGTCGAACCTCGTGCGTGCCCGCTGCGAAGAGACCGGCCACGTTGCCGCGCTGCCGAAGGCCGCGCTGGCGCTCGGAATGTGCCCCGGCTGGGTCGAGGCCCCCGGGCCTGTGCCGTCACGGCCGAAGACGGCCGCGTTCCCCCGAACCTCCGGTGACAAGCCGGAGACCGAAGACGCCGACAGCTCGTCGGCCGACACCGACAAGGAGTAGCTCCCATGGCCGACATGCTTTCCGACGGCAACATCAAGGTCAGCTTCGTGCCGACGATCGTGAACATCGGCGCCCCCACTGTCGCCGAGGTGACCGCGGGCACGTCGCTGGAGTGCCTGATCATGTCCGACGGTCTGGACATCAGCACCGACGAATCCGTGACGTCCGCGCCGAAACTCTGCGAGACGATCGACGCCGAGCAGCCAGGCCGGTCGAAGACCACGATCCAGCTCACCTGTGTCCGCAAGGACACCCCGGCCGAAGACGTCGCCTGGACGCTGCTGCAGCGCGGCCTCACCGGCTACCTCGTCGTCCGCCGCGGCACCTCCATCGAAACCGCGTTCGCCGCGGCCGACCCGGTCGAGGTCTACCCGGTCAAGGCCGGCGTGCGGCGCCCGATCAAGCCCGAAGCGAACGGCGTGGAGAAGTTCATGTCGCAGCTGTACAACACCGCGGCGTCCGAGCTCGACGGGGTCGTCGCCGCCTGATCTCCGGGCCGCCCGACAACTCGGCTCCGTCGGGCGGCCCGGACCTTCCTCGCGTGGAGCCGAGAGGAGCCGAGGAGACCACTGTGGACATCGACACGATGCTCGCGGGCGCGAAACTGCCGGAGGAAATCGTTCCGCTGTGCCTGCGGCCGGACCTGCGGGACCGGTGGCAAGACCTGAACAACCAGCTCATGACCACGCGAACGGGCCGCAACACCATGGCACCGACGACGGGTGAGAAAGAGCTCGCGCAGAAGATCAAGGCTCTCGAGGCCGAGATCGCCGAAAACACGATGACGGTGCTGATGCGCGGCCTGAGGCATGAGCCGTGGGCGAAGCTCGTGGCTGAGCACCCGCCGAGGATGGACAAGCCCGGCGATCAGCAGTCGGGGTTCAACGTCGACACGTTCATCCCCGCGCTGGTGCGCGCGCAGATCGTCGAGCCGGAACTGTCGGAAGCGCAGTTCGACAAGCTGGTCGACGTCATCACCCAGGCGCAGTGGGATGACCTCGCGAACGCGGCGTACTCCCTCGGCCGTGGAGACCGGAACCGCCCGGTTTTCAGCCAGGCCGCGTCGCAGTTGATTCCCGACTCCGGCGACACCTCGCGGCAGCAGCCCGGCTCGGGATCTCCCCGTCGCGCTTCGAAGGCGAAGAGCCCCAAGAGCTGACCGAGCACCACTACGACGACGAAGGCCGGCTGATCCGGTCGGTCACCACCCGCACTCCGGAGTGGACAGAGACAGACCGGTCGATGGTCCTCGCCTACCTCGACTTCGAACAGCTCAGCTGCGTCGGGTGCGGCGGCTACCTGCCCGAGACCACCGATGTCGAGAACGAGGGTCGGTACGTGGCCGAGCCGCCCGGCCGCTGCCACCGCTGCGACGCGATCGAGCGGCAGCGCAAGGAATACGAAGACGACGAGACCGTGCCGTTCCCGCGCGCGCTCGTCGTGTGGGTCGCGAACCTGAGGAGGCGGAATGGCTGACCGGACCGTCTCGGTGAAGCTGCGCGCGGATATCGCCGACTACGCCGCGAAGATGCGCGACGCCGGCAAGCTGACGCGCGACCTCGAGTCCGCTGGCCGAGACCTCCGGAAAGCCCTCGACGACGAGGCCGACGCCGCCGACCGGGTGAAGGTGTCCGAGGCGAAGCTGGACGAGGTCCGCAAGAACTCCAAATCGACGGTGGCGCAACTGGCCGCCGCCGAGGCGGAACACGCCTCGAACCTGCGCAAGTCCGAGGCCGCCGTGCTGCGGACCAAAGAGGCCACCCAGCAGTACGCGGCAGCGCAGAAGAAGGCCGCGACCGACGTCGACAACTCCGGCCGACAGATGGAGCAGACCGTCAGCCGTGTCGCCGCCCGCGCGAACGCCGCCTTCGATGCCAAGCTGTTCGCTGGCCTGTCGGTGGGCCTTCCCGCCGCGGCCGCGCTCGGCGCTGCGGGAGTCACCGCGGCACTTGGCCTGATCCCCGCGCTAATCGTCGGGCTCAGCGCGAAGTTCCTCATCTTCAACGACCAGGTCACCAACTCGTTCGGGAACCTCGCCGACGACGTGCAGAACGACGCTTCGCGCATGGCCGCCGTCCTCGACGGCCCGCTCGTCGACTCGGCCGACCGGCTGCGCGCCTCCTACGAGAAGATCCGCCCGGAGATCGAGGACGTGTTCGCCGGCAGCGTCCCGGCGGTCGAACAGCTCACTGGGGCTGCGACCGACTTCGCCGAGAATGCGATGCCGGGTGTCGTGGCGTCCGTGACACGGTCCCAGCCAGTCCTCATCGGCCTGCGCTCGCTGCTCGGCGACACGGGCGCCGGCCTGTCGGACTTCCTCATCGGGCTGTCGGACGGCTCGCAGGCGGCGGGGCAGGACCTCGAGACCCTGGGCCACATCGTCCGCGACCTCGAGGGGTTCCTGGGAACGTTCCTGGCGAACCTCGCGCAGGGCGGCAACGGGCCGCTGACGCAGTTCCGCGGCACCCTCAACCAGCTCGAAGCGATGCTGCTCACGGTCAGCTCAACCGGGATGCCGGCGCTGCAGGGCGCCACCGGCGGGTTCCTCGGCACCGTGTCGGGTGGCCTGGCGGTCGTGCAGACCTTCGTCGGACTGCTCGGGTCCTGGGCTGCGCCGCTCGCACAGGCCGGCGGGTCGATGCTGGCCACCAACTCGATCGCGAAACTGTTCGGCACCTCACTGTCCGAGACGGGGTTCGGGCTGAAGGCGTTGACGCCGCTGCTCGACGAGAACGGCAACCGAACCACGGCGTTCAAGCAGGCCATGTCCGCGGCAGACTCGGCCGGAACCAGCAAGTTCAAGGCTGGCATCTCCTCCCTCGCTTCGGGCGGCTTCAACCCGCTGGGGATCGCGCTGATCGCCGGCGGCGCGCTGCTCGACGCGTGGGGCAAGAGCGCGCAGGACGCAGCCACGCGCGCTGCCGAGCAGCGCCAGTCCGTGGCCGACCTCACCCAGGCTTACCTCGAGGACAACAACGCGATCGGCGCGAACGTGCGCGCTGCCACGCAGAAGGCGCTGTCGGACAAGAACGCGTTCACCAACAGCCTGCTGTTCGGGTCATCCCTGCAGCAGACGTCTGCGGCCGCGCTCGGCGGCGGCGCCGCGCTCGACGCGTACAACGATAAGGCGAAGAACTACATCGTTCAGCTTCTGTCAGGTAGCCGTGCCAACCGGCAGATGACGCCCGAGATCCTGCAGGCCGCTGACGCGTTCGCCAAGCAGGGCGGCAACGCCGCGGATCTGGTGAACAACCTCTCCGCGGTGCGGCTGCACAGCCTGAACCTGACGGACGCCCAGAAGGAACAGCTGGTCCGCACGCTGGACGGGATCACCGCCACCAACGCGGAAGCTCGCGCCAACGACGACGCGGCGAAGAAGGCGCAAGCCCTGGCCGACGCCCAGAAGCAGGTCGAGTCGGCGATCGCGCGCGGGACCACGCCGGCGATGTACGCCGCCGAAGTCGCGGCGGGCAGTCTCGCTGCCGCGTGGACGACCCTGGACAAGACCGGCGTCGACGTGGCCTCAGCGGGACAGGCGATCATCGACGCGATGCGCACCCTCGCGGGGCAGACGCCGTCAATCGAGGAAGCACTGCAGCACTGGAACGACGACCTGCGCGGCATCGGGGACGCGTTCAAGAAACTCAACCTCAAGGGCCACAGCAAGGACCTTGTCGACGCCGCCGGGGCGATCAACACCACGTCTGAAGCGGGATCGAAGCTGCAGGACACCGTCGAGCAGGGCGCGACCGACCTCGCCACCTACGCGCAGTCCCTGAAGGACGGTGGCGCGTCAGCCGACGAGATCACCGCGAAGCTCGGCCCGATGCGCAACGCGTTCGCGAAGCAGCTGACCGATCTCGGGCTGAACGACAAGCAGGTCCAGCAGATCATGCAGCACTACGGCCTGATCCCAAAGGACATCGTCACCCAGCTCGGCCTCGAAGGTGACACCGAGACGCACGAGAAGATCTCGGGAATCATCAAGGACCTCGGGTCCGTGCCGGACAACAAGGGCGTCGAAGTCACCGCGTTGACGAAGGAAGCCGAGAGCGCGCTCACCACCCTCGGATATCAGGTGGTCGCGCTCCCGAACGGCAAGTTCCAGGTCTTCGCCGACACAACCGCGGGCCAGCACGCGGCGGACGTGCTGCGCACGAACATCAACCAGACCAAGGGCACGGTCACCGTCTACGGCGACGCCGACCCAGCCACCGGGGCGGTCGCGAACTGGAAGACGGAGACGACTCGCACCATCGGCAAGACGACGGTGACGACGGACATCAGCCCAGCCACCGGGCAGGTGCGCCAGTGGGAGTCCACGACGGACAAGACCGGCGCGGTCACCACCACGTTCTCCACGACCAACCCGGCGACGGGCGAAGTGCAGCGGTGGAAGCGCAACACCGACGGCACGTGGGCGACGGTGAACGTGAACGCGAACGCCGGCCCGGCATTCGCCATCCTCAACCAGCTCACCACGCCGCGGACGGTGCAGATCACCTACCGTGCCTCGGGGCCGTCGGCGATCGGCGGCGTGCAGATCCGCACGTCGCGGATGAACGCCGACGGCGCGCTGTACCGGGCGAACATCGGCATGGCCGACGGTGGGCTCGTGCCAACCTCGGCGAACCGACTCAGCAACAGGGGGGAGGTCGCGCGGCCCGGAACGCTGAAGTGGGCGGGCGACGCGAAGGTCGACGAGATCTTCGCGCCGCTCAACGGGTCGGCCCGGACCGCGGGCCTGCTCACGCAGGGCGCGATCCACGAAGGACTGCTCTCGCCGAACGGCGCGTGGCTCGGCGGCGGCGTGCAGCAGCAGATCCTCGGCGGTGCCGCATCCGTGCAGCAGATCACCCCACGCATCGTCATCCAGGCCCCGCCAGCCGTCGCAAAAAGCGGGCGTCCCGAGGGAGCGAACGTCACGATCAACACCGCGCAGACCGATCCCAACCGGCTCGCCGCGGCGATGGTGAGCGCGCTCGCGTGGCAGCTTCGGTGAGGGGAGACATCTCGTGGTGCTGACCGATCCGATGCAGGTGACGTTCACGATCGGTGGGTGGGCGGCCGGCGGCACCGACGAGTTCGGGTGCCGCTGGTCGGTGCTGACCAACACGTTGTTCTACGGCACGGCCCAGAAGACACACGCCAACGAGCGGCCGTTCGGGATCGGCGGCTACCGGTCCCGCTCCTACGCGGCGGGGCGCTCGTTCACCCTGCAGGGCTGGTGCATGCCGATGGCCGATCCCTCGTGGCCGCTGCTCGTGGCCGCGCGGGATCGGCTGGTGAGCGTGCTTGCCGATGGTGGGTCCGGATTGCTGGTCGTCGACGACGGGGTTTCGCCCCGGCAGCTCACGATCGGCCGCGACGAGGGCGCGCCGAAGTGGGAGGTGTGGGACGCCAACGCCGGCGCCGACTGGGGACTCGACTTCTACGCCGAGGACCCGCGGTTCCTGTCCCTCGTGGAGCGCACGGCGCAGGCGTCGCTGTCGAACGCGGCGGCCGACGGTCTCGACTGGGGCAACGGCGGTCTGGATTGGGCCAACGGCGGTCTGGACTGGGGCGCGAGCGCCGTGAACAACGTGCTGTCGATGACCAACACCGGCACCGCGCCGGAGTGGCCGGTGCTCACGATCACCACGGCATCAGCCGCGTCGGATCTCGCGTTCACCGACCTGGCCACCGGTCGTGTCCTGGGCTACACGGGGTCGATCGTGGCCGGGCAGACGCTGCGCATCGACTGCTCCCCGTTCACCACTTCGCCGGCCGCGCTGGACGGCATCGACCGGACCGGGGCACTCACCTCGGCCGACTTCATCGAAATCCCACCGGGCGCCACCAGGTCCGTGCAGTTCAGCGGCGTGGGGGACGCCACCGTCGTCGCGACCTGGCACGACGCCTACAACTGACAGAGAGGGGCTCCGATGGCGGTCGTCAATGCTGACGGTGACGGTTTCTGGTCCGCGATGCCGAACGGGTCGCGGGTCAACAACGCTCGCCAGGGCCGTGCTCTGGTCCAGAGCCTGTTCCTTGGCGGCACAACCACGACCCCGCTGGCCGCGGTGCGGTCGGGGGTGATCCCGACCGTGTCGGACGGGACGTTCGCTTACGACGGGCGCGTCACGGTCCAGTCTGGCCGGACCTTGAACGTGAACCCGGTCGCTGCGGTGATCGGCCGCTCGGGGCAGGGCGGCTACCTCGCGTGGACGCTGCCGCCGGCGAAGACGGTCACCTGCGACACCCCGCCAGCGACCAACCCGCGTAACGACATCGTGGTTGCGCGGGCCTACGACACCACGCTGTCGGATGTTATCCAGGGCGGCGGCGTGATCCCGCTGCGGCACGAGATCATCACCGGCACGCCCGGCGCGGTCCCGGTTGATCCGGTCTCCTGGGACAGCCTTGGCCTGATCACGTCGTTCCCGGGCGCCGGCGGCGGCGTGGGGATCCCGCTGGCCCGTGCGCAGGTGTCGACGTCGGGCACGGTGACCATCACCGACCTGCGTCGCTCCACGGGTTTACTCGGCGGCGTGCGGGTGCTGCTGCCCGGCGACAGCCTGTCGGATCCGTCGTTCATGCCCAGCGACATGCGCTGGTTTAACGGGCTCGACATCTGGGACGGCACGAAGTGGAACCCCGTGTGGCGGACCACGACCCCGCTCGGTGTGCTCGGTGTGCACCGGCCTACCGCGGCGGTGAGCTCATCAGGCACCACCGAGAAAGTCGCGTGCTTCGTGACCGCCACGTTGGTGTCGGGGCGTCGATACAAGGCCACGTGGAACGGTGACCTGTCCTCGTCCAACTCGAACACCAACAACCTCACCAACGTCAACCCCGCGTTGATCAGGCTGCGGTACAAGGCAGGCACCAGCTCGACCGCCGTCGACGGCACCCTTTTCGAGGCGCGGGACCTGTCGGGGTTGTCCAACGGCTACAACGTGCCGGCCGACCTCTTCGGCGACTTTGTCGCGCCCAGCAGCGGGCAGTACACGGTCTCGGCGACGATCTGCGCCGCGACCTCCGCGGCGGGCAACGTCACCCAGGCGTACAACGCGACCGGGCATCTGCCGAAGCTGATCGTCGAAGACATCGGGATCTAGAAGGGAGCCATCATGCCGCTGTTCATCAGCCGCCCGCGCGGCGAGAACTACGTGCAGTGGACAGGGTCCAACCTGCACGAGATCCAGACCATGCCGAACTCCGCGTTCAGCAACCACCAGGTCGCCGAGGACGGGACGCTCACTATGGACGGCGGCGTCGTCGGGTCCTACACCGTGCCCGTCGGAGACTGGGTTGCCACCGGGTTCGTGGTGACCGCCGCCGACTTCGCCACGAACTACCAAGCGATCCCGCCCGAAGCGAACTGGGCATGGAGCCAGGCCAGCTCGTGACGACCGAACGCGAATACACGGCCCTCGCCTACGACACCGTCACTGGGCGCGTGCTCTACGACCTCGACCTCGTCGCCGAGCCGGAATGGTCGGCCCAGATCAACGACACCGGCGACGGGAAGATCAGCGTCCCGCTCGACGGCGGACCGCGCACCGTACGGGCGCGTGAGTGGGCCGTGCCGGACAAGTTCTCTATTGCCGTGCTGCGCGGCGTCGAGGTGGCGCAGGCCGGGCCGATCACTCCGTACCAGCCCGACGACGAGAACCCGGTGCTGTCGGTGGCGTTCAAGGGGATCTGGGACATCCTCGACCGGCGTGTGCTGCACAACGCCGCGTGGAACCCCGCCGCCGGACAGCGGCTCACCGACCCGTCCTCGGACATCAACCTCACGAACTCGCTGCCGAACCTCGCGCGCGAGCTGGTGAACCACGCGATCAACATGCAGTTCATCTCCGGGTCGAACCTCCCGATCGACCTTCCCGCGCTCGACCCGGCCGGCGGCGACAACGTACGGAACTACCACGGCTACGACATGGCGCCGTTCGGGCAGCGGCTGCGGGAGCTCACGCAAGTCGACAGCGGCCCGGACGTGCTGTTCCAGCCGTACCTCACCGTCGTCGACGGCGAGCGGTTCATCCGTCACCGGTTGCTGATCGGCGACCCCTACCTCACCCAACCCGGCGTGGACATGCGGTTCTTCTACAACCGAACCCTCACGAAGATGTCCGTTGCCGGCGGGACCACGGCGAGCGCGAGCCGCACGTTTGTGAAGGGATCCGGCAACGAGGCCGGCCAGCTGTACGGCACCGCCACTGCGGACGACCTCATCGCCGCCGGCTGGCCGCTGGTCGACTACGTCGACACCAACCACACCGACGCCACCGCGCAGTCCACCCTGGACAGCTGGGCACAGGCCGACGTCGACCTCTACAGCAAGCTCCCCGAGCAGTGGCAGGCCACCGTGCTCGCCGACGCCGACCCGCCCTTCGGCACGTACAGCCCAGGCCACTTCGCGACTTACTCCGTGCGCGGGCACCACTGGCTTCCCGACGGCGAGTACCGGTGGCGGATGGTCGGCATGTCCAAGTCCTCGAGCACGCCGCGCGATCGCGTCGACCACCAGCTGCAGGCCATCCGCGCAGCCTAGGAACGGAGGTGGCCGATGGTCGCTCAGCAGCCGGTCGAACGCCCCCAAACGCCCGACCCGCTGATCAACCGGATCAACGACCTGCAGCGGCAGATCGACGCGCTGAGCCGGCAGTCGAAGTACCCGTTCGTCATCGGCCACGACGGCGAGCAGGACTTCGCCGTCGTCCCGGACCCGAACGACCCAGATGACAACGCGAGGGTCGTGATCGGCAACGGCGCCGGCGGAGTGGTTCTCGAGACCTTCTACTCGACGGTCTACGGCGGCAAGGCCGCGCGGATGGTCGACCTGCAGGGCGTGCAGATGTGGGCGCACGACGAGCTCGCCGGGTACGGCCTGTCGCACCCGTCGATGACCCTGGCGACCGGGCCCGCATTCTCGGGGTTCGGCAACGACCTGCTCGCCAACGGTGTCGAGACGACGATCGGACAGGGCGTCAACTTCGCCTACAACCCCGCGGTCCGGGTGACCGCGCTGGTGCGTCCGACAACAACAACCACCTGGAACTACAGGTGGAAGATCGACTACTTCGGAGGAGGCACCGTCTTCTCCGACCCGGTGATCGGCGTGACGAGCGGGCAGTTCTGCTCGGCGTCGCTGCTGCTCCCGGCCAGCGCCATGGCCCACCAGATCACCATGAGCCTGCTCGTCACCAACACCGGCGGCGCGCAAGGGTTCTTCTACGGCCACCAGCGGGGCTACGGAATCTCGATGGCCCAGTACAACATCGACAACGGACTGTGACCGTCCACTGTGAACGAAAGGGGTGGGCGTGAGTGATCTGGCGTCGCTGCTCCCCGGCATCGCATCCATCATCAGCGCGATCGGCGGCGTCTGGCTCGGCGCCTACGCCATCAGGCGCGGATCGAAGCGGGAACGTCGGCGCACCGCAGAGAAGGTCATCGACCGGGTGCTCGGCGACGACGAGGACGACGAAGACGACGACCGAAGCGCGGCGGTCGCCGAGCTTCTCGAGGAACTGCTCAAGCGTCGAGAAGGTGACTCATGACGGGTGAGATCGACCGCACCATCGTCCAGCCGGCCGCCGACGCCGGCCGCGACAGCCGGGCGCACTGGCAGCTGTGGCTCGGCCTCGCGCTGCTACTCGCCCCGATGGCGTTCCTGGCGGTGTCGTTCTTCGCGCAGCACGGGCAGATCACCCAGCTGCAGCAGACCAGCGACAGCCGCGCGGTCGACGTGGGGAAGCTCGCGCAACAGGTGAAGAGCCTCGGCGCCACCCCCGTCGTGCAGGCACCCTCGCCAGCGGCCGCTGCGGTCGACCCGGATCAGCTGCGCGCCGCCGCGCGCTCGGCCGTCGACGACTACTGCTCGACGCGCGACCAGTGCCGCGGGCCGGACGGCATGACGCCCGACTTCGACGCGCTCACCAACGCAGTGCTCGCCCGGATCCCCATCCCCAAGGACGGGGCACCCGGAAAGGACGCACCCACCCCGGACGTGGCTGGCGCGGTCGCCGCGTACTGCGGGCAGGACAACGACCCGTGCCGCGGGCAGGCCGGCGCGAAGGGCGACACCGGCGACACCGGACCCGCGGGCGCGACTGGCGAGCCGGGCCCGGCATGCCCGGACGGCTACGAGCTGCGCGACGCGGTGATCACGGCACCAGACATGACCACCTACCAGGGCAAGGCCTGTGTGGACCCGAACTCGTCGGTGCCGCCGAGCCAGCCCGAACCCACGACCGGAGGCTGACCAATGCCCATTTTCGGCCACGACGTGAGCGACTACCAGAAGGGCATCGACGTGTCCCGGCTGGCGGCTCGCTTCATCATCGCGAAGTCCTGCCAGGGCGCCGGGAGTGAGTACGGCACGAGCAAGGCCAGCACGTACGCGACGCACAAAGCGAACGCGCGCAAGGGCGGCAAGCTGTTCGGCGCCTACGTCTACCTCGGCAACGGCATCACGCCGGCGGCCAACGCGGCGCTGCACGCCAGCGTGGAGCCGGACCGCACCATCCCCGTGATGCTCGACTGGGAGAAGGGCTCGGGGAACGTCGCGTTCCTGCGCGCGTGCGTGGACGCGTTCCAGGCGGCTGGCTACCACGTGTTCCTGACCTACGCGCCCAAGTGGTACCTCACCGGGGACGGCGGGGGCGGCTCGCTGGCCGGCCTGCCGCCGCTGTGCAGCAGCCGGTACCCCGACTACGTGACGCGCTCGGTGGCCGCCGCCTACGCCGCCCGCACGAGCTCGGCGTGGGAGGGCTACGGCGGAAACACGGTGGCCGTACTCCAGTTCACCAGCAGCGGCCGGGACGCGGCCTACCCGAACGTGAATCTCGACTGCCTCGCGTTCAACGGCACCGACGCCGAGCTGGCCGCGCTGTTCGGCGCGGCCGGAGGAAGCACCGGCGGTGGGACCCCCGCGCCGGCAGACCAGGAGGACAACCCCGTGCAGCTCGAACCCGGAAACAAGTCCACGTCAATCTCGTGCAAGGGCGCCAAGGAACTGGTGATCAGCGTCGCGTACGACTCGCTGAAGATCCACCAGTGCGTCTTTTTCGGCGCGTACGGCAAGGCAGGGGACAACAACCTGCTGAAGGAAGTGGCTCCCTCGAACGGCGTGGTCACCGACCACTACCCGTGGGTGGTCCCTGTTCCCGCGGGGGCGCTCTCGTGCTCCCTGTGGTGGGAGCTCGTCGGTCCGGACCACGGCGCGTCCGTGCAGCTGGTGTTCTGATGACCGCCCCCGAACCCCCGGCCAACCGCTGGCGGAAGCTCGCCGCGTGGGCGCGTACGGCGCCCGGTCGCTACCGCAAGGCGCTCGCGGGCCTGTGGGGCTACCTCACCGTGCCCGTGGTGGTGCTGATCGCCCACCTCGCGGGCTGGGACATGGACGCCGACACCGCGCTGCTCGTGATCGGCATCGGCTCGGCGGTGCTCGGCACCGGCGCCGTCGCCGCCGCGAAGCCCAACGACAACACCCGCCCGGCGCCCGCGGTCGACCCGCTGATCGCCGAAGACGTCAACCGCACCCCGATCACCCCGGTCCCCCCGAAGGAGTAGGCCATGGCCACCCGTCTCCCCGACCTCTCCCAGCAGGCGGCGGCCGACGCCGTCGTCGACCGCACCGACGCCGGCGGCGCCGGCTCGTTGAAGATCTACAGCGGCACCCAGCCCGCCGACGCCGACACCGCGCCGTCGGGCACGCTGCTCGTCAGCATCGCGCTCGCCGCCACCGCGTTCGGGTCGGCCAGCAGCGCGGGCACGGCGAGCCTGGCGTCGACCCCGCGCAGCGGCACAGGCGTCGCGGCGGGCACGGCGGGCTGGTACCGCGTTGTGTCCGGCGGTGGGGCGACGGTCTACGACGGCGCGGTCGGCAGCGGCGAGCTCGTGCTCGACAACACCAGCATCGCCGTCGGCCAGACCGTCAACATCAACTCGCTGACGTACACGCAGCCCGGGACCTGATCCGATGGCGGCCACCAGCGACGCCGCCACCGACCGCGTCAGCCGCACCACGGCGCCGTCGCTGGCCAGCGTTACCTTCTGCTGCTGGGCCCGCGTCAACGCCGTGCACGCGGGCAACCTGTTCCACCCGATGATCAGGGTCGAAGCCGGTGGCGGCACCGCCGCGATCTACTCCTTCCGCGGTACCAACGGACGCACCCCTACGTTGTACTCGTCGTCGAGCACCACGGGCATCTCGACCGCCGAGCAGGCGCTGTCCACGTGGGTGTTCCTCGCATTCACCATGAACAGCGGCCCCGCGCAGGTGTTCGCCGGCACCACGCCGGGGTCCCTGACGAAGACGACCGGGACCGTGAACACCGCGGGCACACCGGACACCATCACCCTGTTCAGCCGCTCGCCCAGCGACGGGTCGGAATGGCTCGAAGGCTCGATGGCCTACGTCCGGATGTGGACCGCCGTGCTCTCCGACGCTGAGCTCGCTGCCGAGTCGGCGTCGACAACCCCGGTGCGCACGTCCGGGCTGTGGGCGAACTGGCCACTCGCCGCGGCCTCCCTCGCCGACGCCTCCGGCAACAGCCGCCCGCTCACCGCGGGCAGCACCGCCCTCGCTGCGGACACCGACCCGCCGCTGTCGGGCGCCATCACCGGCAACGGCGCGGCGGTCGCACCATCCGCGCGCGCCGTGGGCGCCGGGGCGGTTGTCGTGTCCGCCAACGGTGCCGCGGCCGCCGCCTCGGCAACCGCGAGCGGAAACGGCGCCGCGCTCGTCTCGGTAACTGGAACCGCGGCCGCTCCACGGGCCACCGCCGCGGGCGCCGGCTCGGCTCTCGTTGGCGCGTCTGGGGCGGCGACCGCGCTACCGTCCACCGCGGTCGGGCTCGGCGCCGTGCTCGTCAGCGGCGCGGGCACGGCGGTCGCACCCGCTGCGGTAGCAGCCGGCACCGGCGGTCTCGTCGAGCCCATCACCGGCGACGGCACCGCGGTCGCGCCCGCCGCGCGCGCCGCGGGGCTCGGCGCCGTCGTCATCATCGGGCACGGCGCCGCGGTCGCACCGGCCGCGGTCGCGCACGGCAGCGGCGGCGGCACCATCCACGTCGCCGCCGAGCCGCGCCTGACTGTGCAGCCGAACCTCGCCACCCTCGCGATCCGAGGAAGCACGGCGACGCTGACCATCGACCAGGGGGGAACCGAATGACCAGCATGCAGATGAAACAGCACGACCTCGAGCCCGCGCTCGTGCTGATCGCCGAGGACGCGGCGGGGGAGGCGGACCTGTCGCAGGTGGTGTCCTGGCGAATCC
Organism: Amycolatopsis sp. NPDC001319; assembly: GCF_042896185.1. Classification (NCBI taxonomy): domain Bacteria; kingdom Bacillati; phylum Actinomycetota; class Actinomycetes; order Pseudonocardiales; family Pseudonocardiaceae; genus Amycolatopsis; species Amycolatopsis sp. NPDC001319. The sequence goes on along the minus strand of NZ_JBIAWY010000022.1, from coordinate 63,306 downwards.
TCGGCAAGCTCGCCGGCGAGCTCGTCGTCGACGGGCCACCGGACTCCGCCGTGGTCGACCCGACCAACCCGTCGCGCGTCACGCTCACCCGGGCGTGGGAGACGGGGGAGACGTCCGCGCTCGGCGAGATGCGGATCGAGGCCGAGGCCATGTGGCCCGGCGCTCGGCCCCAGACATTCCCGCCCGCGTCCTACGAGATCGTCAGGTTCTACGCCGACCTCGGCTGACGAACGCCCCACCTGCACAACGAGGGCCCCCGCGCTACGGCGCGGGGGCCTCTTTTCGTGCCTGAGGGGAACTCTGAGGGCTATCCCACGATCCGGCGGTAGAGGGCGATGAGCGTGACAACGACGAACGCGGCCGCGGCGGTGGTGGCCACCATGTCGAACACGACCCACAAGATGGTGCCGGCGCCGTCGCCCTGCCCGTCGCGGTACCAGCTGGCGTGGAACGCCCAGTACGTGAGCGCGGCGGCCAGGGTGATCACCAGGCGGAGCACGATGACGAACATCGGGGCCGACTGCCGGCTGCGGTTGATCGTCTCGGACATCGAATCTCCTGGGTGAGTTGGGCTCTGCCTTGGTGACTCGCGTTGATCAAGCAACCCGTTACAAGCACCACGCCCCGACATCGGGGAGTCGGGGCGTCGGCAGGAGGCTGCGCTCAGTCGCGTACGCAGGTCTGGAGGCCGAGTGATCGCCAGCCAGGCGGGCAGTCCGGCACGTGGTAGTGGATGCAGCAGTAGATGATGAACCCCACGAGCAGCCCCAGTGACGGGATGCCCCAGCGCAGCCACCAGCGCCAGAGGCACGGGCGCTCGCCGCAGTGCGGCATCTCGCCTTCCCACGCCGTGGTGCCGTGAGTGCACGTGGGCGTGAACCAGCCGGTTTTCTCGGTGGGCGCGTAGAGGTGTGCCCGACGTTCCTCGGGCGTCTCCTTCGTGCTTCGGTGGGTGGTCGCCACTACTGCCCGCAGTGGCATTCTCCGCAGATGACGCAGAACTGCGCCCTCTTGGCGTGCTGGCAGGGGTGGTCGAAGCCGAGCACACGGCGGACCAGGTTGCGCAGGCGCTGAGTCACGATGGGAATCCTATCTGTGATTTCACGGTTGGGGACACCACGCCCCGACAACGATCATCGGGGCGTGGGCCCTGTACCCGCCCCAGTGCTTCACGGGTACAGCTTTGGGAACCCGGCCGGCGCGGTGACGGGGGAACCAACCGCACCGGCCGGGTATGAGGGGCCGGCGGCGCGGATTGGGGGTTCCGCCGGTCCCTGCTGGAACCCGGGCCGCGCGCCGGTGTCGGGGCACGGCGCGCGGCCCGGGAAATCAGGGGGTGTCGTCGGTCTCGTCGGGTTCCACGGCGGTGTCGACCGTGACACCGTCTGCGGTCTCGCTGACCTCGGTGCCGTCGTGGCGGATCCACACGCTCATCGGCGCGCTTCCCGGAAGCAGGTGCGGCAGTCGCGCGACGTGTCGCGGTCGGGGCCGAGCTCCTGGGACAGCTCGGAGCGGAACGCCCACCGGTTGGGGATGACGAAGCTGCTCAGCGTGCAGTTCGGGCTGAGCGTGTGCCGCGCGAGGTCGTCGATGTGCGACCGCAGGTACCGGTGGTTGCGGGTGTCGCCGGCCCAGAAGTGGATCGCGAATTCGTCCGGCCAGACGACGGCATGGCGGGGCTGGGCCATGGTGGTCATGCCTGCTCTCCTCGCTGCGCGCGGCGGATGAGGTCGAGCTGGGCTTGCTGCAGGTTCACGGTCACGGCCGCGGCAGTCTCGAAGGAATCGGGGTCGGCGATGACTGCGCTGGGCCCGTCGTCGACGCTGAGGGCGACGACTTCGACGCCGCGCTCGTCGGTGGTGATTCCGGTGGTGACGTCGATCGCGCGGCCGGTGGTGTCCACCGTCCGGACGGTGCGTTCGTTGCGCCATCCTCGTGTCATCTGCTTGCCCCCGAGCGTTAGGGTGATCTTGCGTTGCCAGGGTGTTGCCAGGTGTTGCCGTGACGTGAGCAATAGTGTCAACGCTGGCAACGCGGACGCGCAATGGCCTATTTGGGTGATGTCAATTTGCGGCCCCGCGTGCCCTATGCTGTGTTGCATGGCTGACAACACGGCGACCACGAAGGGCAGAGCGCTCGGCGCCGCTCTTCGTAAAGCGCGAGAAGAGCGCGGTGTGTCTCTGCGCTCCGTGGCCAAGGACCTCGGCATCGACCCGCGCACGCTGTCCCGATGGGAGGCCGGGAAACGGGTGCCGCCGCCGGCCGATATCGCCCGGATCCTCGGCCATCTCGGCATCGACAACAGCCGCTACGACGAGATCATGGGGATGCTCGACGGCGTCGACGCGACACAGTGGCTCGCGATCTCGCTACCCGAGCAGCGGCAGCAGAACTCGGCGCTGCTGGACTTCGAGGCGACCGCGAACACCATCACCGAGGTCGCGCCGCTACTGATCCCCGGGTTGGTGCAGACCCGCGGCTACGCCCGCGCGATCATGTCCGGCGGCACCGTCCCGGCCGACGAGATCAACACCCGAGTCGCCACGCGGCTCGGTCGCCGTGATGTGGTGAGCGCCGACAGGCCGGACCCGGCGAACCTCGTCGCACTGATCGGTGAGGCTGCGCTCAGGCAGGAGATCGGCAGCGCGGAGGTGATGGTCGAGCAGCTCGAGTACCTGCTGCGGGTCGCCGCGTGGGATCACGTCGATCTCCGCGTGATGCCGTTCACCAGCGGCTGGCACCCGGCGCTCGAGGGACCGTTCACGCTGATCGACCCGCGAGACGACGGTTTCCCCATCGTGTTTCTGGAGAACCGGCGAAGCGGGCTGATCCTGCACCAGGAGGCCGACGTGACGGCGTACCGCGAAGCGGTCGGCGTCGTGCTGGAGGTGGCGATGAGCCCGGAGGCTTCGGCCGAGCTCATCGCCGATGTCATCAAGGGAATGAGGACAGGATGAGGGTACCTAGTGGCCCCGACAAATGGCGAAAGCCGCGTCGGAGCCAGAACGGCAACAACTGCGTGGAGGTCGCGTTGGACCCGACCGTCGTCGGTGTGCGCGACACCAAGGACCGGGAGGGCGGACAGCTGTCTGTTCCCGGACCAGCGTGGCGGGCGTTGATCACGAACTTCACGCGCGACTGACCCGAAACACAGGATGCCCCGGCACACCCCAGTCGTGCCGGGGCATCGCTCTGAATGGTGGTAGTCAACGCCAGTAGGTGTGCACGTATTGCCTCGAAGGCGGCACACCCGTGCTGATGGCCGACGGGCGCGTGAAGCCGATCGCCGACCTGCAGGTGGGGGAGCGGATCCTCGGCACCCGCGGCCACGGCGTCGCGCGGCGGCTGGTGCCCACGGAGGTGCTGGCGCACTGGACGACGGTGCGCGAGGCGTACCGCGTGACACTCGACGACGGCACCGCCCTCGTCACCGGGCCCGACCACCGGTTCCTCAGCGCGCGTGGCTGGAAGTACGTCACCGGCAGCAAGCTCGGCGCGGCACAGCGGCCGCACCTGGTCGAGGGCACGGAACTCGTCGGCGGCGGCAAGTTCGTGCGCACACCCGACGACACGCTCGGCTACCGCGCGGGCTACCTGTGCGGCATGTTGCGTTCCGGCGGCTTCGCGGCGGAGAAGGACGCGGCGGCGCGGGCGTTGCGGTACCTGCCCGATTTCGGTGCGTCCGTGGGGTTCATGAGCCTGCCACCGAAGCCCGACGCGCACTGGGCGCGCGGGTTCCTCGCCGGACTGTTCGACCTGGCGGGCGCGTATCGGCGCGGGGTGCTGTCGATCGCGCACGACGAGACCGATGTGGTCGAGGCGATGTTCGCGGCGCTGGACCGGTTTTCGTTCGAGTACGAGACCGTCGGCCACCGCGAGTACGCCGGCCGGCGCCAGGCGCGGCTGACCGGCGGCGCCGGGGAAGTGTTGCGGTTCCTGCACGTGACCGATCCGGCGGTCGCGTGGAAGCGCTCTCTCGACGGCACGACGATCGGGTCCGTGCGGCGGGTCGTCACGTCCGTCGAGTCGCTCGGCCTGGAGCTGCCGCTGTTCGACATCACCACCGGCACCGGCGACTTCGTGGCCGACGGCATGGTGTCCCACAACTGTTTCGCCCGCAACACCCACACCTACCTCGACTTCGACGCGGGCCACGACTTCGACACCCAGGTCGTGGTGAAGGTCAACGCCCCGGAAGTCCTTGCCGCGCAACTGAAACGGCCCAGCTGGCAGCGCGAGCACGTGGCCATGGGCACCAACACCGACCCGTACCAACGCGCCGAGGGCCGCTATCGCCTGATGCCCGGCATCATCCGCGCCCTGGCCGACTCGGGCACGCCACTGTCGATCCTGTCGAAGGGCACGGTCCTCACCCGCGACCTCCCGCTGCTGGAATCGGTCGCCAAAGACGTGCCGGTGAGCCTCGCCGTCTCGATCGCCCTGCTCGACCGCGAGCTGCAACGCCGCCTCGAACCCGGCACCCCCAGCCCGCAGGCCCGCCTCGACCTCGTCCGCAAGGCCCGCACGGCCGGCCTGCCGTGTTCCGTGCTCGTCGCCCCGGTGCTGCCGTACCTGACGGACTCCGTCGAAGCCCTCGACGCCCTCTTCACCGAACTCGCCGACGCCGGCGCCGACAGCGTCACCGTCATCCCCCTCCACCTCCGCCCCGGCGCCCGCGAGTGGTTCGCCTCGTGGCTCGGCCGCCACCACCCCACGCTGGTGCCGCGCTACAAACGCCTCTACTCCCGCGGCAGCTACGTCGACCGCGCCTACCGCCAACAACTCGGCGAACGCGTCGGCCCCCTGCTCCGCCGCCACGGCCTGGCCCCCAAAACGGGCTACAACCCCCGCACCGCCGCCGAACCCGAAGTCCCGGAGCCCCGCGCGGAAACCCCACCACCCGCCGAACAGCTCCGCCTGCTCTGACCGCGCCACCCGGCCTTCCCCGACCGGCGCGCTCAGCAGCGGTGACCCGGCCGCCAGGCCCCCCGAACGGCCGGGTCACCGTCCCTTCCGTTCGGTGGTGGGGCTTGCGGTTGAAGTCGCGCCTCGGCCCTCGCGCTCGCAGTCTTGTCCCGTCATCGCGCCCGAGCCCAGGCCTGCACCCGCACTCGTGCCCGCCGCGTCGAACTCGTGGCCGCCCCCTCGCGCTTGTGCCCGCTCCCGTGCTCGCGTTCGTGCCCAGGCTCGCGCTTGTGCCCGCCTCCTCGCGCTTGTGCCCGCCCAGTGCTCGCGCTCGTGCCGAGGCTCGCTGCCCCACTCGTGCCTGCGCTCGGACCCGCACTCGTGCCTGCGGTCGAACTCCTGCCCGCCGCCCTCACTCGCGCCCGCACCCGTCGCTGCTCCTGCGGCCTCGTCAACGCTCCGCGTACGACCGACTCGAGCCGAGGTGCCCGCACCCGCCGCGAGTTGTGGAAACCCACCACCCGCCGAACAGCTCCGCCTGCTCTGACACACCTCGTCCGGCTCACCAGCCGGCCTGCCCCGACCAGGTGTGGCCGAAACGGCGGCCCGGCCGGCACGCCCCGAACGGCCGGGCTACCCCTCCTCGGCGAGACAGTGTCCCTGCGCGGTCGCCGCTGCCCGTCGAATGGTGTGATTGCGTCGGGTTTCGTCGTGACGGCACACAGCGGTTGCGCCGTCGATGCCGCAATACCGGCGTATGCCCTCGGCACGGCGGTTCGTCGGGTGACGAAGGAGCACAGTGGACTACATACCGCCGGCGTCGGTGCCGGGGCGAAGGCTTGGACCGCGCCCGTTGACCGAGGATGGGGTCGCGGCGTTGCTGGACCGTTACGCGTTTCACGACTCCGTCCTCCGCCGTGTGGTCCTTGATCAGGAATTCGGGCGGTATGCGACACCTCCACGCGCCGCGAGGCTCGTGATCGACGCCATGGTGATGAGCGAAGATCTCCGCTGGGAACCCGTATCCCTGGACCTGCTCGGCGTGCGACGGTTCCGCATCGACGAGAGCGTCACCACCACGTGGGTCCTCTACGATCCCCCGCAGTTCACCCGCTTCGATGGGCTGTTGCAGGTCGACTTGTGCGCCGAACGCTTCGGAAACCTGCACCCGGAGAACGCCGAGGAGGTCTTCGAAGGCTCGAGCTTGGTCTTCGAAGTGGCCGGTGGCACGTGGAGCGCTCTGAACCCTTGGGGGCAGCAAGACGTCTCCGGCAGCAAAGGCCGGCCCTGATCGCGCCGACGCCGAGGACCGACACCTCCGCGTGCCTCACGCGGTAGGGACAACACCGACTCAAGCCTGGTCGCCGCCTCTTCCCTGCCATTCGTTAGCCTCTGTGTTCGGCGAAAACCCGCCGACGAACCCGTGAACCCGTGGGCTAAGGAGAGCAGTCGCAGTGCTCCGCACTCATCAAGCCGGCACCCTGCGTGCCGGGCAGGCCGGCCAGACCGTCACCCTCACCGGCTGGGTGGCGCGGCGGCGCGATCACGGCGGAGTCATCTTCATCGACCTCCGCGATGCCAGCGGGGTCGCCCAGGTGGTGTTCCGCGAGGGCGAGATGGCCGAGCGCGCGCACGCGCTGCGGTCGGAGTTCTGCGTGAAGATCGTCGGCGAGGTGTCGAAGCGGCCCGAGGGCAACGCGAACGCCGAGATCCCCACGGGCGAGATCGAGGTCCTCGCGACCGAGCTCGAAGTCCTGTCCGAGGCCGCGCCGCTGCCGTTCCCGATCGACGACCGGGTGGACGTCGGCGAAGAGGTGCGCCTGAAGTACCGCTACCTGGACCTGCGGCGCAGCGGGCCGGCGGCCGCGATGCGGCTGCGCAGCAAGGTGAGCCGGGCGGCGCGCGAGGTGCTCGACGCGCAGGACTTCGTCGAGGTCGAGACGCCGACGATGACCCGCTCCACCCCCGAGGGCGCCCGCGACTTCCTCGTGCCCGCGCGCCTCAAGCCCGGGTCCTGGTACGCGCTGCCGCAGTCGCCGCAGCTGTTCAAGCAGCTGCTGATGGTCGGTGGCCTCGAGCGCTACTACCAGATCGCGCGCTGCTACCGCGACGAAGACTTCCGCGCCGACCGCCAGCCCGAGTTCACGCAGCTCGACATCGAGATGAGCTTCGTCGACCAGGACGACGTGATCAAGCTCGGCGAGGACATCGTGTCCGCGCTGTGGAAGCTGATCGGCCACGAGATCCCGCGCCCGATCCCGCGCATCACCTACCACGAGGCCATGGCCAAGTACGGCTCCGACAAGCCGGACCTGCGCTTCGACCTCGAGATCACCGACATGACGGAGTTCTTCGCCGACACTCCGTTCCGCGTGTTCCAGGCGCCCTACGTCGGCGCGGTCGTGATGGCCGGCGGTGCCGACCAGCCGCGCCGCCAGCTCGACGCGTGGCAGGAGTGGGCCAAGCAGCGCGGCGCCCGCGGCCTCGCGTACATCCTCGTGAACGAGGACGGCACCCTCGGCGGCCCGGTCGCCAAGAACCTGTCGGAGACCGAGCGCGAGAACGTGGCCAAGGCCGCCGGTGCGAAGCCCGGCGACTGCATCTTCTTCGCCGCCGGCAAGACCGCCACGACCCAGGGCCTGCTCGGCGCCGCGCGCGACGAGATCGGCAAGCGCCTCGGCCTCATCGACGAGGACGCCTGGTCGTTCGTGTGGGTCGTCGACGCGCCGCTGTTCGCGCCGGTCGAGGACATCGGCGACGACGTGGCCGTCGGCTCGGGCAAGTGGACCGCCGTGCACCACGCGTTCACCTCGCCCACGCCGGAGTGGGTCGACAAGTTCGAGCAGGACCCGGGCGCCGCACTGGCCTACGCCTACGACATCGTCTGCAACGGCAACGAGATCGGCGGCGGCTCCATCCGTATCCACCGCGGCGACGTGCAGAAGCGCGTGTTCGCGCTGATGGGCCTCGGCGAGGAGGAAGCGCAGGAGAAGTTCGGCTTCCTGCTCGACGCGTTCGCCTTCGGCCCGCCGCCCCACGGCGGCATCGCGTTCGGCTGGGACCGCATCGTGATGCTGCTGGCCAAGGCCGACTCGCTGCGCGACGTCATCGCCTTCCCCAAGACCGGCGGCGGCTACGACCCGCTCACGGCCGCGCCCGCGCCCATCACGGCGCAGCAGCGCAAGGAAGCCGGCATCGACGCCAAGCCCCAGGCCCCGAAGACCCCCGAGGCCAAGAACCCCGAGGCCCCGAGCGCGAAACCAGCCCAGCCCCAGGGCTGATGCTCCACCTCAGGGCCCTGTGCCCGCCGGAGCGGACCCCCGAGGTGCTCGCGTACCTGCGAGCACACTCCGGGACCGCGCACCTCGTGGTGCACCACGGGGTCGCCCTCGTGCCCGCGGGCGACCTCGTGGAGGCCGACGTGGCCCGCGAAGCCGCGGGTGAGATCGTCGACGCGCTGTGCGCGCTGCACCTCGACCGCACCGGCGGCATCACGCTCGAAAACCTCGACACCGCGGTGTCCGACGCGGCCGACGCCGCCGAGGAGGCCACCCCCGGCGAGGGCGCCAACGCGATGGTCTGGCAGGAGCTGCTCGGCCGCACGGGCGAGGAGTCGCGCTGGACCCTCACGTTCCAGGCGTTCCTCACGATCGCGTGCCTGCTCGCGGCCACGGGCGTGATCACCGACTCGCCGATCACGGTCGTCGGCGCCATGGTCGTCGGTCCCGAGTTCGGCCCGCTGGCCGCCGTCGCCGTGGGCCTGGTCCTGCGGCGCTGGGACCTCGTTCGCCGGGCGGGGATCGCGCTGGCCGTGGGGTTCCCGGTGGCCATGCTGGTCACGGGCGTGGCGGTGCTGCTGGGGAGCGTGTTCGGCTTCTTCGACCCGAAGAGCATCCTCGACAACTACAACGTCGACTTCGTCTACCAAGTCGGCGCGGCCTCGTTCGTGGTCGCGCTGCTCGCCGGCGCCGCCGGGATGCTCGCGATGACGTCGGCGAAGTCCGCCGTGCTGGTCGGAGTGTTCATCTCCGTGACCACGGTGCCGGCCGCCGGTTACACGATGGTCGCCGCCGTTGCCGGGCGCTGGGACCGCGCGGGGTTTTCGGTGCTGCAGTTGTTCGTGAACCTGATCGGGATCGTCCTCGCTGCGGCCATTGTGCTGATACTTCGACGGCGCAAGCAACGTTCCGGGGACCTGTTACGTCCGCTTTCACGCGGGTGATGAACTACGCGTCGGTTCGCGTGTTCTTGCCCGGATCACTGTGGTCATGGTTGCTCAGTCACGAGTAGGGTCGGTGCCAATGACAGTCGACACCTCCTCCGCCGGCGACGCGGGCGTCGGAGCAGGAGCCGGGCAGCTCGCTGTCGCCGCGGCGGTCGCGGCGGGCGAGGCGGTGCTCTCGCGCCGCTTCGGCAGCGCGATCACCCTGGTGTCACCGGAAGGACTCGACGGCAGCGGACCGGCCACGGTCGTGCGGGCCCGGGTCGTGTCGTCGTCGTTCGCGCTGCCGCGCACGCTGGTCATCAAGCACTACCCCGACCCGCCCGAGCCCGGCGAGGCCGACCCGTTCGCGCAGGAGGCCGTGAGCTACCAGCTCTTCACGGCGTTGTCGCCCGACGAGCGCATGTGCCCCGAGCTGCTCGCCCACGACGGGCGCCACCGCGTGCTCGTGATCGAGGACCTCGGCCGCGCGCCGACGTTGCAGGACAAGCTCGCCTCGCGCGACTCCCGCGCAGCCGAGCGCGCGCTGCTGTCGTGGGCCCGTTCGCTCGGGCGCCTGCACGCGAGCACCGCCAGCCGCGAAGCCGACTTCAACGCGCTGCTGCGCCGCCTCGGCGGCCCGGTGCGCAACCAGGACGCGGGCCTGGCCGACCTCACCGCCGAGGTGCCGCCGATGCTGGCGGACCTGCTCGACGTGGTGGTCGCCGAACCGGTCCACGACCGCGTCGCCCAGGCGGTGGCGCAGGCGCGCTCGGCGTCGTTCCGGGCGTTCAGCCCGGTGGATCTGAGCCCCGACAACAACCTCGTGACCGGTTCCGGCGTGCGGTTCCTCGACTTCGAACGAGGCCGCGTGCGCACGGCCCTGGTCGACGCCGCCTACCTGCGCCTGCCCTTCGCTTCCTGCGAAGACGCGCTGGCCCTGCCCGCGGGCATGAGCGAAGCGATGATCGCCGCCTGGCGCGCCGAGGTCGTGTCCGTGTGGCCGTCGTTCGCCGACGACGAGGAGCTCGCCGCGCAGCTCACGATCAGCGAGCTGCTCATGGTCTGGCTCATCACCCGCGAAACGCTCCCGAAACTGGACCTCAGCCGCCACGCCACGCCCGTGAGCCGGGAGGCGGCGCTCGTCACGTGGTGGCGCGAGCTGGCCAAGCACGCGGGTTACGCGCGGCTCACGGACATCGCCGAGCACGCACAGCGCGTGGCCGCGGCGCTCGGCGCGCGGCTCGGACCGCACGCGGATCTGGCGTTCTACCCCGCTTTCCGCTAGCCCGATTCGTCGGGAAGATCCCGTTTCGCGCGGGTGAACGAGGGAAACCGGCAATCCCGACCCCGCCGGGCGGACAGGACATGCCAAGAGTTTCAGCCCCCGTCCATGCCGCGTTACCTGGTCATCACCGCAGGTGAGTTTCGGTGCCGGATGGTCTTCTGCGTGACCGTGATCAGCGTCGAAGTCACCCGCTTCCCCGAACCCGCCGATCCCGCGCCGCAGCGGCAGACCACCGACGCCGCGCCGGCCGACGAGCCGCGCCGTGCGCGCCGGCTGGCCATGCTGGGGGACTCCACCGCCGTGGGCCTGGGCGACCCGCTGCCGAACCGAGGTGGCTGGCGCGGAGTGGGGCCGCTCGTCGCCGCCGCGCTCGGCGTGGCCGAGGACGGATACCTCAACCCGTCGTTCGAAGGCGCGCGGATGAAGGACGTGCTGACCCGCCAGATGCCGGCGGTGCTGGAGTTCCGGCCCGAGATCGCGCTGCTCGTGGTCGGCATGAACGACACGCTGCGGCCCGATTTCAACGCGGAGCAGATCGCCGCCGACCTCACCGAGCTCATCCGCACGCTCGCCGCCCACGGCACGCTGCTGGTGCCGGTGCGGTTCCACGACCACGGCAAGGTGTTCCGCCTCCCCCCGTCGATCAAGCGCGCGCTGGGCGCCCGTGTCGCGGAGCTGAACGAGGTCATCGACGCGGTCGTGGCCGCCGAAGGCGTGCCGTGCCTGGACCTCGACGCGATGCCCGGTGCCTACGACCTGCCGTCGTGGAGCGTCGACCGGCTGCACCCGTCGGAGCTGGGGCACCGGATGCTGGCGCTCGGCTTCACCGCGCTGCTGGCCGAAGCCGGGTTCGCCGTGCCGGAACCGGTGAGCCTGACCTGCTCCGGCGGCGTCCAGCCGAGCACCGCGAGCCACGTCGTGTGGCTGGTTGCGCGCGGCCTGCCGTGGCTGTGGCGCCGCGGGCGCGAGTTCCTGCCCTACGCGGTGGCGATCATGTGGCGCTCGTTCCGCGAGCGCGTGGACTGAACACGCGCAACGCTTCCGCGTCGGACGCCGGGTTGCGCACGAAGTACTCGGCCCATTCTTCGATGCCGGCGTACTCGGACCGGGCCAGCACTTCGCACGCTTTCTCGGTGTCGTAAGGGGTTCGGCGCAGCTGCACGCCGGGGCCGAGCAGGGCCCAGTGCGCACCCGTTGTGCCGTAAGGCATTCCGACGCTGCCGGGGTTGACGATCCGGGTGCGGTCCGCCAGCCGCACGAACGGCATGTGGGTGTGCCCGCACACCACGGTTTCCGCCGTGACGCCGTCGAGCACCTCCGCCCAGCGCGACAGCGGGCTGTCGACGAGGGCGACTTCCTCGTCGTCGCGCGGGGTCGCGTGGCAGAACAGCACCTCGCCGAGCCCGTCGACGTCGAGCGTGACGGTCAGCGGCAGCGCGGCGAGCAGCTCGACCTGGTCCGGGCGCAGCTGAGCGGCGGCCCACGGCGCGATCGGGTCGGGGATCTGCGTGGTGCCGCCGCCGGCGAGCGTCACGAGTTCGCGGTCGGCGTTGCCGCGCACCCACACCGCGCGTTCGCCGAGCGCCCCGAGCCGGTCGAGCGTCTGCCGCGGCAGGGGACCGGCGGCGTGGTCGCCGCACAGCACGACCACGTCGGCCGCCGCGACGTCCGGCTCCGCGAGCACGGCGTCGAGCGCGGGCAGCACCCCGTGGATGTCGGACAGGACCGCGACGGAGGACACCATCCCGCGATTCTGCCCGCCGCGACGCCGCCGGCGAGCGGTGTTCGCCGGCGGCGCAATACGGGTCACACGCGGTTCAGACGTTCAGGGGCAGCTTCGTCACGCCCGTCATCGCCGGGTTGGGCTGGAACGCCGGCGGCTCACCGGGAATCGTGCGCAGCGACGGGTAGCGGTCGAGCAGGATGTTCAGCGCCGTGCGGCCTTCGAGCCGCGCGAGCGGCGCGCCGATGCAGAAGTGGATGCCGCGCCCGAACGCCAGGTGCGCGTGGGCGATGTCCTCGCGCGTCGGGTCGAACGAGTCGGGTTCGGCGAACACGCGCGGGTCGCGGTTGGCCGCGGCGACCCAGACCATGAGCATCTGGTCGGCCGGGATCGTGGTGCCGCCGACCGCCACCTCGCGGTTGGTCACGCGCGCCACGGCCCCGAACGGCGACAGGTAGCGCAGCGACTCCTCGATCACCGGGGCCAGCAGCGAGCGGTCGGCCCGCACGCGCGCGTCCCACTCGGGGAACGCGTCGAGGCACAGCACGGTGTTGCCGAGCAGCATCGTGGTCGTGATGTGCCCGGCCAGCAGCAGCACCTGCGCGAAGTTCACGATCTCCGAGCGCGTGAGCCGCTCCCCGTCGACCTCCGCCTCGACGAGTTTCGTGAGCAGGTCTTCGCGCGGATTGCGCCGGCGCTCGTCGGCGTGCTCGCCGAGGTAGTCGGTGAACTTGCGGCTCACGGCCAGCTGGTCCTTCAGCCGCTTCTGCTGTTCCTCGGAGTCGTCGGTGAGCGAGAACTGTTCCGGGCTCTCGAACAGCCGGTCCACCCACTCGCGGAACAGGTGGCGGTCGCTCGCCGGCACGCCGAGCAGCTCGGCGATCACGATCACCGGCAGCGGGTAGGCGAGGTCGGCGACCAGCTCCAGGTGGTCGCGGCCGGCGGCCTCGTCGAGCAGCTCGTGGGTCAGCTCGGCGATGCGCGGCTCGAGGTCGGCCACCACCTTCGGCGTGAAGGCGCGGCTCACGAGCTTGCGCATCTTGTTGTGCAGCGGGGGATCGAGCTGCAGCAGGTTGCCGGCCGAGAGCTCCTTGGTGTCGCCGAGGGTCTTCTCGGGCAGCAGCCGCGCGGTGTCGGAGGAGAACGTGGCCGGGTCGGACAGGATCTCGAGGGCCTCCGGGTGGCCGTAGACGTTCCACGTGCCCAGCTCGGGCTTGAACTCCACGGGGTTCTCGGGTCGTTCGCCCCGCAGCCAGAACTGTCCTTCGTGGATGGTCCAGGCTTCGGGAAGTGCGGTGCTCATGGTGTGACAGCCCCAATCTGTCTTCACGGACGGGCCGGGATCAGCCGGCCTCAGCGGTGGATTTCCCTGGGTAGATCGCCGCGTGGCACGCCGAGACGTAGGTCTCGAGCACCACCCGGAGTTCGGCGGCCGTCCGCTCGACCACGGCCTCGTCGGGGCCGTGCGGAGGTTCGAAGCCGGCGCGGATCACGTGGGCGAGCGAGTCGGCCTTGGCTTCGAGGGCCACGTCCGCGTATTCCGGGTTGACGTTGCTGTAGAGGTAGAAGCCGCTGGCCGCGGCGGCGAGGGAGAAGCGCAGGTTCTCGACGTCGTCGCGCAGGAAGCCGTTGCCGGTCCAGAGGTCCCAGGTGCGTTCGGTGGTCTCCGCGGCGGCCTGCCGGGTCTGGTTCGCGGTGAGCGCGTAGTGGCCGAGCAGCTCGGTGTCGTTCGTGAGCATGGCCGACAGCAGCGGGTCGCGGACGGTCAGCAGGAACGTGGAGCGGAAGTAGCGGTGCGGCACGACCGTGCGCGGGTCGTCGCGCAGCTGGGCCGCGGAGCTCTCGAGCAGCGTGATCGACGCTCGCATCAGCAGGGCCTCGAACAGCGAGTCCTTCGTGCGCCAGTGCAGGTAGACGGTGCCTTTGCCAATGCCGGCGCGGCGCGCGATGTCCTCGATCGTGACCTTGCGCGAGCCCCAGCGCACGAGCAGCTCGGACGCCGCGTCGAGGATCCGGTCGGCGCGTTCGCGGTTCGGGTCGTCGGGCACCCGGCCTCCTCGGTTTTGACCTCCTGACCAGATTTGCTCATCTGGTCAAATCCACGGTAGCGCGGGTACCCGGGCCGGGCAAGCGGAGTTGTCGGGGTGGTCGGTTAACGTCAACGGTGTGGCACAGGACGAACTCTTCACGGTGAACCCCGACCTGGGGCCGCCGCCGGAACCGACGCGGGCCGGCTCGTCGTCGCCGGCCGAACCGCAGGCCGACCCGGCGAGCTCGCCGCTGGCCGTGCGGATGCGGCCGCGCACGCTCGACGAGGTGGTCGGGCAGCAGCACCTGCTGCGCGAGGGCGCGCCCCTGCGGCGTCTCGTGGAGGGGGCCGCGCCGGCGTCCGTGCTGCTCTACGGCCCGCCGGGCACGGGCAAGACCACGCTGGCGAACCTCGTCTCGATCGCGACCGGCCGCCGGTTCGTCGCGATGTCCGCGCTGTCAGCGGGCGTGAAGGAGGTGCGCGGCGTCATCGAGGAGGCGCGGCGGCGCCGCCAGTACAACGCCGAGAACACCGTGCTGTTCATCGACGAGGTGCACCGCTTCTCCAAAACGCAGCAGGACGCGTTGCTGGGCGCGGTCGAGGACCGCACGGTGCTGCTGGTGGCGGCGACGACCGAGAACCCGTCGTTCTCCGTCGTGTCCCCGCTGCTGTCGCGGTCGCTGGTGCTGCAGCTGCGGCCGCTGACCGACGAGGACATCGTGAAGCTGCTCGACCGCGCGCTCGCCGACGAACGCGGCCTGGGCGGCGAGCTGTCGCTGACCGACGAAGCGCGCGACCACCTCGTGCGCCTGGCCGGCGGCGACGCGCGCCGTGCTCTGACGGCGTTGGAAGCGGCCGCCGACGCCGCGTCGGCCACCGAGGCCAAGACGATCGACCTCGCCACCGTCGAGTCCACTGTGGACAAGGCCGCGGTCCGCTACGACCGCGACGGCGACCAGCACTACGACGTGATCAGCGCGTTCATCAAGTCCATCCGCGGCTCCGACGTCGACGCGGCGCTGCACTACCTGGCCCGCATGATCGAGGCGGGGGAGGACCCGCGCTTTCTCGCGCGCCGGCTCGTGGTCCACGCGAGCGAGGACGTCGGCCTGGCCGACCCGACCGCACTGCAGGCGGCGGTGGCGGCCGCGCACGCCGTGCAGTTCATCGGCATGCCCGAAGGCCGCCTCGCCCTCGCCCAGGCCACCATCCACCTCGCCACGGCGCCCAAGTCCAACGCCGTGGTCACCGCCATCGACGCCGCCCTGGCCGACGTCCGCGCCGGCCTGGCCGGCACCGTCCCCCCACACCTGCGCGACGGCCACTACGCGGGCGCCAAGAAACTCGGCAACGCCCAGGGCTACCGCTACCCCCACAACGTCCCGGAAGGCGTCCTGGCCCAGCAGTACCCACCCGACGAACTCATCGGCCGCGACTACTACGAACCCACCCAACGCGGCGGCGAACGCCCCCTCGCCGAACGCGTGCCCCGCCTCCGCCGCACCATCCGCGACGAGCGGCAGTAGCAGTAGCGGTCACTCCGTCCGGGTGACGGTGAGCGCGGGTGCGGTCAGGACGGGCCGCGCCGGCTCCGGCGAGCGAAGCCGCGGTGGTTGGGCCGAGTGCTGTCGGTGTGTCGAGCCGTCGGGTCGCCAGGGCGGTGAGCGCCCGCTCGTCGAACGCGTACGCCGCACCATCCGCGACGAGCGGCAGTAGCAGGAGCAGTAGCCCTCACTCCGTCCGGATGGAGTCGGGACGCATGGCGGTGCGCAGGGCGGGCAGTGCGAGAGCGGTTACGAGGAAGACCAGGGCGACGCAGGTGCCGGCGAGTGCGGCGAGGGTGGTCCAGTCGACGGTGACCGGTGTGCCCAGCAGGCGGGTCACCAGGGCGGCGAGGCCGATGCCCGTGCCGGTCGCGGCGAGGACGGCCAGGACGAGCGGGACGGCCGTCTGCCACAGCAACGACTTGGCCAGCACGGACGTCGGCACGCCCGCCGCGGCGAGCAGGGCCAGTGGGCGGCGGCGTTCGCGGACCTGTTCCAGCGCGAGCACCAGCATGCTCACCCCCGCCGGCAACAGCGTGAAGAGCGAGGCCGCGTCGAGTCCACTGCGGACGGTCGCGAACGACTCCTGGCCGGCCGTGAGCAGGTCGCCGGTGCTGCCGGACACGAAGGCCTGCCAGGTCAGGTTGCCGACGGCGTCGGCGATCTGCTCGGTCGCCTCGGGATGGCCGGGGGCGAGCCGCACCCAGGCTTCGGCGCGGACGTCCGCGGGCGCGCTCAGGCCGGCGGCCGGCGTGAGCACGACGTCGCCCGCGCTGAGCGGAACCCGTGGTGTCGCAGGCAAAAGACCGGCCGGAACGGTGTAGGTGCCCTGTGAACGCGGGTGCGCGCCGTAGTCGTGGGCGCCGACCAGCGTCAGCACCGTGCCGGGCTGGATTCGACCCGCCAGGAAGCCGTCGCCGTCCGCGCACCGGGGCACTTCGAGGACCCGCTGGATCGTCGCGCACGACGCGACGGTGATCGTGGCGCGGTCCAACGGTCTCGCCGGGTCCGCGCCGATCGTGCTCACCTGTTTCGTCAGGCCCACCTGCGCGGCCGCCGGCACCCCGGCCAGATCGGCCGCGACCCGGTCGGCGCCCGCGACCGTGGTGTCGACGGTGACCCAGTCGTCGGCCGCCGGAGCGGTGTACGGCCCCGCCGTCGACAGCAGCACCAGCTGCAGCGTGATCGACCCGGCCAGCACCACGGCGACCCCGCTCACCACCCGAGCCGGGGTGCCGCTGTCGAGCTGCAGCCGCCGGACCGCCAGCTGCCACGACGGCGCGCCTCCGCGCAGCCGCCCGACCGCGCGCTCCAGCAGGCACGGCAGGATCGCGGGCACCCCGGCCAGCAACGCCGCCGAACCGGAAGCGACGAGCGCGATCCACGACGCCGTGCTCGGCTCACCGCCCGGCGGAACAGCGAACAGCAGCCCGACCCCCACCACGATCGGCACGACCCGCCACCACACCCGCCGCCGCACGGGCTTGCTGTCGCGGACCACGCCCAGCGGCTCGATGATCGTGCGGCGCATCGAAAACAGCACCGTCCCGACGGCCAGCGCCGGCATCAGCACCACGATCAGCACCGTCAGCCAAAACGACGGCACGACGTCACGGGTGAACACGCTCCACCCCAGCAGGTCGACGCGCGGCGCCAGCTGCCGCAGGCCGAGGAACGCGAGCGTCCCCAGCGCGAGCCCGCCGGCGACGCTGACCAGCGTCTCGGCCGCCGCGACCCGCCGGACCTGCCAGCCGCCCACGCCGGCCAGCCGCAGCGCCGCCAGCCGGCGATCGCGTTGCGCGCCGGCGATGCGGCTGCTCACCGACACGAAGATCAGCATCGGCACGAGCAACGCCACCCCGCCGACGATCGCCACGATCACCAGCGTCGGATCCGTCGAGACCTGCGGGGTGCCGCTGCCGAACGCATACACGTCCATCGCGCGCGGCCCGATCGAGGAAACCGGCGGCAACGGCCCGGTACCGCCGTAGAACGCCAGATCGGCCGGCCCGCGCAACCCCGCGTCACCGATCGTGCCGGCAACCTGCTGCGGAAACCGCGACCGCAGCCCCGGATCCGACGCCATCAGCCCGGCCAACGCCGGGGAGACCACGATCTCGCCCTCCTCGGGCAGCCGCGCGATCCCCGGCGGCACGGGCGAGTTCGCCCCGGTCTCGTGCAGGTACACGCCGCCGATGACCCGGCCGCGGTACTCGCTGTCGTCGTGGACCACCACGGTCGGGCTCACGCCGGCGATCACCGAAGTGTCGGGCAGCCCCGCGCTCACCCGCGCGTCCTGGTTGCCCAGCACGTGCCCGACCGACGCGAACAGCAGCAGCACCGCGACGGCGAGCCCGATCCCGATCGTCCCGAGCGTCATGCGGATCCACGACGTCCGGCCACCGCCGACCGCCAGCCGCACCCCGAGGGCGAAATCGCGCGGCCAGCTGGTGCGCACCGGCAGGTCGAGCACCGCCGTCACCGGGTCGGCTCCAGTTCCCGGATGCGGCCGTCGCGGACCACGACCTCGCGGTCGGAATACGCGGCGACGCGCGCTTCGTGCGTCACCAGCACAACCGCCGCCCCGGTCTCCTCGACGGCGGACATCAGCAGGCCCATCACGCGCTCGCCGTTGAGCGAGTCGAGCGCCCCCGTCGGCTCGTCCGCGAAGATCACCCGCGGCCCCGTCACGAGCGCCCGGGCCACCGCGACCCGCTGGCTCTGCCCGCCGGACACGTCACCCGGCCGCTGGGCCGCGGCGTCACCGACTTCCAGCCGGTCCAGCCATTCCCGCGCGGTGGCCTCGCCGCGCGCCGGCGCAGGCCCGCGAGCCGCAGCGGCAGGCAGACGTTCTCCAGGCAGCTCAGCTCCGGCACCAACTGGCCGAACTGGAAGACGAAGCCGAAATCCCTGCGCCGCAACGCACTCCGGTGCGCGTCCGACATGGTCGCCAGGTCGGTGCCGGCGTAGTGCACGGCGCCGTCGTCCGGCGCGACGATCCCGGCGAGGCAGTGCAGCAGCGTCGACTTGCCCGAACCCGACGGGCCCATCACCGCGACCACTTCCCCCGCGTGGACGGCGAGGCTCGCGTCCGCGAGCGCGGGTGTCGAGCCGAACGACTTGGTCAGCCCGGTCCCGCGCAGCAGCACCTGCGGGTCTGCGCTCGCGTTCATGCGTGCTCTCCTTCGGACGATCCGGGCGCGGCGGCGAGCTTCCCGGCGAGCCGGTCGAGGCGGGCCGCGGCCAGCTCCAGCCAGCGCAGGTCGGCTTCCAGGTGGAACAGGGCGTAGTCGCCGATCAGCGCGTCGACGAGGTCGCCCGCGCGTTTGCGCCGGGTCAGCTCGCGCATCACGCGCAGGTGCTCGGCTCGCTGGACGTCGAGCACGTCGGCGGCGTCGCGGCCGGACAGCAGCGCGAGCACGACCTTGGTGTAGAGGATGTTCTGCAGGTGCGCGACCGGTTCTTCCGGCGTGCGCAGCCACGTCTCGACGTCGGTGATCCCCGCGTCGGTGATCGTGTAGCGCTTGCGGTCCGGCCCGCCGCCGGCCTCGACACCCGCGACTTCGACGAGCCCGTTTTTCAACAGCCGCGACAACGTCGAGTAGACCTGCCCGTAGCGCAGCGGGCGGTCCTGGCCGAACCGTTCGTCGTAGGTCCGCTTGAGGTCGTAGCCGTGTCGCGGGCCGGCCTCCAGCAGCCCGAGCAGAGCGTGACTGATCGACATGACTGCGACTATACATGGCAGGTATACTCGAGGTGTATAGCTGAGTTTGCGCACGTCACGCACCTGGAGTGATCAACTGTGCCGCCAGGGCAGTGTTGGTTCCCCCTTCGATCCCGCTCGCTGAAACTCCCGTGAACGTCGCCACTTTCTTCCGTATAACGGCGGAAGCGGGAATGTCCGGCCGTCGGGCCGGTTGATTCCCGGCGACGGAGGGGGTGGCGATGACGCTGCTGACGGTGTGGCCCGACGACCAGCCCGGGCACGTGCTGCTGCGGACCGAGGACCCGGGGACGATCACGGCCGAGCTGGCCCGCATCGGGGTCGAGTTCGGCCGCTGGCCGGTGGACGGGCCGCTGCCCGGCGCCAGTGAGTCCGAGGTGCTCGCCCGGTTCCGGGACCGCATCGACTCGCGCACCACGGCCGTGGGCTACCACGCCGTCGACGTGCTCGCGGGCGACTTCGGCGCGGCCGAACGCAGCCTGCCGCGCGACGAGGACCGGTTCTTCGTGACCGGCTCCGCCGTCTGGTACCTGCACGCGGGCCGCCAGGTCCACGCCGTGCTGTGCGAGCCCGGCGACCTGCTCGGCATCCCGGCGCACACCCGCCACTGGCACGACGGCGGCTCGAACCCCGGCCACGTGACCATCCGCGTGCGCCACCCGGCTTCGGGCTCGGCGACGCCGTGGGCCGAACCATTGCGCGCCGGCGACTTCCCCGGTTTCGACGAGCTGGTGGCCGGCCGCGCGTCGACCTGGCCCGCGCTGAGCCACTGACGCCACCGACGCCACTGACACCACCGACGCTTCGGGCCTGCCTGCGCGCCGGGGCGCCGGCAGGCACGATGGAGCCATGACCACTGTCGCTTTCCTGGGCACCGGAATCATGGGCCACCCGATGGCCGCCAACCTCGTCCGCGCCGGCGTCTCGCTGCGCGTGTGGAACCGCACCCGCAGCAAGGCCGAGCCGCTGGCCGCCGACGGCGCCACGGTCGTCGACACCCCCGCCGAAGCCGCGGCGGGCGCCGACGTGCTCGTCACGATGCTGTCCGACGGGCCCACGGTCGCCGACGTCTTCGCCGCTGCGGACGTCAAGGCCGGCACGGTCTGGCTGCAGATGAGCACCGTCGGCACGGAGTGGATCGCCACGCTGGCCGAGGCCGCGGAGAAGGCGGGCGTCGTGTTCGTCGACTGCCCGGTGATGGGCACGAAGGTCCCCGCCGAGCAGGCGCAGCTGCAGGTCCTGGCCGCCGGCCCGGACGACGCGCACGAGGCCGCTGCGCCGGTCTTCGACGCCGTCGGCTCGCGCACGCGCTGGCTGGGCACCGAGCCCGGCACCGCCACGCGGCTCAAGCTGGTGATGAACGCCTGGGTGCTGGCGCTGACCAACGGCACGGCCGAGAGCCTCGCGCTCGCCCGTGCCCTCGGCATCGACCCGCAGCTGTTCTTCGACGTGATGGAGGGGACCGGCTTCGACGTCGGCTACGCGCGCATGAAGGGCCCGCTCATGCTCTCGGGCGACTACCCGGCGAGCTTCCCCGCCGCGCTGGCCGCCAAGGACGCGCGGCTCGTGGTGGAGGCCGCGGGAGACACCGTCGACGTCGCCGGGGCCGCGGCGACGCTGGCCCACCTGCAGGCCGCCGTCGACGCCGGCCACGGCGAGGAGGACATGGCGGTGCTGTACCGGGCCGTGGCCAAACAGGACGACTGATCACCACCCGAACCCTCCGCCGGCTCGCCCGGTGGAGGGTTCGGCACGGGGCACAACCGCTGGTCGGAAGCGGTTCGGATGCGCTGAGTGACCGAGCGGCGGGGCGACACCGCCGAACGGCTGGCCAGGCGGTAACCTCACTGGCACCGAAGACCCGTGCAACCCCGAGGAGGGCCCGTGTCGGCAGGGCAGATCGCCGCGCTGATCGCCGCAGGAGCATTCGTCGTGCTGGTCTTGCTGCTGGCGATCCCGCTGCTCAAGCTCGGCCGCACGCTCGACGAGGCGACGATCGCGATCCGCAAGGCCCACGAGAACAGCGACCCGATCCTGCTGGGCGCCAACGAGACGATCACCCACGTGAACACCCAGCTCGAGCGCGTCGACGGGATCACCGCCAACGCGCAGGCCGTCACGGGCAACGTCTCGGCGCTGTCCTCGGTGTTCACCGCGACCCTCGGCGGCCCGCTCGTGAAGACCGCCGCGCTGTCCTACGGGATCAGCAAGGCGATCCGCGCGCGCCGCAAGAAGCAGGAAGCGAAGGCCCAGCGGCCCGCTCGCCGGAGGAAGAAGTGAAGCGTCTGTTCTGGCTCGGCGTCGGCGTCATCGCCGGCGTCGCGCTCACCCGCAAGGCCGGGGAAACGGCTCGTCAGGCCACTCCCTCGGGGTTAGCATCGAACCTGGGCGAGGCCGTGCGCGAGCTGGCCGGCGCCGTCGGTTCGTTCGGCGCCGAGGTGCGCGCCGGGATGAGCGAACGGGAACAGGAGCTGCACGACATGGTCGAGGAACGGACCGCGTACCCCGCACCCCACGGTGCGGGCCGGCACGCCGCCGCGCGCCCCGTCCGGCGAGCTCGCCGGGCGGAAGGCTGAGCTTCTCGCGCCCGCGAGCAGCGTCCTTCCGCCGTCGCCGCCTCCCCCTTTTTCCCGGTCCGATCTTCGCGCCGAGCGGTGCGCGGACCCCAGCCCGAGGACACACCCGTGGACACACACGAGATCACCGAACGATTCCTGCGCCACTACGAGGCGAAGGGGCACACCCGCGTGCCCAGCGCCTCGCTGATCCTCGACGACCCGAACCTGCTGTTCGTGAACGCCGGCATGGTGCAGTTCAAGCCGTACTTCCTCGGTGAGGTGCCGCCGCCGTACTCGCGCGCGACCTCCGTGCAGAAGTGCGTGCGCACGCCCGACATCGACGAGGTCGGCAAGACCACGCGGCACAACACGTTCTTCCAGATGGCCGGCAACTTCTCGTTCGGCGACTACTTCAAGGAAGGCGCGATCGAGTCGGCCTGGGAGCTGATCACCGGGCCGCAGTCCGAGGGCGGCTACGGGCTCGACCCCGACCGGATCTGGGCGACCGTGTTCGAGGACGACGCCGAAGCGGCGGGGCTGTGGCGCAAGCTCACCGGCCTGCCGTCCGAGCGCATCCAGCAGCGCGGCATGGAGGACAACTTCTGGTCCATGGGCATCCCCGGCCCGTGCGGACCGAGCTCCGAGATCTACTACGACCGCGGCCCCGACTACGGCCGTGAAGGCGGGCCCGTCGCGGACGAGGACCGCTACATCGAGATCTGGAACCTGGTGTTCATGCAGAACATCCGGGGCGAGGGCGCGGGCAAGAAGAACTTCCCGATCCTCGGTGACCTGCCGGCCAAGAACATCGACACCGGCATGGGTGTCGAGCGCGTGGCGACGATCCTGCAGGGCGTCGAGAACGTCTACGAGACCGACCTCGTCCGCCCGGTGATCGGCCGCGCCGAGGAGTTCTCGGGCCGCCGCTACGGCGCCAACCACGTCGACGACGTCCGCTTCCGCGTGATCGCCGACCACGCGCGCACCGGTGTGCTGCTGATCGGCGACGGCGTCACGCCGGGCAACGACGGCCGCGGCTACGTGCTGCGCCGGCTGCTGCGCCGCATCGTCCGCTCCACGCGCCTGCTGGGCGTGCACGAGCCGGTGCTGCAGGCGTTCGCCGAGGTCGTGCGCGACACCATGGGCCCGACGTACGCGAACCTGGTCACGGACTTCGACCGCATCTCCGAGGTCGTGCGCGTGGAGGAGGAGGCGTTCCTCGCCACCCTCACCAGCGGTTCGCGCATCTTCGACCTGGCGGCGGCCGAGACGAAGAACTCCGGCGGCGACGTGCTCGCGGGCGACAAGGCGTTCCAGCTGCACGACACCTACGGCTTCCCGATCGACCTCACGCTGGAGATGGCGGCCGAGCAGGGCCTGAGCGTCGACGAGGACGGGTTCCGCACGCTCATGGAGCAGCAGCGCACCCGGGCGAAGGCCGACGCGGCGCAGCGCAAGCACGGCCACGGCGACCTGTCCGAGTACCGCAAGCTGCTGGAGCAGAACGGCGAGACCGAGTTCCTCGGCTACACCGAGCTGCAGGCGTCCGCGAAGGTCGTCGGCCTGCTCGAGGACGGGCAGCCGGTGCGCAGCGTCTCGGCGGGCCACAAGGCGGAACTGGTGCTCGACCGCACCCCGTTCTACGCCGAAAGCGGCGGCCAGGTCGCCGACATCGGCGTGCTGCTCGGCGACGGCGTGAAGCTGAACGTGCTCGACGTGCAGAAGATCGTGCCGGGCCTGTTCGTGCACCGCGTGGAGGTCACCGACGGCGAGGTCGGCATCGGCACCGAGCTCACCGGCTCGGTCGACGCCGCGCGGCGCCTGTCGATCGAGCGGTCGCACTCGGCGACGCACCTGGTTCACGCGGCCGTGCGCGGCGCGTACGGCAAGCGCGCGGCGCAGGCCGGCTCGCTCAACTCGCCGGGCCGGATGCGGTTCGACTTCACCACGCCCGCCTCGGTGTCGACCGACATCCTCACCGAGGTCGAGGAAGAGGTGAACGACTACCTGCAGACCGACGTCGAGGTGCAGAGCTACATCACCACGAAGGACAAGGCGCTCGAGCTGGGCGCGGTCGCGCTGTTCGGCGAGAAGTACGGCAACGACGTGCGCGTGGTCGACATGGGCGACTACTCGCGCGAGCTGTGCGGTGGCACGCACGTGGACCGCATCGGCCAGCTGGGCCTGGTGAAGCTCGTGGGCGACTCGTCGATCGGGTCGGGCGTGCACCGCGTCGAGGCGCTGGTGGGCCCGGACGCGCTGAAGCACGTGCGCAAGGAGCAGCTGCTCGTGTCGCAGCTGGCGAACACGTTCAAGGTGCCGACCGACGAGCTGCCGGGCCGCATCGAGGACGTGCTCTCGCGGCTGAAGAACGCGGAGAAGGAGATCGAGCAGCTGCGCACGCAGCAGGTGCTCGGCTCGGCGGGCGCGCTCACCGACAAGGCGCAGGACATCGGTGGCGTGTCGGTGGTCGCGGAGGTCGTGCCCGACGTCGACGGCAACGGGCTGCGGGCGCTCGCGTCCGACGTCCGCGGCCGCCTGGGCGACCGGCCCGGCGTGGTGGCGCTGTTCTCGCCCTCCGGTGACAAGGTGGCGTTCGTCGTGGCGACCACGTCGGCGGCGCGCGACCAGGGCATCGCGGCGGGCAAGCTCGTGCCGTCGTTCGCCGAGGCGATCGGTGGCCGCGGCGGCGGCAAGCCCGACATGGCGCAGGGCGGCGGCAGCAACCCGGCCGGCGCGCAGCAGGCCGTCGAGGCGCTGCGCGCAGCGGTCGCGGGCATTGGCCGCTAGCTCCCGGCGGGACCCGGATCGGCCCGGTGAGTCCGATCCGGGCCGCGGCAGGCGGCTCGGGGTCGATGTCGGGTCTGTCCGGGTGGGGGTGGCGCTCAGCGATCCCGCCCCCATCCTCGCGAGCCCGCTCGTTACCCTCTCCCGTGATGCGAAGGACGACAGCGATCTGGACAAGCTTGCCGAACTCGTCACCGAACACGAGGTGGTCGAGGTGATCGTGGGCTTGCCGAAGACACTGGCGAACCGAGCCGGACCCGCCGCGCAGATCGCGGTGGAGTACGCCGACAAGCTGGCCACGCGGGTCGGCGACGTGCCGGTGCGCCTCGCCGACGAACGGTTGACGACGGTCACGGCGTCCCGAATGCTTTCCCAGCGGGGGGTCAAGGGACGCAAGCAGCGGGCGGTGGTCGACCAGGCCGCCGCCGTCGAGATCCTGCAGGCCTGGCTCGACGCCGCCGCCGCGCAGCGCGCCCGGAAAGGCGAGTCATGACCGAGCCCCGCGGTCCCGAGAACGAGGGCGGCCGCCGACGATTGCGCGACCCCGGCACCACGCCGCCGGGCGGACCCCGGCGCGCCCGGCGCACACCACCGCCGTCCGGCGGCCACCACGCGGCCCCCGACCCGTACGACGACGCCCCGCCGCCCCCTCCCCCCAGCGGCGGCCGACGCCGCCGTCGCGAGGCCGCGGACGAGGTGCCGCCTCCACCGGCTCCACCGGGTCCTCCCGGACCTCCTGCACCTCCTGCATCTCCGCCGGCCACCGGCCGTCGCCGCCGTCGCGAGCCCGCCGACGTGCCTCCTCCCGACCTCCCACAGCCGTCGGGTGACCCCCGGCATGGTGACCTGCGGCAGCCTTCGGGCCCGCGCGGTGCCGATCTGCCGCCGCCCTCGGGTGACCCTCGGCATGGTGACCTGCCGCAACCGTCGCGTGGGCGCGGCGCGGATCTGCCTCAGCCTCCCGGCGACCCGCGGGGAGCCGATCTCCAGCCGCCTTCGGGTCCGCGTGGTACCGATCTCCCGTTGCCTCCCGGCGACCCGCGCGGTGCCGGCGAGATGCCGCCTCCTCCGCCGGGCCCGCCGCCCGCCGCGCCGCGCCGTCGTCGCCGCGCCGAGCCGGGCGAGGTGCCTCCGGCACCCCCGCGCCGCCGCCCGCGCGCGGACACCGGCGACCTGCCGCTGCCCGGCGACCCCGGTCCCTCACGTCCGGTCCGCCGCCCTGCCGGCCCGCCGGACGGCTCGATGCCGCCAGACCCGCGCTTCAGCGGTCCGGCCGACGGCTCCATGCCGCCGGACCCGCGCTTTGCCGGTCCGGTTGATGGTTCGATGCCTCAGGACCCCCGTTTCGGTGGCCCCGCCGATGGTTCGATGCCGCCGGATCCGCGTTTCAACGGTCCCGTCGATGGCTCCATGCCGCCGGACCCCCGGTTCGCCGGTTCGCCCGACGGCTCCATGCCTCGCGACCCGCGTTTCAACGGTCCGGTCGACGGTTCGATGCCGCCGGATCCGCGTTTCAACACTCCTGCCGACGGCTCGATGCCGCCGGACCCGCGTTTCAACGGTCCGGTCGACGGTTCGATGCCGCCGGACCCCCGGTTCGCCGGCCCGGTCGACGGTTCGATGCCGCCCGACCCGCGTTTCAACGGTCCCGCCGACGGTTCGATGCCGCCCGACCCGCGGCTCGGCCGGCCGGGCCCGGCGCCGCGGCGCCGGCCGCAGCCGGTCGAGCACCCGACCGACGTGATCCCGACCGTGCCGGACTCGGCGCCGCAGGAGCGTGAGCAGCTCGACGACCTGTTCGGCGACGACGACTACGAAGACGAGTACCGCGAAGACGGCGAGTACGACCAGGCGTACGACGACGAGGAGTACGGCGAGTACGAAGACGCCGACTACGAAGACGAGGAATACACCGAAGAAGCCACACCCGCCAAGAAAAAGAAGAAGCGCAAGCGCAGCAAACGTGCGCTGGGCTGGGTCGCGGCGCTGCTGGTCCTCGTGGTCTTTGCCGGTGGTGCGTACTACGGATACCTGAAGATCTTCGGCTACAACGACTACGACGGCACCGGCGAAGGCAGCGCGCTCATCCAGGTCGAGGACGGCGACACGACGTCGGCGATCGGCGGCAAGCTGGTGGACGCGGGCGTCGTCGCGAGCACCACGGCGTTCGTGAAGGCCGGCGCGCAGAACACCGCGCTGAGCCGGATCCAGCAGGGCTACTACCTGCTCAAGCAGCACATGTCCGGCGAGAGCGCGGTGTCGATGATCACCTCGCCGGCCGCCCACGTCGGCCGGCTGGAGATCCGCCCGTACATGCAGCTCGACGACGTGAAACAGCCCAACAACTCCGTCGCGCCGGGCGTCTACTCGCTGATCTCCAAGGCCTCGTGCGCCGAGCTCGACGGCAAGAGCACCTGCGTCTCCACCGACGCGCTGCGCAAGACCGTCGCCGACGCCGACCTCAAGACGCTCGGCGTGCCCGACTGGGCGGTCGGCCCCGCGCAGAAGGCCCTGAGCAAGGACAAGCGCATCGAAGGCCTGATCGCCCCGGGGCTCTACGACGTCAAACCGGGCTGGACCGCGTCGGAGCTGATCACGAACCTCGTGAAACAGTCGGCCTCGGCGATCCAGGCCGCCGGCCTCACTTCGCAGAGCGCCGGGCCGAAGCAGACGCCGTACGAGACGCTGATCATCGCGTCGCTCATCGAGCGTGAAGCGATCACCCCCGATTTCCCCAAGATCTCGCGGGTCATCTACAACCGGCTCGACCAGAAGATCAGACTCGGCTTCGACTCGACCGTGAACTACGTGGTCGACAAACCGACCCTGCTCACGAACAAGGCGGATCGAGAAGCACCGGGGCCGTACAACACGTACCTGAACTACGGCCTCCCGCCGACCCCGATCGGGGTGCCCAGCACCGCCGCCCTCAAGGCGGCGCTCAACCCGCCGGACGGCGACGAGCTGTACTTCGTGAAGTGCGAGAAGGACGGGCACTCCTGCTTCGCCTCGAATCTGGTCGACCACAACAAGAACCGTGACCTGGCGCAGTCCCGTGGCGTCTTCTGACGGGCCCCGCAAGGCCGCGGTGCTCGGCAAGCCGATCGAGCACTCGCTTTCGCCGGTGCTGCACCGCGCGGCGTTCGATGCGCTCGGGCTCACGGACTGGACGTACGAGCGCGTGGAGACCGGGGCCGACGAGCTGCCCGGCTTCGTCGACGGGCTCGGCCCCGAGTGGGTCGGCCTGTCGGTGACGATGCCGGGCAAACGCCGGGCGCTCGACCACGCGGCCGAGGTCACGCCGCGCGCGGCGGCCGTCGGTGCGGCGAACACGCTGGTGCGCGTCGAAGGCGGCTGGCTCGCCGACTGCACCGACGTCGACGGCGTCACGGGCGCGTTGCGGGCCGCCGGTGGGTACACCGCTTCGCCGGGTGACCGGGCCGTGGTGCTCGGCGCCGGCGGGACGGCGGCGGCCGCGGTGGTCGGGCTCGCCGCAATGGGCGTGGCGGCCGCGAGTCTCGTGGTGCGCGAGCCGGCGCGGGCGGGGGAGACGCTCGACGCGGCCAAGAGCGCGAGCCTCGAGGTAGACGTGCTCCGGTGGTCCGAAGTGGACTTCCCGGCCCTGGCGGCGCGCACGGCCGTGCTGGTGAACACCGTGCCGCCGGAGGCTGTGCTGGCTCACGTTCCCGCGCTCGCGGGCGTGCCCAGCGTGCTGGACGTGATCTACCACCCGTGGCCGACGCCGCTGGCCGAAGCCGTTGCCGCCCGGGGCGGCCGGTTGGCGACGGGGCTGGACATGTTGCTGCACCAGGCATTCGGCCAGGCGGAGCACTTCACGGGCCGGCCGGCGCCGCGGGAGGAAATGCGCTCCGCGCTGCGAGCGGCGACGGGGGACATCCTGCCGCTGCCGATTTCCTGAGGCAGGCCTCGCGCCGCGCTGTTATTCTGGCCGACTGCCCGTTTGCCGAGTCCAGGGGGACGCATGTCGGAAACCAGCCAGCAGCCGCGCAGCGACGAGGAGATCCGGGACTCCTGGGTCGACGAGCCGCCGCGCCTCGACACCACGGTGACGCTCGCCGAGTACGACTCGCGGTGGCCGGTGTTGTTCGAACGCGAAGCTGAGCGGATTCGCACAGCGCTGGGGGAGAAGGTGGTGCTCCTCGAGCACGTCGGGTCCACTTCGGTTCCCGGTCTCGCCGCCAAGCCGATCATCGACATCCTGCTGGAGGTCCCGGACTCCGACGACGAGGACGCCTACGTGCCGGCCCTCGAAGCCGCGGGCTACCGGCTCGTGATCCGGGAGCCGGACTGGGAGAAGCACCGGTGCTTCTCCGGGACAGACCCGAGGGTCAACCTCCACGTCCACTCGCCGGGTAACGGCCAGACCGAGCGGTATCTCCTCTTCCGTGATCGAATGCGAACACATCCTGAGGAACTCGCAACATATCTTGCGAAGAAGCGCGCACTGGCTGCGAAAACCTGGACATACATCCAGCACTACGCGGACGCCAAGAGCGAGGTCATCGACGAGATCGTCGGCCGTGCCCGCGCCGCGCGGCTCGAAGCCGCGCAGTACGACGCGTTCAGCCAGGCGTATGCCGAGCACGCGGCGAAGAGCGTCACGAACGCGCTCTACGACCGGCCGGCGATCGTGGAGCTGGCCGGTGAGGTGGCGGGCAAGCGCGTGCTCGACGTCGGGTGCGCGGCCGGTCACCTGAGCGCGTTGCTCGCCGGTCGCGGTGCGGAGGTGCTGGGCGTCGACGTGAGTGAAGGCCTGATCGCCCTGGCGCGCAAGGAGTTCGGTCACCTGGCGAAGTTCGAGGTCGCCGACGTCGCGAGGCCGCTGTCCCTTGAGGACGGTTCG
Source organism: Amycolatopsis sp. NPDC001319 (assembly GCF_042896185.1). Taxonomy (NCBI): domain Bacteria; kingdom Bacillati; phylum Actinomycetota; class Actinomycetes; order Pseudonocardiales; family Pseudonocardiaceae; genus Amycolatopsis; species Amycolatopsis sp. NPDC001319. The sequence goes on along the minus strand of NZ_JBIAWY010000022.1, from coordinate 33,683 downwards.
ATCGACGTCGTCACCGCGTCCCTGGTCCTCCACTACCTGGAAGATTTCGGACCGACGTTGTCCGAATTCCACCGCGTCTTGCGCCCGGGCGGACAGCTCGTGTTCTCCGTGCACCACCCGGGTGAGGACTGGCACTGGTTCGACCGCGAGAACTACTTCGAGACCGAGCTGCTCGACGACGAGTTCCTGCTCGGTTCTTACCGTCAGGCGGTGCAGTTCTACCGTCGGCCGCTGAGCCGGACGTTCGACGCGGTGCGCGACGCCGGGTTCACCGTCGACCGGCTGGTGGAGCCGATGCCCGTGGCCGAGGCCGACGAGGCCGACCCGCGGATCGCCAAGGGGCTGCGGACGAAGCCGCGGTTCCTGTACTTCCGTTGTGTGGCAGGAGAAGCATGATCGTGGCGTGCCGTGCGGTGCTGTTCGACGTCGACGGGGTGCTGGTGGACTCCACGGCGTCGGGCGAACGGTCGTGGACGCGGTGGGCGCACGAGCACGGGCTGGACCCGGCCGTTGTGCTCGACGGTGTGCACGGCCGCCGGTCCACGGAGACGGTGCGGATGCACCTGCCCGAGGACCAAGCCGAGGAAGGTCTGCGCCGGATCGACGAGCTGGAGATCGGCGACGCGGGCACCACCGTCGCCATCCCCGGCGCGGCCGAGCTGCTCGCGAGCCTGGCCGGCAACTGGGCCGTGGTCACGTCGGCGTCGCGGCCGTTGCTCGAAGCCCGGCTCGCCGCCGCGGGGCTGCCGCTCGCGCCTGTGGTCGTGACCGCCGCGGACGTGTCGCGGGGCAAACCGGACCCTGAGGGCTATCTGCTCGGGGCGCGGCGGGTCGGTGTGCCGATCGGGGAGTGCGCGATCTTCGAGGACAGCGACAACGGCCTGGCCGCTGCGGTGGCGGCCGGTCCTGCCGCCGTGGTGGGTGTGGGCCGTGGGGCGCTGGATTCGTCTGCCGCGCCCGTGGTCCAGGACCTGTCCGGGATTCGCTGGACCGGCGCCGGCTTGCGGGTGGACGCGGTTCTGCGCGCGTGAGCGGACTACGGTGGGGCGCATGAAGATCGCGATCCTCGACGACTACCAGAACGTCGCGCTCACCTATGCCGACTGGGACTCCCTCGGTGCCGACATCGAGGTCTTCACGGAGGCCTTCACCGGTCCCGATGACGTCGTCCGGAAGCTGGCGGGTTTCGACGTCGCGGTGGCGATGCGTGAGCGCACGCGGTTTCCGGCGGAGGTTTTGGACCGGTTGCCGGATTTGCGGCTGTTGGTGAGTACCGGGCGGCGTAACGCGGCGATCGATGTCGCGGCGGCGAAGCGCAACGGGGTTGTGGTTTCGGCGACGGGGTACCTCGGGCCGCCGACGTTGGAGCACACGTGGGCCTTGATCCTTGCTGCGGCCCGGAATCTGCCGGCCGACGTGCAGTCGATGCGGGACGGCGGATGGCAGGTCGGGGTCGGAACCGTGCTGAGCGGCAAGACGCTGGGACTGCTCGGATTGGGGCGGCTCGGGAGTGCGTCAGCGCGGATCGGGCAGGCGTTCGGGATGGAGACGATCGCGTGGAGCCCGAACCTGACGCCCGAGAAGGCCGCGGAGCACGGGGTGACGGCCGTCGGCAAGGAAGAGCTGTTCGAGCGCAGTGATGTGTTGTCGGTGCACGTGGTGCTGTCCGACCGCAGCCGCGGCCTGGTCGGGGCGGCGGAGTTTGCTCGGATGAAGCCCAGTGCGTTGTTGGTCAACACGTCTCGGGGGCCCATCGTCGACGAGGCTGCGCTCCTGGATGCCTTGAGCTCACAGCGAATCGCGGGAGCCGCGCTCGACGTTTACGACATCGAGCCGTTGCCGGCTGATCATCCGATTCGCGGTCTGGACAATGTGGTTTTGACGCCGCATGTCGGGTATGTGAGCCGGGAGACGTACGAGATCTTTTATCGGGATGCGGTGGAGGGTATCGCGGCTTTTCGGGATGGGAAGCCGATTCGGGTGATGGAGTGACACACGGCGCGCCGGGTGCTCAGCCCTTCAGTTCGACCAGTACCGCGTCCGTGAACGGGGGCCAGGCGTCGGCGGCCCAGGGGCCGAAGGAGCGGTCCGAGAGGGCGACGCAGGCGTGGCCGGAGTCGGGGTCGACCCAGAGGAAGGTGCCGGACTGGCCGAAGTGGCCGAAGGTGCGTGGGGAGCTCGCGGAGCCGGTCCAGTGGGGGGACTTGTGGTCGCGCAGTTCGAAGCCGAGGCCCCAGTCATTGGGTTTCTGGTAGCCGAAGCCCGGGAGGACGCCGTTCAGTCCGGGGAAGGCGACGTCGGTGGCGGCGGCGAGGGTGGCGGGCGCGAGGAGTTTCGGGGACTGGAGTTCGGCGGCGAACACGAGCAAATCGTCCACAGTGGACGCGGCGCCGGAGGCGGGGGAGCCGTCCAGGACGGTGGCGGTCATGCCCAGCGGGTCGAGCAGGGCTTCGCGCTGGTAGTCGGCGAAGGGGATGCCCGAGTGTTCGGTGAGGGTCTCTGCCAGGACCTCGAAGCCGGCGTTGGAGTACAGGCGGCGGGTGCCGGGCGGGGCCATCTCCTTGTGCGCGTCGAAGGCCAGGCCGGAGGTGTGGGCGAGCAGGTGGCGCACGGTCGAGCCCTCGGGGCCGGCGGGGGTGTCCAGCTCGACCACGCCCTCCTCGAGCGCGATGTGCGCCGTGTACGCGGTGAGCAGCTTGGTCACCGACGCCAGGCGGAACACGCGGGCGGAATCGCCGTGGCGGTCGCGCACCTCGCCACCGGCGGAAACCACCCCGGCCGCGGCGTTGTCCACCGGCCACTCGTCGATCAGGCGCAGGCTGTCCATACCCGCCAGCTTAACCGTGCTGCTTGGTGCCGATCCGACCGCAGTCACGGCGGAAACCGTTCACTCGCGCGGTGACCGCCGGTCAGGGTGTCCGGATCGGCAAGCGGCCGGGAAACGTGCGAAGGGGCCACCCTGCACCGGAATTCCCGGTGCAGGGTGGCCCCTCCGACTGCCCCTGGAGCGGTACCTAATGAGCGTCGAGATCCGTGGCGACGAGCTCCGCCACCGCGTCGATCGCGGCGTCGGCGCCCTCGCCCTCGGCGCTGATGACGACCTCGTCGCCGAACGCGGCGGCGAGCGTCATCAGGTTGAGCACGCTGCCGGCGGCCACCGGGTCGCCGCCGGCCTTGGCGATGGTCACCGCGACGGGTTGCGCCGCGGCCGCCTTGGCGACCAGCGCGGCCGGCCTGGCGTGCAGGCCCACCTTGCTGGCCACGGTGACTCGTTTCTCCGGCATGATCGTCCTCTCTCGGTTTCCTTGTGGTCGAGCTTACTTAGCGGCCGTGCGGTCGAGGTCGGCCTCGATCGTGTCGTCCTCGCGGCCCGGGGTGCGCATGTTCCACTTCGTGATCACGAAGCGGAACACCACGTAGTAGATGACGGCGAAGACCAGGCCGATCGGGATCAGCAGCCACGCCTTGTGCGCGGTGTCCAGCGACGAGTTCAGGGCGAAGTCGATCGCGCCGCCCGAGAACGAGAAGCCGAGGTGGATGCCCAGCGCGTTGCAGACGGCCAGCGAGACACCGGTCATGATCGCGTGGAAGATGTACAGCGGCCACGCGACGAACATGAACGCGAACTCGATCGGCTCCGTGACACCCGTGATGAACGAGGTCAGCGCCGCCGAGATCATGATCGAGCCCACGATCTTCTTCTGGCCCGGCTTCGCGGTCTGCCAGATCGCCAGCGCCGCGGCGGGCAGGGCGAACATGAAGATCGGGAAGAAGCCGGTCATGAACGAGCCGGAACCCTGCACGTGGGTGAAGAAGTTGTTGAGGTCACCCCCGCCGAAGATGAACCACACCGGCACGTTGAGCAGCTGGTGCAGGCCGATCGGGATGAGCAGGCGGTTGAGCACGCCGTAGATGCCGCCACCGATCACCGGCGAGCCCACGACGGCCTGGCCGATGGCGTTGATGCCGTGGTCGACGTACTTGAAGACCAGGCCGAAGATCACGCCGAGGATGATCATCGAGAACGCGGTGATGATCGGCACGAACCGGCGGCCGCCGAAGAAGGCGAGCCAGCTCGGCAGCTTGATCCGGTAGTAGCGCTGCCACAGCAGGGCGGCGACGATACCGCTGATCACACCGGTCAGCACGCTGTAGGGCCAGTGGATCGGCGCCCCGTCCCAGCCGGGCTTGTAGCCCTCCTGGCTGCTGATCGGCGCGATGGCCTGGATGACCTTGTTGAACACGACCCAGCCGACGACCGCGGCCACGGCCGTCGAACCGTCGCCCTTGCGCGCGAAACCGACCGCGATACCGATGGCGAACAGCAGGGGCAGCCAGTCGAACAGGCCACCGCCCGCGGCGCCGATCACGGCCGCGACCTTGTCCCAGCCGAGGCCGGTCTTGCCGAAAACGTCGTCCTGGCCAAGCCGGTTGAGAAGACCGGCAGCGGGCAAGACGGCGATGGGGAGCATCAGGCTGCGACCGAAGCGCTGCAGCCCCGCGAGCCCGCCGCCGCTCTTCTTGCCCTTCGCCCCCTCTGTGGTGGTGGCGCTCATCGTCGGGTACCTCCGTAGTGGGGTTGGTGGCCGGAATCCGGGGTGTTCCGGTCCAACTGCATGGTCACCTGGTAGTGATCTCCCCGGTACCAGGACGTCATGTCCTCCACCGGCTCTCCGCCTGCGCTGGAGACCCGGCGGAAGACGAGGAGCGGAGTGCCGGTGCGCATGCCGAGCAGGCGCGCCGTCTCGCGATCCGCGGACTCGGCCCACACCGTCTGGTACGCCTGGTCCGGCCGCAGGTCGTAGGCCTCGGCCAGCTGGGCGTACAGGGAACGGGTGAGGTCGAGGTCGAGCAGTCCGGGCGTGCGGCCCGCGTGGTACCAGCCGCGTTCCACGGCCAGCGGCACGCCGTCCGCTCGCCGCAGCCGCACCAGCCGGTGAGCCGCCACGCCCTCGGCGAGGCCGAGTGCGTGCGCCGAGGTCACCGGCGGGACCTCGAGCGACGTGGACACCACCTCCGTGGTGGGGGTGAGCCCGCGCCGGCGCATGTCGTCGGTGAAGGACATCAGGTAGAGCTGCAACTCCATGCGGCGCGCGGCGGTGAACGTGCCCTTGCCGCGCACCCGGGCCAGCAGGCCCTCTTCGACGAGCTTGCCGATCGCCGAGCGGACCGTGAGGCGCGAGACACCGTAGCGCTGGGCGAGCTCCCGCTCCGACGGGATCGGCGAACCGGGCGGGAGCTCGCGCTCCACGGACCGGCGCAGGATCTCGCGCAGCTGGGCGTGCTTGGGCGTGGGCCCGTTGATCACCCGGTCCACCCGGTCGACGCCGTCGGGCGGCGGGACGTGCGCGGCAGCGCTCATCGGTGTCACCCTCCTTCTGTCGTCGCACCGGGCGACCGGTGCTCGCGTCTTCGCCGGAAGATTGGTACGTTCCGGTCTAGACCAATAATTCCGATGGGGCAGGATGCTCCGCCTCGCGAGCGGGTGTCAACCACCGTTATGCGTTCGTGGCCTGCGGCGACGTGCATGCCGACGAACGGCGTAGTAGTGGTGGAGCGCACTGGCTCACGTGGGGAACCAACGGGAAACGAGGAGGCCGCGATGGCGGATGACAGGCCTGAAAAGATTCTCGCGGCGCTCGGCGGCGTGGACAACGTCGTCGAGATCGAAGGCTGCATCACGCGCCTTCGCTGCGAGCTGGAGGACACCAGCCTCGTCGACGAGGCGGCGCTCAAGGCCGCCGGCGCGATGGGCGTGGTGAAGATGGGCTCCGCGGTGCAGGTGATCGTCGGCCCCGAGGCGGACACGATCGCCAGTGACATCGAGGACCTGATGTGAGCCTCGAGATCCTGAGCCCCGTCGCGGGCGAGGTCGTCGCGATCACCGAGGTGCCCGACCCGGTGTTCGCCGAGGCGATGGTCGGCCCCGGCATCGCCGTGAAGCCGAGCGGCGGGCGCTCCGACGCCGTCGCGCCGGTCGACGGCACCGTCGTGACCCTGCACCCGCACGCCTTCGTGGTGGCGACCGAGGACGGGCGCGCCGTGCTCGTGCACCTCGGCATCGACACGGTGAAGGAGAAGGGCGAGGGCTTCACCCTCCACGTGGTCAAGGGCGAGTCGGTGCGCGCCGGCCAGCCGGTGATCGGCTGGGACCCCGAGGCCGTGGCGGCCGCCGGCTACTCGCCGATCGTGCCCGTGGTCGGGCTCGACGCCCAGGCCGACGTGCTCACGGGCCTCGAGCCCGGGCGCACGGTCGCGGCGGGCGACCCGCTGTTCGGCTGGAACGGCTGAGCTTTTCCGGGCTTTCGACGCCGAAGGGCCCCTTGTGGACGGTGATCGTCCACAAGGGGCCCTTCGCGTGCGTTGGGCGGTTTACGTCGTCAGGCGGTGACGACCTCTCCGTTGTCGACCTTCACGTTGATCTTCGGCAGCGGCTTCTCGGCCGGCCCGTTCTTCACCGCGCCCGTGAGCGAGTCGTACACCGAACCGTGGCAGGGGCAGTGGATCTCGGCGCCCTGCGGCGGGTTCACGGTGCAGCCCTGGTGGGTGCAGATGGCGCTGAAGCAGTTCACGGTTCCGGCGGTGGGCTGGGCCACGATCACGTCCTGGCCGTCGGGGGTCTTGGCGGACTTCGCCTGGCCGACGGGCACGTCGGCCAGCGCGATCACCTTCCCGCCGGGCTTGGGGGCGTCGCCGCCCGAGGAGCCCGAGTCCGAGCCGGCGCCACAGGCCGCGAGGGCGACGGTGCCCGCGGCGACGCCGGCGACGGTGGCCCCGGTGGTGAGGACGGAGCGGCGGGAAAACAGTTCGGCAGTCATGCCCCTACTAACGAGATGATCGTCCGTGTGGTTCACCCGTTCACCGCAAAGCGTTGCCCGGTGAACCGGATCGCCTGTGTTTCCGTGTAGTGGGGGAGAGGGATTCGGACGGGTGAAGGAGAACATCATGCTGGCCAACTGGATGCGAGGGTTGGGCGCGATCGGGCTGGTCGGGTCCGCCGCGGTCCACTTCTACCTGTACTTCGGCAGCGGCTACTCGGACATCGCCGTGGTCGGTCCGCTGTTCCTGGTGAACGGGATCGCCGGGATCGTGATCGCCGTCGCACTGCTGTTCTGGCACCACTGGGTGCCGCCGTTCTTCACGTTCGGCTTCGGCGGCGTGACGTTGCTCGCGTACCTGCTGTCGGTGACCGTGGGGCTGTACGGCGTGCACGACCAGTTCAACAGCCAGTTCGAGTACTGGGGCGTGATCACCGAGGCGCTGTGCGTGATCTGCGGCCTGGTGCTGCTGGTGCAGGAGGTGCGCGCCCGGCAGTCTTCCGGCGGGCACGCGGTGCCGGCCGGACGCTGACCGGGGCTCGCCGTGGGGAGGAGCGACGTCGAGGACCAGCTGATGCGCGCGCTGCACGAGGAACACGCGGCCGCGCTCTGGTCCTACGCCCTGCACCTGACGGGCGGCAACCGGAACCACGCGGAGGACGTGGTGCAGGAGACGCTGCTCCGGGCGTGGCGCCACACCGACGTGCTGGACCAGTCACAGGGCTCGGCCCGCGCGTGGCTGTTCACGGTCGCCCGCCGCATCGCCATCGACGGGTGGCGGTCGGCGACCTCGCGCTCGGAGGTCGTCACCGACGCTCCCCCCGAGCGAGCGGTGGCCGACGGCACCGAGCGCGCCGTGCAGGGCTGGCTGGTGGCCGAGGCGCTGGGCGAGCTCTCGGCCCGCCACCGCGAGGTGCTCGAACTGTGCTACTTCCAGGGGTACTCGGTGGCCGACGCCGCCCACCGCCTGGGCATCGCCGAGGGGACCGTGAAGTCCCGCACGCACTACGCACTACGGGCGCTTCGCCTGGCTTTGGAAGAGCGGGGGGTGACGCAATGACCGCCGACGAGTTCGCGACCTACGACGCCGCGTACGTCCTCGGAGCCCTGTCACCGGAAGACCGGCAGGCATTCGAACAGCACCTGCAGGAGTGCGACCGCTGCGCCGCCGCGGTCCGCGAACTGGCCGGGCTGCCGGGTTTGCTCGCCCAGACCAGGGGTGGTTCACCGGGGGGAGCCCTCGGGCCCGGCAACGGTGAGGGGGACGGTGCGGAGCCACCGCGGGATCCGGGGCCGGTGCCCGATCTGGTGATCGTGGCGGGTGCGGATCTGCCGGATTTGCCGGCGAGGGATGTGCCTGGGTTGGGGCCGGATGTGGCGGGCTCGCCGAAGCCAGGGCCGGACTTGCCGGCGGGTTCGCCGGTGCCGGGTTCGCCGGTGCCGGGTTCGTGGTCGGTGCCTGGGGCGGATTTGCCGGTGTCAGGTTCGCAGTCGCCAGATGCGGCAGGCTCGCGCTCGGTGCCTGGCTCGGATTTGCCGGTCGCGGATCCGGCAGGCTCGCAGTTGCTGCCTGACCGGTTGGCGATGCCGGCTGCGCCGGGGCCGGATGTACCGGGTTTGCCGGTGCCGGGAACAGGGCTGGGCGCGCCGCCGGGTTCGGAGCCCAGGCCGGGTTCCGATGTGCCGGCGAGGAATGTGCCGTGGCCGGATGTGCCAGGTTCGCAGAGGCCGGCCGCGGATCCGGCAGGCTCGCGCTCGGTGCCGGACCTGTCGGCTGTACCGCCGCTGTTGGGCTCGGACTCGGTTCCGGGACTCGACCCGTCAGCGGCGCCGCCGATGCCGGGCTCTCAGGCGATGCCGGACTTGCTGCCGGTGCTGATGCGGAAGGTCCGCCGCCGTCGGCGGATCCGGAACGGGGTGACCGGGGGCGTGGCCGCGCTGGCCGTCGCGGCCGGGGTGGCTCTGGCGGTGTCGCTTTCGCTGCCGGACGTGTCGCCGCCGCCCGCTGCGCCCGCTGTCGCGGCGCCCGTGTCGCCGCCCGAGCTTGCCATGTCGGCCCTCGGCGAATACCCGATCCAGGCCGCGGCCCGCATCGACCCCCAGTCGTGGGGCACCGAGGTCGAAATGTCCTGCAGCTACCGCGGCGGCAGGGGCGGGGACTACTCCCTCGTCGCCCTCGGCCGCGACGGCACCGAGACCCAGCTCGCCACCTGGAAGGCCCTGCCGGAGAAGACGGCCAAGGTCGTGGTGGGCACACCGATGAAGTCCCAGGAGATCGCCTCGCTGGAAATCCGGAGCGTGCGAACGGGGAAACCCTTGATGCGCCTGGTTTATCCATGACGCACTGACTCGCGAACCGGCTTCGGCCCGCCCCAATGTGGCGTTGGTTGCGTTCAACGCACCGAACGCCGCATTGGGTGCGTTGGGTGCAACGAACGCCACATTGGGGTGCTTGGCGCGGCCTCCGGGTGCCGCTAGCGGTCGGCTCGGGTTGTGGCGCGCGGCGGCCGGCCGGCCCGGGTCGTGGGCGCGTGCCCGCAGGGCCGGGCGGGCTCGGTCGTTGTGTGCCTCGGCTTGGTTCGGGTTCCGCCAAGCTGATGCGATGCGGTTTCGGGCGGCCCGTTCGCTCGCCGGGCGTGGCAGCGCGATGGCTCGCCGCGGCGTTCACGGGACTGCGGGTTGCGCCCGCGGCCGCCGGCCCGCTGTGGTGCCCGAGCGGCCCGGGATGGTCGGCAGCAGTGGTGTTCTGGTTTGCCGCGCGGCCGGCCTGGGCTATGGGTGCTTGGCGCGGCCTCCAGGTGCCGCGAGCGGCTGGCTCGGGTTGTGGGCGCGTGGCAGAAGGCCGGCTCGGGTCGTGGGCGCGTGGTGGAAGGTCGGCTCGGGTGGCCTGAGCCTGCGCGGGTTGGGTGCTGCGCGGCCGGCTTGGGTTTCCCGGTCGGGTGAATCGGGGCGGTTTTCGGCGCGAGGGGTCCACTCGCGACATCCGCGGCTTGGCGGGGTGGGCGGGCGCTGTCAACGTGGGTGCATGTCCTGGGGATTGGTCGTGGCAGGTGGGGCGGTGGTGCCCCTCCTCGTGTGGTTGCTGAGGCGGGCGGGTGCGCCCGTGTCGGCGGTTGTGGCTGTTGTCGTGGTGGTGGCGGCGCTGCTTGTCGTCGGGTGGCGGTGGCGGGAGGGGCGCTGGGCGGAGTGGTGGTGGCCGGTGCCGTGGGTGCTCACGGTGGTCGGGGTGCCGTTGTGTCTGGCGGACGTCCGGTATCGGAGGTTGCCGGATGTGGTGACGTTGCCGGCGTATCCCGCGATGGCGATCGCCCTCGGAGTGGCGGCGGCGAATGGGGGTGGGGCGACGCTTCTCGCGGGTGCGGTGGAGGGCGTGCTTGTGTTCGGCGGTGTCCACCTCGTTGTCCACCGGCTCAAGCCCGCGCAGCTCGGGGCCGGAGACGTGAAGCTCGCCGGCGTGCTGGGGGCGGTGCTGGGTGCGCTGGGATGGGCGTCGGTGGCAGCCGCGGCAGTGGTAGCGGCTGGGGTGAGCGCCGTCGTGGCCGTGGGAGCGCAGGTGCCGGTCATCGCCAAGCGGGTGCGCCGCGCCGAACGAGCAGGCGGGCTTCCCCCACCGACCACCTCGCGGAAAACCGCATCAGGCGGGCTTGCGGCATCGGCCATCTCGCGGAAAACCGCATCGGGCGGGCTTGCGGCATCGGCCATCTCGCGGAAAACCGCATCGGGCGGGCTTGCGGCATCGGCCATCTCGCGGAAAACCGCATCAGGCGGGCTTCCCCCACCGACCACCTCGCGGAAGACGGCATCAGCAGGGCTTCCGGCACCGACCACCCCACAGAAACCCGGATCAGGCGCGCCTCCGCCGTCCCCCGCCTCACCGACACACCCACCGCAACCCCGGGCAAGCCCTCGCCTCCACCGAGCCATTCGCCACCGCGTGCCCCACGGGCCGGCGTTGGTGGTCGCGGCCTGGACGTGCGCGGTGTTCCCCGGGGTGGGTTCGGGGGTGGTGCCCAGCTGAGGGCCTGTCACAGGTGACGCCGTAACACGTGACAGGATTAGCCGGTGTTGCGCTGGATCACCGCAGGAGAATCGCACGGACCCGCCCTCGCCGCTGTGCTCGAGGGCCTGCCCGCTGGTGTGGAGGTGACCACCGGAGACCTCACCGCGCAGCTTGCGCGGCGGAGGCTCGGGTTCGGTCGCAGCCCGCGCATGGGGTTCGAGACCGACCACGTGCAGATCCTGGGCGGCGTCCGCCACGGGATCTCGCAGGGTGGCCCCATCGCGGTGCAGATCGAGAACGCCGAGTGGCCCAAGTGGGAGCAGGTCATGGCGGCCGACCCCGTGGACCCCGAGGTGCTCGCCGGCCTGGCGCGCAACGAGCCGCTCACGCGGCCGCGCCCCGGGCACGCCGATCTGCCCGGCATGCAGAAGTACGGCTTCGACGAGGCCCGTCCCGTGCTGGAGCGCGCGAGCGCCCGCGAGACGGCGTCGCGCACGGCGCTGGGCACGGTGGCGCGCAACTTCCTGCGCCAGCTGCTGGGCGTGGAGGTGCTGAGCCACGTCGTGTCGATCGGTGGCGCCGACGCGCCGGAGGGGCCGCTGCCGCAGCCGGGTGACCTGGCCGCGATCGACGAGAGCCCCGTGCGGGCGTTCTCGGCCGAGGGCACCGAGGCGATGATCGCCGAGGTCGACGCCGTGCGGAAGGCGGGCGACACCGTCGGCGGCGTGATCGAGGTGCTCGCCTACGGGCTGCCGCCGGGCCTCGGCTCCCACGTGCACTGGGACCGCCGCCTCGACGCGCGCCTGGCGGGCGCGCTCATGGGCGTGCAGGCCATGAAGGGCGTCGAGGTCGGCGACGGCTTCACCACCGCGCGCCGCTGGGGCAGCCAGGCCCACGACGAGATCGACCGCGGCACCGGCCCGGTCGGCGTCACGCGCCGCTCCAACCGCGCGGGCGGCCTCGAAGGCGGCATCACCAACGGCGAGCCCCTGCGCGTGCGCGTGGCGATGAAGCCGATCTCGACCGTGCCGAAGGCGCTGTCCACGGTGGACGTGCGCACCGGCGAGCCCGCCGTCGCGATCCACCAGCGCTCCGACGTGTGCGCCGTGCCGCGGGCGGGCGTCGTGCTCGAGTCCGTGGTGGCGCTGGTGCTGGCCGACGCCGCGCTCGAGAAGTTCGGCGGCGACTCGCTGGCCGAGAGCAAGCGCAACGCCGAGGGCTACCTGAAGGCGCTCGAGGAGCGCTGGTGAGCCCCCGCGCCGTGGTCGTGGGACCGCCGGGCTCGGGCAAGAGCACGGTGGGCCCGCTGCTCGCCGAGGCGCTCGGGGTGGCGTTCCGCGACACCGACGACGACATCGTCGAACGCGCCGGCCGCGCGATCTCCGACATCTTCGCCGACGACGGCGAGCCGGCGTTCCGCGCGCTCGAAGCGCAGGCCGTGGCCACCGCCCTCGACGAGCACGACGGCGTCCTCTCCCTCGGCGGTGGCGCCCCGCTGACCCCGGAGACCCGGGCGTTGCTGGCGAAGCACACCGTGGTGTTCCTGAACGTCGGCCTCGCCGCCGGCGTGCAGCGCACCGGCCTGTCGAGCGCGCGCCCGCTGCTCGCGGGCGTGAACCCGCGCGCCACGTTCAAGTCCCTGCTCGACGCGCGCCTGCCCGTGTACCGCGAGGTGGCGACGATCGAGATCGAGACCGACCACCGGTCACCCGCCGAGGTGGTGGCCGCCGCGGTCGCCGCGATCGAGCCCGCCGAGGCGCGCGAGCAGTAAGACCGGCAGAACCAGGAGTAGTGAGGAAGCCCGTGTCCCAACCCGTCCGGATCCGCGTCGCGACCGCGCACCCGTACGACGTGCTCGTGGGCCGCGGCCTGCTCGCCGAGCTCACCGCGCAGCTCGCCGACGCGTCGAAGATCGCGCTGATCCACCCGCCCACGCTCACCGCCACCGCCGAGGCCGTGCGCGACGAGCTCGCCGAAGCGGGCCTCGACGCCCACCGCGTGGAGATCCCGGACGCCGAGGACGGCAAAGCCTTCTCCGTCGCCAGTTTCTGCTGGGAGGTCCTCGGCCGGATCGGGCTCGACCGCCGCGGCGTGGTCGTGGGCCTCGGTGGCGGCGCCGTGACGGACCTGGCCGGCTTCGTCGCCGCCACCTGGATGCGCGGCGTGCGCCTGGTCAACGTGCCGACCACGCTGCTCGGCATGGTCGACGCGGCCGTCGGCGGCAAGACGGGCATCAACACCGAGGCCGGCAAGAACCTCGTGGGCGTGTTCCACGAGCCGAGCGCCGTGCTCGTCGACCTCGCGACGCTGGAAACCTTGCCCCGCAACGAACTCGTCGCCGGCATGGCCGAGGTCGTGAAGACGGGCTTCATCGCCGACCCGCGCATCCTGGAGCTCATCGAGCAGGATCCCGAAGCCGCCCTCGACCCGACCGGAGACGTGCTGGCCGAGCTGGTCCGCCGCTCGATCCAGGTCAAGGCCGACGTCGTCGCCGCCGACCTGCGCGAGTCCGACCTGCGCGAGATCCTCAACTACGGCCACACCCTCGGCCACGCCATCGAGCGCCGCGAGCGCTACCGCTGGCGCCACGGCGCGGCCGTGAGCGTGGGCCTGGTGTTCGCGGCCGAGCTCGCCCGCCTCGCCGGGCGCCTCGACGACGAGACCGCCGCGCGCCACGCGTCCGTGCTGAAGCTGATCGGCCTGCCGACCACCTACGACCCCGACGCGCTGGGGCAGCTCATCGAAAGCATGAAGGGCGACAAGAAAACCCGCTCCGGTGTGCTCCGGTTCGTGGTCCTCGACGCGCTCGCCAAGCCCGGCCGCCTCGAAGGCCCGGACCCGGCCCTGCTGGCCGCCGCGTACTCGGCGGTCGCGGCCGACGCCCCCAAGAACGGCGGGAGCGTGCTGCTGTGAAGGTCTTCGTCTTCAACGGCCCCAACCTCGGCCGCCTCGGCAAGCGCGAGCCCGCCGTCTACGGCTCCACGACGCACGACGACCTCGCCGCCCTCTGCGTGAAGACCGGCATCGAGCTCGGCCTCGACGTCGAGGTGCGCCAGACCGACCACGAGGGCGAGCTCGTCGGCTGGCTCCACGAGGCCGCCGACGGCGGGAACCCGGTCGTGCTCAACGCCGGCGCCTGGACGCACTACTCGATCGCCGTGCGCGACGCCGCCGCGCAGCTGTCCGCGCCGCTGATCGAGCTGCACATCAGCAACGTCCACAAGCGCGAGCAGTTCCGCCACCACAGCGTGCTCTCCGACATCGCCACCGGCGTGATCGTGGGCCTCGGCGTCGACGGCTACGGCCTCGCGCTGCGCTGGGTCGCGGCCAACGCGAAGTGACCCCGGAGCTCACCACCGAACGCCTGCGGCTGCGGACCCTGACCGAAGCCGACACCGACGCCGTGGTGGCGGTGTTCGCCGACCCGGAGATGAGCCGGTTCTTCGCCGCCGACTTCTCCGACCCCGCCCAGGCCCGCGCCATGGTGGCCCGCCGCCTCGCCTACGACGGGCCCGAAGGCCAAGGCCACTGGGTGGTCGAGCACGAGGGCGAAGTCGTCGGCGTCGCCCACCTGCGCCCGTCGTCCGAGCTGCCCGGCGACGTCGCCGAGCTGGGCTACTACATCGCCGCGAAGCACGCGGGGAAGGGCTTCGCCACCGAAGCCGGCCGCGCGCTCGTGGACCACGGCCTCACCACGCTCGGCGTGCCCGCCGTGTGGGCGCTCGTCCACGAGGACAACGCGGCCAGCCTCGCGATCACCCGCCGGCTCGGCTTCCTCGACGTCGGCTCCGGCGTGCACTACGGCGACGTGCACCGCGTGCTCGTCGCGCTGCCCACCGCGCACGGGCGGGCGCACCACATCGAGCTGTGGGTGCCCGACCTCGCGCGCGCCGAACGCAGCTGGGGCTGGCTGCTTCAGCGGCTGGGCTGGCGCGAGTTCCAGCGCTGGCCCGACGGCGTCAGCTGGCGCCTCGGCCCCACCTACCTCGTGGTGGAAGCCTCGCCCGCGATGGCGACGGGGCCGCACGAGCGCCTGCGCCCCGGCCTCAACCACCTCGCCCTGCACGTCGCCACCCGCGCCGAGGTCGACGAACTCGCGGCCGGCGGGCACGGCTGGCGGCCGCTGTTCGCGGACCGTTTCCCCTACGCGGGCGGGAAACCGCACTACGCGGCCTACCTCGAGAACGACGACGGCTTCGAGGTCGAGCTTGTTGCCCTCGAACACCCACCAGACGGGGACACGTTCACCCAACCGGGTTAGGACTGGTTAGACTCGGCCATCATGCACCCGTTTCGTGGCGGGGTTCGGCGACCCGCGCGAGCCCTCTTCGCCCTGGCGTTGTCGGGGGTCGTGGTGGCGGGCTGCAGCGACAGCTACGCGCAGACCCAGGCCGACGGTCCCGGCCACGGCGGCATCGCGGGCGGCAAGCCGGCTCCGGCCAAACCCCCGCGCGTGGCGAACGTCCCGCTGGAGACCGCGAAAGGTCGTCAGAGCAACGGAGTGGTCGCCGCCGGCGCTGCCGACGCGGTCTACAACTACGGCCCCACCGCGATGGTCGAAAACGGCAAGACCCGCCTGTGGTGGTGCAGCCAGTACGGCAGCGCGGCGCCGCCCGGCGACGACATCCTCTACGCCGAAGCGCCTTCGGCCGACGGTCCCTTCACCGGACCCGGTGGCGGCGCGCCGATCGCGGTCCTGTCCGGTTCACCCGGCGCGTTCGACGGCGTGCACACGTGCGACCCGTCCGTGCTGCGCGTCGGCGGCACCTACTACCTGTACTACACCGGCGCGGCGGGCGACCACGCGCTCGGCAACGCCATCGGCCTCGCGACCAGCCCCGACGGCATCCACTGGACCCGCGCGGCGGGCGGGAAACCGATCCTCGGGCCTTCGCACGACGTGCACCGCGACAACGTCTACGGCGCCGGCCAGCCCTCGGTCGTGTTCCTCGACGGCTGGTACTACCTCATGTTCACCGACACCACCGGCCGCGCCGCCGGCTGGAACGGCGCCGGCCAGTTCGTGATCCGCTCCCACGACCCGGCGTTCCGCAGCGGCGTGGAAGCGTTGGGGGAGCAGGGTTTCGCACCCGTATCGAGCACCTCGGCACCACGTGAGCGCTCGGTGGTCGACGGCTTCAGCGCCGACCTCGAATGGGTCGGCGCGCTCGACGCGTTCGTGATCGCCCACGAGACCGCGGCGGGCACCTCGCTCACCTTCTGGGACAAGGACTTCACGCTCCAGCCCTACACGCCGCTGGTGATCCCCGGCGCGTGGAAGGAAGGGCCCGGCCTCGTCCGGCGCCCGGACGGCCACGCCCCGACGTCGGTCACCGACCCGTGCGACACCGTCTCGTTCGACGTCGTGCGCGCGACGGAGATCGGTTCCGCGGGCGCGCCGACGGGCCTGAAGCACTTCGGGCTCGACGTCCAGGGCGCCGGCGGCTGTTCGAGCCCCGATCGCGTGACCACGACGTTCGACGGCGTCGCGATGCCGTCACCGGACCGCCGGATGGACCTGTTCCGCCGCGGCGTGCGCATCCGCGTCGACCGCCGCTCGGTCGCCGCCGCCCTCGCGGGCGAAGTCGTGGACCGGCCGCTCGCGCCCGTCGCCGGGCTGCCGGTGAAGGCGACGCTGAAGTCGGGCACGAACGTGGTCCACTCGTACGGCCTCGGGTACGGCGTGGTGCTCGGCAACGAGCTCTACGGCCTGCCCGACACCACGATCGTGGGTCTCAACGGGGCCGAGGTGACGGAGATCGACCCGCGACAGTGGGACGCCTACGCCCCCGGGCTCCCGCTGGGCGGCTGACGGGCGACGGCTTCGGCCGCGGCGCGCCGGCCGGCTCGGCCTCGGGTTCCGGCAGCTCCAGCTGACCCGACTGGCTGCCCGAACCATCGTTGTCGTCGTACTCCTCGGGCTCCGGCTCCTCGTCCACGGGTGCGGGCCGCCGCACGCGCGAGCCGACGAACAGCCCCAGCCCGGCCGGCACCAGCACCAGCAGCGCCGAGAACGCCGCGCCTCCCGTGAGCGCCGCGCCCAGCTCGGAGGTCCCGGTCTGGTCGACGAACACCGCGCGGCCGATCACGTACAGGATGCCGGAGAAGACGCCGGCCACCAGCGAGGCGATGAACCAGGCCCGGCCGCGGTCCGGCTTGCCGCGCCAGCCGTCGATTGCGCTCCAGAGCGCCGCGACGCCCACCAGCACGGCGAGGGTGACGGACGTGATCACCGTCTGGTCGGTCGGGTGGAACACGGACCACTTGGCGAGCAGCGTCATGGCGGCGGCGTGGACGACGGCCATGACCAGCCCGCGAGTCAACCAGGCACCCAGCATGGACGGAGTGTAGGTGCCACCGGGTGAACGCCGTGTGGTCCGTCCGGATCAGCGGCCCCGCGTGCCCGGCCGGCTGCGGTCCGTGACCACCGCGAGCGTCCCCGGACCGGGCGATCCGCGTGGCTAAGCTGGCCGGGTGCCTGAAACCCATGCTCACCGTCGCGGCGCGCTGCGGTCCCTGATCACCGAGTCCGGGGTCGACGCGCTGCTGGTCACCGACCTGCTCAACATCCGCTACCTCACCGGGTTCACCGGGTCGAACGCCGCGCTGCTCGTGCACGCCGGCGGAGAGGCGCAGACCGTGTTCTGCACTGACGGCCGCTACACGACCCAGTCGGCGTCCGAGGTGCCCGACCTCGAACGCGTGATGGGCCGCGCCAGCGACCGCGTGCTCGCCGATTTCGCGGCCCGCGCCCACTCGACCTACGGGCGTACCGGGTTCGAGAGCCAGCACGTGAGCGTGGAAGACCACGAGGTGCTCAAGGTGCGCTTCGACAAGGTGACGCTGGTCCGCACGCCCGGGCTGATCGAGCAGCTGCGCGCGGTGAAGGACGAGGTCGAGGTCGCGGCCCTGCGCTCGGCCTGCGCGGCGGCCGACCGCGCGCTCGCCGACCTGGTGGCGGCCGGCGGCCTGCGCGCCGGGCGCACCGAGCTGGAAGTGGCGCGCGACCTGGAGAATCGCATGCTGGAGCACGGCTCGTCGGAGCCGTCCTTCGCCACGATCGTGGCCGCCGGGCCCAACTCGGCCATCCCGCACCACCAGCCCACCGGAGCTGAGCTGCGCGAAGGCGACTTCGTGAAGCTCGACTTCGGCGCGACGGTCGACGGCTACCACTCCGACATGACCCGCACGTTCGTGCTCGGCAAGGCCGCCGACTGGCAGCGCGAGCTCTACGACCTGGTCCACCGCGCCCAGGCGGCCGGTACGGCGGCGGTGTTCCCGGGCGCCGACGTGTCCGAAGTGGACGCCGCGGCCCGCTCCGTGATCGCCGAGGCGGGCCGCGCGGAGGAGTTCGCGCACGGCCTCGGCCACGGCGTCGGGCTCGAGGTGCACGAGGCGCCCAGCCTCGCTACCACGGGCGTCGGTACACTGTCCGCCGGTATGGCGGTCACCGTCGAGCCCGGCGTCTACCTCGCGGGGCGCGGTGGCGTGCGCATCGAGGACACGCTCGTCGTGCGGGACTCCGGGCCCGAACTCCTCACCCTGAGCACCAAGGACCTCGTGGCCGTCTGAGACGGGCCGCGGACGAAGAGATCGACACAGGAGACCGAAAGCTCGTGGCCACCACCAACGACCTGAAGAACGGGCTCGTCCTCAACCTCGAGGGCCAGCTCTGGACCGTCACCGCGTTCCAGCACGTCAAGCCGGGCAAGGGCGGCGCCTTCGTGCGCACCACGCTCAAGCACGTGCTGACGGGGAAGGTCGTCGACAAGACCTTCAACGCCGGCACGAAGGTCGAAACGGCCACCGTGGACCGCCGGAACATGACCTACCTGTACAAGGACGGCCAGGACTTCGTGTTCATGGACGGCGACACCTACGACCAGATCACGGTTCCGGCCGAGGTCGTGTCGGACAACGCCAACTACATGCTCGAGAACACCGAGGTCCAGGTCGCGGTGCACGAGAACGAGCCGCTGTACGTCGAGCTCCCGACCTCGGTCGAGATCCTCATCCAGCACACCGACCCCGGCCTGCAGGGCGACCGCTCCACCGGCGGCACCAAGCCGGCGACGCTCGAGACCGGCGCCGAGATCCAGGTGCCGCTGTTCGTCTCGACCGGCGAGAAGATCAAGGTCGACACGCGTGACGGCCGGTACCTCGGCCGCGTCTCCGGCTGATGGCGGACAAACAGAAGCCGCACCCGAACCGCGGCGGTGCGATCAGCAGGCGGCAGGCCCGCCGGCGTGCCGTCGAGATGCTGTACGAAGCGTCGCAACGCGGCACCGACCCGGTCACGCTGCTGGCCGACCGGGTCGGGTCCACCGACGTCGACCCGGTCGCCGACTACACGATCACCGTCGTGGAGGGCGTCACGACCCACCGCGAGCAGGTCGACGAGCTGCTGGCCGAGCACGCGCAGGGCTGGACCCTGGACCGCATGCCGCCGGTCGACCTGGCGGTGCTGCGCGTGGGCGTCTACGAGATGCTCTGGTCTTCCGACGTGCCCGACCCCGTCGCGATCGACGAGGCCGTGGGACTGGCGAAGGAACTCTCGACCGACGACTCGCCGCGGTTCGTCAACGGCGTGCTCGGGCGCATCGGGACGATCGCCGACCGCCTGCGGGCCGTGCTCTGACCCGCTGACGGCCGCAGTCTCGAAGACAGCCGAAAACAAGCGAAAACCGCCGAAGGCCGCGAGCTCCGTGAAGGAGCCGCGGCCTTCGGCGTTGTGCTGGTGCCCCCAGGAAGCCTCACGAGTGGGGTCCGGAAGAGGTCTTCGTCACACCCAGCGTTCTCCGGCCGGTTCCGGGCCGTGCTCGGGCCCGCCCGGGCGTCGCCCGGTGAACCGGGTTCACCGTCACCGCAACCCGGAAGCGCTAGCCCGAACGGGTCACGCGCCGGAACGGCGGACGCGGGTGCGAGGGGACGGCCGGAGCGATGTTGATCACCGTCCGCAGCCGGTCCGGCGGTGTCCGAAGCTCGGTGGGTGTTTCCGGTGCCCCGCCGAAAACACCCACCGCGTCGGGCAACCGCCGCCCATCAGTCTTCTTTGGACGGACGGGCCTCGGGCGGCAGGACGCCCCAGTCGATGAGCTGTTCGGTGAGCTCACCGGGGGTCATGTCGTAGATGATCGCGAGCGAGCGCAGGTCCTCGGTGCGGATGGAGAGCACCTTGCCGTTGTAGTCGCCGCGCTGGCTCTGGATCGTGGCCGCGTACCGCGCGAGCGGGCCGACCTTCTCCGCGGGCAGCTGCTGGAGCCGCTCGAGGTTGATCACGATCTTCGTGGCGGGCTCGGCACCCGAGGGCACACGGCCCTCCGGCAGCAGTTCGACCACCGGTACACCGTAGAAGTCGGCCAGTTCGGCCAGCTTCTGGACGGTGACGGCGCGGTCGCCACGCTCGTACGAGCCGACGACGACGGCCTTCCAGCGGCCGCCCGACTTCTGCTCGACCCCGTGCAGGGAGAGGCCCTGCTGCTGGCGGATCCCGCGGAGCTTGGCCCCGAGCGCCTTGGCGTAATCGCCCATCTGGTGGTTCTCCGTTTCCTCACCCCCACGCCGGTCGGGGTGACCGGTCAGGGGACTCCTCGAGTCGAATACTCAGAGTAATGGTTACGCATAGTTGTCACCAGGTCAAGCAGTAGGTCTCCGTACCTGGTCGCGGACGTGGGCACACCACCCGGAAGGCTGATTGACCGCTCCTGCTACTGTCGGTGCGATTTCCCCGCACGAGCTGGGAGTCGACGTCCTTTAAGGACCCGTCCAGAGAGGCGGGGAAGGAGGTCCGCCTTGTCGTCACGTCCGCGTGGCGCGGCGGAACCGGCCGGGGAGCGCGAGCTTCTTTCGGCCGGCGATGTCGCGCGCACGATAGCCCGGATGGCCCATCAGGTCATCGAGAAGACCGCACTCGGTGCGAGCGCTTCCGGTGACCCCGGCTCACCCGGTGATCAAGCCCCGCCGGTGCTGCTGGGCATCCCCACCCGCGGTACTCCGCTGGCCACCCGGCTCGCCGGGAAGATCGGCGAGTTCTCCGGGGTCGTCCCCCCGACGGGGGCCCTCGACGTCACCCTGTACCGCGACGACCTGCGCCGCCGCCCGCCGCGCGCGTTGGAGCAGACGCAGCTGCCGCCCGGCGGCATCGACGACCGGGTGGTGATCCTGGTCGACGACGTGCTGTTCTCCGGCCGCACCATCCGCGCCGCGCTCGACGCCCTGCGCGACCACGGCCGCCCGCGCGCCGTGCAGCTGGCCGTGCTCGTCGACCGCGGCCACCGCGAGCTGCCGATCCGCGCCGACTACGTCGGCAAGAACGTGCCCACCGCGCGGGCCGAGGGCGTGTCCGTGCTGCTGTCCGAAACGGACGGGCGCGACGCGGTCCTGCTCCGCGCGCCGGAAGGAGAGTCCCGGTGAAGCACCTGCTCGCCACCGACGGTCTGGACGCCGACACCGCCACGGCCGTCCTCGACACCGCCGACGAGCTGAAGCACACGCTGCTCGGCCGGGAGGTCCGCAAGCTGCCGACGCTGCGCGGCCGCACGGTGATCACCCTGTTCTACGAGAACTCCACCCGCACGCGCGTGTCGTTCGAGATCGCCGGAAAGTGGATGAGCGCCGACGTGATCAACGTCTCGGCGTCGAGCTCCTCGGTGAACAAGGGCGAGTCGCTGCGGGACACCGCGCTGACGCTCGCCGCCGCGGGTGCCGACTGCGTGATCGTCCGGCACCCCGCCTCGGGCGCCGCGCACCGGCTGTCGGGCTGGCTCGCCGAGGCCGGCACCGCGGTGGTCAACGCGGGCGACGGCACCCACGAGCACCCCACGCAAGCGCTGCTCGACGCGGCGACGCTGCGCGAACGGCTCGGGTCGCTGAAGGACCGCCGGGTGGCGATCGTCGGCGACGTGCTGCACAGCCGCGTCGCCCGGTCGAACATCCACCTGCTGAGCACCCTCGGCGCGGAGGTGGTGCTCGTCGCACCGCCGACGCTGCTGCCGGTCGGCGTGGAGACGCTGCCGGTCACGGTCTCGCACGACCTCGACGCCGAACTGCCGGCCGTCGACGCCGTGATGATGCTGCGCGTCCAGGCGGAACGCATGCACGGCGGGTTCTTCCCGTCCTCACGCGAGTACTCGATCTCCTACGGCCTGTCCGAGCGGCGCCAGCGGCTGCTGCCGGACCACGCCGTGGTGCTGCACCCCGGTCCGATGCTGCGCGGGATGGAGATCGCCTCGGCGGTCGCCGACTCCCCGGCGTCGGCCATCACCGAACAGGTCCGCAACGGCGTCCACGTGCGCATGGCGGTCCTCTACCACTTGCTGGCCAGTGAAGGAGGCAACCGTGACTGACAATCGATGCCTTACCGGTCGCGGTTGCCGACCGGGTGCGGGTGTCCCGCAAGACACAGGAGCCGCTGCGTGAGCCTCGTGATCAAGGGCGCCCGCCCGTACGGGGAGGGCGAACCGGTGGACGTCCTCGTCGAGGACGGCGTGATCACCGCGATCGGTGCCGTCGAGGTCCCGGAAGACGCCGAGGTCCTCGACGCCGGGGGACAGGTGCTGCTGCCCGGGTTCGTCGACCTGCACACCCACCTGCGCGAGCCCGGCCGCGAGGACACCGAGACGATCGAGACCGGCTCGGCCGCCGCGGCGCTGGGCGGCTACACGGCCGTGTTCGCCATGGCCAACACCGACCCGGTGGCCGACAACGCGCTCGTGACCGACCACGTGTGGCGCCGCGGGCAGGAGGCCGGGCTGGTCGACGTGCACCCGGTCGGCGCCGTGACGGTGGGGCTCAAGGGCGAGAAGCTCGCCGAGCTCGGCACGATGGCCAAGGGCACCGCCGCCGTGCGCGTGTTCTCCGACGACGGCGTGTGCGTGGCCGATCCGCTGCTGATGCGCCGTGCGCTCGAATACTCGACCGCGCTCGACGCCGTGATCGCCCAGCACGCCGAGGAGCCGCGGCTCACGGTCGGCACGCAGGCCAACGAGGGCGAGAACTCCGCGCGCCTGGGCTACCCGGGCTGGCCGGCTTCGGCCGAGGAGTCGATCGTCGCGCGCGACTGCCTGCTCGCGCTGCACGCGAAGGCGCGGCTGCACGTCTGCCACGTGTCCACTTCGGGCACCGTCGACGTGCTGAAGTGGGCGAAGGACCGCGGCACCAAGGTGTCGGCGGAGGTCACGCCGCACCACCTGCTGCTCACCGACGAGCGCCTCGAGACCTACGACCCGGTCAACAAGGTGAACCCGCCGCTGCGCACGGGCGGCGACGTCGAGAAGCTGCGCGCGGCGCTGGCCGAGGGCGTGATCGACTGCGTCGCCACCGACCACGCGCCCCACGCCGTGCAGGACAAGGACACGGAGTGGAGCGCTGCGCGCCCGGGCATGCTGGGCCTGCAGACCGCGCTGTCGGTCGTCGTCCGCGCGATGGTGGAGCCGGGCCTGCTCGACTGGCGCGGCGTCGCCCGCGTGATGAGCGAGCGGCCCGCCGCGATCGGCAACCTGCCCGACCACGGCCGCCCGCTCGAGGTCGGCGAACCCGCGAACCTGACCCTCGTGGACCCGGGTGCGGAGTGGACGGTGCGTGGCGCGGAGCTCGCCAGCATCTCCGCGAACACCCCGTACGAGGGAATGCGGCTGCCCGCCGTGGTGACGGCCACCGTGCTGCGCGGGCGGATCACCGCGCGCGAAGGGAAGATCTGCTGATGGACCGGTTCCTCCTCACACTGGGGATCGTCGTCTTCTTCCTCCTGTGCCTGTGGGGCATGTGGGTGGGCTGGCGGCGCAAGTCGCGCTCGCAGAGCGCGCAGGTGCCGCCGTTCCCGGGAATTCCCGGGGAACCCGGTGAGATCCTGCTGGAGTCGACCGGGCTCTACGTCAGCACCACCACCGCGGGCAACTGGCAGGACCGGGTCGTCACCCGGGGCGCGGGGCTGCGCACCGGCGCGGTCTGGCGCCTGCACCCGGGCGGCATCGCGGTGGAACGCGGTGGTGCGCCCGACTTCTGGATCCCGCGCGACGCGGTCACCGGGATCCGCCGCGACTCGAAGATCGCCGGGAAGGTGATGGGCACCGACGCGCTGCTCGTCGTCACCTGGCGCCTGGGAGACGCGGACCTGGACACCGGCTTCCGCGGCGACGACCTCGACGACTATCCACAGTGGATCGACCAGCTTTCCCCCGACAACTCGGATCACGACATCAAGGGAGGTGCCCAGTGAGCACCGCGAACGGCACCCGCGTCCCCGCCGCCCTGGTTCTGGAGGACGGCCGGGTCTTCCGCGGCGCGGCCTACGGCGCGCGCGGGCGGACGCTCGGCGAGGCGGTGTTCTGCACCGGCATGACCGGCTACCAGGAGACGCTGACCGACCCGTCCTACCACCGGCAGATCGTGGTGCAGACCGCGCCGCAGATCGGCAACACCGGCTGGAACGACGAGGACGACGAATCGGCCCGCATCTGGGTCTCGGGTTACGTGGTCCGCGACCCGGCCCGCACGCCGTCCAACTGGCGCAGCAAGCGCGGCCTCGACGAGGAGCTGGCCCGCCAGGGCATCGTCGGCATCTCCGAGGTCGACACGCGCACGCTCACCCGCCACCTGCGCGAGCAGGGCGCGATGCGCGCCGGCGTGTTCTCCGGCGACGCGCTGGGCAGCGACGAGCAGATGGTGGCCGAGGTCCTGGCGAGCCCGCAGATGAAGGGCGCCGACCTCGCGGGCGAGGTCTCCACGGACAAGCCCTACGTCGTCGAGGCGCAGGACGAACGGCGCTTCCGCGTCGCCGCGCTCGACCTGGGCATCAAGTCCAACACCCCGCGCCTGATGACGCAGCGGGGCATCGAGGTCCACGTGCTGCCCGCCGCGACCACGGTCGAGGAGCTGCTCGCGGTCGAGGCCGACGGCGTCTTCCTCTCCAACGGCCCGGGCGACCCCGCGACCACCACGCACGCCACCGCGCTGACGAAGGCCGTGCTGGAGCGCGAGATCCCGCTGTTCGGCATCTGCTTCGGCAACCAGATCCTCGGCCGCGCGCTGGGGCTGGGCACCTACAAGATGCGCTACGGCCACCGCGGCATCAACATCCCGGTGATCGACGTGGCCACCGGCCGCGTCGCGATCACGGCGCAGAACCACGGCTTCGCGCTCGAAGGCGAGCCCGGTCAGCGGTTCGAGTCGCCCTACGGCGCGGCGCAGATCAGCCACTACTGCCCCAACGACGACACCGTCGAGGGCGTGCGCGCCTTCGACGTGCCGGCGTTCTCGGTGCAGTACCACCCCGAAGCCGCGGCCGGACCGCACGACGCGGCGCCCCTGTTCGACGAGTTCGTTGAGTTGATGGAGAAGAAGGCCTGATGCCGAAGAGGACGGACATCCAGCACGTGCTGGTGATCGGCTCCGGGCCGATCGTGATCGGGCAGGCCGCCGAGTTCGACTACTCGGGCACGCAGGCCTGCCGGGTGCTGCGGGCCGAGGGCCTGCGCGTGAGCCTGGTGAACTCGAACCCGGCCACCATCATGACCGACCCCGAGTTCGCCGACGCCACCTACATCGAGCCGGTCACGCCGGACTTCGTGGAGAAGGTCATCGCGGTGGAGCGGCCGGACGCGATCCTCGCGACCCTCGGTGGCCAGACCGCGCTCAACTGCGCGGTCGCGCTGCACGAGCGCGGCGTGCTCGAGAAGTACGGCGTGGAGCTGATCGGCGCCGACATCGACGCCATCCAGCGCGGCGAGGACCGGCAGAAGTTCAAGGACATCGTGCGCACGATCGGCGCCGAGGTCCCGCGCAGCCGCGTCTGCAACACGATGGAGGACGTGCGCGCCACGGTCGCCGAGCTCGGCCTGCCGGTGGTGATCCGGCCGTCGTTCACCATGGGCGGCCTGGGCTCCGGCCTGGCCTACACGCCCGAGGAGCTGGAGCGCCTGGCGTCCACCGGCCTGAGCGAGTCGCCGGTCACCGAGGTGCTCATCGAGGAGAGCGTGCTCGGCTGGAAGGAGTACGAGCTCGAGCTGATGCGCGACAAGCACGACAACGTCGTGGTCGTCTGCTCGATCGAGAACGTCGACGCGATGGGCGTCCACACGGGCGACTCCGTCACCGTCGCGCCCACGATGACGCTCACCGACCGCGAGTACCAGGTGATGCGCGACGTCGGCATCGCCGTGCTGCGCGAGGTCGGCGTGGACACCGGTGGCTGCAACATCCAGTTCGCGATCAACCCCGACGACGGGCGCATGGTCGTGATCGAGATGAACCCGCGTGTATCGCGTTCCTCGGCGCTCGCGTCGAAGGCCACCGGGTTCCCGATCGCCAAGATCGCCGCGAAGCTCGCCATCGGCTACACGCTCGACGAGATCCAGAACGACATCACCGGCGAGACCCCGGCGGCCTTCGAGCCGACGCTGGACTACGTCGTGGTGAAGATCCCGCGCTTCGCCTTCGAGAAGTTCCCGGGCGCGGACCCGACGCTCACGACGACGATGAAGAGCGTCGGCGAGGCGATGTCCTTCGGCCGCAGCTTCCCCGAGGCGCTCGGCAAGGCCATGCGGTCGATCGAGACCAAGGCGACCGGGTTCTGGACCCTGCCGGACCCCGAGGGCGCGACCATGGAGTCCACTTTGGACGCCCTGCGCGTGCCGCACGAGGGCCGGCTGTACGAGGTGGAGCGGGCGCTGCGCCTGGGCGCCACCGTCGAGCAGGTGCACGAGGCCAGCGGCATCGACCCGTGGTTCGTGGACCAGATCGCGCTGATCGGCGAGGTCGGTTCCGAGGTGCGCGACGCGCCGGTGCTCGACGGCGAGCTGCTGCGCCGCGCCAAGCGCACGGGCCTGTCCGACCGCCAGATCGCCGCGCTGCGCCCCGAACTGGCGGGGGAGGACGGCGTGCGCTCGCTGCGCCACCGCCTCGGCGTGCGGCCGGTGTTCAAGACCGTGGACACCTGCGCGGCCGAGTTCAAGGCGGACACGCCGTACCACTACTCGGCCTACGAGACCGACCCGGCGGCGCAGTCGGAGGTCGTGGCGCAGGGTGACAAGCCGAAGGTGCTCATCCTCGGCTCCGGCCCGAACCGGATCGGGCAGGGCATCGAGTTCGACTACTCCTGCGTGCACGCGGCGATCGCGCTGCGCGAGGCCGGGTTCGAGGCCGTGATGGTCAACTGCAACCCCGAGACCGTCTCCACCGACTACGACACCTCCGACCGCCTGTACTTCGAGCCGCTGTCCTTCGAGGACGTGCTCGAGGTCGTGCACGCGGAGCAGCAGTCGGGCACCGTCGCGGGCGTGATCGTGCAGCTCGGCGGCCAGACCCCGCTGGGCCTCGCGAAGCGCCTGGCCGACGCCGGGGTGCCGGTGGTCGGCACGCCGCCGGAGGCCATCAACCTGGCCGAGGATCGCGGCGCGTTCGGCGAGGTGCTCGGCGACGCCGGGCTGCCCGCGCCGAAGTACGGCACGGCGACGTCGTTCGAGGGCGCCAAGCGGATCGCCGACGAGATCGGCTACCCGGTGCTCGTGCGCCCGTCCTACGTGCTCGGCGGGCGCGGCATGGAGATCGTCTACGACGAGGAGTCCCTCGCCGGCTACATCCGCCGCGCCACCGAGGTCACGCCCGAGCACCCGGTGCTCGTCGACCGCTTCCTCGACGACGCGATCGAGATCGACGTCGACGCGCTGTTCGACGGCGAGGAGCTCTACCTCGGCGGCGTGATGGAGCACATCGAGGAGGCCGGCATCCACTCCGGCGACTCCTCGTGCGCGCTGCCGCCGATCACGCTCGGCGCCACCGACCTCGAGGAGGTGCGCCGCTCCACCGAGGCGATCGCCCGCGGTGTCGGCGTGCGCGGCCTGCTGAACGTGCAGTACGCGCTCAAGGACGACGTGCTGTACGTGCTGGAGGCGAACCCGCGTGCCTCGCGCACGGTGCCGTTCGTCTCGAAGGCCACCGCGGTGCCGCTCGCGAAGGCGGCGGCGCTGGTCATGACCGGCTCGACGATCAAGGACCTGCGCGCCTCGGGCGTGCTGCCCGCCGAGGGCGACGGCGGCCGGATGCCGGCCGACTCGCCGGTGGCGGTCAAGGAGGCCGTCCTGCCGTTCCACCGCTTCCGCACGCCGGAGGGCCACGGGGTGGATTCCTTGCTGGGCCCGGAGATGAAGTCCACGGGCGAGGTGATGGGCGTGGACGTGTCCTTCGGGAAGGCGTTCGCGAAGTCCCAGAGCGGCGCGTACGGCTCGCTGCCGACGTCCGGGCGCGTGTTCGTCTCGGTGGCCAACCGCGACAAGCGCTCGATGGTCTTCCCGGTGAAGCGGCTGGCGGACCTCGGGTTCGAGATCCTGGCGACGTCCGGCACCGCGGAAGTGTTGCGGCGCAACGGGGTCGACTGCACGGTCGTGCGCAAGCACTACGAAGGCTCGACCGAAGCCGAGCCGAACATCGTGGACGTGATCCTCGCCGGCGGCGTCGAGATGGTCATCAACACGCCGTACGGCAACAGCGGCCCGCGCATCGACGGCTACGAGATCCGCACCGCGGCGGTGTCGCGCGACATCCCGTGCATCACCACCGTGCAGGGCGCCGCGGCGGCCGTGCACGGCATCGAGGCGCTCATCCGGGGTGACATCGGGGTGCGGAGCCTCCAGAGCCTCCAGGCGGCGCTGAAGGCCACGTCGTGAGCGGGCCCGAGCGGTTCGGCGCGCGCCTGGCGAGAGCGGTGGCGGCCCGCGGGCCGCTGTGCGCCGGGATCGACCCGCATCCGGGCCTGATCGAGTCGTGGGGCCTGCCCCTGGACGTCAGTGGTCTGGAACGGTTCGCGCTGGCCGCCACGGAGGCCCTGGCGGCCGTCACGGCGATCGTGAAGCCGCAGTCGGCGTTCTTCGAGGCGTTCGGCCCGCCCGGCGTGGCGGTGCTCGAGCGAGTCGTGGACGCGGCCCACGACGCCGGTGCGCTCGTGCTGCTGGACGTGAAGCGCGGTGACATCGGCTCCACGATGGCGGCCTACACGGCCGCGTACGTGGCCGACAAGGCCGCGTTCACGGCCGACGCGGCCACGGTTTCGCCGTATCTCGGGTTCGGCGCGCTCGATCCCGCCGTGGTGGCCGCCACGGCGGCGGGCAACGGCTTGTTCGTGCTCGCGCGCACGTCGAACCCGGAGGCCCACGCGCTGCAGAGCGCGCGGCTCGCGGACGGCCGCACGGTGGCCCAGAGCATCGTCGACGCAGCCGCGGACCACAACGCCGGTGCCGAGCCCCTCGGCGACGTCGGCGTGGTCGTGGGAGCCACGATCAGCCCCGGTGAGCTGGACCTTTCGCGGCTCAACGGGCCGGTGCTGGCGCCCGGTTTCGGCGCCCAGGGGGCAACTGTGGCGGACTTAAGGGCAGTCTTCGGGCCCGGTCTGCCGGGGGTGCTGCCGGCGTCTTCGCGCGACCTGCTGCGCCACGGTCCGGACCCCGAGGCCATGCGCCGCGAGGTCGCGCGGGTCGCCGCGCTGCTGGGCCACACAGCCGAAAAAGACCAATAGCAGGCCCCGGAATCGGCCTCCACCAGCCACCCCCGCATTGTGGCGCCTGCTCAAGGGTGGGTACCGTCGCGTCACCCACCCAGATTTGAGAACTACCGGAGGAAAACGTGGCACTTCCCCAGCTGACAGAGGAACAGCGTGCTGCGGCGCTGGAGAAGGCCGCCGCCGCCCGCCGCATCCGTGCTGAGCTGAAGGAGCGGCTGAAGCGGGGCGGTACCACTCTGGTCGACGTGCTGAAGCAGGCCGAGGAGAACGAAGTCCTCGGCAAGATGAAGGTTTCGGCCCTGCTCGAGGCTCTCCCCGGCGTCGGCAAGGTTCGTGCCCAGCAGACCATGGAACGACTGGAGATCGCGCCCAGCCGCAGGCTCCGCGGGCTCGGCGACCGGCAGCGCAAGGCGCTGCTGGCCGAGTTCAGCGGAGAGTGAGCGGCGTCGGTCAGGACTACCCGGTGATCCGGGGCACCGACCGCGACGGTGAGCCGGTGGCGGGGGACACCTCCCGCCACCGGCTCACCGTCGTCTCGGGGCCTTCCGGAGTCGGGAAGTCGAGCGTGGTGGGGGAGCTGCGCAAGCTCGAACCGGACATCTACTTCAGCGTTTCGGTCACGACGCGGAAGCCGAGGCCCGGAGAGGTCGACGGGAGCCACTACCACTTCGTGGAGCGGGCGGAGTTCGACCGGATGGTCGCCGAAGGGCGGCTGCTGGAGTGGGCGGAGTTCGCGGGCAACTGCTACGGCACGCCGCGCGAGCCCGTGGAGCGGGCCCTGGCCGAGGGCCGGCCCGCCGTGCTGGAGATCGAACTGCAGGGCGCGCGGCAGGTCCGGGCGGCCATGCCGGAGGCCCGGCTGGTGATGCTGATGCCACCGTCGTGGGACGAGCTGGTCGGCAGGCTCACCGGGCGCGGCACCGAGTCGGAGGCCGCCGTGCAGGCCCGGCTCGCCGAGGCGGAACGCGAACTGGCGGCCGCGGGCGAGTTCGACCACCGGCTCGTGAACGCCGACGTGGGGACCGCCGCGGCGCGGTTGCTAGACTTGATTACCGGTGGCGATTCCTCTGCCGCCGATATCCTGGACGAGACGGAGTAGCACGAGTGGCTGTTCAACAGGCGATGCTTGAAGAGCTCGAGGGCATCACCAACCCGCCGATCGACGACCTGCTCGAAAAGGTCTCCTCGAAGTACGCGCTGGTGATCTACTCGGCCAAGCGCGCGCGTCAGATCAACGACTACTACGCCCAGCTGGGCGAGGGTCTGCTGGAGTACGTCGGCCCCCTCGTGGAGCCGGGCCCCCGCGAGAAGCCGCTGTCGATCGCGCTGCGCGAGATCCACGGTGGCCTGCTCGAGCACACCGAGGGTGAGTGACACCAAGCCCAGGATCGTCCTGGGCGTGGGCGGCGGCATCGCCGCCTACAAGGCCTGTGAGGTCCTGCGAGGCCTCACCGAGTCCGGGCACGACGTCCGCGTGGTGCCTACCGAGGCCGCGCTGAACTTCGTCGGCGCGGCCACCTTCGAGGCCCTCTCGGGACACCCGGTGCACACCGGGGTGTTCACGGAGGTGCCCGAGGTGCAGCACGTGCGCGTCGGCAAGGAAGCCGACCTCGTGCTGATCGTCCCGGCGACCGCCAACCTGCTGGCCAAGGCCGCGCACGGCATCGCCGACGACCTCCTCACCACGACCCTGCTCACCGCCCGGTGCCCGGTCGCCTTCTTCCCGGCGATGCACACGGAGATGTGGGAGCACCAGGCCACCCAGGACAACGTGGCATTGCTTCGGTCGCGCGGCATGGTCGTGACCGAGCCCGCCGCCGGCCGCCTCACGGGCGTCGACACCGGCAAGGGCCGGCTGGCCGACCCGGCCGAGATCGTGGACCTGGCCCGCCTGCTCCTCGACGAGCCCCGCGCGCTGCCGCGCGACCTCGAGGGCCTGCGCGTGGTCGTCTCCGCGGGCGGCACGCGGGAGCCGCTGGACCCCGTCCGCTACCTGGGCAACCGTTCGTCGGGCAAGCAGGGTTTCGCGCTCGCGCGCGTGGCCGCCCAGCGCGGCGCCGACGTGACGTTGATCGCCGCCCACACCGTGGAGCTGCCCCAGCCCGCCGGTGCGCGCGTGGAGCGCGTGTCGAGCGCGGAGGAGCTGCGCAAGGCCGTGCACGCGGCCGCCGCGGACGCCGACGTGGTCGTGATGGCCGCCGCCGTCGCCGACTTCCGGCCGGCGACCCGGGCCGACTACAAGATCAAGAAGTCCGACGACTCGCCCGACCCGGTGATCACCCTCGACCGCAACGCCGACATCCTCGCCGAGCTGGTCCAGGGCCGGCGCGAGGGCCAGACGGTGGTCGGGTTCGCCGCCGAGACGGGCGACGAGCACGGCAGCGTGCTCGACCACGCGCGCACGAAACTGCGGCGCAAGGGTGCCGACCTGCTGGTGGTCAACGCGGTGGGCGACGGCAAGGCGTTCGGCACGGAGGACAACTCCGGCTGGCTGCTGGCCGCCGACGGCACCGAGCAGGCGATCCCGCTCGGCGCGAAGGCGCGGCTCGCGGCCACAGTGTGGGACGCTGTAACAAGCTTGCGCGAACGTCGACTCCAGCACTAGGCCTTCTGGGTAATGTAGGGCCGTGTAAGGGGTACCTAAGTTCGCGGGTACCGAGCCGAAACCGAGGGAAGTGACGAGGTCGTGACTGCGTCCACCAAAAGGCTGTTCACGTCGGAATCGGTGACCGAGGGCCATCCCGACAAGATCTGTGACGCCATCAGCGACTCGATCCTCGACGGCCTGCTCACCAAGGACCCGCGCAGCCGGGTCGCCGTGGAGACGCTCATCACCACGGGCCAGGTGCACGTGGCCGGTGAGGTGACCACCGAGGCCTACGCCGACATCCCCACGATCGTGCGGGACGTGATCCTGCGGATCGGCTACGACTCGTCGGCCAAGGGCTTCGACGGCAACTCGTGCGGCGTCAACGTGGCGATCGGCTCCCAGTCGCCGGACATCGCGCAAGGCGTCGACACCGCGTACGAGTCGCGCGTGGAATCCGACGAGGACGAGATCAACCGCCAGGGCGCCGGCGACCAGGGCCTGATGTTCGGCTACGCCTGCTCTGACACGCCCGAGCTGATGCCGCTGCCGATCGCGCTGGCCCACCGCCTGTCGCGCCGGCTGACCGCGGTCCGCAAGGACGGCGTGCTGCCGTACCTGCGCCCGGACGGCAAGACCCAGGTCACCATCGAGTACGCGGGTGAGCAGCCCGTGCGCCTCGACACGGTCGTCGTGTCCACGCAGCACGCCGACGGCATCGACCTCGAGCAGATGCTCGGCGTCGACGTGAAGCAGCACGTGGTGGAGCCGGAGCTGGCCGAACTGGGCCTCGACACCTCCGGCACCCGCCTGCTGGTCAACCCGACCGGCCGCTTCGTGATCGGCGGCCCGATGGGCGACGCCGGCCTGACCGGCCGCAAGATCATCGTCGACACCTACGGCGGCATGGCCCGCCACGGCGGTGGCGCCTTCTCGGGCAAGGACCCGTCCAAGGTCGACCGCTCCGCCGCGTACGCGATGCGCTGGGTGGCCAAGAACGTCGTCGCCGCCGGGCTGGCCGGGCGCGTCGAGGTGCAGGTGGCGTACGCGATCGGCAAGGCCGCGCCGGTGGGCCTGTTCGTGGAGACGTTCGGCACCGAGACGGTCGACCCGACGAAGATCCAGGACGCCATCAGCGAGGTCTTCGACCTCCGCCCGGCCGCGATCATCCGCGACCTCGACCTGCTGCGCCCGATCTACGCGCCGACCGCCGCGTACGGCCACTTCGGCCGCACGGACCTCGACCTGCCCTGGGAGAGCACCGCACGCGCCGACGCGCTGCGTTCGCTCGCGGGTGCCTGAGTTTCCGTCTGTTCTGCCGTTCGTGAAGGGCCCTGTGAAGGAATCGGATTCCTTCGCGGGGCCCTTCACGGCTTTCCGGCTGCGGCGCCGCTCTTGCGCAGCGCACCCCAATGTGGCGTTCGTTGCGTTGGGCGCACCCAACGCCACATTGGGGCGGTGCGCACCGAATGCCGCGTTGGGGGCGGTGCGCACCGAGCGCCGCGTTGGGTGCGGTGGGTACACCCAACGCGGCGTTGGGGGCGGTGCGCACCGAATGCCGCGTTGGCTGCGTTGGAGGCACCGAACGCGACATTGGGTGCGATGGGCGCCGAACGCCGCGTTCGTTGCGTTGGGTGCATCGAGCGCCGTGTTGGGGGCGGTACGCACCGAGCGCCGCGTTGGTTGCGTTCAACGCACCGAACGCCACATTGAGGTTTTCTCAGTAGGGCGAGGTGGGGGTGCGTGTTGCCGTGAGGTGAGGCGTGGGGCCGCTGGTAGGACTGGATT
>NZ_JBIAWY010000021.1:0-135014 GCF_042896185.1 Amycolatopsis sp. NPDC001319 | reverse complement strand
CAGCACTACAACACTCAACGCCGCCACAGCGCACTCGGCGGGCATCCACCCACCAGTCGACTGCCACCAACCTGACGGCCGAATACAGCTAGGGCTGGTCAGCGGGAGTGGCAGACCTTGCCTCGATATCGCCGCGGGACTGGGTGAGCCGGCATCGCGACCCGGTCCCACCGGCGGCCGTCGGTGGTGGTCTCGGCTGGTCGGCGAGCGATCGCACCGTTGGCGGGGAGCACGTCGCGCCAGCCCGTGCAGTGGCGTGGGCCGCTGGAGTCCGCGCGTCGGCATCGCGGGTGCCGCCGGTCTTGCCGGCCGCGCTCGGCTGGGCGGCGGGCGACCGCACCCGTCAACGGGGGAGCGGGTACCGCCAAACCTTGCTCCCCGACCCCGTCGTCGTGGCGAGCAACAGGTCGGGGCCGTCCGCGAGCAACGCCAGCGACTCGGCCTGCTCGGGAAGCGGCAGCTCCGCGAAGTCCTCGCAGTGGCGCCCGACGCGCCACAAGCGGGGCCGGCCGTCGACCTTCACTGCGACGTCCAGGTGGCCCGACGCGTCCACCGTCAGGCCGGTCACCTCCAGCAGTTGCGAAGGCGGAATCACCGGTCCGCCCGCGAAGGCCGTCCACGGAGGGCCCGTCCAGCACGCCAGGCGTTGCTCGGCGGTCGTTCCCGCGGCGGTGCAGCCGGAGGTGCAGCTGATCCGCCAGGCGGTGGCCGACGCGGAGGGCGAAGGCAGGTCCACGCGCTGCCACGCCGAACCGTCGCGAGAGGTCCACGCCACCGGGTGCACGGAGAGTCCCGACCGCGCGTCGCCGACGGCCACGTAGTCCTGTCCGTCGAAAGCGGCGGCCAGGGCGCGGGTCTGGTCGCCGGCGGTGCTGAGCAGCGCCGGGTCCTCCCGCAAAGCCCACGAAGCGCCGTCCGCCGAAGCCCACGCCGCCGCGCCGACCCCGCCGGACCGGTGGTCCCACTGGCCGGTCAGCAGGTAACCCGCGGGTGACACCGCCGTGCCCGACGTCGTCACCGCCCGCTCGCCGCCGAGCAGCTCCACCGGCTGCTCGTGCTCGGTCAGCCCGTCGGTCACCGACCCGGTCCAGATCGTCGGGCGCGGGTTGGCGTGCGCGCCGCCATACGCGGAGCCCAGTGCGAGCAGCCGGGGACCCGAGGCGGCGGGCAGCGTCAGCTCCGCCTGCCGGCCGTAACCCGTCGCCGGGAAAAGGGGTATCGCCGTGCCGTTCAGCCACGCCGCCGGAGCCCGTCCGGAAGGCCCCGGCACCGAGCCGGTCATGACGATTCCCGATGAAGTTCGGACGAATCCCAGTACGCGCGTACCGGAAATCGGCAGGTCAACCGGTCGCCACGGCGGCTCTGCCGGCGCGGAACAGGCCCCGACCAGGGCGAACGCCGCGATCGCGACCACCAGCCGGCGAACCACCGTCATAACCACGGAGGTTAGTCATCTGAATGGTTTCTGAACACTTCCTCCGAACTTTCGGTATCGGTACAGACCTGCGGGGGATGAGGGACTACTCTCATCGAACGTGAGCCGACGCGCGAAGATCGTTTGTACGCTGGGTCCCGCGACCTCCACACCGGAGAAGATGCGGGCACTCGTCGACGCCGGAATGGACGTCGCGAGGATGAACTTCAGTCACGGAAGCCACAGCGACCACAAGCAGGTCTACGACCTGGTCCGGGCCGCTGCGGCCGAGAGTGGCCGGGCGGTGGGCATCCTCGCCGACCTGCAGGGCCCGAAGATCCGCCTGGGCACCTTCGCCAGCGGCTCGGCCGAGTGGCACACGGGCGACGTCGTCCGGATCACCGTCGAGGACGTGGTGGGCACGCACGACCGCGTCTCGACCACCTACAAAGGCCTCGCGAAGGACGCCAAGCCGGGCGACCGCCTCCTGGTGGACGACGGCAAGGTCGGCCTCGTGGTCAAGGGTGTCGAGGGCCAGGACGTGGTCTGCGAGGTCACCGAAGGCGGCCCCGTCAGCAACAACAAGGGCGTCTCGCTCCCGGGCATGGACGTGTCCGTGCCCGCGCTGAGCGAGAAGGACATCGAGGACCTCGAGTTCGCGCTGCACCTGGGCGTCGACTTCATCGCGCTGTCGTTCGTGCGCTCGCCGGCCGATATCGACCTGGTCCACCAGGTCATGGACCGCGTCGGCAAGGGCCGGCTGCCGGTGGTCGCGAAGATCGAGAAGCCCGAGGCTGTCTACAACCTCGAGGCGATCGTGCTGGCCTTCGACGCGGTGATGGTCGCCCGCGGCGACCTCGGCGTCGAGCTGCCGCTGGAGCAGGTGCCGCTGGTCCAGAAGCGCGCCATCCAGATCTGCCGCGAGAACGCGAAGCCGGTCATCGTCGCGACGCAGATGCTCGAGTCGATGATCAACAACTCCCGGCCGACCCGCGCCGAGGCCTCCGACGTCGCCAACGCGGTGCTCGACGGCACCGACGCCGTGATGCTCTCGGGCGAGACCAGCGTCGGGCGCTACCCGATCGAGACGGTCCAGACGATGGGCCGCATCGTCGAGGCGGTCGAGACCGACTCGCCGGTCGTCCCGCCGCTCACGCACGTCCCGCGCACCAAGCGCGGCGTGATCTCCTACGCCGCCCGCGACATCGGCGAGCGGCTCAACGCCAAGGCGCTCGTCGCGTTCACCCAGTCCGGTGACACCGTGCGCCGCCTGGCCCGCCTGCACACGCGGCTGCCGCTGATGGCGTTCACGCCGGAGGACTGCGTGCGCAGCCAGCTGTCGATGACCTGGGGCACGGTGACCACGATCGTGCCGCGCGTCGACTCCACCGACCAGATGATCCACCAGGTCGACCAGGCGATGCTCGCGATGGGCAAGTACCAGCGCGGCGACCTCGTGGTGATCGTGGCCGGCTCCCCGCCCGGGACCGTCGGCTCCACGAACCTGATCCACGTGCACCGCCTCGGTGAAGACGACCACGCATAAGGGACGAGCTTCATGCCGACCGAATAGGGTCCGGGCATGACCGATATCGCCAGGACCGCCGCCGCCGGGCTCGACGAGGCCGCCGGCGGCGGGCAGGCGGTGCTCGACCGGCTCGTCGACCTCCTCGACCTGGAGAAGGTGGAAGAGGACTTCTACCGCGGGGTCTCGCCCGCGCACTCCCCGGTCCGCGTGTTCGGCGGCCAGGTCGCCGGGCAGGCCCTGGTGGCGGCCGGGCGCACCGTGCCCGAAGACCGGCCCGTGCACTCGCTGCACGCCTACTTCATCCGCGGCGGCGACCCGAGCGTGCCGATCCTCTACGAGGTCGACCGCATCCGCGACGGCCGCTCGTTCACCACGCGCCGCGTCACCGCCATCCAGCACGGCAAGGCGATCTTCGCGCTGTCCGCCTCGTTCCAGAAGGACGAGCAAGGCCTGGACCACGGCGAGCCGATGCCCGACGTGCCCGCCCCCGAGACGCTGCCGACGTTCCAGGAACGCACCGCCGGCTTCGGCCTGCGCTTCACCGAGCGCCCGCGCCCCATCGACGTGCGCTACGTCGGCGAACCGCCGTGGATCACCCGCGCCACGGGCGAGCGCCCGGCGAGCAACCGCGTGTGGATGCGCGCCGACGGCACGCTGCCGGCCGACCAGCTGCTGCACGTCTGCGTGCTCACCTACGCCTCCGACATGACGCTGCTCGACTCGATCCTCGCGCGCCACGGCGTGTACTGGGACGTCGACAAGGTCCTCGGCGCGAGCCTGGACCACGCGCTGTGGTTCCACCGGCCCTTCCGCGCCGACGAGTGGTTCCTCTACGACAGCACCTCGCCGAGCGCGTCGGGCGCGCGCGGCCTGGCCACGGGCCGGTTCTTCGCGCAGGACGGCACGCACATCGCCACGGTCGTCCAGGAAGGACTGCTGCGCGTCCTGTGAGGACGGTCGCAGGTTCTACTGAGAGTGTCTCGCTGAGTGAGGTGTGCGGAATCAACCACACTTCCGGGTGGCGGTAAATGCGAAATACGTAGCCGGGTAATCGCCGGAGTACGCCTGCGACGGCCTGACAACAACTGACAACCGAAGGTGAAGGTGCCCGGGACCGGTCGGGGGGCGGCCCCGGACACCTTCCGCCGGAAACGCCCGCGCACTCGGTGTCTGTTTCCGGCTGGTCGTCGTCTACGCTGCTCAGGAACCCGGAACGATCACCGCCGCCGGCCCCTGCGGCGCGGCGTCACCGGTTCCGGTTCACACGGGTGTCAGAGTACAAGCGCAATCTGCAAATTGCAGGGCGGAGCCCCGCCGCGAAGGCGGGAATTCCGAAGTGTTAATACCCCACTGACTAGTCGGACGGCTGGTTAGATATGCGGTGCGGGCAGCGTTGGCCGACGGTGCGCGCAGCGCGTAAGACGATCCGGAGGTGCTGTCGTGGCGAGAGGCCAGGGACCCACCGTTCGCCGCCGGAGGCTCGCGAGCGAGCTGCGCCGGCTCCGGGAAGCCGCCGACCTCACCATCGACGAGGTGGGCGAGAAGCTCGAGTGCTCTGCCTCGAAGGTGAGCCGCATCGAGACCGGGCACGTCGGCGTCACCCCGCGCGACGCCCGGGACATGCTGGCGCTTTACGGGATCACCGGCGACGAGCAGGAGGCGCTCGTCCAGCTGGCCCGCGAGGCGCGCAAACGCGGCTGGTGGCACGCGTACAACGAGGTGTTCACCGGCACGTTCGTGGGCCTGGAGGCCGACGCGACCTCGCTGCGCGCGTTCCAGGCGCTGCTCGTGCCCGGCCTGCTGCAGACCGAGCGCTACGCCCACGCCGTGATCAGGGCGCTGCGGCCCGACGCCGAGGACGCCGAGATCCGGCGTCGCGTGGCCGCGCGCATGGCGCGCCAGGAGCTGCTGAGCGACACGCCGCCGCCGGAGTACTGGGCGGTGGTCGACGAAGCCGTGCTGCACCGCGTGGTCGACAGCCCCGAGGTGATGGCCGAGCAGCTCTACCGCATGGCCTCGGTCGCCGAGAAGCCCAACGTGACCATCCAGGTGGTCCCCTTCGGAGCCGGCGCGCACCCCGGCATGGAAGGCCCGTTCCTCATCATGGGGTTCCCCGAGCAGGCCGACCCCGACGTCGTCTACGTGGACGACAGCACGTCCAGCGGCCTGTACCTCGAACAACCCGAAGACGTCCGGCGCTACGCGCTGATGTTCGACCACCTGCGCGCTGCCGCACTGAAACCGGACGACTCGGTCGACTTGATCACCGAGGCGGCCGGCCGGTTCGCCGAACGGTCAACCGCGCCGGCTGCAGTGCACCACCTGGAACCGAGGACACAGTGAGGAAGTGGGGAACATGATGCCGGACGCGGATCTTTCCCGGGCCACCTGGCGCAAGAGCAGCCACAGCGGCGGCGGCAACGACTGCGTCGAGATCGCGTTCGTCGGCGGCGACGCCGCGGTGCGCGATTCGAAGGACCCCGAAGGGGGTGCTTTCCGCCTCCCTGCTTCGGGTTGGCGGGGGCTGCTGGCGGCGGTGCGCGCCGGTGGCCCGGCCCGCGACTGACGTTCCACCCGGCGACCCCTTACCCCGCCGACCTGCTCTTCGCCGGTCGGTGTCTCGGGTAAGGGGTCGTTTGGCGTCCAGGACGGGGTGATCGCCCGATGCCGCAGGCCCCACCTCAGGACGACTGTGAGTGTCACGGAAGAAGGCACTCGCAGAGGATGGGGAAGAAGCGATGAGTTACCAGCTCCTGGACGCGATGAGCGCCGAGGTGGCCTACCGCGAGGAGCAGCTGCGGAAGGCCGGGCGCGCCGCGCGGATGACCAAGCAGAACCGCGTCGTGCGGTGGCTGCGGGCCCACCGGGTGACCAGCGTGACCGTGCCGGCGCAGGAACGCCGCACGACCGCGCAGGTGGCCTCCCGCGCCGACCACCTGGCGCGGTGAACGCCGAGTTCGCCGAGGGTGTCACGCCCTCGGCGAAAAGCATGGCGGAACTGTCGGTGGGGTAGGACAGAATGCTCCTCGTGCCCCGCTTAGGCTCCGGAATCCCGCTGGTCGCCCGCACTCACGAGATGCGGCGGCTCCGCGCTGCCTTCGCTCGGGCGGAGCGGCGCGAGGCCGGCGCCGTGCTGATCGCGGGCGACGCGGGGGTCGGCAAGACCCGGCTGCTCACCGCGCTCGGTGAGTACGTCGCGTCGAACGGCGCGCTGGTGCTCACCGGCCGCTGCATCGACGTGCGCGACGGCGGTCTGCCGTACCTGCCGTTCGCGGAGGCGCTGGCGCCGCTGGGCTCGTCGGGGGATCCGGTGGTCGCCGCCGCGGTGCGGTCGCGGCCGGCGCTCGCGCGGCTGCTGCCGCAGAGCGGGGAGCCCGAGCCGATGGGACCGGGGGAACACGGCCAGGTGTCGGCCAGCGAGCGCGAGGTCATGCGCCGGCCGCGACCGGAACAAGACCTGGGTCAGCTCCAGCTGTTCGACGCGGTACTGGGGGTGCTGACCGAGGTCGCCGAGTCGCGGCCGGTGGTGATCCTGCTCGAGGACCTGCACTGGGCCGACTCTTCCACGCGCAACCTGCTGTCCTTCCTGGCCAGCAGGTTGCGCGCGCAGCGGCTGCTGGTCGTGGGCAGCTACCGCGAAGAGGACGTGCACCGGCGTCACCCGCTGCGGGGGCTGCTGTCGGAGCTGGTGCGCCTGGCCACGGTGGAGCAGGTGGCGCTGGCGCCGTTCGGGCCCGCCGACGCGCGGGCGTTCGTGGAGGCGCTGGCCGACGAGCCGTTGCCGGCCGACGTGGTGGCCGACATCGTCGCGCGGTCGGAGGGCAACCCGTTCTTCGTGGAAGAGCTGCTGGCCACGGACGCCGACTGCCGGGACCTGCCCGCCGGCCTGGCCGAAGTGCTGCTCGCGCGGCTCGAACGGTTCCCGGCGGAGACGCGGCGCGTGCTGCGGGTGATTTCCGTGGCCAACGAGCCGGTGTCGCACGCCGCGCTCGCGGAGGTCGCGGGCATCGGCGAGCTGGAGCTCGACGAGGCGTTGCGCGAGGCCGTGCAGCACCACGTGCTCGTGATCGAGGACGGCTCCTACGTGTTCCGCCACGCGTTGCTGCAGGAAGCGGTGTACGCGGATCTGCTGCCGGGCGAACGCAACCGCACGCACGCCGCCTACGCGGCCCGCATCCAAGCGATCCCGCAGGGGCGGGGGCACGACGCCAAGCTGGCGTTCCACAGTCTCGAAAGCCGCGACTTCGTCACCGCGTTGCCCGCGCTGCTTCGCGCGATGGACGAGGCGGAAAAGCTGGGCGCGCCGGGGGCGGCACTGCGGCACGCCGAACAGGCACTGTCCATCTGGGACGCGGTGCCCGTCGCGGACCGGCCCGAGGGCGTCGACGAGCTGAAGCTTCTGCACGAGGCTTCGTACTTCGCGGGCACGTCGGGGGAGCCGGAGCGCGCGGCGGCCTACGCGCGTTCGGCCGCGGAGCAGCTGGGGCCCGACACCCCGACGCTGCGGTCCGCCAAGGTGTGGCGCCGGCTGGCCGAGGCGCTGCTGGCGCTGGAGGGCACGCTCGACGAGGCGACGCTGGCCGTCGACCGGGCGTGGGACCTGGTGAAGGACAGCGAACCGAGCGCCACGCGGGCCTGGGTGCTCGCCACGCGCGCGGGCTTCCTGCGGCTGCTCGACCAGCCGGGCGAGGCGCTGGACAACGCGCTCACGTCGGTGTCCGACGCGCGGGCCGTGGGCGCGGTCGGGGCCGAGGCGTCGGGGCTCATCACGCTGGGCACGCTGGCCGACTCGGCGGGCGACGCCGCGCTGGCGCGCGAACGGCTGCGGCAGGGCATCCGCAAGGCGCGCGAGGCCGAGGCCCTCAACGTCGAGCTGCGCGGCCTGTACTTCCTCGCCCTGAGCTACGACGACCAGGCCGAGATGGCCGAGGCCCTCACCCACGTGGCCAACGGCGTGGCGCGCGCGGAGGAGTCGGGGCTCACGTGGAGCTCGTTCGGGCTCGAGCTGCGCGCGCGGCAGCTCTACCTGCGTTACCTCAGCGGCGACTGGCCCGCGGAGGACGCGGCCGGGCGCGCGGGACGCAGGGTGTCGAGCGCGGTCGCCGCCCGGATCCTCGCCAACTGGGTGCTGTTCCTCGTCGCGCGCGGCCGGTTCGACGACGCCGCGCGCCTCCTGCCCGGGCTGCGGCAGCAGTGGTCCGCCGACATCCAGATCGCCCTCTCGGCCGGCGACGCCGCCATCGAGCTCGCGACCTGGCGCGGCGATCACACCGAAGCCGTGCGCGTCACCGAGGACTTGGTGGCGTGGCTGGAAAAGATCGAGCCCTGGCTGCTCGGCGGCATCCGGATCGTCGCGCTGGGCATGACCTCGGTCGCGGCCCTCGCCGCCGACGCCCGCCTGCACGGCGACCAGCGCGCCGCCGACGATTTCGCGTCCGTCGGCCGGCGCCTGCTGGAACACGGCCGCCGCACCGCCGTCGAGGGCAGCCCGCGCTCGGGCACGTTGGGCCCGGAAGGCCACGCCTGGCTCGCCCGCCTGGAAGCCGCCGCTTCCGGCCTCGACGGCCCCGCCGACGCCGCGCTGTGGTCCGCCGCCGTCACGGCCTTCGACTACGGCGCGGTCTACGAGCAGGCCATGTGCCGCTACTTCGAAGCCCAGGCCCTCCTCGCCCACGGCCTCCCCGCCGAGGACGCCCTGGCGTCCGCCCACACCGTCGCCTCCGCCCTCGGCGCGCTGCCCCTCCGCGACGCCGTGCGCGACCTGGCCCACCGCGCCCGCACCGACCTCCCCGGCCTCACCCCAGCCGCCGCCACCCCCACCGGCCCCAACCCCCTCACCGACCGCGAACGCGACGTCCTCGAACGCGTCGCCCTCGGCCGCACCAACCGCCAGGTGGGCGAGGAGCTCTACATCAGCGAGAAGACGGTCTCCGTCCACCTCTCCCGCGTCATGGCCAAACTGGGCGCCAGCCGCCGCGCCGAAGCCGTCGCCATCGCCTACGACCGCGGCTTGCTCACGACCCCGGCTACGAGGGACTGACCCGCTCCGCCCGGGGTTTCGCGGGTTCCACGCGGAGGGGGCGTGGGGTGGGTCGTGTCGTTGGCGCGCCGCGGCTGCCGGGAGCTGTGGGTTCCGGCGGCGAAGAACTGACTCGCGCTGCCCGGGCGGCTTTGGCGGTTCCGCGAGGAGGGCTTGGGGCCGGTTGTGTCGTTGGTGCGCCGAACCGCCGCGCCGAACTGCCGCGCCGAGGCTGCCGGCCGCTGCTGGCTTCCGCGGCGAAGGGCCGCCCCGCACCGCGCGGACGGTTGTGCCGGTCCGCGATCTGCTTGGCGGTTGCCTGCGTCGTGTCGAGGAGGAGCGCGGGTCGTTTTGTGCGCCGAACCGTCGGCCGGGGTTGTCGTGGTCGCCGCCGTTGCTGGCCCTTGCGGTCAAGGGCTGCCTGCGGGTTCGCCGGTTCGCGTGTGGTCGTCGGTTGCCTGTTTAGCGCGCACAGGAGTCGGGGCGGCTGTCGCCCTCGCGCGCCGAACCGGCACGCCGGGGCTGGTCGCGGCAGCCGGCCGCTGTCGGCTCCGGCGGCGAAGGACCGACGCCACTGCGTTCGGGACGGTTTCGCGGTTCGCGGTGTGATTGTCCGTTCCTGCTCCGCGCGGGGAGTGCAGGCCGGTTGTGGCGCGCGGACAACTCCCAACCCCGCGCCGAGACCCACCATGTGCCGAACCTGTCCGGCAGTGGTTCACTGGTGATCAAATAGCATGCTAACCGCGTCGGGGAGGAGCCGGGGATGCGCGTCGACGTGCATGCTCACCTGTGGAGCGAGGCGTACCTGGGCGTGTTGGCCCGGTGGGGCAACGAGAAGGCGGCCGCGCAGGGGCGGTTGGGGGCCGG
Source organism: Amycolatopsis sp. NPDC001319 (assembly GCF_042896185.1). Classification (NCBI taxonomy): domain Bacteria; kingdom Bacillati; phylum Actinomycetota; class Actinomycetes; order Pseudonocardiales; family Pseudonocardiaceae; genus Amycolatopsis; species Amycolatopsis sp. NPDC001319. The sequence continues at coordinate 125,186 of NZ_JBIAWY010000021.1, read as the reverse complement.
AGCGACCGAGGCGGAGCTCGGGTCGCGGTTCGAGCAGATGGCGACGGCGGGCATCGATCTGCAGGTGCTGTCGACCACGCCCGCGCCGCCGCATTTCGAGGATGAGCGGGCGGCCGTGGAGGCCGCGCGGTTCGTCAACGACGACTACGCGGAGCTCGTCCGGCAGCACCCCGATCGGTTCAAGGCGTTCGCGTCCCTGCCGCTGCCGCACACCGGTGCGGCGCTCGTCGAGCTCACGCGTGCGCTCGACGAGCTGGGGTTCCTGGGCGTCGCGATCACCACGTCGGTGCTGGGGCGCACGCTCGGCGACCCGGCGTTCCTGCCCGTCTACGAAGAGCTCGACCGCCGCGGCAGCGTGCTGTTCGTGCACCCGGCCGGTGTCGGGGCCGAGTCGCCGTTGATCGGGCCGAACCTGACGTGGCAGATCGGGGCGCCGATCGAGGACACCGTGGCCGTGCTGCACCTGATCGTCGCCGGGATCCCGAGCCGGTTCCCGCGCATGAAGATCATCCTGCCGCACCTCGGCGGCGCGCTGCCGATGCTGCTGCCGCGCATCGACCGCCAGAACCCTTGGGAGGCACCGGAAACCCCGGAGAAGCCGAGCCTCGCCGCGCGCCGGATCTTCTACGACACCGTCGGCCACAACCACGTGCCGGCGCTGCGCGTCGCGGCCGAAACGCTCGGCGCCGACCGCCTGGTGCTCGGCACCGACTACCCGTACCAGAAGGGCGACGGGTTCACCGAGGCCGTGACCTACGTCGAACGCTCCGGCCTGCCCGCCGACGACATCACCGCGATCCTCGACCGCACGGCCGTGGAGCTCCTCGGCCTCGGCTGATCACCGCCAGGGCAAGTGCCGCAACAGTTTCATGCTCGACGTCATCACCCGCGCCCACACCCCGCCCGGCACCCGGCGCGGCGGCCGCAACGCCAGCCCGCGCTGCACGGCGATCGACTGCGCCTCCGTGTACTTCAGCAGCCCCTCGGCCCCGTTGCGGCGGCCGACACCGGAGTCCTTCATCCCGCCCATCGGCACGCCGACGCTGCCGAATGTCGCCGCGTAGCCCTCGTTGACGTTCACCGTGCCCGCCTTCAGCCGCGCCGCGACCTCCCAGCCGGCCCGGCCGTTGCGCGACCAGACGCTGGCGTTGAGACCGAAGGCGGTGTCGTTGGCGCGCTCGATGGCGTCGGTGACGTCGGTGTAGCCGTAGATCGACACCACCGGCCCGAACGTCTCCTCGGCGAACGGCACCATGTCCGGGGTGACGTCGGTGAGCACGGTCGGCTCGTAGAACAGCGGCCCGAGGTCCGGCCGCGCCCGCCCGCCGGTGAGCACGCGCGCGCCCTTGGCCCGCGCGTCCTCGACGTGCGCCGACACGGTCTCGAGCTGGCTCGGCGACGTCAGCGAACCCATCTGCGGGCCGAAACCCAGCTCACCGCCCAGCTTCAAAGCGGCCGTGCGCGCCACGAACGCGCGGGTGAACTCCTCGCGGACGCTTTCGTGCACGTAGATCCGCTCCACCGAGACGCACAGCTGCCCGGCGGAGGAGAAGCACGCGTTGACGGCGCCCGTCGCGGCCTTGGCGACGTCGGCGTCCGGCAGCACGATCATCGGGTTCTTGCCGCCGAGCTCGAGCGAGTAGCTCGTGAGCCGGGCCGCGATCTGCGTCGCCAGGTCCTTGCCGGTCGGCGTGGAGCCGGTGAAGCAGAGGTAGTCGCACTCTTCGAGCAGCGCCGGGCCGACTTGCGAACCGCGGCCGAGCACCACCTGCCACAGCCCGTCCGGCAGGCCCGCTTCGGACGCGAGCTCCTGCAACCACAACGCGGACAGCGCCGTCTGGTTGTCCGGCTTCTGCACCACGGCGTTGCCCGCCACCAGCGCCGGGAACACGTCCATCGCGGTGAGCGCCACCGGGTAGTTCCACGGCGAGATGATGCCGACGACGCCCTTGGGATGGCGCAGCTCGCCCGCCTTCGTCAGGGCCGGGATCACGCCGGCCGCGCGCTTCGGCGCCAGGATCTTCGCGCTGTGCTTGCCGTAGTAGGCCGCCACCAGGGCGGCGGCGCTCACCTCGTCGAACGCGTCGAGCCGCGCTTTGCCGGCCTCCACCTGCACGAGGTCGAGCGCTTCGGCCTGGCGGGCGAGGATGAGGTCGTGCAGCCGCACGAGGAACCGCTGGCGCTGCGCGACCGGCCGGGCCGCCCACTCGTGCTGGGCCTTGCGCGCGGTCGCGAACGCCGCGCGCACGTCGGCGTCGGTGGCCTGGGGGATCGTGGTGATCGGCAGCCCGGTGAACGGCGCCGTCATGCGGATCGGCGCGGAGTCCGCACCGCCGGTCACGCGGGCGACGAGCCGGGCCGCGCGCGCCGCCGTCGGCGCTCCCGCGACACCCCCGATCGTCGCGGGCAGGGCCGTCTCGCCGCTGAGGTTCGCCGGTGTCGTGCTGGTCATGCCGTCTCCGTTCAGACCGGTGTTACCGACGAGTACAGCATACCGACGGTACGGCGGTCGAGCGGGAAAGCTGAATTATATTCACATATCGGAGTCGTCGCGGTGCCGGCCCGGCGGCTCGACGCCCGGCGCGGGCTGCACGTCCTGCGGCGGGAACGGCGGGGCGGTCGGCTCCTCGGCGGGCTCGGACTCCGGGGAAAGCACGCCCTGCGCGGGCGGCTCGGCCCAGGATTGATCGGGCGGCGGCGAGTCCAGCGAGTAGATCACGGGCTCGTCGTTCACGGCCGGGTAGTAGTACGGCTGCGGTGCCCATGGCGTGGTCCAGCGGCCGCCGCCGAACGCCGCGAGCGCCAGCACCAGCGCGGCGATCACGCCCCCGCCGAGCATCACCCAGAACCCGGTGCCCGTCGTGTAGTGGGCGACGATGGTGGCGTCCTTCTGCTCGTAGCTGAGGCTCGCCGACACGTCCATGCTCATCGTCCACACGGCCGCGACCACGGCCGCGCCGCCGGCGATCAGCACTGTGCGGGCCGCCCCGCGGAAGCGCGAGAACGCGAGCAGCGCGCCGACGACCAGCACCGCGGCCGCCACCGTGAGCGGGATGCCGTAGCGGGCGACGTGGCTGATCGCGAACAGGTCGCGCTCGGCCTGTGGCGCCGCTTCGACCTGGCGGTTCCACGCCGTGACCGCGAACGCGCTCTGCAGCTGACCGGCCACTGTCACCCGCGAAGCCGCGATCGGCAGGAACGTGCCCGCCACCACGAGCGCGGCCGAGAACACCCCGAGGATCCCGGCCAGCAGCCGCGACACGGCGCCCGGCTCGGCGACGGGTGACGGCGGGTACTGCGGCACGCTGGTCATCGGGGCTCCTTCGCCTGCTCAGGGCATCTGCGATTCCACCACGAAGAACCCTCATCCGCTAAGGGGCGGCGTGATCCTGCCACCGGTCGGCCCAGGCTCAGGGCTGCGAGTACATCAGCACTGCGATCCGCTTCCACTCCTGCAGCAGCTTGCGCCGCCGGTTCGGGTCACCGCCCAGCTCGGCGTCGAGCGCCAGGCCACGGGTGAGGTTCACGGTCAGCCAGAACAACGTCTCCGCGCGTTCTTTCGGCAGTTCGCCGGCCACCTGGCTCACGTGCGCCAGCGTCGCGCGCCCCAGCGCCCGGTCCACGGGCCGGATCGCCGCCCGCAGCTCCGGGTCGGTGCGCGCGGCCACCCACAGCTCGGTGACGGCCGTGGAGAGCGTGCCCGAGTAGCCCGCCCACAGCAGGTCGATCGCGGCCTCGACGCCCGGCGCGCCACCCGGCAGGCCTTCCAGTGACGCCGCCAGCTGCGTGCGCAGCTTCGTGGTGAGGTGCTCGACGGCGGCCGCCATCAGCTCGGCCTTCGTGGCGAAGTGGTGCTGCACCGCGCCCTTCGACACGCCGGCCCGGGCGCAGATCTCCTGCATCGACGCGCGGGCGTACCCGATGTCCACGAGGGACTCGACGGTCGCGTCGAGCAGGGCCGTGCGGGTCTGCTCCCGGCGCTGCGCCTGGGTGCGGTGCGCCTTGGCGGTGGCCTCGGTCATTCGCCTCTCCCGCTTTACGTACCGGACTGCGCGGATGTACATTCCGAACAGAACTTACCTTCCACGCGTAATGTTTTCCAGCTTCGCAGGAGGCGTCGCCGTGCCGTTGCAGATCCAGAAGAGCTCGTGGAGCACCACCGAACTCGAGGACCTCCGGGAACTTTCCCGGTCGTTCCTGCAGAAGGAGATCGTGCCGCACCAGGAGCGATGGGCGGCGGAGAAGAAGCTCGACCGCGAGATCTGGACCAAAGCGGGCGAAGTGGGCCTGCTGTGCCTGTCGATCCCCGAGGAGTACGGCGGTGGCGGCGGCACGTTCGCCCACGAGGCCGTGCTGTACGAGGAGCAGGCCCGCTCCGGCGACAACGCGTGGGGCGTGACCGTCCACAACGGAATCGTGGCGCACTACCTGCTGGCGTACGCCTCGGAGGAGCGCAAGCGCGAGTGGCTGCCGAAGCTCGCCAGCGGCGAGTTCGTGGGCGCCATCGCGATGACCGAGCCGGGCACGGGGTCCGACCTGCAGAGCATCAAGACCCGCGCGGTGCGCGACGGCGACCACTACGTGCTCAACGGCGCGAAGACGTTCATCACCAACGGTTTCCACGCCGACCTCGTGGTGGTCGCGTGCAAGACCGACCCGGACGCGGGCGCGCAGGGCGTGTCGCTGATCGTGGTCGAGACGGACACGCCGGGCTTCCGCCGCGGGCGTGTGCTCGACAAGGTGGGCCTCAAGGGCCAGGACACCGCGGAGCTGTTCTTCGACGACGTCCGCGTGCCCGCCGCCAACCTGCTCGGCGACGTCGAGGGCCAGGGCTTCGTCCAGCTGATGCTGCAGCTGCCGCAGGAACGGCTGATCATCGCCGTGACCGCGGTGGCCGGGCTCGAGGCGGCCGTGAACCTCACGATCGACTACACGAAGGAGCGCACGGCGTTCGGCCGGCCGATCTTCAACTTCCAGAACACGAAGTTCAAGCTCGCCGAGGCCGCGACGGAGGCGGCGGTGTCGCGCGCGTTCCTCGACCAGTGCATCGAACGGCACCTGCGCGGTGAGCTAGACGTGCAGGGCGCGGCGATGGCGAAGCTGTGGACGACCGAGCGCGTGAACAAGGTCGTCGACGAGTGCGTGCAGCTGTTCGGCGGCTACGGCTACATGACCGAATACCCGATCGCGCGCGCGTGGGCCGACGTCCGGATCTCGCGGATCTTCGGCGGGACCAGCGAGATCATGAAGGAGATCATCTCGCGCACGCTCTGAGTTTTTCGGCCGACGAAAGGACTTCCGCCGTGAAAGCCGGACCCCTGGGCGGGCTGAAGGTGGTGGAGCTGGCCGGGCTCGCGCCCGCGCCGTTCGCCTGCATGATCCTCGCCGACCTCGGCGCCGACGTCGTGCGCGTGGACCGCGCGACGCCGGGCGCCGACGTGCTCGGCATCCCGAACGACCCGCTGGCGCGCGGCCGGCGCTCGATCGGCGTCAACACGAAGACGCCAGAAGGCGTCGAAGTGGTGCTCAAGCTGGCCGAGCGGGCCGACGTGCTCATCGAGGGTTTCCGTCCGGGCGTCGCGGAACGCATGGGGCTGGGGCCTTCGGTGGTCCACGCGCGCAACCCGCGGCTCGTCTACGGGCGCATGACGGGCTGGGGCCAGGACGGCCCGCTCGCGCAGGCGGCCGGGCACGACATCAACTACGTCGGCATCGCCGGGGCGCTCGAGCCCATCGGGCGCGCCGGCGAACGGCCGGTGCCGCCGCTCAACCTCGTCGGCGACTTCGGTGGCGGTGGGCTGATGCTCGCGATGGGCGTGCTCGCGGCGCTGTACGAGCGGACGTCCTCGGGGCGTGGCCAGGTCGTCGACGCGTCCATGGTCGAGGGCGCGGCCCTGCTCACCACGAGCCTGCACGGCCTGCGCGCGGCCGGCGCGTGGTCCGGCGAGCGCGGCGACAACCTGCTCGACGGCGGCGCCCCGTTCTACGACACCTACGAGACCGCCGACGGCAAGTACGTCGCCATCGGCGCCATCGAGATGCGCTTCTGGGGCGACCTCGTGAAGGTGCTCGGCCTGGAGGACGCGCCGCCGCACCTGGACAAGACGCAGTGGCCGAAGCTGCGGCAGCTCATCGCCGACGCCGTCGGCAAGCACACCCGCGACGACCTCGTCGCCCGCGCCGAAGGCACCGACGCCTGCCTCACACCGGTCCTCTCGCCCTGGGAAGCCTCGGCCCACCCCCAAAACGCGGCGCGCGGCACCTTCGTCGACATCGGCGGCACCGTCCAGCCCGCCCCGGCGCCCCGCTTCGACCGCACCCCGCCCGCGACGCCCCACGCACCCCGCCAGCCGGGCACGGACACCGCTGACGTGCTGGCCGGCCTCGGCCTCACCGAAGACGACTTGGCGGCCCTGCGCACGGCGGGCGCCATCGCCTGACTGACTGACTGAACGGGCGGCCGTGCCTGCCCTGCACCCGCGCCGGCGGCGAATGCGCTGCTGCCGGGCGCGGGTGTGCCGTGAGTCTGGCGTCGCGGCGGTGGTGCGTCCGGTGGGCGCCGGTGCCTGAAGGCCGGGAAGTGGCGGCGTGCCTGACTTTCACCCGCGCCCGGGCGGCGAAGGGCTGCTGCCCGGTTGAGGGCGAACGCGCCACCATGCCGCGGCTTCGGCCATCGCGCCACGGCCCTCGCGCGGGTCGAAAGCAAGCCCGGCGCGAGCCGCGCGGAAAGGCCGGGAGGTTTCAGCGCGGTTCGAGATCCGACCGGATCACCGAAAACACCACGCTGTCGCGCCAAGCGCCGTCGCGGAAGCCGTAGCCGCGTAGGACGCCTTCGCGGGTGAAGCCGGCCTTCTCCAGGGAGCGTTGTTCGGCGCGGTTGTCCACGTCGGTGGTGGCCTCGACGCGGTTGAACTGCGTGTGCGCGAACAGGTAGCGCACCAGCAGGCGCTGTGCCTCGGTGCCGTGGCCGTGGCCGCGGGCTTCCGGGCGCAGCACGAGGCCCATGTTCCAGCAGTACGAGCTGGGCCCCGAACGGGAGCGGTGCCACGACAGGAGGCCGAGGACGGCGCCGCCGAGGGTCGGCACCAGGAGCCCGCCCTCGGTGGTGAGAATGGCGTTGTCGCGCCAGCGGCGGTGGAGGTAGCCGGCGTCGTGCCAGCCGAACCACTGGAACTCGCCCGCGGTGGCCGGGTCGTTGATCAGTGCCTCGAGGAGATCGAGATCGGTTTCGAGCACCGGGCGGAGCACCACGTCGTCCATCGCGGCAGCCTAGCGGGCGGCGCGGGGGCGTCCGCTCACCCGATCGGGCCGGGGTCACCGGGTCGTGACACGCGTCCCGCTGAGCGATCGCCGGGCGGGCCTCGCGGGCCTGTCGTCACTAGAGTGAGCGTGCACGACCGGTCCTGAAGCCGGCCAGCGGATTGGATGGTGCCATGTCAGGCGGCGTGAAGAAGATCGTGGTCATCGGGGTGGTCGTCCTCGTGCTGTTCTTCCTGATCACCCAGCCCACCCAGTCGGCCAACCTCGTGCACCAGGTGCTCGGCTGGCTGCGCGACGGGGCCGAAGCCATCATCACGTTCTTCCAGACCCTGTTCGCGTGATCACCGCGGGCCTCGTTACCCGCCGGTAATTACCGAGAGTAACGCGATCCCGAGATCCGGGCTGATCGCTCGACCATCCGGGTGGATTGCCCCCTGAAAGGGCCTGGTCAAGGAATTTGTGGGGCCCGGGGTATGGCGCAGAAAGCGCGCCCGGCCCTACGGTGCTCACATTGCGTGATCAGCCGGTTCTCCGGTCCCCCGGGAGCCGGGTCACAGCGGGGTTTTTCCGCTCGGTCACGCGCATTGGGTGCAAGTCGTGGACGCGCAACGGGGCAGGCGTCAGGGCCGGCCCGTCGGGGACCAATGAGGAGGCAGGGATGACCGGAGATCCCGGAGTGGACGCGTTGATCCGGCAGTGGGCCGCGGAGCGCGAGCAGACCGCCGAGGAGCAGGAGGTCAGCCGCATCACGTCCGCCTGGCTGGCCGACGCGCCCCAGGCTCCGCCCGGCATCCCCGGTCAGCGCGCGAGGTCCGGTCCTTCGCGCTGGGCGCAGGTCGACGCCGCGGACCCCGGTTACCTCGACGCCATGCGCGTGCGCCTGCCCGAGGTCCCCGACGAACTGCTCGTGGCCGCCGCCGGCTGGTGGCAGATGGTCGGCGACGTCGCCGAGGCCGAGCTGTGGTGGGACGCCGGCATCAGCCCGCTCGACCAGCGGGCCCTCGACTACCGCGCGGCGGGCCTGCAGCCCTCGGACCTCAGCCGCCGGCTGGGCCCGATGACCGTGCTCCAGCACCTGCGCCGCGGCAGCGCCCCGGCCTGGTGCGTCGCGCGTCTCGCGCGGCAGCAGAAGTCCGCCTGAACCACCCTTTCGACACGGCCGGGTGAACCGGCGTGGCGGCAGCGATCCGAACCCGTCCGTAACGCTAACCTGCGCGGGCTCGTTGTGTGATCGACCGACCGCCACGCTGGAGGACCGGAGTTCGTGCCCCTCACCGGAAACGCCGACGGCGAGACCACAGCCGAGACGCAGGCCGCCCCCGCGGGCGCACCTGCCCGACGCCGTTCCCGAGGGGGCGCGGCCGTGGCGGTGCGGCTCGCGGTGGTTCTGGTGGTTCTCGCCGTGGCGGGTGGCGGTACGTGGCTCGTCACGCGGGCGTCGGCGCCGGTCGCGAGCCCGACGACCACGGACATCCCCGCGTTGAGCGTGAAAGCGGCCGACGTGCGCCCGGGCTCGATCGCGCCCGTCAGCGCCGTCGTCGCGGGTGGTGCGGACCAGCAGACCACCCCGCAGTCGGCGCGCTCCACCGCCGACCCGCTCGACGACTGGGCCAAGAAGGTCGCCGCCGTCACCGGAGTGCCCGCGCGGGCGCTGCGCGCGTATGGCAACGCGGAGCTCGCGATGCGCTCGGCCGACCCGGGCTGCCGCATCTCGTGGGCCACGCTCGCCGGCATCGGCCGCATCGAGTCGAACCACGGCCAGTACGGCGGCGCGGTGCTCGGCGCCGACGGCCGCCCGTCCAAGCCGATCATCGGCGTCCCGCTCGACGGTTCGTCGGGCGTGCGCGCCATCAGCGACACCGACGGCGGCCGCTTCGACGGCGACCCCGTGGCCGACCGGGCCGTGGGCCCGATGCAGTTCATCCCCAGCACCTGGCGCAAGTGGGCCGCCGACGGCAACGGCGACGGCCTCGGCGACCCGCAGCAGATCGACGACGCCGCGCTGGCCGCCGGCCGCTACCTGTGCGCGGGCGGGCGCGACATGGCCACGCCGTCGGGCTGGTGGTCGGGGATCCTGTCGTACAACAACTCCACCGAATACGCCCAGAAGGTCTTCGGCCTCGCCGACGGCTACGCGCAGTCGGCGAAGGCCGTGCGGGCCGGTTGAGGCCCGTTGGTCCGGAATCCGGGCGGGCCGGCGTCCGCACCGGTGTGAAATCCGTGCGAACCACGAGGTCACCGGCTGAGAGACGGACCACGTGCGGGCCCGCCTCTCAGCTTCGGCCCTGGTTCCCAGTGCTAGCGTCAGGGCCGTGGCAGTGAACTCCGGCCCGGCCGTGTCCCCGCTCGGGCGCAGGCTCCTGATCGCCGCGACGTGCGTGGTGAGCCTGCTGCTGTGCTGCGGGCTGGCGTGGTGGCAGTGGGACCGGTTCACCTCCGCCAACGGCACGTTCCAGAACCTCGGCTACGTGCTGCAGTGGCCGCTGTTCGGGCTGTTCCCCGCGTTCATGTTCTGGCGGATCAAGAAGCTGCGCGAACGGGAAGAGTCCCAGGGCGAGAGCGCCGAGGCCCAGGCCGAGCAGGTCCAGGTGACCGTGCCCGCCCCGAGGCCCTCGACGCCCGCGCGTCCCCCGGCGCCCCGCCCCGTGGCCGAAGAGGACGACGAGCTCGCCGCGTACAACCGCTACCTGCGCGAGCTCAACGCCCGCGACCAGCAGGCCTGAACCACCACCTCGGAAGTGAGGACGAACCCATGACCACGAGCACCGACGGTGCGGCCCAGACCCGCCCGGCGCGACTGAACGGAGCCTTGGTGCGGTTCCGCACCACCGCGTGGATCACCGGTGTCGGCCTGCTCGTGCTCTGCGCGACCATGGTGGTCGAGTACGGCTTCGGCAACGCCACGCCCGCCGCGGTGTACTCGCCGATCCACGGTGTCCTCTACATGATCTACCTGGCCTGCAGCATCGACCTCGCGATCAAGGCCCGCTGGTCGATCAAGAGCACGATCCTCGTGCTGCTCGCCGGTTGTGTCCCGTTCGTCTCGTTCATCGTCGAACGCCGGGTGACGCACCGGGTGCACGCGGGTCAGGACATCTTCTAAGCCGGCACGGCTTTTCCCCGCCGGAAGGTCAGCGCGACCCCGACGGTGAGGGCGGCCAGTCCGCTCGCCGCGAGGAACGCGGCCGTCATCCCGTCCACCAGCAACGGCGTGCCGGTGGCTCCCGAAGCCGCGGCCGAACGCGTCGCCGCGCCGAACACCGTCACCAGGATCCCGAGGCCGAGCGTGCTGCCGACCTGCTGCATGGTCTGCAGCACGCCGCCCGCGGCTCCCGCGTCCTCGGTGGGCACGGTGGACATGATGATCACGTTGAGCGGCGAGAACGCCAGCCCGCCGCCGACGCCCATCAGCAGCAGCGGCCCGAGCAGCGAAGCGACGTATCCGCTGTCCGGCGTCAGCGCCGAAAGCCACGCGACGCCGGAGACCATCAGCACCGTGCCCGTCACGGCCAGCGGCTTCGGGCCGAAGCGCGCGAGCAGGCGCGGCATGAGCCGGCTGAGCGTGAAGATCGACGCGGCCATCGGCAGGAACGCGAACCCCGTGGCCAGCGCGGCGAAGTGGCGCACGTCCTGCAGGAACTGCGTCAGGAAGAAGAACATCGACATCATCGCCATCGGCCCGAGGAAGAAGCTGGCGTAGGCGGCGGCCCGGTTGCGTTCGGCGAAGAGCCACAGCGGTACCAGCGGATGGGCCACGCGCCGCTCCAGCAGCACGAAGGCGATCAGCAGCACCACGCCCGCCGCCAGCGCGGCGAGCGTGAGCGGTGCGCCCCAGCCGTCGGACGCGGCCTGCGTGAAGGCCAGCACGAGCGAGGCGACGCCGAACGTGCCGAGCACGGCCCCGGGCACGTCGAGGTGCGCGGCCCGGCGCGGCGGTGCGGGCACGAACCGCGGTGCGAGCACGGCGATGGCCAGCCCGAACGGGACGTTGATGAACAGCGCGGCCCGCCACGAGATCCATTCGGTCAGCAGACCGCCCACGATCAGGCCGATCGCGAACCCGCCGCTGGCGACGGCGGAGAACAACGACAGCGCCCGCACGCGCGCCTTGGCCTCGGTGAACGTGGTGGTGATCAGTGCGATCGTGCTCGGCCCCGCCATCGCGGCGCCGACGCCTTGGGCCACGCGCGCGGCGATCAGGAACCCGGCCGACGTGCTCAGCCCGCCGGCCAGCGAAGCGAGCGTGAACACGGCCGTGCCCAGCACGAACATCCGGCGGCGGCCGAACAGGTCACCCGCGCGTCCGCCGAGCAGCAGCAGGCCGCCGAACACGAGGCTGTAGGAGGTCATCACCCACGACAGGCCGGTGGCGGAAAAGCCCAGGTCGGACTGGATACGGGGCAGCGCCACGTTCATCACGGTGGCGTCGAGCATCAGCATGAGCTGGCAGGTCAGCACGATGGCGAGGACGAGCCCGGACGCGGCGGTCCGGTGTCTCGGCCTAGGCTCGGTCGACGAGATTCGCTCGGTCAACTCGGTCAAAGGAGGACTCCCCAGAGAGGGACGAAGTAAGTGGAGAAACTCTCCACTTGATTGCGTCCGCGATAATATGGAGAGCGTCTCCGGTTCCGCAAGGGAATTCGGAGAATCTCTCCGTTTTCTGGGGAGCCGGGTGCGAGGAGGTGCGTGGATGACGGCGGAGGCAGCGCGGCCGATGCGGGCGGACGCGAAGCGGAACTACGACCGCATCGTGGCCACCGCGAAGGACGCCTTCGCGGAACACGGCGTCGACGTCCCGCTCGACGACATCGCCAAACGCGCCGGCGTCGGCGCCGGCACGCTGTACCGCCACTTCCCGACGCGCGAGAAGCTGATGGAAGCCGTCTACCGCGACGAGATCGACCAGCTCGCCTCGCGCGCCGCCGTGCTCGCCGTCGAGCTGCCGCCGTGGGAGGCGCTCCAGGCGTGGCTGGGGGAGCAGGTCGCGTACGTCATCGAGCGCCACGGCCTCGCCGCCCTGCTCAAAGCGTCGATCGACTCGGGCTCCGAAACGTTCCTCTGGTGCCAGACCCGCCTGCGCACCGCGTGCGCCGACCTGGTCACCGCCGCCCAGACCACCGGCGACGTCCGCGCCGACATCACGGGCATCGACGTCCTGCGCCTCGGCCACGGCATCGGCACGGCCTCGAAGAACGCGTCCGAAGAGGACGCGGCCCGCCTGATGAAGATCATGCTGGACGGCTTGCGCGGGTGAACTTCGCGAAGTTTGTCGGTGTGCGTCGCGACCGCGGTCGTCGCTGACGACAAAAAAAGGGGCGGGCCCTCGCAGGACCCGCCCCTTCTCGTCACAGCCGGAGAGCCGTCAAGACCCGATGCCGGTCAAGGACCGGACCTCCATCTCGGCGTGCTTGGCGCCGTCGGCCTTCGAGCGGCCGACCAGTGTGCCGACGAAGCCGCACAGGAACGAGAACGGGATCGACACCAGGCCCGGGTTCTTGAGCGGGAACCAGTGGAAGTCGACGCTCTTGAAGATCGAGTCGGCGGCGCCGGACACGACCGGCGAGAACAGCACCAGGATCAGGCACGCCGCGAGGCCGCCGTAGATGCTCCACAGGGTGCCCGTGGTGTTGAACCGTTTCCAGAACAGCGAGTACAGCAGGGTCGACAGGTTGGCCGACGCGGCGACCGCCAGGGCGAGCGCCACGAGGAACGCGATGTTCTGGCCGTTGGCGAGGATGCCGCCGAGGATGGCCATCACGCCGACGACCAGGGCGGTCAGGCGCGCGACGCGGACCTCGTCGGCCGGTTCGGCCTTGCCGCGCTTGAAGATGTTCGCGTAGACGTCGTGGGCGAACGAGGCGGACGCGGTGATCGTCAGGCCCGCAACCACGGCGAGGATCGTGGCGAACGCGACGGCCGAGATGACGCCCAGCAGCAGCGTGCCGCCGATGTGCAGGGCCAGCAGCGGCGCCGCGGAGTTCTCGCCGCCGGGCGCGGCCTTGATCTCGTCGCTGCCCACGAGCGCGGCGGCGCCGAAGCCGATCACCAGCGTGCACAGGTAGAACACGAACATGCAGACCGTGGCCCAGACCACCGAGCGGCGCGCCTCGCGCGAGTTGGGCACGGTGTAGAAGCGCATCAGCACGTGGGGCAGCGACGCGACGCCGAGCACGAGCGCGAGCGACAGCGACACGAAGTCCAGGCGCGTGGTGCCGCTGGCGCCGTACGAGCCGCCCGGTTCCAGCAGGCTGGTGCCCATCGGGCTGTTGTCCGTGGCCGCGGTGAGCAGGTTGGAGAAGTCGAACCCGTACTTGCCCAGCAGGAACACGGTGATCAGCGTGGCGGCCACGAGCAGGATGCTCGCCTTGATGATCTGCACCCAGGTGGTGCCTTTCATGCCGCCGACGAGCACGTAGACGACCATCACGAGGCCGACCACACCGATGACCAGCGACTGGCCCAGCCGGGAGTGCACGTTGAGCAGCAGCGCGACGAGGCCGCCGGCGCCCGCCATCTGCGCGAGCATGTAGAAGAACGAGATCACGAGCGTCGAGGCGGCCGAGGCCGCGCGCACCGGGCGCTGCTTCATCCGGAAGCTCAGCACGTCGCCCATCGTGAACCGGCCGGTGTTGCGCAGCAGCTCGGCGATCAGCAGCAGGTCGACCAGCCACGCGACCAGGAAGCCGATGGAGTAGAGGAAGCCGTCGTAACCGTGGATCGCGATGGCGCCCGCGATGCCCAGGAACGACGCGGCGGACAGGAAGTCGCCCGAGAGTGCGATGCCGTTCTGCCGCCCGGTGAAGGCGCTGTCGGCCGCGTAGTAGTCGGCGGTGGTCTTCTTGCCGCGGTTGCCCGCGCGGTACACGACGAACAGGGTGATCGCGACGAACAGCGCGAAGACCCCGACGTTCACGAGCGGGTTGCTCGCCGGGGTGCTCTCGGCGAGCTCAGTGGTGGTCACTGGCGGGTTCCTTCCGTCACGGCGGCCCGTTCCCTCAGCTCGGCGACCCGCGGGTCCACCTCCCGGTTGGCGAACCGGACGTAGACGAGCGTGATCAGCGCCGTGGTGACGAACTGCGTGAGGCCGAGCAGCATGCCCACGTTGACGAGCCCGAACACGCGGGTGCTCATGAAGTCGTTCGCGTACGCGGCCAGCACCACGTAGGTCAGGTACCAGACGAAGAAGCCGGCGCTCATCGGGAAGACGAATCTGCGGAACCGCCGGCGCAGTGCGGTGAACTCGGGGCTGCGCTGGATGAGGTCGTAGTCGGGACCGCGCCGGGTCGCCGGCGCCGGCTCCGCGCCCTCGCGGGCGAACATGGCCGGCAGCTGTCCGGTCTCCTCGAGCGGGGTGCTCGCCGCGGGGGTGTTCGCGACGTTGTGCATGGCTGCCTCCGGCAACTTGCGTCCGTGGCGGTGGCCGGGTCGGGGCCCCTCGGTCGAGTGGCACCCGGTCTGCCCTTGCGGACTGGGAGGCGGCCATAGTAACGACGGTGTCTCATCCCGGAAAAAGCCGGTTCCTGAGAAGGGTCTCCGGAATTCGTTTTCCGGCTGGAAATGTGCGAAAACGACACCCTCAATGAAGATCACGAACAGATCACTCACAATAGTGAGAGCGTATGTCACGCCACGTTGTCGCAGCTGAGGAACGCTGCGGCAAATGGTTGAGATGCAGACAATGATCGGAGGAATACGGTGACACCGGGTAGTCAAAGTGCGGGGCCGACGCCCCGGTCCGGCGTCCCTCCGGTGGGGTCGGGACGAGGATTCGCAGGCCAGTGGTGGATCCCGAAAGAAATCACCGGGTCGGGCGGCGAGTTGCTGTCAGACCACAACATCGGGTTCATCTTCGGAGGCGTCCCACCCGATGGGGGCACGGAGCGTAGATCCTCTGAGGGATTCGACTACCCTGCGTGGGCTAATCGGGTGACTGGCGGACGCCGTGACCCGGAGCAACCGGTAACCGGAATTCCCTCTTCGGTCCCGCTCGGGGTCCAATCCCCGGGCCGCGACCGGGGCCGAATCGACTTTTCCCTGGTCAGCCGTGCGAAGCGCAAGACAATATCCTCGGCCGGGATTGGTGTACGATTCTTTGGCCCAGCTGACCGCAGCGATCGATAGGCACAGACAAGTTGACCTCGACCACCGCCGTGCAGTACGCAACTTGCGCCGTGCACGTGCAAAGTCCCGGGAAGCAGCACGCCGGTGATCACGGTGTCAGGTCTGCACGGTCGTGTCCTCACGGGGTCGATCGCGCGGGTCGGCGGAATGCCGTGGACCGTTCCGGGAGTACCGGAAGCCGCCCACGGGCAGCCACGACGCGGGACAGGGAGTCACTTTCGTGACCGTTGCAGGAGATGGCCAGGTGCCTGTTGAGAAGCTGCTCGGCCGCCCGCCCCGGCGACCGAGCCGGTCCTCGGGCTGGCGAGCGGCGCTGCGCTGGCGGGACTGGAGCATTCCGGTCAAGCTCTCGGCGGTGACGCTGGTCCCCATCGTCCTCGCGCTGGTGCTCGGCATTACCGCGATCGTGGGACAGGTCAGCCGTTCCGGTGACTACGAGCGGATCGACAAGCTGGTCGGCCTGAGCACCCAGCTGCGCAAGCTGACCGACGGCCTGCAGAAGGAGCGCACGCTCACCGCGGCGCAGCTCACCGCGGGCACCGCCGGCGTCACGCCCGAGCTGAAGGCCGCCCGCGCGGCCACCGACGCGGCGGTCGAACCATTCATCACGGCGGCGAACCGCGTCGGCGGGTCCGAGTCCAGTGTGTCCGGTGCCGTGAACTCGGCGACCGCGCAGGTCAACGAGATCGCCGTGATCCGCCAGCAGGTCGGCGCGGGCCTGCTCGACGCCGCCGAGGCGGTGGGCGACTACAACGCCGTGACCGGTGCCCTCATCGGCGCCGACACCGCGGTGGCCGCGGGCGCGAGCGCCGACGCGCTGGGCGGCACGGCGAACGCGCTGCACGACCTCGAGGCCGCCAAGGAGCAGGTCTCGGTCAGCCAGGCGCTGGTGTCGTACGGCATCGCGAAGGGCACGCTGGAACCGCAGCAGCTCAGCGACGTCCGCGACGCGGAGCTGCGATACGACGACCGCATCGACGACTTCAACGCGGCCTCCACCGCGCCGCAGCGCCAGGACCTCGAGAGCACCCTCAAGCCCGACACCGCCTACGACCGCAAGCGCATGGTCGGCATCGTCCTCGGCGAGCAGGGACCCTCGAGCGACCAGGGGCTGTCGCAGGTCCAGTCGCAGGAGTGGAACAACGCGTCCAACGCGGTGGTCGGCCAGCTCTCCGAGGTCGGCAACCGCATGGGCGCCGACGCCACCGCCGCGTCCGCCGCGCTGGTCGAAGGCGCCAGCAGCAGCGCCGGCCTGCTCGCCGTGCTGCTGTTCGCCGCGATGGTCGCCGCCGCCGCGGTCGTCTTCCTCATCACGCGCCAGATCCTGCGGTCGCTGAAGACACTGCGCCGCAGCGCGCTGGACGTCGCGGAGAAGGACCTGCCCGCCGCCGTCCGCAACATCCAGGAGGGCCGCGCGCAGAGCGTCGAGGTCGAGCCGGTGAACGTGCGGGTGGCCGACGAGATCGGCGAGGTCGCGCGCGCGTTCGAGAAGGTGCACAGCCAGGCGCTGCGGCTCGCGACCGAGCAGGCCGCGATGCGCGCGGGCTACAGCAGTGTGTTCGTCAACCTCTCGCGCCGCAGCCAGAGCCTCGTGCAGCGCCAGCTGCAGCTCATCGAGCGGCTGGAGCGCGACGAAGAGGACGCCGACCAGCTCGCCACGCTCTTCCAGCTCGACCACCTCGCCACCCGGATGCGGCGCAACAACGAGAACCTGATGGTCCTCTCCGGCGCCGAGCCGGGCCGCCGCTCGGGCCAGCCCGTGCCCGCGCACGACGTGCTGCGCGCCGCCGTGTCGGAGATCGAGCAGTACCAACGGGTCTCGGTGCAGCAGCCGCCGGCGGTGAAGATCGTCGGGTTCGCCGCGAGCGACGTCCAGCGCCTCATCGCGGAGCTGCTCGACAACGCCACCGCGTTCTCCGCGCCGGAGACGCAGGTGACCGTGGCGACGCGCCTGGCCGACGACGGCTCGCTCAACGTCGACATCCTCGACAAGGGCATCGGCATGAACGAGTACGAGGTGGTCGAGGCCAACGGCCGCCTCACCGAGGCCGGCTCGGTCGACCTCGCGACCTCGCGCCGCATGGGCCTGTTCGTGGTCGGCCGCCTCGCCGGGCGCCACCGCATCGGCGTCTCGCTCCACGGTGGCAAGGACATCGTCGGCGTGCGGGCCACCGTGGTGGTCCCGCCGGAGCTGGTCATGACCGGTGCCGCGCTGGAGAATCCGCCGCAGTCGGCGGGGCCGTTCGGCAGCGTCGCCGCGCCGCCCGCGAGCCCCGGTGGCCTGCCGCGCCGCCAGCGTCCGGTCAACGGCTCGGCGCGCCCGGCCGCGGACCACGCGCTCGTGCCGCAGCAGCCGATCCAGGGGGCCGACGAGCAGCTGTGGCCCTCGGCGAGCGACCTCGCCGGGTTCGCCAACGGCCACACCGTCGACCCGGGCGTGCGCCCGCCGTCGGACCTCGAGATCTCCGGGACCGCGCTGTTCAGCCCGATCCCGCGGGACGACGCCGCGCCGCCGGTCAAGCCGCCGGTGCCGCAGCTGCCGCAGATCGTCGACGTGCCGCCGCCGCGGCCGGAGCCGGAACCCGCGGCGGACGCCGAGCCCGCCGACGAGCGTGCCCGCGAGCTGCCCTCGGGCAAGGACCTGTTCTCCGCCAACGGGACCACCCTGAGCGAGTGGTGGAACCAAGCGGCGCAGAAGGTGCCGGAGGTGCCGCCGCCCACGGCCGCCGAGACGACGATCGAGAACACGCCGATCTTCGACGAGATGCTCTCGGCGTGGTTCCGCTCGCCCGCGCCGCCCGCGGACGAGACGGCGGCCAAGACCGGTCCGGACCAATCCACGGCCGAGAAGACCGAGAAGACCGCAAAGCCCGGTGAGTCCGGTGAGGACACCGGCCAGGCCGGCGCGAAGACCGAGCCGAAGGCGGGGGAGCAGCCGCCGGCCGACGTGGCGAAGCCGGAGCCCGGCGTCGCCCCGGTGACCACGCCGGAGCAGGACGAGCGCAACTGGGACTTCGCGAGCGACGAGAACTGGCGCACCGTCCAGGCCGTCTCGCAGGTCGAACCCACGGCGTTCACGAAGGCGGGCCTGCCGCGCCGTCGCCGCGGCGAACAGCTCATGCCCGGCAGCGCGACGCCGGACGAGCTGCCCGCCGCCGAGTCGGCCAAGCCGGGCCTGCCGGTCCGCGACCCGGCCGACGTCCGCGGTCGCCTCACCAGCTTCCAGCGCGGGGTGAACCGCGGCCGGCAGCACGTCCGCGACGGAGCCGTCGAGCCGACCGCCGACCAGCAGGGCCTGGGCGCCGCGGCGCTCAACCGCCTGGAGGGCGAGCCCGGCACCGGGTTCGCGCCCCCTGGTTTCGCCCCGGCCGGCGAGCAGGCCGGCCAGACCGCGGCGGACCACCCGGGTGCCGCGCAGGCGTTCGGCACCGGTGGTCCGGACCAGCAGGATCCGGTGGGGGACAACGAGACCACGGCCGAGTACCCCGGTTTCGTCGGTGCCCTCGACGCGGCGGTGGCCGCGGCCGACGCCGCCGAGCAGGCCGCACAGGCCAACCCGCTCGACCCGACCGACCAGACAAGCGGGGCCGCGCCCTCCCGGCCGGCCGCCGCGAACGCTTTCGGTGCGGCCCAGGCGGAGACGCCCGCGGCCGAGCGCGAGCAGGACGGCGAGACCCGGCCGGACCGCCGCGGTGTCGCGAGCGCGTTCGGCGCGGCCCGCACCGCTCAGCCCGAGCCCGCGGCCGACCAGCCGGTGCCGCCGGCGTTCGACCCGCAGGGTGGATGGACGGCCCCGGCCGAGACCACCGGCAACGGCAACGGCAATGGCAGCAACGGCAATGGCAATGGCAACGGCACGGCGGCCCGCCCGTCGCCCACCCCGCGCCCGGTGCGTCGCCCCGAAGGCGAGGTGCCCGGCCGCCCCGCGGCGCCCGAGTCCTTGCCCACCCGGCGTCCCGCCGCCAGCAACCTGCCGCCGGGACCGCCGGCCGTCGACCCGAACCAGGTGCCCGCCGCGGTGGCGAACCTGGAGGCCGCCGCGGCCGGGACACCCGCCACGGAGTGGGCTTTCGGGTCCGACGAGGGCTGGCGGACGGTCCAATCGGTGTCCCAGTCGACGCCCTCTTCGTTCACTTCGGCAGGATTGCCCCGGCGTCGCCGCGGGGAGCAGCTGCTCCCCGGGAGCGCTCCGCCGCCCGCCGGAGCGGCGAACCCCCGTCCGACCCGCGACGCGCACGACGTGCGTGGCCGCCTGAGCAGTTTCCAACAGGGCATCCAGCGCGGCCGGCACCGCACTGGGCAGGCCACTGAGACCAACCACGAAACACTGGAGGGTGAATGACCTCGCCGAGTACGGCTCAGCCGCAGCAGAACCAGTTCGGCTGGCTGGTCAACGACTTCGCCGAACGGGTCCCGGGTGTGGCGCACGCCGTGGTGGTGTCGGCCGACGGACTCCTCCTCACGGCCTCCAACCGCCTGCCGCTCGACCGCGCCGACCAGCTGGCCGCGGTTGCCTCCGGGCTCGTGAGCCTCACCCAGGGCGCGGCCCGGTGCTTCGAGGCGGGCGCGGTGAACGAGACCGTGGTCGAGATGGAGCTCGGCATCATGGTGCTGATGTCCATCAGCGACGGTTCATGCCTCGCGATCCTCGCGGCGCCCAACTGCGACATCGGCCAGGTGGCCTACGAGATGACGATGCTCGTGGACCGCGTGGGGCAGATCCTGACCCCCGAACTCCGTGCGCAGCTGCAGGGCGCGGGTGGGTCGCTGATCGGTGAACCGGTGGGATGATTACGCGATGAGCACGGGGCCCGGATTATTCGGCGGAGAGCCCGGAGACAGCGAGGAACCCCCGCGCGCGGGGGCTCCCGGTGCTGCCCGCGGTGAGGACGACGGCACTTTCGCCGACCTCCTCAACGGCTTCAGCCTCGATTCGGGCCGCTCGCGCAAGAAGCGGAAGAAGACCGGTAAGGAGTCCCAGTCCCCCGAACCCCCGCCCGCGGGAGCGCACGCGGCGGAGGAACCGCCGGCGGCGCCAGAGCCGCCGGCCGAGTTAGGAGATCGAGTGACCTCTCTAGTCTCTCCACCGGGCAGTACCGACGCGGATGGGCCTAGACCAGGCGGGCTCTTCGACCCCGGACCGCCCAGCGGCGAGTTCGTGATGCCCGCCGCGTTCACCCGGCCGGACCGCCCCGATCGGGTGGACCCGGCCGAGGAGACGTCGATCGTGCGGCCGTACGCTCTCACCGGCGGCCGGACCCGAGCGAACTACGCGCTCGAGCTGGAGACGCTGATCTCCACCAATGACCACGTCGTCGCGGGGGGCTTCCCCGAGGCGGCGGCCGAACAGATCGAGAGCATCTCGATCATGGAAGAGTGCCGGACCCCGCGCTCGGTCGCCGAGGTCGCGGCGGCCCTGCGGGTGCCACTGGGTGTCGCCAGGGTGCTGATCAGTGACGCGGCCGACGCGGGCCTCGTCACCGTGCACCGGACGATTTCGGGCAATGACGGCGCCGAAGCACACTTGATGTTGATGGAAAGGGTTTTGAGTGGACTCCGTCGGCTTTAAGGCACCGCGGGAAACCGCGCCCCCGACCATGACATCAGCGAAGATCGTGGTGGCGGGCGGCTTCGGAGCGGGCAAGACGACGTTCGTGGGTTCGGTGTCGGAAATCGTTCCGCTCACCACCGAGGCGATGATGACCGACGCGAGCCGCGGCATCGACAACCTCGACCAGACCCCGAACAAGACGACCACCACGGTCGCCATGGACTTCGGCCGTGTGTCGCTCGACGCCGACCTGATCCTGTACCTGTTCGGCACCCCGGGCCAGCAGCGCTTCTGGTTCATGTGGGACGACCTGGTCCGCGGCGCGATCGGCGCCGTCGTGCTGGCCGACACCCGCCGCCTGGCGGACTCGTTCGCGCCGATCGACTTCTTCGAGGACCGCGGCCTGCCCTACATCGTCGGCATCAACACGTTCGACGGGGTACTGGAGCACGACATCAACGACGTGCGCGAGGCGCTGTCGATCGACCCCAGCATCCCCATCGTCCGTTGTGACGCGCGGGACCGCGAGTCGACGAAGCAGACGCTGATCACGCTCGTCGAGTACGCGATGCGGCAGTGGATCGCCTTGCGGGCGGCCAAAGCCCGCTGACGCGGGTTCCTCGGCGTTGCGGCGGCCGGGTCACCGTTCCTCGGTGGCCCGGCGATACCGCAACAGCACCACGGCGCCGTCGATCACGCGGGACTGGACGAGCCGCAGGCCGAGCCGCTCGGCGTCGACGGCGAACGGCCGCTTGTCGCCGCCCAGCACCACCGGGTGCACGAGCACGTTGTACTCGTCGATCAGCCCGAGCCGGCTCAGCTGTGCGGGCACGTCCGCGCCGCCCATGAGCAGGATGTCCTTGGTGTGCCGCGCTTTCAGCGCCGTGACCTCCTCGGTCAGGTCGCCGCCGAGCACCTCGGTGTCCCACCCGGGGTCGGTGAGCGTGTGCGAGAAGACGACCTTGGGGGTCTTCCGCCACACCGGCGCGAAGCCGATGTCGTGCGGATCGTCCGAGATGGACTCGGCGTGCGGCCAGAAGCCCGCCATCATGTCCCACACCCGCCGCCCGTAGGCGAACACGGCGGCGCGCTCGGAGAGCTCGTGCGAGTGGGCGGACAGCTCGGGCCCCATCCGCGGCCAGTCGAACTCGCCGTTCGGGCCCTCGATGCAGCCGTCGACCGAGACGTGGACGTAGTACACCAGATCACCCATGATCGGGCTCCTTCACCGAGTGGCGTCCCTGCCGGACGCCGTTCAGCCTACGGTCGGAGCCGGCCGCCGCGACCGGACATCGGTGCCGAAAGAATCCTGCCCCGGCCGCGGAAACGGGCCGGTCCCCCAGGAACCGGCCCGTTTCCGCCGCACCGGCTGGATGTTTCAAGCCGTGTCGGTACGCCTCAGTACTCGTCGTGCCTGCGCCACCAGCCGCCGGGCTCGTCGGAGCCGCGCGACTCCTCCTCCCACGCCTCCTGCCGGCCGAACGGCGTGATGTCGAGGTAGCGGTGCACCGCGGAGAACGTCTCGGCACCGCGGCCGCTGGTGAAGTACGTGCGGTAGACGTCGTCGCCGTCACGCAGGAACACGCTGGTCCCGAAGAACCGGCCGACGCCGCAGTCCTCGGTGAAGTCGCTGCCGTTCGCCGAGACCCACGGCAGGTCCCAGCCCATGCGGGCCTTGTACCGCTCGATCTCGGGCAGCGTCGCGGGCGCGGTGACGACGAACGTGATGTCGCGGGCGTTGAGGTGCGCCAGGTGCGGCACGTTGTCCACGACCATCGAGCAGCCGGGGCAGCCCGCTTCGTCGCCGGGGTGCAGCATGAAGTGGTAGACGATCAGCTGACGCCGGCCGTCGAACAGGTCCAGCAGGCTCTTCTTGCCCTCGGCCGAAGTGAACTCGTACGCCTTGTCGAAGCGCACCATCGGCAGCCGGCGGCGCTCGGCCGTGAGGTGGTCGGCCGCCTTCATCAGTTCCTTTTCCTTGGCCAGCAAGGCATCGCGCGCGGCCTGCCAGTCCTCGGCGGACACGACACGGGGGAGTGCGGTGGTCATCGGACCTCCTCGAGGTGGTGGGCGAGCTTTTCGAACGTGGAGCTCCAGCCGTCCTGGTGGCCGGCGCGCTCTTCCTCGGTGGGGAAGGGCGCTTGGTGGAACGTCATCTCGGTCTTGTCGCCGGCCTCGGTGAACGTGATCGTCACGACCGTCTCGCCGACCACGTCGTCGGGCTGGTCCCACGAGAACGTGAACACGAGCCGCCCGGGCGGGCTGATCTCGCGGTAGGCGCCCTGCATCCAGCGCTCGACGTCGTACTCGTCGCTGTGGATCCGCGCGCGCCACGCGCCGCCGGGCCGCAGGTCGATCGTGACTCCCGAGGCGGCGAACTTCTCCGGGCCGAGCCAGCTCGCGAGCCGCTCCGGCTCCGTCCACGCGCGGAACACCAGCTCCCGCGGGGCGTCGAACACGCGCGTGATGGTCAGGTCCCGTTGCGTCATTGCTCGGTCTCCTTCCGGGGCTCCCGCAGGAGCCGCAGGTGCTCGTCCAAGCGGTCGAACCCCGCCTCCCAGAACTGCCGGTATTCGTTGACCCAGTCGGCCACGACCACGAGTGGTTTCGTCTCGAGCCGGCACGGGCGCCACTGGCGCATCCGGCCGCGGGTGATGAGCCCGGCCGCTTCCAGCACCTTCAGGTGTTTCGACACCGCCTGCAGGCTTACCTCGAACGGCTCGGCCAGCTCGTTCACCGTCGCGTCGCCCTGGGCGAGCCGGGCGAGGATGGCCCGCCGCGTGGGGTCAGCCAACGCGGCGAAGGTGGTGCTGAGCTGATCAGTGGCCATCGGTACTCAATCGCTTGGTTGATTAACTTGTAGGTTGAATATAGCTCCCAGCTGGCTCCTGTCAACCGCGTGCAGAAGCCGCTTGAGACTTGCGTCACCGCCGCTCGGGTTTCCAATAGTAGGAAGTCCAAGTATTTTGGGAGGATGAGCAGCGACCTCTACCGCCCCGAGAACCCGGTCCGGTTCGTCACCGCGTCGAGCCTGTTCGACGGCCACGACGCCTCGATCAACATCATGCGGCGGATCCTGCAGTCGCAGGGTGCCGAGGTCGTGCACCTCGGGCACAACCGCTCGGTCGACGAGGTGGCCACCGCTGCCATCACCGAAGACGTGCAGGGCATCGCCATCTCCGCCTACCAGGGCGGCCACGTCGAGTACTTCTCCTACCTGGTGGAGCTGCTGCGCGAACGCGGCGCGGGGCACATCAAGGTGTTCGGCGGCGGGGGCGGCGTGATCGTCCGCGAGGAGATCGACCTGCTGCACTCGCGGGGCGTGGCGCGGATCTTCTCGCCCGAGGACGGCTACGAGATGGGCCTGCCGGGCATGATCAACTCGATGATCAAGGCCTGCGACGTGGACCTCTCGGAGCAGCCGCCCGTGTCCGTCGACAAGCTGCTCTCCGGCGACGTGCCGGCGCTCGCGCGGGTGATCACCCAGCTGCAGCGTGAAAAACTGCCCGAAGGGTGGCTCGCCGCCATCACCGAGGCCGCCGAGAAGCGCCACGTGCCCGTGCTCGGCATCACCGGTACCGGCGGTTCCGGCAAGTCGTCGCTCACCGACGAGCTCATCCGCCGCTTCCGCCTCGACCAGGAGGACAAGCTGCGGATCGCGGTGCTCGCCGTGGACCCGTCGCGGCGCAAGGGCGGCGGCGCGCTGCTCGGCGACCGCATCCGGATGAACTGCCTCGACGGCTCTCCGGTGTACTTCCGCTCCCTCGCGACCCGCACGACGAGCGGCGAGATCCCCGCCGGGCTGCGCGAGTCGATCCTCGCGTGCAAGGCCGCGGGCTACGACCTCGTGATCGTGGAGACGCCGGGCATCGGCCAGGGCGACGCGGGCATCGTCGACTACGTGGACGAGTCGCTGTACGTGATGACGCCGGAGTTCGGCGCCGCGTCGCAGCTGGAGAAGATCGACATGCTCGACTTCGCCGACGTGGTGGCCATCAACAAGTTCGAGCGCCGCGGCGCCGAGGACGCCCGCCGCGACGTCGCGCGTCAGCTCGTGCGCAACCGCGAGGCCTTCGACAAGGCTCCTGAGGACATGCCGGTGTTCGGCACGAGCGCCGCGAAGTTCAACGACGACGGCGTGACCGCGCTGTACCAGAACCTGCGCGACCAGCTCGCCGAGCGCGGGCTGTCGGTGTCGGCCGGCGTGCTGCCCGCGGTCGAGGGCAAGGTGTCCACCGACGCCAGCACGGTCATCCCGGGCAACCGGGCGCGCTACCTCTCGGAGATCGCCGAGACCGTGCGCGGTTACCACGAGCAGACCGGGAAGCAGGTGGCCGCCGTGCGCAAGCGCGAGCACCTGGCCGCCGCGAAGGCTGCTCTGTCCGAAGTGGATGCTTCCACCGACGCGCTCGACGGGCTGCTCGCCGCCGCCGAGTCCGATGTGGACGGCGAGACCACCAAGCTGCTGGAGCGGTTCCACGCGCTGGCGGAGGAGTACCGCGA
This sequence comes from Amycolatopsis sp. NPDC001319, assembly GCF_042896185.1. Classification (NCBI taxonomy): domain Bacteria; kingdom Bacillati; phylum Actinomycetota; class Actinomycetes; order Pseudonocardiales; family Pseudonocardiaceae; genus Amycolatopsis; species Amycolatopsis sp. NPDC001319. The sequence goes on along the minus strand of NZ_JBIAWY010000021.1, from coordinate 99,751 downwards.
GGACGAGCTCGTGGTGAAGGTCCGCGACAAGGAGCTGCGCACGCAGCTGTGGCGCGACACGTTGTCGGGCAACCGGATCCCGCGCGTCGCCCTGCCGCGCTACACCGAATCCGGTGAGCTGCTCTCGTTCCTTCGTCGCGAACACCTGCCCGGGTATTTCCCGTACACGGCCGGCGTGTTCCCGTTCAAGCGCGACGGCGAGGACCCGGCACGCATGTTCGCCGGCGAGGGTGACGCCTTCCGGACCAACCGCCGGTTCAAGCTGCTCTCGGCCGACTCCGAGGCCAAGCGCCTGTCCACGGCCTTCGACTCCGTGACCCTCTACGGCCACGACCCCGACACCCGCCCGGACATCTACGGCAAGGTCGGCACCTCGGGCGTCTCGATCGCGACGATCGAGGACATGAAGGTGCTCTACGACGGCTTCGACCTCACGGCGCCGAACACGTCGGTGTCGATGACGATCAACGGCCCGGCGCCGACGATCCTCGCGTTCTTCCTCAACACCGCGATCGACCAGAAGCTCGACGCCTTCCGCGCCGAGCACGGCCGCGAGCCGTCGGCGGAGGAGGCTGCCGAGCTGCGTGCGTGGGCGCTGAAGAACGTGCGCGGCACCGTGCAGGCCGACATCCTCAAGGAGGACCAGGGGCAGAACACCTGCATCTTCTCCACGGAGTTCAGCCTGCGCATGATGGCCGACATCCAGGAGTGGTTCATCCAGCACGCGGTGCGCAACTTCTACTCCGTCTCGATCTCCGGCTACCACATCGCCGAGGCCGGGGCGAACCCCATTTCGCAGCTGGCGTTCACGCTGTCCAACGGGTTCACCTACGTCGAGTCGTACCTCGCGCGCGGCATGGACATCAACGACTTCGCGCCCAACCTGTCGTTCTTCTTCTCCAACGGGATGGATGCGGAGTACTCGGTGCTCGGCCGCGTGGCGCGGCGGATCTGGGCCGTGGCGATGCGCGAGCGCTACGGGGCCAACGAGCGTTCGCAGAAGCTCAAGTACCACGTGCAGACCTCGGGCCGCTCGCTGCACGCGCAGGAGATGAGCTTCAACGACATCCGCACCACGCTGCAGGCCCTGTGCGCGCTGTACGACAACGCGAACTCCTTGCACACCAACGCGTTCGACGAGGCCATCACCACGCCGAGCGAGTCGTCGGTGCGCCGCGCGATGGCGATCCAGATGATCATCAACAAGGAGTGGGGCCTGTCGAAGAACGAGAACCCGCTGCAGGGCTCGTTCATCATCGACGAGCTGACCGACCTGGTCGAGGAAGCCGTGCTGGTCGAGTTCGACCGCATTTCCGAACGCGGCGGCGTGCTCGGCGCGATGGAGACGGGCTACCAGCGCGGCAAGATCCAGGACGAGTCCATCCTCTACGAGCGCAAGAAGCACGACGGCTCGCTGCCGATCATCGGCGTCAACACCTTCCGCAACCCGCACGCGGGCGAGGAAGACGTCGAGGTCGAACTGGCCCGCGCCACGGAGGACGAGAAGAAGTCCCAGCTCGACCGCCTCGCCGACTTCCAGCACCGCCACGCCGAAGACGCCCAGCAGGCCCTCAAGGCCCTCCGCGAGGCGGCGACCCGCGGCGGCAACCTGTTCGGGGTGCTGATGGACGCCGCGCGGGTCTGCTCGCTCGGCCAGATCACCGACGCGTTCTTCGAGGTCGGCGGCCAGTACCGGCGCAACGTCTGAGCACCGGGCCGGGTCCCGCGCGTCCGGCGGTCCGCCGCCGGACCTGCGCGCGGACCCGGCCCGGCTCGTCTACCTCGAGCCCGGCCGGCGTCGCGTCGTCGACGGTCCGGCCCGGCGTGAGATGAGACCGATCCGGTGAGGGTTCAACCAGACCGGGAATAGGCCGCCGCCGCAGCGGGTAGAACGAGGCATGGACTTCGGGATCTCCACGTTCGTGACCGATGAAGGCATCCGCCCCGACGTGCTGGGCGAGGCGCTGGAGGAGCGGGGCTTCGACTCGCTGTTCCTGGCCGAGCATTCGCACATCCCCGTGAGCCGGGAGAGTCCTTACCCCGGTGGGGGCGACCTGCCCGAGAAGTACAAGCGCACGCTGGACCCGTTCGTCGCGCTGACCGCGGCGGCGGTGAACACGTCGAACCTCGTGCTGGGCACGGGCATCGCGCTGTTGATCCAGCGGGACGTGATCCACACGGCCAAGGAGGTCGCGTCACTCGACCTGGTGTCGCGCGGGCGGGTGGCGTTCGGTGTCGGGGTGGGCTGGAACCGTGAGGAGATGGCCAACCACGGCACGGACCCGACCACTCGTGGCGCGCTGATCGACGAGCAGATCGAGGCGCTCAAGGCCGTCTGGACCGAGGAGCAGGCGGAGTACCACGGCAAGCACGTCGACTTCGACCCGATCTTCGCCTGGCCGAAGCCCGTGCAGACGCCGCACCCGCCGATCTACGTCGGCGGCGAGAGCCCGGCCGCGCTGCGCCGGCTCGCCCGCCTCGGCGACGCCTGGCTGCCGCGCCAGCAGACGCCGTCCGACGAGATCAAGCGCGTGCGCGAGTGGCTCGCCGAGCAGGGCCGCACGGACGTGCCGTTCACCGTTTTCGGGGGCGCTCCCGACGCGGACGCGGTGAAGCGCTTCGCCGAAGCCGGCGTGGAGCGCTACACCTTCATGCTGCCGACCCTGCCCGAAGCCGAAACGCTCGCCGCCCTCGACGACCTCGCGCGGCTCGCGGCGGACCACCGGTGACCCGTGGTTCGATGATCTCATGAAGTTCGGGATCTTCAGCTTCGTCACGGACGAGGGCATCCGGCCCGACGCGCTCGCGCGCGGGGTCGAGGAGCGCGGGTTCGACTCGCTGTTCGTCGGGGAGCACTCGCACATCCCCGCCGACCGGCAGTCGCCGTATCCGGCGGGCGGGGAACTCCCGCGGATGTACTACCGGATGTACGACCCGTTCGTGGCGCTCACAGCCGCCGCGTCGGTGACCTCGACGCTGCTGCTGGGCACCGGCGTCGCCCTGCTGGCGCAGCGCGACCCGATCCAGACGGCCAAGGAGGTCGCCTCGCTCGACCACCTGTCGGGCGGACGGGTGGTGTTCGGCGTGGGCGCGGGCTGGAACCTCGAGGAGATGCGCGACCACGGCACCGATCCCGACACGCGCGGCCGGCTGCTCGACGAGCGGCTCGACGCGATGAAGCAGCTGTGGACAGCCGAGGCGGCGACCTTCCACGGCGAGTTCACGCACTTCGACCGCGCCGTCGCCTATCCGAAGCCGGCGCAGAAGCCGCATCCGCCGATCTACGTCGGCGGCAACAGCCGGCACGCGGCGCGGCGGGCGGCCCGCCACGGCGGCGTGTGGATGCCGAACTCAGTGGTCGTGCCCGAGCGGGTCGGGAAGCTCATGGCCCTGCGCGACGAGTTCGCCCCCGGGACACCGGTGTCGATGTTCGCGGTGGGCAGCAAGAACGAGGCTCTGCTGGAGGCCTACGCCGAGGCCGGGGTGGAGCGCATCACGCTCCTGCTCGGCACGCGGCCCGAAGCGGAGACCCTCGAGAGGCTCGACGCCCTCGTCGAGGTCGTCGAAAAGTACCGGTGAAGGAGCGGAAGACGCGTGAGTGACGTGCAGATCGGTCTTGCGGCTGCGTTGGAGCAGTTCTCGCCGCGGGAGTCGATTCGGTTGGCGAAGGCGGGCGAGGAGCGGGGCTTCTCGGGGCAGATGGCGGCGGATCACTTCCAGCCGTGGGTTCCGCAGCAGGGCGAGTCGTCGTTCGTGTGGAGCATGCTGGCGTCGCTGGCGGAGAACACCACCGGTGACCTGGGTCCCGGGGTGACGTGCCCGTCGTTCCGGTTGCACCCGGCGATGGTGGCCCAGGCGGCAGCGACGCTGGAGGCGACCTATCCGGGCCGGACCTGGCTGGGGATCGGGTCGGGTGAGGCGCTCAACGAGCACATCATCGGCGGCTACTGGCCCGAGGCACCCGAGCGCGTGCGGCGGATGTTCGAGGCGCTGGAGGTGATCCGGAAGCTGTTCACCGGCAAGGACGTCAAGCACAACGGCGAGTTCTTCAAGCTGCACACCACCCGCCTGTGGACCCTGCCCGACACGCCGCCGCCGGTCTACATCGCCTCGGCCGGGCCCTACACCTCGCGCAAGACCGGTGAGCTGGCCGACGGGCTGATCACCCCGGGCGCGTCGATCGAGAAGCTGGCCGGGATCCTGGACAACTTCAACGCCGGCGCGAAGAAGGCCGGGAAGAACCCGGACGACATGCCGAAGCTGCTGCAGGTGCACCTGTCCTGGGCCGAAGACGACGAGACCGCGTGGGCCAACGCGATGGACCAGTGGCCCAACGGCGGCATGAAGTTCCCGAAGGCCGACGTGCGTTCCCCGTTCGACTTCGCACAGATGGCCAAGCTCGTGCGCCGCGAGGACTTCGAGGGCCGCATGGTCGTCTCCTCCGACCCCGACGAGCACCGCGCGGCGCTGCAGAAGTACGTCGACGCCGGCTTCAACCGCATCTACATCCACAACGTCGGCCGCAACCAGGACCAGTTCCTCGACGTGTTCGGCAAGGAAGTCCTGCCGAAGCTCACTGCCTGAGCCGCGAGTGGGGCCCGCCGCGTGCGGGCCCTACTTGTCCAGCAGCAGGTGCACCGAAAGCTCGAGGCGGTGGGCGACGTCGGCGGCCGATGCCCGCCGCGTCACCCACGCCACGAGGTTGGCCATCCACACGTCGGCGACGACGTGGAAGATGTCGCGATCGGACTCCGTCGGCTCGGCGATGCCCATGGCCTGGGCGAACATGTCCTCCATGAGCCGGCCGACGAGCTCGACCTCGGCCGCGGCGGACGTGTCGGCGAACATGAACGCGCGCACCATCGCCTCGGTCAGGTGCGGGTCGCGCTGCATGAGCCGCGTGTTGCGGCCCAGCACGAACATCAGCCGTTCCGCAGGGGTCTCACCCGGGATCGCGGCGCGTTCCAGCTTCTCCTGCGCGCGCTCGAACTGCCGCGCGAGGCCGGACACGAGCAGGTGGATCTTCGACGGGAAGTAGCGGTAGAGCGTGCCCAGGGCGACGTCGGCCTTCTCTGCGACGGCCCGCATCTGCACGGCGTCGTAACCGCCCTTGGAGGCCAGCGCGAGCGTGGCGTCGATGATGCGGCGGCGGCGATCGCGCTGCGCCGCGGAGCCGAGCTCCTCGCCGATCGTGCCCAGTCCGGTGCGCGCCTTCGCCGCCGGAGCCTTCGCCTTGCCCGGCATCGGCCTTCTCCTGTCTTGCGGAACTCGTTCCAGTTCTGCGTTCAGCGTACCTTCCCTGGCGAAACGTTCAACTACCGACCCGCTGGCCGAAAAACTGTAACACGTTCTACACTCGTGAGTAGTCCCGTACGCGAGGAGGCCCCGATGGCGGTCGCGCTCACCGGCGAACAGGCGGCGCTGGCCGCCGCGATCCACGACTGGGCCCGGGCCCACGATCCGGTCGAGGCCGTGCGCGCGGCCGAGAAGGTCGGCGCGGAGGTGCCCGCGCGGTTCGCCGACCTGGGGTTGTTCGGGGTCGCGTTGCCGCCGTCGGTGGGTGGCGCCGGAGGCTCGGTCGCGGACCTGGCGGCGGGGCTGGCCGCAGCGGCTTCTTCGCTGGTCCCGGGCCCCTTGCTGAGCACGGCGCTGGCCGGGCTGCTGCTCGGCGGTGGGGATCTGGTGGAGGCGATCGCGGACGGGGGCGCGCGCGTGGCCGTGCTGCTCGAAGCGCCGTGTGCCGACGGCTTCCTGCACGGTTGTTCGGGGGCGGTCCCGGGTGCCGACGCGGGGTCGTGGCTGCTGGCGCCCGTGCCGAGTGGTCACGTGCTGCTGCCGCCGGGTGCGGCGGGGGTGCGCGTGGAACCGTTGGCGCCCTTCGATTTCTCGCGTCCGCTCGCGTGGGTGCACTTCGACCGGGTGCCGGTGGCCGACGTGCTGGAGCTGCCGGACGCGCGGGACTTCGCGGCGACGTTGGCCGTGGCGGAGGCGGCGGGCGTCGCGCGGTGGTGCCTGACGACGGCGGTCGAGTACGCGCGGGTTCGGGAGCAGTTCGGGCAGGTGATCGGGGCGTTCCAGGCGGTGAAGCACCTGTGCACCGAGATGCTGTGCCGCGCCGAAGCAGCCGAGGCGCTGGCCTGGGACGCTGCGACGACTGCTTTCTCTTCGCAGCACGCGATCGCGGTGGCGAGCGCGGCGGCGGTGGCGCTCGACGCGGCCGTGGACAACGCCAAGGACTGCATCCAGGTCCTCGGCGGTATCGGCTTCACGTGGGAACACCCGGCGCACCTGTACCTGCGCCGCGCTCTCGCCTTGCGGCACTGGCTCGGCGGCTCCGCGCGGTGGCGCCAGCGCGCGGCTCGCCTCGCGCTGGCCGGGGAGCGGCGCACGCTGGATGTGGCCGTGGACGACTCGCCGGAGCTCACCGCGCTCGTAGGGGAGATCGCCGCTCTGCCGGAAGACCGCCGTCGCGTCGCCTTGGCCGACGCGGGGCTGCTGGCACCGCACTGGCCCGCGCCTCACGGCCGCGGCGCCGGCCCCGCCGAACAGCTGCGCATCGACGCGGCCCTGACGCGCGCGGGCGTGCGCCGGCCCGACCTGGTGATCGGCGCGTGGGCCATCCCGACGATCCTCGAACACGGCACCGACGAGCAACGCGCCCGCTTCACCGGCCCCACCCTGCGCGGCGAACTGACGTGGTGCCAGCTGTTCAGCGAACCCGGTGCGGGCTCCGACCTGGCCTCCCTGCGCACCACCGCCCGCCGCGTCGACGGCGGCTGGTGCCTCAGCGGGCAGAAGGTGTGGACGTCGCTCGCCCACGAGGCCGACTGGGCCATCTGCCTGGCCCGCACCGACCCCGCCGCGCCCAAGCACAAGGGCATCACGTACTTCCTCGTCGACATGCGCTCGCCCGGCATCACCACCCGCCCGCTGCGCGAGATCACCGGCGCGAGCGTCTTCAACGAAGTCTTCCTCGACGACGTCTTCGTCCCGGACACCGACGTCGTCGCCTCCCCGGGCGACGGCTGGCGCCTGGCCCGCACCACGCTGGCCGGCGAACGCGTCGCCCTGGGCAAGGGCTCCGCGGCGGGTGAGGGCGTGGAGGCCCTGCTGTCCGGGATCGGCCTCGGGCTCGGCGCGGGCGAGCTCGGCGACCCGAGCAGCCCCGGCGACCCGAGCAGCGCGGGCAGCTCGAGCGGGGCGGGCGGCCAGAGCGGGGCGGGCGGCCAGAGCGATCGGATCGGCGCGACTGGGCACGGCGACCCGAGCGGCTTGGGCGACCCGAGCGGCGCGGGCGGCCTGGGCGGCGCGGGCGACCCGAGCGACCCGAGCGGCCTGGGCAGCCCGAGCGGCCTGGGCGATCGGATCGGCGCGACTGGGCACGGCGACCCGAGCGGCTTGGGCGACCCGAGCGACCTGAGCGGCCCGAGCGGCCCGGGCGGCCCGGGCGGCTTGGGCGGCCCGGGCGGCCTGGGCGACCCGAGCGGCGCGGGCAGCCCGGGCGACCGGATCGGCGCGACTGGGCACGGCGACCCGAGCGGCGCGGTCGCTGCGGGCGGCCAGCCCGGCCCGGAAGGACATCGTGGCGCGGGCCTTGCCCCCGGCGAGTCCACCCTCGACCGCCTCGGCGCCCTGATCGGCTCCGGCAGCGCGTGCTCCGTGCTCGACCTGCGCGCCGCCCTCCGCCGCCTCGACGGCCACGGCCCCGGCGCCGAGTCGGCCGTCGCGAAACTCCTGGGCGTCCGCCAGCGGCAGGCCGTCGCGGAGTTCGCCCTGGACCTCGCCCCCGACCTGCTCCCCGACACCCCGCCGTCCCACGAGTTCCTGCTCACCCGCTGCCTCTCCATCGCCGGCGGCACCACCCAGGTCCTGCTCTCGGCGGTGGCCGAGCGGGTGCTGGGCCTGCCGCGCTGAGCCGTTTGTCGTACCCCTGCCCTACGGTGCTGAGCGTGGAGTTCGGCGCGCTGACCCAGGCCACCTACCTTCCCTCGGACCCGCCGCGGGAGGGTGTGCTGGCGTTGTGGGGCGACGAGGTCGCGGGGGACACCGCGATCGAGCTCGTGCTGCCCGACGACAAGAAGTTCGCGCGCACCAAGGTGGACGCGCGGCTGGTCCCGCTGGCGCGGGCGATCCCGCGGCTGCTGGTGGTGCCCGACGACGTGAGCCCGGCGATCGCCGCGTGGTCGGCCGTGGTGAACGCCGGGGTGAACCTGGTGGCGCGCGGGCGGTTGCGGCCGGCGCTCACGGCCGGCGGGGTGGGGTCGTGGCGGGTGGGGCCGCTGGACGCCGCCGATGAGGAGCTGCTGCGGGGGCTCGCGTCGGCGTTGCCGCCGGAGGCGCATGCGTTGCCGTTGTCCGGGGTGAAGCGGATCCGGCTGCACTCGCCGGAGTCGCTGGTCCGGGCGTTGTGGGACGCGGCGGCCGACGTGCTCGTGCGCAGCCCCGCCGCGTCGGTCGGGGCGGGTGGGCCGGCGTTCGCGGAGGCCGAGCCGACGCAGGTCGGGCCGGACGGGGCGGCGTGGCTCACCGAGCTGGACGCCCGCGGGCCCCACGGCGCGCAGCTGATCCTGCGGGTCGAAGCGCGCGAAGACGAGCAGTTCGCGGGCGTGCTGGCCGTGCGGTCCGCGCTCGAGCCGAGCCTGGTCGTCGAAGCCGCAACGCTCTGGGACGCGCCCGACGCCGTGCTGCACCGCCTCGGTGACCAGGTGGAAACCCAGCTGCTGCTCGGCCTGCGCCGCGGCGCGCGAGCGTGGCCGCCGCTGGGACGCGTGCTCGCCGAAGCCGCGCCGACGGAGCTCGCGCTGTCCGACGACGACGTCGTCGACCTGCTCGGCCCAGGCGGCCGCGACCTGGGCGGCGCCGGCATCGAAGTGTTGTGGCCCAAGGATCTCTTCGCCGGCGAAGTCCGCGCGAAGGCGAGCGCGACGCAGGCGCCGGCCAGCGAGGCCGGTCCCGCGTTCCCGTTGAACGGCCTGCTGGAGTTCCGCTGGCGCCTCTCGCTCGGCGGCGCCGAGCTGACCGACGAGGAAGTCGCCGCCCTCGCCGAAGCCAAGCGGCCGCTCGTCCGCCTGCGCGGCCAGTGGGTGAAGCTCGACCCACGCCTGCTCGCCCGCATGCGCGCCAAGCGCAACCGCAAGCTCACCGGCGCCGAAGCGCTCGCCGCGGCGCTCACGGGCGAGCTCGAACTCGACGGCGAAACGGTCGAATTCGCCGCCCAGCCCGCGCTCGCCGGCCTCGTCGAACGGCTCAAAGAGCGCAGCCCCGAGCCGGTCGGCCCGCCCGACGGACTCGCGGCGACGCTGCGCCCGTACCAGCTCGCGGGCGTCGGCTGGCTGGCCACGATGACCGGCCTCGGCCTCGGCGCGTGCCTCGCCGACGACATGGGCCTGGGCAAGACCATCCAGCTCATCGCCCTGCACCTGCACCGCCGCGCGCTGAAAGCCGGGCCCACGCTGGTGGTCTGCCCGACGTCGCTGCTCGGCAACTGGGAACGTGAGTTCGCCAGGTTCGCGCCGGACGTGCGCGTGCGCCGCTTCCACGGCGGCGGCCGTCACCTCGACGACCTGCTGCCCGACGAGGTCGTGCTCGCCACCTACGGCGTGGTCCGCCGCGACCGCGCGTCACTGTCCGAAGTGGACTGGGGTCTCGTCGCCGCCGACGAGGCTCAGCACGTGAAGAACCCCTTGTCCGCCACGGCGAAAGAGCTGCGGAAGGTCCCGGCCGCCGCGCGCGTGGCGCTCACCGGCACGCCCGTGGAGAACCGGCTCACCGAGCTGTGGTCCTTGATGGACTGGACGACACCGGGCCTGCTCGGCCCGCTCGACCGCTTCCGCCGCACCGTCGCGCGGCCCATCGAACGCGACCGCGACCAGACCGCCACGGAGCGGCTGGCCACCACCGTGCGCCCCTTTCTGTTGCGGCGCAAGAAAACCGATCCCGACATCGCGCCGGAGCTGCCGCGCAAGACCGAGACCGACCGGTTCGTGCCGCTCACGGCCGAGCAGACCACGCTGTACGAGGCCGTCGTGCGGGAGAACCTGGCCGAGATCCGCGCGTCGCAGGGTGTGCAGCGGCGCGGGCAGGTGCTGAAGCTGCTCACCGAGCTCAAGCAGATCTGCAACCACCCCGCGCAGTTCCTCAAGGAGAGCGGCGGAGTCCTCACCGGACGCTCCGGCAAGCTCGCCGCGTTCGAGGAGCTGCTCGACGTGATCCTCGACGAGGGCGACAGCGTGCTCGTGTTCAGCCAGTACGTGCAGCTGTGCCGCCTGCTCGAACGCCGCCTCGCCGACCGCGGGCTGCCCGTCGCGCTGCTGTCGGGCGAGGTCGGGCCGAAGCGGCGCGACGAGCTGGTGGCGTCGTTCCAGTCCGGCGAGGTGCCGGTGTTCCTGTTGTCGCTCAAGGCGGGCGGCGTCGGGCTCAACCTGACGCGCGCCACGCACGTGATCCACTACGACCGCTGGTGGAACCCGGCCGTGGAGGACCAGGCGACCGACCGCGCGTACCGGATCGGGCAGGACCGGCCCGTGCAGGTCCACCGGCTGATCGCCGAGGGCACGCTGGAGGAGCGCATCGCCACGGTGCTCGAGGCGAAGCGCGGGCTGGCCGAGGCCGTGGTCGGCGCGGGGGAGGACTGGATCACGGAGCTGTCCGACGACCAGCTCGCCGACCTCGTCCGGCTCGGCGGTGGGTGATGCCCCCGCGCAGGACCTTCGGCAACACCTGGTGGGGCCGCGCCTGGGTGGAGGCGCTGGAGCAGCGGGCGAGCGTCGACCCGAACCGCCTGCCGCGCGGGCGCACGTACGCGCGCAAGGACACCGTGAGCGAGCTGCACGTCGGCGCCGGCGAGGTCATCGCGCGCGTGCGGGGGAGCCGGCCCGAGCCGTACCACGTGACGATCCGGATGAAGGAGTTCTCGCCCGAGCAGTGGGACACGCTGCTCGACGTCGTCGGCCGCCGCCTCGGCCACACCGCCGCCCTGCTCGACGGCGAGCTGCCCGAGGAGCTGGCCGCCCAGGCCCGCGAGGCGGGCGCCGACCTGCTCCCCGGTCCGGGTGACCTGAAGCCGCGCTGCTCGTGCCCCGACTCGGCGAACCCGTGCAAACACGTCGCCGCCGTGTACTACGTCGTGGCCGACGAGGTCGACACCGACCCGTTCGTGCTGTTCAAGCTCCGCGGCCGCCCGCGCGACGAAGTCCTCGCCCGGCTGCGCACGCTGCGCGCCCCGGACCGCCCGCCGCGCACGAAGGTCCACGACCCCGGCCTCACCCCGAAACGCGCGTACGCCCGCCGCGTCACGGCCGTGCCGCGGTTGCCGCCCGTGCCCGACGTGGCCGGCCCACCCGCCGTCCTCGACCTCGACCCGCCGGCCGCCACGGGCTGGACGTCGGCCGCCCTGGGCACCCTCGCCGCCGACGCCGCCTCCCTCGCCCGCGACCTGCTGCTCTCCGGCGGCACCGCGGCCGACCTGACGTTCGACGAAGACCTGGCCCGCCGCGCCGCCGCCCGTCCGCCCGAGGAACTCCCCGCCCTGGCCCACGCCGCCGGCGTCACGCTGCCCGATCTCACCGCGTGGGCCCACTCCTGGCGCGAAGCCGGCCGCGGCGGCTTGGCCGTCGTGCGCGAAACCTGGTCCCCGGGCCCAGGCCCCCTCGCGGCCGCCCGCACCTGCCTCTCGGACTCCGGCCTCCCCGACCCCATCACGACCTGGCGCAACCGCGTGACCCAAGGCCCCCTGCAACTCCGCTACGGCCGCGACCACCGCTGGTACCGCTTCCTGCGCACCGGCTCGGCCTGGCACCTGGACGGCCCACCGTCCGCCGACCCTCTCGACGTCGCCTATCCGCCGGGCTGATCCGCCCGCAGCTCCAGCCGTGCCGCGGATCGACCGGCACCCGCGGCGGTGTCGGGCGCCCCAGGTCCGACACGCTGCGCGGGCCCGGCCCGTTTCCAGACCGGGTGGCGGCTTGCTGCAGCCATGCGCACAACTCCGCTACGGCCGCGACCACCGCTTCCTCCGTACCGGCTCGGCCTGCCACCTGGACGGCCCACCGTCCGCCGACCCTCTCGACGTCGCCTATCCGCCGGGCTGATCCGCCCGCAGCTCCACGCAGCAGCCGCCGGGTGCGGGATCGATCAGCACCGCGTCGACGCCGGGCACTTCCAGGCCCGTGACGACCCCGCCCAGGTACGCCTGGTTGATCCCGCACACCAGGTCCGGCGCCTTGCCCGACAGCGGGTGGAACGGGCAGTTGCGCAGCCGTACGCACGTCGGCGTTTCGCGGCGCGGCTCGAAGCCCTGGCGGGCGAGGACGGTTTCGGTGAGCGTCAGGCCGCGTTCGGCGCCGAGGCGGCCGGGGCGCAGGGAGGCGCGTTCGGTGGCGCCCAGGTCCTCGCCGTGCTCGGCGGCCACGCGCAGGGCGGCGACGCGGGCGGACTCGCCTTCGGTTTCGGTGACGACGGCGTCGAGGAGGATGTCGGCGAGCACGCCGTGGCGGCGCGGCGGGATGGTGACGGCGAAGTCGATGTCGGCCGGTTCGTACACCTTCGGGGTGCGGCCGACCTTGCGGATGCCGCCGACGGCCTCGTAGCGCGAGCGCAGCAACCCGGCGTCCACGAGCTTGTCGAGGTGGAACGCGGCGAGCTTGCGCGAGATCCCGACCGACGCGGCCGCCTCGTCGCGCGTGACGGGTCGCGCCGCGCCGCGGATGAACGCGTACATCCCGCGGCGCAGGTCCTCCTCCAGCGCGGCCACGGCCTTGATCGCGGGAGCGGCGGGCTCAGTCGTCACAGGTCCACGATAACGCCCACAAACGTGTCCGCAAGCATCGGTTCACCCTGTTGAACTGGTCACCTTGACCAAGGACGGCAATAAGACCAATATTCATGGACGAAAACCCGCCGAACCCCGAGGGGTCCCCATGCGCTCCGGCTCTGCTCTGCACGTCGTCCACGAACCCGACCCCGGCATCGATCTCGCCGCCGCCGCGCGCGCCGCGGGCGACTTCCTGCGGGCGCTCGGCGTCAGCCTGGACACGGAGAGCCTGCAGGGCACCCCCGAGCGCATGGCGCGCGCGTACGCGGAGCTGTTCACGCCGCGCTCGTTCGACCTCACCACGTTCCCCAACGACGAGGGCTACGACGAGCTGGTGCTGGCCCGCGACATCCCCGTACGGTCGGTGTGCGAGCACCACCTGCTGCCGTTCACGGGCGTCGCGCACGTGGGCTACCTGCCGGGCGACCGCATCCTGGGCCTGTCGAAGCTCGCGCGCGTGGTCGAGCACTTCGCGTGCCGGCCGCAGGTGCAGGAGCGGCTCACGAAGCAGGTGGCGGGCTGGCTGGGCGAGCAGCTGAGCCCGAAGGGAGTCGGCGTGGTCATCGAGGCCGAGCACACGTGCATGACGCTTCGCGGCGTGCAGGCCACCGGCTCCAGCACGGTCACCTCGACACTGCTGGGCACGTTGCGGGAGGATGCCCGCTCCCGCCAGGAGTTCTTCGCACTCACGGGCGTCAACGCATAAAGGAGTTGTTTCCTTTGCCAGAGCAGGGTTTTGTCATCGTCGGCGCGGGGCTGGCCGGCGCCAAGGCCGCGGAGGCTTTGCGGGCACAGGGGTTCACCGGACGGGTGACGCTCATCGGCGACGAACCCGACCGGCCCTACGAGCGCCCGCCGCTGTCCAAGGACTTCCTCGCCGGCAAGGCCGAGCGCGAGAGCGTGTTCGTGCACGAGGAGGGCTGGTACGCCGAGCACGACGTCGACCTGCGCCTGGGCGTCACGGCCACCGCCATCGACCGCGACAACCACGTCGTCCGCCTCGAAGGCGGCGAGACCGTGGGCTACGACAAGCTGCTGCTGGCCACCGGCTCGAGCCCGCGTCGCCCGCCGATCCCGGGCGCCGACGCCGAGGGCGTGCACTACCTGCGCCGCCTCGGCGACTCCGCGCAGCTCAAGGAGACGCTGACCGCCGGCACGCGCCTGGCCGTGATCGGCGCGGGCTGGATCGGCCTGGAGGTCGCGGCCGCCGCGCGCGAGGCCGGGGCCGAGGTGACCGTGCTGGAGGTCGCCGAGCTGCCGCTGCTGGCCGTGCTGGGCCGCGAGGTCGCCACGGTCTTCGCCGACCTGCACCGCGCCCGCGGCGTCGACCTGCGTCTCGGCGTGCACGTCGAGGCCATCACCACCGAGGGCGGCAAGGCCACGGGCGTCCGCCTCGACGACGGCACGGAGATCGCCGCCGACGCCGTGCTCGTCGCGGTCGGCGCCGCGCCCAACGTCGAGCTCGCGCAGGCCGCGGGCCTGGCCGTGGACAACGGCGTGGTGGTCGACTCGTCCCTGCGCACCACCGACCCGGACGTCTTCGCCGCCGGCGACATCGCCTCGGCGCTGCACCCGATGCTCGGCAAGCACGTGCGCGTGGAGCACTGGGCCAACGCCCTCAACCAGCCCGCCGTCGCCGCCGCCGCGATGGCCGGCCAGGACGCCACCTACGACGAGCTCCCGTACTTCTACACCGACCAGTACGACCTGGGCATGGAGTACCACGGCCACGTCGACCCGGGCGCCTACGACCGCGTCGTCTTCCGCGGCGACGTCGAGGCGCGCGAGTTCATCGCCTTCTGGCTCCGCGACGGCCACGTGCTCGCCGGCATGAACGTCAACGTCTGGGACGTCGGCGACCAGCTCAAGGCCCTGATCCGCGCCGAGGGCCCGATCGACGCCGACCGCCTGGCCGACCCGGACGCGCCGCTCGAACCCTGAGGTTCCGGCCGTGCGGCGGCCCTCGCGCGACGGCCGGAAGGCCGGAGTGTGGGGGCCGTTGCCGCGTTCGCCGGGTCGCGCGGGAGGGGTGCTGCCATTGCCGCGGCGAGAGGGCGCCGGCGAGGCCCTGATCCGCGCCGACCGCCTCGCCGACACAGATGCGCCGCTCGAACCCTGAGCTACCGGTCCGCCGCGGCCCACGCCCGGTAGGTGTGGTCGAGGAACCGTTCCACGCCCCGGACGACGTGGGCGCTGCGGATCGAGGGGAAGATGTCGAACGCGTGCTGCGCGCCCGCGAGTTCGGCGTAGGCGACGGGCTGCCGGGAAACCGCGCGGAGCCGGGCGACGAACTCGCGGGCCTCCTCGACGGGCACGAGGGAGTCGTTGCGGCCGTGGATCACGAAGAACGGCGGCGCGGAGTCGGAGACGCGGTCGAGCGGGGAGGCGGCGACGTAGTCGTCGAGGTAGGTCACCGGGTCGCGGTCGGGGGAGAAGATGCGGCGGGCCAGCAGGCTCTCCAGCCGGTACTGGCTCTCGGCCGCGCCGCTGGTGGCGGCGATGTCGTAGACGCCGTAGTGCGGCACGCAGGCCTGCACGCTGGTGTCGGCGTCGGGGAAGTCCGGTTGCAGGGCCGGGTCGTTCTGGCTCAGCGCGAGCAGCGCGGCGAGGTGCCCGCCCGCCGAACCGCCCGTGACGGCGACGAAACCGGGATCCCCGCCGTACGAAGCGATGTTCGACCGGATCCACACCAGCGCGCGCTTCGCGGCCTCCACGTGCGCGGGCCAGCGGTGGGCGGGCGCGAGCGGGTAGTTGATCGCCACGCACACCCAGCCGCGGCGCGCGAGGTGGTGCATCAGGGGCTGGCCCTGCTCGTCCTTGTTGCCGATCGTCCAGGCGCCGCCGTGGATCTGGAGCAGCACCGGCGCGCCGGTCACCGGCTTCGCGGGCCGGAAGACGTCGAGCAGGAACCGCTTGCCACCCGGCGCGTACGGGATGTTGCGCTCACGCACGACCTCCGGGTCGCGTCCGCGGAACGGCAGCACGAGCTGGCCCCACGGCGTCGCCAGGTCGCGCGAGCTCGGCGGACGCTCCAGCCGCGTGGAGTAGTCCGGCCCGAGTGCCTCGGTGAGCGCCGACTCGACCTCGCCGCGGGCCTTCTGCGCCGTCGCCACGAGCGAGCCCAGTCCCGCCGCCGACAGCGCGGCCAAGGCCAATCCCGCCTTCGACGACCGCCGCCCGTGCCGCACCAGGTGCTGCGCGGTGTCCAACGCGGTGAGCGCCAGCAGCTGCGGAGCCAGCTCGTCGGTGAGCCACGCGCCGAAGAACACGGGGATCGACGTGACACGGTTGCGCGGCGGGCGAAGGGCGACGGCGGTGAGGCCGAGCTGCGCGGCCCGGCGGGTGAGGAAGGCCGGTTTCACCTTCCCGATGCTACCGCCGCGCCCCGCCCCGTTCGTGGTTCTGCCTTACCCTGGCGACATGCAGAGACTGAGCGGCCTGGATGCGAGTTTCCTCTACCTGGAGACCCCTGCGCAGGTCTTGCACGTCTGCGGGCTGCTCACCCTCGACGGGTCCACCATCCCCGGCGGCTACTCGTTCGCCGAGCTGCAGCGCCGGCTGGCCGAGCGCGTCGCGCTGATTCCGGAATTCCGCCGCAAACTGCACAATCCACTCTGGAACCTCAGCCACCCGGTGTGGGTCGAGGACGAGGACTTCGACCTCGACAACCACCTGCACCGCATCGGCGTGCCGGCGCCCGGCGACGACCGCGAGCTGGCCGAGCTGTGCGCCCACATCGCCGGCCAGCAGCTCGACCGCGCGCACCCGCTGTGGCAGTTCTACGTGATCGAGGGCCTGTCGAACGGTGGCATCGCGGTGCTCATCAAGATGCACCACGCGAGCATCGACGGCGTCGGCGGCGCCAGCCTGATCACCTACCTCGCGGGCCTGGAACCCGAGGCGCCGCTGCCGGAGATCCCGCGGGACAAGCAGCACAACAGCGGCCTGCCCACGCGCGTCGAGATCCTGCGCGAAAGCATGGAAGGCCTCGCGCACCGGCCGTTCGAGATGGCGAAGCTGCTGCCCGAGCTGGTGGAGCTGGTGCCGCGCTGGCTCGGCAAGACGTTGCGCGGCAAAGGAATGCCGGTTCCGTTCACCGCGCCGCGCACCTCGCTCAACGGCACGATCACCGGTCACCGCAGCGTGGCCTTCGCCCAAGTGGACCTCGCCGACGTGAAGCGCGTGAAGAACGCCTTCGGTGTCACGGTCAACGACGTGGTGCTGGCGCTCGTTTCCGGCGCGCTGCGGCAGTTCCTGCTCGGCCGCGGCGAACTGCCGGAAGACCCGCTGGTGGCGACCGTGCCGGTGTCGGTGCACGAGCGCACCGAACGCGACCACGGCAGCAACAAGGTGTCCGCGTTCTTCGCCTCACTGCCCACCCACCTGGGTGACCCGGCCGCGCGGGTGTTCTTCCTCGCCGAGGCCAACCGACTGTCGAAGGACCACCACTACGACATCGACGCCGACATGCTCGCCGACTGGGCCCAGTTCTCCCCGGCCACGGTGTTCGGCCTCGGCGTGCGCGCCTACTCCTCGCTGCGGCTGGCCGAGCGCCACCCGGTGGTGCACAACCTGATCATCTCCAACGTGCCCGGCCCGCAGATGCCGCTCTACCTGCTCGGTGCCCGCGTCACCGGCCTCTACCCGCTCGGCCCGGTCTTCCACGGCGCCGGGCTCAACGTCACCGTCTTCTCCTACGAGGGCAAGGTCGGCGTCGGCCTGCTCGGCGCCAAGGAGCTCGTGAAGGACCTCTGGCCGCTGGCCGAGGCCCTGCCCGAGGCGATGACGGAGCTGCTCAAGGCCAGGCCGGCCTGACGTCAGCTTGTGATCCGCTCGGCCAGGGCCGCCCGCGACTCGGGCGCGGGGAAGGGATCCGCGAAGTACTGGGTCTCGTGCGTGACGAAGCCGTCGGTGAACTCCATGATGCTCACCGAATGGGTGGGCGAGCCGTCGTAGGTGATCACGCACTCGCTCACCCAGAGGTCGCCGCCGCCGGTGATCCGGCTGATGGTGAAGTGGCGCTCGGCCGGGTGCCCGCCGCGTTGCGCGCGGATCCGGTCGCGGCCGCGGAAGCGTTCGCCGGACTGCGGGTAGTCGAGGATCGCGTCTACGGCGTAGATCGCGTGCTCGGTGTCGACGTCGCCGGCCTCGGAGGCGTGCCAGTGCTCTTCGATCCGGGCGCGGATCGCGGGATCAGCAGTCATCGGCGGCACCGTTCGTCGGGGAACTCCCAGCGTAGCCGGGCCGGGGCGCAACTGCCTGCCGCTCAGGCCTTCCGGCGGCGCTTCGCCGGCTGAGCGGTGGTCTTCTTCTTGGCCTTGTACGGAATGTCGGCGAATTTCAACGTCGCCTGCAGGCTGCGCACCGCCCGGTCGAGCCGCAGCAGCGCGACCTGCGACAGCGTGAACAGCTCGTCGACGTTCCACGCGCGGCCCGCGGCGGCAAGGACGACGGTGTCCGGCGCCTCGGTCAGCACGCGACCTTCGTCCGAAGTAGACACTTTCTCGGCCAGCTGCGCCAACGCTTCCGGCTCGTCGTGCAGCGCCTCGGCCGACACGAGCGCCTGGGTGTAGAGGTGGCTGGCGGCCGTTGCGCGGCCCAGCCACTTCACGTGGATCAGCTCGTTGCCCGGGCCCAGCAGGTCGCACAGCTCGAACCGCGGGTGCAATGGTGTGGTCGCGGTGTCACGGTCGAGGCAGACGTAGCCGTCGAGCGTCGCGACCTGGCGGCAGTAGCGGTTCTCGTCGTCGGGCTCGCCGGTGGGTTTCCACGTGAGGTCCGGCCACTCGTACTTGCGCGCCAGCAGCTGCGAGACCTGCTCGCGCATCTGCTCCACGTACGTCTCGCCGATGCGGTACCAGCGGCCCTGGTGGAACACGTAACGCGTGTGGCCGATCGTCGTCTCGAACACGAGCCACTTCGCGACCTGCACGGGCGACCCGGTCTCCTCCTCGCCGGCCTCGTCGGCGCAGGTGACCACGCGCCCGGCGCGCAGAGCCTTCACGCGCTTGTCCTCGGGCAGCTGCGCGAGCCGGCCGGTGAGGTGCTCCAGCTCCAGCCGCGACTCGACGTGCAGCGGCCCGCCGGAACCCAGGCCGGTGATGCGGAACGAGCCCGCGTTCTCGGCGTCGTTCACCGCGGTCGCGGGCCATGCCAGGCCGAGCGGCGCGTCGGTGCCGCCGCCGAGCGCTTCGGCCAGCCGTGCTTCCAGCGTCGGCACGAGCCGGTGGTGGCGGTCGAGCGGCCGCGTCTGCGCCACGAACCGCAGCGCCGAGGACGCGTCGGGCTCGTCCACGACGGCACCCACCGCGTCGAGATCCGCGAGAAAAGCCTGTGGTTCCTTCGCAAGTGGTACGTAGAGCGCGTTGCCGACGCGGATCCGGTAGCGCTTGCCGGTCACCCGCCCGTAGGTGAGGTCGGTCAGGTCCGCGGACCCGGCCAGCCGGTTCACGAGGTCGCCGTAGGGCTCCAGCCGGAACGCGGAAAGCTCGCCGCCGCCCGGGATCGAGATCTGCGTGGCGCGCGCCGAAACGTCGAGGGCGGCGCTCGACACCAGCCCGAGGTCGAACGGGTCGAGGCGGCGGATCCCGAACAGCAGCCCGAAACCCTGTTCCACGTACTCGTCGTTGAGCACCAGATGCCCGGCGCCCCAGGACACCGCGTATGTCCAAGGTGGACGCGGCACGAGCAGCACGGCGAACGGCAGCGTCGACGACAGGTCGAGCTCGCTCCCGGTCAACGCGCTCGCGTGCGGAAGCCATTGCGGGATCTCGGTGTGGAACGCGCCGGCGACCAGCCGCGCGCGCGTGCCGGAGAGGTCCACCGTCGTGTCGGTGGTGACCTGCTCGGGTTTGAGCGACACCAGCAGGTCGGGCTCGGCGCCGGTGCCGTCGAGGCGGAAGAGGGAGACGGGCCGGCTGGGTGCGGACGGGGCAGGCATGACCACCACCGAAGTGTGCTGACGCGTGCGAACGTCGGGTCAGAATGCGTGATTTTCCGGTCCAGCCGGTTAATCACGGAGAGCGAACGCGGTGCGGAATGGTGAAGTTCACCTTAATCGGGGTTTCCCGCACCGCCGGTTCGCGCAATGATACCGTGATGTAGAGCCGAGGGGGACACGATTACGGCGTCACGAAACATCGGGTTTGGCCCAGCTCAGACGTCCACGGGGTAATCCATTGGTGTCGTATTACCCTACCTGGAATGGCCATTCCGAGAATTCGCTCACATAACTCGAACGGCCCTGTCGCGCGGGGTTCTCCTGGGCTGTCCGGGTCTGTTTCGCCGCATTTCTGTGACCGTACGTGACGGCGAACGCCTGACGGCGCGCGGAAGAATAGGCCGCCCGGGTTTCCACCACGCCGGAGGACGGTTCGCGCTGCCGCGTGTGCACGTCTACGCTGGCGTAGTCGTTTTCCGATCGGCCCGTCCTGGGGGCAGCATGATGACAGTCCCGTCGTTCGCACACGGCGACCGTCTCACCCGTCGGGACCTGGAGGCGATCACGGATGAACGCCATCGATACGAACTGGTGGACGGGACGCTTCTGGTGAGCCCGTCCCCGCGTCCGCTGCACCAGAGGGTCGTCGCGCGCCTGCTCGCGGCGCTCAGCCCGGTGTGCCCCGCGGATTGCGAGGTGCTCCCCGCACCGGTCGACGTCGTGCTCGACGAGTTCACCGTGATGATCCCCGACGTGGTGGTCGGCCGGCGCGAGACCTTCACCGAGCGGGCGCTCGTGGGCGTGCCCGTGCTCGCGGTGGAGGTCGTCTCCCCGTCCAGCCGCTACATCGACCGCCACCTCAAGCCCGCCCGCCTCGCCGCGGCCGGCTGCCCGTTCTACTGGGTCATCGAGCCCAACGAGCCCACGCTCAGCTGTTTTCGCCTGGAGGACACCGAATACGTGCTCGACGCCGAGGCCACCGGCGACGAGATCGCGCACCTCGAGGTGCCCTACCGCCTCGACCTCAGCCCCGTGGACCTGGTTTCCAGCTACTGAGCCTCAGAACTACTGGCCTCACGAACTACTGACCCTCACGCCGAGTCGGGTTCCTTTTCGCGCACCCGGCCGGTTTCCTCGTCGGCGATCGCCGCGTGCACCGACGTGCAGGCCGCCATCAGCGCGGGCACGAACTGGTTCGCCGCCAGCACGCACGCCGTGTGCCCGGCGGGGATCTCGTACGTCGCCGCGCCCGGGATGCGCCGTGCCAGCGACCGCTGGTGCGCCGGGGCGATGAAACCGTCTCGACTGGTCACGACCACCGACGTCGGCACGCGCAGCGTGTGCAGCCACGGCGCCGAGTCGAAGCGGCCGATCTCGTCGAGTGCGACGGCGATGGCCCACGGGCTCGTGGACCGGAACTCGGCGAGCGCCCACCGGTGGTCCTCCAGGCGCGCGAGCCGTTCGCGGCGCGGCTCCCCCGGCACGAGGCCGATCTTGGTCTGGTCGCGCATGAGCTGCAGCGTGCGCCCGAACAGATCGAGCGCCACGCGCTGGCGCACGCCGCGGCGGAAGTAGCTCGCCGTGGAGCACAGGACGAGCCCGCTCACGCGCTCGCGCTGCTGGTAGGCGACCATCTGCCCGACCATGCCGCCCATCGAGTAGCCGGCGATCATGAACCGGTCGATGCCGAGCGCGTCCGCCACCGCCACCACGTCGTCGGCGCAGTCCTGCAGGGTGAACTCGTGGGAGCGGATGCCCTGCCCGTGCCAGCGCTGGTCGAACACGACCACGCGGTAGTGCGCGGAAAGCCGCTCCAGCACCGGGTACCAGGTCAGCAGGCCGGTGCAGGCCACCGAGTGCAGCAGGATGATCGCGGGCGCCTGGCGCGGGCCGACGTCGACCACCACGGTCTGGCCGCGGCCCGGCAGCGAAAGCGGCTCCGGGTCCGGTACTCCGGCCGTGGACGGGATCGTGGCCAGCTTCCGGGTCGCTTGCCAGCCGACGTCGCTCAGCGCGCCTAGAAGAACCTGTTCTGCACCCACGTCGACCCGGCACCCCTCTTCGCTCGACGGCCTGTTCCGCTTCTGGAGTACCCGGTCGCCGAGGCCACCGGGGGTTGCCGATCCCGCCCCTTCCGGTTAAGACTAGAACGTGTTCCACTTGTGGCGGCCATCCGGAGGGAGGGACCGGCGTGGACTTCACCCCAGACGATACGCAGGCCGAGATCGCCGCGCTGACCGCGCGGGTGCTCGGCAAATCCGCCGACCCGGGCGAGCAGTGGCGCGCGCTGGCCGGCGCCGGGCTGCTCGCGCTCGCCCTGCCCGCGGACCTCGGGGGCGACGGGCTCGGGGTCGCGGAGGTCGCCGCGGTGCTGACCGAAGTGGGCTGCGCGGCCGCCGCCGTGCCCGCGTATGCCGTGCTGGCGCTGGGTGTGCTGCCGGTCGAGACGCTGGGCACCCCGCGCCAACGCGCTCGGCTGCTGCCGCCGGTCGCGGCAGGAGACGAGGTGCTCACCGCGGCGCTGCACGAGCCGTCCGCGCCGCTCACGACCGTGCCCGGCACCGTGGGTGAGGCCGCGGACGGTGTGTGGCAGCTCACCGGCGTCAAGACGGGCGTGCCGTGCGCCGCGGACGCCACGCGGATCCTCACTCCGGTGGCGCTGCCGGGTGGTACCGCGGTGGCGCTGGTCGATCCGCACGCCGACGGCGTCGAGCTCGTCCGCACGCACAGCTCCAGCGGCGCGCCCGAGTACACCGTGCGGCTGGCCGGGGTGCGGCTGGCCGACACGGAGTTCCTGCGCGACCGTTCACCCGGCCACGCCGTCGCCACGCTGCACCGGTTCGCACTCGCGGGCGCGGTGGCACTGGGCGACGGGCTGCTGGCCGGCGCGCTGGCCCTGACTTCGCAGCACATCGCCCAGCGCACGCAGTTCGGCCGTCCGCTGGCGGCGTTCCAGGCCGTGGCCGAGCAGATCGCCGACGTCTACGTGGCCGCCCGGACCGTGCACCTGGCCGCGACGTCGGCCGGCTGGCGGCTGGCGGCGGGCCTCGACGCCGACACGGAGCTCGACGTCGCCGCCTACTGGCTCACCGACCAGGCGCCCGCGGCCTTGGCGACATGCCACCACCTGCACGGCGGCCTCGGTGTCGACCGCGAGTACCCGCTGCACCGCTACTCCGCGGCGGTGACGGACCTCGGCCGGGCGCTCGGCGGCGCCGCGCACCGGCTGGGCCGGCTGGGGGAGCGGGTGGCCGGGTGAGCACGCACATCGAGTTGACGGCCGCGCAGCAGGCGTTGCGCACCGAGCTGCGGGAGTACTTCGCGGGCCTGCTGACGCCCGAGGAACGCCGCGCGCTGCTGCGGGAGCGCCACGGGCCGGTGTACCGCGCCCTCGTGCGGCGCCTGGGCCGCGACGGCAAGCTCGGCGTCGGCTGGCCGAAGCGGTACGGCGGCCAGGGGTTCGGTGAGATCGAGCAGCACCTGTTCGTGGACGAGGCCGCGCGCGCCGACGTGCAGCTGCCGTCGGTGACGCTGCAGACCGTCGGGCCGACGCTGCAGGAGTTCGGCACCGAGGAGCAGAAGGCGCGGTTCCTGCCGCGGATCCTCGCGGGCGAGATCCACTTCGCCATCGGCTACACCGAACCCGAGGCGGGCACGGACCTGGCCTCGCTGCGCACGCGCGCGATCCGCGAAGGCGACGAGTACGTGGTCGACGGCCAGAAGATCTTCACCACCGGCGGCCACGACGCGGACTACGTCTGGCTCGCCGCGCGGACCTCGCCGGACGCGCCGAAGCACAAGGGGATCTCGATCCTCATCGTGGACACCCGCGACCCCGGCTACTCGTGGACGCCCATCGTCACCTGCGACGGCGCGCACCACGTGAACGCCACCTACTACGAGAACGTCCGCGTGCCGGCGGACCTGCTGGTGGGCCGGGAGAACGAGGGCTGGCGGCTGATCACCACACAGCTCAACCACGAGCGCGTGATGCTCGGCCCGGCCGGGCGGATCGGCGGCCTGCACGACCGCGCGTGGGCGTGGGCCGCCGCCCGTCGCACCCCGGACGGCCTGCCGCTGCTGGACCTGCCGGACGTGCGCGCGGTGCTGGCCGAGACGTTCGCGGTGGCGCGGGTCAATGAACTGCTCAACTGGCAGGTTTCCTCCGGGACGAGCCCGGTCGCGGTGGCCGACGCGTCGGCGACGAAGGTGTTCGCCTCCGAGCGCATCCAGCGGATCGGACGGCTGCTGGAAGAGCTCGTGGGACGGCACGGCGACCTCGCCGACCCGGAGACGGCCGAGCTCGCCGAATGGCTCGACGTGCTGGCCAAACGGAACCTGGTGCTGACGTTCGGCGGGGGCGTCAGCGAGATCCAGCGCGAGCTGATCGCCTCCGCCGGGCTGGGACTGCCGAGGGTGCCGCGATGACGACGATCGAGGAAGCCGCCGCGAAGATCGCCGCCGCGGGGCCGTGCGCGCCGCGGCTCGCGCGGGATCCGGTGAACCAGGCGATGGTGCACAACTGGGTGGAGGCGATCGGGGACACCAATCCGGTGTACACCGACGCATCGTTCCCGAGTGTCCACAAGGGACTCGTGGCGCCGCCGGCGATGGCGCAGGTGTGGACGATGCCGGGCCTGCACGGCGTGCGCGCGGACGACGACCCGATGGGCGCGATCCTCGCGGTGCTCGACGAGGCCGGGTACACCTCGATCGTCGCCACGAACTCCGAGCAGACGTACCACCGGTACCTGCGGCCGGGCGAGCGGGTGGCGGTGACGACGGAGCTGGCGGACGTCACCGGACCCAAGCGCACGGCGCTGGGCGAGGGCTGGTTCGTGACCACGGTGATGCGCTGGACGGTGGACGGCGAAGCCGTGGCGGACGTGGTGTTCCGGGTGCTGAAGTTCCGGCCGGTATCCGCCGGGCCGCCCGCGCCCGTGCTGCGCCCGGTGATCAGCCGGGACACGCAGTTCTTCTGGGCCGGCCTGCGGGAGGGCGAGCTGCGCATCCAGCGCTGGGGCTCGGTGCTGCGCCACCCGCCGGGGCCGATGCCGCCGGACGGCTCGCTGGCGGCGACGCCGGACTACGTCGTGGCGAGCGGGCGCGGCACGGTCTACAGCTACGTCGTGCACCATCACCCGCCGGTGCCGGGCAAGCGGCTGCCGTTCGTGGTCGCGCTGGTGGAGCTGGAGGAAGGCGTGCGCGTGATGGCCGAGCTGCTCGACGCGGCGCCGGACGAGGTGCGGGTCGGGCTGCCGGTGGTCGCCGCGTTCGTGCGGGTGGACGACGAACTGACCTTGCCGGCGTGGCGGGTGGCGCGATGACTGTCGAACTGCCGCCGTTGCGGATCGCGGCGACCACGACGTTCGTGGTCAGCACCGCGCTCGCCACCCGCGACTTCCAGGACGTGCACCACGACCGCGACGCCGCGGTCGCGAGGGGTTCGCGGGACATCTTTCTCAACATCCTCACCGACACCGGTCTGGTGCAACGGTTCGTGAGCGAGTGGGCCGGGCCCGAGGCGTTGATCCGGTCGATCAAGATCCGCCTCGGTGTGCCGTGTTACGCGGGGGACGCGCTCACGTTCACCGGCCACGTGGTCTCGCGCTCGGGGCTCGAGGTCGAGGTGGCCGTGTCCGCCACCGGCAGCCTGGGTGAGCACCTGACCGGCACGGTTTCCCTCACGTTGCCCGGTGGTGCGCCGTGACGTTGGCGGGCGCGGCGGCGATCGCCGGGATCGGGGCCACGGAGTTCTCCAAGGACTCGGGCCGCAGCGAACTGCGGCTGGCGGCCGAATGCGTGACGCACGCGCTGGCCGACGCCGGCCTGTCTGCGTCCGAAGTGGACGGACTGGTGTCGTTCACGATGGACGGCAGCGCGGAGATCGCGCTGGCCCGGGAACTCGGCATCCCGGAGCTCGAGTTCTTCAGCCGCATCCACTACGGCGGTGGCGCCGCGGCGGCGACCGTGCAGCAGGCCGCGATGGCGGTGGCCACCGGGGTCGCCGACGTGGTGGTGGCGTACCGGGCCTTCAACGAACGCTCCGAACAGCGCTTCGGCCGTGTGTCGGCCGCCGCGGCGACGCAGGTGAACTCGTCCGGTGTGGACAATGCGTTCCACTACCCGATGGGTATCGCGACGCCGGCTGCCACCGTCGCCATGGTCGCGCGCCGCTACCTGCACGACTACGGCGCCACCAGCGAGGACTTCGGCCGAGTGGCCGTGGTGGACCGCGCGCACGCCGCGACCAACCCGGCGGCGTGGTTCCACGGCCGGCCGATCACGCTGGCCGAGCACCAGGCGTCGCGCTGGGTCGCGGAGCCGCTGCACCTGCTCGACTGCTGCCAGGAGAGCGACGGCGGGGTGGCGCTGGTCGTCACGAGCGTCGAGCGCGCGCTCGACCTGCGGCACGCCCCGGCTGTGGTGGCCGCGGCGGCGCAGGGGATCGGGCCGGACCAGTACGTGATGACCAGCTACTACCGCGACGACCTCGCGGCGCTGCCCGAGATGGGTGTGGTGGCCCGGCAGCTGTGGGCGCATTCGGGGCTCGGACCGTCCGATGTGGACGTGGCGGTGCTCTACGACCACTTCACCCCGTACGTGCTGATGCAGCTGGAGGAGCTGGGCTTCTGCGGCCGCGGCGAGGCGAAGGACTTCATCGCCGGCGACACCCTGACACTGGCCGGCGCGTTGCCGCTCAACCCGCACGGCGGGCAGCTCGGCGAGGCCTATCTCCACGGCATGAACGGCATCGCCGAAGCCGTGCGCCAGATCCGCGGCACGGCCGTGAACCAGGTGCGCGACGCCGAGGCCGTGCTCGTGACCGCCGGCACCGGCGTCCCGACCAGTGGACTGGTCTTGACTCGTCACTGAGCGCGACTCATACCCTGGCCCCGTACGGTAGCTCTGACGGGCCGGTAACTCTTGTGGGGCAACGGCTTTCACCTCTTTGCTGGCTGGTGCTCACCCGCCGTGGAATGCCACCGTGGACGTGAGATCAGCAACGCAGCGTGAAAGCAGGCACGACGATGTCCGGATCCACCGTCTTCACGGGCTCGCCATGAGTGCACCGGTGCTGGTGGCGTGGTTGCTCACCGCGGTCTTCGCGGTGCTCGCGCTGCCGTGCGTGCTGCGGCTCGTGCGGCTCGACTACGCGCGCCTCGGCTCCGGCGTGCGCCACGCCGACCTCGCCGAGCTGCTGCTCGTGGTGGCCATGGTGGCGATGATCTCGCCCGTCGGCGGCCCCATCCCCGCCGCCGGCTGGCAGGCGGTGTTCGTGCTCACGGCGGCGTGGTTCGGGTTCGCCTGGTGGCGCGGGCGTGGCCAGGCCCACACCTCGGGCTGCGGTCACCACGCGTTGTCGGCGGCCGCGATGCTGTACATGGTGAGCGCGATGCCCCACGGCGGCATGGTCCACGGCCCGTGGCTCACGATGTCCTCAATGGACACCCGGCTCGCGCTGCCCCTGCTCGCCGTAGCGGGCGCGGTGTACTTCGTGGCGGACGCCGCACGGTCGGGCGTGGTCGCGGTGCGCATCCGCGGTGCCGCCGCACCCGGGCTGACCTCGCGCACGGTGTGCCGCGCGGTGATGGGTGCGGGTATGGGGTACCTGCTGCTGGCCGCCGTGTGACTCGCTGTGGTCAGGCTCGGGCGGGTCAGCCGATCCGGCGGACCTCACCGTCGGGTGGCGGGGTGCCGAGGTCTGGCAGCTCGCTCGCCGGGTTCTCCTCGATCCACTTGCGCGTGGCGGCGACGTCGCCGTCGAGGGCCTCGATCAGCTCCTCGCCGGACTCGTACTTCTGCTGCTCCCGCAGGTGCGCGCCGAGCCAGACGGTGAGCGTCTCGCCGTAGAGGTCGCCCTTGAAGTCGAGCAGGTGCGCTTCGACGAGCCGGTAGCCGTCGGCGCCGTAGTACGTGGGGCGGCGCCCGACGGACACCGCGGCGGCCACGTGCGTGCCGTCCGCGCGCTCGGCCCACCCGGCCCAGACGCCGTCGCCGACCTGCCCGCTCTGGTTGCGCAGCGCGATGTTCGCCGTGGGGAAGCCCAGCTCGCGGCCGCGCTTGTCACCCGGCTCCACCGGCCCGCGGACCACGAAGAAGGTGCCGCTGTGCTGACCGAGAGCGTGCTCGTCCGCCATCCGCCGTCCCGTCCCTGTTCCGGTGTCCTTTCCGACACCGTAATACTGGCGGTCGGCTCAGCGTGGCACGAGCACTGTGTCGGACAGCACAGGAGCGTCGTCACGCTGCGGAGCGGTCGTGGTCACCAGCAGCCGGTCGTTCTCGCGCCACACGCGCGTGCGCAGCGGTTCGCCCGGAAAGACCACGCCGGCGAACTTCGTCCCGAACGAGCGGATCCGGGTGGGGTCGCCGTCGAGGAAGGCGTCGGTGAGGGCTTTCGCGACCACGCCGTAGGTGCACAGGCCGTGCAGGATCGGGCGGTCGAACCCGGCCGCCTTCGCGAACGCGGGGTCGGCGTGCAGCGGGTTGCGGTCGCCGCACAGGCGGTACAAAAGGGCCTGCTGAGGCAGCGTCGGAATGTCGAGCACAGCGTCGGGCTCACGCTCGGGCCACGCGAGCTTCTGCGCCGGCCCGCGCTCGCCGCCGAAGCCGCCTTCGCCGCGGGCGAAGATGCCGGAGCGGGCCGTCCACAGTGGATCGCCCTGGGCGTCGGCCACCGTCGTCTCCTGCACGAGGACGGCGGCCTTGCCCTTGTCGAACACGTCCGTGATGCGCGTGCGCGCCACCCCTTCGCCGTCGACGGGGATGGGCCGGTGCAGCTCGATCTCCTGCGTACCGTGCAGCACCTTGGCGAGATCGATGTCCACGCCCGGGAACTTGAGCGCGGGCGGGGTGAACGTGCGCAGGTTGACCGCGACCGTGGCGAACGTCGGGATCACCCGCAGGTCCTGCTCGTAGGTGTAGCGCAGCTCGCGCTCGTCGACCGGGTCGGCGCCGGCACCCAGCGCGAGGTGGTAGAGCAGCACGTCGGACGGCGTCCACGAGAACCGCACCTCGCCGAGGTCGGCACCGATCGCGAGCGTGGGGTCGATGGGCACGGAGTACTCCCTATTCGTAGCTGACGGAGACCTCGTCCGTGACGGGCAGCGACTGGCAGGCCAGCACGATCCCGTCGGCGAGGTCTTCGGCGTCCAGCACCTCGTTGTTCAGCATCTTCACCTCACCGGACACCAGGCGGCACGCGCAAGCGCTGCACTGGCCTTCGCGGCACGAGTACGGCGCGTCGAGGCCCTCGGCGAGCAGGTGGTCGAGCAGCTTCCGCTGCCGCGGCCAGGCGAGGGTGCGGGTCTCGCCGTCGAGGTCGACGGTGAGCCGGGCCGTCTCGCCTGCTTCCGGGGACTCGGGTTGTAGTGCCCGGGCGAAGGGATTCCCGGTGAGGGAGTGGAACTTCTCGACGTGGACGCGCTCGCGCGGCACCCCGAGCTCGGTCAGCGCGGTCCTGGCGGCGGCCATGAACGGCGCCGGGCCGCAGAGGTACGCGTCGTGGCCGCGGTAGGGCGCGGCGAGCGTTTCGAGCGTGCGCGCGGACGGCAGGCCCTGCAGGCTTTCGAGCCAGTGCAGCACGGTCAGCCGATCCGGGTGCCGGGTCGTGAGCTCGGCGAGCTGCCGCGCGAAGATGACGGACGCTTCGTCGCGGTTGGCGTACACGAGCACGACCTGCCCGCGGCCGTGCCGCAGCGCCGACTTGAGGATCGACATCACCGGCGTGATCCCGCTACCCGCCGCGAACAGCAGGAAGTCGCCGTCCAGCGACGCCGGCACGAACACCCCGGCCGGCGGCAGCACCTCGATCTCCGCGCCCTCGCGCAGCTCTTCGCACACCCAGCCGGAGCCGAACCCCGTGCGTTTCACCGTGACCTGCACCCGTCCCTCGTGCGGCGCGCTCGACAGCGAGTAGCACCGTGCGACAGACCCCGTGCGATCGCTGGGGATCCGCAGCGTGAGGAACTGGCCGGGTGCGTAGGCGAAGGCGGCTTGGTGCTCTTCCGGGACGGCGAACACGATCGAGCGCGCGTCGGCGGTCTCGACGATCACCTCGGCGACGGTCAGCGTCACGACGTCAGCCACCGCGCACCACCCCGTTGCGAGACTCGTCGGCCACGGCGAGGATCCCGTCGGCCATGGCGCCGGCGATGCTGTCGGCCAGCTTCTCGCACGTGTCGAGCAACGCGGGATGCCGTCCGGCGGCCACGTGCGCCGCGAAAACGGGGCAGCTGCGCGAAGCGTCGGTGGTCCACTGGATGCTCGTGTGCGCGAGGCTGTTCTTCTTGACCAGCACGAACGTTCCGCAGCTGCGGCACTCGTGCGGCCGCAGCCCGGCGGTGAGGAACTCCGTGGCCTCGGCCGTCACACGCCTGCCTCTTCCGCCTCCGCGCGCTGTCGCGCCAGGTTCTCCGCCACCTCCGCGGCCCACGCCTCGTTGGCCTTGCTGGTGTCGACCTCGAACTCGAAGCGGCGGGTCATGTCCTCGGTGACGTCGTCGGCGTCGACGTAGAACTGCTCGTACCAGCGGCGCAGCTGGTAGACCGGGCCGTCTTCCTCGCACAGCAACGGGTTGTCGATGCGGGTCTTGTTCTTCCAGATCTCCACGTCCTGCAGGAACCCGACCCCGATGCCCTTCGCGAGCCGCGCGGCGATCTTGTCCGCGTGCTCGTCGGAGATCCCGGGCAGCTTCTTGACCATGATCCCCCACTGCAGCACGAACGACGTCGGCGTGACGGGGTAGTGGCAGTTGATGAGCACGTTCTCGATCTCGAAGCCCTGGAACGAGTTCACCAGGTGGTTGATCATGTACGACGGCCCGAAGTACGAGGCTTCCGAGCGCAGCAGGTTGTCCTCGCCGCCGTAGTTCGACGCCATGCCCATGTCGGGGCGGCCCTTGGTGTTGAGGAACTGCGTGGCGACATGGCCTTCGAACACGTTCTTGAAGTACGTGGGGTAGGCGTAGTGGATGTAGAAGAAGTGGGCCATGTCCACGACGTTGTCGATGATCTCGCGGCAGTTGGCGTTTTCGATGAGGAGCGAGTCCCAGGTCCAGTTGCTCCACTCGTCGCTGAAGGCGCCCTCGACGCGGGGGATGACCACGTCGTCGGGCGGCGGGTAGCCCTCGGGGTCGTGCCACACGAGCAGCTGCTTGTTCTCCTCGAGCACGCGCCACGCCCGCGTCCGCGCGCGAAGCGGAACCCGTTTGGCGTAGGGGATCGAGACGCACTTGCCGGCGCCGTTCCAGCGCCAGTCGTGGAACGGGCACGCGACGTCGTCGCCCTTCACCGAGCCCTGGGTGAGGTCGCCGCCCATGTGGCGGCAGTAGCCGTCGAGCACGTTGAGCCGGCCCGTCGAGTCGGCGAAGACCACGAGCTTCGTGCCGAACGCCTCGATGCCGTGGGGTTTCCCGTCGCGGAAGGTGTCGGCGAGACCGAGGCAGTGCCAGCCGCGGGCGAAGCGCCTGGGCGGCGCGCCGACGTCGATGGTGCGGACGGTCTCTCGCGGTGCTGACGTCACTGGCTGCCTCCCGTGCCGGTCCGATCTTCGGTCGCCAGCCGCTCGGCCGCAAGGTAGCCGAACACCATCGCGGGCCCGATCGTCGCGCCGGGCCCGGCGTAGGTGCGGCCCATCACGGCCGCGCTGGTGTTGCCCGCCGCGTACAGCCCGGGGATGACGGAGCCGTCTTCGCCCAGCACGCGGGCGTGTTCGTCGGTGCGCAGCCCGCCCTTGGTGCCCAGGTCGCCGGGCACGATCTTCACCGCGTAGAACGGCGGTTTGGCCAGCGGGCCGAGGCTGGGGTTGGGCCGGTTGCGGGGGTCGCCGTAGTAGTGGTCGTAGGCGCTTCGCCCGCGGTGGAAGTCTTCGTCGACGCCGGTGCGGGCGAAGCCGTTGAAGCGTTCGACGGTGCTTCGCAGGGCTTCGGCGTCGATGTCGATCCTCGTAGCCAGTTCTTCGATCGTCGGCGCCTTCGCCACGATGCCGGCTTTGTACCAGCGGCCGGGCAACGGCTGCCTCGGGCCGATGCCGGTGAACAGGTAGCGGTCCCGGTAGCGCTGGTCGAACACGAGCCACGTCGGGATGTGCTCGGCGGGGCCGTCGCCTTCGCCGTACATCGCGTGGACGGCCTCGACGTAGGGCGCGGACTCGTTGACGAACCGGGTGCCCCGTGCGTCGACCATGAGGGAGCCGGGCCGCGACCGCTCGGCGAGGGCGAACCACGGGCCGCCGGTGAGGGGGATCGACGGGCCCCACCACGCGTCGTCCATCAGGTCGGTGGCGGCGCCGAGCTTGAGGCCGGCCGCGATGCCGTCGCCGGTGTTGGCGGCGGCGCCGACGGTCCACTCGGTGCCGATCGGGGCGCGCTGGTACTTGGTGCGCATCTCCTCGTTGTGCTCGAAGCCGCCGCACGCGAGCAGCACGCCGCGCCGCGCGTGGAAGGTCTTGCCGGGGGTTCGCACCCCGGTGACGCGGCCGTCTTCGGTGGTGAGCTCGACGAGCGGGGTGTCGAGGAGGACGTCGACGCCGGCGCGCCGGAGCCCCAGGAAAAGCCCGGCCGCAAGCGCTTGCCCCATGGCGATCGGCTGCTGTCCGCGGACCCGTCCGGCCAGCCAACGCGCGCCGAGCTTGGCGACGCGGGCGAGGCCGCGCGGGTGGCGGGCGAGCAGGCTCAACCAGCGGTAGTCCGACTGGGTGATCGGGACGCCGAGCGGCGGCGCGCTGTACGGCGGCTCCAGGTGCGCCAGGTCGGCACCCAGGAGCTTGACGTCGAGCGGTTTCGGTTCGACGGAGCGGCCTTGGGCGCGTCCGCCGGGGGCCTCGGGGTGGTAGTCGCTGTAGCCCGGCACCCAGCGGAACTCGAGCGGGGTGTGGTCGGTGATGAGGTCCAGCACCTCGGGCCCGTGCTTGAGGAAGGCCTCGCGGTTGGCCTCGGGCACGACATCGCCGACGATCGCGGCCAGGTACTCGCGCGCCTTGCCCGGGGGGTCGTCGATGCCGGCCGCCTTGAGCGCGTGGTTGCCGGGGAGCCAGACGCCACCACCGGAGCGAGCCGTCGAGCCGCCGAAGCACGCCGCCTTCTCCAGCACGACCACGCTGAGACCCCGGCGGGCGGCGGCGAGCGCGGCGGTCATCCCGGCGGCGCCGCTGCCGGCGACCACCACGTCGTACTCGTTCGCCATGCCACCTCACATGTAACGTGTTATCGCGAGTTCCTGGCCTGTTCGGAGCAGCTTCTGTCACCATAGACGAGAACGTGTTCCAGTTCTAGGGTGGCCGGCATGGACGAGCTCGTGGCAGACGTCGTCGTGATCGGAGCCGGCGCGGCCGGCGCGTGCGCGGCCATCGAGGCCGCCGACGCGGGGGCCGAGGTGCTGCTCCTCGACCGGTTCTCGGGTGGTGGCGCGAGCCGGGTGAGTGGCGGTGTGATTTACGCCGGCGGCGGGACCTCGCAGCAGGTCGACGCCGGAGTTTCCGACAGCGTCGACGCGATGTTCGAGTACCTCCGGCTGGAGACCGACGGCGTCGTGTCCGCGCGGACGTTGCGGCGGTTCTGTGAGACGAGCCCGGAGATGATCCGGTGGCTCGAAGGGCTGGGGGTGCCGTTCGAGGGGAGTTTGTGTCCCTACAAGACGTCGTATCCCAGCGACGCGCACTACCTGTACTACTCCGGTAGCGAGGCGTCGGGCGGGTTCCGGGACGCGGCCGCGCCGGCGCCGCGCGGGCATCGCGTCAAGGGGCCGGGGACGTCGGGGAAGCTGCTGATGGCACGGCTGCTCGCGGCGGCGCGGGCGCGGGGCGTGCGGGTGGTGCCGCAGACGCGGGCGCGCAGTCTTGTGGTCGACGCTTCTGGTGCGGTCACGGGGGTTGTCGCGGATCGCTTGGCTTCTTCGTGGGCGCGCCGGCGGCATGCGGTGCTGGCTTCGTACGCGGCGAAGCCGGGGATTTATGTGCCGCCGCTTCGGCGCTCGTTGCACCGTCGGGTGGAGCGGCTGGAAGAGCGGTATTCGCGTGAGGTGCGGATCGTCGTGCGTCGCGGAGTGGTGCTCGCGGCGGGCGGGTTCATTGCGAACCGTGCGTTGGTGCGGGAGCACGCGCCGGCGTATCGCGGCGGCCTCGCGCTGGGGACCTCGGCTGACGACGGATCGGGAATTCGATGGGGTTTGTCGGTCGGTGGCCGGGTTGCGGAGATGGACCGGATCTCGGCGTGGCGGTTCCTCACGCCGCCCGCCGCGTTCCTCGGCGGCTTGCTCGTCGACGCCGACGGGCGGCGGATCATCGACGAATCCCGGTACGGCGCGGCGATCGGCGAGCGGATGATCACCGCGCACGGCGGGCGGGCCTGGCTGCTCGTCGACGCGCCGGTGGTTGCCGAGGCTCGGCGCGACGGGCGCAAGCAGGGGCAGTGGTTCGCGTGGCTGCAGCTTCGGTATCTGCTCGGCCGCGGTCGCGTCACAGGTGCTTCTTTGGAAGACGTTGCGCGCCGGGCCGGGGTCGATCCCGCCGGGCTGCGGGTGACGTACGACGCGTATCGCTCCGGCCCGGATCCGACGGGGAAGCCGGCGGAGTTCGCGCGGCCGTTGGACACTCCGCCGTTTTCACTGATCGACGTGTCGGTGAAACCGAGTCTTGGTTACCCGTGCCCGATGCTGACGCTGGGCGGGCTCGTGGTCGACGAGGACACCGGCGCGGTGGCCGGCGTGCGCGGTCTGTACGCGGCGGGACGGACGGCGGTGGGAATCTGTTCCAGGTCCTACGTGAGCGGTCTGTCGCTGGCGGACTGTGTGTTTTCCGGGCGCCGGGCGGGGAAGAGCAGTGCGTTGGAGCCGGACCGCGTCGACAAAAACGAGAACGTGTTCTAGTCTTGGTCTCGTCGAACGAGAGGACGGCCGATGAGCGAGCTGGCTGCCGTGATCGCGGGGGTGCGTGACCTGCTCCCGGTGCTGCGGGAACGCGCGCAGGAGACCGAGGACGCGCGGCGCGTGCCGATCGAGTCCGTCAAGGCGTTGCAGGAGACGGGGTTCTTCCGCTTGCTGCAGCCGAAGCCGTATGGTGGACTGGAAGCCGACCCGGTCACGTTCTACACCGCGGTGAAGCTCGTGGCGAGCGCGTGCGGGTCCACGGGCTGGGTCGCGTCCATCCTCGGCGTCCACCCGTGGCACCTGGCGCTGTTCGACGCGCGGGCGCAGGAAGACGTGTGGGGCGAGGACCACGACGTGCGGATCTCGTCGTCCTACGCGCCGATGGGCAAGGCGACCGTGGTCGACGGCGGCTACCGGCTGTCGGGCCGGTGGAGCTTCTCGTCCGGCTGCGACCATTGCACGTGGGTGCTGCTGGGCGCGCCGGCGTTCGCGGACGGTGCTCCGGTGGACTTCTGCACGTACCTGCTGCCGCAGGCCGACTACTCCCTTGTGGACGTGTGGGACACGGTGGGCCTGCGGGGGACGGGGTCCAACGACGTCGTGGTCGAGGACGTCTTCGTGCCTGCTTACCGAGCACTGTCCTTTGTGTCCACGTCGAAGTGCCGGACGCCCGGCCAGGAGGCGAACCCGGGGCCGTTGTACAAGCTGCCCTACGGTTCGGTGCACCCCAGCACGATCACCGCGCCGATCATCGGCATGGCCCAAGGTGCGTACGACGCGCACGTGGAGCACCAGGGCCGTCGCGTGCGGGCGGCGTACGCGGGGGAGAAGGCGCAGGACGACCCGTTCGCCAAGATCCGCATCGCCGAGGCGGCCAGCGAGATCGACGCCGCGTGGCTGCAGCTCACGCACAACATCGACGAGCTGTACCAGCTGGCGTGCCGCGGTGAGAAGCTGCCGTTCTCCACCCGGCTGCGTGTGCGACGCGACCAGGTCCGCGGCACCGAACGCGCGATCTCGGCGATCGACCGCCTCTTCGAAAACTCGGGCGGCCGCGCGCTCCAACGCGGCACGCCCATCCAACGCTTCTGGCGCGACGCACACGCCGGCCGCGTCCACGCGGCCAACGACGCCGAGCGCGCATACGTCATGTTCGGCACCGGCGCCTTCGGGCTGCCCGTCGAGAATGCGATGGTGTGATGGGTTCTGTGGTTTCCGTCCCGAGTGGACTCTCGCTGCACTACCACGAAGCCGGCCCCGAGCACGCCGAAACCGTGATCCTCCTCCACGGCGGCGGCCCTGGCGCCTCGGCGTGGTCCAACTTCGGCCGCACCCTGCCCGAGTTCGGCAAGGTGTACCGCACCCTGGCCGTCGACCAGCCCGGTTTCGGGGAGTCGTCGAAGCCCACCGAACACCCCCACTACTTCCGCCACAGCGCCGACGCCATCGTCGGCCTCATGGACACCCTCGGCATCGCCCGCGCCCACTTCGTCGGCAACTCCCTGGGCGCCGGCGCCGCCGTCCGCCTGGCCCTGGACCACCCCTCGCGCGCCGGCCGCCTGGTCCTGATGGGCGCCGGCGGCCTGAGCGTGAACCTCTTCGCGCCCGACCCCACCGAGGGCGTGCGCCTCCTGGGCCGCTTCGCCGCTTCCCCCACGCGCGACCGCATGGCCGCCTTCCTGCGCATCATGGTCCACGACCAGTCCCTGATCACCGACGCCCTGATCGACGAGCGCTTCGCCGCCGCTTCGACCCCGGAATCCCTCGCCGCCATGCGCTCCCTCGGCCACTCCTTCGCCACGTCCCCCACCGACGGCCTCCTCTGGCGCGACGCCCACCACCTCCGCCACCGCGTCCTGCTCGTCTGGGGCCGCGAAGACCGCGTCAACCCCCTCGACGGCGCCCTCCTCGCCCTCAAAACCATCCCGCACGCCCACCTCCACGTCTTCGGCAACTGCGGCCACTGGGCGCAGCTCGAGAAGTTCGACGAGTTCAATCGCCTCGCCCTCGACTTCCTGGGGAGTGCGTGATGGCCGTCGGTTCCTGCGGGCCGCTTCCGTGCCGCCGTCGGCTTGGTGGGGGATGCATGATGGCGATTGGTTCCCTGGGCTATCTCCGTGTCGCAGCCGATCTCTTCGGGAGGGCGTAATGGCCATCGGTTCGCTGGGCGGCTTTCGTGTCACCGTCGGCTTGTTGGGGAGTTGGTGATGACGATGAGTTCGCTTGGTCTCCGCCTCGCTCCGATTCCTCGGCGGAGTGAGATGGCGATCCGTTCCCTGGGCCGCCGCCGTGTCGCCGTCGACTTCCTGGGGAGTCCGTGATGTCGATCGGTTCGCTGAGCTGCTTCAGTACCGCCGTCGCCTTCTTGGGGAGCCTGTGATGGCCATCGGTTCCCGGAGCTGTCTCCGTGTTGCCGTCGGCTTCTTGGAGGCGTGCGTGAGGGCGATTGGTTCGCTGGGCCGCTTTCGTGTCGCA
Source organism: Amycolatopsis sp. NPDC001319 (assembly GCF_042896185.1). NCBI lineage: Bacteria > Bacillati > Actinomycetota > Actinomycetes > Pseudonocardiales > Pseudonocardiaceae > Amycolatopsis > Amycolatopsis sp. NPDC001319. The sequence continues at coordinate 62,661 of NZ_JBIAWY010000021.1, read as the reverse complement.
GTCGATCTCTTCGGGAGTCCGTAATGGCCATCAGTTCCCTCGGCTACCTCCGCATCGAAGCAACCGACGTCCCCGCTTGGCGCGTCTATGCGTTGAAGGTCCTGGGCTTGGTCGAAGGCACCGGCCCCAACCCCGACGCGTTGTACCTGCGCATGGACGACTTCCCCGCCAGGCTCGTCATCGTCCCGGGTCCCGCCGACCGCCTCGCGCAAGTCGGCTGGGAAGCCGCCAACGCCGCGGAACACGACGACATCCGCACCCGCCTGGCCGCCGCCTCCGTGCCCTACAAGGAAGGCACTCCCGACGAACTGGCCGACCGCCGCGTCGCCGAACTGATCACCTTCGCCGACCCCTCCGGCACGACGCTCGAAGTCTTCCACGGCGTCGCGCTCCAGCACCGCCGCGTCGTCAGCCCCTACGGCCACCACTTCGTCACCGGCCCCCAAGGCCTGGGCCACGTCGTCCTCTCCACCCACGACGACGCCGCCGCACTCGCCTTCTACCGCGACATCCTCGGCTTCCGCCTCCGCGACTCCATGCGCCTGCCGCCCCAGCTGATCGGTCGCCCCGCCGACGGCCCACCCGCGTGGCTCCGCTTCTTCGGCTGCAACCCCCGCCACCACAGCCTCGCGTTCCTCCCGATGCCCACCCCCAGCGGCATCGTCCACCTGATGCTGGAAGTCGAATCCACCGACGACGTCGGCCTCTGCCTCGACCGCGCCCACCGCCGCTCGGTGCCGATGTCCGCCACCCTCGGCCGCCACGTCAACGACCTCATGCTCTCCTTCTACATGAAAACCCCCGGCGGCTTCGACCTCGAATACGGCTGCGAAGGCCGCCAAGTCGACGACACCACCTGGCTCGCCCGCGAAAGCACCGCCGTGTCCTTGTGGGGCCACGACTTCAGCGTCGGCTCCCGATGACCACGGCGCTTCGCGGTCTTCTCGGCGCGCGTCGGCATAGCGGTGTCTTTGCGGGGCCACGACTTCAGCGTCGGCTCCCGATGAGCACGGCGCTTCGCGGTCTTCTCGGCGCGCGTCGGCATAGCGGTGTCTTTGCGGGGCCACGACTTCAGCGTCAGCTCCCCATGGCTACGGCGCTTCGCGGTCCTCTCGGCCGCCGCCGGTACCGTGGTGTCTCTGCGGGGCAAGGACTTCGGCGTCAACTCCCGATGGCCACGATGCTCCGCGGGCTTGTTAGCCCTGGCCTGTATCGCGGTGTCTCAGTGAGGCCGCGATTTCAGCATCGGTTCTCGACGATCGCGTTGCCGCGCGATCTTTTCCGCGCGGGGAGACACCGCGGTATCGCAGTGGAGTCAGGACTTCAGCGGCGGTTCCCGACGGCCGCGGCCCCTCACAGTTCTCTCGGCCCGCACCGGCAATGCGGTGCCTCTGTGGGGCCACGATTTCAGCGTCGGTCCCCAATGCCCGCGTCGCTGCGCAGTTTTTTCTCCGCGCGGCGGCACCGCGGTGCCGGTCCATGGCCGCGACCTAGTGGGCGGTTGCCAATGACCACGTTGCTTCGCAGCCTTCGCCGCGCGCGGCGACTCCGCAGCGCCCCTCTGGACTCACGACTTCAGCGCGAGTTTCCGACGTCTCCGTCGCTGAGCAGCCCTATCCGCCCGCTCCCGCGCACCTTTGCCTCAAATCAGCCGGCGACCTGGCGTCCCACCGAAACGTCGGTGAGACCGGGATGACCGCCGTACTCGATCCGTCTCAATTCCGCGCCGTGCTCGGGCACTTCTGCACCGGCATCACCGTCGTCACCGGCCACGACGGGGCCGCGCCCGTAGGGTTCGCGTGTCAGTCGTTCGCGGCGTTGTCGCTGGATCCGCCGCTGGCGTTGTTCTGCGTGGCCCGCACGTCGCGCACCTGGCCGATCCTCGCCGCCACGGGTCGCTTCGCCGTCAACGTCCTCGCCGAGCACCAGCGCGACATCAGCACCACCTTCGGCAGCCGCGGCGAGGACAAGTTCGCCACCGTCGCCTGGCATCCCGCCCCGTCCGGGGCTCCGCTGATCCACGGCGCCCTCACGTGGCTCGACTGCGCCCTCGAGACCGTGCACCCCGCCGGTGACCACCACGTCGTCATCGGCCGCGTGACCGCACTCGGCGACACCTCCGATGCCCGGCCGCTCCTCTTCCACCGCGGCCAGTACACCGTCACGGAACCCGTGCCGGACCCACTCGCGGCCCTCCTGCCCTGGCCCCGCCCGGACGACTGGCTCTAACGCGCCTACTTCCACCTGAAATGCACGAACACCCGCCCGAAGTTGTCCTTGTCCTTCTCCACGCGGTGGTAGAGCGCCTTGATCTCCTTCTGCTCCAAGAACCGCAGCACGTGCTTCTTCAGCTGCCCAGATCCCTTGCCCGGGATGATCTCCACGAGCGGCGCCTTCTTCGCCACGGCCTCGTCGATCACCGCCCGCAGCGCCCGGTCGATCTCGCCGCTGCGGTTGTAGATGTCGTGCAGGTCGAGCTTGAGCTTCATGCCGTCCAGCGTGCCACGCGCACCTCGCGCGACGACCGGACCGAGCCGCCGGCGCACCCCTCACGGCGCCGGCGGCTCGGTCCGGAGCGGGGGATCAGCAGGCGTTGATCTTCCAGGAGTCGGCCTTGTCGTTGGTGCCCGGGATGTCGGCGAGGTTCTTGTAGTCCTTGAACGGGCTGACCTTGAGGATCAGCTTGTCGCCCAGGACGCCGCGGTGGTTGTAGAGGCAGATGGTGCGGTTGCCGTTGTTGATGATCGACGACAGCTGGCTGCGCTTGTCACCGCTGGACGCCGGCGGCTTGTTGAAGCTTCCCGACGGGGTGGAGTTGTAGTTCAGGTGCCAGCCCGTGTAGCTCGCGTTCTCGTAGAAGCAGTAGTAGTTCGCCGGACACGGCGCGGTCGCGGCGGAGGCCGGCGCCGCGGCGAGCACGGTGCCGGCGGCGACACCGGCGATGGCGGCCGCGATCGCGGCGGCGGAACGGATCTTCGACATGGCGGTTCTCTCCCCTTGAGCGGCCACCCCCGGAGTGGGCGACCGGATGGCTCAACCGTGCCGAGCTCCGTCCTCGTGTCGTCATCACGCCGTCCTCGCGCAGGTCAGCGCAGGTATGATCACGGTCCGGGGAGGGACGTGGATGGACTTCTGTGTGCTGGGGCCGTTGGAGATCTGGACGGCCGGGGGACGGCTGCCCCTCCCGGGAACTCGGCACCAGCGGGTGTTGGCGACGTTGCTGCTCACCCCCAACGCCGTCGTCCCGATGGCGAGGCTCGTCGAGGCCACGTGGGAGGGCGAGCCGCCCGCCACGGCCACCAAGCAGGTGCAGAACTGCGTGTCGGCCCTGCGCGAACGGCTCGGTGACGCCGAGCAGCGCCTCATCGTCACCGACGGTCCCGGCTACCGGATCACCGTCGCCGACGACCAGCTCGACCTGCTCCGCTTCACCAAAGGCCTCGCCGACGCCAAGCGCATCGCCGAGCAGGGCGCCCTGCGCGACGGCGTGCGCGAGATCCGCACCGCGCTCAAACTCTGGCGTGGCCCCGCACTCGACGGCCTCGACACCCCCGCGCTGGTCAGCCGCGCCGCCCGGCTGGACGAGCAGCGCCTCGACGCGTTCGAGTCGTGCGTCGACTGGCAGATCGCGCTCGGCCAGCACCGCGAGGTCGTCGACGAACTCGCCGAGGTCGTCGCCGAGCACCCGCTCCGCGAACGGCCGCACGCCCAGCTGATGCTCGCGCTCGACCGCTCCGGGCGGCAGGCGGACGCGCTCAAGGTGTTCCAGCGCCTACGCGCCGACCTCGCCGAAGAGCTCGGCATCGACCCCGGCCCGGATGTCCGCGACCTGCACGAACGCATCCTCCGCGGCGAGAACCGCCCAGCCGCCACCGTGCTCGCCACCGCCGCACGGCCGGACGAGCTCGACCGCGCGGCGAAAGAGCTCGCCGCGGCGATCTCCCGGCAGTGGACGGCCGAAGCCGAGCTGCGCTCGCTCAAGCGGCCAGAGCCCGTGCCGTTGAACTGGTCGAGCACCGAGCGCGAGGTCGCCGCCGCCGCGTCCGCAGTGCTCGGCGGCCGCCCTGGCGAGGGCCCGGACCGCCTCGTATTGAGCGGCGACCTGACCGACCTCGTCGCGAAGTTCCGCCAGGTCCCGGCCCGGCAGCTCGTGGTACTCGGCGAGCCCGGCGCCGGTAAGTCCGTGCTGGCGATCCTCCTCACTCTCGGTCTGCTCACCGACCCGCCACCGGGCGAGCCCGTGCCGGTGCTGCTGCCACTCGCCTCCTGGAACCCGCACCGCGAACACCTGCACACCTGGCTGGCGCGCAAGCTGGTCGAGGAGTACCCGGGCCTCGCGAACACCGCCGCCTACGGCGAGGACGCCGGCCTGCGCCTGGTCCTCGAAGGCCGGATCATCCCGGTCCTCGACGGTCTCGACGAAACCCCGCCCGGCCTCCACACCGCCGCGATCGACGCGCTCGACCAGGCCGTCGGCGCCGGCCGCCCGCTCGTGGTGACCTGCCGCAGCGCCGAGTACGAGCTCGCGGTCCGCCGAACGGGCTCCTTCCTGACCCGCGCCGCGGTGGTAGAGATCGAGCCGGTCGAGATCGAGGACACGATCGACTTCCTCACCGCCCGCCGACGCTCCGGCGAGACCCGCTGGGACCCGCTCGTCCGCCGGCTGCGGCGCGAACCGACCGGGCCCCTCGCCCAAGCCCTGCGCACGCCCCTGATGGTCGACCTGGCCAGGACTGCCTACGCGAACCCCGCCACCGACCCCGGCGAACTCTGCGACCCCACGCGTTTCCCGGACCGCGCATCCGTCGAACGGCACCTCCTCGACGCATACCTCCCTGCCGTCTACACCCGCAAACCCGCACCACCCGCTCAGCTTGCCCGCCCACACCGGCCGCGCGACTACGACCCCGCGCAGGCCGAGCGCTGGCTCACCTTCCTCGCGCGCCGGCTCGAACACGAACACACCCGCGACCTCGCCTGGTGGCAGCTGGACCGCTCCGTGCCGAGGCTCGTCGTCGGCCTGTACCTCGGGCTGCCGCCCGCGGTGCTGTTCGCCCTCACCGGCTGGCTGGCCGCCGGCCCGGTGATCGGCGCGATCTACGGAGGCTCCTTCGCCATCGCGGGCTGCGTCACCCACAGCGTCGGGCGCCGCCCGGGCCCGTTGCGAGTGGAACCGAGGTTCGCGGGCACCGCCGGCCGCTTCGCCCGCCGGTTCGCGGTGGGCGCCGTGATCGGAGTCTGCCTCGGCCTCGGCTGGTCGCTCCCGGCCTGGGTGATCAGCCTGCTCGCGCTCGTGTTCGGCCTGGCCATCGGCGTGCACGTCTGGCTGGGCGCACCGCTGGACGCGAACCGGGTCTCCAGCCCGGAGACCGTGCTGCGCCACGATCGCGCCGCGGCCCTCTCGTTCACGTTGTCATTCATGGTCTCCCTGGGTCTCTTCTACGGTTTGGCACTGGCTCTCACCCCCGCGGAGTCCACCTTCGAAGTGCTGAACGGCCACTACGACGTGGTGCTCGGCCTGGCGGGCGGGGTGGCCGCCGGGCTGCTGGGCCGGTACCTCGTGGCGAACCTGGGTGGTGTCGCCTACGGGATCGCCGGCGCGGTCATCGGCGGTCAGGTGTTCCTGCCCGCGACGAGTGCGGCGCAGGCAGTGGTGGGTGGCGGTCTGTTCGGCCTTTCTGTCGGTGTGAGTGTGTGTTTGGCGCGGGCGTGGGGCGCGTTCGCGTTCACGCGGCTCTGGCTGGCGTCGCGGGGTCGGATTCCTTGGGGATTCATGGCTTTCCTCGCCGACGCGCACCGGCGCGGGGTGCTGCGGCAGGTCGGCGAGGTGTATCAGTTCCGGCACGCGAGGCTGCAGGAACGGCTCGCCGACGCGGGATCTACAGCGGGCGGGCGCCCAGACATGGGTGACGAGTAAGGATCACTGGAGCAGCACCGTTCCATCATGCCCACGGTGATCCACTGGTGTCATCGATTCGAACACATGTTCGCACGATCGGGTGGCCGACCGATGATTTTTTGGCGCCGTGCCGGTCTGTACGCGCAATACCGACTCACGGGAGGCTGGCGCCATGCGGAAACTGACCTTTGGCATGAACGTGTCCCTGGACGGCTACATCGCCGCACCCGGCGACGACCTCGGCTGGAGCGTGCCGAGCGACGAGCTGTTCCAGTGGTGGTCCGACCGGGTGGGGGCGACCGACCTGGCGCTGTACGGACGCAAACTGTGGGAGGTGATGAGTTCCCACTGGCCGACCGCCGACCAGCAACCCGGTGTCACACCGGCGGAGATCGAGTACGCCCACCGTTGGCGGGATATGCCGAAGGTGGTGTTTTCCTCCACGATCAGCACGGTCGACTGGAACACCCGCCTGGTCGCCGGCGACGCGGTCACCGAGATCACCCGGCTCAAGGCCGAGGACGGCGGCCCCATTGACATCGGCGGCGCCACACTCGCCGCAGCGGCGATGCGGGCCGGGCTGATCGACGAGTACGTGCTGGCCACTGCGCCGGTCCTGGTGGGCAGCGGCACGCCGTTCTTCACGGCCCTGGACAACTGGGTGAACCTGACCCTCCTGGAGACCCGGACGTTTCCCGACGGTGTGGTCCTGGCCAGGTACGAGACCAAGCGCTGAATGCGTAAGGGATCCCGTCAACGGGACGGTCGGACCCGGTGGTTCACCGGGTCCCCGTGTCGGTGCGTGCGCTTGTCGCGGCGTCCTGTCGGCGAGGGCCTGGTGGGGCCGCAGGATGTTGTAGGTGTGACGGAACGGGTCGAGTTCGACAGCGAGGCGTTGCCTTCGTGACCGGGAAACTTCGGACCCTGCCACCAAGTCTGGCGCACCCCGGGTGTCATCGACTCGAACACACGTTCGCACGATCGGGTGGTCACTCGGGTGAAGGGCGGCGATTGCCGCCTCAGGCGCGCTAACGTCGGATTCATCAAAAGCAGCCGGACGCGGTGCGACTCCGCCCCGTCCTCCTCGGCGCGGAAATCCTTCAGCGGCAACTATTTCTGCACTCGAGCAGCACACACTCGAGTAGCACACCGGCACATTCACGAGAGAACGGAACACCGATGTACGCAGCAGAGGTCGATTCGGTGGCGCGTAAACAAGCTCGTTCGCACCGGAGACCCGAGCACCGCCTCAAGGACGGCGAGCGAAGACCCAGGGCGTCATCCCAGCGTCTGCCACCAACCGTCCACCGCGGGCGGGTTCGCCACGTCGATCCGCTGACCGGGCTTCGGCACGGCGAGGGTGAGGTCGTTCGCCTTCGCCTCACGCCACACCCGGTCCGCAGGCTCGCCCCAGGGGTGCATGGCGAGGGAGAACGTGGCCCAGTGCACCGGCACGAGCAGCCCACCGCGAACGTCGATGTGCGCGGCGATGCCCTCTTCGGGCGTCATGTGGATGTCCGGCCAGTGCGGGGCGTACGCGCCGACCTGGATCAGCGTGGCGTCGAACGGGCCGTACTCCTCGCCGATCTTGGCGAAGCCGTCGAAGTAGCCGGTGTCCCCGCTGTAGAACACCCTGTGCTGCGGCCCGGCGATGACCCACGACGTCCACAGGGTGCTGTCATTGCCGATGCCGCGGCCGGAGAAGTGCTGGGCCGGCGTCGCCACGAACCGGATGCCGGCGACCTCGGCTTCCTCGTGCCAGTCGAGCTCGACGATCCGCGAAGCCGGCACGTGCCACCGCTCCAGGTGCGCGCCGACGCCCAGCGGCACGAGGAACGGCGCGTCGTGCGCCTCGAGCAGGGCGCGCACGGTGGCGAGGTCGAGGTGGTCGTAGTGGTCGTGCGAGATCACGATCGCGTCGATTCGGCCGACGGCGTCCAGCGGCACCGGCGCGGCGTGCAGGCGGCGCGGGCCGACGAAAGCGGCGGGCGAGACCCGGTCGCTCCACACCGGATCGCACAGCACGCGGGCGCCGTCGATCTCCACGAGCGTCGACGCGTGGCCGTACCAGGTGAGGAACAGCCCTTCGGAGGAATCGGCGCCGGCATCGGCCACGAGCGGGATCTCTCCGGTCGGCTTGCGGCGGTCGCGGTCGTCGCCGAAGAGCAGCTCGCGCAGGATGCCGCCGGCGGCCGACGGCGACGGGGACGAGCGCGTGGGTGAGGCGTTGCGGAAGACGCCGTCGGCGTACTGCGGCGAACGACGCATCCGCTCGGCACGCGCGCCGGTGGCCTTCGCGCCGAAGGCCACCGGGAGGTCACCGAGTGCCGAGACAGTTTTCCTGAGCATGCCCCCGAGTCTACGAACGCTTCCTGAGAGGAGCCCCAGCTTCGTGGAGGTGGGTCAGCGCCTGCCGGTAGGACTCCACGAGGCTCGTCTGCAGGTAGGGAATGCCGAGCTCGGCGCAGTAGCCCTGCACGATCGGTTGCGCGCGTCGCAAGTGCACCGACGGCATGCTCGGGAAGAGGTGGTGCTCGATCTGGTAGTTGAGGCCGCCGAGGGCGACGTCCACGATCGCGCCGCCGCGGACGTTGCGCGAGGTGAGCACCTGCTTGCGAAGGAAGTCGAGCTGGGGGCGGCCGGTGAGCGTCGGCATGCCCTTGTGGTTCGGCGCGAAGATCGATCCCATGTAGACACCCCACAGTCCTTGGTGGACGGCGAAGAAGAGCAGGGCCAAGCCCGGCGGGAGGACGACGAACAGCGCGGTGAGGTAGGTCGCGAAGTGCAGCGCCAGAAGAGCGGCCTCGAGGCCACGCCGGCGCAGGCCGGGCCGGGCGACCGCGCGGATGCCGGACCAATGCAGGTTCAGGCCTTCGAGCGTGAGCAGCGGGAAGAAGAGGAACGCCTGGTGCCGCCCGATGAACCGGGGCACGCCGCGGCTGGCGCGGGCCTGGTCCTTCGACCAGACGAGGATGTCGGGGTCGACGTCGGGATCCAGCTCCTCGTGGTTGGGGTTCGCGTGGTGGCGGGTGTGCTTGTCCATCCACCAGCCGTAGCTCATGCCCACGCCCAGGTTGCCCGCGAGGAGCCCGGCGGCTTCGGTCGGGCGTCGCGTGCGGAACACCTGGCGGTGGGCGAGGTCGTGGGAGAGCAGGGCGATCTGGCCGAACATGAAGGCCTGGAACGCGGCGACGGCGAGCTGCCACCACGAGTCCCCGAGGAGCGCGAAGGCGACCCAGCCGCCGGCGAACAGCGTGGCCACCACGGCGATCCTGGCCGTGTAGTAGCCGGGGCGCCGCGCGAGCAGCCCCGCGTCGGTGATGCGACGGGAAAGGCGGGCGAAGTCGCTGCCCGGGCCGGCCGCGGCCGGGAGGACGAGATTGTCTGTGGTCACCTCGTCGAGTTTTTCGGGGAAGCCGGTCGAGCAGAACCCGGCAGACCCCAGAACCCGCACGGGGGGTGGCCCTACCCCGCTAGGGGTGGACGCGCGAAAGGTGGTGATGGGGTGCGCCGAAAAGCTGCGAGGTGGCGTGTGCTCGTTTGAAGTACCGGTGCGCGGGATGGTCCCAGGTGATGGCGATGCCGCCGTGCAGCTGGATCATCTCGGCGGCGACCGCGGCGAACACCTCGCTGCAGTGCACTTTCGCCACCGCGGCGAGCCGGGGCGACTTCGGCGCGGCGTAGGCGGCTGAGCGTGCGGTCTCGACCAGCACGTGGAGGTCGGCCATTCGGTGCTTGAGCGCCTGGAAGCTCCCGATCGGGCGGCCGAACTGCACTCGCCGCCGCGTGTACTCCACGGTGAGCTCCAGTGCCCGGGCTGCGGCGCCTGCCTGTTCGGCGGCGAGGACGGCACAGGCGACGTCGCGGACTCGTGCGAGGTCGACCCGTCCGAGCGGACGCGCGCGGACACGGTCGAGCGTCACGGTGGCGAGGTGGCGGGTCTCGTCCATCGTCGGTACGGGTTCGCACCGGACGCCGGGGTTCGCGGGGTCGACCTCGAAAAGGGCGGGTCCGTCCGGGGTTCGGGCGGCGGCCAGGAGGACGTCGGCGCCGGCGGCGTCAAGTACGTAGTGGGCGGTTCCGTTCACTGTGGACTCGTCAGCGGTGAAGGCGGGCTGCAGAGGGTCCCAGTGCCCGTCGGCGGTCCAGGCGAGAGCGCCGACGATGCCCTCGGCCAGGGCCGGGAGCAGGCGGGCCAGGACCGGAGAGTCGGTCTCGGTGGCGTTCGTGTTGGTGTTGGTGGTGGCGAGGAGGGAGGTGACGGCGAGGACGGAGGAGCCGAGAAACGGTACGTCGGTGAGGTCGCGGCCGAGTTCTTCCGCGACGATCTGCACCTCGGTGATGCCGATGGCGTTGTCCGGAGAGCCTGGAGCGGCCGACTGGCGCGGGCGGATCGGGCCGGAGTGGTGGATCGGGTCGGCCGGATCTGCCGGCTGGGTCACCGGTTCGATGGCGAACCCGCCGAACCGCTGGGGCACGGTGAGGGCTGCGACGCCGACCTGTCCGCACAGGGCTGGCCACGGCTCAGCCTCGCGGTCGAGGAGTTTGCGGACGCTGGCGCGGAGGTCGTCCTGCTCGGGTGTGAACGTCACGGTGCGATCGCCGCCAGGACGCGTCGGCGGTGTTCCGCCGGGGTGCCCCAGGCGCCGGCGAGGGCGCGCACGCGCGTGAGGCGCAGGCCGAGTGGGTGTTCGGCGGTGTAGCCGACGGCGCCGTGGACCTGGAGCGCCGTCCGGGCGGCGAGGTGGGCGGCGTCGCCGCAGGCGGTCTTGGCGGCGGAGACGTCGGCGGGTTCGCCGGTGACCGCGGCGCCGTAGAGGAGGGGGGTCGCGAGCTCGAGGGCCGTGGCGACGTCGGCGAGGAGGTGCTGCACGGCCTGGTATCGGCCTATCTCGCGGCCGAACTGGCGGCGGGTGAGGGCGTGGCTGACCGAGGCATCGAGGAGCCACCGGCCGGCGCCGAGGAGCTGGGCCGCAGTGAGGAGGGCGCCGAGATCGAACGCACGCTCCGGTGCGAGCGCGGGGCCGACGTCGGTCCCGGGCACGGGTTCGAACAGGCGGCGTGCTGCGTCGAGAGAGGAGAGGGCGGCGCCGGGTGTGAAGGTGCGGAGGCGCGGGCCGTCGACGAGGTAGCGCGCGTCGGCGAGGTCGGCGTCGAGGGCGAAGGGAACGTGAGGTGGGAAGGAGAGCGATACGAGTGTTTCGCCGGTGGCCACGGAGGCCAGCACGTCGTGGTCGAGCAGCAGCGGCAGCACCGCGGCGTCGGTCCACGGGCCGGGCGGGCAGAAGCGGCCGAGCACCTCGAAGGCGACGACGGCATCGACGACGTCCGCGCCTGAACCGCCGGCGCCGGCTGGAGTGTGATCATCGGCTGGGCAGTTGGCCGTGGCGAGACCGCCGTGGTGAGTGGGGATGGTGAGGGATTGGAGGCCCTGGTCGGCGAGTCGGCGCCAGATTTTCAGGCCCGGGCCGGCGTTGCCGATGGCCCAGGCGCGGGTGGCGGTGTCGCAGTCGAGGGTGGTGAGCAGGGCCGTGAGGGAGGCGGCGAAGTCGAGGTGGTCGGGGGAGAGGGTGAACCTCATCGGTCTCCTCTCGGGAGGCCGAGCAGGCGCTCGGCGATGATGCCGCGCTGGATTTGGTCGGTGCCGCCGTAGAGGGGGCCGGCGAGGGAGAAGAGCCAGCCGTCGGGCCAAGGGCCGCGGAGTTCGGCGGACGGGCCGAGGAGGTCGAGTGCGGTTTCGTGGAGGGAGAGGTCGAGGTGTGACCAGAAAAGCTTGGTGACGCTGGCTTCCGGGCCGGATTGGGTGCCGTCGGCGAGGCGGGTGACGGTCGCGAACGTGTGGAGCTGGTAGGCGCGGGCGCCGATCCAGGCGTCGGCGACCTGGGCGGCTGTGGCGTCGGGGCGGCCTGAGGCGGACCAGAGGTCGGCGAGACGTCTTACGGCGGCGAGAAATCTGCCGGGGCTGCGCAGAGAGAGGCCGCGTTCGTTGGCGGCGGTGGTCATGGCGACGCGCCAGCCGTCGCCGGGGGTGCCGATGATGTCGGTGTCCGGGACGAAGGCGTCGTCGAAGAAGATCTCGGCGAAGCCGGGCTCGCCGTCGAGCTGGGAGATGGGGCGCACAGTGACGCCGGGGGCGCGGAGGTCGGCCATGAGGTAAATGAGGCCGCGGTGGCGCGCCGAGCCGGGTTCGCTCCGGAACAGGCCGAACGCCCGGTCCGCGAAGGCGGCGCGGGAGCTCCAGGTCTTCTGGCCGTTGAGGAGCCAGCCGCCGTCGGTGCGGGTGGCAGTGCTGCGGAGGGAGGCGAGGTCGCTGCCGGCTTCCGGTTCGGACCACGCCTGGGCCCACACTTCTTGTGAGCGCGCCATTTTGGGCAGGATCCGGGTGAGCTGCTCGGGGGTGCCGTGGGAGAAGAGGGTGGGGGCGAGCATGAAGATGCCGTTCTGGTTCACCCGCGCGGGCGCGCCGGCGGCGTAGTACTCCTCCTCGAACAGGACCCACTCGAGGAGGCTCGCGTCGCGGCCGCCGTACTCGCGGGGCCAGGAGACGACGGACCAGCGCGCATCGGCGAGCTCCTCTTCCCAGACGCGGTGTGCTGCGAAGCCCTCGGCCGTGTCGAACGAGGGCAAGGGCTCGCGCGGCACGTGCGTGGCCAGCCACTCGCGCGCCTCGTCGCGAAATGCCTCGGCAGCGGGGCCTAGTTCGAGGTCCACTGGGCTCACGCTCCGCTTTCGGCCGCACCGCCAGCGGGCTCGGGTCCGAGGCCGGCCGAGTTGCGGCGGGCCGTGGCGCAGTCGGCGGATTCGGCGCTGGCGTTACTTGGGATACGGCGACCCGTGGGCTGGCCGGTGGGTTCAGGACCGGTCCTGCCTGCGGCACCGTGATCTGTGGGGCTGCCGGCGGATTCGGGACTGGTGACGCCTGAAGGGCGGTGATCTCTGGGAGGGCCAGAGGATTCGGGACTGGTGTTGCTGGCGCTGCGCTGATCCGTGGGGTGGGCGGCTGGTTCGGGATTCGTAACGGCTGGAGGGTGTCGGTCTGTGGTAGGGCCAGGGGGTTCGGGACTGGTCTTGCTGGCGCTGCGGCGACCCGTGGGCTGGCCGGTGGGATTGGCGACGGCCGTAGGGCGGTGGTCAGGGGGAAGGCCAGAGGAATCAGGACCGATGTTGCTTGCGGTGCCGTGATCCGTGGGGTGGCCAGCGGATTCGGGGTTGGTGTTGCTCGAGATGCCGGGATTCGTGGCGTGGTCGGTGGAATCCGGGCTGGTGAAGGCTGAGGTGATGAAGGCTGACGTGGGGTGGGCTGCGGATGCGGGACCGGTGTTGCTTGTGGGGCCGTGATTTGTGAGGTCGGGGCTCGTGGCGCCTGAGGTGGCGTGGGCGGCGGGGGTTGGCGCAGCGACGGGCGTTGGCGGTGTGGGGTGGCGCATGGAGTGGGCGGTGTGGCCGCCGAGGGAGTCGCCGGTGGTTTCGGCGTTGTGGGCGTGGGCGAGGTGGTGGAGGGCGAATGCGGAGTCCATGCCGTTGCGCAGGCCCATGAGGTCTTCGGCTTGGTTGACGGCTTTTTTGGCGAGCGCGAGGCCGAAGCGGGGCATCTCGGCGATCTGGGCGGCCAGTGACAGAGCCTCGGATTCCAGGGCAGCGCGGGGGACGACGCGGTTGACCATACCCCATGTCAGGGCTTGGTCGGCGGAGAAGCGGGCGCCGGTGAAGAGGACTTCCTTGGCGGCGCGCGGGCCGAGGACCCAGGGGTGGGCGAAGTACTCGACGCCGGGGATTCCCATGCGGACCACGGGGTCGGCGAAGAAGGCGTCGTCGGAGGCGACGATGAGGTCGCACGTCCAGGCGAGCATGAGGGCGCCCGCGATGCAGGCGCCTTGGACGGCGGCGATGGTGGGCTTCGGCAGGTCGCGCCAGCGGCGGCACATGCCGAGGTAGACCTCCGATTCGCGGGCGAAGCGCTGGTCGGCGCCGGGGGCGTCGACGTGGTCCCACCAGGTCACTGCGCGGCGGGGGAACGAGACGTCGGCGTCGCGGCCGGGGGAGCCGATGTCGTGGCCGGCGGAGAAGTGCTTGCCCGCGCCGGCCAGGACGATGACCTTGACGTCGGAGTCTTCGACGGCGCGGGTGAAGGCATCGTCGAGGGCGTAGGTCATCGCGGAGTTCTGGGCGTTGCGGTACTCCGGCCGGTTCATGGTCACGATGGCGGTCGGGCCGCGGCGTTCGTAGAGGACTTCAGACATCGGTGAGTCCTCCCCGATTGCTGTGGTCGGCCCCGTAGCCGGCGGGGATGGCGATGAGGGCATGACTTTTGTGTGCGTCGTGAGTCATTGTGGTGTCCCGGGTTGCGGTGGTTGGCCTGGTCCGCGGCGAGGACGGGGATGAGGACGCGACTTTTGTGCGCGTCGTGAGTCATTGTGGTCTCCCGGGTTGCGGTGGTGGGCCCGGTCCGCGGCGAGAATGGGGACAAGGACACGACTTTCGTGCGCTTCTTCAGCCATTCTGATTTCCGATTGCTGTGGTGGGTTCACAGTCAGAAGCGAATCGGGCCACGGTGTGCGCGCACGTCTTCGGGCATCGGTGCGGTCTTCGCCGGATGTGGTGGGTCGGCCGGTTCGCGGTGACGAGGATGGTGGCGCCGTGGTGTTGGTGGAGGGTTTCCGGCATCGGTGTTCGCGCCGTTGCGGTGGGCCGGGCCGATCCCGTGGCGAGGGCGATGGAGACGCAGTGGTTGTCGAGGGCTTCAGGCATGGGTGAGCTCCTCGGGATTCCACCCAGCGGGCCGGTTCGCGGTGGGGATGGGACGGCGGGGTTCGTCTGGCGGCCTAGGACATGCGAAGTGCCGACTGGAGGACGTCGGGTCTGCGCGGCGTGGCCGTGATGGCCGGCACGCCCGGTGCGAGGACTCAGGCATGCGGGCGCTCCTGTGGTGGGACCGGGGTGGTGGGCGTAGCAGGGGCGGGGTCGGGTGGGGCGTCGCGCAGAAGGCGTTTGAGGACCTTGCCCGAGGGGTTGCGGGGGAGGGCGGACATGAACTCGACCGAGCGCGGAACCTTGTTGTTCGCCAGTTTTTCCTTGCAGTAAGCCAAAACCTGCTCGGCGGACACGGCGGCGCCGGGGCGGGGGACGATGTAGGCGCGGCCCACCTCGCCCAGGCGGGGGTCGGGGTGGCCGACGACGGCGGAGTCGGCGATGGCGGGGTGGGTGGCGAGCACCTGCTCGACCTCGGCGGGGTAGACGTTGAAGCCGCCGGTGACGTAGAGGTCCTTGAGGCGGTCGGTGATGCGGAGGTGGCCATCGGGGGACAAGTACCCGACGTCGCCGGTGTGGAGCCAGCCGGCGGGGTCGATGGCGGACGCGGTGGCGGCCGGGTCGTCGAGGTAGCCGAGCATGACGTTGGGGCCGCGCAGGAGGATCTCGTCGTGGGCGCCGAGGCGGATTTCCATGCCGGCCGTGGGGAGGCCGGAAAAGTGGGCGATCACGTCCAGCGGATCGGTCGGCCGGCTCATGGTGGCGACGACGGCTTCGGTCAGGCCGTAGGCCGTGAGCACCGTGTCGAAGCCCAGGTCGGAGTGCATGCGGGTCACCAACGACGCGGGGACGGTGGCTGCACCCGTGACGGCCAGGCGCAGAGTGGACAGGTCGTGGCGTGAGCGGCCGGGGGCGTCCAGGAGCATTTGGTAGACGGTCGGGGCGCCGGGGAGCACGGTGATGCGTTCCTGTTCGATCAGCTGCAACGTCGTAACAACATCGAAGACGCGTTGCGGAACGATCGTCGCGCCCGTCAGGACGCAGGCCAGGATGCCGGCCTTGTAACCGAAACTGTGGAAGAACGGGTTCACCACCAGGTACCGGTCCTGTGCGGACAGAGAGGCGCACGAAGCCCACGCGGCCGCCACTCCGAGGGCTTGACGGTGTGCGCTCATGGCGCCTTTGCTGCGGCCGGTGGTGCCGGAGGTGAAGAGGATGTCGCTGACGTCGTCCGGGGTCACCGCCGCCGCATCGCAAGTGCCGTCCACATCGGACCATTCGACGACGCCCGGCACCGGAGGTTCTGCGCCTTCGACAGGAACCCGCACGACGAGCGGTGGCAGGGAGTCCAACGCGGCCAGCCGCGAAGTGCCGAGGAACCGGCCCGTGATCACCAAACCCGAGACCCGGGCGCGAGAAAGCACATCCAGCGTCTCCCGCGCGGTGAACCGGGTGCTCACCGGAACGAGCTTCGCGCCCGCGTACAGCACGCCCAGGCCGGCCACGACCCAGTGCCAAGTGTTGGGGGAGCACACCGCGACCCGATCACCGAGGCCAACGCCGTGGGAAGACAGGAAGCCTGCGAAGACCCGCACGCGGGAGCGCAGCGCGGCCCACGTCAGCCGGACGTCGCCGTCGGCCACGGCTTCGCCCGTGGGGTCCCGCTCCGCGGCCGCGTCGAGTGCTGCGGGGACCGTCAGCGTCATCGCAGACCTCCCTAGCAAGTGCTTGGTAGGGTAACCTACTGACGAGCCCCGGGGCCAGAGAGGAGAACGCGGTGGACGAGTTCCGGACGCGGATCCGCACCTGGCTGGCCGAGCACCTCGATCCGAAGCTGAAAGGCCTCGGCGGGCCAGGCCGTGAGCACGAAGCCTTCGCGGAACGCCGCGCCTGGGAACGGAAACTCGGCGCCGCCGGGTGGAACGGGATCGGCTGGCCGACCGCGCACGGCGGGCGCGGCGCGACGATCGAGCAGCAGGTCGCGTTCCACGAGGAGTACGCCCGCGCCGACGCGCCCGCGCGGGTGGGGCACCTCGGGCAGGAGCTGCTCGGGCCGGCGCTCATCGCGTTCGGCACCGAAGCGCAGCAACGCCGGTTCCTGCCGAAGATCCTCGCCGTCGACGAGCTGTGGTGCCAGGGCTACTCCGAACCCGGCGCGGGGTCCGACCTCGCCGCGGTCGCCACGAAAGCCCGGCTCCGCAACGACGAGTGGGTGATCACCGGCCAGAAAGTCTGGACTTCCCTCGCTCACGTCGCCGATTGGTGCTTCGCGCTCGTCCGCACCGAGCCGGGCAGCAAACGCCACCACGGGCTGTCGTTCCTGCTCATCCCCATGCACCAGGACGGCGTGGAACTCCGGCCGATCCGTCAGCTCACCGGCACGGCCGAGTTCAACGAGGTCTTCTTCACCGAAGCCCGCACCGCCAAGGACCTCGTGGTCGGCGCGCCCGGTGACGGCTGGCGGGTTGCGATGGGGCTGCTCGGGTTCGAACGCGGCGTCGCGACGCTCGGGCAGCAGGTCGGGTTCCGTCGGGAGCTGGAGGCGATCACGGAGCTGGCCGAAACGTCCGGCGTGGCAACGGATCCGCACATCGCCGAAGCCATCGCCCGGGCGTGGGTCGGCCTCGAAGTCATGCACGCGCACGCCCTGCGCGCACCCGACGGGCCCGGCGCCGCGTCCGTCGCGAAGCTGGTCTGGGCCGGCTGGCACCGCAAGCTGGGCGAGCTGGCCATGCTCGTGCGCGGCGCCGCGGGCCTGATCGCGACCGAAGACCGCTGGCATCGCCTGTTCCTCTTCTCCCGCGCCGACACCATCTACGGCGGCTCCGACGAGATCCAGCGCACCGTGATCGCCGAGCGCGTGCTCGGCCTGCCCCGGGAGGCCCGCCCGTGATCACCGTCCCGAAGTACCCGCGTGGCAACAACCTGCTCAAGGACAAGGTCGTCGTGGTCACCGCGGCAGCGGGCACCGGCATCGGCTCCGCCGCCGCGAAACGCTGTCTGGAAGAAGGCGCGAACGTCCTCATCAGCGACCGCCACGAACGCCGTCTCAAGGAGACCGCGACCGACCTCGGCGTGCCCGGCGTGCCCTGCGACGTCACGCACGAAGAAGACGTGCAGCACCTCATCGACACCGCCGTCGAGCACTACGGCCGCCTCGACGTGCTCGTGAACAACGCCGGTCTCGGCGGCACCTGCTCGCTGCTCGACATGTCCGACGACGAGTGGTCGCGCGTGCTCGACGTGACGCTCACCGGCACCTTCCGGGCCACGCGCGCGGCCCTGCGCCGGTTCGCGGTGCAGAAATCCGGCGGCGCCATCGTGAACAACGCGAGTGTGCTCGGCTGGCGCGCGCAGGAGGGCCAGGCCCACTACGCCGCCGCGAAGGCCGGCGTGATGGCCCTGACCCGCTGCGCCGCCGTGGACGCCGCGCCCTACGACGTGCGCGTGAACGCCGTCGCGCCCAGCCTCGCGATGCACGTCAACCTCGCGAAGGTGACCAGCGACGAGCTGCTCGCCGAGCTCACCGCGCGCGAGGTCTCGGGGAGGGCGGCGCAGCCGTGGGAGGTGGCGAATGTGATGGTGTTCCTGGCCAGTGAGTACGCCTCGTACCTCACCGGCGAGGTGGTGTCGGTCAGTGCCCAGCACGCGTGAGGTGGAACGAGTGAAGAACGCCCCCGGATCCCGGCGAGCCGAGCTGCTCGCGCTCGCCGCGAAGCTGTTCGCCGAGCGCGGGTACGTGTCCACCACGGTCCGCGACATCGCCGATGCCGCGGGCATCCTGTCGGGCAGCCTGTACCACCACTTCGACTCGAAGGAGTCGATGGCCGACGAGATCCTGTCCGGCTTCCTCGACGAGCTCTTCGGGGCCTACGCCGAGATCGTCGCGGAGCGCAAAGGCCCGCGCGAGACGTTGGAAGCCGTGGTCGTCGCGTCGTTCGACTCGATCCACCGCCGCCCCGCCGAGGTCGCGATCTACCAGAACGAAGCCCAGCACCTCATGCAGCTGCCGCGCTTCGCCTACCTCAACGACCGCAACGCCGAGTTCCGCAAGCTCTGGAACGGCATCCTCACCGACGGCGTCGAGGCCGGCGTCTTCCGCCCGGACCTCGACGTGGAGCTCGTCTACCGCTTCATCCGCGACACGGTCTGGGTCGCCGTGCGCTGGTACAACCCCGAAGGCGCGCTGAGCGCCCACGACGTCGCCGACCAGTACCTCGGCATCCTGCTCGACGGCATCGCGACCCGCAGGAGGCGCCGTGGCTGAGGCCTACGTGCTCGACGCCGTGCGCACGCCCGTCGGCCGGCGCGGCGGCGCGCTCTCGGCGGTGCACCCCGGGGACCTCGGCGCGCACGTGATCCGGGCGCTGATGCACCGGACGCGAATCGACCCGGCACTGGTCGACGACGTGATCCTCGGCTGCGTCGACACGCTCGGCCCGCAGGCCGGCAACCTCGCGCGCACCGCGTGGCTCGCCGCCGGGTTCCCCGACCACGTGCCGGGCGTGACCGTCGACCGCCAGTGCGGTTCGAGCCAGCAGGCCGTGCACTTCGCCGCGCAGGCGGTGCTCAGCGGCACGGCCGACCTCGTGCTCGCGGGCGGGGTGCAGAACATGTCGGCCGTGCCGATCGGTTCGGCGATGCTCGCCGGGCGTGAGCTGGGGTTCCCCGACCCGTTCTCGGGCTCGAAGGGCTGGCAGGAGCGCTACGGCGCCGAGGAGGTCTCGCAGTTCCGCAGCGCCGATCTCATCGCGCGCCACTGGGACCTCTCGCGCGCGCAGCTGGAGGAGTTCGCGCTGCGCAGCGACGAACGCGCGGCCGCCGCCATCGACGAAGGGCGCTTCGACGCCGAACTCGTGGCCTACGGTGACTTCCGCGTGGACGAAGGTCCCCGTCGCGACACCAGCCTCGCCAAGATGGCCGCGCTGAAGCCACTTTCCGAAGGCTCCTGCATCACCGCCGCGGTCTCCAGCCAGCTTTCCGACGGCGCGAGCGCGACCCTGCTCGCCTCGGAAGCGTTCGTGCGGGAGCACAAGCTGAAGCCCAAGGCACGCATCCACCACCTGTCGGTGCGGGCCGCGGATCCGGTGTGGATGCTCACCGGCCCGATCCCGGCGACCGCGCACGCGCTGCGCAAGACCGGCCTGACGATCCGGGACATCGACCTGTTCGAGGTCAACGAGGCGTTCGCCAGCGTCGTGCTCGCGTGGCTCGACGAGACCGGCGCCGACCCGGACCGCGTGAACGTCAACGGCGGCGCCATCGCGCTCGGCCACCCGATCGGCGCTTCGGGCACGAAGCTGTTCGCCACGCTCCTGCACGAGCTCGAACGCCGCGACGCGCGGTTCGGCCTGCAGACGATGTGCGAAGGCGGCGGCACCGCCAACGTCACCATCGTCGAACGGCTCTGAAGGGCCGGCCACCACACCGTCCAGCCGCAGGGACGGCGTGGTGACCGGCAGGAGGGGGCAGCCGCCGCGCGCGGCGACCCCCGGCTCTCACCGCGCGTAGTCCTGGACCGTGCCGAGCTCGTCGGCGAACTCCGCGTAGAACTCCTGCGTGTCGAACCGCTCGTCGGTGTCGAACTGTTCGTCGTCGGGCCAGGTCTCGACCGGCTCGGGGGCGGCCGCCGGTGTGTACTGCGGCACCGGCAGCCGCCGGTCGAGCTCGGCCGTCCAGTCGAGCATCGCGCGCGGCTTGTCCCACGCCGTGATGCCCACGAGCTGTCCCGCGCGGATGAACCCGGTGATGCCGTCGGCGAGCGAGACGGTGTCCTCGCCCAGCGCCGGCAGGCCCGCCATCTGCAGCCGCACGTCATACAGCGTCGACCACGCCCGCGGCAGCGGCGCGAACGGAGTGGCCGCCGACCGGCCCGCGATCAGGTTCTCCGCGGCCGCCCGCGCCGACTCCACGGCGTTGATCCAGTGCTCGACGCGGCGCGGCACCTCGTCGAAGCGCAGGTTGGGCCAGCGCGCGAGGTCACCGGCCACCACGACGTCGTCGGCGCCCTCGGCGAACAGCGTCGGCTCGCACAGCACGCCGTCCTCGACGTCGAGACCCGAGCCGCGCAGGTAGTCGACCGCCGGGACGCTGCCGATCGCGAGCACGACGCAGCTCGCCACGAGCAGCTTGTTGTTCGTCAGGTGCAGTCCGACGGTGTCGTCGGTGCTGATCCAGTGCCGCACCTCCGAGCCCATCGCCAGCTTCGTGCGGTGTTCCTTGTGCAGCTTCACCACCGCGTCGGAGATCCGGTTGCCGAAGCGGTGCAGCGGCGCCTTCGCGTGGCCGACGAGCGTGACGTCGCGGCCGAGGTGGCGCATGCTCGCGGCGAACTCGTTGCCGATCAGGCCACCGCCGATCACCACGGCCGGTTTGTTGCTCGCGTGCAGGCAGTGCCGCACGGCCAGCGCGTCGTCGATCGTGCGCAGCACCCGCACGCGCGGGTCGTGGCGCGGCGAGCCGGGCAGGTGCCGCGGCACGACGCCGGTGGCCAGCACGAGCCCGTCGTACCAGAGCGATTCGCCGCCGGGCAGGTGCACGACGCGCTCGACGGTGTCGAGGTGCGTCGCCCGCGTGCCGAGCCGCCAGTGGACGTCGAGGTCGCCGTAGGCCCGCAGCGTGGTGTCGGGTGGCCGCGCCGCTCCCATCACGAGCTGCTTCGAGATCATCGGCCGGTGGTACGGGCGGCGGGCCTCGTCGCCCACCATCACGATCTCGCCGTCGAAGCCGAGCTCACGCAGTCGTTCCGCCGCGCGCAGGCCGGCGACACCTGCGCCGACGATGACGATCCGGTCGCCGTCAGCCATCGAGTTCCCCTCTCAGCACGACCGCCTGCATCGGGCACACGCGTGCCGCGGCGATCGCTTGGGTCATGTCTTCGGGCTCGAGCAGGCGCTTGCGGAAGCGCAGGCGCCCGTCCCGGCCGAGGTCGAAGAGGCCGGGGGCCTCCATCGCACAGATTCCGTAGAGCTCGCACCGGTCGTTGTCGACGCTCACGCGCGGTCCGCTGCCGGGGAGTTTCACGCCACCTGCTCCTCGACTAGCCCGATCCGCTCGAGCGTCCGCGGCGGCAGGAACCGCAGCAGCGACAGCGTGACCGGGGGGACGAGCAGCGTGATGCCGACGAGCCACAACGTCGCGAGGTGACCGTTGGCGATCGCGCCGAAGAACGCGTGCAACGCGGTCAGCGCGACGGCCGGGTAGGCCAGCCGGTGCAGCCACAGCCAGCGCCGGTACGACGTCCAGCGCTGCACGCACGTGGTGAGCGCGATGGCCAGCATCAGCTCCAGACCGACGATGCCGAACGTGTGCCGGGCGAGCGTGCCCGGCATGAACGGGATCGTGATGTAGGCCAGCGAGAACGGGTTCACGGTGAGGTAGAGGAACCCCAGCGCGTGCAGGCAGCCGAACGAGAGCGTGAGCGTCGCCAGGGTGAGGTGGCCGCTGCGCAGGGCCTTGCGGCCGGTGACCGAGCGCACCCAGCCCGTGGCGGTGAGCACGCCCCAGCACAGCGTGAGGCACATGAACGCGTACGACAGCCTCGCCGAGAGCGCCGCGATGCCGCGGGCGGCCGGGTCGGTGGACTGCTGAGCGAGGGTGGTCACCGCCTCGTGGACGGTGTCAACCATGGGTTTCTCCTGAGTTCGGGCGGAGCCGGCCGCCGCGCAGGCGGCCGGACTTGAGGTAACGGATCCCGAGCAGCGTCGCGCCGCCGACCAGCAGGATCAGCAGGGCGCCGGTGAGGATGTCGCCGGTCCGCAGGTCGAGGGCGGCGCCCGCGGGCGCCGCGGAACTGGCCACGTTGGCCTGCGGCAACGCGGTGAAGTCCACGAAACCGGTGCTCTCCAGCAGTGTCATGTGCCGCAGCACGGCCTGGTTCGCGACGGTCGCGTATGCGCGGATCTCGGGGTTGCGCGTACCGGCGCGGACCTGTGCGATGACGGCGAACACCTGGCCGTGGGCCGCGCGCAGGCGGTTGGCGAAGATGCGGTCGAAGTCCTGCGGGGTGGGGGCGTTCTGCAGTTCGTTGAGCCAGCCCATCTGCTCGGCCGACGGCTCGGCGGGCAGCGCGACGTTGAGCTTCGCGGCGAGCTGGCGTGTCATCACGTCGAGCCGGCCGTGGTCGACCATGATCGCGGCGCCGACCTCCCGCACCTTCGGGCTCGCGCCGCGGGTTTCGGCCCAGGTCCCGGCGGGCATCTCCCACAGACCGGCCTGGCGCACCTTCACGAGCAGCAGCTGGTCGCCGGCGTCGGTGCCGGTCTGGGCGGACGCGGGGGCCGGCTGCAGCACCACGAGGGCGGCGAGCAGCACGACAACGACGCGGACGAACCTTCGGGCGAGCTCAGATCCGGAACGCATCGGTCCGCCAGGTGTCGGTGGTGGTCTCGATCTTGCGGCCGTCGGGCGACAGCGGGAACCACGCGCGGTCGGCGCCCTGCCCGGCGGTCTGACCCGGCATTTCGTCGCCGGTGAAGCGGTAGAGCGGCCAGCCGGCGAGGGTGACCTGGTCCGTGCCGTCGGAGCGCGTGACGCTTCCCACAAGGTCACGGTCGATGCCGGTGAGCTTCACGTCACCACTCGCGCGGACGGGCAGCCACTTCTGCGCGCACTCGTCGTCGCAGCGGGAACGAGACGGCTTGGCGCTGTCGCGGTCGTAGCGGTAGACGGCGAAACCGCTTCCGTCCACGACCACCGGGCCGAGGTCGAACGCGCGCGCGGCACGCAAGGCGGCTTTCGCCGGGTCGGTCTGGTCGGCCGGCATCTCCATCGGCATGGTCATCGAGCCTGCGCTCGCGGAATAGCCACCGGGAGCGGTTCCGGACTGACATGCGGTCAACACTGTGAATGCGGCCAGGCACACAGCGGGCGGTGCCGCTGTGCGGAACAAGCGGTTCACGGCTTCCTCCAGGGGGCGGAACTGCGCACCGTCGCGGGGGAACGACGGGAAAAGGGCGCAGTTGATCCACTGTGGACAGTAAGCCCAGGGTGAATGCGGCGCGTCGCGGGGGAACGACGCTTTGTCGGGGTCTTCGACGGTGGATACGGACACGGGTTCGACACGGTTCAAAAAACTTTCGTGACCAAAGCCCGTGATTTTGGTACTGGACGAAATGGTGCCGTTGCCACAAAGATGGCCCGCGTGGGACGGCACAATCGAACGCTGAGCCCGACGGACGATCATGAAACCGAAAACCCCGGAGTTCATGACGACCTGGCCAAAGCGTTGTACCAAGAGTTCGGCGGAGCCTTGATGGGTTTCGCGCTGCGCCTGACCGGTCACGACCGGCAGTGGGCGGAGGACGTGGTGCAGGAGACGTTGATCAAGGCGTGGCGCAATGCCGACAAGCTCGACCGGAGGCCGGCGATGCTGCGCGCGTGGCTGTTCACCGTCGCTCGGCGCATCGTCATCGACGGCTGGCGCAGCCGCAGTGTCCGTCCGCAGGAGCTCGAGGAGATCGAGTCCGACGCCGTGTTCGTGTCCGACGAGTCGGACAAGACCGTGGCGGCCATGATCCTCTACGAGGCGCTGCAAGGGCTTTCGCCCGAGCACCGGGAGGCCGTGCAGCAGACGTACCTGGCCGACCGGACCGTGAACGAGGTCGCCGCCACCCTGGGGGTGCCGCCCGGCACCGTCAAGTCGCGAATCCACCACGCCGTCCGCGCCCTGCGGAAGGCCATGCGCGAGCGGGGGTGAGGTGACGGTGGCCGGGTCCCCGCACACCGACCTCGCCGCGTACGTGCTCGGCGTGCTCAGTGAGGCCGACAACACGCGGTTCGAGGAACACCTGCTCGACTGCCCGCACTGCCAGCTCGACCTCGTCGAGCTGCACCAGCTGCCCGACGTGCTCGACCTCGTGAAGAAGAACTGGCCGGAGCCGCCGGTACCGGTCACGCCCGGGCGCACGCTGGCGCCCGGTCCGCGCGTGCTGCGGGCGCTGATGGCCGAGGCGACGGTGAAGCGCAAGCGGCGCCGGCGCATCGGGCTCGTCGCCGCGGCGGCCGCGGCCGCGCTCGTCGTGGCGGGTCCGCTCGTGACGCTCGCGGTGCGCCCGGCCGACGCCGCCGGCCCCTCCGTGAGCCTGGCCGCGCCGACGTCGGTTCCGCCGGCGCCGTCCTCCTCGCTGTCCGCGCCCGGTGGTGGCACGTCGTCGGGTCAGGGCGCTTCGGCCGTGACCGCGCGGGTGACCGTGACCCCGCGCGAGTGGGGCAGCTCCGTGGACCTCGACCTGAGCGGCGTCGCGGGACCGATGAACTGCCAGCTGCTCGCCATCTCCTCCTCCGGCGACATCCGCACGGTCACGGGCTGGTCCGTGCCCGCGAAGGGCTACGGGATCGCGGGCTCGCCCGACCCGCTGCACGTGACCGGTGGCACGTCGCTGCCCGCCGACGAGATCACGCGGTTCGAGGTCCGGGCCGACGACGGCACGCTGCTCGTGGTCGTCGACCGCTGAGCCTCCCCGCTGGGGAAATGCTCTGTCCTTTGTGGACCGTACGACTGGCTTCCCGATCACGTGCGGATAACGCGGCGATTTCTTTTTGAACCACTTCGCCTTCCCGTCCGTATTCCCCAGTGCCGGCACCGGATTCCCCCGCATCCGAGCTGCCGAGCATCTCGACTCCAAGTAGTTCACACCCGGGCCGCGGCCGTAGTTCGGCGCGCCCGGAGGATCGAACGAGGTGAGCACAGCACCATGACCAGGAACCATCCCCGGCACCGGTCGGCGAAGCGCGTCACGATCGCCACCGGTGCGCTCGGCCTCGCCCTCGCGGTCGGCGCGCTGGCCGTGAACGCCACGTCCGGCGAGCCCGACCGCGCCGGCGCCGACCCGGCCGACAAGTCGTTCTTCCTGGACATCAACAAAGTCCCGAAGGGCTCGAACGTGAGCCGGGCGCAGAACCGCGGCGCGCGCGGCACGTTCACCGTCGACTGTGGACGCAACGAGAACGGGCACTTCAACCCCGACAACTTCATCGCGCAGCCGGGTGTGCGCAACGGCGCCCAGCACCTGCACGACTACGTCGGCAACCTCTCCACCAACGCCGACTCGACCAACCGCAGCCTCGCCAAGGCCGGCACCACGTGCAAGAACGGCGACAAGTCCACCTACTACTGGCCGGTGGTCCGCATCGACACCGGCGACGAGGAAGAAGCCCCGGCGTCTTCGGAAGCCTCCCCGCCGGCTGACGACGTGGCCGCCGACCGCGCCGGCGCGGCCAAGGACGCCGCCGCGCCGCAGGTCGAGTGCCCCGACGTGGTGAGCGAGCTGCCCGACGTGCCCGACGCGGCCATGGACGCGGTGAACACCGAGCTCGACGCGATGGACGCGCAGGTCGACCAGGCCGACAAGCAGGTCGAGGCCGGACAGGATTCGGCCGCGGTGCTGAACTCGTTGAAGAGCAAGCGGTCCGCGTCGCTGAAGAAGATCTCGGACAAGATGACCGAGCAGGGCGTGAAGCCGGAGGACCCGGCCGCGCTCGCGGGCTGCGCCGTGCAGGACTCCGACAGCACGGGCCTCGACAACGGCGGCGCCAACAGCGATCCGGCCGCCGGCGAGAGCGCCACGGAGCAGAAGCAGAAGCAGGACAACGGCGCGGCCGCCGAGCTCCCGGGCGTGAACGACGCGAACGAGGTCGCCGGCAACGACGGCGAGATCCAGCGCGTGGTGTCCGCGACGCTGTCCTTCGGCAGCGGTGGTGCGCGCAAGGTCGTGGCGATGCCGCGGTTCCTGCGTGTGCTCTACGGTGACGCGAAGGAAGGCGCCAACGGTCCCGCCAACGCCCGCGCCAGCTGGACGTGCTCGGGCTTCGAAGACCGCCTGACCGACCACTACCCGATCTGCCCCACCGGCAGCAAGGTCGAGCGCATCCACGCCTTCCCGAACTGCTGGGACGGCAAGAACATCGACAGCGCCAACCACCGCACGCACATCGTCTTCTCCGACGCGAACGGCAACTGCAAGCGCGGCTTCAAGGCCGTGCCGCAGCTGAAGATCACCCTGGTCTACAACATCCCGCACGACGTGCAGGTCAAGGGCCAGTACAAAGTGGACGCGTTCCCCGAGGAGAAGCACAACCCCCGTTCGGACCACGACGACTTCGCCAACGTCATGACGCAGTCGCAGATGAACCGCGTGGTCTCCTGCATCAACACGGGCAAGCGCTGCAAGGAATGACCAGGGGAGAGGGCGGCTCGGGGCGGTGTCTCGCTCGGACACCGCTGGGACCCGGGCCGCCCCCACCCCGCCCCGGCCGGGATTCGGCCGGGTGACCGGAGGAGTCGAGATGCGGTTTTCCCCGAGCCACGCGGAGTTCACGGCCCGCCGCCGTCGGGTGGGTACCCGGGTGTTGCGCTTCGGGCGACCGGAACGCCGGCGCGGTGCGGTGCCTCGCGCGGGAGCTGCGCGGGCTCACCTCACCTCGCCGGAGCACGGAAAGACCCAGGAGCAGTGATGAATTTCCCTTACCACACAGAGGATTTCGACCGCGACGGTCGTGAGGATCCGGCGCGCGACACCGCTGCCGATCTGTCGTGGTGTGACGGAGGTGGCAGGGCGGCCGGTTCCGGGCGGTTCTCCGGTGTGCTGCCGGTGCCGCCGGTGTCCGCTTCGGAAACCGGCTGACCCCACCCCGAAAAAGCTCCGATTCGGCGAGGTTCCCTCTCCTTCACCCACCCCCCACTCGCCGGGTCGGGTTCCTTGCCGGTCCGGCGGGCGCTTCCCTCCCACATCCCCCCGCACCCGCCGGACCGGTCAAGGGTTTTTCGTCACCGGGGACCAGAAGTCCAAGGGGAGGTGGCCGGCGGCGAGGCCTTCGTCGTCGAGCAGGTGGCCCATGAGCTTGATCCCGCGCAGCGTCACGGCGCGGTCGACGATCTCCAGCCACGGCAGCTTGGCCGCCAGTGATCCCTCCAGCGGCAGCAGGTCGTGCTGGGAACCCAGCCACACCACCAGCATCAGGTTCGCCGCCCCGCTGAGGGCGGCGCACATGCGCACCTCCGGCAGCATCGCGAGCGACCGCGCGGTCGTCTCGAGCTTGTCGGGCGGCACGCGCAGCCACAGCATCGCCGTGACGGGTGCGGGGGACAGGGGCCGCGCGATCTCGCAGCGCAGGCGGACGGCGCCGCGGGCCAGCAGGGCGTCGAGGCGGCGCCGGACGGTGCTCGCGCCCACGCCCAGCTGCACCGCCAGCGAAGCGGCCGACGCGCGGGCGTCCTCGCCGAGAGCCAGGATCAGCGCCTGGTCGAGCTCGCCGAAGCGCAAAGGTCCGGACGATCGCGCCGACGGCGACACCAGAGCTTCCCGCTCGCCCGGCGAGATCGCACGAACTCGCCACCGGCTGCCCTCGGTGAACAGCCGCGGCGACACCACCGTGCGCGTCGCCGTGACACCAGGCAGCGCCGACAACCGGTGCAGCACGTAGTCGGAGATCGCGCGCAGCGACGGCGCCACGAGGTGGATGTGCAGGTCGCAGTGCCCGGCCAGGAACTCCACCGTCGCCACGTGCGGGTCGGCCGCGAGGCGCCGCGCCACAGCCAACGCCGCGCCCGGTGCGCAGTCGATCTCCACGAACGCCAGCGCCAGCTGCGCCACCAGCTCGCCGCCCGGGTACGCGGTCAGCCAGGCCTGCCCGCGCGACACCAACGTCTCCCACCGGCGTGCGGCCGTCACGGCGCCGATGCCCAGCGCCTGGCCCAGCACGGCCCACGTCGCGCGCGGCCGGGTTTGCAGCGCGTCGAGGAGTTTGAGGTCGCTCTCGCTCAACATGGCCGATCCTTCGTCCACGCGGCGCCGATTTGGCGGATTCCTGCGATCCGGCCGGCAGGAGCGTTCGACACTCGCATCATCGTCGGGCCAGCATATGTCGATGTTCCAGCGAGGGAGACCCATGTCCTTGCGCTCCGACGCCGCAGCCCTGCGCCCCGACCTCGTCGCGCTCCGCCGATCGCTGCACCGCACCCCCGAGATCGGCCTCGACCTGCCCCGCACCCAGGAAAAAGTGCTGCAGGCCCTCGACGGCCTCGGCCTCGAGATCAGCCTCGGCCGCGACCTGTCCTCGGTGACCGCCGTCCTGCGCGGCGGTGGCGGATCCGGCGGCACGGTGCTGCTGCGCGGCGACATGGACGCGCTGCCTGTGACGGAAGCGTCCGGCGAGGAGTTCTCCTCCCAGATCGACGGCGCCATGCACGCCTGCGGACACGACCTGCACACGGCCGGGCTCGTCGGCGCCGCGCAGCTGCTCGTCTGCCGCCGCGACCGGCTGGCCGGCGACGTCGTGTTCATGTTCCAGCCCGGCGAAGAAGGCTGCGACGGCGCGGGCTACATGATCGACGAGGGTGTGCTCACCGCGTCCGGCCGCCAGGTCGACGCCGCCTACGGGCTGCACGTTTCGGCTTCCCGCCACGCGCGGGGCCTGTTCACCTGCCGTCCCGGACCGCTCATGGCCGCGTCCGACGCGGTGAAGGTGCGCGTGGTCGGCGCGGGCGGCCACGGTTCGGCGCCGGAGGCTTCGCGCGACCCCATCCCGGCCGCGTGCGAGATGGTCACCGCGCTCCAGACCCGCATGACCCGGGCGTTCGGCGCGTTCGAGCCGGTCGTGCTCACCGTCGGCAGCTTCCACGCCGGCACGCGCCGCAACGTGATCCCGGACGACGCGGTGTTCGAGGCCACCGTGCGCTCGTTCGACCCGGAGGTGCGCGAGCGTATCCGCGCGCAGGTCGTGCGCGTGTGCGAGGGCATCGCCGCCGCGCACGGCCTGGACGTCGAGATCACCTACGACGCCGAGTACCCCGTGCTGGTCAACCACGACGCCGGCCATGACTTCATCGCGGGCACCGTGCGCGAGGTCTTCGGCGAGGAACGGTTCCAGCTGCTGGAAGACCCGATGACGGGCTCGGAGGACTTCTCCCGGGTGCTCGGGAAGGTGCCGGGCGCGTTCGTGTTCCTCGGCGCGTCACGCTCGGACGATCCGGCCAGCGCGCCCAACAACCACTCGCCGCGCGCCGCGTTCGACGACTCGGTGCTCGCCGACGGCGCGACCCTGCTGGCCGAGCTGGCGTGCCGGCAGCTCGCGGTCCTGGCAGCGTGATCACATGCGCAGCTACCACCTCCCGCCGATCATCCCGGTGATCGCGCTGGTCCTCATGCCGTTCCTGCCGTTCGTCAACTCCACCGGGCTGTGGCTCGGCCTGCCGAAGATGCTGGTGTGGGGCGCTTTCTGGTGCCTCATGTTCACCCCGGCCCTGCTGCTGAGCGAGCGCATGATGGCGCGCGCCGGGGCGGGTGACGACTGATGATCCTGGCCTTCACGATCGTCGGCATCGTCCTCATCGGCGTGCTCGGCTTCGTCGGGCGGCGCAAGCCCGCGGCGGATCTGAGCGAGTGGACCGTCGGCGGCCGCAAGTTCGGCGCGCTCACGATGTGGTTCCTGCAGGCCGGCGAGGTGTTCACCACCTTCACCTTCCTCGGCATGGCGGGGCTCGCGTTCTCCGGCGGCGTCGCGGCGATGTACGCGCTGCCCTACGTGCCGATCGCCTACGTGGTCCTGTTCTTCCTGGCGAAACGCCTGTGGCGGATGGGCAAGGAACGCGGGTACCTCACCCAGGGCGATTTCCTCGAGGACCGCTTCTCCAGCAAGTTCCTCGGCACGCTCTCGGCCGTGCTCGGCGTGATCTTCGTGCTGCCCTACCTGCAGCTGCAGATCACCGGCCTCGGCCTGATCGTGCGGCTGGTGACCGGCGACGCGGCGTCGGGCAACCTGAGCATGGTGCTCGGCAGCGTGCTCATCGTCGCGTTCGTGCTGTGGGCCGGGCTGCGGGGTGTGGCCGCGACGTCGTACTTCAAGGACGCGATCATGCTCGTGGTCCTCGTGGTGCTGATCATCGCGGTGCCCGCGCACTTCGCCGGCGGCGTGTCGGGCGTGTTCCACAAGATCGAGCAGCTGCACCCGGAGAAGCTGTTCATCCACGCCGGCACCAACGACCACACGTGGTTCATCACCAGCATGCTCGTGAGCGCGATCGGCGTCGGCCTCATGACACTGCCGCACTCGTGGCCCGCGCTGATGGCCGCGCGCGACCCGAAGGTGCTGCGGCGCAACTACACGTGGATGCCGATCTACGAGCTGTGCCTGCTGCTGCCGATGATCATCGGGTTCGCCGCGATCCTGGTGGTGGACAAGACCAGCGACCCCAACGGCGTGCTCCTGACTTTGAGCAAGGACGCGCTGCCGGGCTGGGTCACGGGGCTGGTCGTCGTGGCGGCCACCGCCACGGCCATGGTGCCCGCGGCCGGCATCCTCATCGGGATCTCTTCGCTGGTGGCCCGCAACATCGCGCGGGTGCGCGGGGAACGCAAGCAGTTCTGGATCAACCACGGCACGGTCGTGCTCGCGAGCGCGCTCGCGTTGGTGCTCGGCATTTTCCGGCCCGATTTGCTCGCGAACCTGCTGCTGCTCACGTACTCCGGCTCGGTGCAGCTCGCGCCGGCCAACCTGCTGGGCTTCCTCAAGAAGGTGCCGGTCGGCAAGGGCCCGGTGCTCGCCGGGCTGATCGCCGGCGAGATCGTGGTCATCTGGCTGACGTTCTTCGACACGAAGTTCGCCGGCACCGTGAACGTCGGCCTGATCGGGCTCGCGGCCAACGTCGTCGTGCTCGCTGTGGCCGCCGGCGTCGAACGGGCCGTGACGCGGCCCGGTGTTCCCGTGAAGCAAGGAGAACCGGTATGACCCGCACGGTGTTCAGCGGCGGCTCGGTGTTCGACGGCACCGGCAGCGCCCCCGCTCCGGCCGACGTGGTGGTGGAGGACGGGCGGATCGTCGAGGTCGGCACCGGTCTCGACGGCGACCGGTCCGTCGACTGCACCGGCGCGACGCTGCTGCCCGGCCTGTTCGACTGCCACGTGCACGTGACGGTGTCCGACCTGGGACTGCTGCCGCGCGTGCAGAAGCCGTTCTCCTACCAGTTCTACGAGGCCGCCCGGAACCTCTGGACCACGCTCAAGCTCGGCATCACGACCGTGCGCGACGCGGCCGGTGCCGACCTCGGCATCAAGCAGGCCGTGGCCGACGGGCTGATCCCCGGGCCGCGGCTGCAGATCGCCATCGGCCTGATCAGCCCCACCGGCGGCCACGGCGACGGCTGGATGCCTTCGGGCCACTGCGTTCCGCTGTCGCTGCCGCACCCCGGCCGCCCCGACGCGACGGCCGACGGCCCGGACGAGATGCGCCGCGTGGCCCGGACGCTCTTGCGCGCCGGCGCGGACGTGCTGAAGGTCTGCACCACCGGCGGCGTCCTGTCGCCGCGCGACGACCCGCGGCACTCGCAGTTCACGTTGGAGGAGCTCGACGTCCTCGTCACCGAGGCCCAGATGCAGGGCCGCGCGGTGATGGCCCACGCCCAGGGCGCGGAGGGCATCAAGAACGCCGTGCGTGCCGGCATCCGCTCCATCGAGCACGGCATCTACCTCGACGACGAGGCCATCGAGCTCATGCTGGCCCGCGGCACCTGGCTCGTGCCGACGCTGGTGGCGCCGGTCAACGTCATCCGCGCGGCCGCGGCGGGCGCTTCGCTGCCGGACGCCGTGGTGCAGAAGGCGAAGGAGGTCGCGGAGGTCCACGCCGATTCGGTGCGCCGCGCGGTCGCCGCGGGGGTGCGGATCGCGATGGGGACGGACAGCGGCGTGGGTCCGCACGGGACGAACCTGGAGGAGCTGGAGCTGATGCGCTCGTGCGGCATGAGCCCGGCCGACGTGCTCGTGGCGACGACGTCGTCGGCCGCCCGCCTGCTCGGGATGGACGGAGAGCTGGGCCTGCTCGCGCCGGGGCAGCGCGCGGACGTCGTGGTGGTGGCGGGGGATCCGTACGACTTCGCGAACCTGGCGGCCAACGTCCGGGAAGTCTGGCAGGACGGTGTGCGGGCGGTGTGACGCTTTCCTGGGTGCTCCGGCTGTTTCCGGGAGCCGGAGCACCCAGGCCTGCCATGATCGGCTGATGACCACGAGCAGAGTTCCGGATTGGGAAGGGTTTCACAACACGCGGGACCTCGGCGGCCTGCCGACCACGTCGGGCCGCACGACCCGCCACGGCGCGTTCTTCCGCTCGGGCGACCTCCGGTTCGTCACCGCCGAGGGCTGGGCCCGGGCGCACGAGGACGGCTTGCGGACCGTGCTCGACCTGCGCAACGCCGACGAGATCGCGGGATCTCGGGCGGGTTCGGCGCAGTTCGCGGGCGCGGACGTCGCCACGCCGGCCGGCCTTGACCGCGTCGAGGTGCCGCTCGACGACGTCGCCGACGTGGAGTTCTGGGCGTACGTCGACGAAGAGCAGCTCGACGGCAGCCCGCTCTACTACCGCCCCTTCCTCGAACGCAAGGCCGAACGCTGCGCCGTCGTCGTCACCGCGCTCGCCCGATCCGGGCCCGGCGGGGTCGTGTTCCACTGCGGTGCGGGCCGCGATCGGACCGGTCTCGTCGCCCTTCTGCTGCTGGCTCTCGCCGACGTGGAACCCGCAGCGATCGCCGCGGACTACGACCTGTCCACCGCGGCCGTGAAGCCGCTGTTCGCCGCGCTGGGCCGGGAGGACCAGGGGCCGCTCATCGAGACCTTCCTCGCGAACCGCGGTACGACAACGCAAGGCGCGCTCTTGGCCGTGCTCGACGGCTTCGACGCCGAGCGCTACCTCCTCGACGCCGGCGTCAGCGGGGCTGACCTGGCGGTGATCCGCGCGAAGCTGGCCGGCTAGAACGCGCCGAGCCCCACCGGCACGCCCAGGCCCGTCGGGCCGTCCCAGCCCGGGCCGGCGGAGCAGACGACGGGCTTGAACTGCGCGCAGTCGGCGGGGCCGTGCTGGGCGTTGGAGCCGGCGGAGACGTCGGCGAGAGTGCCGGGAGGGGCACTGTACAAGGTGTTCGGACCGTCCACACCGGACAGCCGGCCGCCGCGGGCGTAGAGGCCGGCGACGAAGGGCGAGGCGGCGCTGGTGCCGCCGACGACGAGCCAGCCGGCTTTGCCGTTGTTCGGCGCGTACGAGCGGTAGACGGCGACGCCGGTGAGCGGGTCGGCGACCGCGGAGACGTCGGAGCCCGCGCGGTGGCCGGAGCAGTTGGCGGCGATGGCGGCGGGCTGGCCTTGCGCGGGTCCGAGGTCGAGCGCGCAGCCGCTGCCGGCGCCGACCCAGCGCTGCTGTTCGCCGTGCGGGGTGAAGAGGCTGCCCCACGCCTTCTGCACGAACGAGCCGCCGGAACCGCTCAGCGACGTGCCGCCGACCGACGTGACCCACGGCAGTTCCTGCGGCCACAGCTGCGGCCCGCCGAGATAGCCCTTGTCACCCGACGCGGCGACCACGGCCATGCCCGGGTGGTGCAGCGCCACGGCGGGCGCGCCCGTGCCGAGGTAGTCGCCCTGCAGGCCGGTGGGCACGCCGTAGCTCATGCTGACGGCGCTCGAATGCAGGCTGGCCGCGTAGCTCACCGCCGTGCCGAAGTCGTCCGCGAGCTGGCCGGGCAGCTGCAGCAGCACGGCGTTGAGCAGGCGCCCGACGTCCATCGGGATCTGGACCATCGTGATGCGGCACATCGGGCACGCGGCGGAGGCGAGGTCGACGTCGAGCGCGGTCTCGGTGGCGTAGGCCTCCTCGATCTCGCCGAGCCCGTCGGCGGGCTTGAGCGGCGGACCGCCGTGGTAGTCGGTGATCTTGAGGCAGCCGTCGGCGGTCGTGCACTCGGGGAGGCCGAACTGGCTGCGGTAGGTCGTGAGGTCGGCCTCCAGCGTCGGGTACGCGCCGATGCCGACGATCGTCACCATGCCGCGTTCGCCGGTCTTCGCGTCCGGCAGGTGGTACGCACGCGCCAGGTCCGCGGGCGAGAACCCGGCCGGCGCGGGGGTGGTGAGCGGATCGGCCGACGCCTTGTCGCGCGTGACGACGTTCGTCAGGCAGCCGAGGTCCACCTGATGCCCCTGCACGACCCCGGTGCACGAGTCGGCGACCCCGTGGTCCTGGCCGAGCGTGCCCGCCCGGACGGCCTGCGCGACCTCGGCCGTGGCCGCGTCCGGCGGCGTCGCCACGGCCGGCGCGGCGAGCGGAACAGCGACGACCACGGCCAGCACGAGCGCCCGACCCAGCTTCATGCCCAACTCCCCTCGGCGGCGACCCCCTCAGGCCTACACCGCCGAGCCACCCCCGGCAGGGGCGGACGGGTCCTCGCACCCGCACGAGTGAACGATCACCTGGTTGTCAGCGTGTGCGAGAGTCCCACCAATCGAGGACCCGCGTTGCGTGGAAGGTGAGCCACTTCGACGGTTCGCCGGCCGGGGCGTCGATCTCGAACCAGACCTCGCCGGGGTGGCGGCGGGCCTGCAGCCAGGTGCCGTCGGGTTGGCGCGCGGCGCGGATGAGGTCGACGGCTTCGGCCATCCGCGGGTCCGGGGCGGTGCCGTCGAACAGGGCGGCGGCGCGGAAGTAGTCGGCCGCGTTGAGGACGTTGTAGAACCAGCGGAACGGGTAGCTGAAGGACCGGACCCACGGCGCGATCGGCTCGCCCGTGGACAGCCGCCGGAACAGGCTGCGGGACAACAGGTATTCCTCGCCGGCGTGGCGAGCGTCGGCAACAGAGCCGGCGGAGTCCACGGAGCCGCCGGCTTTCTCGTGGTCCAGCAAGGCTTTCAGCGCGTTGAGGGTCGAGTGCACGGATGACCGCTCGGCCCCCTCCACCCAGAGGCAGTTCCACCCACCGTCGGCCAATCGGTGCTCGACGAACCACCGGGCGATGCCGTCGACGTCGGCGCCGAGCCACAGGCCGTTGGACAGCGTCCACGAGTTGATGCAGACGTCGACCTCACCGTCCCAGTACGGCAGGTTCTCGTACTCCCACCGGCTGTTGCGCGCCAGCAGCTCGGCCGTGCCGTCGAGCACCGACGCGTCGAGGCCCCAGTCGCGCAGGGCGTTGAGCGACCACGTGGTCGCGGTCCACGGCTGACCGTCCTCGGGCGAGCCCTTGAACTCGGCCGGGAAGAACGCGCCGCCGGCCCACTGGCCGTCCGGGTCCTGCAGGGCGAGCAGCCGCGCGCCGAAACCCTCCGTGGCGACGCGGGCGCGCGTCGCCTCCCAGACCTCCGGCGGTGAGCCCGCCAGGTCGCGTTCGACCTGCCAGCGCAGCGCCGGGTCGGAGTCGAGCAGCCACGCGAGCACCTCAGCCATGGGCCGACTCTACGGCCGCCTCACCCCGAAGTCAGCCCGTGACGATAGGCGTACCCGACGGCCTGCGCCCGGTCGCGCGCGCCGATCTTGCCGAGGATGCGGTTGATGTGGCTCTTCACCGTGGCCTCGGCGACGAAGAGCCGGTGCGCGATCTCGGTGTTGGACAGGCCGTCGGCGATCAACGTCAGCACGTCCACCTCGCGGGGTGTCAGGCCGTCAGGCACCGAGGCGGACGGCGTCCGGGGCGCGCCGGACGTGAGCGCGTCCACGAGGTGGTGCTGCACCGCGGGGTCGATCACGGCGGCGCCCTGCGTCACCTGGCTCAGCGCGCGGCGGATGTCGTCGGCGCCGGCGTCTTTCGTGAGGTAGCCGCGGGCGCCGGCCTGCAACGCGTCGAGCACGGACTTGTCGTCGGCGTACGTGGTGAGCGCGACGACCTGCACGTCGTGGTCGCGGCCGCGGATACGGCGCGTGGCCTCGATCCCGTCGCAGCGCGGCATGCGCAGGTCCATCAGCACGACGTCCGGCTTCAGCCGCCCGGCCAGCTCGGCCGCCTGATCGCCGTCGGCCGCGGTGCCGACGACCTCGACACCGGGCAGCAGCCCGAGCAGCATCGACAGGCCGTCGCGCACCACGCGTTGGTCGTCGGCCACCAATACGCGGATCACGCCGGCGCCCACAGGCTCACCCGGAACCCCGTGCCGGTCGGTGCGGCGTCGAGCTGCCCGCCCAGCAGCTCGGCGCGTTCGCGCATGCCGCTCACGCCGTAGCCGTGGTCGCCGGGCGCCGTACCCGGGCGGCCGAGGTCCTCGACCGTCAGGAGCGTGCCGCTCGGTTCGTAGCTCAGCCGCAGGTCGACGCGCTCGGCGTCGGCGTGTTTGCGGACGTTGGTCAGCGCCTCCTGCGCAACCCGGTACAACGTCAGCCGCGTCTGCGCGGCCAGCTCCGGCGCCTGACCGCTCACGGTGACCTCGCACGGGATCCCGGTGTCGCGTTCGAACTCCGCCGCCAGCACCGGCAGCCGCTCCGGCCCCGGCAAGTCCTCGCCGCGCAGCGCGCCGATCGCCTGGCGCGCCTCGGCGAGCCCGCTTTGCGCGAGCTGGTGGGCGCGTTCCACGGTGTCGGTGAGCCGCGGGTCCGCTCCACTGTGGACGGACAGCAGCCGCGCTCCTTCGAGGTGCAGCAGCAGACCGGACAGCGAGTGGGCGAGCACGTCGTGCATCTCGCGCGCGAGCCGCTGCCGTTCGGCGAGCGCCGCCGCGCGGACCTGGGCCGCGCGGGTCTGCTCCAGCTCTTCGGTGCGTTCGCGCAGCTTCCGCGTGTAGACCCCCAGCCGGTAGAACGCCAGCATGCCGAGCGCGCTCAGCAGCGTCGGCACGGCCTCGTGGCGCGCCCCGAACAGGCTCGCCGCCACGAGTGCGGCCGCGCTCAGGCCGGCGACGATCGTGCCCTTGCGCTGGTCCAGCCGCGCCGACGCCGTGGCCGCCAGCAGGAAACCGCCGAAGAACCCTGTGCCGTTGGGTTCGAGCCACACCAGCGTCACGGAGCTGGCCAGCACGAGCAGGAACGAGCCGATCTCGACCGGCGCCGGCAACCGCCACTGCTGCACGCCGTACATCAGCATCGCCCCGCCGAGCAGCACGCCGAGCAGGCCGAGCAGCACCCCGAGGCCTTGGCCGTGCAGCGCGGGCTGCGGTTCGGACTTCGCCGCGAGCACCGTGAGCAGCACCAGGACGAGCACCGAGACCACCCGCCGGACGCGGTGGTCGGCGCTGTTCAGGGGTGCGTCGGACACCCGGCCGACGATATCGGCGGGACGCGCGGGAGTCTTCAACCCTCGGGTGTAGATCCCGCGGCCATACTGTCCGCCATGACCACGACCGAGAAGAGCGAGGAACGGCACGCGTCCTGGCTCGAGCTGTTCTTCGACCTGGTGGCCGTGGCGGGGGTCGCGCAGCTGGCGCACCTGGTGCACGGCAGCACGTCCTGGGGCGACGTCGGGCTGTACGTGGTGTGCTTCCTGGCTTTCTGGACGGCGTGGATGTGCTTCACGGTCTACGGGAACGTCGCGAAGGGCGCCGCCCACACGATGCCCGTGCTGCTGGCGATGGCCGGCCTCGCGTTCATGGCCGCGTCGGTGTCGGACATCCACGGCAGCCACGCGAAGGTGTTCGCCGTCGCCTACATCGCCGTGCGCGCCCTGGCCGACCGCGTGTGGGAGAGCCGCCGCGGCGGCGTGCGCGTGATCGTCGACTGGCCGGTGGCGCAGCTGGGGTTCGGCGTGGTGCCGTGGGTGGTGTCGCTCTGGGTCGACTCGCCGTGGCGCTACGGGCTGTGGGCGCTGGGGCTGGCGCTCGACCTGGTGATCACGTTCGCCGTCTCGGGCGACCGGCTGGTCGCCAGCATCACCGCGAAGCTCGCGCACCGCGAGGGCCCCGTCCAGCACCCGACCCTGGCCCGCCTCGACACCGTCCACTTCGGCGAACGGCTGGGCCTGTTCACGATCATCGTGCTCGGCGAAGGCGTCCTCACCGTCACCGACGCGATGGCCTCGACCCCCGAGTGGAGCGCCCGCCTGTTCTTCACGGTGATCGCCGCGCTGGCCCTGCTCGCGACTCTCTGGGGCACGTCGCTCAACCAGGGCTTCGGCGGCATTCCCTACCTGGCCGCCGACGCCCTCGGACCGCGCCTGCTGCTGCCCCTGCACTGCCTGGTCGCCGGTCTGCTGGCCGCGTTCGCGGGGGCGCTGGGCGATGCGGTCGAGTCCGTCGCCGAGGGCCCTCTCGAACCGTCCACGCGCTGGCTCCTGTGCGGCTGCATCGCGGCGTTCGCGGTGATCGGCTCGCTGGCGGGTTCCGCTGCGGGCCGCGGTGTCCGGTGGGCGATCGTGACGGCGATCCCGGGCCTGGCGATCCCGCTGGCGCTGGGTCTGGCGGGCGAGACGATGGCGCCGGCGGCGTTCCTGTGGCTGCTGGTCGTGGCCGCGGGCGCCGGGTTGCTGCGGCGTCGTTCGGCGGCGCCGGCGGCCGCGTAGACCCGTGGGTGGAGAAGGATTTCCCACCCTGGCGCCGACGCGGTGAGGCGGCGCCGGAAGCCACGCTGAGCAGGTCCTAGTCGCCGAAGGGGAGGACCTGCTCGTGAAACCCGAACTGCTGCGCCGGCTGCTGCCGAGCCTCGTGCTGAACATCGCGCTGCCGCTGGTCGTGTACCTGCTGCTGAAGCCCGTCGTGGGGAGCGAGGTGGTGGCGCTGGCGATCTCCGCGGCCATCCCGCTGCTCGTCACGGTCGGGCAGTTCGCCGTCCGCCGCCGGCTGGACCCGATCGGGGTGGTGGCGATCGCCGGGTTCGTGGTGATGCTCGTGGTCCTCGGGCTCACGGGCGGCAACGAGCTCGTGGTGAAGCTGCAGGACGCCGTGCTCACCGGGCCGGTGGGGATCGTGCTGGTCGGCTCGGCGGTGATCGGGAAGCCGTTGCTGCTGCTGG
This sequence comes from Amycolatopsis sp. NPDC001319, assembly GCF_042896185.1. Classification (NCBI taxonomy): domain Bacteria; kingdom Bacillati; phylum Actinomycetota; class Actinomycetes; order Pseudonocardiales; family Pseudonocardiaceae; genus Amycolatopsis; species Amycolatopsis sp. NPDC001319. The sequence goes on along the minus strand of NZ_JBIAWY010000021.1, from coordinate 23,339 downwards.
TCTTCCGGTTCACCGGCCGTCCCGCGCCCGCGCCGGCCCAGCGCCGGGGGATCACCGTGATGACCGCTCTGCTCGGCGGCGTTCTGGCCGTGCACGCGGCCGTGCTGCTGGTGCTGGCGATCTCGCTGCCGACCGCGACGTTCCTGGCCGTGGGCAAGCCCGTCGGTTACGCCGTGATCGGCGCCGGGCTGCTGGCGGTGTTCGTCTACCGCAACCGCGTGCGTGCGGCGTGAGCGAGCCGTGGGTCGTGCGCGGGCACGCGGAGGTCAAGCGGCTCTTCGCCGACCCGCGGCTCGAGCCGCTGCCCGCCCGCGACCCGGCCGAGCACCGGCGGATGCGCCGCCTGCTCAGCGGTGCCTTCGCAGCCCGGCGTCTGGCTGTGCTGCGCGGGGATGTCGACGCGCTGGCCGAGCGGCTGCTCGCGGAACTGAGCGGCCCGCCTGTCGATTTCCACGCGGCGTTCTCGGACCCGTTCCCCGAGCTGGTGATCCGCCGGCTGCTCGGCGCCCCACCCGGGGAAGATCTGGCCGACGTCGCTCGCTTCAAGCTCGGCCACCCGGCGGACGATCTGCTGTCCGAGCTCGTCCGCGAAGTCCCGCCCGCCGAAGCCGCCCGGTACGCGACGCTGCTGCTCTACGCGGGCCACGTCACCACCACAACCGCGATCGACAAGGGTGTCGTGCTGCTCGACTGCCACCCCGCGCACCGGGCGGCTGTCTGGGCCGATCCCTCGCTGGTGCCCGGCGCCGTCGAGGAGATCCTCCGGTTTCCCCTGCACCCGCCGAACGGTGGCCGTCCTCGCCGGGCCACGGCCGGGTTCGACGTCGGTGACCACCGTGTCGAAGCGGGCGACGTCGTCTTGCTGAGCGCGGTCGCGGCGAACCTCGACGAGACGGAGTTCCCGGGCGCGCACGAGTTCGACGTCCACCGCGACGCCACCGGCCACCTCGCGTTCGGCCACGGCCCGTACTACTGCCTCGGCGCGCCACTGGCCCGGCTGGAGCTGCAGGCGGTCTTCACGGCCCTGCCGCGGCTCCTGCCGGATCTCCACCTCGCCGTGCCGGCCGGAGAGCTGCGGTTGCGCGCCGACGTCGGGCACACGGCGTTCGCCGAGCTGCCCGTGACGTGGTGAGCGCTCAGGCCTGCGCCGACGCGAGCAGTTCGCGCAGCGCGGCCGCGAACTTCGGCGCGTTGCGCTGCGGCGCCAGGTGCGCGCCGGGGACCTCGACGAACGGCAGGCCCAGCTCGAGCGCCAGGATCTTCGCCGGCTGGTAGTGGTAACGGCCGCGGCTGGCTTCGCCGGCGACGGGCACGATCTCGGTGCTCGCGCGACGCAGGGCGCGCAGGTCAGGCAGGTAGTCGAAGAACTCGGCGAGCTCGCGGTCGAACAAGCGCAGCCAGTCGGCCTCGTTCGGCAGGCGCAAGTTGGGCAGATCGGGCAGCGCCGCGCCCGCGATGCCGTCGGCGAAGCGCGTGACGGCGCCCATCAGGTCACCCGAACGGGCCAGCCGGATCTGGTCGTTCGCGGCCTCGAGCCAGCCCGTGGCGTCCGGCATCAGCTGGACCGCGGGCGGTTCGTGCGCGACGAGCACCGACACCCGGTCGGGGTGGCGGGCCACGAGGTCGAGGCCGATCTGCGCGCCGGCACTGGTGCCGAACACGGGGATCGGGCCGGCGCCGATGTGGTCGAGCACGGCGAGCGCGTCGTCCGCCTGCCGGGAAACCGGCACCGGACCCGTGGTGGAGTCGGTGCTGGCGAAGTGGCCGCGCCGGTCGTAGGTGACCACGGTGTGGTCCGTCTGCAGTTGCTTGACGAGCGCGCGCAGCGAGTCCGCGCCGCCGGTGCCCCCGGGGATGAGCAGCAGCATCGGGCCCTCGCCACCGGTGCGGACGGCGAGCTCGCCCTCCGCGACCGGGCAGCGGCTTTCCGAGATCATGCCTTGAAGTCAAGCACAACGGCCGTCGCCGAGGCGGCGCAGGATCGCCTCCGCGTCGGCCACGATCCCCTCGATCAGGTCCGCCACCGAGGGCAGGTCGCGCAGCAGCCCGACGACCTGCCCGGACGCCAGCACCCCGGCCGCCGGGTCGCCGTCGACGAGGCCTGCGCGCAGCAGCATCGGCGTGTTGGCGGCCATCAGCACCTGCGCCCGCGTCCGCCCGCTGGTGCGCAGCCGCAGGCCCTCGCGCACGAGCGCGGCCCACGAAAGCCCGCTCGACCGGCGGAACCGGGCGGCGTTCGCCGCGGCACGCGCGAACCCGGCGAGCGGGCCGGACTTCTCCAGCGCGTCGACGAGGCCGGTGCGCAGGACGCGGTGCGGCAGCCCGTCGACCTTGCGCGTGACGACGGTGCCGGCGAGGTCGTGGTCCAGGTACAGCTGCTTCACGGCGTCGGGCACGGTGCTTTCGCGCGTGAGCAGGAACCGGGTGCCCATCGCGATCCCGGCCGCACCGTACGCGAGCGCGGCCGCCAGGCCCCGGCCGTCGAAGAAGCCGCCCGCGGCGACCACGGGGATGTCGACGGCGTCGAGCACGGCGGGCAGCAGCAGCGTCGTGGCGACGCCGCCGGTGTGCCCGCCGCCTTCGCCGCCCTGCACGACGACGGCGTCGGCGCCCCAGTCAGCGACCTTCTCCGCGTGCCGGGCCGCGCCGACCGACGGCAGGACGACCACGCCGTGGTCCTTGAGCTTGGTGATCAATTCGCGGTTTGGCGCGAGCGCGAAGGACGCGACTTTCACGCCTTCGGTGATGAGCAGGTCGACGCGCCGGGTGGCGTCTTCGGCGTCGGCGCGGAGGTTGACGCCGAACGGGTTCTCGGTGCGGGCCCGGGTTTCCTTGATCGCGGTGGCCAGCTCGTCGTAGGTCATGGTGGCCGAGGCGAGGATGCCGAGGCCGCCGGCTTCGGCCGTCGCGGAGACGAGGCGGGGGCCGGCGACCCAGCCCATGCCGGTCTGGACGACGGGGTGGCGGACGCCGACGAGATCGGTCAGCGCCGTCCTCACGACGGAACTTCCTTGTCGCGCAAGGACTTCGGGTCGAGGACTTCTCTGATGAGGTGCAGCTCGTGGTCGCTGGGCGCGCGGGTCCGGTCGGTGCCGGTGGTGTCGAGCGGGAACGATGTCGCCGCGGTGACGTCCTCGACGGAAACCCCGGGGTGCACGGAAAGCAGCCGCGGCGCGTGGCCGGTGCCGCCGAAGTCGAGCACCCCCAGGTTGGTCACCACGCGGTACACGTCGTGGTACGGCAGGGAATCCGCCCGCGCGTAGCCGACGCCCGACACCACGTCCACGCGGTCGACGAACACCCGCCGGCTGTGGCGCGGCACCCAGTAGCTCGTGCGGTGGTTCACGGTGTTGCCGGGCCCGCCGCGTACGCCGAGAAGCTGCTTCGCCGGCTTCGCGTGTGGGCCGATGGCGGAGATGTTCTGGTTGCCTTCACGGTCGAGCTGGTTCGCGCCCATCACGACGTGCCGTTTTCCGTGCGGCACCACGGTGTCGAGCACCTTCCGGAACGGCTGCCAGCCTTCGACGACGCCGTCCGCGGTGACGAGGGCGGCTTCGCCGTCGGTGAGCAGCAGGTCGGGTTCGAACGTCAGCCGCGCGAGCTTCGCGCCCAGACTCGGGATGAAACCCATGGGGCTGATAAGGATCTCGCCGTCGCCGCGGAAGAGCTCCGCGCACGCGATCACGGCGTACTCGGCGCGCGTCACGTCGGTCATGCCGCCTCCTGCGTCTTGCGGGACACCCGCGCCCGGCCGGCGGCACGAGCGGGCCGGCGCGATCGTGAGCTCATGCCGCCTCCTCGGCGAAGCGGGCGACTTCGCGCTGGTACTGGGCTTCGTCGCCGGAGAGGAACCGGTCGGCGAACCGCGGCCACCGGTCCGGGTCCTTGGCCACGCTCGCGTAGTGGCGTTGGAAGTTCTCGTCGCGGCCGTAGTCGGGCACGGCGCTGGTGAAGTGCGCGCCGTGCGGGGTTTCGACGATGCCGTGCACGCTGGCGCGATTGAGGAGCAGGCTCTGCAGGGGTGCGGCGGACAGTTCCGCAGTGGGGACAACGCGTTCGGCGGAGACGTAACAGCGGTCGGCGGCGAGGGCGAACAGCTCGTCGAAGTACGGGTCGGGGCCGAGGTACTGGGCGTTGCCGCGGGCGTCGGCGCGGTTGAGGTGGACGAGTGCGGCGTCGAGCTTGAGCGCGGGGACGGCCAGGAGCTCTTCGCCGTCGGCGTAGGGGGAGCGGATCGTGCGCAGATGCGGGTTCAGCGTCACGACGTCGGAGCCGAGGCCGGCGCGGGTGGGGAGGAACGGAAGGCGTTGCGCCGCGGCGGAAAGGCCGGTGCTGAGCACCCCCTCGTCGTACTCGGTGACCTCGAACGCGCCGGCTTCGCGGGCGCGGCTGAACAACGGGTCGTACGGGATCGAGTCGAGCGTGACGAACCCGAAGACCAACCGGCGGATCTTGCCCGCGGCGGCGAGGAGGCCGACGTCCGGGCCGCCGTAGGAGACCACGGTGAGGTCCTTCAACGGCGAGCGCAGGATCGCGCGCACGAGCGCCATCGGCTTGCGCCGCGAGCCCCAGCCACCGAGGCCGACCGTCATGCCGTCGCGCAGCTCGGCGACGACCTCGTCGGCTGTCATCCGCTTGTCGCTCAAGGCTTTCCCTCTCCGTCGAGGAACTGCTGCCGGGCGGCGCCGGACACGCCGGCGAGGTTGAGCTGGAAGGTGAATCCCTGCTCGAAGCGGTAGCTGCGGTGCACCGGCTGCACGTCGATGCCGTTGATGGCCTGCTTCGCCGCGCGGATCACGCGGGTGTCCTTCGCGGCGATCCGCCGGGCGAGGGCCAGGGCGGTCGCGTCGAGCTCTTCGCGGGGTACGACCGCGTACACGGAACCGTGGTGGTGAAGCTGTTTCGCGGAGATCGTTTCGGCTGTGTAGTACAGCGCGCGCATGAGGTGCTGCGGGACGAGCCGTGCGAGGTGCGTGGCGGCGCCGAGCGCGCCACGGTCGACCTCCGGCAGGCCGAACTCGGCGTCTTCGCTGGCCACGACGACGTCGGCATTGCCTGCCAGCCCGACTCCGCCGCCGAGGCAGAACCCTTGCACAGCGGCGATCACGGGCACCGCGCAGTCGTAGACGGCGGAGAAGGCGGCGGCACAGCCCTCGTTCGCGCCGATGAGCGCCGTGTGGCCGGGGTCGCGCTGGATCTCCTTGATGTCGACGCCGGCGTTGAAGCCGCGGCCCTCGGCGCGCAGCACCACGACGTGGGTTCCGGGATCACGGCCCGCGTTCGTGACGGCTTCGGCGAGAGCGAACCAGCCGCCGGCCGTGAGCGCGTTGACCGGCGGGGCGGCCACCGTCACCACGGCGACGCCGGACTCCGGGGAGTGCGTGGACACGGTCATGGTCACCTCTGACGGGTTACAAACCTAGCACTTGCTTGGTACGTTAGCACGGCAACGGCGACGCGGCGGGAGGTCTCGGGTGGCACTGGATCTTCGCCTCGATGGTGCCGTCGTGCTGGTCACCGGCGGGACGCGCGGGGTCGGCGCCGGGATCGCCGAGGTGTTCCGCGAGGCGGGCGCGCGGGTCGTCGTGTGCGCGAGAAGCGGTGGCGGGGCGGATTTCGTGCGGTGCGACGTGCGAGAGCCGGCCGAGGTGACGCGGCTGGTTTCCTTCGTGGTGACGGAGTACGGGCGGCTCGACGTGCTGGTGAACAACGCCGGGGGAGCGCCGTTCGCGGACACTTCGACGGCGTCGGCGCGGTTCCACGAGAAGGTGGTCGCGCTGAACCTGCTGGCGCCGCTGGGGGTGGCGCAGGCGGCGAACGCGGTGATGCAGCAGCAGGAAACCGGCGGCGTGATCGTGAACGTGAGCAGCGTCAGCGCGACGCGACCTTCGCCGCGGACAGCGGCGTACGGGGCGGCGAAGGCGGGGCTCGACAACCTGACGGCGACGTTGGCGGTGGAGTGGGCGCCGAAGGTGCGGGTGAACGCGCTCGACGTGGGGATGGTGGGGACCGCGCCTTCGCTTTACGACCCCGCGGTTGCCGCGACCGTGCCGTTGGGGCGGCTGGCGACGCCCGCGGAAGTGGGGGCGTGTGCGGTGTTTCTGGCTTCCCCGTTGGCTTCGTACGTGAGTGGCGCGCGGCTGGCAGTGCACGGCGGTGGTGAGGCGCCGGCGTATCTGCGGGCCGGTTCGGAAGGGGTGTGACGTGGGGCTGGTCGACGGTCGGGTCGTGGTGGTCACCGGTGCGGGGCGCGGGATCGGGCGGGCGCACGCGCTGGCGTTCGCGGCCGAGGGGGCGCGGGTGGTGGTGAACGACGTCGGGGCTTCGCTGGACGGCAGCGGGGGTGCGGCGGGCCCGGCGGGTTCGGTGGTGTCGGAGATTCGTGCTCTGGGCGGGGAAGCGGTGGCGAACACCGACGACGTCGCCGAGTGGTCCGGCGCGGCGCGGCTGGTGTCGGCGGCGGTGGAGGCGTTCGGTGGGCTCGATGTGCTCGTGGCCAACGCCGGGTTCCTGCGGGACCGGATGCTGGTGAACCTGTCGGAGGACGAGTGGGACGCCGTCGTGCGGGTGCATCTGAAGGGGCACTTCGCGCCGTTGCGGCACGCGGCCGCGTACTGGCGCGCGGAGGCGAAGGCGGGGCGCGCGCGGGAGGCGCGGGTGGTGCTGACGAGCTCGGGCGCGGGGCTGCTGGGGAGTGTCGGGCAGGGCAACTATTCGGCGGCGAAGGCGGGGATCCTGGGGCTGGCGTCGGTGGCCGCGGCCGAGCTCGCGCGCTACGGCGTGCTCGTCAACGCGATCGCGCCGGCCGCACGGACGCGGATGACGGAGGGGACGTTCGACATGGCGGCGCCGGCGGTGGGGTTCGACGCGATGGCGCCGGGGAACGTGTCGCCTTTGGTGGTGTGGCTGGGTTCCGTCGAGTCTTCAGGGGTCACGGGCCGGGTGTTCGAAGTGGACGGTGGCCGCGTGTCGGTGGCGGACGGCTGGCGCCACGGCCCGTCGCGCGACAAGGGCGCGCGCTGGGAGCCGGCCGAGCTGGGCCCGGTGGTGGCTTCGTTGCTGGCCTCGGCGCCTTCACCTGAACCGGTGTACGGCGCTTGAGCCGGTTTTGTCGGTGGCGCGTGCTTGACTCTCTCGCATGACCACCTGGCAGACCTTCGCGGCGGCCGCCCCCTCCCTGGCCGAGCGCATCCACGAACGCTTCCTCAGCGGCGAGTCCCACGTCCTGGCCACCCTGCGCCGCGACGGCTCCCCCCGCGTGAGCGGCTCCGAAGTCTCCTTCCGCGACGACGGCTCCCTCTACATCGGCTCCATGCTCGCCGCCCGCAAAGCCCGCGACCTCCAACACGACGGCCGCTTCGCCCTCCACGCCTACCCGGGCATCGAAGAAAACGGCCCCGGCGACGCCAAACTCGCCGGCGTCGCCCGCGAAATCACGGACGCCCGCGCCGACGCCGACAGCCACCTCTTCGAACTGGACATCCACGAGGCGGTGTACACGTGGGTCGCGGACAACACGCTTTTTGTGGAGTCCTGGCATGACGGGGGCGCTTGGGTGCGGTTTGCCCGGCCGGACAACGGACCGGTGGAACGCACGGTGCTGGGTTGAGGGTTGCTGGGTCGGCTGGCACGGCCGCGAGCCGAGCCGGACGATGCCGGGGGTTTCGCACGGCCTGACAACGCCCTGCCGGGCGCGCGGTGCGGTTGAGCGTTGGGGCCCGAGGATCGGCGCTGCTGCGGGCAGGGACCGCATGCGGCGGTTGCGTTTCGGTCGCCTGGACGACGGTCTGCCGGGGCGCACGGTGCGGTTCAGCGTTACGGGGTTTCGGGGACCGGCGTAGCCGTGGGCTGAGGCGGGCGGTGCCAGGGTGCGTTTCGCACGGCCGGGCAACGGCCTAGCGGGGCGTGCAGTGTTCAGTCGAGTTGTTGCGAGGTTTGCCACGAGCCGGGCCGGGCGGTGCCGGGGGTTTCGCCCGGCCGGATACTCCCCGGCGGGGCGCACGGTGCTCAGTTGAGTGTTGCGCGGCTGCGGGCTGGGACGGCCTGCGGCGGATGCGTTTCGTTCGGCCTAACCTACGACTGGTGGTGCACACGGTGATTGGCTGAGTGTCGCCGGTTTGTGCGAAGGCGTTTGCGCGCCGGGACGGGTGGCGCCGGGGAGCGGTCCGGTCTGTCGGGGCGGGCGGCGTGCGGCCGAGCGGCTCTCGGTGGTTCGGCGGGCGAGTTCGATCGGCGTTTCCGCTGCGGGGACGACTGTCCGTGGCGGTGTCAGGGTGCGCTCGGCGTGATCGGCTCGCGACCGCGTCAGTCCGAGTGTCCGGCGGCCCTGGGCAACGCCGGTTTCGACCCGCCCGGATGGTCGATCACGTGTGCCGTGGAGGCGTTGGGCCGGGTGGTTGAATGCGGGCATGCGTCTGGTGGAGGGCCTGGTCGACGAGCCCGGCACGTTGCTGATCATCGGGCCGTCGAAGGCCAAGGTCGTCGGTGGCAGTTCGCGACCGGTGGGGCGGGCGGATTGGCCCGAGGGGTTGCTCCGCGGTCGTGAGGAGCTCCTGCCGCGGTCGGCGGTCGACGAGCGGGCGTGGCTGCCGGCGTGGCAGCGGTACAGCGGGCATTTCTACCGGAACGTCGGCGACGCGCTGCCCGACGCGGCGGCGTCCGGGCGGTTGCTCATCCTCAGCGGTGGCTACGGCGTCGCCAGGGCGGAGGAGCCGATCGCCTACTACGACCGGAAACTTCGCCAGCGCGACTGGCCGCCCGGCACGCTGGAGGACGCGATCCGGTACGAGGTGGACCGGCTCGGTGCGCGGCGGGTGCTCGGGTTCGTGTCGTCGAGCGCGGACTACGCGAAGCTGCTGCGCCGCGTGCCGTGGGAGGTCGAGGCGACGTTGGTGACCATCGACTTCCACGGGGGCGGCGCGCAGGTCGAGGTTCCGAAGCGGCTCGCCCACGCCTTCGCCGCGGCGTGGCGGCGTGAGCCGGAGCGGATGCCGCCCGGGGTTGTCGCCGTGCCGTTGTCGTGAGCCGGGTCAGGGGTTGACCCACAGGCAGAACGGGTGCCCGGCCGGATCGAGGTACACGCGGACGTGCTTCTGCGGCTGGAACGGGGCGAGCCGCGCCCCGGCCGCGACGGCTTTCGCGCCGGCCTTCGCCAGGTCGTCGACTTCGATGTCCAGGTGCAGCATCATCTGCTGGTAGCCGGGCTTCTGCGGCCACTTCGGGGGAACCAGCTCTCGTTCCAGCTGGAACGACAGCCCGGGCCCACCCTCGGGCGGCCGCAGCGTGACCCAGTCCGGCTCGTCCGCGCCGAGGGGCCAGCCCAGCAGCGCTTGGTAGAACTTCGCCAGCGCGCGCGGGTCGGGCGCGCCGAGGACGGTCGCCGTCAGTTTCATCGCCCCAGCGTAGGCCGCTCAGAGCCGTTCGATGATTGTCGCCGTGGACATCGCGCCGCCTGCGCACATGGTGACGAGGGCGGTCGCGGCGTCGCGGCGTTCGAGTTCGTGCAACGCCGTGGTGAGGAGACGCGCGCCGGTGCTGCCGACGGGGTGGCCGAGCGCGATGGCGCCGCCGTTGACGTTCACCCGGGCCGGGTCGGGGGAGTGCACGCGTTGCCAGGAAAGGACGACCGAGGCGAATGCTTCGTTGACTTCGAACACGTCCGGGTCGTCGATGGTCATGCCGGCCTGCGCCAGCACGCGGTCGGTGGCCTGGACGGGCCCGTCGAGGTGGTAGTACGGCTCGGCGCCCACCAGGGCCTGGGCGAGGATCCGCGCGCGGGGGCGCAGCCCGAGGGAGCGGGCGAGCGCGGCGTCCATCAGCAGCAGCGCGGCGGCGCCGTCGGAGATCTGGGACGACGTGCCGGCCGTGTGGATGCCGTCGGGCAGCACGGGTTTCAACGCGGCCAGACCGTCCACAGTGGTCTCCCGGAGCCCCTGGTCCCGGGCGATCAGCCGCGGTTCCCCGGAGACCGGGTCGGGCGCCTTCACCGGGACGACCTCCCGGTCGAACCGTCCGTCCGCCCACGCGGCCGCGGCCTTGTGCTGCGAAGCGGCCCCGAACTCGTCGACGTCCGCGCGCGTCAGCCCGCGCCGCACGGCGATCCGCTCGGCCGCCCGGTACTGGTCCGGCAGGTCGATCGACCACGACTCCGGCCGCGGCGACCCGGTGGCAGCACCGGAGCGGCTGTCCGATCGGGCCACCCCTCGGTTCGCCCCCAACGGCACCCGGCTCATCGACTCCACCCCGCACGCCACCCCGGCCGAAATCGCGCCCGCCGCGATCAAGCCCGCGATCAGGTGGGCCGCCTGTTGAGCCGAGCCGCACTGGGCGTCGATGGTGGTGGCGCCGGTGGTGGGGGGCAGGCCGGCGTGGAGCCAGGCCGTGCGGGTGACGTTGCCGGCCTGTTCGCCGGCCTGCGTGACGGCGCCGCCGATGACCTGGTCGACCAGGGTGGGATCGATGCCGCTGCGGTCGAGGACCGCGAGGTGCGCCGCGCCGAGCAGTTCGGCCGGGTGCAGGCCCGAGAGCCGGCCGCCGCGTTTGCCGATCGGCGTGCGCACCGCCGCGACGAGCACGGGCTCGCGAGGAGAGCTAACAGTGTTCACCCGGCCAAAACTAGAACACGTTTCTATTTGACGCAAGAACTCCCAGCTGCCCGCTGATATTGATCTTCATCAACTGAGCGCTCGTTAACCTGCGCAGAATCGGTAAAGTAAACGGGTATCACCAAACGGGGTTCCGTAAGTTAACACCGTATGCTCCAATAACTCATAGAACGTGTTGCAGTGCGCGAATCACCGCCGATCCCGTGCAGGAGGCAGCCGTGGCCGCTCCGCTTTTGCCCGCCGGTTTCGACTTCACGGACCCGGACCTCTACGCCGACCGCCTGCCGCTGGAGGAGTTCGCCGAGCTTCGCCGCACGGCGCCGGTGTGGTGGAACCCGCAGCGCCGCAACACCGCCGGCTTCGGGGACGACGGCTACTGGGTCGTCACGCGCCACGCCGACGTCAAGGCGGTCTCCCGCGACAGCGAGCTGTACTCGTCGTGGGAAAAAACCGCCATCATCCGCTTCGACGACCAGATGACGTCGGAGAACCTCGACGCCAACCGCCTCGTGCTGCTCAACATGGACGCCCCGCAGCACACGAAGCTGCGCCGCATCGTCGCGAAGGGCTTCACGCCGAAGTCCATCGCCAAGCTCGAAGACACCCTGCGCGAACGCGCCGAGCGCATCGTCGCGGAGGCAAAAGGCAAGGGCGAAGGCGACTTCGTCACCGACGTCGCGTGCGAGCTGCCCCTGCAGGCCATCGCCGAGCTCATCGGCGTGCCGCAGGAGGACCGCATGAAGATCTTCGACTGGTCCAACCAGATGGTGGCCTACGACGATCCCGAGTACGAGCTCGAGCCCCTCACCGCGAGCGCCGAGCTCGTCGGTTACGCCTGGAACATGGCCGAGGAACGCCGCCGCTGCCCGGTCGACGACATCGTCACCAAGCTCGTGCAGGCCGACGTCGACGGCGAAGCGCTCGGCTCCGACGAGTTCGGCTTCTTCGTGATCCTGCTGGCCGTCGCCGGCAACGAGACCACGCGCAACGCCATCACCCACGGCATGAAGGCCTTCCTCGACCACCCCGGCCAGTGGGCGCGCTACCGCGAGGAAAAGCCCAAGACCGCGCCCGACGAGATCGTCCGCTGGGCCACGCCCGTGGTCGCGTTCCAGCGCACCGCCACACGCGACACCGAGCTCGGCGGCGCGCACATCCGCCGCGGCGACCGCGTCGGCATGTTCTACAGCTCCGCCAACTTCGACCCCGACGTGTTCGACGAGCCCGAGCGCTTCGACGTCTTCCGCGAGGACAACCCCCACGTCGGCTTCGGCGGCACCGGCTCGCACTACTGCCTCGGCGCCAACCTCGCCCGCCTCGAGATCGACCTCATCTTCTCCGCGATCGCCGACGTCATGCCGGGCATCACCGAGGCCGCGCCCCCGCAGCGGCTGCGCTCCAGCTGGCTCAACGGCATCAAGCACTACCCGGTCCGCTACGCCTGACCAGGCTCGATCCGCCCGAAACCGGCATGATGGCCTGGTGGCGCAACGCGTGACGGTCGACGTCGAGTTCGGCGTCCGGGTGACGAAGCCCGGTCTCGCCGCGATCTCGGTCGCCGCCGTCCAGGCCGACACCGACGAGCTCACCGTCTCCGCCGCCGGCGCTCCCCGCATCGCCGAGCTCGACCACGGCACGCGCGCCGAGGTGTACGACCTCCCCGCCGGCGAGCACCGCGTGACCTACCACGGCGAACGCACGCTCTGCCGCACCGCCGCCGAGCCCGTCACGCTCGCCGACCTCGCGCGCTACACCCGCCCGAGCCGTTTCTGCCCGTCCGACCGCATGGCCGCCCTGAAACCCGGCGAGGGCGACGACCGCACCCGCGTCCGCGCCATCGCCGACCACGTCCACGACCGGCTGAACTACGTCGCCGCCACCCCCTGGGGCCGAGACGCCGCCACCGCCCTGAGATCCGGCGAAGGTGCCTGCCGCGACTTCGCCCACGCTTGCGTCGCCCTCTGCCGGGCCGCGGGCATCCCCGCCCGCTTCACCACCGTGTACGCCCCGGGCCTCAAACCGATGGACTTCCACGCCGTGTTCGAGGCCGGCGTCGGCGGGCGCTGGCTCGTGTTCGACGCGACCCGCCTCGCCCCGCGCTCCGTGATGCTCCGCATCGCCACCGGTCGCGACGCCGCCGACACCGGGTTCCTCACCCCGCTCGGCTGCGAGCTCGAGTTCCTCGGCGCCACCGTCTTCGCGACCACCGACAGCGCGCCGCCGCCCGACGATCACGACAAACTCGTCGTCCTGGGGTGAAAGGCGGGTCCGGTGCGACAAACCCGGCTCCGGCTGGGTAGACAGTGACCGTGAACCCTCAACTGCCGGGGCCGAGCCGGTGGGCCCGCGCGCGGGCCCGGTACCGCTGGCTCGACCACCTCGCGCTGGCCACCAACCGGTACCTCGACTACGGGGGCTACCACTACGTCGCCTCGATCACGTACTTCAGCCTGCTCTCGCTGGTGCCGATTCTGATGCTGGCGTCGTCGGCCGCGGGGTTCGTGCTGGCCACGCAGCCGCAGCTGCTCGATCAGATGCTGCACGCCATTTCCGGCACGCTGCCCGGCGCGCTCGGTGAGAAGGCGTCGGACCTGCTCACCGGGTTCGTGGAGCAGCGCACCAGCGTCGGCGTCGCGGGTCTGGTCGTCGGGCTGTACTCCGGGTGGAACTGGATGAACTCCCTGCGCGACGCGCTCACGGCGATGTACGGGCAGAACCGCTCCGACGGGCCGCTGCTGCGCACGATCCTCATGGACGTGCTCGCGCTGCTGGGGCTCGCCGCCGCGCTGATCGTGTCGTTCGGCATCACCGTGTCGGGCACGGCCATGGGCCGTTACCTGCTGAAACTCGTCGGCGTCGACGACACCAGCTGGGGCCACTCCGTGCTCTCGGCGACGTCGGTGCCCCTCGCGCTGCTGGCCGACTGGCTGGTGTTCCTCTGGGTGCTCACACGGCTGCCCCGCGAACGCGTCGGCTGGCGCAGCGCGATGCGGGGCGCGGTCGCGGCGGCGCTGGGGTTCGAGCTGCTCAAGCAGGCGGGTGGCATCTACCTGAACTTGATCAGCGCGTCGCCCTCGGGCGTCGCGTTCGGATCCGTGATCGGTCTGCTGTTCTTCATCTCCCTGATCGCGCGCATGCTCATCTACATCACAGCCTGGACGGCCACGGCTCGGGACGCACCGCAGAAACCGGTCCCGCCGCCGTCGCCCACGGAGCTGCGGCCGGTCATCGCGCCGCGCCAGCACACGGCCGGTCCGCTCGCCCTCGGCGCGGTGCTCGGGGCGCTCGGCACGCTGTTCGCGCTGCGCGGCCGGCGCCGGTCATGAGCCGGGTTTGGCCGAGCCCACCACCCACATGCTGAAGTACTGCGAGCCGCCGCCGTACGCGTGGCCGAGCGCCACGCGCGCGCCCTCGACCTGGTAGTCGCCCGCACGGCCCATCACCTGCTTGGCCGCCTCGGAGAACCGCAGCATCCCCGACGCGCCGATCGGGTTCGACGACAGCACCCCGCCCGACGGGTTCACCGGCAGCCGGCCGCCCAGCGCCGTGTCGCCGGCCTCGGTGACTTTCCAGCCCTGGCCCTCCGGCACGAACCCCAGATTCTCCAGCCACATCGGCTCGAACCACGAGAACGGCACGTAGATCTCGGCGACGTCCACTTCGGACAGCGGGTCGGTGATCCCGGCCTCGTGCCACAACGCTTTCGCCGCATCGCGCCCGGCCTGCGGGTTCACCTGGTCGCGGCCGGCGAACGTGGTGGGCTCAGTGCGCATCGCTGTCGCGTGGATCCACGCGGCCCCGCCCGGCACCGCGTCGCCCGCGGCTTCGTCGCCGAGCACCATGGCGCAGGCGCCGTCGGAGGAGGGGCACGTCTCGTCGTAGCGGATCGGGTCCCACAGCATCTGCGACGCCTGCACGGATTCCACGGTGATGTCGGCCTGCCGGAGGTGCGCATACGGGTTGAGCGCGCCGTTGCGCCGGTCCTTCGCGGCGACGATCGCCCCGACGTGCGCGGGCGCGCCCGAGCGGCGGATGTAGGAGCGCACGTGCGGCGCGAAGTACCCGCCCGCGCCGGCGCCCACCGGCATCTGGAACGGCGGCAGGATCGAAAGCCCCCACATCGCGTTGGACTCCGACTGCTTCTCGAACGCCACCGTCAGCACGCGCCGGTGCACCCCGGCCTGGATGAGCGACGCGGCGACCAGCGCCGTCGAGCCGCCGACCGAACCCGCGGTGTGCACGCGCAGCAACGGTTTCCCGGTCGCGCCCAGCGCGTCGGCCAGGAACAGCTCGGGCATCATCACGCCCTCGAACAGGTCGGGGGCCTTGCCGAGCACCACGGCGTCGATGTCGTCCCAGCCGACCTGGGCGTCGGCCATCGCGCGATCGATGGCCTCGCGCAGCAGGCCGGGCATGGAGACGTCGGTGCGCTTCGCGCGGTGGTGGGTCTGGCCGGTGCCGAGCACGGCCGCGAGCTGCTTGGTCATCGCGCCTCCAGCACGGCGAGGAGGTTCTGTTGCAGGGCCGGGCCGCTCGTCGCGTGGGCGAGGGCTTTGCCCGCCTCGCCGCGGTGGATGCGTGCGGCCGCCTCGCCGATGCGGGCGAGGCCGGCGGAGAACATCGGGTTGCCGGTGAGCGCGCCGCCGGACGGCGTGATCCGCACGCCGTCGCGGAGCCCGAGCGCGGTGCGGACGATGAGTTCCTGGTGCGTGAACGGTGTGTGCAGCTCGGCCAGCTCGACTCCGTCGAGGTCGAGGTTGCGGGCGGCGGCTTCGGTGGACGGCGACCGAGTCAGGTCGCGGGCGCCGAGGACGGGGGAGTCGATGCGGTGCTCGACGCCGGTGAGGACGGCGGGCCGGTCGACGAGGTCCTTCGCCCGCTCGGCGCCGGCCAGCACGAGCACGGCCGCGCCGTCGGTGACCGGCGCGATGTCGTGGGCGCGCAAGGGATCCGCGACGTACGGAGTGTCGAGCAGGGTGGCGACGTCGACCTCACCCGACAGCTGCGCGGCGGGGTTTCCGGCCGCGTCGGCGCGGCTGCGGGCGGCGACCTCGGCGAGGTCCTTTTCGGACCAGAGCCCGGCGTCGAGGCCCAGCCTGGCCTGCAGCCCGGCGATGGCGAGGGAATCGGGCCAGAGGGGAGCGAGCACGTACGGATCGAGCTGCAGCGCGAGCACCCGGCGCAGCTGCCCGGCGCTGGCCTTGCCGAAGCTGTAGACGAGCGCGGTGTCGACCTCGCCCATGCGGATCTTCAGCCAGGCCTCGTACAACGCCCACGCGGCGTCCATCTCCACGTGCGACTCGTGGATCGGCGGGAAGGCACCGATGGCGTCGACGGCCGCGATGAAGGAGAACGCCCGGCCGGCCAGGTAGTCCGACGAGCCGGAGCACCAGAACCCGATGTCCTGTTTGGACAATCCGGTGGCGGCGAACACCTCGGCCAGGATCGGGACGAGCATCTCGACGCCGTTGGTGGTGCCGGCGGTCTCGCGGACGTTCGGTGCCTGCGCGAACCCGGCGACGGCGACTTCGGGCATGCGTCCCCCTCACAGGTGGTGGGCGAAGGATTCGTACGGCGCGTCAGGCCCGCCGGTCGGTTCGAAGTGGCTGATGTTCTCCAGCGACGTCCACCACTCCTCGCGCGGCCGCCACGCCGCGCGCACGCGCATGCCCATCCGCACGTCCTCGGCGGCGCAGCCGAGCACGAGGTGCAGGAAGGCGATGTCGGCGCCGTCGAGGAGTACGTAGGCCGCGACGTAGGGCGGTTTGATGCGCTGGCCGAGGAAGGGGACGTTGACGATGCAGAACGTGGTGACGATGCCGGTGTCGGGCAGCTCGACCTCGTCGGTGGTCGGCACGCCGTCGGTGGGGCACGCGCCGCGCGGCGGGATGTACACCTTCGCGCAGGCGGGGCAGCGCTGCCCGATCAGCCGGCCTTCGGCGAGCGCGCGCAGGTAGCGGCTTTCCTCGGGGGACGCGGAGTGGCGGTAGTGCAGGTGGACCGGGGTGATGACGACCTCGACGGGGGCGCCGTCTTCGCGTTTCGCCACCGGGGGTGGAGGTTCGGTGGGTTCGGTTTCGGGTGCGTCCGCTGGCAGGAAGTACGCGATGTCGCGGATGTGACCGACGGTTTCGGTCGCCCACCGGACTTTGACGCGCTGTCCGGTGTGGACTCCTCCGGGTTCGCCGGCGTCGAGGGCGTGCAGGAGGGTGGTGTCGGCGCCGTCGAGCTTGACCAGGACCCACGCGAACGGGCGCGACAACGGCTGGCCTTCCAGCGGCTTCGCACACCACGTCCAGGAGACGACGGTGCCCTCGGCGCGCACCGGCACGAACTCGCCGAGCGCTTCGGCGGTCACGGGGTCGTACTCGGGCGGCGGCACGTGGACGCGCCCGTCGCTGCCGCGGACGCCTTCGATCCGGCGCTCGCGCAGGGCGTTCACGAACCGGCCGAGCACCGGCCCGGTCGAGCGGGTGTAGTCGAATCCGACGTCGAGCGGCGCCGAGAGCGGGGTGTCCGTCACGTTCCTGAGTGAAACACGTTCTCGAATTACAGGCAAGATGGCTGTTGTGCGTATGTGTAACGCGTTCTAGATTTGGAGCCATGGACCTGGGACTGTGGACGATCGCCGCGGCCGAGCCGGACCGCGCGGCACTGGTGGACCCCGACGGTCGCGAAGTCGGCTACGGCGAGCTGGCGGCGAAGGCGAACCGCTACGCGCTGGGCCTGCGCGAGCTCGGCCTCGAGGCCGGCGACGCGATCGTGCTGCTGCAGCCCAACGGCGACGAGCTGCTGGCCGCCTACTTCGCCGCGATCCAGTCGGGGCTGTACGTGGTGGTGGTCAACTGGCATCTCGTCGCGCCGGAGGTCGCGTACATCCTGGCCGACAGCGGGGCGAAGGCTTTCCTGGCGCACGAACGGTTCGCGGACGTCGCCGTGGCGGCCGCGGACGAGGCCGGGATCAGGGCGCGGTTCGCCGTGGGGGAGGTGCCGGGCTTCCAGCGGATGGAGGAGCTGGGCGCGGGTCTGGGGGAGGGGCGGCCCGGTTCCAGGACCGCGGGTTCGCCGATGCTCTACACGTCGGGCACCACGGGCCGGCCCAAGGGTGTCCGGCGGCCGCTGACGGGCGCCGACCCGGACGAGGTGCCGGCGGCGTCGACGTGGTTCTTCGGGATCTTCGGCCTGGCGCCCTTCGACGGGCACGTGCACCTGTGCGGCTCGCCGCTCTACCACACGGCCGTGCTGAACTTCGTCGCGATTTCCGTGCAGCTGGGCCACACCGCAGTGCTCATGGACCGCTGGGACGCGGCCGACATGCTGCGCCTGATCGAGCGGCATCGCGTGACGCACAGCCACATGGTGCCCACGCAGTTCCGCCGCCTCCTCGCGCTGCCGCCCGAAGTGCGGTCGGGCTTCGACCTGTCCTCGCTGCGCGTGATGATCCACGGCGCCGCCCCGTGCCCGCCCGAGGTCAAGCGCCGCATGCTCGACTGGTGGGGCCCGGTCGTCACGGAGTACTACGCCGCCACGGAAGGCGGCGGCACCGTCATCACGGGCGAGGAGTGGCTGCGCAAGCCGGGCTCCGTCGGCCTGCCCTGGCCGGGCTCGACCGTGCGCGTCCTGGACTCCGCCGGCGTCGAGGTCCCGCCCGGCGAGGTCGGCACGGTGTACCTGAAGATGGGCGACTCGTCCTTCGAATACCACGGCGACCGCTTGAAAACCCAACGCTCCCGCGTCGGCTCGCTCTTCACCCTGGGCGACATCGGCCACCTCGACACCGACGGCTACCTCTACCTCCACGACCGCGCCGCCGACCTCATCATCTCGGGCGGCGTGAACATCTACCCGGCCGAAATCGAGGGCGAACTGGTGATGCACCCGAAAATCGCCGACATCGCCGTCTTCGGCATCCCCCACGACGACTGGGGCGAGGAGATCAAGGCGGTGGTGCAGCCGGCTCCTGGCGTTTCTCCCTCTGCTGCCTTGACTTCGGAACTCCTGGCTTTCGCGGCGACCCGCTTGGCGCGGTTCAAGCTGCCCCGGTCGGTGGACTATCTGGACGAGCTGCCGAGGGACCCGAACGGGAAGCTGTACAAGAGGAGGTTGAGGGAGCGGTACGTTTCCTGAGGTGTCAGGTGGGTTGTCCGTCGAGGGCCTTCAGTTCGCGGGCTAGGGATCGCAGCGTGGTGTCGAAGGTCCGGTACAACGTCTGGACCGTCTGCGCCGACCACTCCGCGGCTTCGCTCCGGCTCTGGGCTTCGGCGTGCTGCAGGTCGAAACCCTCCAGATACACCGCGATCCGGCTCGCGCGGGCTCGATCGAGTCGCTCCCATGTGAGATCCAGACACGTTCGCCCGCCGAATTCCTCGCGCTGCTCGTGAAGTCGATCGAACAGTGCCGAGGTCGACGCCGCTTTCCCCGTGTCGAGGTACATCTCGACGCGGTAGCCGTGTTTGCTGAACACCAGCGCGTAGCGGCCGAACGGGCCACTGGCGAAGTCGCACCAGTTGGTCGAGGGAATCGCTGGAGTGCGGATTCCTACGCCTGAGGCTTCCAACCGCGCGAAGACGTCGGTGTAGAAGGCTTTTCGCTGGTCCACGAGATCGGTCGAGACTGGGGCTTCCTCGACTTCGTCGCTGCGCTCTCCAGACCGAACTCGTTGGGCCCGACGCTTCAGCAGTCTCCGGGTCGGAGCGATCGAGCACGCGACGAAGATGAGCGAGAAGAACACGTAGCCGACGACCCCGGTTGCGGCGTCCCGGTAGCCACCACTCGCGCCGGCGCCGATGGTGGCGATGAGCAGCACCGCGCTCAGCGCGAAGAGAGCCCAGACGACCGTCGTGCGCAGGCCGCTTCCTATGCCCCTGAGGGCGCCGGCCGAGACCACTGACTGCCGAGGCGTCGCCGAGGTGTCGGGCTGGTGCGGGGGTACCAGTGGCGCCACGCCGGTCGTCGGCATCGAGGACGACTCGGTGTGCTCGGGAGGGGGCGCCTGGACCGTCGTGACCTGTGACTGCTCTGGTGGTGGCGCAGCAGAGGTTACGGGCGGCCGACGAAGTACGACGTCGGCACTGCTGTCGCTGACTCGCTGCCTGGGGCTTGGGAGGCCTTTCTCTGCCATGGCCGAGGACAGCTGGGGATACAAGTCGTGCAGTCGGACCTCTGGGTTCCCTTGTGGCAAGCCGGCGTCGAGCAGATTGACCAGCGCTCCGGTGAAAGCGGTGTACCGCTCGCCAGGCACTGAGCGGGAGATCCTGTTCGCCGAGCTGGACGTGAGGACGAAGGTCCCGGCCGCCGAGATCTGGTTCACCGCGGCCGACGTGCTGGACATCGCGCCGATCGCCCTGCCGGAGAAGCAGCAGTCGAGGATCAGGATCCGGACTTTGGCGACGCTGTTTCCGATCACGTTCTTGATGGTCTCGAACTTCACCGCTGTGTTGTCGGCGAGTTCCTCGTCAGTTTCGTGAACGGCGAGATAAAGATCGCCATCAGGTCCGCTCAGTATGCCGTGGCCGGCGTAGTACACGAGAAGAACATCCTGAGCTCGTCGAGCTGTGATACTCAATCTGGTCATGAAACTTTTCGCGGAATGCGGGTTGTCCACGACTACACAGTGATCTTCTCGGAAGACTCCGGTCGCAGGATTGGTGAGAGCGCGCTCGAGAGCCACGAGGTTGTTGTGCACCCCGCGGAGTGGCTGAAGATCACCGGATTCGTAGTCGCTGGTGCCGATGAGCACGGCCCACGAATGATCGCGATCGGGTTCGTGGCTCATGGAGACCCACTTGCGGAGAAGAATGCGTCGGCCTGCTTCATGGCGGCGTCGAGCGTGTGCTTGTCGGTCAACTTCAACCGGAGTTCGCGACCGTATTCGCGCTTCAGGTCCAGGTCCAGGACTACTTCCTTGCGCCGCTGGCCGAGGTACGTGAACAGGCTGGTGACGAAAGCGGTACCGGTACCGGAACTGATGGCGATCATCAGCGCTTCCAGGGTTCCGCCCATGTCGCCCGGTTGTTGCTCGGCGTCCACGGGCCGAACGCGACCTCGGAACTCTTCTTCGTGTTGGAACCAATTCGCTATCGAGCGAAGTTCGTCGGGTTCGCCGTCGACCGCGATGCGTGCGTTGCCGTTTATCACATGAGCACGTGTCGGTTCGGCGGGCTCCCCCGTTACGCCTCGTGAAAATCACGCTGGAACTGGTCTCAACGACCCTCGAACCGTGGCTTCCTCTTCTCCGCGAACGCGCGCGGTCCCTCCTTCGCGTCGGCCGACGCGAAGACCTCCATGCCGTACTTGGCGTCCAGTTTGAAGGCCTCGTTCTCCGGCAGGCCCTCTGTGTCGCGCAGGGTGCGGAGGATGGCGCGGACCGCGACGGGGCCGTTGGCGTTGATGAGTGACGCCAGTTCCAGGGCGCGGGAGAGGGCGGTGCCGTCGGGGACGACGTGGCCGATGAGGCCGCAGGCGAGGGCCTCGGGGGCCGAGAGGTGGCGGCCGGTGAGGAGGAGGTCGGCGGCGAGGGTGTAGGGGATCTGGCGCGCCAGCCGCACGGCGGAGCCGCCCAGGGGGAACAGGCCCCAGCGGGCCTCGGAGACGCCGAAGCGCGCGGATTCACCGGCGACGCGGATGTCCGTCGCCTGGAGGATTTCGGTGCCGCCGGCGATGGCGGGGCCCTCGATGGCCGCGAGTAGGGGTTTCGAAAGGCGGCGGCCTTTCAGGAGACCGTCGATGCGGCTCGGGTCGAAGGCGCCGGAGTCGAAGGCGTCGGAAGGGGCGTTGCGGGACATCGACTTCAGGTCGGCGCCCGCGCAGAAGGCGCCGCCCGCGCCCGTGAGGATGCAGGAGCGCACCTGCGGATCGGTGTCCACGCGGTCCCACGCCGAGGTCATGATCGCGAGCATCTCGCCGGTGAGCGCGTTGCGGGCCTCGGGGCGGTTCATCGTCACCACGAGGGTCTGGCCTTCCAGGGACACGAGGGCGTGGGGTGCGGCCAAGGAAACCTCCCGGAGAACGCGGGCCATTGCCCAGAACGATAACATGTTCTACTTTGAAGGGCGTGGCACTCAACATCGCGGATCTACTCGAGCACGCCGTCGACGCCGTGCCGGAGCGTGTCGCGGTCGTGTGCGGAGCGAGGCAGGTGACGTTCGCCGAGCTGGAGGCCCGCGCGAACCGCCTGGCGCACCACCTCGCCACCCACGGCGTGGGACGCGGGTCCCACATCGGTGTCTATTCCCGCAACTCCATCGAGGCCCTGGAAACGATGTTCGCCGCGTACAAGCTGCGCGCCGTCGCCGTGAACGTGAACTACCGCTACGTCCACGGCGAGCTGAGGTACCTGTTCGGCAACGCCGATCTGGTCGCCCTCGTGCACGAGCGCCGCTTCGCCGGCAAGGTGGCGAAAGTCCTCCCCGAGACGCCGAAACTGAAACACGTTGTCGTCGTCGAAGACGGGTCGGACGCGGCCTTCGAAGGCGTCGCCTACGAGGAAGCGCTCGCGCGGCACGACCCGTGCCGCGACTTCCCCGAGCGCAGCGCCGACGACCTCTACATCCTCTACACCGGCGGCACCACCGGTTACCCGAAGGGCGTGCTCTGGCGTCACGAGGACATCTGGCGCGCGCTCGGCGGCGGCATCAACTTCGTCACCGGCGAGTACGTGCCCGACGAGTGGACGCTCGCCGAGCAGGGCAAAGCCGGCAGCCTCACCCGGTTGCCGGCCGCGCCGCTCATCCACGGCGCCGCGCAGTGGGCCGCGTTCGGCGCGTTGTTCACCGGCAGCCCGGTGGTGTTCGTGCCGCAGTTCGACGCGCACGACGTGTGGAAAGCCGTGCAGGAGAACAAGGTTCAGGTGATGACCATCGTCGGTGACGCCATGGCGCGCCCGCTGGTGGAGGCCTACCGCGAGGGCGACTACGACGCTTCTTCGCTCGTCGCCGTGTCCAGTCACGCTGCGCTGTTCTCGCAGTCGGTGAAGCAGGAGCTGCTCGACCTGCTGCCCGGCGTCGTGCTCACCGACGCGATCGGCTCGTCGGAAAGCGGTTTCACCGGGATCGGCATGGTGGGCAAGGACTCCGACCACAGCGCCGGACCGCGCGTGATGTTCGGCAAGGACGCGATCCTGCTCGACGAGGACGGCGCGGTCGTCGAGCGCGTGCCGGGCGCGGTCGGGCTCATCGGCCGCCGCGGCCACGTGCCGCTCGGCTACTACAACGACCCCGAGAAGAGCCGCACGATCTTCGCCGACGTCGACGGCGTGCGTTACGTCGTGCCCGGCGACTGGGCCCGCTACGAGGACGACGGCACGGTGACTCTCCTGGGCCGCGGCTCGCAGTGCGTGAACACCGGCGGCGAGAAGGTGTACCCCGAAGAGGTCGAGGGCGCCCTGAAATCCCACCCCGACGTGTTCGACGCGCTCGTGATCGGCGTCCCCGACGAGCGCCTCGGCCAGCGCGTGGCCGCGGTTCTGCAGCCGCGGCCCGGCGTGGCGCCCGACCTCGCGGCGATCGAGGCGCACCTGCGCACCGAGATCGCGGGCTACAAGGTGCCGCGCACGGTCTGGCTCGCCGACGAGATCGGCCGCTCGCCCAGCGGCAAACCCGACTACCCGTGGGCCCAGCGCTACGCAGCCGAACACGAACCCGCCTAAGGGATGTCTCGTAACTGGTCTTGTGGTTGATGGGGCTGGTGTTGTGGATCAGTCGGTGAGGAGGATGTTGTGGAGGTGTGCGATTCCGG
>NZ_JBIAWY010000020.1:9478-136997 GCF_042896185.1 Amycolatopsis sp. NPDC001319 | reverse complement strand
AACGCATCGGCACCATCGTCCAAGCAGCACTCGTCCTCACCCACCACGAACACCACGGCCGCTACTGAGAAAACCTCAATGTGGCGTTCGGTGCGCTGAACGCACCGAACGCCGCATTGGGGCGCGCGGGGTGGTGCGGGGGGGTCAGCGTTGGGGGGCTAGACCCTTGGCCAGGTCGAAGGGGTCGGTGCCGGTGGGGAGGAGGGCGATGATGGGGGTGGTGAGGCCGTTGTCCACATAGGACTGGACCTGGTCGCGGCAGGATTCGACGGAGCCGTGGATGACGAGGTCGTCGACGACGGAGTCGGGGATGAGTTCGTTGGCCTTCTTGCGGTCGCCGGCGGACCAGGCGGTGTGCATGGGGGCGAGTTGGTCGCCGCGGCCTAGCCAGTCGTGGAAGGCGGCGTAGACGGGGACGGTCAGGTAGCTGGAGATCATCATGCGGCCCAGGGCCCGTGCGGCGTCTTTGTCTTCGGTGGGGCAGACGAAGATGCGGGCGGCGAGTTCGACGTCGGGGCCGATGACTTTGCGGATCTGGGGGACGTCGGTGGCGGAGAGCCAGTTGGTGATGGCGCCGTCCGCTTCGGCCGCGGCGAGGCGGAGCATGCCGGGGCGCAGGGCCGCGAGCATGATCGACGGCGCGGGGTCGGGGGCGCGTTCCAGGCGGAACTTGTTGACGGAGAAGGTGTCGTAGGACTGGGTGACCTTTTCGCCCGCCAGGGCGCTGCGGAGGAAGTGGAGGGTGTCGCGGGTGCGGGCGAACGGTTCCTCGAAGGCCGCGCCGTTCCAGCCTTCGACGATGACCGGGGAGGAGGCGCCGATGCCGAGGACGAAGCGGCCCGGGGCGAGTTCGGCGAGGGTGGAGGCGCTCATGGCCAGGAGGCCCGGGCCGCGCGTGTACACGGGCACGATGGCGGTGCCGAGGCGTAGCTGGGGCGCCCATTGGGACGCCAGCACCAACGGGGTGAAGGCGTCGGTGCCGGCGGTTTCGGCCGTCCACGCGTCGGTGTAGCCCAGGTCGGGCAGTTGTTCCACGAGGGCGCGGTGCTCCATGAGCGGCACCCCCGTGAGCGGGATGGTCAGGCCCCACCGGTTCATGCGTTCTCCTTGTCGACGGTGACGGAGGCGAGCTCACGCAGGATCCAGTCGACCTGCGTGCGCATCAGGTTTTCCGCGACCTCCTCGGCCTGCGGGGTCATGTGGGTGGCCCCGGCCAGCGGGAGGAAGACGTGGGGGCGGCCCTTCGCCAGCAGAGCGCCCGACAACCTCAACGAGTGCGCCGGGAAGACGTTGTCGTCGGCGAGGCCGTGGACGATGAGCAGCGCCCGGGAGAGTTCGCCGGCGTCGGCGATCAGCGAGTTGTGCTCGTAAACCTCGGGGGCGTCCTGCGGGTTGCCCAGGTAGCGCTCGGTGTAGTGGGTGTCGTAAAGGGCCCAGTCGGTGACGGGGGCGCCGGCGACGGCGGCGTGGAAGACGTCCGGCCGACGGAGGACGGCGAGCGCGGAGAGGTAACCGCCGTAGGACCAGCCGCGGATGGCGACGCGTTCGAGGTCCAGCTCGGGGTGGTCGGCCGCGGCGGCGTGGAGGGCGTCGACCTGGTCGGCGAGGGTGACGTCGGCGAGCTTGCCCGCGATCTCGCGCTCCCAAGCCGAGCCGCGGCCGGGCGAGCCGCGGCCGTCGGTGACGAGCACGGCGAAGCCCTGGTCGGCGAGCCACTGCGGGGTGAGGAAAGCGTTGCGGCTCTGGAGCACGCGCTGGGCGTGGGGGCCACCGTACGGGTCGAGCAGGACCGGGAGCTTGCCCTCGCTGGGCTCGTAGCCGCGCGGCAGCACCAGGGCGGCGCGCAGGCCGCGCTCGCCCAGCGTGAGCCACGTCAGGTTGGGTTCGATCTCGGGGTCCACTGTGGACGACGTGATGCGGCCGATCTCGGCGCCGTCGCGCAGGACCGTGACGACCGGGCCGCTGTGCGAGAGGCTCCATTCCGTGAGCACGGTCAAAGAGGCGCTGCCGGAGCCGACGTGCACGCCGTCCTGAGTGGACAGTCGCCGGACGCCGCCGGACTCGGTGCGGTAGACGTGGATCTGGGTGGAGTCGGCCTCCGACGCGGTGAAGAGCACCTGCTCGCCCGCGTGCAGGACCGCGCGAAGCTGCATGCCCGGCGGCGTGACGGGCTCCCCCGCCACCACGAGGCGGTGGTCGCCGTCGGCGGCGCTGGTGGTGACGAGCCGGCCGTCGGAGGTCCACGCGGGCACGCCCTGCACGATGTCGACCCAGTGCTCGTCGGTCTCGGTGTGCAGCTCGGTCACGGAGCCGTCGGCCGGGTCGAGCGCCAGCACGGTGAGGCGCTTCTGGTCGCGCGGCTGCACCGCGAGCAGCGGCGCGCCGCCGGCCGACCAGTGCACCGTGACCAGGTACTCCCAGTCGCCGCGCTCGACGTCGACGCGGCTGCCGTCCAGGCCGAGCACCGCGAGCGACACCACGGCGTTGGGCGAGCCCGCGGACGGGTAGGCCACGACGTTGGCCGGGTGGTCCGGGTTGGCGGGGTCGCCGATGGTCCAGCGCGGCACCGGGCCGCGGTCGGAACGCTCGACGATGAGGCTCTGCCCGTCCGGCGCCCACCAGTAGCCGCGCGTGCGGTCCATCTCCTCGGCGGCGATGAACTCCGCGAGACCCCAGGCGATGTCGTCGCCGTCTTCCTCGACGAGGGCGCGGTCGGTGCCCGTGGCCAGCTCGATCACGCGCAGCCGGCGATCGCGGACGTAGGCGACGTGCGTGCCCGTCGGGTTGGGGCGCGGGTCGACGACCGAGCCGTCGACGAGCACCGCGGTCGTGCCGGTGGCCAGGTCGAGCGTGTAGAGCTTGCCGGACAGCGTGAAGGTGACGACGGTGAACGCGTCGTCCACGCCGTAGGCCACCACGCCGCCGCCGGTCTCCCGCGCGCGCTCGCGCCGGGCCCGCTCCTCCGGCGGCAGGTCCTCCTCGCCGGGCAGCAGCTCCGCGGCGTCGACGAGCTTGGCCTCCGTGCCGCTCCCGAGGTCGAGCGACCACAGGCTGTGCCGCGGGTCCGTGCCCGTCTCGCTGCGGAGGAACAGCACGCGCGAGCCGTCCGGGGCCACGCGGAACTGCTTGGGGGCGCCGAGGGTGAAGCGCTGCGTGCGGGCCTGGCGGCGGAGGAACGGAACGTCGTCGAGAGCAGAGTCGGTCACGCCCGCACTCTTCCAGACGATCAGGCCGCCACGCCATCACCCTTCAGCATCGCCAGCTGCTCGGCGACGTCGAAGTCCGGCTCCGGGAACCGCGGCGCCATCTCCGTCATCGTCTCGATCAGCAGCTCGGCGACGGCCCAGTTGCGATACCACTTGCGGTCGGCCGGCACGACGTACCACGGCGCGTGCTCGGTCGAGGTGCGCGCGAGCAGGTCCGCGTAGGCCTGTGCGTAGGCGTCCCAGTGGCCGCGCGCCTCGACGTCGGACGGCGCGAACTTCCAGATCTTCTCCGGCCGCTCCAGCCGCGAGACGAGCCGGCGCAGCTGTTCCTCGGGCGAGATGTGCAGGAACACCTTGACGATCGTGGTCCCGGCCGCCGCGACCTCCTCCTCGAACGCGTTGATCTGCGAGATCCGGCTGCGCCGCTCGGCCGCGGTGAGCAGGCCGGCGACGCGGGGCACCAGCACGTCCTCGTAGTGCGACCGGTCGAACACCCCGATCTGGCCCGACGCCGGCAGCTCCTTGCGGATGCGCCACAGGAAGTCGTGGCGGCGCTCGGCCGGCGTGGGAACCTTGAAGCCCTTGTACCGCACGCCCATCGGGTTCACCAGGCCCAGCACGTGCCGGACGGTGCCGCCCTTGCCGGACGTGTCCATGCCCTGCAGCACGAGCAACACGCTGCGGCCACCTCCGCTCGTGCCCTCGGCGTACAGCGCCTCCTGCAGGGCGTCGAGCCGTTCACCGGCGGTGGCGAGTTTCTTCTCGCCCTTGCCCTTCTTGTCCGGCCCGACCGGTGAGGAACCCGGATCCGGCAGCTCCGCCGTGGCACGGAGCGCGTCGCGGATCCGGGTCCCGTTGTCCTTCTTCGCCATCCGGCGACGATAACGTCAGGAAGCGGCCTTCGCGGCGAAGAGTTTCAGCAGTCCGTTCCAGCCGCCCTCGGTGTTCACGCCGTCTCGCACCTTCTGCGCGGTGGCGCCGTGCCGCTCGAACGCGCGGTGCTCAAGGTCGACTCGCGTGGTCCCGGGCCCTTCCTCGGTGAAAACCAGCTCGATCTCACTTGCGTGTGCCGGGTCCGGATCGATCTTCCAGTCCCCATTGATCTGCCACGACAGAACCACTCGGCCGGGTGGCTCCCACACGAGCACGCGGCCCCAGTCGCACTCCGACCCGTCCGTGAGCCGCTCGTAGCAGCGCCCGCCTTCTTTCGTCTCCATCACGGCCTCGGCGAGCTCTCCCTTGCCGATGTGGTGCTCGCGCGGCCACCAGCTGTCGAAACCCTCGGTGTAGACCTTGAACGCGTGCTCGCGCGAGCAGGCGACGGTGATCGTCTTGCGAATCGGTTCGAGTGTCATGACGCTTCGCTTCCTGGATCGGTTTCCTCGGCTTTCCTGGCGAACGAACTCAGCGCGTCGGACCACATCCCGTCGAGGTAGGCGCGCAACGCGGCGATCCCTTCGGGGCGCAGCCGGTACAGCCGTCTCGTCCCGGCCGCCTGGTCGACGACCAGACCCGCTTCCTTGAGCACCTTCAGGTGCTGCGAGACCGCCGGACGGCTGATCGGCAACGCCGCGGCCAGCTCCCCCACCGCCCGCGGCCCGTCGCGCAACGCTTCGAAGATCGCGCGCCGCGACGGGTCGGCGAGGGCGGAGAGCTGGTCGCTTCCGTAAGTCGCCACGAACGGTAAGTTACAGCTTACCAATGACAGCGGTCAACGCCACGCATCGATTCGCCGGTCAGACCGCCCGACTGCGCAACGAACGACGGGTGAAAGCAACGTTTCCCGGCTGAAGTCCCCGCCTGTTGGATCTAGCCTGAACGCATGACGACGCTCGCCGGTCGGGAGACCGCCAGCCCTGCCTCCGCCGACGGCTTCATCGAGCTCGACGAGCGGTGGAGCACGCACAACTACCACCCGCTGCCCGTCGTGATCGCCGAGGCCGAGGGCGCGACGGTGACCGACGTCGAGGGCAAGAGCTACCTCGACTTCCTGTCCGGGTACTCCGCCCTGAACTTCGGCCACCGCCACCCCGCGCTGATCGCCGCGGCCGTGGAGCAGCTGGGCCGGGTCACGCTGACCTCGCGCGCGTTCCACCACGACCAGCTCGGGCTGTTCTGCCGCGAGCTGGCCGAGCTGACCGGCACCGAGATGGTGCTGCCGATGAACTCCGGTGCCGAGGCCGTGGAGTCGGCGGTGAAGGTGGCGCGCAAGTGGGCGCACCAGGTCAAGGGCGTGCCCGACGGCACGGCCGAGATCGTGGTCGCGGGCGCCAACTTCCACGGCCGCACCACCACGATCGTCTCGTTCTCCACCGACGACACCGCGCGCGCCGGCTTCGGCCCGTTCACGCCGGGCTTCGTCACGGTCCCCTACGGCGACGCGGCCGCCCTGCGCGCCGCCATCACCCCGCGCACGGCTGCGGTCCTGCTCGAACCGGTGCAGGGCGAGGCCGGCGTGATCGTGCCGCCGGCCGGGTACTTCGCCGACGTGCGCCGCGCGTGCGACGAGAACGGCGTGCTGCTCATCGCCGACGAGATCCAGTCCGGCCTCGCCCGCACGGGCACCGTGCTGGCGCTGGACCACGAGGGCGTGCGCGCCGACGTCTACACGCTCGGCAAGGCCCTCGGCGGCGGCATCCTGCCGGTATCCGCGGTGGTCGGCAGCCGCGACGTGCTGGGCGTGCTCAAGCCGGGCGAGCACGGTTCGACGTTCGGCGGCAACCCGGTGGCCTGCGCCGTCGGCCGCGCGGTGGTGCGGCTGTTGCAGACCGGCGAGTACCAGCAGCGCTCGGCCGAGCTGGGCGCGCACCTGCACGAACGTCTGTCCGCTTTGGTCGGCCACGGCCTGTCGGAAGTCCGCGGCCGCGGGCTGTGGGCCGGTGTGGACATCGCGCCGGGCGGGCCCACGGGGCGCGCCGCGTCGGAGGCGCTCGCCGGGCTGGGTGTGCTGTGCAAGGAGACGCACGACCACACGCTGCGCATCGCGCCGCCGCTGGTGATCAGCCGCAACGAGCTGGACCGCGGCATCGACGCGATCGCCCAGGTGGTGCGCCGCTAGGCCGTTCGCGGGAGCGTTTCGCCCGGTTCGCTCGTTGGGTCCGGTATGGGACGAGGGGACTGGGTCGAACGGCCGCTGGTCGGCACGGACGACGTCGACCCCGCGCAGCTGTACGCGCGGGGCAAGCAGCTGCGGGAGCGCGCGCCGGTCGAGGCGCACGACCACGCGGCGGCTGGCGCGGGGCGTCCGCGCGTGCGGGAGTACTTCGAGGCGAGCAACGCGGGGCGGCTGCCCGAACTGGTGGAGCTGCGGCGGGAGCGGATGGCGGCGTCGCCGTTCACCTTCTTCCGCGGCGCGGCCGGACTGATGGCGGCGGACCTCGCGGGCTCACCGTCGTCGGGGCTCACCGCGCAGCTGTGCGGCGACGCGCACGCGGCCAACTTCGGCCTGTACGGCACGCCCGAGGGCCGGATCGTCATGGACGTCAACGACTTCGACGAAACCGCGCCCGGGCCGTGGGAGTGGGACCTCAAGCGGCTGTCGGCGAGCCTCGTGCTCGCCGGACGCGAGGGCGGGATCGGGTCCGCCGCGTGCCGTGAAGCCGCGGAGGACGCGGTGAAGTCCTACCGGCGCACGATCCGCGCGCTGGCGGAGCTGCCGTACCTGCAGTCGTGGAACGCACTGCCCGACGCGTCCGCCGTGTCGCGGGCGCGCGCCGACGAGCTGATCGACGACTTCGCCGAAGCCGAGGAGAAGGCGCGCCGCAACACCAGCGCCAAGGTCGTGGCCAAGTGGACCCGCCACGTCGACGACCACGAAACCGGCCTGGCGCGCCACCGGTTCGTCGAGGACCCGCCCGTGCTCACGCACATCGACGACGCCACGGCCGCCTCGGTCGTGGCCGGGCTGACGTCCTATGTGGACACCCTGCGCGAATCGCGGCGCACGCTCGTGGCGCGCTACCGCGTGGCCGACGTCGCGTTCCGCGTGGTCGGCACGGGCAGCGTCGGGCTGCGCAGCTACGTCGTGCTGCTGCACGGCAACGAGGACGAAGACCTGGTGCTGCAAGTGAAACAGGCGCAGCCCTCGGCGCTCGCGCCCTACCTCGGCGTCTCCCCCGCCGACCACGAAGGCCGCCGCATCGTCGCCGGTGCCCGCCTCGTCCAGGCCGAGACCGACATCCTCCTCGGCTGGACCACGATCGACGGCATCCCCTTCGTCGTCCGCCAGTTCCGCAACCTCAAAGGCGCCATCGACCCGGCCGCGCTGGGCAAGAACCACCTCGACGACTACGGCCGCCTCGCCGGCGCCCTGCTCGCCCGTGCCCACACGCGCTCACTGCACCCGCAACTGCTCGCCGGCTACTTCGCCGACGACGAAGACCTCGACGAGGCGATCGGCGCGTATGCGCTGCGGTACGCCGACCAGACGGAGGCCGATCACGCCGAGTTCACCGGCTGAGGCGGTGGCTTCCCGGCCCTAACCCACCAGGGAAACCACGTCCTCCGCGCAGCCCCACGCCAGGGTGATTCCCGCGCCGCCGTGGCCGTAGCAGTGGACGACGTCGCCGGTGCGTTCCAGGCGCACGCTCGGCCGGCCCGGCCGCAGGCCCACGCGGGTGCCGAGGACGGCGGCATCGGCCAGCCGCGGTTCCAGGTCGCGGCAGCGGCGCACGATCGCGGCCGCCACGGCGGGGTCGGGTTCGAGGTCGTTGCGGCCGATCTCCTCGGTGCCGCCGCACACGACGTGGCGGCCGTGGGGGATCACGTAGGTCAGGTCGCCGTCGGCTTCCTCCACTGACCACGACGTGAGCCCCGGGTCGGCGAGGTGGACGACCTGGCCGCGGACCGGCACGAGGGTGTCGTCGCCCGCGAGGGTGCCGCCGGCGAGGCCGGTGGCGTTGACGACGACGTCCGCGTCGAGGTCGGCCAGGGAGGTGACCGTGCGGTACTCGGTGCGCACGCCCAGCGCGGCGACCTGCTCGGCCAGCCACGTGAGGTACACCGGAGTGTCCACGAGCGCCGTGGTGAACGCGAGCACCGAGCCCTCGCGCGACACGTCGGTCATCGCGGTGAGCCAGCGGGGATCGGGCACGTCCGCGGCGACCCGGATCCAGCCCGGCAGGAACCGGATCCCGGGCGCCGCGAGCAGCGAGCGGTACACGCCGACGGTCGTCTCGGTCCAGCGCACCACGCGCTCGTCCGGCCGCGCCACCGGCGGGTAGATCAGCCCGCCCGCCACGGCCGACGTCGTCTCCGCCGGTTTGCCCGCCGTCACGACCGTGACGCTGTGGCCCGCCTCGGCCAGCCGGTACGCGCAGCTCAGCCCGACGACCCCGCCGCCGGCCACGGTGATCCGCATGCCGCTCCCTCCGCTCGTGCTCCCGCCCGTGATCGTGGCCGAAGCCCGGCCATCGGCGCCACCCGCCATCCGCGTAGGCTCGCTGCCGGGAGGGGAGAAACCGTGAGCCGCGTTCTGGGACTCGTCGCCGTGCTCTGTGCGCTCGCGACCGTCGCACTGGGACTCGGCTACGCGGGCGGGCACTCCCCCGGCGCGCTCGACACGTGGGCCGCGCAGGCGATCGCCGGCCTGGGCCCCACCACGCTGAACGTGCTCGTGCTGCCGACCGAGCCGTACGTGCTGATCCCGGCGATCGCGGTCATCGCCGGCGTCTGCCTGTACCTGCGCCGCCGCACGGACGCGCTGCTGGCCGTCGCGGGCCCGGCGCTCGCCGTGGCGCTCAACACCTGGGTGCTCAAACCGCTGTTCGACCGCTGGAAGAACGACATCCTCGTCTACCCGAGCGGCCACACGGTGAGCCTGGTGACGGTGCTCGTGGTGCTGGTCCTGCTGGCGCGCCCGAAGGTCCTCACCGTCGTGCTCGGCGTGGTTCTCTTGTGCTGCGCGGCGATCGGCATGATCGGCCTCGGCTACCACTACCTCACGGACATCGTCGGCGGCACGTTCTTCGCCACCGCCGTGGTGACCGGCCTGCGGGCCGTCACACCGCGTCGCGTGCCAGCGCCGTCAGCCGGCTGACCGCGCGCAGGTACTTCTTGCGGTAGCCGCCGTTCACCATCTCCTCGGTGAACAGCTCCGGCAGCGGCACGCCCGACACGACCACGGGAATGGCGCGGTCGTAGAGGCGGTCGGCGAACGCCACGAGCCGCAGCCCCACGTTCTGGTCCGGCGCCGGCGTCACGTGCTTGAGGTGCACGCGCCGCACGCCGTCGAGCAGCTTGCCGTACCGCGACGGGTGCAGCTTGGCCAGATGCGCCACGAGCGCGTCGAACTCGTCCACAGTGGACCCCTCGTGCGCGGCGGCCGACGCGTCGAGCTCCTCGTCGGTCACCGGCGGCGGCGCGTCGGGCAGGCCGCGGTGGCGGTAGTCCGGCCCGTCCACCCGCACCACTTCGAAGCGGCGCGAGAGCGCCTGGATCTCGCGCAGGAAGTCCTCGGCGGCGAAGCGGCCCTCGCCCAGCTTGTCGGGCAGTGTGTTGGACGTCGCGGCGATGTACACGCCCGCGTCGGTGAGTTCCTGCAGCAGCCGGCACACGAGCGTGGTGTCGCCGGGGTCGTCGAGTTCGAACTCGTCGATCGCGAGCAGCCGGTGCTCCGACAGCCGCCGCACGGCCTCGGCGAACCCGAGCGCGCCGACGAGGTGCGTGAGCTCCACGAAGGTGCCGTACGCCTTGGGCGAAGGCGCGTCGTGCCAGGTCGAGGCGAGCAGGTGGGTCTTGCCCACGCCGAACCCGCCGTCGAGGTAGAGGCCCATCGGCCCCGCGGGGGCGGTCTCGCCGCCGAAGAGCGAACGCAGCCGCGACTTCTTCGCCGGCCGGTCGCCGATGCGCCCGGCAAACGCCGAACACGACTTCACGGCGGCGGCCTGGCTCGGCTCGTCGGGGTTCGGGAGGTAGGTGGAGAACCGCGCCTCGCCGAACCGCGGCGGCGGCACCATGGAGGAGATCAGCTCGTCGGCCCCGAGCTCGGGAAACCGGTCCGTCAGGGCAGCTGGGGGCATGGCTGCAGAGCCTAGCCAGGCCCCGCGCGCGGGCGGTCGTGGTGTCCGCACCCGCGTATCCCCCGGTCGGGGCCGGGTCGGTGCCCGTGCTGGGATAGCAGGCGTGCGGAGCGTGTGGCCACCATCACCGGGCGGGACCGGGCCCTTGTCCGACGAGGACCTGGAGCGCGTCTACGGCTACCCCGAGGACCTGACCGACCTGGCCGGCCCGTTCGTGCAGGTCAACTTCGTGGCGTCGGCCGACGGCGCCGTGGCCGTGGACGAGCTGTCGAAGGGCCTTTCGCACCCGGCCGACCGCCGTGTGTTCCTGCTCGCGCGCGACCTCGCCGACGTGATCCTCGTCGGCGGCGGCACCGCGCGCGCCGAGAACTACCGCGGCGCCCGGACCAACGCGGTGCGCTCGGCCCGGCGGGCTCGGCTGGGTCTGGCGCCCGCGCCGCCCATCGCCGTCGTCACGCGTACGGGTTCACTCGACCCGGCGGGCCCGCTGTTCACCGACACGCGCGTGCCGCCGTTGGTCGTCACCACTTCGCGCGCCGACACCGCGGCGGCGCGGGAGGCCGGTGCCGACGTGCTCGTCGCGGGAGACGAAGACGTGGATCTGCCGCGCGCGCTGGCGATGCTGGCCGAACGCGGCCTGCGGCGTGTGGACTGCGAAGGCGGGCCCGGGCTGTTCGCGGCGTTGATCGCGGCCGACCTCGTCGACACGCTCAACCTCACCGTCGCCCCGCTGCTCGTCGGCGGCGACGCGAGCCGGATCGCGGCGGGACCGGCCGCGCTGCCGCCGCGCCGGATGGAGCTCACGTCGATCCTCGTGGACGACGGCTTCACGCTGCTGCGCTACCGGCGGGGCAGCGGCTGATGGCCGACAGCGAGGCGCTCGTCGCGGCCGCGGCGGCGGGTGACCACGCCGCGTTCGACACGTTGGTGCGCCGGCACACGCCGATGATGTACCGCGTCGCGCTGCGCATCACCGGCAGCCCGGCGGAGGCCGAGGACGTGGTGCAGGAGGCGTGGCTGGCCGCGTGGCGGTCGCTGGCGACGTTCCGCCAGGAGTCGGCGGTGTCCACGTGGCTGTACCGCGTGGTCACCAACGGCGCCCTGAACCTGCTGCGCCGGCACCGCCCCACCGTGTCGATCGAGAGCGTGTCGATCGCCGAGGCCCCCGACCTCGTCGCCGAGGGCACGCCCGAACGCCAGGTCGTGCACGCCGAGCAGGTGGACGCCGTGCTGCGGGCGATCGCACGGCTCGACGTCGCGCAGCGCGTGCCGCTGGTGCTGCGCGAACTCGAGGGGCTCAGCTACGAAGAAGTGGCCGAAGTGCTCGAAGTCGGCGTCCCGGCCTTGCGCTCACGCCTGCACCGGGCCAGGGTGGCGCTGCTCGGCCAGCTGAGGGAGCGGTGATGACGGACGAGGGCGCCGGCGGCCCGCAGGACCCCGAACGGGATCCTCGCTGGGACCTCGTGCGCGCCGCCGCCCGCCGCCACGTCGCGACGCCGCCCGGCCTGGTCGACCGCGTGCTCCGATCGCTGACCAAGGTCCGCCAAGGCCCGCCGCTGCGGCTGCCCTGCGACGAAGGCGTGCTGACCGTTTCGGAAGCCGCGTTGCTCCGCCTGGCCCGCACCGTCGCCACCGATCAGGCCGAAGACGTCGACGGGGTCACGGTTTCCGCCGTCGCGCTGGCCGACGGCGAGCTGCAGATCCTGGCCACGATCCGCTTCGGCGTGGTCGCCGACGAAGCCGCGCGCGTGCTGCAGCACTGCCTGACCGCGGAGCTCACCCGGCTGCTGCGGGCGCGGCCGCCGCGGGTCAACGTCCACGTCGTCGACGTGCGTCCCGGCTGAGGAATCAGCGTTCACCGGCCAAGCGGAGCAACCCCGCGCGGTCGGCTTTCGGGCCTGGACCTGGTGGCGCTACCCTCGGTGCCGCGTCAGACACACTGTCTTGCTCTCCGGGAGGATCGCGTGGTGCTCGAATCGGAAAACACCCCCGTGGGAGTGGACCCGACCCGAGCGTTCGTCGCGCGTGTGTACGACTACCTGCTGGGCGGCAAGGACAACTTCGACGTCGACCGCCACGAGGCCGAGCGGATCATCGCCGCGATGCCCGAGGTGCCCGACGTCGCGTGGGAGAACCGCAACTTCCTGACCCGCGTGTGCCGCTTCCTCGCGAACAACACCGAGGTCCGCCAGTTCCTCGACTGCGGCTCGGGCCTGCCGACCGCCGAGAACGTGCACCAGGTGGTGCAGCGCATCCACCCCGAGGCGAAGGTCGTCTACGTCGACTACGACCCGGTCGTGGCCGCCCACGGGCGCGTGCTGCTGGAGGAGAACGACAACACGAAGTTCGTGCAGGCCGACATCTTCGAGCCCGAAAGCATCCTCGACAACCCCGAGGTGCTCGGCGCGCTCGACTGGTCGCAGCCCATCGCGCTGCTTTTCGTGGCCGCGCTGCACCACTACAAGGGCGACCGGGGCCGCCCGGCCGAGGTGACC
Organism: Amycolatopsis sp. NPDC001319; assembly: GCF_042896185.1. Lineage (NCBI taxonomy): Bacteria > Bacillati > Actinomycetota > Actinomycetes > Pseudonocardiales > Pseudonocardiaceae > Amycolatopsis > Amycolatopsis sp. NPDC001319. The sequence continues at coordinate 124,277 of NZ_JBIAWY010000020.1, read as the reverse complement.
AAGCAGTTCATCGACCGCCTGCCGCCCGGTTCGTTCGTGGTGATCAGCCACGTCCTCGACCCGGACGACGGCTCCGAGTACGACTCGACGCTGCAGGCGACCCTCGAGGTCATCCGCCGCGGCTCCATGCGCGACATCACCGCGCGCACCAAGACCGAGATCCGCGAGCTGTTCCACGAGCTGGAGATCATCCCGTCCAGCACCGCCGGCGACGCCGACGTCGTGCCCGTGGCGAGCTGGTGGCCCGACGGCCCGCGCTACACGAAGCCGACCATCGCCCAGCAGATCATCGCGGGTGGCGTGGCGCGCAAGCTCTGAATCGCTGAACCCTCGCTTCCGAGGCCGTTTCCCCTGGCGGCCCCGGCCGTTTCCTCGTACCGAACCGACTGCTCACCGGGTCGAACTCACCCGTTCGAGTGACCCGCCGTGAGCTTTTCCCCGGTTCGGACATCGTAGGAGTGGGCAAGCTTCCGGCGCCGACGCCAGCGGCGCCGTCCCCACCGACAGCGAGGAGCGAACTCCATGGTGCAGCCGAGCCCCCGCCGGACCGATGTTCCGGGTACCGCGATCACGACGCCCCTCAACGAGGAGGGGTCCGCGGGCCGGACCACGATCTCGTCGCTGGTGGTGCAGAAGGTCGCCGGGCTCGCGGCGCGCGAGATCGCCGGCGTCCACGCGCTGGGCGGCGGGGTGTCCCGCGCGTTCGGCGCGCTGAAGGAGCGCATCCCCGGCTCCGGCACGACGTCCACCGCGGGCGTCGCCGTCGAGGTGGGCGAGAAGCAGACGGCGATCGACCTCGACCTGGTCGTGGAGTACGGCGCGCGGATCGTCGAGGTGTCGCGAGCGGTGCGGCGCAACGTGATCGAGGCCGTGGAGCAGATCACCGCGCTCGAGGTGATCGAGGTGAACATCGCGGTCAACGACGTCCACCTGCCCGACGAGGACGACGAGCCCGAGTCCTCCCGCGTGGAGTGACCACCACCCGACCACCCAGCACCAGGAGGAAACGTTGAACGCAACGCAGACCGGGATCCTCGCCGGACTGATTCTCGGCCTCGCCGCGACCCAGGGGTTCACCGCCTTCCTGGTCACGTTCGCCGTGGGGGTCGTGGGGCTGGTCATCGGCCGGGTCGTCGACGGTGAGCTCGACCTCGGCGACCTGTTCGGCCGGGGCCGCGACAAGTGACCGGCCGGCCGCTCCAGGTCGACCTGCCGCGCGGTGCCCTGGCCGAACCCGAGGAGCGCGGCAGCCTGACCATCGCCCACGCCGTGGTGCGCAAGGTCGCGCAGCACGCCGCGGATCTCGTGCCCGGCACCGTGCAGACCGAGCGCCGCGTCGCCGGTCTCACGCGCGGCCGCTCCGGCGCGAGCGCGAAGGTCGGCGGCGAGGACAACGACGTGGACCTGGCCCTGGAGCTGGCGTTGCGGTATCCGGCGCCGGTCCGGGCCGTGACGGGTGACGTGCGCGCGAAGGTGACCGAGGAGGTCGAGCGGATCACGGCGTACCACGTGCGGTCGATCGCCGTGACGGTTTCCGCGCTGCTGCCCGACGTCCGGCCGAGGGTGCGCTGATGCGGATCCTCGTGCGGTTCCTGTCCACTGTGCTCGGTCTGGCCGTCGCGGCCGGCGGGGCGCTGCTGGCGATCGAGGTCGGGTGGCGCTGGTGGCAGCCGGACCGCGCGCCGCTGATCGTGCCGTGGGAACGCTGGCGTGAAGACCTCGCCGGGCTGCCGTGGACCAGCACGTCCGTGCGGGTCACGGCGGCGATCGTGCTCGTGGCCGGGCTGCTGTTCGTGTTGTTCGCCCTCACCGCGGGCAGCCGCGCCGTGCGGATGGCCGACCCGGCCGACGGGATCTGCGTGAGCACGTCGCCGCGGGCACTCGCGCGGCTGGTCGGGCTCGCCGTGCGCGCGCAGGCCAACGTGACCGGCGCGAGCGTGACGGCGAGCGCCCGCAAGGTGCGCGTGCGCGCGACCAGCCGGCTGGAGAACGAGGAACAGCTGCGGCCGCGGCTGCTGGAGACCGTCGCGACGGTGCTGGACGACGTCCCGCTCGAACGCCGGCCCAAGGTGTCCGTGGTCGTCGACTCACCGAAGGACCGCCGATGAGCCGCTCCACCGCCTCCCGCGCCCTGGGCCGTTCCCACGGGGCCGAGCGCACGCTGACGTTCCTGACCGGGCTGGTCGCGGTCCTCGCGGGCGCGGCCGCGCTGGTGGTCGGGCAGGGCTGGCTCGGCGAGTTCCGCGCGCGGCGGCCGCTGCTCGACCCGATGGCCGTGAGCTGGCTGGCCGACCATCAGCTGTACGCGCGGATCGGCGCCGTCGTGCTCGGCGTGCTGCTGTTCGTGCTGGGGCTGTGGTGGTTCTTCCGTTCGCTGCGCCCCGAACGCCGTCCCGACCTGGCCCTCGACGAGACGCCGGGCGCCGAGCTCACGGTGACCGCCGGCGCGCTCGCCGGCGCGGTGCAGACCGACGCCGAGGCCATCGCCGGCGTCACCCGGGCGCGGGCGCGCGCGGTCGGCACGGCGGCCGAGCCGGCGCTGCGCGTGACGCTGTGGCTGAGCGAAGGCACCGACGTCCGGCGCATCTGGACCGACCTCGACACCTACGTGCTCACGCGTGCCCGCGAGGCGCTCGGGCTCGACTCGCTGCCCACGGCCGTGCGGCTCGAACTCGACACGACGGGCCCGGCACGCGTGCGCTGACCGCGTGTTTCGCACAGAATGCCCGCATGGCCCTCCCCGTGCAGGCTCCGATCAAGCCCATGCTCGCCAAGCCGGCGAAGGCGATCCCCGACTCCGGCGGGCTGCTGTTCGAGCCCAAGTGGGATGGGTTCCGCTGCCTGGTCTTCCGCGACGGCGACGAGCTCACCCTGCAGTCGCGCGCCGAAAAGCCGCTCAACCGCTACTTCCCCGAGGTGGTGGAGCGGCTGCTGGCGACGCTGCCCGAGCAGGTCGTGCTCGACGGCGAGCTGGTCGTGGGCCGCGGCGGCAAGCTCGACTTCGACGCGCTGACCGAGCGCATCCACCCGGCCGACTCCCGCGTGCAGCTGCTGGCGAAGGAGACGCCCGCGGAGTTCGTGGCGTTCGACGTGCTGGCGCTGGGCTCGGAGTCCTTCGTGGACGAACCGACGTCGGCGCGGCGCGCGCGGCTGGAGGGCATCGCGGGCGACGGCGTGCACCTCACGCCGGCGACGACCGACCCGGACACCGCGCGGCACTGGTTCGAGCTGTTCGAGGGCGCCGGGCTCGACGGCGTGATCGGCAAGCCGCTCGACGAGCCGTACTCGCCGGGCAAGCGCGTGCTGTTCAAGTACAAGCACTCCCGCACGGCCGACTGCGTGCTGGCCGGGCTGCGCTGGCACGTCGACGGCGAGCCGGGTGAGGCCGTCGGGTCGTTCCTGCTCGGCCTGTACGACGCCGACGGGCTGCTGCACCACGTCGGCGTGGTCGGGTCGTTCCCGGTGAAGCGGCGCCGTGAGCTGGCCGAGGAGCTGGCCCCGCTGATCACCGACGGCGAAGGCCACCCGTGGGTGGGCGACGCCGTGCGCGAGGGCCAGCGCATCCCGGGCGGCATCACGCGCTGGCGTTCGACCGAGCACGCGTGGGTGCCGCTGAAGCTGGAGCGCGTCGTCGAGGTCGGCTACGAGCACACCGAGGGCGGCGAGCCCGCGCGGTTCCGGCACACCGCGCAGTTCAAGCGGTGGCGCCCGGACCGGGAACCGGCGTCGTGCGGCTACGCGCAGCTGGACGAACCGGCGCGCTACGACCTGTCGGCCGTGTTCCGCGGCGAGGTCGTGCGGACCCGCTAACTTCCGCGTCACACCCGGCGTGCCAAGCTCGTCGGACAGCTCCACCGACACCACGTGAGGACCAGCCCGTGCGCCGCCGTTCCACCAGCCGCCCCCGCCTGCGTGCCCTGGTGGCGGTGCTGGCGGGTGCGTTGACCGTCGCGGGCTGCACCACGGGCCCGTCGGTGCGCCCGGCGGTGGTGGACAACGACGGCGGGGTCACGCAGGCGCCGGCGTCGAGCGCCGCGCCCGTGCCGCTGCCGCCGCTCACGCAGCCGCAGTCACCCAGCCTGCGTTGGACCGACTGCGACGAGGACACCCGCCAGCGCATGGGCTCCCCCGCCGCGCCGGACTCGCTGCACTTCACGTGCGCGCGCCTGACCAGCCCGCTGGACGCGCCCGACGACACGCAGCACCTGCTCGCGCGCATCCTCGTGCTCAAGGCCGGCGACGGCCCCATCCCGCTGGTGGTCGTGAACGACGTCGGCGGCGAACCCGGCTCTGTTTTCGCGGCGCGCCTGGCCTCGCAGCTGCCGCCCGCGTTCCTGCAGAAGTTCTCGTTGATCGGCGTGGACCGCCGCGGCACCGGTTTGTCGGGCGGCGTGCAGTGCGTGCCCCCGGAGGCCCGCGAAGCGCTGCTCGGCGCCGACCCGGCCCAGGGCGACCTGTCCGACGTCCTCGACGCCTCGCGGCGCGCCGGCCAGCAGTGCGCCATCGACCTCGACACGGCCCAGACCGCGCTGGACAGCTGGCGCACCGCCGGGGACCTGGAGGAGCTGCGCACCCAGCTCGGCGTGCCGCACCTCAACGCGCTCGGGCGGGGCGACGGCTCGAAGGTGCTGTCGGAGTACGCCGTGCGCTATCCGGCGCAGGTGGGGCGGATGGTTCTGGACGGCTTGCCGGACCCGGGTGAGGATCGCGCCGCGGTGCTGGACGCGGTCGCGGCCGGCGCGCAGGCGACGTTGGACGCGTTCGGGGCGGATTGTGCGGCTCGCGGGTGTGCGATGGGCGACCCGAAAGCGGCGTTGAAGGCGGTAACCGACCGGTTGCGCGCGGCGCCGGAAACGACTCCGGACGGGGTCACGGTGACGCCCGGTATCGCTACGTACGCGGTGTACGTGGGGTTGGCCGACCGGACGCGGTGGCCGGCGCTGGCCGATGCGTTGACCGCGGCGAAGTCCGGTGACGTGACGGCGCTGGAGTCTTTCGCGGATCCGGTGATCGTGGACGCGCAGGGCCGGACGTCGCGGATCGGCGGTGTGATGGCGACTCGGTGCAATGACGCGTCTACGCGGTTGCCTGCCGATCAGATCAACAAGGTCGATCAGGGGATGCGGGCGAAGTATCCGCAGTTCGGGTCGGCGGTGGCGCAGGAGCTGGCGTGGTGTGGGGCTTGGCCAGTGCGTCGGGAGCCGTTGCCTGCCGCTGGTGCGCCTGGTGCACCGCCGATTCTGGTGGTGGCGACAGCTGCCGACCCGGTGACGCCGGAGATCGGGACCACGCGGGCGGCGGACCAGATGCCGAGCGCCGTGGCGCTTTCGTGGCAGGGTGCTGGGCATGGCGCCGTGGGGCAGTCGCCGTGCGTGACGTCGGCGGTTCAGGCGTTCTTGATCGACGGCAAGGTTCCTACTGACGGGACTCTGTGCCCGGCTTGACGGGGGGGTTCGGTGTGACCGGTAGTGCCGAGGTGCTGGCTGAGTTGGCCGCGCTGGAGGATCCCAGGTCTCGTGCGGTGAACGAGAAGCATGGTGATGACCACGGGGTGAATCTCGGGAAGCTGCGGGCGCTGGCCAAGAGGTTGAAGACGCAGCACGAGCTTGCGGTCGAGTTGTGGGGCACTGGGGACAGCGCGGCGCGGCTGGTGGCGGTGTTGATTTGCCGGTCCAAGGCGTTCGAGCGTGGTGAGTTGGACGTCATGGTGCGTGAGGCTCGGACGCCTAAGGTGCATGACTGGTTGGTGGGGTATGTGGTGAAGAAGAGCCCGCATGTCGAGGAGTTGCGGGTGGCTTGGTTCGCCGATGCCGATCCGGTTGTGGCCAGTGCTGGGTGGGCGCTGACGACTGATCGGGTGGGGAAGGCTTCGGAGGGGCTGGATCTGGGTGGGTTGCTGGATGTGATCGAGGCCGAGATGAAGGATGCGCCCGAGCGGCTTCAGTGGGCGATGAATCATTGTCTGGCTGAGATCGGGATTGAGCATGCGGAGTTGCGGGAGCGGGCGGTGGGTATTGGGGAGCGGTTGGGGGTTTTGAAGGATTATCCGACGCCGAAGGGTTGTACGTCGCCTTATGCGCCGGTTTGGATTGCGGAGATGGTTGGTCGTCGGGTTTGAGTGGGGTGGCGGCGGCTCGGCGCGCGGAGCGCACCATTGCCGGATTTTTGGGGGCGAGATGGCGGTCAGCGCAACCAACGCCGCATTGGGGCGCGGGCGAGGAGTCGGGGCTCAGTGAGGCGGGGCTACCCCCAGCCGGCCGAAGGGGACGTTACCTGCGGCAGGCACGAAACACTCGAAGTTAAGCGAACCAGGATTGCCAACGGCGCGGGCGATTCCCAACCCAACCACCTACCCTAACCGCGCCGCTCTTGCCACCACACAACCCACAGCCTGCAACGCGACTCACCACCCACATTCCCCTCCCCGCAACCTTCCCCCGGCCGGCCCCCGATTCTTTTCCCCAACACGGTCTGGGTCGGTTTGTCAAGGCACGCTTTCCCGCCTTGACAAACCGACCCAGACCGTAGTGACAATCAAAAATCGGGGTGCCCGCCACCCACCCCTATATCCGGCAATGGTGTGCGCAGCACGCCGAGCCGAACAACCCAAAAGCCCCTACTGCCGATACCCCTCAACCTCACCCACAGACCGCACCTTCGCCTCATCCGGGTTCTCATGGAACTCCGCCCGAGCGCGCCGCTGCCTCAACAGGTCCCAGCACTGATCGAGCTCCTGCTCGACCTTCGTCAGCTTCGCCTGATCATCCCCGGACAGCCCGGTGCCGACCGATTGCGACCGCAGCTGGTGCTCCTCCGCGATGAGCTCGTCGATGCGGCCCAGGATCTCGCCGTTCGCCATGGGTGGTCCTCCTCACCTCGTACTTCCGGCCCATGACGCTACCCGGCGCCGGGGAATTCCCGCCCGGCGCCGTCCGTTGAAGCCACCATGAGCACCGTTGAGCTGACCACCGCCAACTTCGACCAGACCGTGACCGACAACGACTTCGTCCTGATCGACTTCTGGGCGAGCTGGTGCGGGCCGTGTCGCCAGTTCGCGCCGGTGTACGACAAGTCGTCGGAGAAGCACTCCGACATCGTCTTCGCCAAGGTCGACACGGAGGCCGAGCAGCAGCTCGCCGCCGCGTTCGACATCCGGTCCATCCCGACGCTCGCCGTGATCCGCGACAAGACGCTGATCTACGCGCAGCCGGGCGCGCTGCCGGAGTCGGCGCTGGAGGACCTCATCCGCCAGGCCCGTGAGGTCGACATGGACGAGGTCAAGAAGGCCGCCGAGCAGGCCGCCCAGGAGCAGGCCTGACGCACCGACCCCGAGCAGGGGCAGGACCGACGACGAAGGCCCCCTCAACCACGGATGACGTGGTCGAGGGGGCCTTCGCAGGTTCTCAGGACCGGGTGACGAGCCCCCGCAGGAAGAACGCCAGGTTGGCCGGACGCTCGGCGAGCCGGCGCATGAAGTAGCCGTACCACTCGTCGCCGCACGGCACGTACACGCGCATCGTGCGGCCCTCGGCCGCGAGGTTCTTCTGCTCCTCCGGGCGGATGCCGTAGAGCATCTGGAACTCGTGGTCGCCGGGCTTGCGGCCGTTGTCGGCGGCCAAGCGCTTCGCGATGGCGATCATCCGCGGGTCGTGCGAGGCCACCATCGGGTAGCCCTCGCCCGCCATCAGCACGCGCAGGCAGCGCACGTAGGACTGGTCGACCTCGGCCTTGTCCTCGAACGCCACCGACGAAGGCTCCGCATAAGCGCCCTTGCACAACCGCACCCGCGACCCCGGGCCGGACAGCTCACGGCAGTCCTGCTCGGTGCGGCGCAGATACGCCTGCAGCACCGCCCCCACCCACGGGTACTCGCCGCGCAGCTCACGCAGGATCGCGAGCGTCGAGTCCGTGGTGGTGTGGTCCTCCATGTCGAGCGTCACCGTCGCGCCGACGGCCTCGGCCGCCGCGCAGATCTTGCGTGCGTTCTCCAGCGCCACGCCCTCGCCGTCGCCGGGCAGGAACTGCCCGACGGCCGAGAGCTTCACCGAGACGTCCGCGCCGGCGGCGAGGCCCTGCTCGGCGAGTGCCGAGAGCAGTTCCTCGTACGCCCGCACGGTGCCGGCCGCCTGGGTGGCGTCGGTCGTGTCCTCGCCGAGGTGGTCGATGGTGATCGACCGGCCGTCGGCGGCCAGCTCGCGCGCAGCGCGCACGGCGTCGGCGGTCGTGGACCCGGAGACGAAGCGGCGCACGACGGATCGCGTCGCGGGCACGGCTTCGATCAACGCGCGCATCCGCTTCGATCGGGCGGCGGCGAGCAACGGGGCACGCAACATGGCGGTCTCTCCCTCAGCCCTGGTGCGGGTAGCGCACGGTGGTCGGCGGCACGAACGTCTCCTTGATCGAGCGCGGGCTCGTCCAGCGGAGCAGGTTGAAGATCGAACCGGCCTTGTCGTTGGTGCCCGAAGCGCGGGCCCCGCCGAACGGCTGCTGCCCGACGACGGCACCGGTCGGCTTGTCGTTGACGTAGAAGTTGCCCGCCGTGTAGCGCAGCGCCTGCGAAGCCTTGGCGACGGCAGCGCGGTCGTTGGCGATCACGGAACCGGTGAGCGCGTAGGCCGCGGTCTCGTCGATGACCTTCAGCAGCTCGTCGAACTGCGCGTCCTCGTACACGTGGACGGACAGGATCGGGCCGAAGTACTCGGTGCTGAAGATCTCGTGCTTCGGGTTGCCCGACACGAGGATGGTCGGCTGCACGAAGTAGCCCACGCTGTCGTCGGCGGTGCCGCCGGTGAGGATCTCGACCTCGGCGTCGCCCTTCACGCGCTCGAACAGCGACGCGTGCTTGTCGAACGCGCGGCGGTCGATCACGGCGCCACCGAAGTGCGACAGGTCGCTGACGTCGCCGTAGGTGATGGCCTCGGTCTCGCTGACCAGGCCGTCCTTCAGCTGCTCCCACAGGCTGCGCGGCACGTACGCACGCGAAGCCGCGGAGCACTTCTGGCCCTGGTACTCGAAGGCGCCGCGGACCAGCGCGGTGCGCAGCACGTCGAGGTCGGCCGACGGGTGCGCGAGCACGAAGTCCTTGCCGCCGGTCTCGCCCACGAGCCGCGGGTAGCTGCGGTAGCCGGCGATGTTCGCGCCGACCGTGCCCCACAGGTGCTGGAACGTCGCGGTGGAGCCGGTGAAGTGGATGCCCGCGAGGTCGCGGTGCGTGAGCGCCACCTCGGACACGGCCTTGCCGTCGCCCGGGAGCAGGTTGATCACGCCCGGCGGCATGCCGGCCTCTTCGAGCAGCCGCATCGTCAGGTGCGCGGCGAAGCTTTGCGTCGGCGACGGCTTCCACAGCACGGTGTTGCCCATCAGCGCGGGCGCGGTGGGCAGGTTGCCGGAGATCGCGGTGAAGTTGAACGGCGTGATCGCGTAGACGAAGCCCTCGAGCGGGCGGTGCTCCATGCGGTTCCACACGCCGGGCGAGCTGGCGGGCTGCTCGGCGAGGATGCGACGGCCGAACTCGACGTTGAAGCGCCAGAAGTCGGCCAGCTCGCACGCGGAGTCGATCTCGGCCTGCGTCGCGGTCTTCGACTGGCCGAGCATGGTGGCGGCGTTGAGCGTGGCGCGCCACGGGCCGGTGAGCAGGTCGGCGGCACGCAGCAGCACGGCGGCGCGGTCGTCGAAGGACAGCGCGCGCCACTCCGGCGCGGCCTTGCCGGCGGCCGCGATCGCGTCCTTCGTGTCCTGCTGGGAGGCGCTGGAGATGGTGCCGAGGACGTGGCCGTGGTTGTGCGGCTCGACGACGTCGATCTTCTCGCCGCCCCCGGCGCGCTGCTCGCCGCCGACGGTCACGGTCAGGTCGACCGGACCGGCCTGACCCAGTTTCTTCAGCGCCCCTTCCAGCTCGGCGCGCTCGGCGCTGCCCGGTGCGTAAGTGTACACCGGCTCGTTCTTCGGGGCGGGTGTCTGGGTCACGGCGTCCACGGCGGCTCCCTCGGGTCTTTCACGTGCACTACTGCTTGAGATGCCCGAACCGTAACTCCGGGAAGCGCCGGCAGGTTTGTCCGACCGGCTAGAATCGTGGTGATGAACTTGTCCGATCGGATGAAGGTGATCCGGTGACCGCCGAAGCGTCCGACGGCCTTCCCGCCACCTCGTTGCGCCACGTGCTGGCGACACTGGGCGAGCCGCTCGTGCGCGTGCTGGTGGCGCCGCAAGGGCTGGGCGTGCGGGTCGACGACGTGGTGATCCTCGACCCCGAAGACCCGCCGGAGGCGCACCCGGGTGACCTCGTGCTGGTGATCGGCGCGCGCGGCCGGGCGGCGGCCGCGGCCATCCGGGCGGCCGGGCGCGGCGGCGCGGCGGCGGTGGCGGTGAAGGGCGAAGGCGGCACGGACGTGGCGGCCGACGCGGGGGTCGCGCTGCTCACGGTGGGGGCCGAGGCGCGGTGGGAGCAGGTGGAGGCGCTGGCACGCGGGGTCGTCGACGCGGCCCGCGCCGGCGGCGAGGCGGAGACCGGCGAGGTGCTGGGCGACCTGTTCGCCCTGGCCCAGACCGTCGCGACCCTCACCGGCGGGCTGGTCAGCATCGAGGACACCGCGAGCCGCGTGCTGGCGTACTCGCGCTCGTCGGACGAGGTCGACGAGCTGCGCCGGCTGTCGATCCTCGGCCGCGAGGGACCCGAGCGGTACCTGGCGATGCTGCGGGAATGGGGCGTCTACCAGCGGCTGCGCGCGGGCGAGGGCATCGTGCGGATCGACGAACGGCCGGAGCTGGGCATCCGCCGGCGCATCGCGGCCGGCATCCACGCGGGGTCGCAGCCGCTGGGCACGATCTGGGTGCAGGAGGGCGCCACGCCGCTGACCGAACAGGCCGAGGTGGCGCTGCTCGGCGCGAGCCGCACGCTGGCGCCGCAGCTCATCCGCGCTCGCACGCTGCCCAGCCCCCAGCTGCGGCTGCGGGAAGATCTACTGGCCGGTCTGCTGGAGGGCCGCGTCGACGCCGAGTCGGTGGCCGACGACATCGGCGCCGACCCCACGCGGCCCGCCCAGGTGCTGACGTTCGCGCTGTCGTCGGCCGGTCCCGCCGCGTCGGACCGGCTGCTGCGGCGCGCGGAGCTGGTGCACCTGATCGCGGTGCACACCGCCGCGTACCGGCGCAGTGCCCTGGTGAGCGTGCTGGGCGGACGCGTCTACGCGTTGCTACCGGATCTGCCCGAGCATTCGGACGCGGCGGTTCTGGCTCTGGCCAAGGAAATCGTGACGGCGGCGGAGCGGCACCTCGACGTGCCGGTGCGCGCGGCGCTCGGCGGGGTGGTCCCCCGGTTGTCCGACGCCGCGGCTTCGCGGGGCGACGCGGACCGGGTGCTGCTGGCGATGGCGCGTGGTCGCTGGCCTGAGGCCGTCGCGTCGCTGGCGGACGTCCGCGCCGACGTGCTGCTGTCGGAGGTGCTGGCGTACCTCGCGGACCAGCCCCGCATCCGCGATCCGCGGCTGACCGAGCTGCTGGCGCACGACGCCGACCACGGCGGGATCCTCGTGCCGGCGGTGCTGGCGTACCTCGATGCGTTCGGGGACGCCCGCGCGGCCGCGAAGGCGCTGAACATCCACCCGAACACCGTGCGGTACCGCGTGCGGCGGGCCGCGGAGGTGTCCGGCGTCGATCTCGGGGATCCGGCCCAGCGGCTGCTCACGCAGCTGCAGCTGCGGCTGTAGAAACGCGGTAGAAACCTTGTGCGGGCCGGAGTGCGGCCTCGCTAGGGTGCGGCATGGATCTTTTCCCCCGGGCCTGGGGCGCCCTGCAGGAAGCCGTCCACTCCCTCGACGACGCGCAGTGGGTCGCGCCGTCCGGCTGCGCCGGATGGCTGGTGCAGGACCTCGTGTTCCACCTGATCATCGGGGCGCAGGACATCCTCATCACGCTCGTGACGACCACCGACGCGCCCGCGACGCGCGACGCCGTCACCTACTGGGAGCCCGGGGAACCGGGTGACGGCGTTGACGCGGAGTCGGCGTTCGTCCGCCGCGGCGCCGCGGCGTATTCCGGGCCGGCCTCGGTGAAGCACCACTTCGACGACCTGGCCGTCGCCGCGGGGCGGGCCGCGGCGGCCGCGGATCCCGCCGCCCGCGTGGAAACTCGCGACCAGGTGCTGACGGTCGCGGACTTCCTCACGACGTATGTGGTCGAAGCGACGCTGCACCACCTGGACCTGACCCTGCACGTGTCCGGTGTGGACGGTCCGCCCGCGTCGACACTCGCGGCGACGCGGGCGATCGTGGAGGGCGTTGCCGGGCGGCCGCTGCCGTCGAGGGACGACCGGGAGGCACTGCTGCTCGCGACCGGACGGCTGCCCGCTCCGGCGGGGTTCGCCCCGGTGGCGCTGGGATGATCGGCCGGATGAACGGCACGCTCGGCTCCGGCAAGACCACGACCGCGCGGCGCCTGGGGCCGGGTGTTCGGCAGTGGCGGCTCGATCACCTCGGCGCGGATCAGAAAACCCCGTCGTGACTTGGGAAATCGGGCACAGTGCTGGGCACGCCGCCGGCCGAGGTCGCGCGCACGATTGTGGCCGTGGTGAGCTGAGGGTTGGGGCAGCAGCGCTTCTGCCCCAACCCCCGCGCATCACGCCGTCGCGAGGCTGAACCGGCGGCGTTCGACGTCGATCTGCTCGATGCGCACCGACAGGCGGGCGCCGACTTCAGGGGCCGCGCCGCGGTCGGTCACGAGCAGGCCCTGGATGCCGGGCGCCACCTCGACGAACGCACCGAACGGCAGCTGCTGCACGACCACGCCGTCGAGCACTCCGCCCGTCGCGTGCTCGGACAGCCAAGCGCGCCAAGCGGTTTCCGCCGTGCTGGATTCCGATGTGGACAAACGATTTCACCTCCCTTCGCGAACCGCAGGAATGTCCTCGGAGTTCGCTGGGGAGGGGCGGGCCACGGGCCCGCCGGGGGGTCACGGCAAGGCCGGGTACCCCGTCTGCTCACGGCTCTCGGCCGACCCGGCAGTCATGCGTTCACCGTAGCAGTGAGGTCCGCGGCGCGTAAGCGGTCTTAGGCCGAGACCGAAAGCCCGGCCAGCTCCGCGAGCGCGGCGAAGGACTCGACGCGGGCGGACTGGTCGTAGGTGCTCGTACTGACCAGGAGCTCGTCGGCGCCGGTGGCCTCGACCAGTTCGCCGAGCCGGTCGGTCACCTCGGCGGGGGTGCCGCCGATCTGGCTCGCGACGATGTCGTCGAGGCGCGTGCGTTCGCGGTCGGTCTTGGGCAGGGCCAGGATCTCGTCGACGGGCGAGAGCGCCGGGAAGACGCCGTGGCTGCGCGAGTACACCGTCGACCACGCCTCGGGCACCAGCAGCCGGCGCGCCGCTTCGTGGGTATCGGCGACGGCGACCGATGTCGATACGACGACATACGGCTGGGCTCCGGTGAACGTGTCGCGGTACCGGTGGATGGCCTCGACCATCGCCCGCTGCCCGCGCGCCGGCGCGATCACCAGCGGGAGGCCCAGCTCGGCGGCGAGGCCGGCACCGGAGCCGGTGGCCAGCAGGAACGTGGGCAGGCTCAGCCCTTCGGCCGGGATCGCGTGCACGCCGGGGTAGGCCGTCTGGTCGCCGCTGAAGAAGGCGAGCAGCTCTCGCACCTGGGCGCCGAAGTCCTCGGCCGCCTCGCGCCCCTGGCCGAGCGCCTGCCGCACGCCGTCGGTGAAGCCCACCGAGCGGCCCAGCCCCAGATCGATCCGGCCCGGGAACAGCGACTCCAGCACCCCGAACTGCTCCGCCACCACCAGCGGCCGGTGGTTCGGCAGCATCACGCCGCCCGTGCCCACGCGGATCCGCGACGTCACCGACGCGACCGCCGCCGCCAGCACCGTCGGCGCCGACCCGGCCACCCCGGGCACGCTGTGGTGCTCCGACACCCAGAACCGGTGATACCCCAGCCCCTCGATGTCCCGCGCGAACGCGACGGTGTCCCGCAGCGCCTGCGCACTGCCCCGCCCGCGACTGGCGGGCGACCGGTCGAGCACGGAGATCCGGAACGTCACGCCTGGATCAACACGGGCGCGTGGCCGCGGATTCCCCGGTGTGACGGGCTACGGGCGCCAGCGTTCGCTGTAGTCCGGGTGGTCCGCGTACGGCAGGGCGAGCAGCCGCAGCGTCAGGCACCAGTTCGACCCCGCCTCGTCGGCCGGGACGTGGCAGGTCTCGCACCAGTATTCGCTGCCGTACAAAGGAAAACCGGGGACCTTTTCGGACACGGTGGTGCGGTGGGCGAGCATGATGCGGCGCGTGACCTCGACCTCGTTGATCATCTGGTTCACGACGTCGAGCTCGATGTCGCCCAGGGCGCGCACGCGCTGTTCGACCGCAACCTTCGTCTCGCCGCGGTTGAGCGCCTCGCCGGTTTTCGCCTTCTGCACCGCCTGCATGATCAGCGCCTGCCGCTGACCCACCCGCGCGGCGAGGAACGCGATCAGGTCGTCCACGAAAGGCCTCCCTCCTCGAGCCGGGCTCCTCCGGCGCGGGATAGTCGCCACGCGGCGCCGGGGCGTTACGCGCCGGATCCGTCACCGGGGGTATCCCGAGCCCGCAGCACGCTACTCCACTCCCAGTCTGACCTGCGGGAACGTTACGCAGCCGTAAAGGTGGGAATTTTTCGTGTTCGCCGAAGTTGATCACGGACGGTGAGCACCCGCGGCGACGAGGCGATCACTCGGTGTCGGACCGCGCCTTGCTCGGCTGCACGCGCTTGGGCTCGCCCGGCATTTTGGGATAGTCCGGCGGGTACGGCAGCTCCGCGCCGCCGAGGTCGCGATCGTCGCGGTCGTACCACTCCAGGAGGGTTTCGAGGCCGAACGCCGTTTCGTCCATCGGCGCGTGGAGGTCGCCGTGCTCGGCCAGGAACGCCGGGACGGTGAGCACGTCGAAGTCGTCCGGGTGCACGTCGTCGAGCATCGCCCAGGTCAGGGGCGTGGACACGGTCGCGCGCTGCGTGCCGCGGACCGACCACGTGGACGCGACGGTGCGGTCGCGCGCCGCCTGGTTGTAGTCGAGGAACACGCGGCCGCCGCGTTCCTCCTTCCACCAGGAAACGGTGGCCTTGTCCGGGATGCGGCGTTCGACCTCGCGCCCGAGCGCGATCACCGCGTGGCGCACGGCGATGAAGTCCCACTCCGGCCGGATGCGCACGAGGACGTGGACCCCGCGGCCGCCGGACGTCTTGGGGTAGCCGGTGAGCCCGGCGTCGGCCAGCACCTCGCGGACCACGCGCGCCACCGCGACGGCGTCGTCGAAGCCGGCCGAGTCCGGCGGGTCGACGTCGATGCGCAGCTCGTCCGGATGGTCCACATCGGACCGCCGGACGGGCCACGGGTGGAAGTCGAACGTGCCGAGGTTCGCCGCCCACGCGAACACGGCCGGCTCGGTCGGGCAGACCTCGTCGGCCGTGCGCCCGGACGGGAACGTGATCCGCGCGGTCTGGACCCATTCGGGCGCACCCTTGGGCACGCGTTTGGCGTAGAACCACTCGCCCGCCACGCCGTCGACGTAGCGTTTGAGCGTGGTGGGCCGCTCGCCGATCGCCCGCAGCAGCGGCTCGCCCACGGCGAGGTAGTGCTCCACCACCTGCCGCTTCGTGATGCCGCGCTCCGGGAAGTACACCTTGTCCGGGCTCGTGACCCTGACGGTGCGCTCCCCCACCTGGTACTCGACCGGATCGCCGTTCTTGGGCATGGGCCCACCGTAGCCGGATCCACGCCGATCGCCCGCCGATCACGCCGTGCCCTACCGTGGAAAGCGTGTCCGGCAGAACCAAGCTGATCCTCGCGCTCGTCGTGCTCGCCCTCCTCGCGGCGGCCGCGGTGTTCCTGCCGATCCCCGGCCCGGCGGACCTGCGCCACTGGGCGCAGGCGACCGGTCCCGCGACGCCACTGGTGCTGCTGGTCGCGTATTCGTTGCTCACCGTGGCGCCCATTCCGCGCACCGTGTTCAACCTCGCGGCGGGGCTGCTCGTCGGCAGCGTCGCGGGGATCGCGATCGGCCTGGTGGCGACGACGATCGCAGCGGGCCTGTCTTTCGGGCTCGCGCGGCTGCTGGGCCGCGACCTCGTGCCGCGCCACCTGCACCGCGCACCCGTGCGCATCGTGAACGAACGGCTGTCCGGCGGCGGTGTGCTCGCGATCACCTCGCTGCGGCTGATCCCCGTGGTCCCCTTCGCGCCGCTGAGCTACCTGTGCGGGGTTTCGACGGTCAAACCGGTGCCGTACCTGGTCGGCACGCTGCTGGGGAGCGTCCCCGGCACGGTCGCGGTGGTGGTGCTGGCCGACGCGCTGACCGGCGACACGCCGCCCGCGCTCCTGGCTTGTTACGCCGTTTTCGCCGTTGCCGGAGCCGTCGGCCTGGTCAGGGTGCTGAAGAAGCGCACTCCCGCCGTCGAGGAGGAAGAGCCCGCCGCCTCCGCACCGGCTGGCTGACGGCGGCAACATCCACCCGACCGCTACACTCGTTCGGGTGCGCGAGGGGTATCCGCGCTGAGTAAGGCCACGATCACCGGGATTTCGTCAGGAGCGGTCGCCATCGACACCGGTCAGCTGATCGCGGGGCACTACCGCCTCGTCGAGCACATTGGTAGCGGTGCCATGGGTGTGGTGTGGCGCGCCGTCGACGTGCGCCTGGAACGGTCGGTGGCGATCAAGCAGATCCTCCCCCAGCCGGGCGTCTCCGAGGCCGAACGCGACAACATGCGCCAGCGCGCCATGCGCGAGGCCAAGAACGCGGCCCGCTTCCAGCACCCGAACGCGATCGTGGTGTTCGACATCGCCGAACACGGCGGCGATCCCTGCCTGGTGATGGAGTTCCTCGACGGCCCGAGCCTCTCGGCCGTGCTGGCCGAGCAGGGCACGCTGCCCGTCGGCCAGGTCGCGCGGATCGGGGAGCAGGTGGCCGCCGCGCTCGTCGCCGCGCACCGCTCCGGGATCGTCCACCGCGACGTGAAGCCCGGCAACATCCTCATCGACGAGACCGGCACCGCGAAGATCACCGACTTCGGCATCTCGCGCGCGGCCGGCGACATGACGCTCACGCAGACCGGCCTCATCGGCGGCACGCCCGCGTACCTCGCCCCCGAGCTGGCCCGCGGCGCCGACCCGGTGCCCAGCTCCGACGTGTTCGCCCTCGGCGCGACGCTCTACCAGGCCATCGAGGGCCAGACGCCTTACGGCAACACCACCAACCAGCTCGCGCTGCTCTACGCGGCCGCCAACGGCCAGATCAACCCGCCGACCCAGGCCGGCCCGGCCACCGCACTGCTGATGAGCCTGCTGCGCAGCGAGCCCGGCGAGCGCCCCAGCATGGCCGAGGCCCGCGAAGGCCTGGCGAAGCTCGCAGCGGGCGAACCCGCCGTGGGCCCGGAACTCCTGTCGTCCGGCCCCACCGAACGCCTCGACCGCGGCGGCTCCCGCCCGCCCTGGCAGCGCGTCGACGGCCCGAAGCCCAGCGCGCCGGTGCCCACGCAGAAGGCCCCGTCGAACCCGCCCCGCACCCCGACGGCGGCGTTCATGCCGATGCGCTCACCCGCCGCACCGCCCAACACCCCGCCGCGGCCCCAGCCCGCACCCCCGGTCCGGCCCACGCAGCAGCAGCCCCGCCCGGCCCCGACGGCCGCGGCGCCGAACTACCGCAACGCGTCGAGCACGCCGCCGCCTGCCGACAACAAGCGCAAGTTCGCCCTGCTCGCAGGTGGCGCGGCGGCCGTGGTGGTGATCGCGGTCGTGGTGTTCCTGGTGCTGAGCTCCGGCGGCGATGGCGGGGGCAAGGGCACGTCCTCGCAGGCGGGCCAGCAGCCCCAGCAGTCGAGTTCGGCGCCCGCGCCGAGTTCCAGCGCGCCGTCGAGCAGCTCGGCGCCCCCGCCGGTCGCGTCGAACGGCAACGTTCAGTGGCAACCCGCGGGCAACGCCGTCGTGCAGTTCTACACGGCGGTCGGTGACAATCCGGGGGCGGCGTGGGGCATGCTGACCTCCGCCGCGCAGGCGCCGTACGGCAGCGTCGACGCCTTCACCTCGTACTGGAGCCAGCACTCGCTCAAGCGTTTCGGGGGCGCGTCGGCCTACCTGAAGCGCAACAACCCGGACGGCTCGGTCGACATCCAGATCAGCCTGACGACGGACGGCGGCACCGTGTCGAAGGTCGTGCAGGTGATCGCGGTGCAGGGCGGTGGGCTGATGCTCAACGGCGACACCCGGCCGGACGGCGGAGCGAGCCAGTAGCCGCTCCCCCACCCGCCGTCACCTGGAGCTACGTCACTGTTGCGAAGCAGTGAGACTCGCCGCGCGGGGAGTGTGGTGAGCAGGGGTGATGGCCTACCGTGGAGCCATGGCCGAGAGCGGAGCTGTACAGCCAGGCTGGAATCCTCGGTTCCACGAGGATCTCGTCGGGCTGGATCCGTACGACCCGGAGGCGCGCGCGTTCGCCGCGCACCTCGACCGGATGGAGCGCACGGGCCCGACGTTCACCGTCGAAGCGTGCCTCGACCAGGTCTCCGACTTCGCCGATTCCAGCAGCCGCGCGGGTGGGCTGCGGTACTGGGTTTCGGCGCTCATCGCGGCGTTGATCGTGCTCGGGGTGATCGTGACCGCATGGCAGATCGTGACCCACGCGATCGCTTTCCTGGCGGGGTAACGTGGACGAAGTGAAAGGTATGAAACCCGTCGTCGGCACCACGCCCCGTGTGGTGAAGTCCGAGCAGGAGTGGCGCGAGCAGCTCAGCCCCGAGGAGTACGCGGTGCTTCGCCAGGCCGGCACCGAGCGGCCGTTCGTCGGCGAGTACACCGACACCAAGACCACCGGCGCGTACGAGTGCCGGGCTTGCGGTGCCGAACTGTTCCGCAGCGACACGAAGTTCGAAAGCCACTGCGGCTGGCCGTCGTTCTTCGACCCGGCGGACTCCGACGCCGTGCTGCTGCGCGAAGACCGCACGCTCGGCATGAAGCGCATCGAGGTGCTCTGCGCCTCGTGCCACAGCCACCTCGGCCACGTCTTCGAGGGCGAGGGCTACGACACCCCGACCGACCAGCGCTACTGCATCAACTCGATCTCGCTGAAGCTCGTCCCCGAGACCGAGTAACACCGACGATCACCGAAAAGCGCCCTCCCCCACCGGGAGGGCGCTTTTTTCTTGAGGAAGGCTTAGGGAAACCCGGGGCAACCACGGTGTCTTCCTGCGCGTGCTACGAAACACGACGCACCGGGGAGGCGCCATGACACTCATCGCCACCATCGCCTTGACACTGCTCGGCATATTCGCGTTCCTCGGCGGACTCCGCCACGACCGGCGAATCCGGGCCGGCTCCCGCAGCGCGACCGGCCTCGGCTCCCTCGCGGAGATCGCATTCCTCACCGCCGGCCCGAACCGCACCGGTGAAACCGTGGTGGCGGCGATGATCGAACGCGAACAGCTGCGGCTCGACAGCAACGGGCGGCTCCACCGCACCCCGCTGGCGCCCGTCGACGCGCTGGGCGTGGCCACGGCCGAGCTCGTCGGTGCCGGCGCACCGACCTTCCCCGACGTCATCGGGCGGCTGGTCACGACCGACGCGATGGCCGCGCTCGCCGGCGACCTCGCGGCGCGGGGACTCGTGGTCGACGCCGCCCAGCGGCGCCGCGGGTGGTGGTCGGTGGCCGCCGCGGAAGCCGTGTTCGCGGTCGGGGGCCTGGTCGTGGGTGTGGCGTCCACGAGCTGGTTCGTCGCCGCGGCCGTGGTCCTCATCTCGGTGCTCGGGGTCGTTGCTCTCATCTGCTCGTGGCAGCCGGCCGGTCGCACCAACGCGGGTTACGAAGCGGTGCGTGCGGCCTGGGCGGATCGCAGCCTCGTGACGGGAGCCGCGGGCGCCGTGGCGGTCGGCGGGCTGGCCAACCACCCGGACCGCGAGACGCGGGCCGTCTTCAGCCGAGTCGGGGCAACCCGGCGCGGTCACCCCGGGTACCAAGGAGGCACCTCTCGCGGCGGCGGCGCCTTTCTCGGCGGCGGGTTCTATCTCGGGTCGAGCTGCGGTGGCGGGTCGAGCTGCGGTGGCGGATCGGGGTGCGGTGGCGGTGGTTCGGGATGTGGCGGCGGCTCCGGCACTTGCTGAACGGAACCACGCCGCCCGCGACAGACCCACCGCCGACGGCTGATTCGAGACAACCCGGCATGGTCACCCGAATACCAGGGTGGCGTCTTTCTCAGCAGCGGCAGCTTTACCCCGGGTCGAGCTGTGGCAATGGTTCGAGCTGTGTCGGATGGGGATGCGGCGGCGGCTCCGGCAGCTGCTGACCGGAACCACGGCGTTGCGGACGGCGTCAGTTGTGCCGACCCGACCGGTGGGACGGGGTGGGTAGCGTCCGGCGATTGCGAGGGAGGTGGGCCGTGGGCGGGACGTGGGGGATTTCGGGACCGCAGTTCCTGGCGTGGTACGGGATCGCGCTGGCGGTGGTGGTCGTGGTGCAGGTGGGGTGGCCGCGGGTGGCGCGCCCGCGAGGTGTCGAGGGCGGAGGGGACCTACCGGACGTCTACCACCTCGCGTACCTCGCCGGCGGGCCCGAGCGCGTGGCCGACACGGCGATCGCGGCGCTGGTGGACCGCGGGCTGCTGCGCGTGAACAGCGAGGGGCTCGCGACGGCGGCGGGCAAACGCCCGTGGCACAAGATCGAACGCTCGGTGCACGAAGGTGCCAAGGGCGTCACCGGCGGCACCACGCGCAGCCTGCGGGCCAGGGCCACGCGGTCGAAGGCGATGAGCGACCTCGAGGCCGAGATGCAGCGCGCCGGCCTGCTGACCTCCGGCACTGAAGCGCAGCCGTTCCACACCGCGGTCTTGCTGGCCTACCTGGTCCTCCTGGCGGTCGGCGCCGTGCGGTTCGTGACGGGCGCGGCGAACGACCGGCCCGTCGGCTGGTTCTTCCTGTTGCTCGTGGTGGCCCTCGTGCTGACGATCGTCGCCTCCGTCATCCGCGGCCGCAGGCGCGTGCGGATCACGCCGAGGGGCCAAGGGGCTCTGGCTCGCGCCCGTTCCGCGAGCCAGGGCCCGGCTCAGCCGGCCGTGCTGCTCGCCGGGGCGGCCGGCGCGGTGGCGCTCGGCGGGCTCGCGATGTACCCGGACGACGAGCTGAGCGCGGCGCTGATCCCACCGTTCCAGCCGTTCGCCGGGGCCGGCGGTGGTTCGTCGGGCGGTGGTTCTTCCTGCAGCAGCGGCTCGTCGTGCAGCAGCGGGTCTTCGTGCAGCAGCGGGTCCTCCTGCGGTTCTTCGTGCGGTGGCGGGGGTTGCGGTGGTTGACCGGCTGGGTGTCGGCATCGGCTGGCGGGCCGAGCTGGACCTGTCGATCGCGCGGCTGCCGGGCGTCGACTGGGTCGAGGTCGTCGCCGAGAACCTCCACGCGCCGCACCTGCCCGAGAGCCTGCTGGCGTTGCGGGAGCGCGGCATGCCCGTGCTCCCGCACGCCGTGTCGCTCTCTCTCGGTGGGGCCGAGCCGCTGGACACCCAGCGCGTCGAGCACCTCGCCGAGCTGGCCCGGGCGCTCGACGCGCCGCTCGCGAGCGACCACGTGTGCTTCGTCCGCGCGGGCGGGCTCGACTCCGGGCACCTCATGCCGCTGCCCCGCACGCGCGAAGCGCTCGACGTGCTCGTGGCCAACGTCCGCCTTGCGCAGTCCATTGTGGACTTCCCGTTGGCACTGGAGAACATCGCGGCCGTGCTGGAATGGCCGGAGAACACGTTGTCGGAGGAGCAGTTCCTCACCGAGCTGACCGAGCGCACGGGCTGCCTGCTGATCGTCGACGTGGCGAACCTGTACGCCAACGCGCGCAACGTCGGCACCGACCCGGTGGCGTTCCTCGACGGAATCCCCTGGGAGCGCCTGGCCTACGTGCACATGGCCGGCGGGGTCGAGCGCGACGGCGTCTACCACGACACGCACGCACACCCGGTGCTGCCCGAGGTGCTCGACCTGCTCGCCGAGCTGCGCCGCCGCACCGACCCGCCGGGCGTGCTGCTGGAGCGCGACGACGACTACCCCACCGACACCGAGCTGGCCGCCGAGCTCGCGGCCCTGCGCGCGACGGTGACGGCGTGAGCCGCGAAGAGCTCGCTGCGCGGCAGGCGGCGTTGCTCGACGCGCTGCTCACGGGCGCCCCTCCCCCGCCGGGCTTCGCGCCCGACCGGCTGCGCGTCGAAGCCGACGTGCTGCTCGCCAAACGGCGCCGGCTCATCGCGTATCTGCGACCCGACGTGGCCGAACGCCTGGGCGAGCGCTTCGGCCCGCTCTTCGCCGCCTATGCCGCCGCGCACCCGAAGACGGACGCGATCCGGGCGCGCGAGTACGCCGACGCGTTCGCCGCCTGGGTCGCCGACCGGGAACCCGCGAGGCGGCGGCGCTGGTTCAGGAGTTGACCGGGTGCCACACCGCGCTGTCGGCGCCCGGCAGGTGCGACGCGTGGTCCCAGTGCGACTGGGCGCCCGGCAGATCGCCGGCCATCTTCACGCGCGTGAGCTTGCCGAAGTCGCTGTCGACTTCCTCGACGAGGTCGCTGTAGTCCACTTCGGACGATCCCGGTTCCTTGCGGCCCAAGGAATCCAGCCACCGGCCCGTACTCGCGAGCGACAGCCGGACGTTCCAGCTGCCGCCCTCCACGACCGTGCGGCGCACCGCCGTCATGATCGCCGCGGCGGCGAGCCAGCCCGTGGTGTGGTCGAGTGCCTGCGCGGGCAGCGGCGTCGGGCGGTCGGTGCCGGCGACGCGAGCGCCTTCCTCGGCGATGCCCGAAGCCATCTGCACCAGGCTGTCGAAGCCGCGGCGGCGGGCCCACGGGCCGGCCCAGCCGTAGGCCGACAAGTCGGCCGTGACGAGACCCGGGCGCAGCTCGGCCATCTCCTCCGGACCGAATCCGATTCGCTCCAGCGCGCCGGGACGGAACGACTGCAGCACCACGTCGGCCCGCGCGATGAGCTTCTTCAGCCGCGCGCGGCCGCCCTCGGTGTCGAGCGCGACGAACCCCGAACGCTTGCCGTGGCCGGTGTCCATCGTGAGCGCCGGGATGCGCGGCAGGTGCGCGGCGCCGACGTGGAGCACGTTCGCGCCGTGGGCCGCGAGCACGCGGCCGGCGACCGGCCCGGCCAGCACGTGCGTCAGCTCCAGCACGCGCACCCCGCCCAGCGGCCGGTCGGAGTCGAAGAGCGTGTTCTTCGGCGCGTCGCCGCTCTGCCGGATCTCGGCGAGGGGCAGGCCCGCGACGGCCTGGCCCTGCGGGTGCGCGAGCCACTCGTCGCGGGAGCGCATGAGCGCGGCCGCGCCGCCCGCCGTCACCACTGCCGACTCGACCTCGGCGGCCGTCTTCGCGGCCACGGTCTTCGCCACGGCGTCGCGCTGCGCGGGCACGCCGAGCGACCAGCAAATGGCGGCCTCGTGGCGGGGGTAGTTCGCGTGGAGCTTGACCCAGCCGTCGGACGCGAGGTAGTCGCCGGCGATCGGTCCCCACGGGCTCGGCGGCAGCTCGCCGTTCACCCGCAGGAACATCTCGCTGCGCACGGCGGCCGCGGCGTGGCGCGTGTCGACGGAGACCGTGCCCGGGTCGATGCCGCGCAGCCGCAGCAGCTCACCGGCCGCCAGCGTGGCGGCCGCGATGCCCGCCGTCGCGGCGGCCTCGACCCGGAAAGTGCCGGGCAGCAAGGATTCGTCGCCGGTCAGGGACACGGGCGGGAGGGATTCGCCGGTGAGCGTCCGCCACACCCCGGCCAGCACGTCCTGCACGGCGGTTACGGCAGTGCCGCGACGAGCTCGGCGGGCGCCACGCGCGTGCCGGTGTAGAACGGGATCTCCTCGCGCACGTGGCGGCGGGCCTCCGTGCCACGCAGGTGGCGCATCAGGTCGACGATGCGGTGCAGCTCGTCGGCCTCGAACGCGAGGATCCACTCGTAGTCGCCGAGCGCGAACGACGCCACGGTGTTGGCGCGCACGTCGGGGTAGTCGCGGGCTTCCTTGCCGTGGTCGGCGAGCATCTTGCGCCGATCCTCGTCCGGCAGCAGGTACCACTCGTAGGAGCGGACGAACGGGTACACGCAGATGTACTTTCGCGCTTCCTCACCGGCGAGGAACGCCGGGATGTGGCTCTTGTTGAACTCCGCCGGGCGGTGCAGCGCGACCTGGCTCCACACCGGGGTCGACGCGCGGCCCAGCGGTGTGCGCCGGAAGCCGTTGTAGGCGGCCTGGACCTGCTCGATCTCCTCGGCGTGCCACCAGACCAGGTAGTCGGCGTCGGCCCGGAGCACGGACAGGTCGTAGACCCCGCGCACCACCACACCCTTGTCGGCGAGCCCGTCGAGGAACTCCGCCGTCTCCTGGCCCGCGGTGCCGCGGTCCTCGCCGAGCCGGCCGGGCTCGACCCGGAAGACCGACCAGGCGGTGTAGCGGATGGTGTCGTTGAGCTCGTTGTAGTTCAGCCGCGCCATGCCTCCATCCTCGCACCGCACGGCTTTCGGGCGCCAAGCGCCTCCGTCACGTCACACTGTGAAGCTCGCCGCGATCCGCTTCGCGGCGGCATCGGCGGTGGCGACGCACGCGGGCAGGCCGACGCCGTGCAGCGTCGCGCCCGCCACGGCGAGGCCGGGGAGCTCGTCGACGGCGGTTTCGATGCGTGTCACGCGCTCGAGGTGCCCGGCGCCGTACTGCGGCAGGCCGCCGCCCCAGCGGGTGACCAGCGTGTCGAGCGGTTCGGCGGTGACGCCGGTGAGGCGGGCGAGGTCGTCGCGGACGGCGTGCACCAGGGCTTCGTCGTCGCCGTTCAGCGCGCCCGGTTCGCGGAAGCGGCCGACGGAGCCGCGGACGAGCACCGGTCCGGCGGCGCCGTAGTGGGCCCACTTGTTGGCGGAGAAGGTGAAGGCCTTCGACGCGTAGGGCACGCCCTCGGCGTCCTTCTCGCCCGCGCCGATGAGGATCCCCGACGCGTCGGGCAGTTCGGTGCCGGGCGGCAGCGCGAGCGCGACCACGGCCATCGAGGCCAGCTCGACCTCGCCGAACGCCTGCGACGCGGCCGGGGCGACGTCGGCGAGCAGCTTGCGCGCGGCGGGCGCGGGCACGGCGAGGACGACGGCGTCGACGTCGACCGGGGTGTCGTCGGGGGCGTGGGCCGGGGCGGCGGCACCGACGTCGAGGCGCCAGCCGTCCGCGGTGCGGGTAAGCGCGCGGACGGTGGCGGAGGTGCGCACCGTTGCTTTCGACAGCGTCTGCAGCCGGTCCAGCAATGTGGTCAGGCCGCCCGTCAGCGTGCCGAACACGGGCGCGGTGCCGGGGGTCTTCGGCAGCAGGGAGGCCGCGGCGTCGGTGAGCGAGCCGGCGCCGTCGGCGACGGCCTTGGCCAGGCCGGGCATGGTCGCGCGCAGGCCGAGGCCGTCGGCACCGCCCGCGTAGACGCCGCCGAGCAGCGGGTCGACGAGCCGGTCGACGAGCTCGTCGCCGAAGCGGGCGCGCAGCAGCGGCCCCAGCGGGGTGTCGGCGGCGGTGAGCTCGACGGGGCCGAGCGAGCGTTCCTTCTCGACGGCGAGGCGGCCGTCTTCCGAGAGCACGCCAGCCACGGCGTCGGCGGAGGCGGGGACGCCCATGACCGTGCCGGGCGGGAGGCCGGTGACGGTGCCGCCGGCGTGGATCTTGGCGCGCGCCTTCGTCGGGTGCACCAGGTGCTCGCCCAGCCCGACCTCGGCGACCAGCGCCGTGACCTCGGGCCGGCGGGCGAGGAAGGCCTCGGCGCCGACGTCGTAGGGCACGCCGCCGACCTCGGCCGTGCGGAGCTTGCCGCCGACCGCGGGGGTGGCTTCGAAGACGGTGATCGCGACGGCGTCGCCGAGCAGCGTCCGCAGGCGGTAGGCCGCGGTCAGGCCGGAGATGCCGCCGCCGACGACGGCGACGTGCTTCACAGCGAATGCACCAGCTCGACGACGCGGGTGAGCACCTCGGGCTCGACGCTCGGCAGCACGCCGTGGCCGAGGTTGAAGATGTGCCCGTCGGCCGCGCGGCCCTCGTCGACGATCCGGCGGACCTCGGCCTCGATCACGGGCCAGCCCGCGTAGAGCAGCGCCGGGTCGAGGTTGCCCTGCACCACGGCCTTGCCGCCGAGCCGGCGCACGGCCTCGTCGAGCGGCACGCGCCAGTCGACCCCGACGACGTCGGCGCCCGCGTCGCGCATCGCCACGAGCAGCTCGCCCGTGCCGACGCCGAAGTGGATCCGCGGCACGCCATAGTCCGCGACGCCGGCCAGCACCTTCGCCGAGTGCGGCTGGACGAACTCGCGGTAGTCGCGCTCGGACAGCGCGCCGGCCCACGAGTCGAACAGCTGGATGGCGTCGGCGCCCGCGTCGAGCTGCGCGCGCAGGAACGTGAGCGCGATGTCGGCGAGGCGGCCGGCGAGCTCGTGCCAGAGCTCGGGTTCGCCGTGCATGAGCGCCTTGGTGTGCTCGTGGTTGCGGCTCGGGCCGCCCTCGATCAGGTAGCTGGCCAGTGTGAAGGGCGCCCCGGCGAAGCCGATCAACGGCGTGTCGCCCAGGCGTTCCACCAGCAGCCCCACACCCTCGGCCACGCGCGCGACCTGCTCGGCCTCCAGCAGCGGGATCGCTCGCACTGCCTTGAGGTCGCGCACCGGCTCGGCCACCACGGGCCCCGTGCCGGGCACGATGTCGATGTCCAGCCCCGCCGCCTTCAGCGGCACCACGATGTCGCTGAACAGGATCGCCGCGTCCACACCGTGCCGGCGCACCGGCTGCAGCGTGATCTCGGCGAGCATCTCGGGGTCGAAACACGCGTCGAGCATCGGGACGCCCTCGCGCAGCTTCCGGTACTCCGGCAGCGACCGCCCGGCCTGGCGCATGAACCACACGGGCGTGCGCACGGGCTTCTCCCCGCGCGCCGCCGCCAGGAACGGCGACTCCGCCAGCACCCGCCGCGCGGAGGGGCTCGACGGGGCGGTTTCGGACGCGGCGGACTCAGACACAGACGAAAGCTCAGGCACGAAGCCCATCGTCCCACCCGGTCGCGGAGACCACTCGCGTAGGCCACGGGTAGTGGCCGGAGGTACCGGCGATTCCGATCTCGTGGGCACCGGGTGGGGTGGAGTGGCCCGAGAGGTCCGATTCGGCGGGCCCGTGGGCGGCCGTCGCGGTGATCTCGGGGCCCATCACTTCGGATCCGATGGCCCAGCTCCGTTCCGACCGCGCCAGATCCACTCCCCCTCTTCCCCCTCGACGGACAGCGACTCAAGCCCGCTGGGTCTGCCGCCCGGGCGCTCGGTGGCCCCGGCGCCCGCCACGTCGGCGCAACCGCCGAAGCCTCGACCAGCACCGCCGCCACAGCAGGCCTGATCAAGCCTCCGCGTCCGGTTCGCCCGGGCCGGCAGCCGCGCCGGTGGGTGGCGGGGCCGGTCGGAGCGTCCCTCGGCGCGCCTGCGTCCGCAACGGGGCGTCGCCGCCCTACAGTCGTTGGGTGACCGCGATGACGCCAGTGCCCGAGCTGTTCCGCGAAGCCGTCGCGGCGCTGAAGTCCGTGCGGCCGCGTCCCGAGGTGCGGCTGGAGACCATGCGGGCGCCGCAGCGGCTGGCGCCGTGGTCGTTCGCGGTGAGTTGTGAGGTGGCCGGACCGGCGGACGTGCTGGCGTCGGGGCGGCTGGTGCTGCTGCACGACCCCGACGGGCAGGAAGGCTGGGACGGCGTCCTGCGGCTGGTCATGTACGTGCGGGCCGAGCTCGACCGCGAGCTGGCCACCGATCCGTTCCTGCCGGCCGTCGGCTGGTCGTGGCTCACCGACGCGCTCGAAGCGTCCGGCGCCTCGTGGACGGCGCTGGGCGGCACGGTCACCGAGACCTCTTCGGCGCGGTTCGGCGACATCTCCGGGCCCACGCGCACCGACGACCTCGAGCTGCGGGCGTCCTGGACGCCCACGGACGCCGCGCTGCGCGCCCACGGCTACGCGTTCTGCCAGGTGATGGCGAGCGTCGTGGGGCTGCCGCCGGTGGGCGTCACGCTGTTCGAACAGCGCCAGAGCTCCTGATCCCCCGAAGTTCACCCGGACAGGCCGCCCGTCCGGGGCTCTCGCGCGCCCTCAGAACGTCCAGGAGCGCCCGGCGTGGTCTGGACAACCGTCGACACCGGCGGCCGACCGAACGCGATTCTGAGCGCCGTTCACGTCCGTCCACCTGGGACCGCACGCGCTAGCACGCACGGATGCCCACGTTCGTGAAGACCCCATGATCACGGGCTGTCATGCCCTGGTCACGCCCGCAAAGCCGCCCGAAGCCCCCAGGGCACCTCGGCGGGTCCCGCGGAGACCCCCGCGAAACCACTCTGTGCAAACGTGAAGAAAGTTGATCTTGCCCCGGCCGAGGCCGATTTCCGACGTCTGGTGGACTGCTCACGAGACGTCCGGGCGGAAGCACCCGCAGGTGCACGGCCCACCTGCACGGGCGTTTGGGGTTCGGTAACTCTGTTGCATCGCCTCCGGAAGCCGTTCCGTTAACAACGGGCTCAGCACTAGCCCGATCGTGTGACGGTGAACGCCCTGAGTGACGAGTCGTTTCAGATAGATACCCATTCGATCCCCCCGTAATGGCCTCCGGGCGGCTACAGTGCCTTCGACGACACCACTTTCGGTCTAAAGCTGGCGCGGCTGAACGGCCGAAGGTCCCGGTGCCGGTCGGGGGGCACGACCGACTCCAGGGAGGTAGTGACGTGGCTACCGTCGGCTTATCTCAGGCCGTTCGATCCACGCCAGCCGGTGCTTTGCCGGCGAGCATGGTTCCGCACCCGCGGGAAGAGCTTTTTTCCGTGTTGGTGGTCGATGACCACCCGCTGTTGAGGGAGGCAATCGCAGCACGACTCGCACAGATGGGTGCGGGCACGGTTCACGAGGCCGCCACGGTGGCCGAGGCGAGGGCGCGAGCACAGGCCACCGGCCCGTGCGACCTGGCGATCCTCGATCTCGGACTGCCGGACGGCAGCGGCATCGAGCTGGTTACGGAACTCCGTAGCCACGGATGGCCGCGCGTGGTGGTGCTCGCATCGTCCGACGACCCGTACGCGGTTCGGTCGGCGTTCCAGGCCGGTGCCCAGGCGTACCTGCTGAAGTCCGCGTCGCCGGTGGTTGTCACCGACGGCGTGCGCAGGGTCCTGGAAGGCGGCGTGTACGCCGACCCGAGCGTGGCCCCGGTCCTGGCGACCGGCACGCGGGTGGCGGGCACCGACAACACCCCGCGGGAGCTCTCCGCCCGTGAGGTCGAGGTGCTCCAGCTCGTCGCCGACGGACAGTCGAACAAGGAGATCGGGGAGGAGCTTTCCCTCTCCGCGCTCACCGTGAAGTCGCACCTCTCCCGCATCGGGCGCAAGCTCGGCACGGGTGACCGGGCACAGATGGTCGCATTGGCTATGCGCGCCGGTGTGATCCGCTGACGAAGGCAGACAGAGGCCCTGCGGGGCGGGCGGACCAGGCGCGGTACGCCCGTCCCGTAGGGTCGTCAGCTATGGGAAGTGCACAGGCGGACGGCGCCCGGACCGGAGAGACCACCACCGAGGACGCCGGAACGCCCGTGCTGCTACGCGAGCCCGCCGAAGGCACACCCCCCGTGGTGACCGATCCGGCGGCGCTCGCCGAGGCGTGCGCGCGGCTCGCCGCGGGAACCGGCGCCGTGGCCGTGGACACCGAGCGGGCGTCCGGCTACCGCTACTGGCCCAAGGCCTACCTCGTGCAGCTGCGCCGCGAAGGCTCCGGCACGGTGCTGATCGACCCGATCGCGCTGGCCGACGACCTCGCGCCCCTGCGCGAAGTCCTCAACGACACCGAGTGGGTGCTCCACGCCGCCAGCCAGGACCTGCCGTGCCTGGCCGAGCTGGACCTGCACCCCAAATCCCTCTTCGACACCGAGCTGGCCGGCCGGCTGGCGGGCTACGAGCGCGTGGCGCTGGGCACGCTCGTCGAGCTGCTGCTCGGCTACACGCTCGAGAAGGGCCACAGCGCCGCCGACTGGTCGAAGCGGCCGCTGCCCGTCGACTGGCTCAACTACGCGGCGCTGGACGTCGAGCTGCTCAACGAGCTGCGGGTCAAGCTCGAAGTCGAGCTGGAGGCCCAGGGCAAGCTGGAGTGGGCGCGCCAGGAGTTCGAGGCCGTGCGCACCGCGCCGCCGCCCGCCCCGCGCGCCGAGCCGTGGCGCCGCACGTCGGGCGTGCACAAGATCCGCAGCCCGCGCGGCCTGGCCGCCGTGCGCGAGCTGTGGCAGGCCCGCGACGAGCTCGCCCGCAAACGCGACCGCGCACCCAGCCGCATCCTGCCCGACAGCGCGATCGTCAACGCGGTCACGGCGGACCCGAAAACCGTCGAGGAGCTCCAGGCCCTGCCGGTTTTCAGCGGCCGCGTGCAACGCAAGTACACGGCCAGCTGGCTGCGGCACCTGCAGGCGGCCAAGGCGCTACCCGCGAGCGAGCTCCCCAGCCCCACCCAGCCCTCCGACGGCCCACCCCCGGTCAACCGCTGGGCCGACAAGGACCCCGACGCCGCCGCCCGCCTCTCCGCGGCCCGCGCAGCCCTCGCCGCCATCGCCGAGGACCGCCGGCTGCCCGTGGAGAACCTCATGCTGCCCGACCTCGTGCGCCGCACCTGCTGGCGCCCGCCGGCGGACCTGTCGGAAGACGGGGTGGCGGCGGTGCTGCGGGCCGGTGGGGCCCGGCCGTGGCAGGTGGAGCTGACGGTGGGGGCGCTGAGCAAGGCGCTGCATTCGACGGCTGCTGCCTGACGGCTCTGGTGGTGGCTGGATCCTGCGTGAGCGGGCAGCTGCCACGGCTTGGTGCGGACCGTTCCCGCGCTTCGCTCGGCAGATCACACTTCGCTGAGCCACGCGGCGGTCTCGAGGGTGCGCGAGTGGGTGGGCCCGAGCGCAGCGTTGAGGGCGACGACCGCGGCCTCCAGCCCACGGCGAGCCTCCTCACGGTGTCGCCGGCGCGCGGCGACACGCGCGAGAGTCACCTGGGCCGCAACGGGAGTGGGGTGGCCCGACGGCCAAGCCCCGGCGGCGAGGAGGGCTCCGGCTTCCCGCTCCGCGCGGTCGAGGTCGCCCATCTCCAGGTACGCGTGCGCCAGCAAGCCGCGGATCAGGAGGGACTCGCGCCTGTGGTCCGGGAGGGCGGCCAGGATCGAACCCAGTAGCTCGGCGGCTTCCCGGGCTTCCCCGGCACGCAGCAGCACCGCGGCGAGCAGCTCGCGAAACCCCCCGGTGCCGTGCCGGGCGACGAGCTCGCGCAGCGGCGCGACGGCCGGCTGCGGATCGCCCCGCTCCGCGCGGATCAGCAGGCCGACCCCGGCGGCACTGTCGCGCGAGCGATCGGTGGTGGCCAGCGATGCCAGCTCGGCAAGCAACCGCTCGGCCTCGTCGAACCGTTCGAGCACACGCAGCACCGTGAGCTGGCGATAGCCGGCCACCCGCGTCGCCATGTGGGCCGGCCCGACCTCGGCCGCGCACGAGCGCCGGTGGGTTTCGAGCACGTCGAGTGCCTCGGCGTAGCGCCCGGCCACGCTGAGCACCAGCGCGAGGTTGAGCCGGGTCTGGAAGGTGCCGGGCTCCTTCGCGCCCCACGTCCGCTCGTAGACCTCGGCAGTCTGCTCCAGCACCGGCACGGCCTCGTCCGGCCGGCCCTGCTCGGCCAGGCTGAGCGCGAGGTTCGTCCAGGCGGCCAGCGTGTTCGGGTGCCGCGCACCCACCACCCGCGCCTGCGCCGGCGCCAGCTCGGCGAACAACACCTCAGCGGCCGGCCAGTCCCCCGCCTTCATCAGCGCGCATCCCAGCTCATGCCGGCGCCGCAGGCCGTCCAGGCTTTCCGGTTTACGGGTCTTCGCCGGCGCGGCGCGCAGCCTTGTCACCTCGTCGGCCGGCGCGAGCGCGGGCCTGGCGCGAAACAGCTTCACGGGCGGCCGCCGCTCGATCTGGGCATCGCAGCAGTCTGCCGCGCTCAGCCGAGGCAGTCCAGGACCTTCTGCACAGCAAGCACTTCCGCGTGCCGATCGGCCACATCCGGGCCAAGACCCCCGGGCGACCCCAGCACCGCAGCAGCCTGACTTCAGCCGAGGCGGTCCAGGACCTCTTGCGCCGCAAGCACTTCCGGGTGGCCGACCGGCCAGGCCACCGCCGCCAGCACGGCGCGGGCGTGGAAGGCCGCCACGTCCGGGTCCGGGTGGATCTGGGCCAGGGTGCCGCGGTTGCGCAGCGTCTGGCGCCAGCCGCTCCACGACTCGGTGACCAGGGTGGTCAGCAGGGAGGCCGCCTCGGGGTGGTCGCCGGTCAGGACCAGGACGTCGGCGAGGGACTGGCGGAAGAAGCCGTGGCGGGGGTGCCGGGTGGCGAGTTCGCGCAAGGGTGGCACGGCGAGGGCGGGGTCAGCCGTCTCGGCGGTGATCTCCAGGCGAGCGGCTTCCGCCCAGTCGAGGTCGAAGGGTTTGCGCAGAAACGGGACGATGTGGTCCGCGAGCTCGCGCAGGGCCTCGTCCTGGCGGTCGGCGTCGCACAAGGCGATGAGGTCGCCGAAGCGGACTTCGCGGGTCAGGGGGTCGGCGTCGCCGAGTTCGGAGGCGCAGTAGCGGACCAGGGAGGCCGACGCGGCGACGCGCTCGTCGATCCGGTTGGCGACGCTCAGGGCCTCGACGAGCATGCGGCGGCACCAGATCGTGGCGGCCTCGGCACCCCAGGTCCGCTCGTACACGTCCTCGGTCTCGGCCAGCAGCGGTACGGCCTCGTCGGGGCGGCCCTGCCCGGACCACGACATCGCGAGCTGCACCCACACGTTCAGCGTCTCCTTGCTGCGCGGGCCGAACTCGCGGGTCATGGGCGGCACGAGCTCGCGAAACACCGGCTCGGCGTCACGCCATTCGCCCAGCTCGCCGAGGCGCGAGGCGACCGCGAAGCGCTCCAAGAGGTCACGCGCGCCTTCGCGGCCGCGCGACCACTCCGCCGAGCCGCGCAGCGCGGCAGCCTCGTCGAAGGGTCGCGAGCGGAAGAACTTCACCGGCACCACCGCAACGACCTGTCCACAATGTGCATTATGTCCGACCAGCCCCCTCCAGTAGCGCGCGGGCCGCCGCCCGCAGCGGGTCGTCCGGTTCGCCGAGGCCCGCCAGGCGGACGACGGCGTCGGCCGCTTCGCGGGCGTGGGCTTCGACGTCGAGCGCGGGATCGTCGCGGCGGGTGATCGCGGTGCTCTCCACCAGGCCGAACACGAGGTCCGTGCGGATCTCCGAAACGCCCGGCCGGGCGGCGGCCACGAGCGTGCCGTACGCGGCCTTGAGCTCGGCCCGCTCCGCGCGGAACCCCGCGAGGTTCGGCGACGACACCTCGGGCAGCAGGTACAGCGCGCCGATGTTGTGCCGCGCCCCGCCCAGCAGCCGGACGTCCGCGTAGGCCAGCGCCCACAACCGCACGCTCGCCGGCGCCGGCGAGGAGACCAGGCCGACCGCGACCGCCAGCGACGGCCGGACGGTGGCCGCCAGCAGCTCGGCGAGGATGTCCTCCTTGGCCGGGAAGTGGTAGTACAGCGACGCTTGGCGCAGGCCCGCCCGCTCGGCGATCGCGCGGGTCGTGGTCGCCGCGTACCCCGCGCCGGTGAACAGCTCGCCCGCTGCGTCGAGCAGCGCTTCGCGCGCGTCCTGACGGCTCGCCGCCGCGCCGCTCGCGCGCGGTCGCCCCACTCCCGTCGCCTTCCCGTCCACGCGGCCGATCCTGCCAGGCGCCCGGCCGTGTTACGCGCCGCAGCCCCCTCCCGAAACACGCGTTAACACTCGCCTTACGCGGGCGAGACGGCACCGACCCACCGGCGGCTTAATTTCGGTCAACCGATCGAAATCCCCGCCAGCAGACGGGAGCCCCGCATGCCCGCGCCACCGGTCCCCTCCGACGACCTCACCCAGTTCGGCTACCGCCAGGAGCTCCGCCGCAGCTTGGGCGGCTTTTCCGCCTTCGCGGCCGGCTTCTCCTTCGTCTCGATCCTCACCACCGTGTTCCAGCTCTTCGGCTTCGGCTACACCTTCGGCGGCCCGCTGTTCTTCTGGTCGTGGCCGTTCGTGCTCGCCGGGCAGGTCCTCGTCGCGCTCGTGTTCGCGGAGCTGGCCGCCCGCTACCCGCTCGCCGGATCGGTCTACCAGTGGGCCAAGCAGCTCGCGCGTGGGTTCGCCGGCTGGCTCGCGGGCTGGATGATGCTGCTCGGCTGCGTGGTCGCGCTCGCCGCCGCGGCGATCGCGCTGCAGATCGTGCTCCCCTCGGTGTGGAGCGGGTTCCAGCTCGTCGGCGGCGACCCGTCGGTCACCTCACCGACCGGCGCCACGAACGCCGTGCTGCTCGGCACGCTGCTGATCGTGTTCACCACGGTGGTCAACGCCGCCGGCGTGCGCGTGATGGCCCGGATCAACGACGTCGGCGTCGCCGCGGAGCTGATCGGCGTCGTCGTGCTCATCGGTGGCCTCGCGCTGTTCGCCGTGCGCGGGCCGCAGGTCGTGGTGCACAGCGTCCCGGTGAGCGACGGCGCCTCCGCGGCCGGGATCGGCGGTGTGCTCGCTTCGGCACTGATGGCCGCGTACGTGCTGTACGGGTTCGACACCGCGGCGTCGGTCGCGGAGGAGACGCGCGACGCCCGCCGGGCCGCGCCGCGAGCCGTACTGCGCGCGGTGCTGGTGTCCGGGATCGGCGGCCTCGCCGTGGTGCTCACCGCGCTGATGGCCGCGCCGAGCCTCACCGACGGCGAACTCGCCGGGCACGGCCTGCCCTACGTGATCACGGCCGTCTTCGGCGACACCTTCGGCCGGATCTTCCTCGCCGACGTCGCGATCGCCGTGATCGTCTGCACGCTCACCATCCAGACCGGCACGATCCGGCTGATCTACGCGATGGCCCGCGACAACGCGCTGCCGTTCTCCGCGCGCCTGTCCGGCGTCAACCCGCGCACCGGCACCCCGCTCTGGCCCGCCGTCGTCTCCGGTGCGCTGGCGATCGCGCTGCTCGGGGTGAACGTCGGCAACCCGACCCTGTTCAGCACGATCACCGGCACCTCGGTCGTCGTGGTCTACCTCGCGTACCTGCTGGTCACCGGCCCGCTGCTGGTGCGCCGGCTGCGCGGGCGGTTCCCAGCCCAGCCGGGCCTGTTCTCGCTGGGGCGCTGGGCGCTCCCGGTGAACGTCGCCGCGGTCGCCTACGGCGTGGTGATGATCGTCAACATCGCCTGGCCCCGCGCGGAGATCTACGACCTCGCCGGCTCGGGTTCGCCCTGGCTGCTGCTGTTCCCCGTCGAGTTCGTCGGCGCCGCCCTGCTGATCGGCTGGTTCTGCTGGCTGCGGCTGCGCCGGTCCACCGCCCCCGCCCTCGAACCCGCGGTCTGAGAGGACGTCCATGAGCACCACGGCAACCACGTACGGCGCGCGCGACCACGCCCGCGCCCAGGCCGGCACGGTCGTCGACACCATGCCGACGATCCCGGCCACGGGATCACCGGCACCGCCCGGCGTCGATCCCGCCACGCTGACCTGGGCCGAGACCGTGGCCGGCGGCGGCTACACGCACAAGGTCCTCGCCCGCGGCACCCGGCTGCGGCTCACCGACCTCGATGGGGACGCCTGCGCCCACCTGCTGCTGTTCAACGCCGACGCGCCGTGGGAACGGCTCAACGTGGCCGACACCGTGAAGGTGCAGTGGAACGCCTACCTCGGCGAGTCCGTCGCACTGCTCTCGGACCAGGCGCGGGTGCTCGCGACCGTCGTGGCCGACACCAGCGGCCGGCACGACGCGTTGTGCGGCACGTCCACTGTGGACGGCAACACCGAGCGCTACGGCGACGGCGCACCCGAGGGGCCCTCGCCGGCCGGGCTGCCCCTGTTCACGCTGGCGGCGGCGAAAAACGGCCTGGGGCCCCGGGATCTGCCGCCCAGCCTGTCGTTCTTCCAGGGCGTGCGGGTCGACGCGGAGGGCGGGCTCGAGTTCACCGGCTCCGCAGGCCCCGGCGCGTCGGTGGACTTGCGGATCGAGCTGCCGGTAGTCGTGCTCCTGGCCAACACCGCACACCCGCTCGACCCGCGCAAGGACTACACCGTGAGCCCGCTGCGCGTCCTCGCCTGGCGCGACCGGCCGACCACTCCGGACAGTCCGGAGTGGACCCACACGCCGGAAGCGCAGCGGGCGTTCGAGAACACCGCCGACTACCTCACCGCCCGGGGGCTCGCATGACCACGACCGTGCTCGACGTCGAAGTCCCCGCGCGGGCGCCGTTCTCCACGGTGCTGCGCCGCGGCCAGGAGCTCGCGATCATCGACCTCGGCGGCAACCAGGCCGTCGACTTCCTCTGCTACGACGCGAACGACACCTCCCGCCGCTACAGCGCCGCCACGACGATCTCGGCGCAGCGGAACATCTTCCTCACCACCGGCAGCGTGCTGCGCACCGGTGAGGGCGCCCCGCTCGTCACCGTCGTCGCCGACACGTGCGGCCGCCACGACACGCTCGGCGGCGCGTGCAGCAAGGAGTCCAACAGCCTCCGCTACGGCCAGCACACCCGGTTCCAGCACGCGTGCGCCGACAACTTCCTCATCGAGGGCAGCAAGTGGGGCCTCGGCAAACGCGACCTGGTGAGCAACGTCAACTGGTACATGAACGTGCCCGTCGAGGCCGACGGCACGCTCGGCATCGTCGACGGCATCTCCGCGCCGGGCCTGGAAGTCCGGCTGCGTGCCGAGACCGACGTCCTCGTGCTCGTGTCCAACTGCCCGCAGATCAACAACCCCTGCAACGGCTTCGACCCGACGCCGGTGCGGATGGTCGTGACCGAGCCGGAGCGTGCGGCGTGAAACTCCTGGTCGCCAACCGCGGCGAGATCGCCGTCCGCCTGCTGCGCGGCGCGCGGGAGCTGGGCATCCCGACCGTCGCCGTGTACTCCGACGCCGACCGCACCGCGCCGCACGTCCGGCTGGCCAACGAGGCCGTACGGCTCGGGCCGGCGCCCGCCGCCGAGAGCTACCTGCGGGCCGACGCGATCATCCGGGCCGCGCTCGACACCGGCGCGGACGCGATCCACCCGGGGTACGGCTTCCTCAGCGAGGACACCGCGTTCGCCCGGGCCTGCGAGAACGCCGGGATCGCGTTCGTCGGCCCGGCGCCGGAGCACCTGGAGGTGTTCGGCAGCAAGCACACCGCGCGCGAGGCCGCGATCGCCGCCGGCGTGCCGCTGCTGCCGGGAACCGGGTTGCTGGCCGACCTCGACGAAGCCCTGGCGGCAGCGGCCGGGATCGGCTACCCGGTGATGCTCAAGGCGACCGGGGGCGGCGGCGGGATCGGGATGCGCGCGTGCGCATCGGCCGAGGAACTGTCCGCCGCGTGGGAGACCGTGCGCAGCGTCGCGGCCAAGAGTTTCACCAGCTCCGGCGTGTTCCTGGAGCGGCTGGTGACGAGCGCGCGGCACGTCGAGGTGCAGGTGTTCGGCGACGGCGCCGGCGCGGTCCTCGCGCTGGGCACACGCGACTGCTCGCTGCAGCGGCGCAACCAGAAGGTCGTCGAGGAGTGCCCGGCGCCGGACCTGCCGGACGCGGTGCGGCGGCAGCTGGCCGACGCGGCGGTGGCGCTGTGCTCGTCGGTGCGCTACCGCTCGGCCGGCACGGTCGAGTTCGTCTACGACCCCGTCCGCGAGGAGGCCGCGTTCCTCGAGGTCAACACGCGGCTGCAGGTCGAGCACCCGGTGACGGAGGCGGTGTACGGCGTCGACCTGGTGGGCTGGATGCTGCGGCTCGCGCAGGGCGATCGCGGGATGTTCGACGCGGTCCCCGAGCCGCGCGGGCACGCGTTCGAGGCCCGCGTCTACGCCGAGGACCCGAGCGCGAACCACCGTCCGAGCGCCGGCCTGGTCACCGGTGTGACGCTGCCGGACGTCCGGGTCGACACGTGGATCGAGGCCGGCACGACCGTCACCACGCATTACGATCCCTTGCTGGCCAAGGTGATCTGCACCGGAACCGACCGGGCGGACGCGCTGGCGAACCTGCGCGCGGCCCTCGCGGCCACGGCGGTCGACGGGCTGCGCACCAACCTCGGCCAGCTTCGCGCCGCGGCCGTCGATCCCGCGTTCACGAGCGCCACTCACGACACCGCGACGCTCGACGGCGTCACCGACGACGAGCCGCGGATCGACGTCGTGCGCGGCGGCACGATGACCACCGTGCAGGAGTGGCCGGGCCGCACCGGATTCTGGCACGTCGGGGTCCCGCCGTCCGGCCCGATGGACGACCTGTCCTTGCGGCTCGGCAACCTCGCGCTCGGCAACCCCGAGGGCGCGGCCGGCCTCGAGTGCACTGTGGACGGTGTCACCCTGCGGTTCTCGGCCGCCACCACCGTCTGCGTCACCGGCGCCGACGCGCCCGTGCTCCTCGACGGCGCCCCCGTTCCCGCGTGGACGCCGTTCGAGGTCCCGGCCGGCGGCACGCTCGACGTGGGCGCGGGCACGGCCGGCCTCCGCAGCTATGTGCTCGTGCGCGGCGGCCTCGCCGTGCCGGAGTTCCTCGGCAGCGCGGCGACGTTCACGCTCGGCCGGTTCGGCGGGCACGGCGGCCGCGCGCTCGCCGCGGGCGACGTGCTCACGCCCGGCCCGGAGCCCGCGGACCCGGTCGCCGGCGCCGTCGCGGACCGGCCCCCGATGAGTACACAGTGGACGATCGGCGCGCTGGAAGGACCGCACGCCGCACCGGAGTTCTTCACGCCGGCCGACATC
Organism: Amycolatopsis sp. NPDC001319; assembly: GCF_042896185.1. Classification (NCBI taxonomy): domain Bacteria; kingdom Bacillati; phylum Actinomycetota; class Actinomycetes; order Pseudonocardiales; family Pseudonocardiaceae; genus Amycolatopsis; species Amycolatopsis sp. NPDC001319. Next base: position 85,513 of record NZ_JBIAWY010000020.1, on the reverse strand, counting down.
GAGACCTTCTACCGCACCGACTGGCAGGTGCACTTCAACTCCGCGCGCACCGGCGTCCGGCTCGTCGGGCCACGCCCGGAGTGGGCTCGCGAGGACGGCGGCGAGGCCGGGCTGCACCCGTCCAACATCCACGACACGCCGTACTCGATCGGCGCCGTCGACTACACCGGCGACCTGCCGATCCTGCTCGGCCCCGACGGCCCGAGCCTCGGCGGGTTCGTCTGCCCCGCGACGGTGGCCACCGGCGAACGCTGGAAGCTGGGCCAGTTGCGCCCGGGCGACACCGTGCGGTTCGTCCCGATCGACACCGACCACGCCGCGGCCCTGCGCCGGCGCCCGGCGGTGCCACTGCTCGCCAGCCGCGGTGTCCTCGACGACGGCGGTGTGCTCGCCCGGCGGCCCGCGGCCGACGGCGAGCCGTCGGTGACCTACCGGCGCAGCGGCGACGACAACCTGCTCGTCGAGTACGGCGACATGACCCTCGACCTCGCGCTGCGGATGCGCGTCCACGCGCTGGCCGAGCGGCTCGCCGCCGAAGGCGTACCGGGGATCGTCGACCTCACGCCGGGCATCCGGTCGCTGCAGGTGCACGTCGACCCGGACGCGCTGCCGGTCGGCAAGGCCCTCGGCCTCGTGCGTGAACTGGAGGGCGATCTCCCGGGCACCGCGGACCTGGTGGTGCCCAGCCGCGGCGTACGGCTGCCGCTGTCGTGGGACGACCCGGCGACGCGTGAGGCGATCGAGCGGTACATGACGGGCGTGCGCGACGACGCTCCCTGGTGCCCCTGGAACATCGAGTTCATCCGCCGCGTCAACGGTCTGTCTACTGTGGACGACGTCTACCGCACGGTGTTCGACGCCGAGTACCTCGTGCTCGGCCTGGGCGACGTCTACCTCGGCGCGCCCGTCGCGACGCCGCTGGACCCGCGCCACCGCCTGGTGACCACGAAGTACAACCCGGCGCGGACGTGGACGGCCGAGAACTCGGTCGGCATCGGCGGTGCATACCTGTGCATCTACGGGATGGAAGGGCCGGGCGGTTACCAGTTCGTCGGCCGCACCGTGCAGGTGTGGAGCGGCTGGCACCAGCGCGGCGCGTTCGAGCCGGGTTCGCCGTGGCTGCTGCGGTTCTTCGACCGGATCTCCTGGTACCCGGTGTCGGCCGACGAGCTGCTGGACCTGCGGGCGCGCGGCTCGGCCGGGCAGCTGGAGCTCGACATCACCGACGGGGAGTTCCGCCTCGCCGACTACCAGCGGTTCCTCGCCGACAACGCCGAGAGCATCGCCGGGTTCCGCGCCACGCAGTCGGCGGCGTTCGAGGCGGAACGCCGCGCCTGGGCGGCCGCGGGCGAGTTCGACCCGAAGCCGGAGCCGGTCACGAGGCCGCCGGCCCGCGTGCAGGCGCCGCCGGGCGGCCACGTCGTCGAGGCCCCGTTCGCCGCCACCGTCTGGCGCGTGGACGTCGAGGCGGGCACGCGGGTGGACCACAAGCAGTCGCTGGTCACGCTGGAAGCCATGAAAACCGAGGCGCGCATCCCCGCGCCCGCGGACGGAAAGGTGCTCGAGGTGCTCGTGTCCCCCGGCGACCAGGTCGCGCCCGGCACCCCGCTGGTGGTGCTCGGATGATCCGCGAACGCGTGCGCGCCGCGTACCGGCGCATGGAGCAGGTCGACCGCCCCGAGATCTGGGTCGACCTGCGTTCGGAGGCCGAGCTGCTGGCCGAGGCCGCAGCGCTCGAAGAGCGGTACACGACCGGGGAACCACTCCCCCTGTACGGACGGCTCGCCGCGGTCAAGGGCAACATCGACGTCGCCGGGCTGCCGACCACCGCCGGGTGCCCGGCCTACGCCTACGAGCCCGAGGCCGACGCCCCCGTGGTCGCCCGGCTGAAGGCGGCCGGGGCGCTGGTGCTCGGCACGACGAACCTCGACCAGTTCGCCACGGGGCTGGTCGGCACGCGCAGCCCGTACGGTGCGGTGCGCAACGCCGTCGATCCGGCGTACGTGTCCGGCGGGTCCAGCTCGGGGTCCGCAGTCGCCGTCGCGCTGGGGATCGCCGATCTCGCGCTCGGGACGGACACGGCGGGCTCGGGCCGGGTGCCGGCGGCGTTCAACGGGATCGTCGGGCTGAAGCCGGCGCCAGGCCTGGTGCCCACGGACGGCGTCGTGCCGGCGTGCGCGAGCATCGACTGCGTGTCGGTCTTCGCGCGCACGGTGGGCGAGGCGGAACTCGCGTTGCGGTGTCTCTCGGACGAGGGCGCCTTCCGGATCGGCGTCCCGGCCGCCCTGGGCCCGCTGCAGGACGGCTGGACCGAGGCCTACACCGCCGCGGTGGCGGACTACGCCGCGGCCGGGGCGGCGGTGACCACCGTGGACTTGTCGCCTTTTCTCGCCGCGGCGCGGCTGCTGTACGAGGGCTCGTTCGTCGCCGAGCGCTACACCGCCGTCGGCGAGTTCGTCGAGAAGCACCGCGACGACGTCGACCCGACTGTCGCGGGCATCATCACCGCCGCTCGCGACCTGCCCGCGCACCGGGTGTTCGCCGACCAGGCCACGCTGGCCGAGCTCAAGCGCGAGGCCGACGCCGTGCTCTCCACAGTGGACGCCCTGCTGCTGCCGACCACCACCGGGCACCCGACGCTCGCCGAGGTGGCTGCGGACCCGGTCGGCGCGAACGCCGCCCTCGGCCGCTTCACGAACTTCGCCAACCTGCTCGGCCTGTCCGCGCTCGCCGTGCCCGCCGGGACCGTCGGCGGACGGCCGTTCGGGGTGATGCTCGTCGGCCCGCCCGGCGCGGACGCGAAGCTGGCCGCGCTGGCCCGTGGCGTCGAGGAGCGCGTGCGCCTCGTCGTCGTCGGAGCGCACCTGCGGGGGCAGCCGCTCAACCACGAGCTGACCTCGCGCGGTGGCCGGTTCGTCGCCGAGACCGAGACCGCGCCCGAATACCGGCTGCACGCGCTGGCCACGACCCCGCCGAAACCGGGGCTCGTGCGTGTGGCCGAGGACGGCGTCGCGATCGCGGCGGAGGTGTGGGAGCTGCCGGTGGCCGGCTTCGGCGCGTTCGTGGCGGCGGTACCGGCGCCGCTGGCGATCGGGCGGGTGCGCCTGGCCGACGGCTCGGAGGTCTCGGGGTTCCTGTGCGAGCCGGCGGCGCTCGCCGCCGCGGAGGACATCTCGGCGAAGGGTGGCTGGCTCGCCCACCTGCGGTCCTGAGGGCGGGGGCCGCCCGGGAGTGTGCCGTCGCCCACTCGTCCGGGCCACTCCCCTGGTTACCCACCGGTAACAAGGGCTATCGTGCGGACAGGATTTCTGTCTACTTCAGGAGCATTCGTGGCCGCACCAGCAACGCCGCCCCTTGCGCCGACCGCGCGTGGGGTGCGCAACGTCGTGTTCGTCGAAGGGGTACGCACCCCCTTCGGCAAGGCGGGCGACAAGGGCATCTACGCCGGGACCCGCGCGGACGACCTGGTCGTCAACGCCATCCGTGAGCTGCTGCGGCGGCACCCCGAGCTGCCGCCCGAGCGGGTGGACGACGTCGCCATCGCCGCGACGACCCAGATCGGCGACCAGGGCCTCACCATCGGCCGCACCGCCGCCCTGCTGGCCGGGCTGCCGAAGTCCGTGCCGGGCTTCGCGATCGACCGCATGTGTGCCGGCGCGATGACGGCCGTGACCACAGTCGCGAGCGGCATCGGCTTCGGCGCGTACGACATCGCCATCGCCGGCGGCGTCGAGCACATGGGCCGCCACCCGATGGGCGAGGGCGTGGACCCCAACCCGCGCATCATTGCCGACAAGCTCGTGGACCCGACCGCACTCGTCATGGGCCAGACCGCGGAGAACCTGCACGACCGGTTCCCGGAGATCACCAAGGAGCGCACCGACGCCTACGCCGCGCGCAGCCAGGAGCGCTACGCCGAGGCCGTGAAGACCGGCAAGATCGGCCCCGAGCTGGTGCCCGTCGCCATCCGCTCGAAGGAACTCGGCTGGGGGCTGGCGACCGAGGACGAGCCGCCGCGCCCGGGCACGACCGTGGAGCAGCTGGCGAAGCTGAAGACGCCGTTCCGGCCCCACGGCCGCATCACCGCGGGCAACGCGGCGGGCCTCAACGACGGCGCCACCGCGTCGATCCTCGCCGACGAGGAAACCGCCCGCGAGCTGGGCCTGCCCGCCGCGATGCGGCTGGTCGGCTACTCGTTCGCCGGCGTCGAGCCGGAGGTCATGGGCATCGGCCCGATCCCGGCCACGGAGAAGCTGTTCAAGCGCACCGGCCTGTCGATCGACGACATCGGCCTGTTCGAGATCAACGAGGCCTTCGCCGTGCAGGTGCTGGCCTTCCTCGACCACTTCGGCATCGCCGACGACGACCCGCGCGTGAACCAGTGGGGCGGCGCGATCGCGTGCGGCCACCCGCTGGCCTCGTCCGGCGTGCGGCTGATGACGCAGCTGGCGCGCCAGTTCGCCGAGCGCCCCGACGTGCGCTACGGCATGACCACCATGTGCATCGGGATCGGCATGGGCGGCACCGTGATCTGGGAGAACCCAGCGTTCGAGGGGGCGAAGTAAATGACTTTCACCGCTGAAGAGGCCAAGGCCGCGTTCCCCGACGAGGTCGTGACCACCGCCGTCACCCGCCTGGTGAAGGTGCCGGGGCTGGCCAAACCCGTCGCGCTGATCACGCTCGACAACGGCCACGACCACACCCGCCCGAGCACATTCGGCCCGCAGGGGCTGGTGTCGCTGAACGCGGCGCTGGACGTGGCGTTCGCGGCCGAGCCCGCGGCGATCGCGGTCACCGGCAAACCGTTCATCTTCGCGGTCGGCGCAAATCTGTCCGGTGTGGAGGCCGTGTCCGACCCGGCGCTGGCGCGCAAGATCGCGCAGACCGGCCACGACGTGTTCCGCCGGCTCACCGAATCGACGATCCCGACGTTCGGATTCGTCAACGGCGCGGTGATGGGCGGCGGGCTGGAACTCGCGCTGTCGTGCCACTACCGCACGCTCTCGGAGAACACGGCCGCGATCGCGTTCCCCGAGGTGTTCCTCGGCCTGTTCCCGGGCTGGGGCGGCACGCAGCTGCTGCCGAACCTCATCGGGGCCGACGCCGCCGTCACGGTGATCATCGAGAACGCGCTGGCGCAGAACAAGATGCTCAACGTCAAGCAGGCGGCGGAGCTGGGCATCGTCGACGAGGTGTTCGGCTCGGCCGACTACCTCGAACAGTCGCTGCTGTGGCTCGCGAAGGTCGTCAACGGCGAAGTCACCCCCGCGCGCCGCGAGATCGACCGCGGCGCCGGCTGGGACGCGGCGATCGCCCGCGCGAAGTCCATCGTGGACGGTCGCACGCACGGCGCTTCGCCGGGCGCGACCAAGGCCGTGGAGCTGCTGGAGCTGGCGCGGGAGAACGATCTCGACCGCGGCTACGCGGCCGAGACGGACGGCCTGGCCGAGCTGCTGATGTCCGACGTGCTGCGCGCCGGGCTGTACTCGTTCAACCTCGTGAACAAGCGCGCGAAGCGCCCGGCCGGCGCGCCGGACAAGTCGCTGGCGCGCAAGGTGAACAAGGTCGGCATCGTGGGCGCGGGCCTGATGGCCAGCCAGCTGGCGCTGCTGTTCGTGCGGCGCCTCAAGGTGCCGGTGGTGCTCACCGACGTCGACCAGGAGCGCGTCGACAAGGGCGTGGGGTACGTCCACGACGAGATCGACAAGCTGCTGGCCCGCAAGCGCGTGTCCCCCGACGGCGCCAACCGGCTCAAGGCGCTGGTGACCGGGTCGCTGGACAAGGCCGCGTTCTCCGACGCCGACTTCGTGATCGAGGCCGTGTTCGAAGAGCTGGGCGTGAAGCAGGCGGTGTTCGCCGAGCTGGAACAGCACGTGTCGCCCGAGGCGATCCTGGCGACGAACACGTCGTCGCTGTCGATCAGCGCGATGGCCTCGAAGCTGCAGCACCCCGAGCGCGTGGTGGGTTTCCACTTCTTCAACCCGGTGGCCGTGCTGCCGCTGCTGGAGATCGTGCGCGGCGAGAAGACCGACGACGCCACGCTCGCCACGGCGTTCTCGGTCGGCAAGCAGCTGAAGAAGTCGAGCGTGCTGGTGAAGGACGCCACGGCGTTCGTCGTCAACCGGCTGCTGTTGCGTTTCCTCGGCGAGGTGCTGGTGTCCGTGGACGAGGGCACGCCGTTCGAGGTCGCGGACTCGGCGCTGGAGCCGCTGGGCCTGCCGATGTCTCCGCTGAACCTGATGCAGCTCGTGGGCCCGGCCATCGCGCTGCACGTGGGCGAGACGCTGCACGGCTCGTTCCCGGACCGCTTCACGGTGAGCGAGAACCTCGCCAAGTTCGTGAAGGCGGGCAAGAAGGGCGTGTGGACCTGGGACTCGTCGGGCAACGCGTCCGTCGACCCGGAGGTCGACGCGCTGTGGACCCGCGGCGACAACCCGTCCACGGCGGAGCAGGTGCGCGACCGCGCGCTGAACGCCATCGCCGAGGAGATCCGCCTCATGCTCGACGAGGGCGTGGTCGCGGAGGCACAGGACATCGACCTGTGCCTGCTGCTGGGCGCGGGCTGGCCGTTCTGGAACGGCGGCATCACGCCGTACCTGGACCGCGCGGGGGTCTCCGAGCGGGTGAACGGGAAGCCGTTCCTGGCGCCGGGTGTCGCTTCGGTTCCGGTGGCTTGAGTTTTCCGGGGCGGCTGTCCTCTGTGGACGGCCGCCCCGCTTCCCGGTTCCGGGTTACGGGCAGGACGGGGCGCGGGTGCCGGGCGGAAAGTACTCTCGCACCTGGTCCTGGGTCAACGGGTTCACGCCTCCCGCGCCCAGGGTCCGCTGCCGCAGTTTCGCGGCCAGTGCGGTCGCGTCGGTGCCCGGTCGCCCGAATGCGGTGATCATCGGCGGCACGTCTTCCGGGCCCATCGCCTGCCGCAGGTCCGGGTCGTCCTTGAAAACTTCCTTGAGCCGGGCGTAAGTCTGGGCCCGGGTCTCGGTGAACACCTCGGCCACGTCGGGGTCGTCCTGCAGCGCCTGCGCCGCGAGCTGCATCTCGTCATCCTTGTCGAAGGCGAGTTGCACGGCGGTGCAGCCCCCGCGTTCACCCGACGGCGCGGCCTGATGCCGGCGCACGGCGTCGGAGTGCACGGCGCCGCCGACGACGAAGGCCAAGCCGACACCCGCAGCGAGGGCGAGCACGAGCACGGGGGCGAGCCAGCGCCACATTCGCCTCACCTGATCAGAACTCCCCCGCGCGCGGGCAGACCGGACCGCGCTTGTCCTGGGGGAGCTTCTCGCGCACGGCGTTGACGTCGAAGTCCTCGGCCCGCCGCGCGTTCGGGAACCGCCGCCCGAGCTCGGCCGCATACGCCTTCAAGTCCGTGCCCGGAAGCGGGATCACGGTCACCGAGCCGGGGATGGCGCTCGGATCCGTGGTCGCCAGCAGGTCGGGCTCGTCCTTGAAGATCTCCTTGAAGCGCACCCAGGCTTCGGCCTTCGTCTCGGTGTACACGCGCCGGGCCTTCGGGTCGTCGCGCAGCTGATCGGCCGCGAACCGCATCGCCTGGTCGTCGTCGAAGTACACGTCCACGGCCGCGCACGGCCGGTGCCCGGCCAGCGGCACCGGCGTGCGATCCACCGGCAACGGATCCGGCCGCACGGCCGCGCCGACGACAAACGCCAGCCCGACCCCTGCGCCCAGTGCGACGACCAGCACCGGGACGAGCCAGCGCCAGATGCGAATCCCCATGAAAAGATCATCACACACCGAGCCGGGAGTGGTCCCGGTCAGCGTTCGCGGTGCGGCTAAGCGCAGACGAAGCCCTGGAGCCCTGAGTGGTACTTCTTCCAGACGGCCTCGAGGTCGAGCTGCTGGACCTTCTGCCCGTCCGGGAACCGCTGCTTCAACTCGGCGCCGTACGCGGTGAGGTCGACACCCGGAACCGGAAGCACGCCCACCGTCGCCGGCATGGCGCTTTCACTCGCGGCGGCGATTTTCGCCGGGTCCTGCTTGTAGATCTTCTTGAACTCCATCCAGGTCATCGCCTGGGTGTCGAGGAAGACCCGACGAGCCCGCGGGTCCTCACCCAGCGCGGCGGCGGCGCGGCGCATCGAATCGTCGTCACGGAAGAAGACCTGCACAACCACACACGGCTGGTGCCCGGCCGACGGCGCCGGCGTCCGAGCCGCCGACGACGCCACAGCCCGCACCGACCCGGCGACCAGGAAGGCGGCCCCGGCGCCCACCCCGAGCGCGACCACCAGAACCGGCGCGAGCCAGCGCCACAAGCGAATCCCCACGGTCTTTCCTCTCACCCCGGATGCCGGGGTCAACGTTCGCCGGCCGGAGGGCAGGCGGGCCCGCGTTGGTCCCCCGGCAGGGTTTTCGCGAACGAGTCGACGTCGAACCGGTTTGCGTCGGCTGCGCTCGGGAACCGCTGTTTCAGTTCGGCGGCATACGCGCTCAAGTCGGTGCGCGGAACCGGGATCACGGTGATCACCGCCGGCATGTCCGTCGGCTTCGCCTGTGCGACGAGGTTCGGGTCGTCCCTGAAGAGCTCCTTGAACTGCACCCACGCCTCAGCCTGGGTCTGGGTGTACACCCGCCGCGCCTTCGGGTCGTCAGCGAGCGCCGCGGCCACCCGGCGCATTTCGCCATCGAGATCGCGCCCGACCCCGGCGTCGAAGAACACCTGCACGGCCGCGCACGGCTTGTGCCCGGCCAGCGGCACGGGTGTCCGGTCGACCGGCAGCGGGCCGGCCGCACCGCAGCCCCGGCGAGCAACGCCGGCCCGGCCCCCGCGCTCAGCGCGACGACCAGCACCGGGGCGAGCCAGCGCCACAAGCGAATCCCCATCACGCGCTCAGTACTCGCCCGCACGCGGGCACGTCCGGCCGTCGCGGGGTTTGCCGAACAGCTTGTTGAAGGCGTTGACGTCCATGGAGTAGATCTCCTGCGCGTCCGGGAAGCGGGTCTTCAGCCGGGCGGTGTAAGCCACGAGGTCGGTGGTGGGCGGCGGTACGACGGTGACCACCGCGGGCGAGCTCTCCTCGCCGCCCAGGCCGTTCAGCATCTCCGGGTGGTCCTTGAAGCCGTCGCGCAGCGAAAGGAAGGACTCGTGTTTGGTCTCGACGAAGACGAGCCGCGCGTCGGGGTCGTCGTGGAACGTGGCGGCGGCGCGCCGCATCTGCTCGTCGGTGTCGAAATACGCCTGCACGTCCCGGCACGGCTGGTGCGCGGCCAGCGGCACCGGCGTGCGGTCGACCGGCAACGGGGCCGGCCGCACGGCCGTCCCGACCACGAAGGCCAATCCGGCGCCCACACCGAGCGCGACCACCAGGACCGGCGCGAGCCAGCGCCACATTCGCATCCCCACGCACGATCATCATCCGGCGGGGCGGGAACGTTACCGGGTGGGGACGCCGTGCGGTCCGGCCGGCAGATGAACCGTGACGGTCAACCCGCCGCCCACCACCGGCTCCGCGGAGATGGCACCGCCGTGGGCCTGGACCGCGGCGCGCACGATCGACAACCCCAGGCCCGCTCCCGAGCGGGCGGTGCGGGCGACGCCGGCGCGGCGGAAGGGCTCGAACAGCTCCGGCACGGCCGCCGGGTCGAGCAGGCCGCCCGACGAGCGCACGCGCAGCGTGGACCACTGGGGGCCCGGTGTCGTGGTGACCTCGACCCAGCCGCCGTCGACGTTGTGGCGCACGGCGTTCTCGACGAGGTTGCCGGCGATGCGTTCGAGCAGCGCGGGGTCACCGAACGCGGGCGCGGCGACGGTGGCGAACTCGGCGCGCAGGCCCCGCGCCGAAGCCTCCGCGCGCACGGCCGCCCACGCGCGCCCGACGAGCACCGCCAGGTCCACCGGCTCGCGCAGCACCAGGCCGGCGCCGTCGGTGCGGGCCAGGAGCAGCAGGGAGTTCACGAGCTGGCCGGCGCGTTCCGTCGCGTCGCGGACCACACCGCCCATGCGCCGCAGCTCGGCCTCGTCGGCCTCCTCGTCGGACAGCGTGACATCGAGCTCGGTGCGGATGACCGAAAGGGGCGTGCGCAGCTCGTGGCTCGCGTTGGCGACGAAGTGGCGCTGCGCGTCGAACGCGGCCTGCAGGCGGTCGAGCATGTCGTCGAAGGTCTGGGCAAGCTCGGCCAGCTCGTCGCGCGAGCGGACCTCGCCGATGCGCTCGCCCATCGACTCCACCGAGAGCCGCCGCGCGGTGCCGGTGATCTCGCGCAGCGGCAGCAGCACGCGCGAGGTGAAGGTCCACGCGAGGATCGCCGCCGCGGCCACGACGAAGCAGAACGCCAGCGAGCCGAAGATCAGCACCCGGTTCACCGCGTGCGTCCGCAGGTGCTGCGCGAGCGTGGACGCGTCGACGTCGACCCCGTCCACGCGCACGATCGTGCCGGGCGGCATGTGCGGCACGGCGTCCACCGCGTCGCCCACGAGCGACCACGCCAGCCACAGCAGGAGGAGCCCGGCCGCGGCCACCAGCACGGTCGCGAGGATCGTGACCCGGGCCCGCAGGCTGCGTGTGCCGGGCAGGTTCACTACGCGCCGGCCTCCGCGACCGGCACCCGGTAGCCCGAGCCCACCACGGTCTCGATGATCCCCGGTTCACCCAGCTTCTTGCGCAAGGTCATCACGGTCACCCGCACCGTCGTGGTGAACGGGTCGGCGTTCTCGTCCCACACGCGCTCCAGCAGCTCCTCGCTGCTGACCACGGAACCCGAGGCCGACAGCAGGACCTCGAGCACGCCGAACTCCTTGCGCGTCAGGTCGATCGGCCCGCTCGCGCGGCGCACGATGCGCTTCGCCGGGTCCAGCTCCACGTCGCCCGCCGTGAGCAGCGGCGGCGCGGCCGGCGTCGCGCGGCGGCCGAGGGCACGCACGCGGGCGACCAGCTCGGGGAACGCGAACGGCTTCGCGAGGTAGTCGTCCGCACCGAGCGACAGCCCGTCGACCCGGTCGGAGACGGAACTGCTCGCGGTGAGCATGAGCACCCGCGTGAGCTCGCCCGACGCGACGATCTCGCGGCACAGCTCATCGCCCGACATCCCGGGCAGGTCGCGGTCGAGCAGCACCACGTCGTACCGGGTGACGGACGACTTCTCGTGCCCGTCGTCACCGGTCAACGCGACGTCCACCGCCATGCCCTCGCGGCGCAGGCCGCGGGCGATCGCGTCGGCCAAGGGCTCTTCGTCTTCGACTACCAGAACACGCACCAGACCACAATCCCACAGTTTCCTGAGAGCACCTGAGAGACCTGAATGGACACTCCGGGCCACCTCACGCGCAGCTCACGACCAGCGCAGCGCGAACCACAGCCGCATCCGCGTCTCGGGGTCCGAAAGATCCACGCCCAGCGCCCGTTCGGCCTGCCCGATCCGGTGCCGCACGCTGTTGCGGTGCACCCCGAGCTCGGCGGCCGTGCGGTCCCAGCCGCCGTGGTGCGCGAGCCAGGTCCGCAGCGTCGGCACCAGCTCCCGGTCGTGCGCGCGGTCCAGCTCCCGCAACGGCGCCAGCACCCGCTCGGCGAACCCCGCCGCGGCACCGGGCGCGACGAGCGCGTCGAAACCCAGCGGGTCCGCGGCCACCACCGGTCGTCCGAGGGCCTGGGCGCGGGCCAGCAGCAGCTCCGCCTCCGCGAGCGCGCCCGGCAGCCCGTCCGCGGTCACGGGCGAGCCGGCCACCGCGAGCCAGCCGTGTTCGCGCAGCCCGTCGAGCTCCGGCGGCGCACCCACCACCGCGAGGAACCGCGGGCCGGGCAGCACCTGCACGAGCGGAGTGTCGAGCCGTGCGCGCAGCCAGTCGTGGCGCACGGCGACCTCGTCCGGGCCCCGGCGGTGCGCGACCCCGGCCACGAGCCGGCCCTCCGCCGTGCCCAGCAACGTCGTCAGCACGCCCGCGCCACCCCGGCCCAGCAGCAGACCGGTGGCCGCCGCGCCGAGCTCCGCCGTGTCGGAGCCGGCGCGGCCGACGAGCCCGAGCAAAGCCGCGCCGACGGCGAGGATCGCGCGGTCCCCGCCGTCGAACCGGCGGCGACGCCCGAGCACGAGCAGGTGCGCCGCCGTCGCCTGCGGGTACACCGGCTGCGCCACCACGTACGTCCCGTCCGGCAGCTCGGTGGTCGCGCTGCGGATGCCGGTGCCCGCACGCACCGTCGTGAGCAGGTCGGCGACTTCCGGCGGCAACGGCTGCGGCGCGTCGTGCCCGGCCACGAGCGCGTCGGCGGGCCCGACGAGCGCCACCCAGCCCCGCAGCCGCTCGGCCAGCGCCGTCACGAGCGCCCCCATGCCGTCGCCCGCGGCGCGCGTGAGGGCCTCCCGCGCGGCCGCCGTCCGGCGCTGTTCGCGTTGCCCCGCCTCGGCGAGCGCGACGGCGACGGCCCGGCTGATCGCGAGGAACGGCGTGCGCGGCGGCACGACCAGGAGCGGCAATCCGTGGCGCACGCACGCGTCGCGCAGCGGCTCGGGCAGGGTCTCCGACACCGTCGGGGTGAGGCCGAAACCCAGCGCGGTCACGCCGGCGTCGCGCAGGCGGCGGACGTAGTGCTCCGGTTCGCGCGGCAGGTTGACCCCGGCGGTGAGCACCAGCTCGGCACCGAGCAGGTAGGGCGCGGGATCATCGAGCTCGCTCACGTGGGCCCAGCGCACAGGCGCGTCGAGCGCGCCCGGCCGCAGCGTCTCCCGCACGAGGTCGAGCGCGAGCTCCGGGTTGCCGACGACCGTCCGTAACGGAACATTCACTTCCGCGGACTCGTGCTCGAGGTTCTGGGTCATTCCATCCCGGCTTTCGACGGTTCCTGGACGGATCGTCCCATGCCGCAGTGGTGGCGCACGAACCTACGGTGGCCCGAACAACCCCGCAGAGAACCGAGGAGGACCCCGTGGGCGGCGACTACGCGGTGATCGCGCTGTACATCGCGGGCATGATCGGAGTGGGCTGGATCGGCTTGCGCCTCGCGAAGACCAAGTCCGACTACCTCGTGGCGGGCCGGCGGCTGGGCTGGTTCATGTACTCCGGCACGATGTCGGCCGTCGTGCTCGGCGGCGCGTCGACCGTCGGCGGCGTGAAGCTCGGCTACACCTACGGCGTCTCGGGCGCGTGGCTCGTGGTCACCATCGGCGTCGGCATCCTCGTGCTGCACGCGGTGTTCGCGCGGCGGCTGGTGAAGCTGCGCGTGTACACCGTCGGCGAGATGCTGGACCTGCGCTACGGCGGCCGCACCAGCGCCGTGTCCGGGGTCGTCATGTGGGGCTACACGCTCATGCTCACCGTGACCTCGACGCTGGCGTTCGCGTCGATCTTCAAGGTCCTGTTCTCGATCCCGAGCTGGGCCGGCATCGCGATCGGCGGCTCGATCGTGGTGCTCTACTCGGTGCTGGGCGGCATGTGGTCGATCACGCTCACCGACATCGCGCAGTTCGTGATCAAGACGATCGGCATCCTGTTCGTGCTGCTGCCGATCGCGCTCGTGTCCGCCGGCGGCTTCGGCGGGATGGCCGAGAAGCTCGACGCCACCTACTTCGAGTTCACCTCGATCGGCGGCGAAACGATCCTCACGTACTTCCTGATCTACACCTTCGGCCTGCTCATCGGGCAGGACATCTGGCAGCGCGTGTTCACCGCCCGCACCCCGCGCGTCGCGACCGGCGGCGGCATCATCTCCGGTGTCTACTGCCTCGTCTACGGCGTGGCCGGCGCGCTCATCGGCACGGCCGCGAAGGTGCTCTACCCCGACCTCGGCAGCGCGCAGGACGCGTTCGCCACGATCGCCGAACGCCTGCTGCCCACCGGGGTGCGCGGGCTGGTGCTGGCCGCCGCGCTGTCGGCGCTCATGTCGACCTCCAGCGGCGCGCTGATCGCGTGCGCCACCACCACGACGTCGGACCTGCTGCGCAAGATCGGCCTCAAGGGCGGCGAGGTGCTGCGCAACCGCGTGACCACGCTGGTCCTGGGCGTCGTCGCCATCGGCATCGCGATGGTCGTGGACGACGTCGTCAACGCGCTCACCATCGCCTACGACATCCTGGTCGGCGGCCTGCTGGTGACGATCCTCGGCGCGTTGTTCTGGAAGCGCGGCACGCGCCAGGGCGCCTACGCGTCGATGGTGGCCGGCACGGTGTTCGTGGTCGCGTTCATGATCATCGACGGCGTCGCGGCCAACAGCCCGATCTACTGGGGCCTCGGCGCGAGCCTGGTCGTGTACGTCGCGGTGAGCCTCGCGACGCCGCGCACCCCCGAAAGCATCCTTTCCGTGTGGACGCGGCGCCTGAACGGGTCCGCGGCAGAGGAAGAGAAAGCGGTGCCGGAGACCCCGGCCGCCGCGCAGGCCTGAACACCCCAACCACGAGGAGCACACCGCAGTGAGTGACCTGCCCCCGATCGGCCCGCTCGACTCGTCGCGCGTCCCGCGCTTCGCCGGCTTCGCGACCTTCGCGCGGCTGCCGCGGATCGACGAGGTGGACCACGCCGACGTCGCCGTGGTCGGCGTCCCGTTCGACTCCGGCGTGTCCTACCGGCCGGGCGCGCGCTTCGGCCCCGCCGCCGTGCGCGAGGCGAGCCGGCTGCTGCGGCCGTACCACCCGGCGCTGGACGTGTCGCCGTTCGCCGAGCGGCAGGTCGTGGACGCGGGGGACATCGCGGCGAACCCGTTCCACATCGGCGAAGCCATCGAGAAGGTGCAGCAGGACGCCGAAGCGCTCATGGCCGGCGGCACGAGGCTGGTGACGGTCGGCGGCGACCACACCATCGCGTTGCCGCTGCTGCGCGCCACGGCGAAGAAGCACGGCCCCGTCGCGCTGCTGCACTTCGACGCGCACCTCGACACGTGGGACACCTACTTCGGCGAGCCCTACACGCACGGCACGCCGTTCCGCCGCGCCGTCGAGGAAGGAATCCTCGACACCGCAGCGCTTTCGCACGTCGGCACGCGCGGACCGCTGTACGGCAAGCGCGACCTGGAGGAGGACCGCCGGCTCGGCTTCGGCATCGTCACCTCCGGCGACGTGCTGCGCCGGGGCATCGACGAGACCGTCGACGCGCTGCGCCAGCGGATCGGCGACCGGCCGCTGTACGTCTCGGTGGACATCGACGTGCTCGACCCCGCGCACGCGCCCGGCACCGGCACGCCCGAGGCGGGCGGGATGACGAGCCGCGAGCTGCTGGAGATCCTGCGCGGGCTGCGCGACCTGCACCTGGTGGGCGCCGACGTCGTCGAGCTGTCCCCGGCCTACGACCACGCCGAGATCACGGCCATCGCCGCCTCGCACGTGGCCTACGACCTCGTGAGCCTGCTGGCGCTGGGGAAGTGCGAATGACGCGCATCGGGGGCGACGTCGTCGTCGAGACGCTGCGCGCGCTCGGCGCGGACACGGTGTTCGGGCTGCCGGGCCAGCACGCGCTGGGGCTGTTCGAGGCGCTGCGGCGCGCGGACGACGTGCGCGTGGTGAGCTCGCGGGTGGAGAACAACCTCGCGTTCGCCGCCGACGGGTTCGCCCGCGCCCGGCTGGCCGCCGTTTCGGGAGGCCCGGTTCCGGTCACGCCGATGATCGTGTCGACGGGCCCGGGTGCCTTGCTGACGCTGGCTTCGCTGCAGGAGTCGCGGGCCGCGTCGGTGCCGGTGCTCGGGATCTCCAGCCAGATCCCCGCCGCCGGGCTCGGCGGCGGGCGGCACGGATACCTGCACGAGCTGCCCGACCAGCAGGCGAGTTTCCGCGACGTCGTGAAATCAGTGCACGTGGTGCGGAGCGTCAGCCAGATCCCGACGGCGCTGCGGGAAGCGTGGACGTCGGCGGCGACCGCGCCGTACGGGCCGGTGTGGGTGGAGATCCCGCAGGACGTGCTGATGGCGCCGGCCTCCTTGCCGCCCCTGCGCGACGTGACCGCGACGCCGGTGCTGCTGGAACCGTTGCCGGAGCTGGCGGCGGAAGCGTCGAAGCTGCTGGCCGCGGCGGAGAACCCCGTGATTCTCGCCGGCGGCGGAGCGCTGCGGTCGGGTGCGCAGGCGGAGCTTCTTGCGGTGGCCGAAGCGCTGCGGGCGCCGGTGGTGTCGACGTTCGGCGGCAAGGGCGTGTTCCCGTGGGATCACGAGCTGTCCGCGCGCTCGTGGCTGGAGGACTGGCACACCACCGAGTTCCTGGCCGGCGCGGACGTGCTGCTGGTGCTCGGGTCGGGGCTCGGCGAGCTGTCGAGCAACTACCGCGAGTTCGCGCCGCGCGGGCGCGTGATCCAGGTGGAGGCCGACCTCGGGAAGCTGGAGTCGAACTATCCCGCGCTGGGCCTCCACGCCGACGTGCGGCTGTTCCTGGGGGCGCTGGACCTTCCGGCGCGGACCGCGGACGGGCGTGCCGAAGCCGCCGTGGCCGATTTGCTCGCGCGCGTCGAGTCGCGATTGGACAGTCAGGACCTGGCCACGGAACGCAAGCTCGTCGACGATCTCCGCGCTGCGGTGCCGCAGGGTGCGCAGACGTTCTGGGACATGACGATCGCCGCCTACTGGGCGTGGTCGGCGTGGCAGCCGGACGGCGCGCCGATCCACACCGCGCAGGGTGCGGGCGGCCTCGGTTACGGGCTGCCCGGCGCGCTCGGCGCGGCCGCGACCGGCATCCCCACGCTGGCCGTCTCCGGCGACGGCGGCGCGATGTACGGCCTGGCCGAGCTGGCCACCGCCAAACAGCACGGTCTCGACGTCACATGGCTCGTGATCGACGACGGCGGCTACGGCATCCTGCGCGAGTACCTCACCGGCGCGTTCGGCGAGACCACCGCGACCGAACTGGCGCGGCCCGACTTCGTGGCGCTGGCGGAGTCGTTCGGGGTTCCGGCCGTGCGGTCCACGCTCGGTTCGGTGGGCGCGGACGTGGCGAAGGCCCTGCGCACGCCGGGACCGTCGGTGGTCGTGCTGCCGGCCGTGCTGAAGATGTTCGCCCCGACCCACCTGGAGAAGCGGTGACCCACGTCCTGAACTTCGCCGACGGCGCTTTTGGTGCGGCCTAGGACACGCTCACCCTCACCGACCCGGCCACCGGGGAGGCGCTCGGCACGAGCGTCCTCTCCGGACAGTCCGAAGTCGACAAAGCGATGGCAGCCGGGTGCTGCTGCACGCGGACGTGCACGACGAGTTCGTCGCCGGGCTGACCAAGGTGGCCGCCGCGCGGGTGTCCGGGGTGGACTACGGCCCGCTCGACAGCCGCGCGCAGCTCACTGGTGCAGGAGGAGGTGTTCGCGCCGGTGATCACCGTGCAGGCGTTCGATTCCGAAGAGCAGGCTGTGGAGCTGGCCAACGGCGTGCCGTACGGGCTCGCGTCCTCGGTGTGGACGCGCGACGTCGCCCGGGCGGCTTGGGTTTCGCGCGACCGGGAGGCGAACCGTTTGTCATGACGACAACAAAACGGCGGGCCTCTTCACAAAGAGACCCGCCGTGGTGAAAACGAGAAACTCAGCCCCGCGGATTCTCCGCCGGTACATCCTGCGCCACGCCCAACCGGCCCGACGCCCACTCCGTGATCCGGCGCGCCACGTCCTGCGCGGTGAGTCCGACGCGGTCCAGGACCTCGTCGCGCGAGCCGTGTTCGTGGAAGGTCTGCGGGACGGCCAGGTCGCGCAGCGGGACGTCGCAGTCGGCGTCGCGGAGGACTGCGGCCAGGGCGGAGCCGAAGCCGCCGTGGCGGCCGCTGTCTTCGACGGTCACCACGAGCTTGTGCTGGTCCGCGAGGGCGACCAGTTCGGCCGGGACGGGGACGACCCAGCGCGGGTCGACGACCGTGACGCCGATGCCCTGGTCGGCCAGGCGGTCGGCGGCCGCGAGGCCCAGCTTGCCGAACGAGCCGACGGCGACCAGCAGCACGTCCGGGGTGCAGGACTCGCGTGGGCGGCGCAGCACGTCGACCGTGCCGAGGCGTTCGACGGCGGGCAGGTCGGCGCCGACGGTGCCCTTCGAGAAGCGCAGGGCGGTGGGGCCGTCGGAGATGGCCACGGCCTCGCGCAGCTCCTCGCGCAGCGTGCCCGGGTCGCGGGGCGCGGCCACGCGCATGCCGGGCACCATGCCGAGCAGCGACAGGTCCCACATGCCGTGGTGGCTGGGGCCGTCGGGGCCGGTGATGCCGGCGCGGTCGAGCACGAACGTCACCGGCTGGCGGTGCAGGGCGACGTCCATCAGGACCTGGTCGAACGCGCGGTTGAGGAACGTGGAGTAGACCGCCACCACCGGGTGGAAGCCGCCCATCGCCAGGCCCGCCGCCGACGTCACGGCGTGCTGCTCGGCGATGCCGACGTCGAACCAGCGGTCCGGGAACTTCTCGGAGAACTTCTCCAGGCCGGTGGACCGCAGCATCGCCGCGGTGATCGCCACCACGTCCTCGTGTTCGGCGCCGATCTTCGCCAGCTCGTCGCCGAACACGCCGGTCCAGCTGGGGCCCTTCACCGGCGGCAGGCCGGTCTCCGGGTCGATCGGGTCGGTCTGGTGCATCTGGTCGGCCTGGTGGTTCACCGCGGGCGCGTAGCCGTGGCCCTTCTCGGTGACGACGTGCACGATCACCGCGCCGCCGAACGCGCGGGCGCTCTGCAACGCCTTCTCCAGCGCCACCAGGTCGTGGCCGTCGACCGGGCCGAGGTACTTCAGGCCCAGGTCGGAGAACATCACCTGCGGGCTCAGCGCGTCCTTGATGCCGGCCTTCGCTGCGTGCAACGCGGCGTAGATCGGCTTGCCCACCACGGGGGTGTTGCGCAGGATCTCGCGCCCGCCGTCGAGCAGGCGCTCGTAGCCGGGCTGCAGCCGCAGCGCCGCGAGGTGGTCGGCGAGCCCGCCGATGGTCGGCGAGTAGGAACGGCCGTTGTCGTTGATCACGATCACGACCGGCCGGTCCCGGTTCGCCGCGATGTTGTTGAGCGCCTCCCAGCACATGCCGCCGGTCAGCGCGCCGTCGCCGACCACCGCCACGGCGTGGCGCGGGGCGCCGCCGGACAGCTCGAACGCCTTCGCCAGGCCGTCCACATAGGACAGCGCGGTGGACGCGTGGCTGTTCTCCACCAGGTCGTGCTCGCTCTCGGCGCGCGACGGGTACCCGGTCGGCCCGCCGAGCTGGCGCAGCTTGTCGAACTCGGTGTGCCGGCCCGTCACGATCTTGTGCACGTACGCCTGGTGACCGACGTCCCACACGATCGCGTCGCGTGGCGAGTCGAACACCCGGTGCAGCGCGAGCGTGAGCTCCACGACACCCAGGTTCGGACCGAGGTGACCCCCGGACCTCCGCACCTTCTCGACGAGGAAATCCCTGATCTCGGCGGCCAGCTCGTCGAGGTCCTCGACGCTCATGCGCTTCAGGTCCGCCGGTCCGTGCACGGAGTCCAGCATCGTCACAGCTCCACCTCGCCTGGTTCCCTTCGCTCCCGCCAGTTCGGGCCAGTCTACGGATCCGCGCCACCACCGCCGCGCCGCCCGCGTCCCGGATCACACGCCGGGGCCCCGCGCAACTCCACGGTCGGGTGTGAACATGGAGTCTTCGGCCAAGTCGCGGCTACCGCGAGTGGCCCCGATAATCCGAACCGGACCAAGATCGAGAGGACCTCATGGCGGACTTGTACATCGGCGGCGAATGGGTGGACGCGAAGGCGGGTGGCCGGCGCGAAATCCGGTGCCCCGCCGACGGCTCGCTCGTCGCCGAGGTGGCCGAGGCCACGCGCGAGGACACCGAGGCCGCCATCGCCGCCGCCCGGCGCGCGTTCGACACCGGCCCGTGGCCCTCGACACCCGCCGCCCAACGCGGTGACCTTCTGCTGCGCACGGCCGACCTGCTCGACCGCGACGCCGAGACCTTCGCCCGCGCCGAGTCGCTCGACACCGGCAAACGCCTGGTCGAGAGCCGCTACGACATGGCCGACATCGCCGCCTGCCTGCGCTACTTCGGCAAGCTCGCGGCCAACGACGCGGGCCGCGTGGTCGACACCGGCAGCGCCGACGCGTTCAGCCGGATCGTGCACGAACCGGTGGGCGTGTGCGGGCTCATCACGCCGTGGAACTACCCGCTGCTCCAGACCATCTGGAAGGTCGCGCCCGCGCTGGCCGCGGGCAACACGCTCGTGCTCAAGCCCAGCGAGCTGACGCCGCACACGTCGATCCTGCTCATGAAGCTGCTCACCGAGGCGGGCCTGCCCGGCGGCGTCGCCAACCTGGTGCTCGGCGCGGGCCCGGAAGCCGGCGCGCCGCTTTCGGAGCACCCGGACGTGGACCTGGTCTCGTTCACCGGTGGTCTGGCCACCGGCCGCGTGATCGCCGCCGACGCCGCCGCGACGGTGAAAAAGGTGGCCCTGGAGCTCGGCGGCAAGAACCCCAACGTGGTGTTCGCCGACGCCGACTTCGAGACCGCCGTGGACTACGCGCTCACGGCCGTCTTCCTGCACTCCGGCCAGGTCTGCTCCGCGGGCGCGCGGCTCATCGTGCAGCGCGAGTGGCACGACGAGTTCGTCGACGAGCTGGTGCGCCGCGCCGAGCGGATCCGCCTCGGCGGGCCGTTCGACGAGCACGCCGAGACCGGCCCGCTGATCTCGGCCGCCCACCGTGAAAAGGTCGAGCGCTACGTCGCCACGGCCCTGGCCGAGGGCGCCGTGCTGCGCACCGGCGGCAAGCGGCCCGACGACCCCGAGCTGCGGAACGGTTTCTACTACCTGCCGACGATCCTCGACAACGTCGCACAAGGCAGCCACGCCGTGGTGGAGGAGTCGTTCGGACCGGTGCTCACGGTCGAGACCTTCACCGACGAGGACGACGCCGTGCGCATCGCGAACGACACCCACTACGGGCTGGCCGGCGGCGTGTTCACCAATGACGCCGCGAAGGCGCAGCGCGTGGCCAACCGCCTGCGCCACGGCACGGTCTGGATCAACGATTACCACCCGTACCTGCCGCAGGCCGAGTGGGGCGGCTACAAGCAGTCCGGCTTCGGCCGCGAGCTGGGCCCGACGGGCCTGGCCGAGTACACGGAGGCCAAGCACATCTACCAGAACCTGCGTCCCGGCCCGCAGAAGTGGTTCGCCGGCTGACACCCGTGCGCTGAAAAAGCGCCCTCAAGCCCTAGTCCGATCGAGAACCACCGAAAGGACCAGTGCCCGTGAGCACCGACACCGGCGGCCGTGGCAACGCGGACACCAGCGATCAGGAACTCGGCGAGTTCGGCTACACCAACCAGCTCAAGAGAACGCTGGGCAGCTTCCACACCTTCGCCGCCGGCATCAGCTACATCTCGGTGCTCACGGGCGTGTTCCAGCTCTCCTACCTGGGGATTTCCCAGGGCGGCCCGGCGTACTGGTGGTCGTGGCCGATGGTGTTCGCCGGGCAGCTCATGGTGGCGCTGAGCTTCGCGGAGCTGGCCGCGCAGTACCCGGTGGCCGGGTCGGTCTACAACTGGGCGAAAAAGCTCGGCAACGGGCACGTGGCGTGGCTGGCGGGCTGGATGATGCTGCTGGCCTCGATCGTGTCCATCTCGGCGACGGCGCTGGCCTACCAGCGGACGCTGCCGCAGATCACGTCGTTCTTCCAGTTCATCGGCGACGGCTCGGGCTCCAGCGACGCGGCCAACGGCGTGCTGCTGGCCACCTGCCTGATCGTGTTCACCACGCTGGTCAACGCGTTCGGCGTGAAGCTGATGGCCCGCATCAACAGCGCCGGCGTGTTCATCGAGCTGCTGTTCGCGGTGCTGCTGGTGGTGTTCCTGGCGTTCCACTTCGTGCGCGGCCCCGGCGTGGTCACGGAGACGAACGGCACGGGCGCCGGACACGCGGGCGGCTACCTCGGTGCGTTCCTCATCGCGGCCATCGCGTCGTCCTACGTGATGTACGGGTTCGACACGGCGGCCTCGCTCGGCGAGGAGTCGGTGGACCCGCACCGCAACGCCCCGAAGGCCATCATGCGGGCGCTGGTGGCGTCGTTCCTGCTCGGCGGGCTGATCATCCTGTTCGCGCTCATGGCGGTCGGCGACATCCACGCTCCCGAGCTCGGCACGGTCGGCCTGCAGTTCGTGCTCACCGACGCGCTCGGCCCGGCGATCGGGCGGATCTTCCTGTTCGTGGTGTTCATCGCGATCACGGTGTGTGTACTCGCCGTGCACACGGCGGCGATCCGCATCGCGTTCGCCATGGCGCGCGACAACGCGCTGCCCGGTGGCTCTCGCCTGGCGCGCGTGAGCAAGAAGACCGGCACGCCGGTGCTGCCCGCGATCGTGATCGGCGTGATCGCGATCGCGCTGCTGCTGGTGAACATCAACTCGGCGCAGATCTTCTCGGCGGTCACGAGCCTGGCGATCATCCTGATCTACCTGGCCTACCTGCTCGTGACGGTCCCGATGCTGATCAAGCGCCTGCGCGGCGGCTGGCCGCGCAAGGACTGCCCGCCGGGCCGGTTCTCGCTCGGGCGCTGGGGCCTGCCGGTGAACGTGCTCGCGGTGCTGTGGGGCATCGGGATGACGGTGAACCTCGCCTGGCCGCGCACGGAGATCTACAACGCGTCCCCGCCGTTCCACTGGTACCTGCGCTGGAGCTCGGTGCTCTTCGTCGGCGTGTTCGCGGCCGGCGGGTTCGCCTACTACTGGTTCGTGCAACGCCACCGCATCGGGGTGCTCGCCGGCCACGCTTCCGTGCCGTCGTCTCAGAAGGAGGAGTCCAGGTGAACGAGTTCGACTACGTGGTGGTCGGCGGCGGCACGGCGGGTTCGGTGGTGGCGGCGAGACTTTCGGAGGACCCGGACGTCACCGTCTGCCTGCTGGAGGCCGGACCGTCCGATGTGGACGACGCCGCCGTGCTCGAGCTGACGAACTGGATGGCGCTGCTGGAATCCGGCTACGACTGGGACTACCCGGTGGAGCCGCAGGAAGCCGGCAACTCGTTCCTTCGTCAGGCCCGCGCGCGAGTGCTCGGCGGGTGTTCTTCGCACAACTCGTGCATCGCGTTCTGGGCACCGGCCGAAGACCTCGACGAGTGGGCGTCGCTCGGCCTGCCGGGCTGGTCGGCCGCGGACATCTTCCCGCTGTACCAACGGCTCGAGACCAACGACGGCCCCGGCGAGCACCACGGCCGCTCCGGGCCCGTCACGATCCGGTCCGTGCCGCCGCGCGACCCCGCGGGTGTCGCGATGCTGGCCGCGTGCGCGCAGGCGGGCATCCCGACCACGGAGTTCAACTCCGGCAAGACGGTGACCCACGGCGCGAACTGGTTCCAGATCAACGCGCGCGAGGACGGCGTGCGGTCCTCGGCCTCGGTGTCGTACCTGCACCCGATCCTGGACACGCGCGAGAACCTGGAGGTGCGCACCGGCGCGCGGGCCAAGCGGCTGCTGTTCGACGGCCGCCGCTGCACCGGCGTCGAGCTGCAGCACCCCGACCTGATCCACCACACGACCGTGACCGCGCGGCGCGAGGTGATCGTGAGCTCCGGCGCGATCGACACGCCGAAGCTGCTGATGCTCTCGGGCATCGGGCCCGCCGGGCACCTGCGCGAGGTGGGCGTGGACGTGCTCGTGGACTCCCCCGGCGTCGGCTCGAACCTGGAGGACCACCCCGAGGGCCTGGTGCAGTGGGACGCGCTGCAGCCGATGGTCACCGAGTCCACGCAGTGGTGGGAGATCGGTATCTTCACGACCACCGAGGAAGGTCTGGACCGGCCGGACCTGATGTTCCACTACGGCTCGGTGCCCTTCGACATGAACACGCTGCGCCACGGCTACCCGACCACGGAGAACGGCTTCTGCCTCACGCCGAACGTCACGCGCAGCCGTTCACGCGGCACCGTCCGCCTGCGCACGCGCGACTTCCGCGACAAGCCCCGCGTGGACCCGCGTTACTTCACCGACGAGCACGACCTGCGCGTGATGACCCACGGCGTGAAGCTGGCCCGCGAGATCGCCGCGCAGCCGGCGCTGGACGAGTGGGCCGGCGTCGAGCTCTCACCGGGCCGCGACTGCGTGAGCGACGACGAGATCGCCGACTACCTGCGCAAGACCCACAACACCGTCTACCACCCCGCGTGCACCGCCCGGATGGGCCCGGACGGCGACCCGGACGCCGTGCTCGACGCCCGCCTGCGCGTGCGCGGCGTCGAGGGCCTGCGGGTGGCGGACGCGTCGGTGATGCCGTTCCTGGTGACGGTGAACCCGTGCATCACCACGATGGCCATCGGCGAGAAGTGTGCGGACCTGATCAAGCAAGACCGCGGCTGAGCGGCGAGGAACACCACGCCGGCCGGGTTTCCGGTGAGCGGGCACCGTCCACAAGCGTCCGTCCGGACGCAGTGGAACCGGTCACGGCGCCCGTACACTCGGGTTCCCGGGCCTGGTGGAGGTGTCGTGAGCGGTCGGTCGCTGCGCGGGACGCGGGCGGTGCTGGTGGCCGCCGGGGCGGTGGCGGGCGGCGTGGCCCTCGTGCTGCCGACGGCGCACTTCCTGTCCGACCGGGTGCCCGGCGACGTGCCCAGCCCCGAACTGAGCGTGGCGCTGCGGCTCGTCTGCGCGGTCGCGTTGGCGGCGGCGTTCGCGCTCGCCTGGATCACGCTGCGGCGGCACAGCGACGAGCCGCTGGCGTTCGCGACGCTGCCGGGGCTCGTCATCGTCGGTATCGCCGTGCGCTACCTCGTGCGGACGCTGCCGGCCTACGTCGATCAGCTCCCGGCCGCGCGCATCGGTCCGGCGCTGGGCGCGTGGCTGATCCTGGGCGTCGGCCTGCTGCTGACCCTCACGGGGCTCGCAGCGGGTTTCGCCACGAAGAGACGCTGACGCCGTTGCCAAAGTAGGCAATGCTTACCTAATATCCCCCGCATGACTTCTGGCCTGGTGGGGCGGCGTGGTGCGCTCAAAGCCGCGGTGGGAGTGTCCGCGGGCTGGCCCTGGCGGCTTGTTCGAACTCCGGGGAGACGCCCGCCGCGAGCGGTCCGGCCGCGCCCGGCTTCCCGGTCGACGTGAAGGGTGTCGAGGGCACCACGACGATCCCCCGGCCGCCGCAGCGCGTGGTGTCGGTGGGCCAGTACCGCGACTCCGACGCGGCCGTCGCGCTCGGTGTCGTCCCGCTCATCACGCCGGATCTGGGCAAGTTCCTGCCGGGCGGGATGTCGCCGTGGCTCAAGGCGAAGGCGGGCACCCACCCGCCGGAGCTGTTCGCCGACACGCAGCTGCCGTTCGAGCGCATCGCCGCGCTCAAGCCCGACCTGATCCTCGGCACCGACCGGTCCACGTTGGCCCAGGACTACAAGACGCTCAGCGCGATCGCCCCGACGCTGTCGTCCGCGTCCGGCTACAACAAGGACACCTGGCAGGTCACCACCCGCCGCGTCGCCACGGCACTGGGCCGCTCGCCGGAAGCCCTGTTCTTCGCGCAGCTGGGGCTCGTGCTGTCGCCGAAGGTGACGTCGCTGCCCCAGACCTCCATCCCGGGCCGCTCGCAGATCAGCCCGGAACGCCTGGACCTCATCGACGCCGACGTCCTCGTGCTCACCTACACCACACCCGGCAGCCGCGCGCAAACCGAGGCGCTGCCACTGTTCCAGCAACTCCCCGCCGTGCGCCGCGGCTCGTATGTCGCCCTCGACATCACGACGGCGATCGCCCTGGCGTTCCCCTCGGCACTCAGCGTGCCCTACGGCCTGCAACAGGTCGTGCCCAAGATCTCCGGCGCGATCAAAGCCTGAGCCCGCCAACTCCACCACAGCGCGAGATCGCCGGCTCAAAGGCGATCTCGCACGCCCCGGCGGAGCCGGGGCCAAAATCACTGCAGGAGAGCGACGCACTCCACGTGGTGGGTCATCGGGAAAGCGTCGAACGCCCGCAGGTCCGTGAGGGAGTAGCCGTGGTCGGCGAAGGTCGCGAGGTCGCGGGCGAGGGCGGCGGGATCGCAGGCGACGTACACGATGCGGTCGGGCGAGCCCGCCGCGATGGCGTCCACCACGGCGCGGCCGGCGCCCTTGCGCGGGGGGTCGAGGACGACCACGTCGACGGGCTTCGGGGCGTTTTCGAGGGCGTGTTCGACGCGGCCGGCGCGCCACGAGACCTGGGGCAGGTCGGCGAGGTTGCGTTGGCCGTCGGTCACCGCCTGGCGGCCGGACTCCACGGCGAGCACGTGCCCGTCCGGTCCGACCTGGTCGGCCAGCACCGACGCGAACAGGCCGACGCCGGCGTAGAGGTCCCACGCCACGCCGCCGCGCGGGGCCTCGGCCCACTCGCGTACGAGCTGGGCGAACGTGTCGGCCGCGAAGGGGTGCACCTGCCAGAAGCCGTGGGCGTCGAGGCGCCAGTCGCGGCCGGCCGCGTGTTGCACGGCGAGGCCGCCGGACAGCTGGCGGGACCTGGTGCGGCCGTGGACGGTGGAGAGCTCGCGCAGGTGCGTGTGCCCGTCGCCGTCGGTGGTGGTCTCCAGTTCGGTGCCCGGGCGCCAGCGCTTGGCCAGCGCGACGTCGAGCGTGCCCGGCACCGCGATCGGGCAGTCGTCGAGCGCGACGACGCGGTGGCTGTGGTGCGCGCGCAGCCCGGCGCGGCTGTCGCGGCCGGCCACGAGCCGCACGCGGCTGCGCCAGCCGAGCGGGCCGCCGTCGAGCGGCTCGACCACGACGTCACGCGTGATGCCCGCGAGGCGCTCCAGCTGTTCGGCGACCACGGCCGCCTTCAGCGAACGCTGGTACGCGGGGTCGGCGTGCTGCCAGTCGCAGCCCCCGCAGCCGCCCGGGGCGGCCAGCGGGCACGGCGGCGTGACGCGATGCTCCGACGCCTCGAGCACCTCCACCGCGTCGGCCCGGCAGAACGAACCGCCCTTGTCCTCGGTCACCTCGGCGCGCACGCGCTCGCCCGGCAACCCGTGGCGCACGAACACCACCCGTCCGTCCACACGCGACACGCAGTGGCCGCCGTGGGCGACCGGGCCGATCTCGAGCTCGAGCACGCGGCCGAGCCAATTCTCCGTCATTCAGCAGTTTCCTTGGCCGGTTTGGGGGTTTCCACGGGCTTCGCGACACCACCGGCGCTCGCCGCGAACCCACGTCGCACGTCGCCGGCCGCGGGTCGGGCCCGGCGTTCGCGCTCGGCCGCTTTCGCCGAAGACTCCAGCTGCCACGGCACACTCGCGACGATGACACCCGGCTGGAACAGCAGCCTTCCCTTGAGCCGCAACGCACTCTGGTTGTGCAGCACCTGCTCCCACCAGTGGCCCACCACGTACTCCGGGATGAACACGGTGACCACGTTGCGCGGGTTGTCGCCGCGCACGCGCTTCACGTAGTCCAGCACCGGCTTCGTGATTTCCCGGTAGGGCGACTCGACGACCTTCAGCGGCACCTTGAACTTGTGCGCCTCCCACTCGGCGGTGAGCCGGCGGGTGTCGGCGTCGTCGACGTTCACGGTCACGGCCTCGAGCACGTCGGGCCGCATCGCCTTGGCGTAGGCCAGGGCGCGCAGCGTCGGCCGGTGCAGTTTGGACACCAGCACGATCGCGTGGTTGCGCGAGGGCAGCACCGTCGGGGTGTCGCCGAGTTCCTTCAGCTCTTCGGCCACGCGGTCGTAGTGCTTCCGGATCGCCGTCATCAACGCGAAAATCGCCACCATGGCGGCGATCGCGATCCACGCACCGAGGAGGAACTTGGTGATCAGCACGATGATCAGCACGGTGCCGGTCATCGTGAGGCCGATCGCGTTCACCGTCTGCGAGCGCCGCATCCGCCGCCGCACCGCGCCGTCGGTTTCCTTGGCCAGCAGGCGGTTCCAGTGCCGGACCATGCCGGTCTGGCTGATCGTGAACGACACGAACACACCGACGATGTAGAGCTGGATGAGCCGCGTGACTTCCGCGTCGAACGCGATGATCAGCACCAGCGCGAAGATCGCGAGGAACAGGATGCCGTTGGAGAACGCCAGCCGGTCGCCGCGCGTGTGCAGCTGCCGCGGCAGGTACCGGTCCTGCGCGAGGATCGAGCCGAGCACCGGGAAACCGTTGAAGGCCGTGTTGGCCGCCAGCAGCAGGATGATGCCGGTGGCGAAGGAAATGTAGTAGAACGCCGGCGGGAAGCTGGCGAACACGGCCTGGGCGATCTGCGTCACGATCGTCTTCTGCTGGTACCCCGCCGGAGCGCCCTGCAACTGCTCGGCCGGGTTGTCGGCGAAGTTCACCTTGGTGATCACGGCGAGCGTGATGATGCCGATGAGCATGACCACCGCGAGCACGCCCATCAGCAGCAGCGTGGTGGCCGCGTTCTTCGACTTCGGCTTCCGGAACGCCGGCACGCCGTTGCTGATCGCCTCGACCCCGGTCAGCGCCGCGGCACCGGAGGAGAACGACCGCAGGATCAGGAAGACGAACGCGAAGCCCGTCCACGTGCCTTCGGAGTGCAGTGTGAAGCCCGCGCTCTCGGCCCGCATCGTCGTGCCGGTCGCGGCTTCGATCAGCCCCCACCCGACCATGACCAGGATGCCGATGATGAAGCCGTAGACGGGGATTGCGAAGGCTTTGCCCGATTCGCGCACTCCGCGCAGGTTCAGCGCGGTCAGCACCGCGACGATCACCACGGCGGTGATCACCTTGTGCTCGGCGACCCACGGGATGGCCGAGCCGATGTTGGCCACACCGGACGAAGTGGACACTGCGACGGTCATCACGTAGTCCACGAGCAGCGCGCTGGCCACGGTGAGCCCGAACTTGCTGCCCAGGTTGGTGCCGGCGACCTCGTAGTCACCGCCACCGCTCGGGTAGGCGTGCACGTTCTGCCGGTACGACGCCACGACCGTCAGCATGACCAGCGCCACGGCCACCCCGATCCACGGCGCGAACGCGTACGCCGACAGCCCGGCGAAGCTCAGGGTCAGGAAGATCTCCTCCGGCGCGTACGCGACGCTGGAGAGCGCGTCCGACGCGAAGATCGGCAGCGCGATGCGCTTGGGCAGGAGCGTGTGGCCGAGGCTGTCGCTACGGAACGGACGTCCGAGCACCAGGCGCTTCAGCACGGTCGGGAACTTCGACACCTTGGAAGACTAACTGCCACCCCGCACGGTAGGTTCGGCGCTGGTGCGCGAGGGTACCTACGGACGGGTTTACCCCCACCTACGAGGAGGCAGGGCGTGCACGTGGTGATCATGGGGTGCGGCCGGGTCGGCGCATCCCTGGCCGCGGCGCTGGAGCGTCTCGGCCACGAGGTGGCCGTCATCGACAAGAACCCCCAGGCGTTCCGCCGGCTGGGCAGCGACTTCCACGGCCAGCAGATCGTCGGCGTCGGGTTCGACCGGCAGGTGCTGATCGAGGCGGGCATCGAACAGGCCGGCGCGTTCGCGGCCGTGTCGAGCGGTGACAACTCCAACATCATCTCCGCGCGGGTCGCGCGCGAGAACTTCGGCATCGAGCACGTGGTCGCGCGGATCTACGACCACAAGCGCGCCGCCGTGTACGAGCGGCTCGGCATCCCCACCGTCGCGACGGTGCCGTGGACCACCGACCGCTTCCTGCGCACGCTCCTGCCGGACGGCGTCGCCTCGGTGTGGCGTGATCCCTCGGGCAACGTCGCGCTTCTGCAGCTGCCGCTGAACGAGGGCTGGATCGGGCGCAGCGTGCGCGAGCTCCAGGACGCCACCGGCGCACGCGTCGCGTTCATCATGCGGTTCGGCAACGGCGTGCTGCCGGACAACAAGACCATGGTGCAGGCCGACGACGTCGTGTACGTCGCGGCCCGCTCCGGCACCGTCAGCGACGTGACGAGCGTGGCCGCTCGCGCTCCGGAGGAGGAGAACTGATGCGGGTCGCGATCGCGGGTGCCGGCGCCGTCGGGCGCTCCATCGCCGTCGAGCTGATCGACGGACGGCACCAGGTGATGCTGATCGAGCGCGAGGCCGACCAGTTCGAACCCGACACCGTGCCGCAGGCCGACTGGGTCCTCGGCGACGCGTGCGAGGTCTCGATCCTCGAGGAGTCGGGGATCGAGCGCTGCGACGTGGTGATCGCCGCCACCGGCGACGACAAGTCCAACCTCGTGGTGTCACTGCTCGCGAAGACGGAGTTCGCCGTGCGCCGCGTGGTGGCCCGCGTGAACAACCCCGCCAACGAATGGCTCTTCACCGACGCCTGGGGCGTCGACGTCGCCGTGTCGACCCCGCGCATGCTCGCCGCGATGGTCGAGGAGGCCGTGAGCGTCGGCGACCTCGTGCGGCTGATGACCTTCCGCCAGAGCCAGGCGAACCTCGTGGAGCTCACGCTGCCCGAGGAGACCCCGTTGGCCGGCAAGCCCGTGAGCGAGATCGCGCTGCCCCGCGACGCCGCGCTCGTGACGATCCTGCGCGGCGACCGCGTGATCGTGCCGCAGCCGGAGGACCCGCTGGAGGCCGGTGACGAGCTGCTGTTCGTGGCGACGTCGGACGTCGAGCCGGAGATCCGCACGGCCCTGGGATACTGACGCAGACGGGAAAGGCCCCTCACGAGCACGTGAGGGGCCTTTCCGGCGTCTTGGGGAAGTCGGTCAAACCTCCGGAGTCGGCGTCTGCGCGTACTTCTCGCGCAGCCGGGCCTCGACCTCCGCGTCGGTCTCCGGCTTCGGTTCCGTCTCGGCCAGTGCCTTGAGCCGCTTGTCCGAGCGGCGGACCGCCCAGACGACCACGAGCAGGCCGAGCGCGTAGAGCGGGTAACCCATGGCGATCTTCGCGAACGCCAGCCAGCCGGTGTAGTCGCTGTTGTAGAGCCAGCGCTGCACCACGAACCGGGCGGCGAAGATCACGGCCAGCGCGAGCGTGGCGACGTCGTAGCCGTAGCGCGAGGGCTTGTCCTTGCGCCAGGCCTGGCCGGTGCCGTTGAGCGCGCTCCACACCACGCCGGCGATCGGCCAGCGCACCAGGATCGACAGCACGAACACACCGCAGTAGGCGAGGCTCGCCCAGATGCCGAA
This sequence comes from Amycolatopsis sp. NPDC001319, assembly GCF_042896185.1. Classification (NCBI taxonomy): domain Bacteria; kingdom Bacillati; phylum Actinomycetota; class Actinomycetes; order Pseudonocardiales; family Pseudonocardiaceae; genus Amycolatopsis; species Amycolatopsis sp. NPDC001319. Next base: position 54,642 of record NZ_JBIAWY010000020.1, on the reverse strand, counting down.
GAGGAAGAAGCCCTTGGCCGAACCCGTGCGGAACGCGATGAACGCCGCGATCGCGACCCCGAAGAACCCCGAGATCGCCGGCTGCAGCGGCTCCTTGCGCACGACCCGCAACACCGTGATCGCCACGGCGCTGCCGACCGAGCCCCAGATCGCCGCGGTGAGCCCGAAGAAGGCGTTCACCAGCACGAACACGATCACCGGCACCGACGAGTAGAACAGACCGGACACGCCGCCCATCTGCTCCAGCAACGTGGGTTCGGGCTTCTCGGCGTCGGTGTCGGTTCCGTCGTCGGCGCGGTGCTGGTCGCTGTCCTGCTTTTCGTCCCCGCCTTCGGGCACGTGCTTCTCGTCGCGGGGAGCGGGTTCAGTCACGGGAGTCGATCAACCTACCGGGCTCTGGAGTTCGTAGTACGGGTTGTACAGCACCTTCTGGCCGTCACGCTCTGCCATCCGGCCGCGGACCTTGATGGTCCGACCCGGCTCGATACCGGGGATCCGGCGTCGGCCCAGCCAGATTAGCGTCACGCCCTGTGTGCCGTCGAACAGCTCGGCCTGAAGCGTCGGAGTTCCCTCGCTCGGGCACAGCTCGACGCTGCGCAGCCTGCCGAGCACTGTCGCCTCTTCGCCGGACCGGCAGTCACAGGCGCGGCGCGCCCCTTCGGCCCCGGACCTCTCGGACATCTCGTCGGCGTCGAGGTCCTCGACGTCGCTGGTCAGCTTGCGAACCAACCGGCTGAAGTAGCCGCCGTCCTTGGCGGACATGGTGTGCTCCTGTGCTCCGGGGCCCCCGACTTCGCGGCCCGTGCGTAAACCAGCGTAGCTGTGGTTCACATCAGCGAAACGGGTTTGCGCCAAGATCGCAACGTGACGTCCGCAATCCGGAACCTGCCCGTGGTCCTGCTGCCCGGAACGGGCTCCGACGAAACGTTCGTTCAGTCGGTGTTCACCGGCCCGTTGGCTTTGGTGGGCGCCCGGCTGATCGCGCCTCCCCCGCCGCCCGGTGCCGCGCTCGCCGAGGGGTACCTCGAAGAGCTGGACCGGCTCGCGCGGGTGCACGGGTCGCTGGTCGTCGGCGGCGTCTCGTTCGGCGCGCACCTGGCCGCGGAGTGGGCGGTGGCGAACCCGGGCCGTTGCGAGGGGCTGGTGTGCGCGCTCCCGGCCTGGAACGGCGAGCCCGGCTCAGCGCCCGCGGCCGTCGCGGCGCGCGCCTCAGCCGATCTGGTGGCCGCTCAGGGGGTCGACGGCGCGCTGGCCGCGGTGGCGGCCGGGAGCCCGGCGTGGCTCGTCGACGAGTTGTCTCGGGCCTGGCGGCGCCACGGCGACGACCTGGTGCCGGGGCTGCGGGTCGCGGCGGGCCGGCGCGCGCCGTCGTTGACCGAATTGGCGACGGTCGCGGTGCCGGCCGGGGTCGCCGGGTGCGCCGGCGACCTGGTGCACCCCGTGGCGGTGGCGCGCGAGTGGGCCGGGGTGCTGCCGAGAGGGGAGCTGGGCGTGGTCGAGCTGGCCGATTTCGGGCGGGACCGCGAAGTGCTCGGACGCGCGAGCCTGGTCGGGTTCCTGAAGGGCTGGTTCGGGTCCGCCGCCGGAACTGTGTAGTGAAAAGAAATGAACGAAGGCCCCGGCACGGGTGAGTGCCGGGGCCTTCCTCGTACGACGGTCAGCCTTCTTGCTGCTCGGCGATGTGCTGCGCGACGGCTTCCGGGAGCGTGATGGGGAGCGGGGTGCGCACCGGCATCGGGGAGTCGCCGCGGTCGACGATCGTGTGGCGCACGATCATGCGGAGCACGTCGGGCGCCTGCGCGGACTGCGACTGCGGACCGGCGATCACGCCGCGCAGCATCCAGCGCGGGCCGTCGACACCGACGAAGCGCAGCGCGACGTCGCCGACGATGGCCGAGAGCTCCAGGCCCCACTCGCCGCGGCCGACCGTCACCTTCGCGCCGTCGGCCCGCAGCTGGTCGGCCAGCTCGGTGCCGACCTCGCGCCACAGGCCGCCGGAGCGCGGCGCCGCGTAGGCGCTGACCGTGATCTGGCCCTGCTCGGTCACCACGTGGACCGCGCGGACACCACCGGCCTCCGGGTCCATCTCGACCTGCACCTGCGAGCCGTCCGGGACCGGGACCCGCACCGAACCGAGGTCGATGCGCGGGATGCCGTCCTCTTCGGCGTCGGCGACGTCGAAGGGCCCCTGCTCGGTCTCCGACAACTGGTTCTCGGGTTCGATCGCGTCGTCGGCGTCCGCCCCGGTGTCGCCCGCGGCGCCGTCGGCGGGCTCGGTCGGCCCGCCGTCGGACTTGCGCTTGCGTCCGAAGATCCCCACTACTTCTCCGTTCCTTCCCCAGTGCCCGCGTCCGCGCCGGGCACGTCCGGGACCAGTGTGGCGTGCCCGCCCGTCGAGCCGTAACCACCGGCGCCACGTTCGGTGTCGCCGAGCTCGGCGACCTCCACGAACACGGCGTGCTCGACCCGCTGGATCACCAGCTGCGCGATCCGGTCGCCGCGCGCGAGCACCACCGGCTCGTGGAGATCATGGTTGATGAGGCAGATCCGGATCTCACCGCGGTACCCCGCGTCGATCGTGCCGGGGGTGTTCACCACCGAAAGGCCCACGCGGGCCGCCAGCCCCGAGCGCGGGTGGACGAACCCCGCGAACCCCGGCGGCAGCGCGATCGCGACGCCGGTTCCCACCACCCCGCGTTCGCCGGGCCCGAGCACGATATCCGAGGTGGTGACGAGGTCGGCGCCCGCGTCGCCGGGCCGCGCGTACGCGGGCAACGGGACGCCGGGGTCGAGCCGGGAGAGGAGTACCTGAACGCTGGACACGGGCCGCGAGACTACCCTTGTCGCGTGGCTGACACCGTGAACACCGCCGTGAAGCGCGGACTGGCGCACTCCGAACGGCTGTACGTGCCGTGGTGGGGCTGGCCGCTGCCGATGCTCGGCGCGATCCTGCTCGGCGTGGAGATCCACCTCGGGTACCCCTCGATCCCGGTGTGGATCCCGCTGCCCATCGCCATCGTCGTGATGGGCGCGCTGCTGCTGTCGCTCGGCCGCTCGCGCGTGCGGGTGACGGGCAGTGACGAGCCGGAGCTGTGGGTCGGCGACGCGCACCTGCCGCTGCGCTTCGCCGGCGTGGTCGAGATCCTCGAGAAGGACGACAAGCGCCGCGCCCTCGGACGCGACGGCGACCCGGCCGCGTTCGTGATGCACCGCGGCTGGGTGGGCCCGGCGGTCCGCGTGCAGCTCACGGACCCGGCCGACCCCACGCCGTACTGGCTGTTCAGCACGCGCAAGCCGAAGCGCGTCGCCGAACTGCTGCGCGCCCGTTCCTGAACGAGCGCGCCTGAAGTTTTCCGCGGGACCGGTCCCGCGGACGCGGAAGGGGGCCGGCCTGGTGGGCCGACCCCCTTTACCCAGCTCGCGAGCGAGCTTCCCCGGACCGCCGCGACTGTGTTTCCCCTGAAAACCTGTGTTCCCCTGAAGCCCTGTACGAGATCCCCGTACGCCGTCAGGCGCAGGCTGTGCTCAGGCGCAGTCGCGGCAGATCAGCCGGCCGCCGTTGTCTTCGGCGAGCCTGCTGCGGTGGTGCACCAGGAAGCAGACCGAGCAGGTGAACTCGTCAGCCTGCTTCGGCACGACCTTCACGGTCATGTCCTCACCGGAAAGCCCGGAAAGGTCGGCACCAGGAAGCTCGAAGTTCTCGGCGTTCGCGTCCTCGTCGACGTCGACGACGCCGGACTGGTTCTCGTTCCGCCGGGCCTTCAGCTCCTCCAACGAGTCTTCGGCCAGCTCGTCGGCTTCGCTGCGGCGCGGAGCGTCGTAGTCGGTAGCCATGTGTCCCTCACCCCTGCGAATCAGCTTGTCTTGTTCTTCCGGTCCCGCGGGCGTGCCCGTGAGCCGGTCGTGCCGCTGGTCAACGTTCCAGCGCCCCTGTTTGTGCCCGGCGTCCGCAGTGACCGAGGTCTCAGCCAGGTGCCCCTCTTCCTGCGGCCGGAGCCCGGGAAGGGTAGCTCACTGTTCGCCGAGCTCCGCACCGAGTCGGGCGTTGCTTGAATTTCGTCACCCGACAGGGGGAACCCGCAGGTGAGACGGGTGCGGTCCGGTCAGGTTGCCCGCGCGTCGCGAAGATCACCCGGCAGCGGTGTCCGCTTGCTCCTGCGGAGGTCTCCGTGGTGCGATCGGCGGACCGGGGATTCGCGGCCCGGCCTCGGCGGGGACGGGGCGGGCACACGGTGACCCGCGCCACCGGGTGCGGCGCCGAACGCCTAGGCTGGGCGGCTACGGCGGCCCGCACGGTGTCGCCTGGTGAAACCGGGGACGAAACCGGGGGACGAAACCGACCGGGGCGCGCGGCGCCACGCGGTCGTGGGGGTCTCGCGGCGAGGGGTCCGCGGACGGGGTTTCCGCGTTCGGGAAGGGACGGGGCAGGTGGCGTCGGGGAACGGCTCGGGGGACCGTGGTGCGCGGCCCTATCGCAAGCACCGGCCGCTGCCCGCGCTCATCGTGATCGGGGTGCTCGCCCTCGGCGCGGTGTTCGTGTGGGTGAACGCCGTGGTCGGCCGAGGGGACGTCGACGAGGCCGTGCTCTGCACGCCCGCCCCCACTCCGCCACCGGGCACCACTTACACGACCGTGGCCCACAACGGCCTCGACGACCGCTCCCCCGTGCCGCCCGACAAGGTGGCGCTGAAGGTCCTCAACGCGAGCACCACGCGCGGCCAGGGCGGCATCACGACCACGGCCCTGCGCGAGCTCGGCTTCACCGCCACCGGCGACCCGGCCAACGACCCGGCGTACCCCAAGGGCGACGCCAAGTGCCGCGGCCAGATCCGCTACGGCGAGAACGGCGCCGCGGCCGCGCGCACGGTGAGCCTCGTGGTGCCGTGCGCCGAGCTCGTGCGCGACAACCGCAAGGACGCCAGCGTCGACCTCGTCACCGGCACGCTCTTCGACGACATCCGCCCGCGCCCGGAGGCGCGCCAGATCCTCCAGAAGCTCGCCGACTGGTCCAAGTCCCACCAGGGCGGGGGCGGCAACGAGCAGTCCTCGGGCCCCGGCGCGCCGGTGATCGACCAGACGCTGCTCGCCGCGGCCCGCGACGTCGCCTGCTGACCCTGGACCCCCGCGCGGGGGTCCAGGGCACGCGTCAGACGCTCTTGGCGTCCAGCGAAGCCAGCACCTGGCGCAGCGGCTCCGCGATGCCGGGCGCCGCCGCGAAGGTCACGTCCTCACCGAGGTCGGGTGCCGAACCCGGCAGGAGGATCGTCGCGCCGGCCTCGGCCGCGACGAGCGCCCCGGCGGCCCAGTCCCAGCGGTGCAGGCCGTGCTCGAAGTACGCGTCGAGCCAGCCCGCGCCGACCGCGCACAGCTCCAGCGACGCCGCCCCGCCGCGGCGGAGGTCGCGCACGTGCCCGAGCAGCTCGCCCGCGAGCGCGCCCTGGCGCACGCGACGGTCGCGCGCGTAGGCGAACCCCGTGCCGACCAGCGACAGGTCCAGGCGCGTCGGCGAGGACGCCGAGAGACGCCTGCCGTCGAGCCAGGCACCCTGGCCCCGCGCGGCCGTCCAGCGGCGGCCGCTGACGGGTTCCACGACCGCGCCGGCCACCGACACCCCGTCGACCTGAGCGGCCAGCGACACCGCGAACGCCGGCAGCCCGTAGAGGAAGTTGACGGTCCCGTCGATCGGGTCCACCACCCAGGTCACGCCGGACCCGGCCGCGGCGCCGCCGCCCTCCTCCCCGAGCACGGGCTCGCCCGGGCGCAGCTCGGCCAGCCGCGCGCGCACCAGCTCCTCGGACTCCTTGTCGATCGCGGTGACCACGTCGGTGTCCGCCGACTTGGTGTCGACGCGGACCTCACCGCCCGCCTGCATGGCGGTCCAGGCCGCCCGCACCAGCCCGGCCGCCTCGACCGCCACCTGCTCCGCAACGCTTTTCAGCAACGACTCGTCAGCTCCCACGTCCGACATGTCACCACATCCGGTTAAAGTCTCCGCAGCAGACTTCTGAATCGTGCGAGAAGGGACCACGTCAGTGACGGCGACCCGAGGTTTCGGAATCGACATCGGCGGCAGCGGGATCAAGGGCGCGCTGGTCGATTTGGAAACGGGACAGCTCATCGGCGAGCGACACCGGATCGAGACGCCGCAGCCGTCGACACCCGACGCCGTCGCGGACGTGGTGGCCGAGATCGTGCGCGCCGCGGAGTGGGACGGACCGGTCGGCGTGACGCTGCCGGCGGTCGTCAAGAAGGGCGTCGCGCACACCGCGGCCAACATCGACCACGCCTGGATCGGCACGGACGCCGACGCGCTGTTCGCCAAGCGGCTCGGCAAGAGCGTCGCGGACGTGGCGATGCTCAACGACGCCGACGCGGCCGGCATGGCCGAGATCCGCTTCGGCGACAAGGCGGCGCGCACCGGCGTCACCGCCCTGCTGACCTTCGGCACCGGCATCGGCAGCGCCGTCTTCCACGACGGCAAGCTCGTGCCGAACACCGAGTTCGGCCACCTCGAGGTCGACGGCCACGACGCGGAGAAGCGCGCCGCGGCGTCGGTGAAGGACAACGAGGGCCTGTCCTACCACCAGTGGGCCAAGCGGGTACACCGTTACCTGACCGTGCTGGAGAACCTGATCTGGCCGGATCTGTTCATCGTCGGCGGCGGCGTGAGCAAGAAGGCGGAGAAGTGGGTGCCGCTGCTGGAGGTCCGGACTCCGGTGATCGTGGCTTCGCTGCAGAACAACGCGGGCATCGTCGGCGCCGCCGCGGCCGCGGTCGAGGGCATCGAGCACTGATCGAGCACGGACCCGCAGACGCCCGGGAACGGCCGCGAAACCAACGCGCGGGTCACGGGAAGGTCACGTGCGGGTACCGTGCGGCAGGCCGGAGGGTGATCGCTTCGCGACGCACTGCCCGGCCGTCGTTACAATGGAACGCGGCCCACGGCTGCGGGAGTGAAAACCGCAGGCCGAGGCGTGTTCCCCGAATGTGAGGCAGCCGAGGTGGCGATACCTCGGCTCGTCATGATCGACCGCTGCGAAAGGGCGTAAGTGGCAGCCGCAAGAACCGCAACCCGAAGCGGGACGAAGACAGCGACCGCAGCCGGCGAGCCGGCCGACGAGGCAGCCACCGGCGCGGCGAAACCCAAGACCGCCACCAGGTCTGCCGGCGCGAAGAAGGCTCCGGCCAAGAAAGCGCCGGCCAAGAAGGCCACCACCAAGGCGCCCAAGACCGAAGACGGCGACCCGGACGGCCCGGTCGACCTCGACGAGGTCGAACTCGACACCCCGGACCTGTCCGACCTGGAAGAGGTCGAGGTCGACGTCGTCGACGAGACGGTCAACGACGAGGTCGCCGACGACGACTCCGACGACTCGGAAGACGAAGCCGAGGAGACGGAGACGCCCGCCGCGCGCCGCCGGAGCAACGCAGCCGCCGAGAAGGGGCCGAAGTCCGCCTCGGACAACCCGGACTTCGTCTGGGACGAGGAGGAGTCCGAGGCGCTGCGCCAGGCGCGCAAGGACGCCGAGCTCACCGCGTCGGCGGACTCGGTGCGTGCCTACCTCAAGCAGATCGGCAAGGTCGCGCTGCTCAACGCCGAGGAGGAGGTGGAGCTCGCCAAGCGCATCGAGGCGGGTCTCTACGCCGCCGAGCGCGTGCGCACCGCCGAGGAGGAGGGCGAGAAGCTCGTCACCCAGATGCGCCGCGATCTCAAGTGGATCGTGCGCGACGGCGAGCGCGCCAAGAACCACCTGCTGGAGGCGAACCTCCGGCTCGTGGTCTCGCTGGCCAAGCGCTACACCGGCCGCGGGATGGCGTTCCTGGATCTCATCCAGGAAGGCAACCTCGGCCTGATCCGCGCGGTGGAGAAGTTCGACTACACCAAGGGCTACAAGTTCTCGACGTACGCCACGTGGTGGATCCGCCAGGCGATCACCCGCGCGATGGCCGACCAGGCCCGCACCATCCGCATCCCGGTGCACATGGTCGAGGTCATCAACAAGCTCGGCCGTATACAGCGCGAACTCCTTCAGGACCTCGGCCGCGAGCCGACGCCCGAGGAGCTCGCCAAGGAGATGGACATCTCGCCGGAGAAGGTCCTGGAGATCCAGCAGTACGCGCGTGAGCCGATCTCGCTGGACCAGACCATCGGCGACGAGGGCGACTCGCAGCTCGGTGACTTCATCGAAGACTCCGAAGCGGTCGTCGCGGTCGACGCGGTGTCGTTCACGCTGCTGCAGGACCAGCTCCAGTCGGTGCTGCAGACGCTGTCCGAGCGCGAGGCGGGCGTGGTCCGGCTGCGCTTCGGTCTCACCGACGGCCAGCCGCGCACGCTTGACGAGATCGGCCAGGTCTACGGCGTCACGCGTGAGCGCATCCGCCAGATCGAGTCGAAGACGATGTCGAAGCTGCGGCACCCGTCGCGGTCCCAGGTCCTCCGGGACTACCTGGACTGATCACCCAGTCTCGACGAAGAACCCCGTCACCGGAATCCGGTGGCGGGGTTCTTTGCTGTGCGCGAAGATCCACCGGGCTTTGATCAACGGGGCAGGCTTCTCGACCGGGCACTGATCGGTGGGGTACGGACCGACCGGCCACTGTGGACGAAGAGGGCTCCCGCCCACAGGACTGGACCTCCGCCGCCCGGACAGGTCCATACCATGACCGGTATGTCCGTTTCCAGTGTTCCGCGTGCGTTCGCAACATTTCCCTCCACTCCCGGAAACATTTCCGGAACGTGATCCGCGGTATTCGCCCACACACCCACGGCGACGATCCGCACGAAGTGAATACCTCGCGGGCCCCGTCCACCGCAACATCCGAAAGTCGGTCCTTCACGTGCCCGCGGCGGAAATCGTGATTATTTGGTTGCCTGGGAACGAAGATCGAAGGGCCTTCTCCGGATTATGCTGCGCCGACAACGAGCGTCAGCAGCATTCGGAAGGCAGCACCGGCTAGTGTTTTCGACGAAAACTCAATCGGGCGAGAGTCAGGCGTGGCCGTCGGTACGGAGTGGAACCTCCGTTCCCGGTGAATCGAGGAAACCGTGATCGGCTTCCTCCTCCGCCGCCTCGTCAACTACGTGGCATTGTGCCTGGTCGCCACCTTCGCGGCCTTTTCCTTGGCGTCGCTGGCTTTCAGCCCGCTCGACGCGCTGAAGCTGCGGAACCCACCGGCTCCGCAGTCCACAATCGACGCCAAGGCGGCCGAGCTCTACCTGAACCAGCCCATCCCCGAGCGCTTCTTCACCTGGCTCGGCGGAGTGCTGCACGGGAACTTCGGCCGCACGGTCGCCGACCAGCCGATCACCGACGAGCTCTTCCGCCGCGCCGGCGTGAGCCTTCGGCTGTTCCTGCTGGGCATCACGATCGGCATCATCATCGGCGTGCTCGTCGGGGTGGTGAGCGCGATCCGGCAGTACAAGGTCAGCGACTACGTGGCCACCACGTTCTCGTTCGTCGTGCTGTCCACTCCGGTCTTCGTGATCGCCACGATCCTCAAGGCGGGCGCCCAGTCGGTGAACGACAACCTGCTCGGCGGGTACCAGTTCTTCATCGTGCAGGGCGAGACGAGCGGCCTCGACGGCAGTTTCGGCGACGTGCTGCTCGACCGGTTGCAGCACATCATCGTGCCGACCCTGGCGATCGTGCTGACGCAGGTGGCGTACTACAGCCGCTACCAGCGTTCGGCGATGCTCGACGTCCTCGGCTCCGACTTCCTGCGCACCGCACAGGCAAAGGGCCTCACGCGCCGGCGCGCGCTGTTCAAGCACGGCTTGCGCACGGCGCTGATCCCGATGGCGACGCTGTTCGCGTTCGGCTTCGGCCTGCTCATCACGGGCGGCATCTTCACCGAGCGGATCTTCGGCTGGTACGGCATGGGCGACTGGCTGGTGACCGGGATCCAGAAGCAGGACACCAACATCGTCGCGACCGTGACGCTGTTCATCGCGATCTGCGTGCTGCTGGCCGGGTGGCTGGCCGACGTGCTCTACGCCGCGCTCGACCCGAGGGTGAGGATCTGATGGCCGCTCCCGTGAACGAGGCCGACATCGCCGACTCCGCCGTGCTGGCGGTCGACCCGGGCAACGAGGCCGAGAGCAAGTCCTCCAGCCGCGGCAAGCTCGTGTTCCGCCGGTTCCTGCGCAACAAGCTCGCGGTCGTCTCGCTGGCCGTGATCGTGCTGTTCTACGTGCTGGCCTTCACCTACACGTGGTACTCGCCGTGGTCGTACGACGAGCTCGACCCGCTGTCGAACCTGCTGCCGCCGGACGGGAACCACTGGTTCGGCACGAACCAGATCGGCGGCGACATGTTCGCGCAGACCATGCGCGGGCTGCAGAAGTCGCTCACGATCGGCCTGCTGGCCGCACTGTTCTCCACGGGCGTCGCCTCGATCGTCGGCGCGGCCGCCGGGTACTTCGGCGGCTGGACCGACCGCATCGCCATGTGGTTCGTGGACCTGCTGCTGATCCTGCCGCCGTTCCTGATCATCTCGATCCTCTCGCCGGCCTTCCGCGGCAAGACGTGGCTGATCCTGGTCGGCCTGATCGCGTTGTTCCAGTGGATGATCACCGCCCGCATCGTGCGCGGCATGACGCTGACCCTGCGCGAGCGCGAGTTCGTGAAGGCCGCGCGGTTCATGGGCCAGCCGTCGTGGCGGATCATCGCCAAGCACATCGTGCCGAACATGGCCTCGCTGCTGATCATCGACGCGACGATCAACGTCGGCGTCGCGATCATCACCGAAACCTCGCTGTCGTTCTTCGGGTTCGGCGTGCAGTCGCCCGACGTTTCGCTCGGCACGCTCATCGCCGACGGCACCGACGCCGTGCGCACCTTCCCCTGGCTGTTCTACATCCCGGCGGGCTTCCTCGTGGTCACCGTGCTCGCGGTGAACTACGCGGGTGACGGCCTGCGCGACGCGCTCGACCCGTCGTCAAGCCGGTCGCGGCGCAAGGAACGCAAGCGCATCGCCGAGAAGACGAAGTCCCCCAGCACCACAGGAGCCACAGCATGACCGCCTCACTCGCACTGGGCGCGGAGACCGAGAAGCCCACCGGCACGGTGCTGGAGGTCGCCGACCTCGACGTGTCCTTCCCGTCGGAGTCCGGCCGCGTGCACGCGGTGCGCGGCCTGAACTACCAGGTCGCGGCCGGCGAGGTGCTGGGCATCGTCGGCGAGTCCGGGTCCGGCAAGTCGGTGTCGTCGCTGGCGGTCATGGGCCTGCTCCCGCCGCAGGCGCGCATCTCCGGCTCCATCCGGTTCCAGGGCAGCGAGCTCATCGGCAAGTCCGACGTCGAACTGTCCAAGCTGCGCGGCAAGAAGATCTCCATGGTCTTCCAGGACCCGCTCTCGGCGCTGACGCCCGTGTACACCGTGGGCGCGCAGATCGCCGAGGCGCTGCTGGTGCACGCCAAGGGCTCGATGACCAAGCAGCAGGCCAACAACCGGGCCGTGGAGCTGCTCGACCTCGTCGGCATCCCGAACGCCGCGGCGCGCGCCAAGGCGTTCCCGCACGAGTTCTCCGGTGGTATGCGCCAGCGCGCGGTGATCGCCATCGCGATCGCCAACGACCCGGACCTGATCATCGCCGACGAGCCGACCACCGCGCTCGACGTGACCGTGCAGGCCCAGGTGCTGGAGGTCCTCAAGACCGCGCAGGAGGTGACCGGCGCTGGCATCGTGATCATCACCCACGACCTCGGTGTGGTCGCCGGGTTCGCCGACCGCCTGATGGTCATGTACGCCGGGCGCGCCGTGGAGCAGGGCCCGGTCGAGACCATCTACGCCCAGCCGCGGATGCCGTACACGCTGGGTCTGCTGGGCTCGATCCCCCGCGTCGACGCACACGAGAAGCAGCCGCTGGTGCCGATCGAGGGCCAGCCGCCCTCGCTGGTGAACCTGCCCTCGGGCTGTCCGTTCGCGCCGCGCTGCCCGCTGGCGATCGACGCGTGCCACCAGGCCGAGCCCGAGCTGCTCACGATCACGCCGGGCAACCCGAACGCGCCGGTCGACACCACGCACCGCGCCGCGTGCATCCGCACCGAGGAGCTGGCCGGTCCCAAGGCCGACGCGGCGGAGGTCTACGGCGCCGAGGTGATCGAGGAGGCGGCGGTCGCGAAGCTGCCGCGCACCCAGCGCACCACCGTGCTCGACGTGCAGGACCTGCAGAAGCACTACCAGATCACCAAGGGCGCGGTGCTCAAGCGCAAGGCCGGGGTGGTCAAGGCGGTCGACGGCATCAGCTTCGACATCGTCGAGGGCGAGACGCTGGGCCTGGTCGGCGAGTCCGGCTGCGGCAAGTCGACCACGCTGATGGAGATCCTCGAGCTGGCCGCCCCGCAGAACGGGTCGGTGGCGGTGCTCGGCCGGGACGTCGCGAAACTGACCGGCAAGGGGCGCAAGGAGATCCGGCGCGACCTGCAGGTCGTGTTCCAGGACCCGATGGCCGCGCTCGACCCGCGGCTGCCGATCGGCGACATCATCGCCGAGCCGATGGTGACCCACGGCTACGACAAGGCGCGCATCGCCAAGCGCGTGCCCGAGCTGCTCGGGCTCGTGGGGCTGCGCGCGGAGCACGCCGACCGGTACCCGGCGGAGTTCTCCGGCGGGCAGCGCCAGCGCATCGGCATCGCCCGGGCGCTCGCGCTCGAGCCGAAGCTGATCGTGCTCGACGAGCCGGTGTCCGCGCTGGACGTGTCGATCCAGGCGGGCGTGATCAACCTGCTCGACGAGCTGAAGGCCAAGCTCGGGCTGTCGTACCTGTTCGTGGCCCACGACCTTTCGGTGATCCGGCACATCGCCGACCGCGTGGCCGTGATGTACCTCGGCAAGATCGTCGAGATCGGCGACGTGGAGACGGTCTTCGACGCGCCGCAGCACCCGTACACGCAGGCGCTGCTGTCCGCGATCCCGATCCCCGACCCGATCAAGGAACGCGAGCGCACGCGGATCATCCTCACCGGTGACCTGCCCAGCCCGGCCAACCCGCCGTCGGGCTGCCGGTTCCGCACGCGCTGTTTCGTGTTCTCGCAGCTGTCCGAACAGGACAAGCAGAAGTGCATCGACGTCGAGCCGCCGCGCGAGCCGCGCGCGGACGACCACGACGTCGCCTGCCACTACGCCAAGACCCGCGAAGTCGTGTAGCCACGCATCCGTTGGCACACAGGGAAAGAAAGGTAAACATGATGCGACGGAGAATGGCCGCGATCGTGGCCCCCGTTGCCGCTCTGGGGCTCCTGCTCGCCGCTTGTGGCGGCGGCTCCTCCAGTGGTGGCAACAGCGGGCTTCAGGACGCCGGCAGCCAGCAGGTCAAGACCGCGGACATCAACGCGATGCCGGTCGACCAGCTCAAGGACGGCGGCGACCTCAAGTGGCCGGTCGACCAGCTGCCCGACAACTGGAACTACAACGAGGTCGACGGCACGGTCCTCGACGGCGCGAACATGTTCGGCGCCATCCTGCCGTATCCGTTCCCGCAGAACGCGGACGCGACGGTGGGCGTGGACCCGAACTACCTCACCTCGGCCGAGGTCATCAGCACGGACCCGCAGGTCATCGAGTTGAAGATCAACCCGAAGGCCAAGTGGAGCAACGGCCGGCAGTTCTCGTGGGAGGACTACGCGGCGCAGGCCAACGTCCTCAACGGCAAGAATCCCGCCTACCAGGTGTCCGGCACCACGGGCTACGAGGACATCGCGAAGGTCGAGAAGGGCACCGACGACCAGGACGTCAAGATCACCTTCGCCAAGAAGTTCGCGGAGTGGAAGTCGCTGTTCAGCCCGCTGTACCCGAAGGAGCTGAACTCCGACCCGGACACGTTCAACAAGTCCTGGGCCGCGAAGCCGGCGATCACCGCGGGTCCGTTCAAGGTCAAGAGCATCGACGCGACCGCCAAGACCGCGGTCTTCGAGCGTGACCCGAACTGGTGGGGCGCGAAGCCGAAGCTCGACACCGTGACCTACAAGGTCGTCGACCGCCCCGCGCAGCCGGACGCCTTCGCCAACGGTCAGATCGACTTCTACAACATCAACAACGACATCAACACCTTCAAGCGCGCCCAGGCCGACCCCAACGCGGTCGTCCGGCAGTCGACCTACCCGGACTACACGCACCTGACCTTCAACGGTGCGTCCGGTTCGATCCTCGCCGACAAGGACCTGCGCCTGGCGCTGATGAAGGGCGTCGACACCGTCGGGATCAGCAAGGCGATCCTCGGGCAGATGCAGAAGGACACCACGCCGATCGGCAACCACCTGTACCTCAAGGGTTCCAAGACCTACGAGGACCACTCCGGTCCGTACAAGTTCAACGCCGACGCCGCGAAGGCCGACTTGGACAAGCTCGGCTGGAAGCTCAACGGTGACACGCGCGCCAAGGACGGCAAGCAGCTCAAGGTGCGCCTGGTGATCCCGTCGGGCACCCCGATCAGCCAGCAGATCGGCCAGATCCTGCAGTCGGAGTTCAAGGCGATCGGCGTCGCGCTGGACATCCAGGCCGTGCCCACCACCGAGTTCTTCAAGAACTACGTCAACGTCGGCAACTTCGACCTGACGATCTTCCGCTGGATCTCGAACTCGTTCCCGATCGGCGGCAACAAGGGCATCTACTACCTCGACCCGAAGAACATCAACCAGAACTACGGCCGCATCGGTGACGACAAGCTGAACCAGCTGCTCGACACCGCGGCCCAGGAACTGGACGACACGAAGCGGGCCGCGGACATCAACGCCGCCGACAAGGAGATCTGGACCCTGGGCCACCAGCTCCCGATCTTCCAGTCGCCGGGTGCGTTCGCGACGCGCAAGACGCTGGCGAACTTCGGTTCGCCGGGTTACGCGAACAACCCGTACGACTACACCAAGATCGGCTTCGTGAAGTAACTCGGTACCCCCGGACAAGAGCGGCGCGGGCCCCGGCCCGCGCCGCTCTTTCCTTTGTAGACACCTAAGGTGGAACGCATGCGGAGTTTCCTGCGGCTGCGGCCGGTGCGCCACGTCCTCGTGACGAGCGCCGTGGTGCTGCTCGCGTGCGCGGTGGTGTTCGTGGTGCAGCTGCTGGAGTTCTCCCACGCGCAGGCCGAGGTCCGGGGCATCACGGCGCAGGCCACGGGCACGGTGGTGCGCGGCGGCGAAGGCTCGGCGACCGTGCGCTTCCCGGTGGCCGGCGGGTCGCTCGCGACGGCGGACGTCGCGCTGGACAGCTCGGCCCCGAAGACCGGCACGAGCGTGCCCGTGCTGTACGACCCCGCGCGGCCCTCGCGCGCGCTGATCCGCGACGCCACCCCGATCGTGACCGCCGACCGCGCGACGACCTACGCCACGGTGACCGTGGTCGCGGCCGCGGCGGTGCTGGCCGTGGACCTCTTCCTGTTCTTCACGCGCTTCGTCCGGCCCGCGCGGGCCGCGGCGTCGACGTCCCCGATCCCGGTGCGGCGAGTGAAGGTGCAACGCGGGCTGCTCACGCGGTCCTGGCTCGAAACCGAGACGGCGTCGCCGCGCTGGATCCCGGTGTACTTCTCCCCCACGCTGATCGGCCTGCCCACGCCGACGAAGGTCGTGGTCCGCGGCGACGTGCGCCGCGACCGGCTCGTCGCCGTCGAGGTGGGCGACGAGCTGCTGTACCCGGCGGGCTCCGTGCGGGCCACCGAACCGCGCGGCCGCCGCATCGACAACCCGGCCGAGCCGGACGAGGAACGCGCGCTCGCCGCGGCGCGCCCCGTGCCGCTCGTGCGCCAGTTCCGCGCCGACCTGCCGGTGCTGGCCGCCGCGCCCGTCGTCGGGGCGTTCTGGGCCTTCGTCGACGGCAGCGGCTTCAGCGGCTGGCTCGTGGTCACCGTGCTCGTCGCCGCGTTCGGCTTCTGGTGGGCCGCGCTGCGCGGCTCCGACCCGTCGGTCTGAACCACCCCAATGTGGCGTTGGGTGCGCTCAACGCACCCAACGCGGCGTTCGGTGCGTTCCAGCGCACCGAACGCCGCATTGGGGCGCTCAGGGGAGCAGCAGGGCCGTGAGGACGGCGGCGAGCTCGTCGTAGGAATCGGCGAGCTTCTCGGCCTGGTCAAGGCGGTGTCGTTCCAGCCGTAGCGCGCCCAGGTGGCGGGCGCGGTAGTAGAGCATGCGCCGCCGGGCCTCGGGCGAGGTGCCGAGCGGGCCGTAGGCGTCCCAGAACGCGTCCCGCTCCGCGCCGGGCTTGGCCAGCGCCATGCGGATCGGCCAGTCGGCCTCCGGGTCGCCCCACCAGCTGCGGTCGTGGTCGTAGACGCCGGTGACGCGGAGATCGTCGGTGAGCATCACGTTGATCGTCCAGAGATCACCGTGGAGCAGGCGCGGTTCGGTGACCTCGTCGAGCAGCGCCGAGTCGCGGGCGGCGAGCTTGCCGACCTCGCGCACGTCGCCGGCGTCGAGGCCGCGGTCCTCCAGGTCGAGCGCGTTGTCGGCGAAGAAGGCGACCAGCGCTTCGCTCCACGAGGCGAAGTGCGGTCCCGCGACCGGGCCGAAGCCGGGCCCGCGCACGTCGTGCACCAGGCGCGTCAGGCGGCCCAGCTCGCGGTAGAACGGCGCGCGCTCGGCCGGCGGATACGTCGGCAGCACGTCGGGCCCGGCGCGGCCGGTGAGCACGGCCTGCACCACGTAGTCGCGCGGAAGCACCTCGTGGGTGAAGTCGGCGGCGATCGTGCGCGGCAGCAGGTGCGCGATGGGCGCGAAGTACGGCGCCGCGACGTACTCGTTGCGCATGAACTGCCACTCGGTCCGCGTCTGGCGCGCGGGCTCGGGGGCCACGCGCAGGATCACCGGCCCGTCGGCGAGCTCCACGCGGTAGGTCGTGTTGTAGCCGCCCCAGCCCAGCTCGGTCGCGGCGCGCACCACGGTGGCGGGCCCGAACACGCGCTCGCACACGGCTTCGATCTGCTCGGGGCCGAGCTGCTGCTGGAACGCCCCGATCGGGCGGTCGAGGGGGCGGAAGTCCATGGGCTCATCCTGGCAGCCCCGTGAATACTCAGGGCACCGCCAGGCCCTCGCGCCTCAACGACTCCTCGATGCGCAGCCGTTCGAGGTCGCGGTCGATGCCCTCGGGCAGGGACTCGAGCCGGTGCTCGACGCCGACCGCGCGGCAGGCCGTCTGGAGCAGCTCGTCGTAGGCCTGGCGGGTGCCGATGCGGCGGGCCGCCGGAGTGCCGGGCGGGTACGACGCGAGCACCCGGTGCACCCGGCGCAGGTCCGCGGAGAGGCGTTCGACGGGCGGGCCCGCCGGCTGTGGCTGCTCGCGGCGGCGGTCCCGCAGCCAGCGGTAGACGGCGGGCACGCGCAGCGCGCACCAGAAGAGCGCCGAGGGGGCGATGCTGACCACGGCGAAGAGGACGAGAGGCCCGGCCACGCTGCCGGTCGCGTCGGCCACGCGTCCAGTGTAAGCCGCGTCACAGGTGATCGCGCCGGCGTTTGCGGGCCTGTCCCGCGAACAGCACGGCCGCGCCCACCGCGAGCAGCACGGCGCTGGCCGCGATGTGCAGCTGCGGGGGCAGCAGGTGCAGCTGCACGAACCAGCTGGGGTTCGTGGAGCCGGCGAGCCGGTTGATGAGCCCGCCGGCCCCCTGGATCACGAGCAGGAGACCGAGCAGCTCGATCACGAGGTCACCTTTTCCTTGCTCGGCTCGTCCTTCTTGCCGAACAGCTCGGTCCACAGCGGGCCGGCGAACAGCCAGATGCCCACGAGGCCGCCGAGGCGCGGCAGCCAGTCCCACAGCGGTCCGACCTGACCCGGGCGGCCGATGAGGAAGATCGCGGCGAGCAGCAGCACGGCGGCGATCACGCAGGCCAGCACGCACTTGTACCACTCCCGCCACTCGTGGCGGACCTTTGCCTTGCCCCGCAGTTTCGGTGCGGGCGGCGGGCCGCCGGCGAAGCGGTGGGCGAAGCGCACGTCGGCCCAGCGGACCATGCTCGGGCCGAACACGACGCTGAAGCCCAGGTACACGGCGGCGAGGCCGTGCGAGAGGTTCGGGGTCGTGCCGCTCGCGAGGTCGATGACGGTGGCGACCAGCACCACCAGGTCGATCGCGGGCACGGCGGCCAGCAGCACGGTGCTGAACTTCTTCCGCTTCAGCGGGTAGCGCGCCACCAGGCCGCCCACGAGCACGACCCAGAAGGCCACTTCACCCCCGACGATGAGCAGGGTCGCCGGGTTGTCGACGAGGTAGTTCCCGATAGCGTTCATGATCCCCACTGTCCCGCGAAGAACACTGGGGCGAATCGGTGAAGGGCACGATCGGGGGGTCATCACTTAGTAGGACGACCACCAGTGGCCCCTGTGCTTCCATGGGGTCGTGCCGCTGCGAGGAACCCGCGCGCCGGCCCTGTTCAAGCCCCGGGAACTGCCCCCGTGGCAGCAGGACGGCCTCATCGCCCTGTTCGTCTTCGTCGTGGGCCTCGCGCTGTACCTCACCGACGTCTACCGCCTGATCCCCGGCCCCGACCACTTCGGGCTGTGGGTGCGGCTCGTGGAGCTCGCGGTGCTGTGCGGCCTGTCGTTCCTGCGCCGCTGGGTGCCGGGCGGCCTGCTGCTGGCCACGGGCGTGCTCGCGGCCGACCTGGTGCTGAGCCCGTCGCTGCCGGTCGTGGCCGTGTACACCGACTTCCTCTACGCGGCGACGCTCTACGGGTCGCGCCGCATGAGCCGGGTGATGATCGGCGTGGCGGCCACGGCCGCGCTGGGCGTGCTGGTCGCCGCGCTGGCCGTGTCCGCGCAGTGGCGCGTGGCGGTGATCGGCGCGCTCGGGATCCTGCCGTTCCTGCTGGTGCCGGTGTGGTGGGCGGCGAACGTGCGCCAGCAGCGCGACATCGCCACCACCGAACGCGCCAACGCCGACCAGCTGGCGAAGATCGCCGAGCTCGACCGGCGCGCTGCCGTGGCCGCCGAGCGGGCACGGATGGCGCGCGACCTGCACGACGTGATCGCGGGCCACCTCTCGGCGATCGCGATCCAGTCGGAGGCGGCGCTGTCGATGGCCGAGGATCCGAGGATGTCGCGCGCGGTGCTCGAAGCCGTGCGGGAGAACAGCGTGAGCGCGCTCGACGAGATGCGCACGATGATCGGCCTGCTGCGCGCCGCGTCGGAGACCGGTGACGACGAGTACGAGACCACCGCGCCCGCGCGCCTCGCCGAGCTGTCGCGGCTCGTGGAATCCGCACGGGCCACGGGGATGGAGGTCGTCGTCGAATCCACAGTGGACTCCTCGGCCGGCCTGCCCGCCGCCGTCGACCTCACCGCGTACCGGATCGCGCAGGAAGCGCTCACCAACGCGGTGAAGCACGCGCCGGGCGGGCGGGTCGTGGTGGACCTGCGCCGCGACGGCGGCATACTCACCGTCGAGATCGGCAACGAGCTGCGTTCGGCGGCCGCGCGCACCGGTGGCACGGGCCACGGGCTGCTGAGCATGCGCGAACGCGCGAGCGCCGTGGGCGGGACGCTGAGCGCGGGCCCGTCGGGCTCGGACTGGGTGGTCCGCGCCGAGCTGCCACTGGTGGAGGGAAACGCGTGACGGTCAAGGTGCTGGTGGCCGACGACCACGGGGCGATCCGGGCGGGCCTCGTGCTGATCCTGGGCAACGCCGAGGGCATCGAGGTGGTCGGCGAGGCCGCCGACGGCGCCGCCGCGGTCCGGCAGGCGCGGGCGCTGCGGCCCGACGTCGTGCTGATGGACGTGCGCATGCCCGGCACCGACGGCATCACCGCCACGCGCGAGCTCGTCGCCGAGGGACTGGCGCAGGTCCTCGTGCTCACCACGTTCGACCTCGACGAGTACGTGCACGCCGCCCTGCGCGCGGGTGCCGCGGGTTTCCTGCTCAAGTCCGTCGAGGCGCCGCGGCTGATCGAGGCCGTGAAGCTCGTCGCCGCGGGCGAGGGCGTGCTGGCGCCGCAGGTGACGCGCAAGCTCATCACGGCGTTCGCGCAGGCGGCCGGGAAACCCGTCACCGCGCCGTCGGGTCTCGACGACCTGACCGACCGCGAACGCGAGGTGCTGGGCTGCCTGGGCGCCGGCCTGTCCAACGCGGAGATCGGCACCCGCCTGCACATCGGCGAGACGACGGTGAAGACGCACGTGTCGCGCGTGCTCACGAAACTCGACCTGCGCTCGCGCGTGCAGGCCGCGATCCTCGCGCAGGAAGCCGGGTTGGCGCTGGACTGAAGGCGGCGCCGAGCAACCGATCTGCAGGCGGGCCCGTGAGCTTCTAACGTTCTTCCATGGGTGTGCGGAGAACGTTGGACGTGGACGAGGTCCTGAAGCGCCAGGACTCGGGCGAGCTGAAGCGGCGGCTCAGGGGACGCGACCTGGTGGGGTTCGGCGTCGGGATCATCATCGGAACCGGGATCTTCACGCTCGCCGGCGTCGAGGCCAAGACCCACGCCGGCCCCGCGGTCACGCTGTCGTTCGTGATCGGCGCGATCGTGGCCGGGCTCGCGGCGCTCTGCTACGCCGAGCTGGCCTCCAGCGTGCCGACGGCCGGCAGCGCCTACACCTACGCGTTCGCCACGCTCGGCGAGGTGTTCGCGTGGATCATCGGCTGGGACCTGCTGCTGGAGTTCGCGCTCGGCGCCGCCGTGGTGTCGCGCGGCTGGTCCGGGTACCTGGCGAACCTGCTCGGGCTTTCGCCCACGTGGTTCGGCGAGGACGCGAAGGTCAACATCGGCGCGGTGATCATCATCGCGGTGCTGACGGTGGTGGCCGTGCTCGGGATCAAGGAATCCGCGTGGCTGACCAACCTGCTGGTGTGCGTGAAGGTCGCGGTGTGCGTCCTGATCGTCGTGGTGGGCGTGTTCTTCATCAAGGGGGCCAACCTCACGCCGTTCATCCCGCCGGCGCAACCGCCCTCGGGTGGCTCGGGCGTGCTGGAACAGCCGGTGGTGCAGGCCGCGCTCGGGCTCGAGCAGTCGGTGTACGGCATCGCGGGTGTCGTGACCGCCGCGGCCGTGGTGTTCTTCGCCTACACCGGATTCGAGGCGCTGGCCAACCTCGGCGAGGAGACCGTCAACCCGCGCAAGGACCTGCGCGTGGGCATTCTCGGCGCGCTGGCCGTGTGCGCCGTGCTCTACATCGCCGTGTCGATCGTGCTCACCGGCATGATCCCGTTCACCGACATCGACACCGGCGCCCCGCTCGCGGCCGCGTTCGACAGCGTCGGCCAGCACTGGGTCGGCGCGCTCATCTCACTCGGCGCCGTGACCGGCCTGACGTCGGTGATGATGGTGGAGCTGGTGACCATCGGCCGCATCGGCTTCGCGATGGGCCGCGACGGCCTGCTGCCCAAGGCCATCGGCACCACCCACCCGCGCTGGGGCACGCCCCACCGCATGACCATCCTCGGCGCCGTCCTCATCGCGGTGCTCGCCGCGTTCGTGCCGATCTCCGCGCTGTCCGACATGGTCAGCATCGGCGCCCTCTCGGCGATGATCATCGTGGCGGTGGCCGTGCCGGTGCTGCGCAAGCGGCGCCCGGACCTGAAGCGGCCGTTCAGCGTGCCGTTCTCCCCCGTGGTGCCGATCATCGCCGCCGTGGCGTGCTTCTACCTCATGCTGAACCTCGACGTGCTCACCTGGATCCGCTTCGCCGCGTGGCTGGTGCTGGGCCTGCTGATCTACTTCTTCTACGGCCGCAAGCACTCCCGCCTCGCGCCGGGCAACCGGACCGAGACGACGACCTAGGCGAAGCCGGGCCGCAGGCCCGCGCCGGCGACCGCTTCGGCGAGCTCGCCGGCGTGGGCCGCGTCCGCGACGAGCAGCAGGACTCCCGATCCGGCCAGCGCGGCCGTGACCCATTCCACCGGCTGCTCGTGGATCCCGTTGTCCCCCAGCACGGCGTAGGTGTCCACAACGGACAGCACCGTGCCCTCCGCGCCGATCCGGACGCCGGCCACCAGCACGTGGTGGTGCCCGGGCGGACGCCACCGGTTCGTCCACAAGGGAGGGACACCGGTGTGGAGGTAGTCGAGCAGGGCGCGTTCCGGGGTGTCGGGGGAGCCCAGCTCGGCCGGGTCCAGCCGCGCGAGCACCGCCACCCGCGGCAGGTCCCACAGCGCCACCAGCAGGTCGACCAGCGCCTGAGGGGACCACTCCCCCGTCGCCGGGACGACCCGCAACCGCCGGTCCGACAACGCTTCCACGGCATCGGCCAGTGCTTCCGGCTCGGTACCGGCCGTCGCGGGGTCGCACGGGACGGGCAACCGGAAGTCGGCCCGGCTCTTCGCCCCGGCCGGTGGTTCGCCCGGCGCGCGGACGGTGCCGGCGGCCACGGCGACCTCGTCCTGGTCCGCCACGGCGCAGCCGGCCGCCCGCAGCACGGCCAGCGCCGCGAAGGCGGCCGAGAGCCCGTCCTTCTGCGGCAGCTCGGCGCGCGCTTCGGCGATGAGCCGCGCGGCGCCGGGCAGCCAGTGCACGGCGGAGAGCTCGGCCACGCGGTCAGTACCGCCAAGCGTGGGCCGCGACGATGTCCTCCGGCGTGCGGTCCGCGGCCCACGCCGCGTCGGACGCGCGCACCGCGCGGAAGGCGCCCAGGAGCTCGTCGCCGAGGGCGCCCGAGACGCGGGGCGACGCGAGCAGCGCCGCGGCCTGGTCTGCGGGGTTCGCCGGCAGCGGCAGGACACCGCGGGTCTCGCGCTCGCCCGCCGTCCAGCCGCCCGGGTCCTCGGCAATCGGCTCGGGCAACGGAGCGCCGTCCTCGATGCCGGCCATCCCCGCGGCCAGCACGACCGCCAGCGCGAGGTACGGGTTGGCCGACGCGTCGGAGGTCTTGAGCTCGACGTTCGCGTGGTCCGGGCCGAGCAGCGGCGAATCCGGCACGTAGCGCAGGGGCGCTTCGCGGTTCTCCACGCCCCAGAACGCATAGGCGCCGGCGAAGTAGCCCGGGCGCAGCCGCATCGTCGAGGGCACGCTCGGGGCCGTGACGGCGGTCAGCGCGGGCAGATCGCGCAGCAGGCCGCCGAGGTAGGCGGCGCCCTCGTCGACCGGCTGTCCTTCGCCCGCGAGCAGGTTGCGGCCGCGGCGGCGCACGGAGGTGTGCAGGTGCCAGCCGTTGCCGGCGGCCGCGAGGCTGACCAGCGGCGCGAAGCTCACGGCGAGGCCGTGGGCGTGCGCGGCGGCGTGGATGGTCTGGCGGGCCAGGAGCTGGTCGTCCGCGGCCGACACGGGGTCGGTGGCCGCCAGCGACAGCTCCAGCTGGGCCGGGCCGTACTCGGCGTGCAGCTGGCCGATCTCCAGGCCGTTGGCGGCGAAGTCGTGCAGCAGCGCGGCGACGAAGCCGTCGAGGCCGACGAGCGCGTGCGGGCTGTAGGCGGGGCCGGGGTGCCCGGGAGCCGCGACGACGTCGGTGGCGCCGGCGGGTGCCACGGCGAACTCGAGCTCGTAACCGGCCTGGAACTCCAGCCCACGCCGGCCCGCCTCCGCGACCTGGCGCTCCAGCACCGAGCGCTGGCAGTACGGCCAGGGCGAGCCGTCGGCGGCGACCTGCCGCGCGGGCGCCCAGGCGAGCGCGGGCTGGCCGGCGAGGCGGCGCAGGCGGTCCAGCACCGGCACGAGCCGGATGTCGCCCGACGGCGTCGCCAGGCCCGCGTGGCCGTAGGTGATGGCGTCGTGGCTGTCGAACACGGCGAACAGCGAGGTCGCGCCCACGCCGCGGGCGGCGGCGCCCGCGAGGCCGTGGATGGGCACGATGCGCGAGCGCGGAATGCCGTTGTTGTCGGCCCAGGAGAGGTGGACCCCGCGCACCCCGGACAGGGCCAGGTCCTTCGCGACCGCCGACGCCGCCTTGGTCATCGCCACCTCCGGGGTTCGGGTCAGTATCGCGGCTCGGCCGGCGCGTCGCCGGGCTCGTCCCTGCGGCGCAGCGCGACCCCGGCGACCACCGCGAGCGTGCCCAGCGCCTCCGGCAGGCTCGGCACCTGCGCGAGCAGCGCGTACCCGGTGACGCCGGCCGTGACCGGGAGCAGCGCCAGCAGCACCGCGAAGCCGGCGCGGCCCACGCGCCGCAGCACGAACTGGTCGAGCACGTAGGGCACCACCGTCGACAGCACGCCCACACCGATGCCGAGCAGCAGCATACGTGGCGAAGACCACACCTCACCGGTGCCGAGCGCCAGTGGCGAGAGCACGACCGTGGCCACGGCGAAGCCCACCGCCAGGCTGTCCACGCCGTCGCCGGCCACCGCGACGCGCTTGCCGAGCACGATGTACCCGGCCCACGCGGCCGCGGCGGCCAGGGCGAACCCGACGCCCAGCGCGCCGCCCTCCAGCCGCACGTCCGCGATCGCGACGACGCCGACGGCCACCAGCGCCAGCGCGCCGAGATCGCGGCGCGTGCGCGACCCGACGGCCGCCACGACCACGGGCCCGGCGAACTCCAGCGCCACGACCGTGCCGAGCGGGAGGCGGGCGATGGCCTCGTAGAAGGCCACGTTCATCACCGCGGTGACCACGCCGAACGCGGCCGCGAGCAGGAACCGCCGGCCCCGCCACACGGCGCGGGCGGGCCGGCGCCACGCGAGCAGCACCACGGCGGCGCCCAGGCAGCGCAGCCAGGCGACCCCCGACGGGGAGGCGTGCCCGAAAAGCCCGACCGCGATGGCCGCCCCGGCATACATCGAAATTCCGCTGAGAACGAACAAGACCGGGGCCGGAATGGCCGTCGCGCGTTTTCCGGATAGTGCAGAACCCACTCCCGCATGGTGCCTGACCTCGGAAAACGGCTACGCACGGGCACCCTTGTCCTAAGGAGCGGGACGGGACTACGACAACTGGGGTAATTCGGCGTGACACAGGTCCCACCGGTGCGGGAACACTTGCGGGCCGCGAAACGTCTGGAACAGTGGAAGCACGAACACCGCGGAGCCGGAGGCGATCCCGCCGAGGGCATCACTTCCGAAGTGGGCGTAGCTGGATCGAGGTACTGGGCGACCAGTACCGGGACGGAGGGAGACCCCCATGACATCACCCACGCTCACCCGCCCCGAATTGACCGCCGCCGACCGATGCGACCGGTGCGGGGCTGCGGCTCAGGTACGCGCCGTCCTCAGCTCCGGAGGCGAGCTGCTCTTCTGCGGGCACCACGCCCGTGAGCACGAGGCCAAGCTCAAGGAACTGGCCGCGGAGATCCAGAAGTAGGGGTCTCGAAGACCACGCCGGGACGAACGTCTCGGCCCGAAGGCGGCAGGTGCCCGATGCACCTGCCGCCTTCGGCGTTTCGAGACCCATTCGCGGTGAAACCGAGACCCCGGCCACTTCGCCACTTGCAACTTCGCGTTTTGCACCGGGTGCTGAATTGACAATTCCTGTCCGGTCCGAAACCGCGCCGAAACCGAATACCGGGCACTTCCGTGGCAAACGCCACACCCGGCAATTCCCGGTGGGCAATCGCGTCGCCTAGACCGTGTCGAGGACGACCTCGAACGCCACCTCGGCGGCGCCCAGCAGCTTCACGTCGGCGCCCAGCGCCGAGCTCACGATCCGCGTCCCGCCGACGGCCCGGCTGACCAGGCTGCGGCGGCGGACCTCGGCGGCCACGGCGCGGATCACCGAGTCCGGCAGCACCGTGAGCAGGTCGCCCAGCACGACGAGCTGCGGGCCCAGCAGGTTGATCACGTTGACGAGCCCGATCGTGAGCCACTCGGCGAACTCCGCGAGCCGGGAGAGCGCCGCCTCGGGGTCGCGGGCCAGCTCCCGCAGCTCGAACAGGATCGCACCCCGCGCGGTGTCCTCCGGCAGTCCCAGGGCCCGGCACAGGGCCGCCTCGCCGATCTCGGTCTCCCAGCAGCCGCTGCTGCCGCAGTAACAGGCGCGTCCGCCCGGGCGGACGACCATGTGGCCGATCTCCCCGACATACCCCGCGCCGCCCCGCAGCGACGAGCCCTGGGCGATGACCCCGCCACCGACACCGACGTCGGCGGACACGTACACGGCGTCGGACGACCCGCGGGCCGCGCCACGCAGGTGCTCGGCGACGGCGCCCAGCTCGGCGTCGTTGCCGACCAGCACGGGGATGCGCAGCACGCTGGACAGGCGCTCGCCGAGGGCGACGTCGGTCCAGCGCAGGTTCGGCGCCTCGTGCACGTGGCCGTCGGCACGCCGCACGACCCCGGGCACCGACACCCCGACGGCCACGGGCGTGACCCCGAGGTCGCCGGCCAGCACGGCGGTCGACTCGATGACGTGCGTGATCACCTCGTCGGCCTCGCGCATCCGGCCGCGCAGGTTCCAGCTGTTGCGGCCGAGGATCTGGCCGCCCAGCCCCACGAGCGCGATCGCCACGTGCTCGACCTGCAGGTCGACCGCGAGCACGACCGCCGCGTGCGGCTGGGGCAGGACCAGGAGCGAGGGGCGGCCCGCCCCTCGTCCCGGCCTCGGCACCTTCTCCTCGACGACGCCCGCTTCCGCGAGCCCGTCGACGAGGGTCTTGATCGTGCTCCGGTTGAGCCCCAGCTCCGCCGCCAGGGTCGCCCGGGTGCTCGGCCCGCCGACGTGCAGCAGACGGAGCAGGGTCGTGCGGTTGTGCCGGCGCACCTCGTCGGGTCGTGCGACGGACGAGCTCGTCACCGGCTTGAACGTGGCATCGGGCGTCAGCGTGCCGACGCAGCCGCTCGGCGCCGCGACAGCGCGTCGACGGTGGCCGCGAGCAGCAGGACGAGACCGGTGACGATGTTCACGACGGCCGCGGACTGCTGGAGCAGGCCCAGGCCGTTGTTCACGATCGCCAGCACGGCACCACCGATGACCGCGTCGATGATCCGGCCCTTGCCGCCGAACAGCGACGTACCGCCGATGACCGCCGCACCCACCGCGAACAGCAGCGTGTTGAGGCCACCGGACTGCGGGTTGACCGAGCCGATCTTCGACGAGTACACGATCGCGCCGATCGCCGCGAAGGTCGAGCTGATCACGAACACGCTGGTGCGCAGCTTCGCCACGTTGATACCGGCGCGGCGGGCGGCTTCCTGGTTGCCACCGACGGCGTAGAGGTGCCGGCCGTAGCGCGTGCGGTTGAGCACGTAGGTGCCCGCGAACAGCAGCACCAGCACGATCGGGACCACGTACGGAACGCCGTCGATCACCACGAGGTTGCTGGACGAGCGGTTGATCGTCAGCAGGTACGTGGCGACGGCGGAGATGACCACCACCACGCCGACCTTGAACAGCACGATCGGCGTCGGCTGCACCACGAGGCCGCGTTTGAGCCGGGTGAAGTGCTGCCCCAGCGCGATGACCGCGTAACCACCGGCGGCGACGAGGAACATGATCCAGCTGCCCAGCACCGACAGGTTGCCGTTGGCCACCGCGTTGAGGGTGTCGCTCGTGCTGATCGGCAGCGTGCCGCCCTCACCGATGAACTGCAGGATCACGCCCTGCCACACGATGAACAGGGCCAGGGTCACGACGAACGACGGCATGCCGATCTTCGAGACGAGGAAACCGGTGATGCAGCCGATCGCGGTACCCGTGGTGATCGCGATGATCATCTCGAGCCACGCGTTCTGCGGAGCTCCGATCAGGATCACGACGATGCCGATGAGCGAGACCGCGGCCCCGGCCCAGATCCGCTGCAGCAGGGCGAGGATCACGGCGATCGCGAGCACCGCGATGAACGTGACGAAAACGCCGCCACCCATCGAGCCGAGCAGGTTGCCGTTGCGCACGTAGTGCAGCGCCATCAGCGAGGCGGCCACACCGGAAGCGGTACCGGCCGACAGGTCGATCTCGCCGAGCAGCAGCACGAAGACGATGCCCATCGCGATGATCGTCTGGCCCGCGCCCTGCGCGAGCAGGTTCGCGATGTTGCGCAGGGTGAAGAAGTCGCTCGAGAGCGAGCTGAACAGGATCGCCAGCACGATCACGCCGAGCACGGCGGGAACGGAGCCGAGCTGGCCGTCCTTGAGCCGCGCGAAGTAGTCCTTGATCGCCTCGCCCGTCGACATCGACGTGGTGTCGATGCCGAAGTCGGCGATCGCGTTCGCCGAGTCCGGCTTGGCGGACTTGGCAGGGGTCTCAGTCATGGTCGGTTCTTTCTCGTTGCTCACAGCACGACGTGTTCGGGGCGGGCCAGGCCGAGGTCACCCGACCGGCCGGAGGTGATCAGCTCGACCACCTGGTTGGTCGTCACGTCCTTGGTCTGCACCTCCGCCACCAGACGGCCCAGGTACAGCACGTCGATGCGGTCGGCGACCTCGAACACGTCGGCCATGTTGTGGCTGATCAGAACCACGCCGAGGCCCTGCTCGGCGAGCCGGCGCACCAGGTCGAGGACCTGACGGGTCTGCGCGACACCGAGTGCGGCGGTCGGCTCGTCGAGGATCACGACCTTGCTGTTCCACAGCACCGACTTGGCGATGGCCACGGTCTGGCGCTGTCCACCGGAGAGCGCGGAGACGGGCGTGCGCACCGACTTCACGGTGCGCACCGACAGGGAGGCCAGCGTTTCGCGCGCGGCCTTCTCCATGCTGGCCTCGTCGAGCAGCCACTGGCTGCCGCGCTCGCGGCCGAGGAACATGTTCTGCACGATGTCGAGGTTGTCGGCCAGCGCGAGGTCCTGGTACACGACCTCGATGCCGAGCTCGGCCGCGTCCTTCGGGCTGCTGATGTGAGCCTGCTTGCCGTTGAAGGTCACGGTGCCCGTGTCGGAGGGGTAGATGCCGGCGATGCACTTGACCATCGTCGACTTGCCGGCGCCGTTGTCGCCGACGAGCGCGGTGACTTCGCCCGCACGCACGGCGAAGTCCACGTCGTAGAGGACGTGGACGGGGCCGAAGCTCTTGTTCAGACCTTTGATGTCGAGAATGGGCTCGCTCATGGGGTTCGCTGTTCTTTCGCGTGGGTACCGGGCCGGGACGCGTAGTCGGGGTACGCGTCCCGGCCCGGCTGCTGGGTTGGTGCTACGCGGTGCGGATCAGCTGATGCCGGCCGCGGTGCACTTGGCGGCGAGGTCGCCGGTGCAGACGTCCGAGGCCTTGACGTAGCCCTGCTGGATGACCGTCTTGATGTCGTTGACCTCGATCAGGGTCGGGTTGAGCAGAACCGACTTCAGGTCGCGGTTGTTCTTCGGGTCGTGCAGCGTGCCCGTGGCGATGGCGTCGGCAGCGGCCTTGTCACCCTTGGCCAGCGCGGCGGCCAGCTTGGCGGTGTTGTCGGCCTCTTCCTTGATCGGCTTGAAGATCGTCAGCAGCTGGTCGCCGCGCAGGATGGCCTGCAGGCCGGCCGCGGTGGCGTCCTGGCCGGTCACGGGGACCTTGCCGTTGAGGCCGTTCTTCTTCAGCACGGTGATGACCGCGCCCGCGAGCTCGTCGTTCGCCGCGACGACGCCGTCGACCTTGCCGCCGACGCGGGTGAAGATCTGCTCGAAGGTCGTGCCACCGACCTGCGGGTCCCAGTCGTTGATCGGCTGCTTCTGGACCAGCGTCAGCGCGCCCGACTGGTACAGCGGCTTGAGGACCTTGTCGTGCCCGTCGCCGAACAGCGTCGCGTTGTTGTCCGTCGGGGCGCCCTCGATCTGGACGACCGCAGCACCCTTCTTGTCCTTCAGCGCGTCCGCCATGCCCTGCGCCTGCAGCTCGCCGACCTTCTCGTTGTCGAACGAGACGTAGTAGTCGGCCGAACCGCCGAGGCTCGGGCGGTCGTAGTCGATGACCGGGATGCCCGCGGTCTTCGCCTTGGCCTCGATCGCGGCACCGACGGCCGGGTCGGACGGGGCGATGATCAGGACCTTGACGCCCTGGCTGATGAAGCCGTCGGCGAGGGTCGAGAACTTCTGGTTGTCGCCCTGGGCGTTCTGGATGTCGGCGCTGAAGCCCTGGGCCGAGAGAGCGGCCTGGAGCATCGGCTTGTCGAACGCCTCCCACCGGGCGGAGGTGGCGGTCTCGGGCAGGATCACGCCGACCTTGCCGTTGGCGCCGCCACCGGCGGGAGCGGAAGCCGAGCCGGAGGCGGAGCTGTCCCCCGTGCCCCCGGAGTTCGAGTTGGCACCGCACGCGGTCAGCACCAGGCCGGCGCTCACCGTGGCGGCAAGGAGGGTAAGGGTTCTGCTGCGCATCCTCGTTCCTTCCGGATCATGCTCGCGGGGCGGTGATCCGGAAGACCCGGCGCACCGACGCGCATATGTTGTGGCCGACAACATATGCCGCTGAGCAGCTTCGCGGAAGATAGCTGGATCGATTAAATGACACCAATTGGACACGGTTCTGCAACACGGCCCGAACACAGCCCGGAAAGGGTAAATCCACTGACGGAGTGATCGCCAGTGCGCACCGAGCGTGACGAGATCGACTTCGCTGACTCTTCGTGAGCTGAACGCCCCTTGGCGCCCCAGCGGAGTCCCCCGGACACGTTCGGTGCGCAAATCCCGTTACGCGCAGCCGATCCACGCGCCACGCTCAGGCGGGCAGGATTCGGGCACCGGCCGGGCCATCGCGCGGGTCGGCCCCGCTCCGGGTCCCCCGGACGGTCGCCCGGGACCCTCGAACGGAGCAAGCGTCACCAGGAACGCAGCGTGACGATCCGCTCTTCGAGCTGCTCCACCGTCGCCATGGCGGTCGGCGGGCCGCCGCACACCCTGCGTAGCTCGTTGTGGATGGCGCCGTGGGCCTTCTTCGTGCGGTGGTGGTAGACGCCGACCAGCGCGTTGAGCTCCTTGCGCAGCGAACCGAGGCGCTCGCTCACCGACTGGGGCCGCGCGGGCGCCGGAGCGGCCTTCTCGGCCTCCGGCTTGCGGCGGTTGGCGTCCGAGAGCTGCTCCTCCTGCCGCTTGCGCAGCAGGGCGCGGACCTGGTCCGGTTCGAGCAGCCCGGGCAGGCCGAGGTACTCCTGCTCCTCGTCGGAGCCGGAGAAGACGGCGGTCCCGAACGAGTTACCGTCGTAAATCACCTGATCGAGCTCGGCCGAGGCGCCGAGCGAGGTGAACGCCTTCTCCTCTTCGCCCGGTTCGTCCTCCGTGCGGTTGGCCTGGGCGAGCAGCTCGTCCTCCCAGCCGTCCTTCTCGCGGTGGGGCTTGCCGAGCACGTGGTCGCGCTGCGCCTCAAGCTCGCTCGCGAGCTCCAGCAGCACGGGCACGCTGGGCAGGAAGACGCTCGCCGTCTCGCCCTTCTTCCGGGCCCGCACGTAGCGGCCGATGGCCTGCGCGAAGAACAGCGGGGTCGACGCGCTGGTGGCGTACACGCCGACCGCCAGGCGCGGCACGTCGACGCCTTCGGAGACCATGCGGACGGCCACGATCCAGCGCTCGTTGGTCTCCGAGAACTCTTTGATGCGGCCCGACGCCTTCGGGTCGTCCGACAGCACCAGCGTCGGCATCTCCCCCGAGATGCGCTGCAGGATCTTCGCGTACGCGCGCGCCGACTCCTGGTCCGTCGCGATCACCAGGCCGCCCGCGTCCGGTACGCCCTGGCGCACCTGCGACAGCCGCGTGTCGGCCGCCTGCAGCACCGCGGGGATCCACTCGCCCGACGGGTCCAGCGCGGTGCGCCACGCGCGCGCGTTCTGCTCGGCCGTGAGCGGCTCGCCCAGCCGCGCGGTGAACTCCTCGCCCGCGCTGGTCCGCCACGAGGCCTCGCCGGAGTAGGCCAGGAACACGACCGGCCGGACCACGCCGTCGGCCAGCGCGTCGGCGTAGCCGTACGAATGATCGGCCTTGCTGCGCTGGAAGCCACCTGCGTCGGGCTCGTAGGTGACGAACGGGATGGCCGAGTCGTCACTGCGGAACGGGGTCCCGGTCAGCGCCAGCCGCCGGCGTGCGGGGGTGAAGGCCTCACGCACCGCGTCGCCCCACGACTTCGCGTCGCCGCCGTGGTGGACCTCGTCGAGGATGACCAGCGTCTTGCGGTTCTCGGTGCGCACGCGGTGCAGCGTCGGGTGCGCGGCGACCTGCGCGTAGGTGACGGCGACGCCGAGGTAGTCCGACGACGTGACACCCGTGGTGTTGCGGAAGTTCGAGTCGATCGGGATCCCGGCCGCCGCGGCCGAGGCCGCCCACTGGTGCTTGAGGTGCTCGGTCGGCGTGACGATCGTGACCGCCTCGATCGTGCGGTCCGACAACAGCTCGGCGGCGATGCGCAGACCGAACACGGTCTTGCCGGCGCCGGGCGTCGCGACCGCGAGGAAGTCCTTCGGCTTGCTCGAGAGGTACTTCGTGAGCGCCCGGCGCTGCCACGCGCGCAGCGGTCGCGCGGTCGAGTCCTTCTCGGCGGGTGGTGCCCCGAGGACCCCCTGCGTCGTCGTCTCGGACAACCTCGCTCACCCCCTCCCCGGGCCGCGAACCGCGGCCGTGACGTGCGAAAACCCCCACTGTGGTACCGGCTTCGACGCCGGCGACTGCGGTGAGGGCACTTCGGGCAGCTTACCTTCCGGGCACCGCGGCGCCCGCCACCGCCACGGGTGGTGTCACCCGACACGCCCGGAGAGGGGACCCGCGACGAGCCAAATTCCCGCGAATGGACCATGCTGGGACCCACCATGGGTGAGGTGAGACCGGACGCCGGGGCGGCGACGGCGACGAAGACGGCACGCAAAGGGCCGTGGCGCCTCATCACGCGCACCTTCGCCAAGGCCTGGGACGGCAACATCTTCTCCGAGGCCGCCGAAGCCGCCTTCTGGCAGACGCTCTCGCTCCCGCCCCTGCTGCTCGGGCTGCTGGGCAGCCTCGGTTTCGTCGGCGAGTGGTTCGGCCAGGGTGTCGTCACGGCCGTGCACGACCGCATCATCACGTTCTCCCGCACCATCTTCAGCACGAACGCGGTGCAGGAGATCATCGAGCCGACGGTGAACAGCATCCTCACGGTCGGCAAGGGCGAGATCGTGTCGGTGGGCTTCGTCATCTCGCTGTGGGCGGGTTCGTCGGCGATGTCGTCGTTCGTCGACGCCATCACCGTGGCCCACGACCAGTACGGCGTGCGCAACGAGGTGTGGCAACGGATCTTCGCGCTGCTGCTGTACCTGTGCGGGCTCGTGATCCTCGTGGTCGGGCTGCCGCTGCTGGCGATCGGACCGGACCTGCTGCCGGAGTTCTTCCCCGTCGCCTGGCGCGACACGGTGTCGGCGTGGGTCGGCACGCTCTACTACCCCGTGCTGGGCGTGATGATCGTGCTGGCGCTGACCACGCTGTACAAGCTGGCGCTGCCGCGGCGGCTGCCCTGGCACCGCGGGCTGCCGGGCGCGGTGCTCGCGATGCTCGTGTTCCTGGTCTCCAGCATCGGGTTGCGCATCTACCTCAACTGGATCACCAAGACCGGCTACACCTACGGCGCGCTCGCCGCGCCGATCGCGTTCCTGCTGCTGATGTTCTTCATCGGCCTGGCCGTGGTCGGCGGCGCGTACTTCAACAGCGCGATCCAGGAACTGTGGCCCGCCAAGGCGACCCGGCGCCAGCGCCGCAAGTGGCGCCGGCTGGAGATGGAGCGGGCCAACGAGCGCATGCGGGCCGAGGAGGGGCGCACGCTCTGGGACCGCACCACGATCCCGTTGCGGCGCCCCAAACGCGCCGCGGACGCCGACCCCGAAGAGCCGCCCGGGGAAGCGGTTCCGGACGAGGACGCGGCAGGCGAACGGCCCGAGCGGTCCGGTCACGTCGAGGACGCCGATGCCGACGCCGTGCGCAAGCTGCCGTGAAGGGCACCCCGGTTCCGTAGCGGTGCCCTTCCCGGCCTTGGCTCAGCCCTGCCGGAACCGCCAGGTCTTGCTGTCCACCGCGATGCAGACGCTCGGCGACATCACGATCACGCGCAGGGTGCTGTCGCGCTCGTCGAAGTCGATGCCCTCGACCTCGAAGGTGCCGCTGCAGCCGCTCTGCAGCGGCAGCTGGCCCAGCGACGTCACGTGGCCGGTCACGTCGGAACCCGAGAGCGGCGCGTCGAGGTCGACCTGCAGGAGCGGCTTGGTGGCGCCGAAGAGGCTGCCGTCGGGGTCGTCGGAGGCGCACATCAGGCGCGTGGCCGTGACGAAGTCGCAGCCCTGCACATCACGGACCTGGTGGTCGAGGCGGATCGCGGAGGCGTAGGGCAGGTTCTGCGACGGGTCGGTGAACGCCACGCCGGGCATCGGGTGCACGAGGAGGCGGTCCATCGTGCCCCACTCGCCGGCCACCAGCCACCGCGCGTCGGGCGAGACGGCGGCGAACGAGTTGTTGCTCGCCTCCCACGGCTCCAGCGCGTGCTTGTAGTCGGTCTGCGTGCCGTCGGGCGCCTGCACGCGGAAGAGCTTCGCGCCGCGGTCGTCGCGCTGGTAGGGCTCCACGTACCAGCCCTGCGCCGAGCCCGGGTCGCCGACGTGGTTCCAGCCCTGCACGGCCAGCCCGACGTCGACCGTGGCGACGCCGGTGTAGCGGATGGTGGTGCCCGACGGGCGGACGATCGTGGCGAGGCCCTGGCTCTCGTCGAGCGGGCGGGCGCGGTCGGACCCGACGGCGGTCCACCCGGTGACGGCCTGGGCGAGCCCAGGCACGGCGGCCGCGAGCACCACGACGAGGGCGAGGACGATCCCGGTTCTGCGCATGTGGAGGTCTCCTGCTGCGGGAAGGAACTGGCGGGATCGCAGATCTACCAGTTCTTCCCCGGCTCCACAGCCACCGGGTGAATGATTTTCACGTTTGTTCGCCCGGGCGTGCCTGCGCGGCCACGCCCGGGGCGGGTCGTCGGGGCCTGCCTGCCTACTCGTCCCCGCCGGGGCGGAGGCCGTCGTAGATCTCCTTGCAGGCCGGGCAGACCGGGGAACCCGGCTTGGGCGACTTCGTGACCGGGAAGACCTCGCCGCAGAGCGCCACCACGTGCGTGCCCATGACCGCGCTCTCGGCGATCTTGTTCTTGCGCACGTAGTGGAACATCTTCGGGGAGTCGTCGTCGGTCGACTCGGTGCTGTCGGTCTCCGGCTTCGTCAGCGTCTCGGTGCTCACGCGTCCATCATGCCTCAGTCGCGCGGGTGCCGGAATCTCCGGCCGCGGGACTAGGGTCAGGGCACCCAGGGGCACTCACGGGCACCGACGGCGGGAGCCGCGTCATGGACGGACCGACCGCGACCAGGCCGCACATGCCGGGCTACGGCATCGCCCCCGCTTCGGCCGGGCTGCTGCCGTGGCGCTGGGCCGACGAGCGGTTGCGCGCCTCCCACGACTACTGGCTCGCCACCGTGACCGCCGCGGGCCTGCCCCACCTCATGCCCGTGTGGGCCGTGTGGACCGGCGAGGTGCTGTGGTTCTCCTCGTCGCTGCGCTCGGTGAAGGCGCGCAACGTCGCGGCCGGCTCGGCCGTGTCCGTCGCGACGGAGGACCCCGAAGAGCCCGTGGTGCTCGCGGGCCCGGCCGAGGTCGTCACCGAGGCCGACGAGATCCGGGAGTTCCTCGACGCGATGAACGCCAAGTACGGGACGGCGTACGGCATCGACTTCCTCGACCCGGCCGTGAACGCGTCCGTGCGGGTGCGGCCCGAGACGGTGTTCGCCTTGCGGGAGAAGAACTTCACGACCTCGCCGACACGATGGGAGTTCACGCCGTGACCACCTGGGGCACCGCGGTCGCGCACGCCGGCGGCGACGAGGACGTGGCCCGGGAAGCCTGGCGCGACCTCGAAGCGCGCTACGGCGAACCACACCGGCACTACCACGACCTCGCCCACGCCACGGCCGTCGCGCGGGACAGCGCCGCCCTGACCGAAGGCCTCCCCGAAGCCGAACGCGCCGCAGTCGCACTCGCCGCGTGGGCGCACGACGTGGTCTACGACGCCGTGCCGGGCGAGGACGAACGCGCGAGCGCCGGCTGGCTGCGCCACTGGCTCACCCGGGCGGGCGCCGGCGCGCAGCACGTCCGGCGTGCCGAGGCCCTCGTGCTCGCCACCGCGGCCCACGAAGCCCCGGAAGACGACGAAGCGGCCACCGCCCTGCTCGACGCCGACCTCGCGATCCTGGGCGCGACCCCCGCGGCCTACGCCGAGTACGCCGCCGCCGTCCGCCGCGAGTACGCGAAGTACGACGACCCGGCGTGGGCCGCCGGGCGGACGGCGGTGCTGGCGAACCTGCTGGCCCGGCCCCTGCTGTACCGCAGCGAAACCGCGCGGGCACGCTGGGAGACGGCCGCGCGGCGCAACCTGACGGCCGAGCTGACCCGCTGGCGGGAGCACGCCGGCGATCACCGATGATGTCCGTCCGTGACCACACAACTCTTCCTCCACGAGGAGGTCGCCTCGGCGTTGCGTGACGGCCACCCCGTCGTCGCCCTCGAGAGCACCATCCTGTCGCACGGGCTGCCCCACCCCCGCAACCTCGACGTCGCCCACCGCCTGGAGCAGGTCGTGCGCGAAGGCGGTGCCGTACCGGCCACGATCGCCGTGCTCGACGGGCGTCCGGTGATCGGCCTGTCGCCCGCGGAACTGGAGCGCGTCTGCGCGCCCGGCGCCGGACTGGACAAGCTCTCGCTGCGCGACCTCGGCCCGGCCGTCGGCCTCGGCCGCTCGGGCGCGACCACCGTGGCGGGCACGTCGGCGCTGGCCGCCGCGGCCGGGATCGGCGTCTTCGCCACCGGGGGACTCGGCGGGGTGCACCTCGGCGCGGCGCAGAGCTGGGACGTGTCGGCGGACCTCGGTGTGCTCGCGAAGGTGCCGACGGTCGTGGTGTGCTCCGGCGTGAAGTCGGTGCTCGACATCGCGGCGACGCTGGAAGTGCTGGAGACCAACTCCGTGCCGGTGCTGGGCTACCGCACCGACGAGTTCCCCGCGTTCTACCTCCGCTCGTCGGGCCACCCGGTCGGCTGGCGCGTGGACGACGCGAAGGAAGCCGCCGCCGTGATCGCCGCGCACCGCGCGTACGCGGATTCCGGTGTGCTGCTCACGAATCCCATCCCGGAAGAGTCCGAAATGGACCGTGAACTCCACGACCGGCTGCTGGCCGACGGGCTCGCGAAGCTGCGCGACGGCGGCGTGCACGGCTCCGACGTGACACCCGTGCTGCTGGAGCACTTCCACACCGCGAGCGGCGGTGTGAGCATCGACGCGAACGAAGCCCTCGTGCTCAACAACGCGAAGCTGGCCACCGAGGTCGCCGTCGCGCTGGCGGTGCGGGCGTGACCGGCATCGTGGTGGTCGGCGACGCCGGCCTCGACGTGGTCGCCCGGCACGACGAACCGCTCCCCCACGGCGGCGACGCCCGCGCGCAGATCCGCTTCACCGGCGGCGGCGCCGGCGCGAACACCGCGCTGTGGCTGCGTTCCCTGGGCGCCGACACCACGCTGGTGGCCCGCATCGGCGACGACTCCGGCGGCCGGCTGATCAAGGCCGAGCTGGAGGCGACGGGCGTGCGCTGCGCATTCGCGGTCGACCCCGAGGCGGCCACGTGCTGCGTCGTCGTGATGGTGGACGCCGAAGGACAGCGCAGCATGCTCGCCGACCGCGGTGCGAACAAACGCTTCCGGCCCGAGGACGTGACCCCGGAGGCGCTGGCCGGCGCGAGCCACCTGCACCTGTCGGGCTACGTGCTGCTCGACCCGTCTTCCCGGCCCGCCGGCCTCGCCGCCCTGGCGGCGGCGAAGGAGGCCGGGCTCACCACGTCGGTCGATCCCCAGGCGGCCGCGCACATCCACGACCCGGCGGCGTTCCTCGACGACGTGCGCGGCACCGACCTGCTCATGCCCAACACCGAGGAACTGGTGGCGCTCACGGGCTCGGCCGATCCGCTGTCGGCCAAGGAGCTGCTCGGCACCGTCGGCGCGGTCGTGGTGACGGCGGGCCTCGGCGGCGCCGCCTGGGTCGACACCCACGGCGTGACCACCGTGCCCGCGGTCGAAGCCGACTGCGTGGACTCCACGGGCGCCGGCGACGCGTTCGACGCCGGTGTCCTCACCACCTGGCTCGCCGGACAGTCCACTGTAGACGTACTGCGCGCGGGGACGCGGCTGGGCGCGCTGGCCGTGAGCCGCCTCGGCCCCCAGCCCGGGTGAAGCCGCCTGCTCGTGAGTGCTGTCCGGAAGTCCCGCGGCAGCACTCACGAGAACGGGTCAGCCGTCGATCACCCGGTGTTCGCGGTTCTCGATCTGCTTCGCCTCCCGCTCGTAGCGGTTGACGTTCTGCGTTTTGCGCGGCGGCCGGTCGTTGGCGATCAGCACCGCGATCCACGGCAGCGGCACGGAGATCACGAGGAACGTGACCGCGAGCCACCACGTGTGGTAGGTCAGCCCGGCCAGGATCAGGCACGGAATGCGGCACACCATCATGATGATGTACTTCTTCTTGCGCGCGGCCAGCTGATCTTCGTAGGACGGTTCTGCCTCGGTGATCAGCACCGGGGCCGGGCGGGGATCGGAACCTCGGGCGGGCTCGTTCACAGCACCACCTCCACCGTTCATGCTCCCACTCCGGGCCGTCATCCGACACCCGGGTGGGACATCCGTGACAACGCGGCGACGACGAGCGTTTCGACGCCCGCGCGCAGCGTCGGGTGCAGGATCGGCGCGAAGCGCGGCGAGTGGTTCGACGGGATGTCGGTCTCGAAGCGGCCCTCGGTCATCGCCGTGATCACCTCCTGCGGCTCGAAGCCCCCGACCAGCCAGAACACCGACGGCACCCCGGCCGCCGCGCCGAACTCGCCGAAGTCCTCGCTGCCGGTCACGAGCGGTGCGGGCAGCACGGTGCCTTCGGCGAAGTGCCCGCGGAAGACCTCGGTGAGCTCGTCGGAAGCGGTTTCGTCGTTCGAGGTCGCCGGGTAGGAGTTGAGCAGCTCGACCGTCGGCGGCTTCGGTGCGTTCGCGGCCACGGCCTCGGCGTTCACGATGCGTTCGATCGCGGCGCGCAGCCGCAGCAGCACCGCGTCGTCGAAGGCGCGGGTGTTGACTTCGAGCACGGCGTCGTCGGCGATGACGTTGCCGACCGAGCCGACGTGCAGCGAGCCCACGGTGACCACGGCCGGTTCGGTGGCCGCGACCTCGCGGGAGACCACCGTCTGCAGCTTCAGCACCACCGAGGCCGCCATCACGGCCGGGTCCACGGTGGTCTCGGGCCGCGAGCCGTGGCCGCCGCGCCCGTGCAGCGTGATGCGCAGGGTGTCGGACGCCGCCATGAGCACACCCGGCCTGGTGAGGACCCAGCCGGCCGGGCCGGGCACGAGGTGCTGGCCGAAGACGACGTCGGGGCTCCCGGCCAGGTCGAACAGGCCGTCGGCGATCATCTCGGACGCCCCGCCGTTGCCCTCTTCCGCCGGCTGGAACACGACCAGCAGCGTGCCGGACCACTCCTCGCGCCCGGCGGCGAGCAGGCTCGCGGCGCCCGAGAGCCAGGTGGCGTGCATGTCGTGCCCGCAGGCGTGCATCACGGGCACGTCGTTGCCCGCCTCGTCGACGCCGCGCGCGGTGCTCGCGTACTCGAGGCCGGTCTTCTCCTCGACCGGCAGCGCGTCGATGTCGGCGCGCAGCATCACCGTGGGGCCTTCGCCGTTGCGCAGCACGCCGACCACGCCGGTGCGGCCGACGCCGGGGTGGACCTCGAACCCGTCGGCGCCGAGCCGGCGCGCCAGCTCGGCCGCGGTGCGGGTCTCGGCGAACGCCAGCTCGGGGTGGCGGTGGAAGTCGACGTAGAGCGCCTCGAGGCCGGGCAGGGCCGCGGCGAGCGGGGCGAGGACACGTTCGACGGGATGGGAGGTCACGGAACCCATCGTGGCAGGCTTACCCACCGTGAGCACGAACACGCCTCTGCCCGACCTGTCCGACGACGTCTGCGCGCGGTTGCGCGAGGCCTTCCGGCGCGCCGAGTACGACGCCGACGGGGTGGTCGACGCCCTCGGTGGCGCGGCCCACGCGGCGCTGGGCCGCGGCGAGCCCGAGCCCGCCCGGCGCGCGAGCCTCGACGCGGGCGACCTCGGCACGCTCGTGCGGCTGTTCCTCCTCGGCCTCACCGAGCCCGAAAAGTCCGTGGAGTCCGCTTTTTCGCCGCTGACCCCGGAAGCCGCCGTCGCCGCGGGCATCCTCGCCGCCGACACGGACGGGTACAAAGCCGCCCTGGACATCCGCCCGCACGGCGACGAGGAGGGCTCGTGGTGGGTCGTGGCCGACCTCGACGCCGACATGCTCGGCCACGTCGTGCCCGAGGACCACGTGCTCGGCGTCGGCCACGCCTCGCTCAGCCTCATCCGCGCCACCAGCCGGCGCCCGGTCGGCACCCTGCTCGACGTCGGCACCGGCAACGGCGTGCAGGCCCTGCACGCCACGCGCCACGCCCAGCGCGTGACGGCCACGGACGTCTCCGCGCGGGCGCTGGCGCTGGCCGCCGGCACGTTCCGGCTCAACGAGCTCGACGTGGAGCTGGTGCGCGGCGAGTGGTTCGCGCCGGTCGCGCGGCGCCGGTTCGACCAGATCGTGTGCAACCCGCCGTTCGTGGTCGGACCACCGCGCGTGGACTACACCTATCGCGACTCGGGCCTGGCCGGCGACGACGCCAGCGCGCTCGTCGTGCGCCAGCTGCCGGGGTTCCTCAACGACGGCGGCACGGGGCAGCTGCTGGCTTCCTGGCTCCACACGGGCGGTGAGGACTGGGCCGATCGGGTGGCGCGCTGGCTGCCGGCGGAGACGGACGCCTGGTTCGTGCAGCGCGACGTCGCCGACCCCGCGCTGTACGTGGGCACCTGGCTGCGCGACGAGGGCATCGACCCGCGCTCGCCCGAAGGCCGCGTGAAAGCCGCCGCCTGGCTCGACTGGTTCACCGAGAACCGCGTGCAGGGCATCGGCTTCGGCTTCGTCACGCTCCGCCGCGCGGCCGGGAAGACGCCGACCGTGGTGTGCGAAGACCTGCGCCAGGCCTACGACGACCCGCTCGGCCCGGAGGCCGCGAACTGGCTCGACCGCGTCGACTGGCTGCGCACGCACGGCGACGAGCTCATGGAGACCGCCTTCCGCGTGCCCGACAGCGTGCTGCTGGAACGCGTCGACTCCCCCGGCGACGAGGGCTGGGAGACCACCGTGCGGCGCCTGCACCGCACCGACGGACCCGGGTGGCAGCACGAGGTCGACGAGCTCGCCACGCGGCTGCTGGCCGGCTGCCGGGGCGTGCTGGCGCTGGAGGACCTCGTGGAGCTGCTGGCGGCCGCGCAGGGCCTCGACCCGGCCGAACTGGCCACCGCCGCGCTGCCCGTGGTGCGGGAGCTCGTGCGGCACGGGATGCTCGTGCCGGCCGGCTCTTCGACGTCGCGGTGAGGGCCGTCGCGGCGCGGGTCACCCGGGCGAGTGTCACGGTCGAGGAAGAGGTGATCGGCGCGCTCGAAGAACCGGGACTGTTGGTGCTGCTGGGAATTCACGCCGACGACGATCGGGTGAAAGCGGCGACGATGGCGCGCAAGCTCCACGAACTGCGGATCCTGCGCGACGAGCAGTCCTGCGCGACCGCGGGCGCGCCGTTGCTGGTGGTGTCCCAGTTCACGCTCTACGGCGACACGCGCAAGGGCCGCCGGCCGTCCTTTGTCGCCGCCGCGCGCCCGGAAGTGGCCGAGCCCCTGGTGGACGCGGTGGTGCAGGAGTTGCGTGACCGTGGGGCATCCGTGGCCACCGGGCGCTTCGGCGCGATGATGGCGGTGGCGAGCGTGAACGACGGTCCGTTCACCGTTCTCGTCGAGGTCTAGACCACTTCCGCTGCGCCGCTCTCGGTGCCCGGGAACGTATCCGGGCACCGAGCGGTTCACCTCATGCGCGGATTCTCATGGAATTCTCATGATTATTCCCGCTGTGGCGTGCTTCTCAGCAAAAGCTCAGTTTTGGTGGAGCAACCGGTCGACGGGTGTGCCCGTCCTTTCTTCAGCGAGCCGGGAACGTTTTGGAAACCCGACGCGTTACCACAAGTGTCCAGCTAAGCCGGCTGGGCCGGCGGTCAGGGTTTCCACAGGGCCCGACACCGAAGGCGCAGTACAGGCGAGACACGTTCAGCCCGTGACCGGGGAGGCAGAGAATGTCAGTCCAGACTCTCGAACGCGAAGCGCGCGGGATTCGCGAGCGTGGGATTCCAGCACAGCAGAACGAGGAACCCGTGAGTGTGGGGACGCTCACGGACGCCGACCTCGACGCCCAAAGCCCGGCCGCCGACCTGGTGCGCGTGTACCTGAACGGCATCGGCAAGACCGCGCTGCTCACCGCGGCCGATGAGGTCGAGCTGGCCAAGCGCATCGAGGCGGGCGTGTTCGCGCAGCACATGCTCGACACCGCCGAAGACCTCACGGCCAAGCGCCGCACCGAGCTCACCGCGCTGGTGCGCGACGGGCACGTGGCGAAGAACCACCTGCTGGAGGCCAACCTCCGCCTCGTGGTCTCGCTCGCGAAGCGCTACACCGGCCGGGGGATGCCGCTGCTCGATCTGATCCAGGAGGGGAACCTGGGTCTGATCCGCGCGGTGGAGAAGTTCGACTACTCCAAGGGGTTCAAGTTCTCGACCTACGCCACCTGGTGGATCCGCCAGGCCATCACCAGGGGGATGGCCGACCAGGGTCGCACCATCCGGCTGCCGGTCCACCTCGTGGAGCAGGTCAACAAGCTCGCCCGCATCCGCCGCGACCTGCACCAGCAGCTCGGCCGTGACGCGACGCACGAAGAGCTGGCCGCCGAGTCGGGCATCCCGGTGCACAAGATCTCGGACCTGCTCGACCAGTCGCGCGACCCGGTGAGCCTCGACATGCCCGTGGGCGCCGAGGAAGACGCCCCGCTGGGCGACTTCATCGAGGACTCCGAAGCGACCGACGCCGAGAGCGCCGTCATCTCCGGTCTCCTGCAGGACGACCTGCGCCGCGTCCTCGCGACGCTCGACGACCGCGAACAGCACGTCATCCGCCTGCGCTACGGCCTCGACGACGGCCAGCCCCGCACGCTGGACCAGATCGGCAAGCACTTCGGTCTCTCGCGCGAGCGCGTGCGTCAGATCGAGCGTGAGGTCATGGCGAAGCTCCGCCAGGGCGAGCGAGCCGACCGCCTGCGCGCGTACGCGTCCTAAGTCGTTGAAACCCGAAGACCCCGTGGCCCCCGGTCCACGGGGTCTTCGGCGTTCCCGGGCCGTTTTTTGGGCCGTTTTCGCAGGCGGGCCGCGGCGAACGATCACGGGCGTTTGAGCCTGTTGGTGAGTGGGTAGCAACCAGTGGGCAACACCCGTTCGGCCGCGTTGACTTATGACCTACGTCACGAGACTGTCGTGCTAGGCGAACGGAACGCCAGGTGTGAGCCACGCGGCGGGTGTACGCATCCGGCCGCTTTCCCCGGGAGGTCGGGTCCGTCGGGGTGGGCCCGGCCTCCCGAACCAAACTCCCGAAGTGCCCTGCAACACAGTCGCCGCGCGGGTGTGCGGGGCGCCGGAGACCGCTGAGTACCGTGGTCGGATCCCGATCAGGGCAAAGGAGCCTGGCTGTGCCGTC
Organism: Amycolatopsis sp. NPDC001319; assembly: GCF_042896185.1. NCBI lineage: Bacteria > Bacillati > Actinomycetota > Actinomycetes > Pseudonocardiales > Pseudonocardiaceae > Amycolatopsis > Amycolatopsis sp. NPDC001319. Next base: position 11,276 of record NZ_JBIAWY010000020.1, on the reverse strand, counting down.
CACCACGTTTCAGCACACCGAAGTCCTGCCGCTGGGCAAGGACACCACCACCGAGTACCGGCTGGTCACCGCCGACGGCGTCGAAACCGTCGAAGCGGCCGGCCGGAAGTTCCTCAAGGTCGACCCCGCGGCGCTGACCACGCTCGCGCGCACCGCCATCACGGACATCCAGCACCTGTTGCGTACGTCACACCTGCAGCAGCTGCGGGCGATCGTCGACGACCCCGAGGCGAGCGGCAACGACCGGTTCGTCGCGATGGACCTGCTGCGCAACGCGGCCATCTCGGCCGGCGGCGTGCTGCCGATGTGCCAGGACACCGGCACGGCCATCGTCATCGGCAAGCGGTCCGAGGGCGTGCTGACCGGAGGTGACGACGAGCGGGCCCTGTCGGAGGGCATCTTCGACGCCTACCAGCAGCTGAACCTGCGCTATTCGCAGATGGCGCCCACCAACTTCTGGGAAGAGCGCAACACCGGCACCAACCTGCCGGCGCAGGTCGAGCTGTACCACAAAGACGGTGAAGGCGACCCGTCCTACGAGTTCCTGTTCATGGCCAAGGGCGGCGGGAGCGCGAACAAGACATTCCTGTACCAGGAGACCAAGGCCGTGCTGAACCCCAAGCGGCTCGCGCGGTTCCTGGACGAGAAGCTGCGCAGCCTCGGCACCGCGGCGTGCCCGCCGTACCACCTGGCGATCGTCGTCGGCGGCATGTCGGCGGAGTTCAACCTGAAGGTCGCGAAGCTGGCTTCGGCGCGCTACCTCGACACCCTCCCGACCGAGGGTTCCGAGCTGGGGCACGCGTTCCGCGACCCGAGCCTCGAGCAGCAGGTGCTGGAGATGACGCGCCAGTTCGGCATCGGCGCGCAGTTCGGCGGCAAGTACTTCTGCCACGACGTGCGCGTGATCCGCCTGCCGCGCCACGGTGCGAGCTGCCCGGTCGGCATCGCGGTCTCGTGCTCGGCCGACCGCCAGGCCAAGGCCAAGATCACCGCCGACGGCGTGTTCATCGAGCAGCTCGAGCGCGACCCGGCGCAGTTCCTGCCCGACGTGACCGAGGACGACCTGTCCGACGAGGTCGTGAGCGTGGACCTCAACCGCCCGATGGACGAGATCCGCGCGCAGCTCTCGCAGCTGCCGGTGAAGACGCGGCTGTCGCTGTCCGGGCCGCTGGTCGTCGCGCGCGACATCGCGCACGCGAAGATCGCCGAGCGCCTCGACGCCGGCGAGGAGATGCCGCAGTACCTCAAGGACCACCCGGTGTACTACGCCGGCCCGGCGAAGACGCCCGACGGCTACGCGTCCGGTTCGTTCGGCCCCACCACGGCCGGGCGCATGGACTCCTACGTCGAGCAGTTCCAGGCCGCGGGCGGCTCGATGGTGATGCTCGCGAAGGGCAACCGCTCCAAGCAGGTCACCGCCGCGTGCCAGAACCACGGTGGTTTCTACCTGGGCTCGATCGGCGGCCCGGCCGCGCGGCTGGCCAAGGACTGCATCAAGAAGGTGGACGTGCTCGAGTACGCCGAGCTCGGCATGGAAGCCGTGTGGAAGATCGAGGTCGAGGACTTCCCCGCCTTCATCGTCATCGACGACAAGGGCAACGACTTCTTCGCCGCCACCAGCGAACCGGTGCTGCAGATCAGCTTCCGCTAGCACCGCCCCGATGCACCCCGATGTGGCGGGGGGGGGGGGGGCCCCCCCCCCCCCCCCCGCGCGCGGGGCCCCCCCCCCCCCCCCCCCCCGGGGGGGGGGGGGGGGGGCGGGGGGGGCCGGGGGGGCGGGGGGGGGGCCGGCGGGCCC
>NZ_JBIAWY010000020.1:0-9468 GCF_042896185.1 Amycolatopsis sp. NPDC001319 | reverse complement strand
CACGCCAAACCAGTCCTCCCCCCCCCCCCCCAACGGGTCCGTGCCTAACCCCGCCCGCCCCCCCCCCCCCCCCCCCCCCCCGGGGGGGGGGGGGGCCCCCCCCCCCCCCCAACGCCACATTGGGTGCGCTCACCGCAACCGACGCCACATTGGGGTGGTCGGGTCAGTCGTCGGCGACCTGGGCGATCAGGCGGTCCAGCTCGGCCAGCTCCGCCGACGACAGCGCGAGCATCGACTTCGGCGGCTCCCCCAGGATGCGCTCGGCCTGGGCCGCGGCCACGGCGCCGGGGGCCGTGACGGTGACGACGCGGCTGCGCCGGTCCTCGGGGTGCGGTTCGCGCAGCACGAGGCCGCGGCGGACGAGCTCGTCCACGACGTGCGTGGTGTAGGGCCGGTCGGTGTTGAGCTGCTCGCTCAGCTCGCTCATCGTCAGCGCCCGGGCCGCGACCCGGCGCAGCGCCTTGATCTTGATGAAGCTCATGCCGAGCGCTTCGCACACTTCACGCTTGCGTTCGTGGCGGTCGAGCACCAGCGCGCGCACGCGGGCCCACACGCGGGTGGCGACCTCGAGGTCGGACTCCGTGCCCATGTCAGGCCCGGACCAGTCCCGAGTCGGCTTCCTCTTCGACGCCCACGCGCCGCGCCGTGGCGTACGCCCAGCGCGTGGTGGTCACCAGCCCCAGCACGAGCACCAGCAACCCGCAGCCGCCGATGATCCACCAGCCGGCGTGGCTGGCTGCCGCGAGGCCGCCGGCGAACGGGCCGTGCACGCGAGCGGTGACGACCGCGCCGATCACCGCCACGCCCAGCGACGTGCCGACCTGGCGGCTCGTCGAGGCGATCGCGGCGGCGACCCCGGCCTGCGAGCGCGGCATGCCGGACACCGCCGCGTAGGTGATCGGGGCGTTGACCAGGCCGAACCCGATGCCGAACACGACGTAGGCGATGATCAGCCGCCACAGCGGTGTGGTCGAGGACAGGTCGAGCATCAGCAGCGCGCCGATCACGGTGCCGATCCCCGCGCCCACCAGCGGCAGCCGCGCGCCGCGGGTGCCCACGAGCCGGCCGGAGATGGGCGCGCAGATCGCGCACATGATGGCCATCGGCAGCGTGAGCAGGCCCGCGTGCAGGGCGCTGAAGCCGCGGGTGTCCTGCAGGTAGAGCGAGTTGAGGAAGAGGAACCCGGCCATCGCCGCGATGCCGGACACCGCCGTGAGCGTGGCGCCGGAGAACGGTGCGCTGCGGAAGAACCGCGGCTCCAGCAGCGGGTCTCGCCGCCTTCGTTCGTACGGCACGAACACGGCCACCGAGACCAGGGCGAGCACGAACGCGACGAGGATCTGCGGCGAGCCGTACCCGGCGTCGCGGCCCTCGATGATGCCGTAGGTCAACCCGGCGAGGAACACGATCACCAGCAGCTGGCCCACCGGGTCGATCCGGCGCGGCCGCGGCGCGCGCGACTCCGGCACGAACACCGCGGTGAGCACGACCGCCGCGATGACGACCGGCACGTTGATCCAGAAGATCGAGCGCCAGCCGGCCGCGCCCACGAGAAGCCCGCCCAGCACCGGACCCACGGCCATGGACAACCCCATGGTGGCGCCCCACATGCCGATCGCGCGCCCGCGCTCCTTCGGGTCCGTGAACGTGTTGGTGACGATCGACATCGCCACCGGGTTGAGCATCGACCCGCCGATGGCCTGCAGCGCGCGGAACGCGATGAGCAGGCCCACGCTCGGCGCGAGACCGCACAGCAGCGAGCCGACGCCGAAGAGCACGAGGCCCGTCTGGAACGTGCGCCGCCGCCCGAGCCGGTCGGCCGTCGAGCCCGACAGCATGAGCAGGCTCGCGAGCACGAGCGTGTACGCGTCGATCGTCCACTGCAGGCTCGACACGGACGCGCCGAGATCGTGCTGGATGGAGGGCAGCGCCAGGTTCACGATCGTGTTGTCGAGCCCGACGATGAACAGGCTCATGCAGCAGACCGCCAGCACGATCTGGCGCCGCCGACGGCTGAGCTCCGGCACGGTACCCCTTCACACAAGGTAGTTGTAGAATCCTAACATTTAGCACACTACAACTAACTGTCCGCGCCTACCGCCGAACGCGGTACAGCTCACGCCGCATTGCGGTCAGCCGGGGAACATCTTCGTAAGCCGGGCGAGGGTCTTCTCGATGCCGTCGGCGTTGCGCTTCGGGAAGCCCATCAGCTCGATCGCCAGCGGCGAGGCCGCGGTGGAGTAGTCGAACGTCTCGGTCACGGTGGTCTTGCCCTCGCCGGCCGGCTCCAGCAGCCAGCGCCAGCGGTGACCCACGAAGTGGCGCCACGCGATGAGCCGGTTCTCCTCGAACTCCACCACGGTGTTGCTGATCCGGTACGGCGCGCCCAGTTTCATGTCCATCCCGAACTTTGCGCCGAGCGAGAGCCGGGAAGGGGCGCCGTCGCGGCCGCGGCGGACCGTGCCGGAACCGTCGATCAGCGGGTGGTTGGCGGGATCGGCGAGCAGGTCGAACAGCTGCTCGGGTGACGCGGCGACGACCGCGGTGCGCGAGATCTGGCGGGTGCCCATGCCCGGTGAGCCTAGGGCTCGGCCGGTGCGCCCACGATTCGAACGCGGGGCGGGAAGGTGGAGATCACCCGGGTGCCACGGGTGCGGGTGTGGCACCCGGGTGATCGCCGGTGCCGGTGCCGGTGGCTCGGTCCGGTGCCCCCCGACGAGCCGTGCGGTGCCGACCTCGGCGAAGCCGTCACCGAGGCGGTGACTGCTTCAGAACCACCGTCCGCTCGCCGAGCGGCGCGGCGAGCGCGACGGAGATGTAGGGGTAACGCAGGTCCATCGTGCACATCTGACCGGTCTGCGCCTTGGTCTCGCTCAGGTCCAGCACCACGTGCTGCGCGGTCTGCTCGATCGCCTCGCCGAGGGCGTGGCCGCAGCCGCCCTCTTCGGCGCGGACGTTGATGATCGTGCCGCCGTTGGCGGTGTAGACCTCGTGCGGGAAGCCCGACGGCAGTGCCTTCGCGTCGACCTTGTCCGCGGGCACCGGCGTGCTGCCGGCCGGCACCTCGAGCCGGGACCGGCCCGGCGGGTTGGGCGGCGGCTTCGGCACCGACGACGGCGAGGTCGAGATGCTGCCGCTCGGTGCCGCGGAATCGCCTCCGGACGCGGGGTTCGTGGCCATGGTCGCCTGGGCGCCGCAGGCTGTCACCGTGGCGAGGATCAAGCCCGTGCCGACCAGCTTCGTCAAGTACCTCATGCATCAAGGACGGAACACGGACCGCATCCGGTTGCATCCGCTCACGGACCGGGGCGCAGCACCAGCTTCCGGCCGCCGAGCGGTTCGGCCAGCGGCACGGGCAGCGAGATCTCGCGTACGTGCATGGGGCACATCTGGCCGTGGGGCGCCTTGGTGACCGTGACGATCACGACGGCCTGCTGCGCGGTCTGCTCGCCGGCGGCGGCCGTGATGTGGTCGCAGCCGCCCTCTTCGGCGTGGATCACCACGACCTTGCCGCCCTGCGCGAGCGTCACGTCGTGGGGGTAGCCGGCGGGCAGCGCCGACGCGTCGAGCTGGCCGGCGGCGGGTGCCGTGTCACCGGGCGCGGTGCCCTGCGTCGGCCGGCTCTGCGGCGGGCCGGACGGGGACGGCAGCGGCATCGGCGGGGGCAGCGTGGGTGACGACGGCACCGACGGCGTCGTCGGAGACGGCATGGTTGAAGTCGGCGCGGTTGAAGTCGGCGCCGCGCTGGACGGGCCCGGTCCCGCCGGCGCGGCCCCTCCGCCGCACGCCGCGGCCGAAAGCAGCAGAACGCTCACACCCAGGACTTTCACCGTTGTCCGCATACCGTGCGGACGGAATCCGGGCCGGGGTGGTTGCACGGGCGGGGCAGAAACTTCAGTCGAGCACGTCCGGCAGGTCGCGCACGGAGTCCAGCACGTGCGTCGCCCCGGCCTCGGTGAGCTCGGCGCGCGTGCCGGCGCCGGTCAGCACCCCCGCCACCACGCGCGCGCCCGCGGACAACCCGGTGCGCACGTCCGACGGCGTATCCCCGGCGACGGCGACGTTGTGCACGTCGGTGACGCCCAGGCGCAGCACCGCCGTCAGCACGAGGTCCGGGTACGGGCGCCCGCGCCGGCCCTCGCCCGGGGCGAGGGTGAGGTCGGCGAGGTCGCGCCAGCCCAGCGCCTCGAGGATCGCCTGCTGCGTCACGGCCGCGAAGCCGGTGGTCAGCGCGACTTTCACGCCGCCGTGGCGCAGGCCACGGATCACGTCCTCCGCGCCGGGCACGGGCTTGCACTCCCCCGCCGCGACGAGCTCGGCATAGGCGCGTTCGAACTCCGCGTTGGCGCGCTGCGCGAGGTCCTCGACCGGCAGCAGGGCACGGAAGACGGTGATCTTCGACTGGCCCATGGTGGCGTTCACGTGCGCGAGCATCGCCGGGAACCGATCGTCGGATTCGGGCACTCCGGCAGCACCGATCGCCGCGGTGAAGGCGCGCACCACGAGCCCGTCGTCGACGACGGTGGTGCCGGCGAGGTCCAGCACGACCAGCTCGGTCGTCACAGGCCCAGCTCCCGCGCGGTGTCCTCGGCGATCGCGGGCGAGCACGTCATGCCGCGCCCGCCGGGGCCGGTGACGAGGAAAGCGTTGTCCGCCAAGCGTTCCCGGTGCACGATCGCGGCCGGGTCGAGGGCCTGGGCGTACACGCCGGCCCAGCGGCGGCGGATGCGCGGCAGCGGCCGGCCCAGCAGCGCGCCGGCGACCTCGGCGAGGTGCTCGTACGGGTCTTCGGTGACGTCGAAGCCGAAGGGCTGGTCGTACTCGTGCGTGTCGCCGATGGTGAGCGAGCCGTCGAGGCGCTGGACCATGAGCAGCTGCATGGCGTGGGCGGCGGCGACGTCACCCTGGGGCTGGGTGCGGCCGAGCTCGGCCAGCGCGTCGCTGCGGAAGGCCGGGTAGTAGCGGAAGCTGTCGGCGTCGGCGACGCTCGTGGTCAGCGTTTCGCCGAGGGGTTCGGTCTGCGCCATCTGCAGCCGCACGCGGCGCACGGGGATTTCCCCGGCGAGCTCGCGGACGAGTCCGCCGAGCCACGCGCCGGTGCAGAAGATCGTGACGTCGCCTTCGTGGCGGTCACCGTGGTCGTCGGTGACGCCGGTGTCGGTCAGCGTGCGGACTTCGCGGCCGGGCAGCCAGGTGTAGCGGCCGGTCTTCTGCAGCACCGCGCGCAGGGCGGGCTGGGCGGTGCGGGGTTCGACGGCCGCGTCGCGCTCGCACCACAGCGCAGCCGTGAAGTCGCCGCGCAGCGCGGGGTTCAGCCGGCGGGTCTCGGCCGGGGTGAGGAGCTCGAAACCGCGCTCGGCCGCGTCGGCCTTCGTGGTCGCGGCTTCGGCGACGGCGCGCTCGGCTTCGGTGCGCAGGACCGTGAGCGAGCCGTTGGCGCGGAAGCCCAGCGCCGGCGTCTGCTCGGCGATCGTCTGCCACAGCTCGCGGGCGCGCAACGCGGTGGTGAGCTCCGGGCCGTCCGCGCGGCCACTGACCCAGACGAGACCGAAGTTGCGCACGGACGCGCCGCGCGCTTCGGGCTCGCGTTCGAGGTGGACGACGTCGTGGCCGCGGTGGATCGCCTGCCACGCGTGCATGGTGCCGAGGACGCCGCCACCGACGATGAGGATTCGCACGAGCGCCACGGTCGTTCAGCGGTGGGAATGGGGAGTTTCGCGGTGGGGAACGGAGAGTGAAGATGTGGGGTGGAGTGACTCGGGGTTGTTTGTCCCGGGGCTGTTTGCGTCAGCGCGGTTTCCCTCAGAGGCGTCCGCTGGCGACGAACACCGCGACGGCGAGGATGAGGGCGTTGACGGTGACGTTGCGCCACTCCGCGGCCTTGTGCTGCACGATCGCGAGCCGCGCGTGCATGGCCATCGCCCCGATCATCACCACGACCAGGCCGACGGCGGCCCAGCCCGTCAGGCTCGGCGCGACGCCCGTGAGCTGGGGCAGGATCAATCCGACCACGGCGATGAGCTCGCAGATCGCGGTGAACCGCACCACCGGCAGCGGGTAGGCGGCGGCGCCGGTCTGGCCCGTTTCGAGCATGCGTTCGCGCGACATCGTGGACTTGAGCGAACCGGACAGGGCGAAGAGCAGGGCCAGGACGATCTGCCCGGCCCAGAGTACGGCGTTCACGGGGTCTCCCTTCGAATGGCGGTCGCGGGGGGAACGAGGGAGAGCCGCGAGGTGTGACACAGGGATTTCGGCGCCGCGCTGTGGTTGGCTGTCGCTGCCCGCACCCGGTGAAAGGAACCCACCATGCCGCTCGCCCGCCGGCTGGGGCTGACCGATGCCGTGTTCCTCGGGCTCGGGTCGATGGTCGGCGCGGGGGTGTTCGCGGCGTTCGCGCCGGCGGCCGGCGCCGCGGGGGCCGGGTTGCTGCCCGCGTTGGGGATCGCCGCGGTGGTCGCCTTCTGCAACGCGACGTCGTCGGCGCGGCTGGCGGCGCGGCACCCGGAGTCGGGCGGCACGTACGTGTATGGGCGGGCGCGGCTCGGTGAGTTCTGGGGGTACCTCGCGGGCTGGGGGTTCGTCACCGGCAAGACGGCGAGCTGTGCGGCGATGACGTTGACGGTCGTGGCGTACGCGGCGCCCGGGGTGGGGCAGCCGTGGCGGGCGGTGATCGCGGTCGGGGTCGTGGCGGCCGTGACGGGGGTCAACTGCCTCGGGGTGCACCGGTCGGCGCTGGCGACGCGGGTGATCGTGGTGATCACACTGGTGGTGTTGGCGGTGGCGGTCGGGAGCGCGACGTCGGGCGGGTTCGTGGCCGAGCCGTTCACGCCGTTCGACGGTGGCGGGGTGCTGACGGCGGCGGGGCTGCTGTTCTTCGCGTTCGCCGGATACGCGCGCCTGGCCACGCTCGGGGAGGAGGTACGGGACCCCGCGCGGACCATTCCGCGGGCCATCCCGCTCGCTCTCGGGCTGACGCTGGTGGTCTACGCCGTGGTCGCCGTCGCGTTGCTGCTCACGCTCGGGCCGCAACGGCTGGCGGCGAGCCCGGACCCGATCGCGGAGGCGGCCGCGCCGTGGCTCTCACCGGTCGTGCGGGCCGGCGCGACGCTGGCGTCGCTGGGCTCGTTGCTGGCGCTCGTGCTCGGTGTCTCGCGCACGACGCTGGCGATGGCCCGTGACGGGTACCTGCCGCGCGGGCTCGCCGTGGTGCACCCGCGGTTCGAGGTGCCGCAGCGGGCGGAACTGGCGGTCGGCGTGGTGGTGGCCGTGCTCGCCACGACGGTGGATCTCCGTGGGGCGATCGGGTTTTCGTCGTTCGCGGTGCTGGCGTACTACGCGATCGCCAACGCGGCGGCGTTGCGGCTGCGGGCGGACGAGAACCCGGCGCCGCGGTTCGTCGCCGTGCTGGGGCTCGCGGGGTGCGCGGTGCTGGCGTTCAGCCTGCCGTGGCCTTCGGTGGTGGCGGGGTGCGCGGCGCTGGCGCTCGGGGCGCTGGCCTACGCCGTGCGGAGGCGAACTGCCCGGCACTGAACCGGTTCTGTGGCACGAGGGGACCGTTCGCCCGAAAGATCCGAAGAAAGTCGGTTGTCCGGTTGACCGGGGTCTGGTGTAGTCGAGTCATCACTCCCCGTATCCCCGTTCCCTTGTGGACACCGGAAGGACGGATTCCCGCATGACCTTCAAGAGACGGTTCACCCTGCTCGGAAAAGCTCTCGTCGGCGTCACGGCGCTGGCCGCCGCGGTCGGACTCGCGACCCCCGCCGTGGCCGGCCCGCCGCCATCGACGAACGGCACCCAGGTGGTGGGCGGCAGCCGGGCAGCGCAAGGCGAGTTCCCTTGGATGGTAAGGCTTTCCATGGGCTGCGGCGGCGCGCTGTACACGCCGCAGATCGTGCTCACCGCCGCCCACTGCGTCACGCGCACCGGCTCGAACTCCTCGATCACGGCGACGCTCGGCGTGGTCGACTTGCAGAGCTCCAGCGCGAAGAAGGTGCGCTCCAGCTATGTCTACCGCTCAACCACGTACGACACGACCGGCGGTGACTGGGCGCTGATCAAGCTCGCGAGCCCCGTCTCCGGCGTCCCGACGCTGCCGCTCGCGTCCAGCGCTTCCCTGAACACCGGCACGTTCACCATCGCGGGCTGGGGCGCCGCGACCGAGGGCGGCGCGCAACAGCGTTACCTGCTGAAGGCCCAGGTGCCCTTCGTCAGCGACTCGACGTGCAAAGCCCAGGGCGGCGACTACTCCGGCCTCATCGCCAACGCGGAAATCTGCGCGGGCAACGTCTCCGCCGGCGGCGTCGACACCTGCCAAGGCGACTCCGGCGGCCCCCTGTTCCGCCGCGACACCGCCGGCGACTGGGTCCAGGTCGGCATCACGAGCTGGGGCACCGGCTGCGCCCGCGCCCACGCACCCGGCGTGTACACCGAGGTGACCACCTTCGCCAGCGCAATCGCCTCGGCGGCTTCGAAGATCTGACTCGCCTGACGGAGACGGCGTGCCGCCGAGGCGGTGCGCCGTTCTCCGGCGCTTCGAGACCAGACCGCTTCAGCGCGTCTTGTCTAGTCGTGCCAACGTTTCCTCGTGGCCGCTCACCAGGTCCGCCATCACGTCGGCCACCGGGCGGACGCGGTCCATACGGCCGACGATCTGGCCGACCGGCATCGAGACCACCGTCGGGTCGTCCGCGGCGTGGATGCGGTTGTGTTGCCGCGAGCACGGGCACCCGCGCGCCGACGGCGTCGACGATCTCCGGCACCAGCACCATCGACGCGATCTCGCCGGTGTGCCCGCCGGCCTCGTATCCTTGCGCCACCACGAGATCCACGCCGCGCGCGACGTGGCGGGCCGCGTGCTCACCCTTGCCCGCGAGCGCCGCCACGGGCACGCCGGCGGCGTGCGCGCGCTCGATCACGTCTTCGGGCGGCGAGCCCAGCGCGTTGGCGATGAGGCTGATGCGGTGCTTGAGCGCGACGTCCACATGGGACCGCGCCACCGAGTGGAGCCAGCCGAGCACGCCGGCGCGTTCGTCGGTGTCGTCGGGCAGCGGGGGCACGGCGAGATCGCGCAGCACTTTGTCGACAAAGGACCGATGCGCGTCGGGGATGAGCTTGGTGAGGTCGACCTGGGTGCCCTCGGCGGGGATCTTCGCGGGCATCACGATGTCGACACCGTACGGCTTTCCGCCGGTGTTCTCGTCCATCCAGGACAGCACGGCGTCGAGCTCGGCGGCGTCGTTGAACCGCACGCAGCCGAGCACGCCGAGGCCGCCCGCGCGGCTGATCGCGGCGGCGACGTGCTCCGACGGCGTGAAGCCGACGATCGGCAGCTCGATGCCCAGCCGGTCGCAGAGGGGAGTCCGCATGCGCACTCCTAAGGGATGTCTCGTAACCCGGTGTGGGTCTGGTTGCCTGGATAGTTGATCATGTTGTGGTGCAGGTGATCTCGGCGTCGCGGTCGGAGTGGCT
>NZ_JBIAWY010000019.1:0-140743 GCF_042896185.1 Amycolatopsis sp. NPDC001319 | reverse complement strand
ACGTTCTGCGAGAACGCCGAGCCGGTGTGGCGCTGGCAGTCGTCGCAGTGGCACAGGACGACACCGGTGGGCTCGGCGTCGAAGCGGTAGGTGATGGCGCCGCAGAGGCAGTGGCCGGTGCGGGAAGTGGTGGGGGTCATGGGAAATCTCCTTCTCCCGGCTCGGCGACCGATGCCGGAGTCGCACGTGGACGGTCCCGCGTGGCTGTGCCTCGAGTATTGCGACGGAAGAAGGTCCGAACCTGCCCTTGCCGAACGGGCGGACGCCGTGAGTACCACCGCCGGGGACAGGCTCGTCCCGGGAGAAAGTCCACAGCGGTAGACATCGTCTGTAGACATCAGGCGTAGACTAAGTGGGAGACGGTACCCGCAAGCCCGCGAGCGGGGTGGTTCGTGTCTCGGCAACCGTGAAGGAGAACGTGCCATGTCCCGATCCCACGAGGCTCCTCCGCCGACCGCGCTCGTCCTCGGCGGCGGTGGTCCGGTCGGCGCCGCGTGGATGTCGGCGCTGGTGCACAGGCTGGAGACCGCGGGCCTGCCGCTGTCCGGGTCCGGGGTCGTCGTGGGCACCTCGGCCGGGTCGATCGTCGGTGCGTGGCTGACGATGGAGCCGGCCGGGCTGACGGCGGTGCCGGCGAAGATGCGGGAGCGCGCGGCCTGGCGCGCCCGGAACGTCGCCGCCGGGCAAGGGGACCGGGCGCTGTTCCAGAGCCTCGCCCAGGACACCTCGGAGGGACCCGAGCGGGCGCGGCGGATCGGGCGGCCGCGATCGCCGCGGTGCCGCCGATTTCGGCGGAGCAGGCCGACGAGCTGTGGTCCTGGGCGTTGCCGGCCGGCCCGTGGCCGCGCCGGCTCCGGATCACCGCGGTGAGCACGGACACCGGCCTCGCCCGCGGGTGGTCGACGGCGGACGGGATCTCCGTCGCCGTGGCGGTGGCCTGTTCGTCGGCGGCGCCGGGCGTCGCACCGCCGGTGCGCGTGGCCGGCGCGACCTGGGTCGACCGGGGCGTGCGCTCGGGTACCAACGCCGACCTGGCCGTCGATCCGCAGTGGCACGAAGGCGGTGCCGCGGAGCCGGGCCGGGTGCTCGTGGTGGCGCCGATGCCGTCCGCAAATCTCGCGCGGGAGGAGGCTTTCCTCACCGCACGAGGTCACCGCATACGGGTGATCACGGCGGATCCGTTCTACGAGAAGCCCCACGATCTTGTCGACGCGCGGTTCATCGACGTCGGGGCCGAGGCGGGCGCGCGGCAGGCGGACGGCCTGTCCGACGACCTGCTGACGTGGTGGCACGAGCCCGCGCGCAGCCTCGACTGAAATCCGCGAGATCACCCCAGCACGCAAGGAAGCACGGGATGCCCGACTCTTCGTCTCCCCGCCGTCGCGACGCGGCGGCGAGCCGCGATCGGCTGCTGACCGCCGCCGCCGAGCTGTTCGCCGACCGCGGCTACGACCAGACGACGGCTCGGGACATCGGTGAACGCGCCGGGGTCGACCCGACGATGATCGCGCGCTACTTCGGTGGCAAGGCGCAGCTGTTCATCGCCGTGCTGCGCGCCGAGGGCGAACCGGGCGCGCAGCTCCCCGATGTCCTGGAACCGGCGCGGCTGAAGGACCTGATCGAACGCACGGGTACGCGCGGGCCGGGTCCGATCCTGCAGGCCGCGATCCGGCCCTACGACAACGCGGAAGCCCAGGAGGCCGCGCTCGCGGAACTGGGCCACCGGGTTCTCACCCCGCTGCGCGAGCGGTTCGTGCGCGAGGGTGTGGCGAACCCCGAGCTGCGCGCCGAGGTCCTGTCGGCCGCCTTGATCGGCGTGATCCTCGGCCGGCACGCGGGGACCCTGCCGTACCTCGCGGCCGCCGGTTCCGACGAGTTGTTCGCCCTGGCGCAGGAGATTCTCGGCGGCGAGCCGCGCTGAGGTCCGGAGAGGACAGTGCTCAGACCACCCGGCGCAGCGCGTCGAGGGTGGATTCCGGGGACGTGTTGAAGCAGAAGGTGACGCCGGGGACCAGCTCGACCAGGACGTTGACGAGCCGTTCGAACAGCAGCGTGTGCTCGGCGGCCATGCGCACGCCCGCGCCGATCATCGCCGCGGTGACCGGGTTCGCGGCCACGCAGTCGCGCACCTGCCGCTCCGCCGCGTCGGGGTCGGCCGGGACGTAACACGGCACGAAGTCGAAGCCCGCGTCGCGCACGGCGGCCTCGCCGGCGGTGATGCGGGCAGTGAGGGTGGCCTCGTCGAGGCCGGGGTGGCGGCTGTAGTCGAGGGCGGCAGGGTGCAGGCCGAGCGAGAGGATGGCCACCGGCGGGTCTCCTTTCGGGTGGAGGAGGGCCCTGCCGAGGCTAGCGGCGCGGTGGCCGGCCGGGCGGCGGGCGCCAGTAAAGTACGCCGAATGGAGAACCTACGGCAGCAGATTCTCGCCGAGCTCGGCGTCAAGCCGGTCATCACGCCGAAAGCCGAGATCCGGCAGCGGATCGACTTCCTCAAGGATTACCTGCGCTCCACGCCGGCCAAGGGCTTCGTGCTCGGCATCAGCGGCGGCCAGGACAGCTCGCTGACCGGCCGGCTCTGCCAGCTGGCGAGCGAGGAACTGCGCGAGGAGGGGCACGAGGCCACGTTCGTCGCGGTCCGGTTGCCCTACGGCGTGCAGGCCGACGAGGAAGACGCGCAGATCGCGCTGGAGTTCATCAAGCCCGACCATTCGGTCACGGTGAACGTGAAGCCCGGCGCCGACGCCGTCGCGACGGAGGCCGCGCTCGGGATGAGCGAGCTGCTGGGCCACGCGCCCGGCCTGCGCGACTTCGTGCGCGGCAACATCAAGGCCCGCGAGCGCATGGTGATCCAGTACTCGATCGCCGGGCAGCTGAACCTGCTGGTCGTGGGCACCGACCACGCGGCCGAGGCCGTCACCGGCTTCTTCACCAAGTACGGCGACGGCGGCGTCGACCTCACGCCGCTGACCGGGCTGACCAAGCGCCAGGGCGCCGCGCTGCTGCAGGAGCTGGGCGCGCCGCCGAGCGTCTGGCAGAAGGTGCCGACCGCCGACCTCGAGGACGACCGGCCCGCCCTGCCCGACGAGGTGGCCCTGGGCCTCAAGTACGCCGAGCTCGACGACTACCTGGAAGGCCTCGACGTGACCCCGGCGGTCGCGGAGAAGGTGGAGTCGATCTTCCTCCGGACGCGCCACAAGCGCACCGTGCCGGTCACCCCGCTCGAGGACTGGTGGCGGAGCTGACCCGAGGGTGAACGGCGGCCGGGTCCGTGAACCCGGCCGCCGTCGTCACTTGCCCGCGGGATCCTTCCGGACTTGCGCTTGCAGCGAAGGCCAGTACTGGTACAGCGAGCTCGGGTACTCCTGCCCCGGGAAGTACCGGCGGTACAGCTTGAGGAACGTGCCGTCGTCGACCACGGCGGCGAGCTGCTTGTCGTAGTCGGTCAGGAACCTGTCGAGTCCTTTTCGGACGGCCATCGCCTCCGGCAGCGGGTTCTGCACGGAGACACCGACTTTCAGCCGCCCGGGGTGCTGGGTGAAGACCGTGATGGCCTGCACGGAGCTGACGACGAAGCCGTCGAGGGTGCCGTTGAGGAGCTGGTCGATACCGGTGGCGTTCGTCTGGACGCTCACGACACTGGCCTGCGGCAACGTCTTCGCGGCGAAATCGGCCTGTGCGCTGCCGATGCCGACGCCCACGCGCTTGCCGTTCAGGTCGGCGACGGTCTTGGCCGGGGAATCGGAGCGGACCAGCACGTCGTTGGCGTCCACGTAGAACGGCGTGGTGAAGGCGACGTTGCGCTTGCGTTCCTCGGACATCGTGAGGTCGGCGATCATCATGTCGTACTGGCCGGCGGTGACCAGCGGCAGACCCGCGCCGACGGTGGAGAGCTTGTAGGTGATCTTGAGGCCCATGCGCTTCGCGATGACGTCGTTGAGGTCGATCAGCATCCCGGCCGGCTTGCCGCTCGCGTCGGGTGACACGAACGGCGCGTCGCCCTGCGGCACGCCGGCGGTGATGGTGCCGGGTACCGCCAGGCCGTAGGGGTCCGGGCTCGCGGAACCCCCGCCGCCGCACGCGGAAACGGTCAGCAGCGCGGCCGCGGCGAAGGCGGCGCGGAATCGTCGGCGCATTTCATCTGCCCTTCTGGATCTGGTCTCGGAGCTGGGGCCAGTACGTGAACATCTGCGCCGGGTAGGGCTCGCCGGGGAAGTACTTGTCGTACAGGCGAAGGAAAGTGCCGTCGTCCATCGTGGTCTTGAGCTGATCGCCGTAGGCCTTCTCGAACGCGGTGAGCTTGCGGTTGACCGGCATCGCCGACGCCTGTTCGTGCGGCGCGGAGTAGGCGATCCTGACCCGCCCGGGGTTCTCCTGGAGCACGGTCGGGACCACGGTGGAGGCCAGGACCATCGCGTCGAGATTGCCGTTGAGCAGCTGGGTCACGCCCGCGCTGTTGGTGGGCTGCGAGATGAGGGAGGCGCCGGGGATCTTCGCGGTCACGAAGTCGGCCTGCGCGCTGCCCAGCCCCGCGCCGACGCGTCGACCGGCGAGGTCTCCCGCGCCTTTCACGGCCGAGCCGGTGCGGACCACGACGTCGTCGGAGGCCAGGTAGAACGGCTTGGTGAAGTCGACGCTCTTCCTGCGCTCGGCGGTCGGCAGCATGCCGATCGCGAGCAGGTCGAGCCGCCCGGCCGTGACCAGCGGCAACCCGGCGCTGACGGTGGTCGTCCGGTAGGTGATCTTCAGCCCCATCCGCTGGGCGATCACGTCGTTGAGGTCGACCAGCAGGCCCACCGGCTTGCCGGTCGCGTCGGGGGAGACGAACGGGGCGTCGCCGGCCGTGACGCCCGCGGTGATGGTGCCGGGTTCGGCCAGCCCGTAGCCGTCGGGTTGGCCGCCCGACCCGCACGCGGCGAGCGAGACGAGTGCGGTGGTCGCGATCAGGATCCGCCGGATCCGCAGAGCTGCCGTAGCTCCCTCCAGACACCGGCGCGCGGGCGCGGGCTCGGTGGTCTGGTATTTCTTAGGCTCATAAGACCAGGTTGTCAACTGCCGGGTTCGCCTCCGCGTCTGGTAGACGTCGTGGCATGACAGACCTCATCGACCTGGCCGGCAAAACGGTCATCGTCACCGGCGCCTCCTCGGGAATCGGCGCGTCGACCGCCCGGCGCCTGCACGCGGCGGGCGCGTTCCCCGTGCTCGCCGCCCGCCGCGCCGACCGGCTCGCCGCACTCGGCGACGAGCTCGGCGGCGCCCTCACCGTCCCCACCGACGTGACCGATCCCGCGCAGGTGGCGGCCCTCGTCGACGCCACCCTGGCCCGGCGCGGCCGCATCGACGGCCTGGTCAACAACGCCGGCGCCAGCCTCCACGGCCCCCTCGACCAGGTCGACCCCGCCGCCTTCGGTGCGACGCTGGAACTCAACGTCGTCGGCTTGCTCGCCGTGACGCAGGCCGTCCTGCCCGCCATGCGGCGCCAGGGCTTCGGCCGCATCGTGAACGTCAGCTCCGGCACGACCCGCCGCGTCGCGGTCGGCGTGGGTGCCTACGCGGCGAGCAAGGCGGCCGTGAACATGCTCAGCGCGGTGCTCACGCAGGAGCTCGCCGCCGACGGGATCGCCGTGTCGCTGCTGCTGCCGTCCATCACCGCGACGGAGTTCGCGGACGGCCTGTTCAAGCTCGGCGCTTCGCCGATCCCGGGGATGGTCGTGCAGAGCCCGGACTACGTGGCCGGGGTGATCGTGCGGCTGTTGCGGACGGGGGAGGAGTCGTTCGACATTCCGCACGGGGTGGAACAGCCGGAGATCACCCGCGTGCCCGAATGATCCCGAAGTAGGTCCATTGTGGATGACCGGTCATCCACAATGGACCTACTTCGTCCGCAGGGTCGACGCCCGCACCACCAGCTCCGGAAGGTACGTCACCTGCCGGTGCACGTGTCCCGGGTCCGACGTCTCCTGGATGAGCAGCTCCGCGGCCGTGCGGCCGAGGCGGTGGCGGGGCTGGCGGACGGAAGTGAGGGGCACCGTGGCGGCCGCGGCGAAGTCGATGTCGTCGTAGCCCACGATGGCGAGGTCGGCCGGGACGGAGATGCCCAGCGCCGCGCAGCTGCGCAGGAGGCCGAGGGCGAGCAGGTCGTTGGCGCAGAACGCCGCGGTCGGGCGGGTGGCGGACGGCAGGCCGGCGAGGCGCTGGCCCGCGTTGCTGCCGTCCTCGACGGTGAGCTGGGGAGTGGCCAGGTCGACGAGGTGGTCGGGGCCCAGGCCGGCCGCGAGCAAGGCGCGCAGGGCGCCCTCGCGGCGGTCACGGACCTGGCCGAGCGTGAGCGGGCCGCCGACGAAGGCGATGCGGGTGTGGCCCTGGTCGAGCAGGTGGCGGGCGGCGAGCTCGCCGCCGCGGACGTCGTCGACGGCGACGGAGCAGTGGTCGGTGCCGGGGCGTTTGCGGTCGACGATGACCACCGGCGTGCCCCGGCGCGCGAGCTCGGCGAGGGCGGGGGAGTCCGGGTCGACCGGGGTGATGAGAACGCCCTGCACGCGCTGCTGTTCGAGCCGGCGGAGGTAGGCGGTCTCGCGTTCGACGAGGTTGGCGCTGTTGCACACGAACAGGGACAGGTCGTCCGCGGCGGCCGCGTCCTCCATGCCCGCGGCGACGTCGGTGAAGAACGGATTGCGCCCGTCGAGCATCACGTAGGCGAGTACGCTGCTGTGCCCGGCGCGCAGCTGGCGCGCGGACTCGTTGCGCACGAAGCCCAGCGCCGCCATCGCGGCCTCCACTTTGGCCCGCGTCTTCGGGCTCACGCGCTCGGGCCGGTTGAGCACGTTCGACACCGTGCCGAGCGAGACGCCGGCGGCCGCGGCCACGTCCTTGATCCCGGCCGCGCGGGGTGCGGGGGTCACGACCTCGCTCGAGTCTTCCACTGTCACCCCACCCTGTGTTGAAACGTGACAATCACGGGTCACTGCCTGAAAAACCGCGACAACGTCGAGATATCGCCGTCATTGACTTCCCGTTCGAACGCATAGTAGCGTCACCGCGCCAGGTTTGTGAAACCTTTCAATCCCGGAGGTCGCGATGACGCGGCAGGAGCGCGACCGAGTGCCACTGCTCGAGGTCCGCGGGGTCACGAAGTCGTTCGGCGCGGTCGCGGCGGTCGCGGGCGTTTCCTTCCCCCTCTACGCCGGCGAGGCCCACGCGCTGGTCGGCGAGAACGGCGCGGGCAAGTCCACGATCGTCAAGATGCTGGCCGGTGTGCACCGTCCCGACCAGGGCGAGCTGCTCCTGGACGGCCGGGAAGTGGAGTTCTCCTCACCAGCCGACGCGAAAGCCGCGGGCATCGCGGTGATCTACCAGGAACCGACGTTGTTCCCCGATCTCACGGTCGCCGAGAACATCGTGATGGGCCGCCACCCGCGCGGCCGGCTAGGGATGATCGACCGCTCGGCGATCCGCGCCGAGGCCGAACGGCTCTTCGCCCGCCTCGGCGTGCGCATCGACCCGAACCGCCCGGCGCGCGGGCTGTCCATCGCCGACCAGCAGATCGTGGAGATCGCCAAGGCGCTCAGCGCCGACGCGCGCGTGCTCATCATGGACGAGCCGACCGCCGCGCTGAGCCTGGTCGAGGTCGAGCGCCTGTTCTCCGTGGCCCGGGCGCTGCGTGACGAGGGCGCGGCCATCATGTTCATCTCGCACCGCTTCGAGGAGATCGTCGACCTGTGCCAGCGCGTGACCATCATGCGCGACGGCCGCCACGTCTCCACCGACGCGATGGAAGACGTGACCGTGGACGAGATGGTGCGCCGCATGGTCGGACGTGACCTCGACGCGCTTTTCCCCAAGCAGGACGTGGAACCCGGCGCCGTGGTGCTCGAAGTGGACGGTCTGACGCGCGAGGGCGTGTTCCGCGACGTGTCGTTCTCCGTGCGGGCGGGCGAGATCGTCGCGTTCGCCGGGCTGGTCGGTGCCGGTCGGTCCGAAGTGGTCCAGGCGGTGTTCGGAGTGGACGAACGCGACGCCGGAGTCGTGCGGCTCAACGGGAAGAAGCTCAAGCCCCACTCGCCGCGCGCGGCGATGGCGGCGGGCATGGCACTCGTGCCGGAGGACCGCCGGCAGCAGGGCCTCGTCATGGACCTCTCGATCGAGCGCAACGTGACACTTCCGCGAGCGAGAGCGCTGTCGAAGCTCGGCCTGCTCCTCGGCCCGGGCGAGCGCCGGGAAGCCTTGCGCTGGACCGAACGCCTGCGCACCAAGTACGGCCGCCTCGGCGACGCGGTGGGCACGCTCTCGGGCGGCAACCAGCAGAAAGTGGTGCTGGCCAAGTGGCTCGCGATGGCGCCGCGCGTGCTGATCGTGGACGAGCCGACGCGCGGTATCGACGTCGGCACCAAGGCCGAGGTGCACCGGCTGATGTCCGCGCTGGCGGCCGAAGGCGTGGCGGTGGTGATGGTGTCGTCGGAGCTGCCGGAGGTGCTGGGCATGGCCGACCGGGTGCTGGTGATGCGCGAAGGCCGGATCGTCGCGGAGATCCCGCGCGCCGAGGCCGACGAGAACTCGGTGATGTTCGCGGCGATGGGACAGGGAGCTGTGGCGTGAACGCGACGAAGGTGGCGGCCCCGCCGCCCCGCCAGGCGAGCCCGGGGGCGCGGCGATCGGTGTTCGGAACCGTGTTCAAGGCCCGCGAGTCGGGCATCGTGCTGGCGCTGATCGTGATCGTGGTGTTCACCGCGACGCAGAACTCCCGGTTCCTTTCGGGGCAGAGCATCCGCGACATCCTGCTCGGCACGGCGATCCTCGCGGTGCTGGCCGTCGGGCAGGCCGTCGTGATGATCACGCGCAACATCGACCTGTCCGTCGGGTCCGTGCTCGGTCTGTCGGCCTTCGCCGTCGGCACGATGCTGCGCGACAACCCCGGCCTGCCGGTGATCGTGGCCCTGCTCGCCGGCTTGGTCGTCGGCGCGGCGTGCGGCCTGATCAACGGCGCGGTCGTGCGGTTCGGCCGGGTCCCGGCCCTGGTCGTCACGCTCGGCACGCTGTACGCGTTCCGCGGCGCGGTCTACTTCTGGGCCGGCGGGCAGCAGATCAACGCCGACAAGCTGCCGCGTTCGTTCCTCGACTTCGGAGACGCGTCGGTGCTCGGCATCCCGTGGCTGGTGCTCATCGCGGTGCTCGTGATGGTGATCGCCGGCATCGTGCTGCGCAACTACCGCGGCGGGCGTGAGCTGTACGCCATGGGCTCGAGCCCGCAGGCCGCCCAGCTGGCCGGCATCAAGGTCGGCCGCAACACCACCATCGCGTTCCTCGTCAGCGGAGCGCTGGCCGGCCTCGCCGGGGTGCTCTTCGCCGCCCGGTTCGGCACGGTCGACGCCGCGGCCGGCACGGGGTACGAGCTCAACGTCGTGGCCGCCGCGGTCGTCGGCGGGGTCGCCGTGTTCGGCGGCAGCGGTTCGGTATGGGGCGCGAGCCTCGGCGCGCTCCTGCTGACGGTGATCGGCAGTGCGCTGGCCGTGCTGGACATCGACCAGTTCTGGCAGCAGGCGATCGTCGGCGCCCTGATCCTGCTGGCCATCGGCGCCGACCGGCTGGTCGCCGTGCGGGTCGCCAAGGCACTGAAGAAGAGGGACTCCCATGTCTGACCCCACCACCGCCGCGCGGCGCCCCGCCTGGCTGGCGCGGCTCGCGAGCTGGGACGTCGCCGTCATCGCGATCGCGATCGTGGTCCTGCTCGTCGCGTCGGGCACCATCGACAACTTCGGCACCGGCCGCAACTACACGTTCCTGCTGCTGGACCTGCTGCCGATCGCGTTGATGGCGCTGCCGATGACGTTCATCATCGTCACCGGCGAGATCGACCTGTCGGTGGCGAGCACGCTCGGGCTCACGTCCGCGGTGATGGGCTCGCTGTGGAACTCCGGCCTGACGATCGAGTCGATCATCCCGCTGTGCATCGTGCTCGGCGCGATCCTCGGCGCGGTGAACGGTTTCTTCGTCACGGTGCTGAAGCTGCCGTCGCTCGCCGTCACGATCGGCACCATGGCCCTCTACCGCGGCCTCGCGTTCGTGGTGCTCGGCGACAGCGCGGTGGCCGACTTCCCGCAGTCCTACACCGCCTGGGTCACCGGGACGATCGGCGGCAGCTCGATCCCGAACGTGCTGGTGCCACTGGTGATCCTCGCGATCGTCTTCGGGGTCGTCCTGCACGCCACCCCGATCGGCCGCGGCGTGTTCGCGGCCGGCGCGAGCGACACCGCGGCCCGCTTCGCCGGCATCCGCACCGGGCGCACGAAGTTCTGGCTCTACGTCGTCAGCGGCGCCGTCGCCGGGCTGGCCGGGGTGCTGTGGACGCTGCGCTACTCCAGCGCCCGTGCCGACAACGGCTTCGGCCTGGAGCTGGCCGTGGTGGCTGCGGTGCTGCTCGGCGGCGTCTCGATCTTCGGCGGCAAGGGCACACTGCCCGGCGTGCTCGGCGGGGTGGTGCTGCTTTCGGCGCTGCAGAACGCGTTGCGGCTGCAGGACGTGTCGAACGAGGCGCTCAACATCGTGACCGGCGTGCTGCTGATCATCTCCGTGCTGCTGCCCAACGTCCTGTCCTCCGCCCGTGCCGCGCTGCAGCGGCGCAGGCGGCGATCCCCGTCCCCGAAAGCCGGAGCTCTCGCCGGCGCCGAGCAGTAACCCAGAAAGGTGACGAAGATGTCCCGACGAATCCTGACCGGCGTCGTGTCGCTGGCGAGCGCGGCAGGCCTGGTCCTGAGCCTCACCGCGTGCGGAGGCACCACGAAGAACGACAGCACGGGCTCCGGCCCGGCCGCGTCCACCGCGTCCGCGGACCCGAACGCGGCGAGCAAGACGGGCGTCAAGATGGCGTTCCTGCCCAAGCAGCTCAACAACCCCTACAGCGACATCGAGGTCGGCGGCGGCAAGGCCGCGCTGGACGAGCTCAAGGGCGAGTACAAGCTCGTCGGCCCCAACGACGCCAGCGCGTCCTCACAGGTCAGCTACATCAACACGCTGATCCAGCAGCAGCAGGACGTGATCGGCATCGCCGCCAACGACCCGAACGCGGTGTGCCCGTCGCTCAACCAGGCCCGCAGCGCCGGCATCAAGGTCGTCGCCTTCGACTCCGATGCGGCGAAGAGCTGCCGCGACGTGTTCATCAACCAGGCCAGCACCCAGGGCATCGGCGAGCAGCTCGCGAAGATGGCCAACGAGCTGGCCGGCGGCGAGGGCGAGATCGCGATCCTCTCGGCGACGCCGAACGCGACCAACCAGAACGCGTGGAT
This sequence comes from Amycolatopsis sp. NPDC001319, assembly GCF_042896185.1. Classification (NCBI taxonomy): domain Bacteria; kingdom Bacillati; phylum Actinomycetota; class Actinomycetes; order Pseudonocardiales; family Pseudonocardiaceae; genus Amycolatopsis; species Amycolatopsis sp. NPDC001319. Next base: position 129,470 of record NZ_JBIAWY010000019.1, on the reverse strand, counting down.
CGCCGTGCTGCAGAACGAGCTCAAGAAGCCCGAGTACGCGAAGCTGAAGCTGGACAAGATCGCCTACGGCAACGACGACGACCAGAAGTCGTTCCAGGAGGCCCAGGGCCTGCTGCAGTCGTTCCCGAACCTCAAGGTGATCGTGTCGCCGACCACCGTCGGCATCGCGGCCGCGGCCCGCTACGTGAGCTCGTCGAGCTACAAGGGCAAGGTCGCGATCACCGGGCTGGGCACGCCGAACCAGATGCGCGCGTTCGTGAAGGACGGCACGGTCAAGGAGTTCGCGCTGTGGAACCCGGCCGACATCGGCTACCTGGCCGCCTACGCGGGCGTGGCGCTGAGCTCGGGGCAGATCACCGGTACGCAGGGCCAGAAGTTCAAGGCCGGCAAGCTCGGTGAGTACACGATCGGCGCGGACGGCGAGATCGTGCTCGGCCCGCCGACGGTCTTCAACGCCGACAACATCGACAAGTTCAACTTCTGAGGTGCGGCTCCGGCCGGGCCCGCTCGGCCCGGCCGGACCTCCCGAGTCCACAGAGTCCACTGGATCCACTGAGTCCACCGAGGACGGAGATCGTGGCGCGATACTGCTTCCAGCTGCAGGTCCGGCCCGAGCGGATGGCCGAGTACGCCGAACGCCACCGCGCCGTGTGGCCGGAGATGCAGGCGGCCCTGCGCGAGACCGGCTGGCGCAACTACTCGCTCTTCCTGCGTGAGGACGGCCTGCTGATCGGTTACGTCGAGGCCGACGACCTCGCCGCGGCACAGGCCGCGATGGCCGAGACCGAGGTGAACGCCCGGTGGCAGGCCGAGATGGCGCAGTTCTTCACCGGCCTCGACGACCGCGGACCCGACGAGGGGTTCGCCCTGCTCACCGAGGTTTTTCATCTGGACGACGAGCGCGCGAGCGCGTGAGAAGGAAAAGACGTGATCGACTTGCCCGACCTGGCAGCCGTGAAATCCGCTCTGCGGGCGCAGCGGATCGAGACCCCCTCGTGGGCGTTCGCGAACTCCGGCACCCGGTTCAAGGTCTTCGCCCAGGCCGGGGTTCCCCGCACGCCCGAGGAGAAGATCGCCGACGCGGCGACCGTGCACCGTTTCACCGGGGTCGCGCCGACCGTCGCGCTGCACATCCCGTGGGACCGGGTCGACGACTTCGCCGCCCTGCGCTCGTACGCCGAGGACCTCGGCGTGGGGATCGGCGCGATCAACACCAACGTGTTCCAGGACAACGACTACAAGCTCGGCTCGGTCACCAACCCCGACCCCGGCATCCGGCGCAAGGCGACCGACCACCTGCTCGAGGCGATCTCCATCATGGACGCCACCGGCTCGCGGGATCTGAAGCTGTGGTTCTCCGACGGCCTCAACTACCCGGGCCAGGACGACCTGCAGGACCGCCAGGACCGGCTCGCGGCCGCGTTGCGCGAGGCGTACGACCGGCTCGGCGACGACCAGCGGATGCTGCTGGAGTACAAGCTGTTCGAGCCCGCGTTCTACGCCACCGACGTGCCCGACTGGGGCACCTCGTACGCGCACTGCATCGAGCTGGGCGAGAAGGCGACCGTGTGCATCGACACCGGCCACCACGCGCCGGGCACGAACATCGAGTTCATCGTCGCGTTCCTGCTGCGGGCCGGGAAGCTCGGCGCGTTCGACTTCAACTCGCGCTTCTACGCCGACGACGACCTGATGGCCGGCGCCGCCGACCCGTTCCAGCTGTTCCGGATCCTGTACGAGATCGTGCGCGGCGACGCGCTGGACCCGGCCTACGGCATCAACTTCATGCTCGACCAGTGCCACAACATCGAGGCGAAGATCCCCGCGATCATCCGCTCGGTGATGAACGTGCAGGAGGCCACGGCCAAGGCGCTGCTGGTCGACCGCGACGCCCTGCGCGCGGCCCAGCAGTCCGGCGACGTGCTCGGCGCCAACGCCGTGCTCATGGACGCCTACAACACCGACGTGCGGCCGATCCTGGCCGAGGTGCGCGAGGACGCGGGGCTGGACCCGGACCCGGTCGCCGCCTACCACCGCAGCGGCTACCAGCAGAAGATCGAGGCCGAGCGCGCCGACGGGCAGCAGGCCGGATGGGGAGCATGAGCATGACCGTGCCCGAGGAGCTCATCGCCCGCAGCAACGCGCTGGGCGCCGATCCGCGGAACACGAACTACGCCGGCGGCAACACCTCCGCGAAGGGCGAGGTGCTCGACCCGGTCACCGCGAAGCCCGTCGAACTGGTGTGGGTCAAGGGTTCCGGCGGCGACCTCGGCACCCTGAAGGAATCCGGGCTCGCCGTGCTGCGGCTGGACCGGTTGCGCGCGCTCGTCGACGTCTACCCGGGGGTCGAGCGCGAGGACGAGATGGTCGCCGCGTTCGACTACTGCCTGCACGGGCGCGGCGGGGCGGCGCCGTCGATCGACACCGCGATGCACGGTCTCGTCGAGGCGGCGCACGTCGACCACCTGCACCCGGACTCGGGCATCGCGCTGGCCACGGCGGCCGACGGCGCTGCGCTGACGAAGGAGTGCTTCGGCGACCGCGTCGCCTGGGTGGACTGGCGCCGGCCCGGCTTCCAGCTCGGCCTGGACATCGCGGCAGTGAAGGCGGCCAACCCGCAGGCGATCGGCGTGATCCTGGGCGGACACGGGATCACCGCGTGGGGCGCGACTTCCGAGGAGTGCCGGCGGAATTCGCTGGAGATCATCCGCACCGCCGAGAAGTTCCTGGCCGAACGCGGCAAAGCCGAGCCGTTCGGCCCCGTCGTCCCCGGTTTCGAGGGGTTGCCGGAGGATGAGCGCCGCGCGCGGGCCGCGGCGCTGGCGCCGCTGATCCGTGGGCTCGCGTCCACGGATCAGCGCAACGTCGGCCACTACACCGATGCCGACGTGGTGCTGGAGTTCCTTTCGCGGGAGAAGCTCGGGCGGCTCGCCGCGCTGGGCACGTCGTGCCCGGACCACTTCCTGCGCACCAAGGTCCGCCCGCTGGTGGTCGACCTGCCCGCGACCGCGCCGCTGGAGGACGTCGTCGCGCGGCTGAAGGAGCTGCACGCCGAGTACCGCGAGTCCTACCGCGCCTACTACGAGCGGTACGCGACGCCGGACAGCCCGGCGATGCGTGGTGCGGACCCGGCGATCGTGCTGGTGCCCGGCGTCGGCATGTTCTCGTTCGGCAAGGACAAGCAGACCGCGCGGGTGGCGGGGGAGTTCTACGTCAACGCGATCAACGTGATGCGCGGCGCCGAGGCCGTGTCGACGTATGCGCCGATCGCGGAGAGCGAGAAGTTCCGCATCGAGTACTGGGCGCTGGAGGAGGCCAAGCTCAAGCGCCTGCCGAAGCCGAAACCGCTGGCCGGGCGGATCGCGCTGGTCACCGGCGCGGGCTCTGGCATCGGCCGGGCCATCGCCGAACGGCTCGCGGCCGAAGGCGCCTGCGTGGCCATCGCCGATCTCAACACCGAAGCGGCCGAGGAGGTCGCCACCGGCATCGGCGGCACCGACAAGGCCATCGCGGTCACGGCGAACGTGACCGACGCGGCCGGAGTGGCCGCGGCCGTCGACGCGACGGTGCTGGCGTTCGGCGGCCTGGACCTGGTGGTGAACAACGCCGGGCTCTCGATCTCCAAGCCGTTGCTGGAGACGACGGAACGCGACTGGGACCTGCAGCACGACGTGATGGCCAAGGGTTCGTTCCTGGTCTCGCAGGCCGCGGCGAAGGCGATGATCGCCCAGGGCCTCGGTGGCGACGTCGTGTACATCTCGTCGAAGAACGCGGTGTTCGCCGGCCCCAACAACGTCGCCTACGGCGCGGCGAAAGCCGACCAGGCCCACCAGGTCCGGTTGCTCGCGGCCGAGCTGGGCGAGCACGGCATCCGTGTCAACGGCATCAACCCCGACGGCGTCGTCCGCGGCTCCGGCATCTTCGCGGGCGGCTGGGGTGCGCAGCGCGCCGCAGTCTACGGGGTGCCGGAGGAGAAGCTCGGCGAGTTCTACGCCCAGCGCACGATCCTCAAGCGCGAGGTGCTGCCCGCGCACGTCGCCGCCGCGGTGTTCGCGCTGACCGGCGGCGACCTCACCCACACCACCGGCCTGCACATCCCGGTCGACGCCGGGGTCGCCGCGGCCTTCCTCCGCTAGGGAGAGCATTTCATGACCGACACACTCGGGCAGCCCGTCCCGGCAGTGCCCTCTGTGCCGTCCGCTTTGGACCGCATCACCCCGCGCCGCACCCGCGTCGGCCTCGTCGCCGGCGGGCTCGGTGCGTACTGGCCGCAGTTCCCGGACCTGCTGCCGCAGCTGCAGGCCTCGGCGCGCCGGGTCGCGGAGCGGCTGTCGGGAATGGACTGCGAGGTCGTCGACGCCGGGTTCATCTCCGACGCGGCCGAAGGCGCGGCCGCCGCGGAGAAGCTGCGGGTGGCCGACTGCGACCTGATCATCGGCTTCCTCACCACGTACCTGACGTCGAGCATGCTGGTGCCGATCGCGCAGCGCTCGGGCTCGCCGGTGCTGCTGCTGAACCTGCAGCCCACCGAGGCGATGGACCACGCGTCGTTCGACACGGGCGCGTGGCTGGCCTACTGCGGGGCCTGCCCGCTGCCGGAGATGGCCAACGCGTTCCGCCGCGTCGGCGTCGAGTTCCGGTCGGTGTCCGGGTACCTGGAGGACGAACGGGCCTGGGTGAAGATCGCGCGCTGGATCACCGCGGCCGGCGTGCGGGCGGCGTTCCGGCACGGGCGTCACGGCCTGCTCGGGCACCTGTACCCGGGGATGATGGACGTGGCCACCGATCCGACGCTGGTGTCGGCGCAGCTCGGCGGGCACGTCGAGATCCTGGAGGTCGACGACCTGCGCGTGCGCGTGGAGCAGGTCACCGACGCCGAGACGGCGGCCCGGATGGCCCTCGCCCGCGAAGTGTTCACCGTGGACGATTCGGTCGTCGAGGAGGACTTCGCCTGGGGCGCCAAGGTTTCGGTGGCGCTGGACCGCCTCGTCGGGGACTTCGGGCTGGACTCGCTCGCGTACTACCACCGCGGGCTCGACGGGGAGACCCACGAGCGCGTCGGAGCCGGGTTTATCCTCGGCGCCTCGCTGCTCACGGCCCGCGGCGTGCCCACGGTCGGCGAGTACGAGCTGCGGGCGTCGCTCGCGATGCTGCTGATGGACCGGCTCGGTGCCGGCGGTTCGTTCACCGAGCTGCAGGCGCTGAACTTCCGCGACAACGTCGTGGAGATGGGCCACGACGGCCCGGCGCACCTGGCGATCAGCGCGCGCAAGCCGCTGCTGCGCGGGCTCGGCGTCTACCACGGCAAGCGGGGCTGGGGCGTGTCCGTCGAGTTCGACGTGCAGCACGGCCCGGTGACGTTGTGCGGCCTCGGCCAGCTGCGCGACGGCACGTTCGTGCTCGTCGCGTCCGAAGGCGAGGTCGTTCCGGGGCCGCTGCTGCAGATCGGGAACACGACCTCGCGGGTGGACTTCGGCTGCGACCCCGGCGAGTGGACCGACGCGTGGTCGGCCACCGGCGTGAACCACCACTGGGCGCTGGGGACCGGCCACCGCGTCGCCGAGCTGAAGGCGGTGGCGGACCTGCTGGGACTCGGGCTGACCGTGGTGTCCGGCTGATGGATGTGCGGGTGCTGCGCCTGGCCGCCGTCGATCTCGGCGCGACGAGCGGGCGGGTGATGGCCGGGACGGTCGGGCCCGGGCGGCTCGACCTGGAAGAGGTGCGCCGCTTTCCGAATGGCGGCGTCCGGGTCGCCGGTGCCACCGGCTCCACCCTGCACTGGGACGTGCTCGGGCTCTACCGCGAGGTGCTGGCCGGGCTCGGCGCCGCCGGCGCGGTGGCGGGCGTCGGCATCGACTCGTGGGCGGTCGACTACGGCCTCCTCGACGCCGACGGCCGGCTGCTCGCCAACCCCGTGCACTACCGGGACTCCCGCACCGACGGCGTGGCGGAGTTCGTGCACCGGACGATCCCCGCGGCGGAGCTGTTCGCCGTCACCGGCTTGCAGGAGCTGCCGTTCAACACGCTCTACCAGCTGGTGTCCGAAGGCGACCGGCTGGCGGCGGCCGAGAAGATGCTGCTGATCCCGGACCTGCTCGGCTACTGGCTGGCCGGGAGCGTCGGCGCCGAGCGCACCAACGTGTCCACCACGCAGCTCTACGACGTGCGTGAGCGGACCTGGGCGGGTGGCCTCGCCGAGCGGGCCGGCATCCCGGCACGGCTGCTGCCCCCGTTGCGCGAGCCGGGCGACCGGATCGGGACGCTGCTGCCGGCGTTGGCCGAGGAGCTCGGGAAGCCGGAGCTGCCGGTGATCGCCGTCGGTTCGCACGACACGGCGTCGGCGGTCGTGGCGGTGCCCGCCGAGCCCGGTGCGAACTTCGCCTACATCTCCTCCGGCACGTGGTCGCTGGTCGGGCTGGAGCTCGACGAACCGCAGCTCGGTGCGGCGGCGCTGGCGGCCAATTTCACCAACGAGACCGGCGTCGACGGCAAGATCCGCTTCCTGCGCAACGTGATGGGCCTGTGGGTGCTCACCGAGACCCTGCGGACCTGGGCCGCGCGCGGCGAGCCCGCGGACCTGGCGACGGTGCTCGCGGAGGCGGCCGCCGCACCGCCCCTGGCGGCCGTCGTGGACCTCGACACCCCCGAGTTCCTCCCGCCCGGAGACATGCCCGCGCGCATCGCCGCCGCGTGCCGCGGAACCGGGCAGCGGCCGCCGCGGAGCCGGGGCGAGCTCGTGCGGTGCATTGTGGACAGTCTCGCGCTCGCGTACCGCCGCGCGGTCCGGCAGGCCGCACAGGTCACGGGCCGTCCGGTCGACGTGGTGCACGTCGTCGGCGGTGGCGCCCGCAACGAGCTGCTGTGCCGCCTGACGGCCGACGCGTGCGGCGTGCCGGTGCTGGCCGGGCCGGTCGAGGCGGCGGCGCTGGGCAACGTCCTCGTGCAGGCGCGGGCCCTCGGTGCCGGCCTGCCGGACCTCGCGGCCATGCGTAGGCTGATCCGCGAGACCCAGCCGCTGCGGCGTTACCAGCCGGGCGGCGGGAACTGGGCTGCCGCCGAGGCGCGGCTGAGCGGAGCGGGGGTGGTGGCGTGAAGGTCGCCGTGCTCGTGACGTGCATCAACGACACGATGTTCCCCGACACCGGCAAGGCGGTGTTCCGGCTGCTGCGGCGCCTCGGCGTCGACGCGGACTTCCCGGAAGCGCAGACCTGCTGCGGCCAGCCGATGGTCAACACCGGCTACCTCGACGAGGCCGTGCCCGTGGTGCGCGCCTTCACCGACGCCTTCGCCGGCTACGACTGCATCGTCACGCCGTCCGGATCCTGCGCGGGTTCGGCGCGCCACCAGCACTCGCTCGTCGCGCGCCGCGCGGGGGAGCCGCGGCTGGCGGAGGCCGGGCCGAAGGTCTACGAGCTCAGCGAGTTCCTGGTCGACGTGCTCGGCGTGACCGACGTGGACGCCTACTTCCCGCACCGCGTGACGTATCACCCGACGTGCCACTCGCTGCGCATGCTCGGCGTCGGCGACAAGCCGTTGCAGCTGTTGCGCAACGTGCGCGGGCTCGACCTCGTGGAACTGCCCGCTGCCGAGGAGTGCTGCGGGTTCGGCGGGACGTTCGCGGTGAAAAACGCCGAGACGTCCACCGCGATGGGCGCGGACAAGGCCCGCCACGTCCGCGACACCGGCGCGGAAGTCCTCGTGGCGGGCGACAACTCGTGCCTGCTGCACATCGGCGGCCTGCTCTCGCGCGAGCGCTCCGGCGTGCGGGTGCTGCATCTGGCCGACGTACTGGCTTCGACCGAGGAGGACGCGTGAGTGCCACGTTCGTCGGCATGCCGGCGTTCCCGACGGCCGCGCGCGAGGCCCTCGCCGACAGCCAGCTGCGCCGCAACCTCGCCCACGCCACCGGCACGATCCGCGCCAAGCGCGCGGCCGTCGTCGGCGAGGTGGACGAATGGGAAGAACTGCGGCTGGCGGGCGCGGCGATCAAGGACAACACGCTGCGGCACCTCGACGAGCACCTGCTGACGCTGGAAGCGGCGTTGCAGTCCCGCGGCGCGACCGTGCACTGGGCCCGCGACGCGCGGGAGGCGTGCGACATCGTGGCCCGGATCGCCCACGGCCACGGCGTCGGCGAGGTCGTGAAGGTCAAGTCCATGGCCACGCAGGAGATCGGGCTCAACGAGGCGCTCGCCGAGCAGGGCATCACCGCGTGGGAGACCGACCTCGCGGAGCTGATCGTGCAGCTCGGCGACGACCTGCCCAGCCACATTCTGGTGCCCGCGATCCACCGCAACCGCGCGGAGATCCGCGAGATCTTCCGCCGTCGGATGGCCGCCGCGGGCCGGCCGGCACCCGAGGACCTGACCGACGAACCGGCCGAGCTGGCAGGTGCGGCGCGGCTGCACCTGCGCGAGAAGTTCCTGCGCGCCAAGATGGCCGTCTCCGGCGCGAACTTCGCGGTCGCCGACACCGGGACACTGGTCGTGGTCGAGTCCGAGGGCAACGGCCGCATGTGCCTGACGCTGCCCGAGGTGCTGGTTTCGGTGGTGGGCATCGAAAAGGTCGTGCCGACCTGGTCCGATCTGGACGTGTTCCTCCAGCTGCTGCCGCGCTCCAGCACGGGCGAGCGCATGAACCCCTACACCTCCACGTGGTCGGGGCTCACGCCCGGCGACGGGCCGCAGGAAATGCACGTGGTGCTGCTCGACAACGGCCGCACGCGAGCGCTGGCCGACGAGGTCGGGCGGCAGGCGCTGCGCTGCATCCGCTGCTCGGCGTGCCTCAACGTGTGCCCGGTCTACGAACGCACCGGCGGCCACGCCTACGGCTCGGTCTACCCGGGCCCGATCGGCGCGATCCTCAACCCGCTGCTCAAAGGCGTCGGCGTCGACGAGCAGACCGATTCGCTGCCGTACGCCTCCAGCCTGTGCGGCGCCTGCTTCGAAGCCTGCCCGGTCCGCATCGACATCCCCGAAGTGCTGGTCCACCTGCGCTCCCAGGTCGTGGACGCCCACCGCGGCGGCGCGCCGAAACCCGAAGCCGTGGCGATGAAAACCGCGTCCTGGGTGCTGTCGGACGCGCGGCGGCTCACCCTCGCCGAACGCGGGATGGGTGCGGCGGGCAAGGCGTTGAACCGGTTCGGCCGCGCGGTTCTGCCCGGCGGCCGGCGCGCGGTGCGGCGGCTGCCGTGGCCCGCCTCGCTGTGGACCGGCGCCCGTGACCTGCCCGCGCCGCCGCCGGAGTCCTTCCGCGCTTGGTGGCGCCGGACGGGCCGCCGATGAGCGCGCGCGACGAGATCCTCGCGGCCGTCCGCGGTGCCTTGCGCGAGGCCGACCGCGCCGAGACGCCCGTGCCTCGTGGCTACCGCAGCGCGCCCCCGCCCACGGACGTGGTTTCGCTGTTCGCCGAACGCGTGGTCGACTACCGCGCCACGCTGAGCCGGTGCGCGCCGGCCGACTTGGCCGACACTGTCCGCGCCGCGCTGGGGCCGGCTGAAAACATCCTGGTTCCGGACGGTTTCCCCGTCGACCTCGGCGGAACTCCGGACGCCGAGGACCTCGACTCCTGCGACGCCGTGGTCACCACGGCGGCCGTCGGGATCGCGCGCACCGGCACGCTCGTGCTCGACCACGGCCCGGGCCAGGGCCGCCGCGCACTCAGCCTGGTGCCGGACGTGCACGTGTGCGTCGTCCGGGAGGACCAGATCGTGCCGGGTGTGCCCGAGGCCGTCGCGCTGCTGGACCCGAACCGGCCGCAGACGTGGATCAGCGGTCCCAGTGCCACGAGCGACATCGAGCTGAACCGCGTCGAAGGCGTGCACGGGCCGCGGACCCTGCACGTGGTGCTCGTCGGTTCGTGACACGCCGAGCGAGTTGGTGACGGCCGAAGCGCTATGGCACGATTGTCCACCTGAGTTCCGCGGCATCCGGGCAACACCGCGGCGAAAGCGGTGGTGGCGATGACGGTGCCACGAGTGGTCCTGGCCGAGGACGACGTACTGCTGCGCGAAGGCCTGGCGAGCCTGCTCGACCGCTCGGGGTTCGCCGTGGCCGGTCAGGCCGGAGACGCGACGGCGCTGCTCGATCTCGTGCGGGAGCACCGCCCCGACCTGGTCCTGGTCGACGTCCGGATGCCCCCGACCCACACCGTCGAGGGGCTCGAGGCCGCGCGCACCATCCGTGAGGAGCTCCCCGAGATCGGCATCCTGGTCCTCTCAGCCCACGCCGACGTCGACCACGCGATGGAGCTGCTGGCCGGCGGCCGCGGCATCGGCTACCTGCTCAAGAGCCGGGTCGCCGACGTGGGGGAGTTCCTCGACACGCTCCGGCGGATCGCCAAGGGCGGCTCGGTCGTCGAGCCGGCGCTGGTGCAGGAGCTCGTCGAGGCCCGCCACCGCAACGACCCGCTGGCCGCGCTGAGCGCCCGGGAACGCGAGGTGCTGGGCCTGATGGCCGAAGGCCGCTCCAACGCCGGGATCGCGCGCCGGCTCTGGGTCACCGAAGGCACCGTGGAGAAGCACGTCCGCAGCGTGCTGGCCAAGCTCGACCTGCCGGAGACCACCGACGACCACCGCCGCGTGCTCGCGGTGCTGGCCTACCTCGACAACCGCTAGCCGGCCGCGCCGAGCAGGCCGCGGATCGCCCCCGCGGACAGGATGGCTTTGGGCAGGAACCCCACCGCGGGACCTTCCGCGATCACGTCGTGGTAGTCCTCTTCCTCGTGGGTCGAGATCACGATGATGTCCGACGAGCCCCCGGCGTCCGTGTGCGCCAGGCGCACCACGAGGTCGAGGCCGCTTTCCCCGCCGAGGTCGATGTCGACCAGCACGACATCGGGTCGCAGCTCCGCGACGGACCGCAATGCTTCCGCCCCGCCCCGGGCCACCCCCGCGACCGTGACTCCCTCACGCTCCAGCAGCCGACGAGCCGCGGCCAGGAAACCCGGACTGTCGTCGACGATCAGGCACCGCACGTGTTCACCCTCCCAGAACCGCGCAGCGCGCGCATTCCCGCTAACCGGTACGGCCACGGCCGGTCACCCCGTCCGCATACACCTCGTCGAGCTGGTGCAACCGGATGCGCCGCAGCGCCTCCGAGAACGTGCAGGCGCCGTACCAGAACCAGCCGCAGGCGTCGCAGTGGCTGTGCCAGCGCCCGCACCGGGTGCAGTACCTGTTGCTCGCGTGGTGGTGGACTGTCATGACCGGACTTCTTCCCGAGGAACCTTCTTTGCCCCCCGCCTGGTCACCCAGTGTGGTACCCCGACCGGGTCGCCGTCGTCACGGCGAGCGGGAATTCCCGGGCCCGGCCAGTGGGTAGCTCACCTACCGGCTGGCCGGTACGCCTGCTCAGCCGGCCCGCCCGACCAGCGGGAACTCGGCGCGAAGCACCGTGCCGTCGCCGGGCGGGCTGTGGAGGAAGATCCGCCCGCCGAGCGCCTCCACGCGGTCCTTCAGCCCGGCCAGCCCGGTGCCGCGGGCGAAGTCGGCGCCGCCTGCGCCGTCGTCGCGCACGGCGATGCGCAGCGCGTCGGCGCGGGTCTCGACGACGACGGTGATCGCGGTGGCCTGCGCGTGCTTGGCCGCGTTCGTGAGTGCCTCGGCGACGACGTAGTACGCGCCGACCTCGATCGGCTCCGGCAGCCGTCCGTCGGCGCGGACGTCGAGCTCGACGTTCTGCGGCGCGCGTCGGGCGAGGGCCTTGAGCGCGGGCACGAGCCCGAGCTCGGCCAGCAGCGCCGGGTGGATGCCGCGGGCCATCTCGCGCAGCTCGTCCAGCGCGTCGGACAGTCCGTCGGCGATGCGATCGAGCTCGCCGCGGGCCTCGAGGGCCTCGTCGGGGATCAGCGCCTGCACCGCGCGCACCTGGAGGGCGAGCGAGACGAGCTGCTGCTGGGCGCCGTCGTGCAGGTTGCGTTCGATGCGCCGGCGGGTCCGGTCGGCGGTGGCGACGATGCGTGCGCGGGAGGCCTGGAGCTCGGCGCGGGCCTCGGCGTTCTCGACCGCGGTGGCGACAAGCTCGGTGAAGCTGGCGATCTGCGCCTCGGTGTTGTCGGGGAAGCGCTCGGCGCTCTTCGTCGACGCCGCGATCACGCCCCACAGCCGGCCGGACACCGTGATCGGGCAGCCGACCGACGAGCGGATGCCCAGGCTGCGGGCTTCGCGCGCGATCGCGCCCGTCTCGCCGGCGAAGCTCGCGAGCCGCACCGGCCGCCCGGTGGTGCGCACGTCGCGCGCGACGCTGAGCCCGTCGAGCTCGATCTTCGTGCCGACGGCGAGGTGCACGGGCACGCGGCTCCACGCGGCGACACCCGTCACCGTGCCGTCCACTTCGTACCGTTCCATGCGGGCCAGGTCGGCGTCGCAGAGCAGGCCGACCTCCCGCGTCACGGCTTCGAAGACCTCCGGCGGCGACACCGATCTCGCGACGAGCGTCGCGACCCGGCGCAGGGCCGACTGCTCGGCGGTGAGGCGTTCGGAGATCAGGGCCGTGCGCTGCAGTTGCGCCGCGAGGGTCCCCACCACCACCGCGGTGATGAGGAAAACCCCCAGTGCGACCGCGTTCTGGGCGTCGACGAACTGCAGCGAAAACGGCGGCGGGGCGAACAGGACCGCGTAGACACCGACGCTCAGCAACGAGGTGCCCACGGCCAGCGCGGTTCCCCAGATCACGGCGACCGGCAGCACCACGACGAGGTACAACATCAGCAGGGACACGGAGTCCACATGCGGCTCGAGCAGCAGCGCCACACCCGTGACGACGGCGACCGCGACCACGGCGGCGAGCGCGCCGCTGGAGCGCCGCCGCATGCGCTCTCCGGTCCGGCGACGCTGCACCATCGTTTCGTCGGACACGCGCAACACCCGTCCCGAGAATAGGCGCCGCCCGCGCGGACAGCCAGCCCCCGGCCCGCGGGTGAAAGTCCCGGTAGCGGGGGCGAGGGACTCCAGGTGGCAGGAATGCGGACCACAGCCGGTCGCGGCGATCCTGTGAGGACTCGAAAGCCATGGCGGTAGCCGGCATCGGGTCGTCAAGATGCCGCCCGCCCCCCGAGTTCTCCTCCGGATCGGAAGGTGGAAGCGTGATGCGCCAGCACGGCTTGCCCGACCGGGGACGCACGGCCGCCCTCCGCCGCGTCCCGGCCGGACCTCGGCAGCGGATGCGTTCGGGCCGGCTGCCGCGAGGCAGCGCCACGGCCGTGCTCGGTGCTCGGGGCCGCACGGATGCGCAGAGGACGAGCCATGCCTGAGCCGTTGTCCCGCTGGGGTTTGCAGCTCTTCGGCTGCCCGTGCTCGGTGTGCGGCCGCCCGGCCGAGCGCCTGTGGTTCCTCGCCGACAGCCGCGTCGTCTCGCACCCGGGCGGCGGGCCGCTGTGCCGGCTGGCGAACCCGCAGGCCGACGAAGACGTTTCGGCGCCGGCCGACCCGCGCGGGATGAGTGCGGCGTGACCGAGTACGCGGGCCCGCGGCGCTGGTGGTCGAGCGACCGGCTGCTGGGCTGGGACGACTTCGATCTGCGCGGCCAGGCGGCGCGGCTCGGACTCCCGGCCGGCTGGCTGCGCGACCGGGCCGAGCGCGGCTCGGGTGAACGCTCGCCGCAATGTGCCGACTGCCAGGGAATCCCCGGCGGGCGGTGAAAACCGGGACGGACCACCGTCCCCATAGCTACCCGGCCGAGGTCGCGTGTCCCCCGCCCCGCGACTTCGGCCGGGTTCCCAATCCGTCGGCGGCGAGGCGGGTCCGCGACCCCGCGGACCTCACGGGCGCACCCAGGTCTCGTTGGGCACGACGGCGAGGTCTTCGAGGTTCAGCGGCTCGCCGGAGTCCGTGTGGGGCGCGACGCTGACGGGTTTTCCGGAGCGGCGCTCGACGATCCGCACCGGGCCGCCGTCGGGCTGCAGGTGCTTGTCGGCCCACTGCATCAGCGCCAGCACGACCGGGAAGAGATCGCGGCCCCTCGGCGTGAGCACGTATTCGTCGCGCGGCCGTGCGCCGGGTTCGCGGTAGGGCTGCTTCTCGAGCGCGCCGAGCTCCACGAGCTGCTTGAGCCGGGCGGCCGCGACGCTGGGGGAGAGGTCCGTGCGGTCGACGAACTCGTCGAAGCGTGTCGTGCCGTAGAAGGCCTCGCGCAGCACGAGCACGGTCGCGCGGGCGCCCACGACCTCGATCGCCTTGGTGATCGAGCAGTTCTCGGCCCGCCAGCCGCGCCGGTCGGTGACCGCGCCCTCCAGAGTCATCGCCATGCTGCGAGTCTACCCCTGAGTTGCGACTGTCGAAGTCAGCTGCGTAGAGTCTGACTTCGACAATCCGAACCCAGAGTGGGGGACCTCGATGCAGGCGGACTGGACTTACGCGACGGCCGGCGAACTGTCCGCCGCCCTGCGTGCGGGCAAGGTGAGCGCGGCCGGGCTGACGGAGGCGGCGATCGCGCGCATCGAGAAGTACGACCCGGAGCTCAACGCGGTGTGCGTGCGCGACTTCGACCGGGCACGGGCGGCGGCGCGGGAAGCCGACGCGGCGCTGGCGCGCGGGGACGACCGGCCGCTGCTGGGGATTCCCGTGACCGTCAAGGAGTCGTTCAACGTCGCGGGCCTGCCGACCACGTGGGGGATCCCGCCGTTCAAGGACTTCGTCGCGACTGAGGACGCGCTGCCGGTCGCGCGGCTGAAGGCGGCGGGCGCCGTCGTGCTCGGGAAGACCAACGTCCCCTTGGGGCTCGGGGATCTGCAGACCTACAACGCGATCTACGGCACCACGAACAACCCGTGGGACCGCACGCGGACGCCGGGTGGTTCGTCCGGGGGCTCGGCCGCCGCGCTCGCCGCCGGGTTCGGCGCGCTGTCGATCGGGTCGGACATCGCGGGTTCACTGCGGGCCCCGGCGCATTTCACCGGGGTGTACGCGCACAAGGCGTCGCAGGGTGTGCTGCCCTCACGCGGGCACACCGCGCCGCCGAACCCGCCGCTGCCGTCCGAAAAGGACCTCACCGTCATCGGGCCGATGGCGCGCACCGCGAGCGACCTCGCGCTGCTGCTCGACCTGCTCGCCGAGCCGGATCCGCTCACGACGCCGCGTGGTGCGTCGGGGAAACTTCCGCCTTCGCGGCGCACGGCGCTGGCGGATTACCGCGTGCTCGTGGTTGAGGACCACCCGGTGATGCCGACGTCCGCGAGTGTGCGGGCCGGGATCCGGCGGGTCGCCGACGTGCTGACCCGCGCCGGTGCGGGGGTGGAGCACGACAGTCCGCTGCTGCCCGATCCGGTCGAGGCCGCGCGGACGTTCGTGCTGCTGTTCGACGCCGTCGTCGGCGCGAGCTGTCCGCCGCCGGTCTACGAGCAGTTCCGGCAGCGGGCCACTTCGGTGGCGCCCGATGATCACAGTCTCGCGGCGGAGCACCTGCGCGGCACGGTGATCAGCCACCGCGACTGGCTGGCCGCCGACGCGGTCCGCCAGCGGCACCGCCAGGCGTGGCGGGAGCTGTTCGAGGAGTTCGACGTCGTGCTGTGCCCGCCGATGCCGACTCCGGCGTTCCCGCACGACCACAGCGAAGACCAGTGGGGCCGGACGATTCCGGTCGACGGCGTGGCGCACCCGTACCCCGGCCAGCTCGTGTGGGCCGGGATCGCGTCGATGCCCGGGCTGCCGGCCACGGTCGCGCCGGTGGGGCTGTCCGACGAGGGGCTGCCCGTCGGTGTCCAGCTGGTGGGGCCGATGTTCGAGGACCACACCACGATCCACCTCGCGCGGCTGCTCGAAGGCGAGCTCGGCGGGTTCACCGCGCCACCGTGGGGTTGAACATCCCGGATTGACTTCGGTCGCCGGCGGTTTCTAGACTCGTTCCGGTGAGAACGATCGTTCTCGGAATGGAGCCGGTGGGCGTGACGATGCAGCAGGTCCGGGTCGAGCGGCTCGCCGAACACGATTACCTCGTCAGCGTCCCCAGCGGCGAGGACGAGGTCCTGATCCGGCTCAGGTCGGACAGCACGACGGTGTCCGAGCTGGAGTTCGGCGGGATCGAGGAGGAGCGGCTGGTGCGCGCGATCATGGCGTACCTGCTCGCGCGCCAGGACGCGGACGACCTGCCGGGCGAGCTCGACCTGGAGGACGTCGCGGCGGCGTACGACGATTTCGGTCCCGTCGTGCGCGGCTCGCTCACGGAGTGAGGACCAGGCGGCCGCGCAGGCCGCCGGTCCGGAACCGCGGGTAGGCGGCCGGGGCCTCGGCCAGCGCGACGGTGCCGGCGCGGCGCGCTTCGAGCACGCCCTGCTCGGTGAGGGCGAGCATCCGCGTCAGAGCGGCGGCGTCGGGGAAGACGACCGCCGAGGTGACGTCGATGCCGCGTTCGGGTGCGGGTTCGCGACCCGGGAAGATGCCGACGTAGGAACCGTTGGCGCGCACCGGCTTCAATGCGGCCTCGTTGAGGAGGGCGGTGTCGAACACCGCGTCGACCTCGGGTGCCCGCGCCAGGTCCGTGATGATGTCGTGCGCTCCGGCGCGGGTGAGGAACCCGGCGTCCGACGCGCGAGCCAGGGCGACGACCGACCAGCCGTCCTGTGCGGCGAGGGCCACGGCGTAGCCCCCGACCGCACCGGCGGCGCCGGTGACCAGCAGCCGCCGTCCCGCCGCCGGGCCGAGGAGGGCGAGGAGCTGTGCCGCGGTCAGGGAGTTGCAGGGCACGGTGGCGGCGTCGAGGAGGTCGACACCGTCCGGCACCCGCGCGGCGTCCTGGGCCGGCACGAGCACGTACTCGGCGGCGGCACCCGCGACGGCGTGGGGCGCGTGCGGGAACTGCAGGGCCGCGACGCGGTCGCCCACGGCGAACCCGGTGACTCCGGGGCCGACTTCGTCCACGACCCCCGCCACGTCGAGCCCGAGCCCGACACCCGTGTGGCCGCTGTCGATCACGTGCAGGTCGGCCGGGTTCACCGCCGCGCCGGCCATCCGGATCCGCAGCTGCCCGTCCGTCGGGTGGGGGTCGGGCAGGTCCACGACCTCCGGCTCGCCCGGGCCGGTGAGGATGACCGCACGCATGACGTGGTCCTTTCTGGCGGCGTACACTCGACGTCGGCCGGAGCACCGCTCCGGTGCACTTCAAAGCTACGGAGCAGTGCTCCGCGACGTCAAGGCGGGAGAGCTCGCGTGACCGAAGCCACGCCGTCCGGGGTGCCGCACAACCGCGACCTCCTGCTGGCCGCCGCACGCGAGGCCTTCGCGGAACAGGGCACCGATGCGTCGCTGCGGGACGTCGCCCGCCGAGCCGGCGTCGGCATCGGCACGCTCTACCGGCACTTCCCGACCCGTGCGGCGCTGCTGGAGTCCCTTTTGGACAGCAACTTCGCCGCGTTGCGCACGCGGGCGGAGGCACTGGCGGACACTCCCGACCTCGCGGCACCCGACGCGTTGCTCACCTGGCTCGGCGAACTGGCGACCGGCGCGCGCACCTACCTGGGCCTGCCGGAGTCGATCATGGCGGCACTGGCGGACGAGGAGTCCGCGCTGCACGCCTCGTGCGCCGCGATGCGCTCGTCCGCAGGCCGGCTGCTCGCGCGCGCCCAGGACTCCGGCCGCGTCCGCGCCGACGTCACCGTCTACGAGGTCATCTCCCTGGCCCTCGGCCTCGCCTGGGCGGCCCAGCAACCCGGCGGCCCCGTGGACCTGATGGAACGCCTGCTCTCCACGGCTATGCACGGCCTCGCCGTGTCGAGCTGACCCGCGGCGGGCCGGCTCGGCCCACCTGCGCCGCGCCGCCAAGTGTTATGACCGGAGACGAGCCCCGTTCGATGAGCCGCTCCGGGTGGGCCGACCTGTGCCGAGGTCGTCCAGCGGTGGCGGACCTCCGCGGAGGGCCGGGAAGTTCTGCTGTCCGGAGAAGGGAAAGCCGCCGCGATGGGCTGGCGCGCCGCCCTCGCTCTCGACCTCAGGAAGACGCCGCGGGTGCTCCCGCCGGTTGCGGACCTGCCGAAGTCCCGCGGCGCTTGGCCGGGGTCAGCGCGAACCGGCCGCCGGGGTGTAGCCGACGTCGATCGCGTTCGGCAGACCGGCCGGGTGGTGCTGGCCGGTGAGGACGGGGTCGAAGTCGGTGCGGCCGTTGAGGAAGCGCTGGAAGAAGGCGGTGACGTAGGCCGACGTGATGGCGCGCTGCCGGGGCTCCGTGAGCCGGGGCTGGTCCTGCTGCGGGCCGTCGGGGAACTGTGACCGGCAGGTGCCCGGGCGGGTGCCGGGGACGGCGTCGTCGTAGCTGCCGACCTGGTGGCCGCTCGGGGACCACTGGGTGTTGTAGTTGTCGTGGTTGCCGCCGGTGAGGGTGAAGCGGTAGATCGGGACCTGGTTGTGGCCGGAGTTGCTCGTGAAGTAGCGGCCGGTGTTGACCTGGTCGCACGTGCCCCACATCTGGGCGAACGGCACCTGCGTCACGGCCTCGTCGTTCCAGTTGTCGGTGGGCGCGAGGGCGAACACCGCCTTCACGGTCACCCCCGCGGGCCAGTCGCCGCGGCGCTGGTCGGCGGCCTGCTGCATGACCCCGCCGCCGCCCATCGAGTGGCCGATGGTGCCGACGTCGTCCAGGTTCAGGTGGCCCTGGAAGCCCACGGCACGCGGCTTTCCGGTGGCCGGGTCGGTGAAGTGGCCGCGCAGCGGTCCCTGCCCGGTCGACGCCAGCTGCTGCCACAGGGCGAGCTGGGCGTTGAGCAGCGCCGCCCGCGCGTAGTAGACGGTCGGGGCCTGGCCGCCCGCCGTCGCGTTGATCCCGTTGGTGCCGATGGACACGACGACGAACCCGAGCCGCGCGAGCTGCCGCCCGAGGTACTCGTAGCCGGCCTCGCTGGGCAGCGGCGGGACGCCGGGGGCGCACGGCCACGCCCACATCCGCGCGGACGTCTGCTCGACGATCGCGCTTTGCCGCGCCGCTTCCGCGTCGTCGCCGGCCTTTTGCGCCGCGGCCAGGGCGGCCTGGGCCGCGGCGTTGGCGTCGGTCGCCGCGCGGTCGGCGCAGGTCTGCCACGAGCCGTGTTCGATCATGATCACCGGATGGGTGCCGACGGCTAAGTCGGACGGGTAGTAGACGACCCCGTCGAGCTCGTTCTTGCCTTCGTAGCCGAGGTCCGCCGGTGGCGTGAACGCCTGGTCACCCAGGTCGTAGGCCACCGTCTCGACCCGGCGGGTGGCCGCCGGGTCCCCGGTCGCCACCGCCGTGCCGGATCCCGCCACGATCGCCGCGACGGCGAGCACCGTCGTCTTCATGATCAGCCGCATGGGCGGGGACGGTAACCGAAGATTGTCAGGAACCCGTTTGCCCGCCGAACCGCGCCCTCTGAGAACGACCATTCTCACCGTGTTGTACGTTCGGGTGGCTCTGGCCAGGTGGGCCGGTGGGCGAGGGGAGTGGCATGACCGGCTTGCTCTCGGGCGTTTCGAGCCCGGAAGACGTGCGGCGGCTGAGCTTCGAGGACCGCGTGGCGCTGTGCGGTGAGATTCGCGAGTTCCTGATCCGGACCGTGTCGGCGACCGGGGGCCACATCGGGCCCAACCTGGGCGTCGTCGAGCTCACGGTGGCGCTGCACGTGGTGTTCGACTCGCCGGACGAGCCGATCCTGTTCGACACGGGGCACCAGACGTATGTCCACAAAGTCCTGACCGGGCGCCGGGACGGCTTCGAGCGGTTGCGCCAGACCGGCGGGCTGTCCGGCTACGCCGCCCGTGCGGAGAGCGCGCACGACTGGATCGAGAACTCCCACGCGTCCACGGCGCTGTCCTACGCCGACGGCCTTGCGGAGGGCCTGGAACTGCGCGGCGAGACTCGGTGCGTGGTCGCGGTGACCGGCGACGGGGCGCTCACCGGCGGGATGACCTGGGAAGCGCTCAACAACATCGCCGCGGCCCGGCGGCCCGTGGTGATCGTGGTCAACGACAACGGCCGTTCGTACTCGCCCACCGCCGGCGCGCTGGCCGACCGGCTCGCCAAGCTGCGCCTGCAGCCGGGCTACGAACGCGTGCTGGACTCCGTGAAGGGGGCGCTGGAGAAGGCGCCGCTGGTGTACGACGTGCTGCACGGCGTGAAACGCGGCGTCAAGGATCTCCTGGCGCCGCAAGGGATGTTCGAGGATCTCGGGCTCAAGTACGTCGGCCCGGTCGACGGCCACGACCTCGCCGCCCTCGAACGCGCGTTCACGCTGGCGAAGAACTTCGGCGAGCCGGTGGTCCTGCACGCGGTCACGCGCAAAGGTCACGGCTACGCGCCGGCCGAAGACGACGACGTCGAGCAGATGCACGCTCCCGCCGCCTTCGACATCACACCGGACGGCCGCTGGCCGCGAAAAAGCGCACGTGGACCTCGGTCTTCGCCGACGAGATCACCGCGCTGGGCGCCGAACGCGAGGACCTCGTCGCCATCACCGCCGCGATGCGCGAGCCGACGGGCCTGGGCAAGTTCGCGCGCGCGTTCCCCGAGCGCTTCCACGACGTCGGGATCGCCGAGCAGCACGCCGTGACCTCCGCGGCCGGCCTCGCTTCCGCCGGCGCGCACCCCGTGGTGGCGCTGTACTCGACGTTCCTCAACCGCGCGTTCGACCAGCTCCTCTTCGACGTGGCGCTGCACCGGCTGCCGGTCACGCTCGTGCTCGACCGCGCGGGCGTGACGGGCGCGGACGGGCCTTCGCACAACGGGGTGTGGGACTACGCGTTGCTGGGGATGGTGCCGGGGCTCGTGCAGGCGGCGCCGCGGGACGAACCGACGCTGCGAGCTGCGCTACGGGCGGCGGTGGCCCACGACGAGGGGCCGAGCGTCGTGCGGTTTCCCAAGTCTCCGCTGGTCGCCGGCGTGCCGGCGATCCGCCGCGAGGGCGACGTCGACGTCCTGTGGGAGTCCGGCGAAGGTGACGTCGATGTGCTCGTCGTCGCCATCGGCACCATGGCCACGGACGTTCTCGCCGCGGCTCCGGGAATCGCCGACGCCGGGTTCACGGTCCGCGTGGTCGATCCGCGGTGGGTGAAGCCGCTGCCCGCCGCACTCGTCTCCCTTGCTCGCGGTGCGGGATTGGTGGTCACCGCGGAGGACGGTGTGGTCGCCGGAGGAGTCGGCTCGCGGATCGGTCAGCAGCTCCACGCCGCCGGCGTCGACACCCCGGTCCGCGAAATCGGGGTGCCGGACGAGTTCCTCGCGCACGGCAAGCTCGACGACGTGCGGGCCCGCGTCGGCCTGTCCGCGCAGGCCGTCCGCACCCGGATCACCGAGTGGGGCGCCGCTCTCGCGGTGTCCACAGAGGAATCCACCGCACCGTCGGCCTGACGGCCGCGGCCGCCCGCGCTCAGGACTGGGCGCGGGCGGCGCCGCGGCGACGGGGGCCGGGCGTTTCGGCGCCGATGATGATCTCGGCTGTCCGGCGGGCTTCCGCGGCCGGGGTGGCGGTGCGCTGGACGGCGGCCGCCGAGACCGCGCCCTCCGCCAGCAAGTACACGGCGTTGCCGGCTTCGCGGGAGAAGCCGGCGTCGGTGACGATGCCGGACAGCAGCTTGCGGAACTCGCGCTGGTGGTGGTGCACCTCGGCGGCGACCGCCGGGGTCGTGGCCCCGAGCTCGCCGAACGCGTTCATCCACGGGCAGCCGCGGAAGTCGGCCTCGCAGAACCAGCGGTGCAGCCAGGTGAAGATCGCGGCCACGCGGGCGTGCGGCTCGTCGGCCTTGGCGACGAAGTCGGCGATGCTGCCCATCATGCGCTCGTGGCGCCGGCGCAGGAAGGCGACGACGAGGTCGTCCTTGCTGGGGTAGAGCTGGTAGATCCGCCGCAGCGGCAGGTTCGCCGCGGTCCGCAGCCGGTCCATGCCCACGGCCTGGATGCCCCGCGAGTAGAACACTTGCTCCGCGGCGTCGAGCAGCTGCTCGCGGACGGGGTCTCGGAGTTCCTCGGCGCTGGTCACGGCACCTCACGTAAGCGGACGTTGACGGTCGGAAAAGTGAACCCTAGACTACCACCACCGTGAGAATGAACGTTCTCACCGACGACGAGGACACCATGGACCGTCCCTCCGGGATCGAAGCGGGCCGGGAGATCCGGGAAGCGCTGACCCGAGCCGCCGACACCGTGCTCACCTCCAGCCCCGACGGCACCGTGACCCGCACCGGCGAAGACCTGCTGCGACGGGCCCGGGCGCTGGCGGGCCGGCTGATCGAGCGCGGGCTGACGGGCGCGACGGTCGGCCTGTCGTTCCGCAACAGCGCGGCCGCGCTCGAGGCGTTTCTCGCCACAGAGCTGGCCGGGGCCACGCGCCTGCCGGTCGAACCGTCCGCGGCGACAGCCGAAACCCGGGCGATCTTCGACGCCGGCGGCGCGCGGGCGGTGCTGACCGACGGCCACCACGACGACGTCCGCGACGATCCGACGGGCTGGACGAGCACGGCGCTCGGTGCCGCGACTCTGGTGCACCACGACGCTTCACCGGCACCGGGCCCCGAGTGGTTCGACCGGGTTTGCGTCCGCGCGGAACAGCCACTGGTCGTCTACCCGCGCGCGGTCCGCGGCGGCGAGCTCTTCGGCATCCCCACCAGCTACGCCAACTGGCGCGCCATCATCGACATCAACGTGGACCTCCACCGCGCCGGTGGCTACGGCCCGCCGCTCGCCGCCGGCGAGCGCTACCTGACCGTCGTCCAGCTGATGCACGCGACCGGCCTGGTCGGCAGTTTTCCCTTCCTGCACCTGGGTTTGCCCCAGGTTCTGCTGCCGCGGTTCTCCGCCGGCGCGATGGCCGAGGCGATCGAACGGCACCGGATCACGACGGTGTTCGCCGTTCCCGGAATGCTGAGCCGCGTCGCCGACGCGGTGGGCGACCCCGGCCGCCTGGCTTCGCTGCGCCGCGTCCTCTACGGTGGCGCGCCGGTGGAAACGGCCGAGCTCGCCCGTCTGCACCGCGTCTTCGGCGGCACCCTCTGCCAGCTCTACGGCCGCTACGAGGCCGGCTGGCCGCTCACCGTCCTCAGCCCCGACGACCACGGGCGCCTGCTCGCGGGCGACGAGCAGGTGGCCGGGACGTGCGGCCGCCCGGTCCCCGCCGTCGACCTGCGGATCGTCGGCGGGGAAGTCCGCACCCGCAGCCCGATGGTTTCGCCCGCCTTCGCGGATGTGGACGGCTGGTGCCGGCTCGGCGACACCGCCGAGCTCACCGGCGTCGGCTACCTGCGGCTGACCGGCCGGCTCGACGGGATGATCAACACCGGCTCGTTCCACGTCTACCCGGACGAGGTGGAAGAGGTCGTTCTCACGCATCCGGCCGTCACCGCCGTCCGGGTGACCGGGGTCGCCGATCCGCGGTGGGGCGAGACGGTGGCCGCGTACGTCGTCACCACCGATCCGGCGGTCGGCACGACGTTGCGCGAGTGGCTGCGCGATCGCCTCGCGCCGTACAAGGTCCCGACGGTGGTGCACGTCGTGGATCGCTTGCCACACCACTGATTTCCCCCGGATCCGGGGCCGGGCGAACGGTCCTCTTCCGGGGCGTAGACTGATGTCGAGCGGTGAGAACGAGCGTTCTCAGGGAACAGGAGCTGGATCGAAATGGCGGGCACGGACGTCGACGAGGGGTCCCCGGCAGGGTTCGGGGTCAACGAGTGGCTGGTGGAGGAGCTGTACGACCGGTATCGGCAGGACAAGACCTCGGTGGACCGGTCCTGGTGGCCGGTCTTCGAGAACTACCGGCCCGAGGCGAACACCCCGGACACCCCGGACACCCCGAGCACGCAGCCTCCCGTCGCACCGGCGCCCGGTGAGCAGCCGGACGGAGACGTCACCGTCCTGCGCGGCACCGCGAAAACCCTGGCGTCGGCCATGGACGCGAGCCTTTCCGTGCCGACCGCCACGAGCGTCCGCACGGTGCCGGCGAAGCTCCTGGTCGAGAACCGGATCGTCGTCAACGACCACCTGCGCCGTATCGGCGGCGGCAAGGTCAGCGTCACGCACCTGCTCGGCTGGGCACTGGTGCAGGCCGTGAAGCGGTTCCCCGGCCAGAACGTCCACTACGCCGTGGTCGACGGAAAGCCGGCCGTCGTCACGCCCGAGCACGTGGGGCTCGGCATCGCCATCGACCTGGCGCGCCCCGACGGCCGCCGCACGCTCGTCGTGCCGGTGATCAAGGCCGCCGAGACGCTGACGTTCGCCGAGTTCCTGGCGTCGTACGAAGACCTCGTCGAACGCGCCCGCGGCGGCGCGCTGAAGGTCGACGACTTCGCCGGCCTCACGCTGTCGCTGACCAACCCCGGCGGGATCGGCACCGAGCACTCCGTGCCGCGCCTGACCCAGGGCCAGGGCGCCATCATCGGCGCGGGCGCGCTGGAGTACCCGGCGGCGTTCAAGGGCGCGAGTGCCGAGTGGCTCGCGGACAACGGCATCGGCAAGACCCTCACGCTCACCAGCACCTACGACCACCGCGTGATCCAGGGTGCGGGCAGTGGCGAGTTCCTGCGCCTGGTCGAGGAGTTGCTGCTGGGTGAGCACGGCTTCTACGACGACGTCTTCGCCGCGCTCCGGATCCCGTACGAGCCGCTCCGCTGGGCCGCCGAGGTCACCGGAGCGGTCGACAAAACGACCCGGGTCCACGAGCTCATCGACGCCTACCGCGCCCACGGTCACCTCGCCGCCGACACGGACCCGCTGGAGTACCGGCAGCGCTCGCACCCGGACCTCGCCCCGGCCACCCACGGCCTCACCCTCTGGGACCTCGACCGCGAGTTCGCGACCGGCGGCCGCGCGCGGATGGCCCTGCGCGACATCCTCGCTGTGCTGCGGGACGCCTACTGCCGCACGCTGAGCATCGAGTACACCCACATCCAGGATCTCGAGCAGCGCCGGTGGCTGCGTGAACGCGTCGAGCAGCCGTTCGCGAAGCCCGGTCGAGGCGAGCAGCTGCACCTGCTCGGCAAGCTCACCGAAGCCGAGGCGTTCGAGACGTTCCTGCAGACCAAGTACGTCGGCCAGACGCGCTTCAGCCTCGAAGGCGGCGAGTCGGCGATCGCGCTGCTCGACGCGATCCTGGGCCGCGCGGCCGGCGAGGGCCTGTCCGGCGCCACCATCGCGATGGCGCACCGCGGCCGGCTCAACGTGCTGGCCACCATCGCCGGCAAGACGCACCGCCAGATCTTCGACGAGTTCGAGGACAGCGCCGAGGCGGGTGACGGTTCTGGCGACGTGAAGTACCACCTGGGCACCGAGGGCGTCTTCACCGCCGCGGACGGTGCCGAACTGCCCGTGTACCTGGCCGCCAACCCGTCGCACCTCGACGCGGTGGACGGCGTGCTGCTCGGGGTGGCCCGCGCGCGGCAGGACCGCAGCGGCGACGGGCGGTTCTCGACGCTGCCGATCATCGTCCACGGCGACGCGGCGCTCGCCGGCGAAGGCGTGGTCGCCGAGACGCTGCAGATGTCGCAGCTGCGCGGCTACCGCGTCGGCGGCACGATCCGCGTCAACATCAACAACCAGGTCGGGTTCACCACGCTGCCGCAGGACGGGCGTTCGTCGGTGTATTCGACCGACGTCGCCAAGACGATCCAGGCGCCCGTGCTGCACGTGAACGGCGACGACCCCGAGGCCGTCGTGCGCGCCGGGCGGCTCGCGTTCGCCTACCGGCAGGAGTTCGGGCGCGACGTGGTGATCGACCTGATCTGCTACCGCCGTCGCGGGCACAACGAGGCCGACGACCCGTCGATGACCCAGCCGCGGATGTACGCCGTGATCGAGGCCAAGCCCTCGGTGCGCAAGCTCTACACCGACATCCTCACGCGGCGCGGCGACCTCACCGAGGACGAGTTCGCGGCCGCCGAGCGGGACTTCGGCGAACGGCTGGAGCGGGCGTTCGCACAGACCACCGTGGACAGTGTCGCCTCTTCGGAGACTCGGCGCGCCGCGCCGGTGCGGCCGACCGCGATCTCCGACGTGACCGTGAAACAGATCGCGACGGCGTTCACCGATCAGCCCGAGGGTTTCACCGTGCACCCGAAACTCGCGCCCCTGCTGGCGAAGCGCGCGGAGATGGGGGAGAAGGGCGGCATCGACTGGGCGTTCGCGGAGCTGCTCGCGTTCGGCTCGCTGGTGCTCGACGGCGTGCCGGTGCGGCTCGCGGGCCAGGACAGCCGGCGCGGCACGTTCGTGCAGCGCCACGCCGTGCTCCACGACCACGAGACCGGCCGGGAGTGGACACCGCTGGCGCACCTCGGCGAGACGCAGGCGCCGTTCCGGATCTACGACTCGCTGCTGAGCGAGTACGCGGCGCTCGGGTTCGAATACGGCTACTCGGTCGAGCGGCCGGACGCGCTCGTGCTGTGGGAGGCGCAGTTCGGCGACTTCGTGAACGGTGCGCAGGTGATCGTCGACGAGTTCGTGAGCTCGGCGGAGCAGAAGTGGGGCCAGTCGTCGTCGGTCGTGATGCTGCTGCCGCACGGGTACGAGGGCCGCGGGCCGGACCACTCGTCGGCGCGGATCGAGCGGTTCCTGCAGCTGTGTGCCGAGGAGAACCTGATCGTGGCGCAGCCGTCGACGCCGGCGTCCTACTTCCACCTGTTGCGGCGCCAGGCTTTCGCACCGGTGCGCAAGCCGCTGGTGGTGTTCACGCCGAAGAGCATGCTGCGGCTGCGGGCCGCGACGAGTGCCGTCGCGGACTTCACCGACGGTGCCTTCGCGCCGGTGCTCGACGACCCCCGCGATCTCGATCCCGCCGCCGTCGAGAAGGTCGTGCTGGTGTCCGGAAAGCTGTACTACGACCTGCTCGCGCGGGCGGGCGGGAACGTCGCGCTGGTGCGGCTGGAGCAGTTGTCGCCGTTGCCGCAGGCGGAGCTGACGCGGGTGCTGTCCCGTTACCCGAACGCGGACCTCGTGTGGGCGCAGGAGGAACCGAAGAACCAGGGAGCGTGGTCGTTCCTGCGCGGCGAGTTCGAACCGCCGGCCGGCAAGCGGCTGACGGTGGTGTCGCGGCCCGCGGCCGCGTCACCCGCGACGGGTTCGCACCACCGGCACCAGAAGGAACAGGCCGAGCTGGTGCGGCGGGTGCTCTGAGGCTCAGACCTCGGGGAGGATCCGGCCGTCTTCGAGGACGTTCGCGCCGGGGATCTCGGTGAGGAAGATCGCGACGCTTTCCTTGGCGTCGCCGGTGATCGCGCACCAGTCGTCGGCCAGCCGGTGCAGCAGCCGGGCCCGAAGCTCCGGCGGCCGGCCGGAGCGGAGGAAGCCGACCAGACGCGGGCCTGTCACCGGCTCCCCGGCGACGAAGATGCTGCCCGGCGCGACCTCGGTGAACGAGCAGTGCACGTAGACCTCGGGCGCGCCGGTGACCTCGGCGTGGACTTTCGTCACCGCCGCCGCCACTTCCGCCCGGTGCTTCAGCGTCGCGCCACCGCTCGGGACCGTGAACTGGTAGAAGGGCATCGTCGTCCTCTCGGCCGCCGGGACTCGGATCGAGTCCGACTCTAGGGGGCAGCCACGATGCCCGCAACCAGGTAAGACTCGAAAGTTGTCCTACTCGGCCTTGTCCTACGATGGCTGCCATGAAGCACGACGAGCTCCAGGACGTCTACTGCTCCGTCGCCCGCACGTGGTCGGTCATCGGCGAGCGCTGGACGATGATGATCCTGCGTGAGTGCTTCCGCGGTGAGCGGCGCTACGACCACTTCCGCACCAAGCTGGGCCTCGGCAGCAACGTGCTCAACGACCGCCTGCGCCTGCTCACCGCTGAGGGTGTCCTGGACCGCGTGCAGTACCAGGACACCCCGCCGCGGCACGAATACCGCCTCACCGAGAAGGGCGCGGACCTCTACCCGATCCTCCTCGCCGTCATGTCCTGGGGCGACAAGTACCAGAACGAGGTCCCCCCGGTCCGCCTCCACCACCGCGACTGCGGCCACCCCGCCGACCCCCGCCCGACGTGCGCCCACTGCGGCGAACCGGTGGGCTGGCGCGACCTGACCGCGGAGCTCGAACCGGGCGCCTGGTGAGCGCCTTCGCGAAATTCGGTGGGCCACGGGCGCTTGACCGTGCTCGAATGTTCTCGATGACTGAAGCTGACTACCGCCGACGAGACCTCGAACGGCGCGCCGAGATGCTGACCCTGCCCACTGTCCGGCTCCGGCACCACGCGAAGATCCTTGCCCCGCAAGAAGGTGACGTGCGGGTGACCGCGTCGATCGGCCCCTCCGGCGAGGCCGTGGCCCTCTGGTCGACGCCCGAAGATCTCGCGGCGCTGCGGTCCACGACCACGCAGCCGGGCTGGGCCACGTTTCCCGATGCCGTGGCGCCCCATGCGGTCGCGGCCCGCGTGAGCGTGCACGCACCGGAACCGATCGGCACCACGCGGATCGCACGGCTTCCGGTGGCGCACCCCCACGTGCAGCCGTTGCCCGATGGCCGGACGCTGATCGTCGGCGCCCGGTGCCGGTGGCGCGAGGGCGGCCCGGACCGCAACGCGATCGTCTTCGACGCCGACGGAACGCCGGTGATCGAACAGACCCTGGGCGACGGCATCGAACACGTGGGCGCGACGCGCCGGGGCGAGATCTGGGCGGGCTACTTCGACGAGGGCGTCTTCGGAAACTACGGCTGGGGTGGCGAAAACGCCGACGAACCCCTCGGCGATCACGGGCTGAACCGCTTCTCCGCCGATTTGACCCTGACCTGGCGCTTCCGCCCGCCCGACGAGCACGGGTCTTGGGGGATCAGCGACTGCTACGCCCTCAACGTCGACGGCGACACGGCGTGGACCTCCCACTACACCGACTTCCCCGTCGTGCGCATCCGAGACGGTGAGGTGACCGGTTGGCACAACGACGTCCACGGCGCCAGGGCCCTGGCCGTCGGCGGTTCCCGGGTCGTGTTCTACGGGGGCTACGGCGCCGAGCGCGACCGGCTCGTCGTGGGTGTCCTCGGCGACGACCGCGTGCACGTGACCGGCGAGTACCGCCTGGTCCGGCCGGACGGCCGGGAACTGCCCGCCGTCCGCGCCATCGGCCGTGGGCCGGACCTGCACGTTCTCCTCGAGCACGACTGGCTGCGGCTGTCCGTCGAGGACCTCCCCGACGAAGAGCCGCGGTAGCCGGCCGTCCGGCGAAGACGTCACGACGCTTCCGCCGCGGTGGCCGGAGCGGGTTCGGCCGCGGGCACGACCGGACGCCGCACCAGGCCGAGTTTCCCGGCCGCCGCGTAGAGGACGAACCCCGCCACCAGTGACGTGATCGCCGGGCTTCCGAAGCCCGCCAACGCGCCCGCGAGCGAAGCCAGCACCCAAACCACCAGCGCGGCCGGGACCCAGCGGGGCGCCTCGGGCGGAAGCTCGTCCGTGGCGCGGCCCCGGTCGAGCAACGGACGGCACGAGCGGACCACGAAGTACTCCGCCAGCATGATCCCGGCCACCGGCGGGAAGATGTACCCCAGGGCCGCCGCGTACGAGGTGAACCAGTCCAGTGCGCCGAACGCCGCGGTGATGCTGCCGACCACGCCGACGGCGATCGTCACCGCCGCGCGGTGGACCTTGCGGCGGAAGATGATCTCGACGAACGACACCAGGGCGAGGCTCGCGCTGTAGAGGTTCCAGTCGTTGATCTTCACGGTGCCCAGCAGGATCACCAGCACCCCGACCCAGCCGACGGACGAGACGATGATCGCGATGACGTCGCTGGAACCCGCCGCGTGGGCGAGCAGCACGCCGGCCAGCCCGATCACGTACTCGCCGAGGGTGATGCCCACGACGGTCTGCTTCACGACGTCGCCGACGGACCGGTTGAAGCGCGCCATGTCGGGCGTGATCACGGCGCCGGTGATGAACGAGCCGGCGACCAGCGCGGCGCCCTGCGCGAGCGTCATGGCCGGGCCCGGTGGGGGAGAGGCGACCAGGTCCGACAGCGAGTGCCGCGACAGCTCGGTGCCGACCGACCATGCCACGAGGGCGAGGAACACCGGCACGGCCAGGTACGCCGTCCACGCCATCGACGTCATGCCGTAGACCACGATGCCCGTGACCACGAGCCCGAACACGATCGCCCACGCCCACAGCGGCAGCCCGCCGAGCAGCGACAGCAGGCCCTGCGCCGAAACGCCCGACTGCACGCCGAACCCGATGGTGATGGACAGCCCCAGCACGAGCGACAGCAGCGCCGAGCCGCCGGTGCCGAAGCCCGTCCACCGCGCCAGCAACGCGGTCGGCAGTCCTTCCCGCACGGCGATCACGCCGACCAGGACGGACACGAGCTCGATCACCAGCGCGCCCAGCGTGAGCGCCCAGAACGCGGTCCAGAAGTGCATGCTGTAGCCGAGAGTGGCCCCGATGAGGAACTGGATCAGGGCCGAGAGCTGGCCGAACCGCTGGACCGCGATCCCGAACCAGGAACGGCGCGCGGTGAGCGGCACGCGCGCGAGGGAGTAGTCGTCAGAACCCGCCGAACTCATGACAGCCTCCAAGGCCGGCTCGATGTGGTGGATCCCCCCTGCAACGATGGGTGGTCAGGGCTGGTGCGGGACGCCTTCGGACAGATGCGCGTGCACGACCTTCCAATCGCCGTCGACGCGGCGCAGCACCGCGGTGAAGCGGGCGTCGATCACGCCCTCGTCGAGCAGGTCGACCCGCGGCG
Source organism: Amycolatopsis sp. NPDC001319 (assembly GCF_042896185.1). Taxonomy (NCBI): domain Bacteria; kingdom Bacillati; phylum Actinomycetota; class Actinomycetes; order Pseudonocardiales; family Pseudonocardiaceae; genus Amycolatopsis; species Amycolatopsis sp. NPDC001319. The sequence continues at coordinate 98,878 of NZ_JBIAWY010000019.1, read as the reverse complement.
AGTCGAAGATCCACGCGACGTCACCGTGCACGAACCCCTGCGGGTCCGAGACCAGCACCTCACGCGGCTGGTACTGGCGCAGGTGGTCCAGGAACTGCGCGAGGGTGAGCGCGCCGTCGGGACCGGAGGCGACGGTGTGGACGAAGTTCTCGTCCTCGGTGTGGGAGTGCTTCGTGATGAACTCGACGTCACGCCGGTGGCCCGCGGCCAGCCAGTCCTTGACCAGGTTCACGACTTCGTCAGGCGCCTTTGCCATGGGGGACTCCTCGGGGAAGGGAGATCAACGGGTGCGGACGAGGTGCCCGCGTTGCCAGACTTGCGCGACGCGCTTGCCGTAACCGGTGAGGTCGAGCGGGTCGCCGTCGACGACCACGAGGTCGGCGACCTTGCCGGGTTCGACGCTGCCGAGCTCGTCGCCGAGGCCGAGCAGCCGTGCGGCGGAGGAGGTTCCGGCGCGCAGAGCGTCCACAGGGGACAGTCCGGCCTCGCCGAGCAGCTCCAGTTCGTCGAGGTTCGAGCCGTGCGGGAACACACCGCTGTCGGTGCCCAGCGCGATCGGCACGCCGGCGTCGACCGCGCGGCGGATCGACTCCAGGTGCTCGGCCGTCACGGCGCGGGCCTTGTCGAGAACGGCCGCCGGCAACCGCGTGGTGCCCGCGTCGACGTCTCGCAGCAGGGCCCGCCCGGCGATCAGCGTCGGCACGAGCCAGGTCCCTCGTTCGAGCATCAGGGAGATCGCCTCGTCGTCGAGGTGGACGCCGTGCTCGATCGAGACGACCCCGGCACGCACGGCGTTCTTGATCCCGGCCGTGCCCTGGGCGTGGGCCATCACGCCGAGCCCGGCGGCGGCCGCCTCGGCGACGCAGACGTCGATCTCCTCGGGGGAGAAGTGGCCGTGGCGCGGGTCGTCGCTGGGGGAGAGGACTCCGCCGGAGGTGCAGATCTTGATCACGTCGGCGCCGGCGCGCACGAGTTCCCGGACGCGGCGACGCATCTCGTCAGGGCCGTCCACGATCATGTCCGGCCGGCCGGGGTGCGGCACGAGCAGGCGCACGGTCTCGCCGCTCGCGCTCCAGCCGTCGGTGTGGCCCCCGGTCTGCCCGAGCACGGTGACGGCCGTGCGCAGCCGCGGCCCCTCGATCAGGCCGTCGGAGAGCGCTTTCTTGATCCCGGCGTCGGCCCCGCCTGCGTCGCGGACGGTGGTGACGCCGGTGTCCACAGTGGCCGCGAGGTTCCGCGCGGCGGCGTAGAACTGGTAGGAGAACGGCTCGTGCTGCATCCGGAACGGGTCGACGCCGGAGAACACCACGTGCACGTGGCAGTCGATGAAGCCGGGCAGGATTGTGCGGCCGGTGACGTCGACTTCCTCGTCGCCGTCGAGGCCGAGCCCGACTTCGGCGATGCGGCCGTCCTCGATCACCACGTCGCCGTCGGCGGGCGCGGCGCCGGTGCCGTCGAGCACCCGGCCGCCGCGCAGGACCGTGCGGCTCATCGGGCCACCGCACCGGTCTCGACCGGCGTGAAGTCCACGTCGTACCCGAATCGCCGCGGGCCGGAAGCGCGCAGGCCCGCCTCGGTGCGCCACCGCTCGTCGCACGGCAGCCCGATCACGGCCACGCGGTAGCCGTACCGCAGCTCCTCCGCGGGAATCGGTGCGCCGGTCTCGCGTTCCAGCGCCATCAACAGGTCGGGCGTGGTCGCGACGATCCGCCCGTCGCGCCGGCCCACCAGGTACTCGTTGCGGAACCCGAGCCGGAACTCCTGCCCGGCGAACGCGTCGAGGCCCTGCAGCACGGCCTCGCCGACCGTCCAGCCGCCCTCGGTGGCGCGCTCGACACCGACCACCTTCCCGTCGAACAGCCGTGCCCCGCCACGTTCGGCGACGACGGCGTCCACCGGCGAGGTGTGCTCGGCCCTCGCGGTCCGCACGACTTTGCCGAGCCTCGCGGCCAGGCTGAGCGCACCGCGCACCAGCCACTGCTTGGCCTGCGCGCCGGTCATCGGGTACAGCGCCGACATCATCACGCAGCCGGAGGTGATCATCGCGGACCGGGCGATGCGGTCGGCCCAGTCGTTGGACTCCGCGGTGATGACCAGCCGGTTGCCGTGTTCGTCCACGAGGGACATGGGCGTGGTGGACGCGCCGTAGAGGGCGGGGGTGACGAGGTCGAGCGTCGGGAAGGCGCGGCCCATCCCGTCGGCGTCGAGCATCGGGATGCCGTGCAACGCGGCCGCGGTCACGGGGATCACCGCGTTGAGCCCGCCCGCTTCGGCGGGAGCGACGTGGGTGAAGCGGTAGCCCAGGTGCTGTTCCAGGGTTTCCAGCGCGGCCACGATTTCGCTCGCCCGCGGCAGTTTCTCCACCACGACGCTCGGCGCGCCCATGCCGGCGACGAACACGACCCGCGCGTCGTCGGGAATCCCGGCCACGTCGAGCAGCGGCACCGGGCCGTGCTCGCGGATCGACAGCCGTGCCATCAGCTTGCCCAGGTAGGGATCGCCGCCGCCACCGGCGGCGAGGATGGTGGCGCCGGTGACCAGGTCGTCGAGCACGGGTTCATCGAGCTGCATGGAGCTGCTCCTCACGTGGGGGCACGAAGGTGCCGAGGTCGCCGACGGCCCGGACGCGGACCCTCGTGGTGTGCTGCAGGTAGGCGAGCGGGAGGTCTTCCTCGTCGACGATCCGCACCGTCCCGGCGACGGCGCCGGCCTCGACCGCGCGTTCGTGCGCCCTCAGGCGGGCCTCGGCGAGCACGTCGTCGCGGGAGCGCTCGGCGAGGGAGTAGATCCGGTCGACCTCCGCGCCGACGTTCGCGGTCGCCGCGCCGACGGCGTTCGCCACGGGCGCGTGGCCAGGTCGCAGCACTGCCGACACGCCGGGCATCTCGTCGCCGACCACGAAGGCCCCGCCGCCGACGGCGATCACCGGGATGGCCGCGGCGCTGAGTTTCGCGCGTTCCACGGCTTCGGCGATCCGCTCGTGCACGTGCGCCAGCACCCGGCCGGTGAACTCGGCTTCCAGGTGGGCGACGAGGGCCGGGTCGCCGACGTCGGCGAGGCCGGCCGCCACCGCGACGTCGGTGAGGGTGAGTGTGTCGCCGCCGAAGACGAGCGCGCGTTCGGTGAGCCGGTGGCCGACGCTCTCGGGCCCGACGCTCACCTGGCCGTCGTGCTCGGCGACCAGGCTGCCACCGCCGATGCCGAGCGAGACGACGTCGGGGATCCGGAAGTTGGTGCGCACCCCCGCGAGGTCGATCGCGATGGCCGACTCGCGCGGGAACCCGCCCTGCACGAGGCCGATGTCGGTGGTGGTGCCGCCGACGTCGGCGACGATGCAGTCCGTCTCGGCCGACTCGAAAGCCGCTCCGCGCAGGGAGTTCGTCGGCCCGGAGGCGATGGTGAGGATGGGGAACGCCCGCGCCAGGGCCAGGTTCATCACGGTGCCGTCGTTCTGGGAGAGGAACAGCGGGACGTCGAGGCCGACGTCGGCCAGGGCGTCGGCGAAGCCGGTGATCACGCGGACGGCCAGTGGCCGCAGCGCGGCGTTGAGGATCGCGGCGTTCTCCCGCTCCAGCATGCCGAGGCGGCCGATCTGGTGCGACAGCGTGACCGACGCTCCGGGACGCACCCGGTCGATGAGATCGCGGGCTTCGCGCTCGGCGTCCGGGTTGACCGGGGAGAACGTGCCGCTGACCACGAACTCGCAGCCCTCGGGCGCCGTCCGGGCGATCTCGCGGACGGCGTCCGCGTCGAGCGCCTGCAGCGGTTCACCGGTGAACTGGTGCCCGCCGCCGACCACGTGAGCCCGCGCCCGTACCGCGGCGGCCAGGGGCGGCGGCCAGTCGGTGAACGGTTCGAGCGTCTGGGGCGGCGTGGCCAGCCGGATGACGACCACCGGCGCGAGGCGGCGCGCCTCCACCACGGCGTTGACGAACTGTGTCGTGCCGATCACCACGGCCTCGACCGCGGCGGTGCCGACCTGCGCGACCACTGCGGCGAGTGCCGTGGCCACGCCGGTGAGCACGTCGGCCGTCGTGGTGGTTTTCGTCCACGCCACGACCCGCTCGCCGTCGAGCGCGACTGCGTCGGTGTTGGTGCCGCCGACGTCGATTCCGATGCGCATCGTTGCCCTTCCCGGACCACGGGGCAGGGCCCGCCGCCGCTATCCAGTAAACAGAACGTGAATCCAGTAAACTGAACACTGAACTTGCGGCGTACAGTACGAGCCGAGTTCGCGCGGGTCAACCGCTTGCCGGATAACGGATGCGTCACCGCGGCGGCGGGGAAAGTTCACAACACCGGACACGACTTCCAGAAAACTGGACGATCGGGTACCGTCCCGGACCATGTCATCCGGGTCTCTCGACGAGGCGGTCCCCGAGATCGGTCCCTACCTGCGCGCGTGCCGCAAGCGGCGCGGGCTTTCGCTGCAGCAGGTGGCGCTCGCGACGGGGATCTCGAAGTCGTTCCTGTCCCTGGTGGAGAACGGCACCAACGACATCACCTTCGGCCGCCTGCACCGGCTGCTCACGCTCTACGGCGTGGACCTGGCGGACCTGATGCCCGCCCGCGATCCGGAGGAGGGGATCGTGGTGCGCGCCGCCGAGCGTCAGCGGGTCTACAGCCCGGCCGCCGGCATGAGCGTCTACCTGGCCTCCCCGGATACCCGCCGCACGCTGCTGTCGGGTATCGCCCTGCTGGAACCGGGCGCGGTGATGGCCGAGGACTCCGTGCACGACGGTGAGGAATGGGTGCACGTCGTGCGCGGTGCGGTGCAGCTCGTGCTCGACGGCGGGGAGTCCGAAGTGGACCTCGAACCCGGCGACAGCGTCTACCTGCGCACGGGACGGCGGCATCGCTTCGCGAACCGCGGGGACGTTGCGGCGGAGGTGATCACCGTGCTGTCGCAGGGTGGCTTCCCCGGTGGCGGTCCGGCCGACTGAAACCCTTGCGTCGAGCGGGGTTCGAGCCAGGCCCGAACCCCGCCCGCGGTGATCAGTCGTGGGGCCGCACGACCGGGAACTCGTTGTCGGTGTCGGCGACGATGTTGAAGTAGTTCGTGAGGACGTTGAGCGCGAGGTTGCCGACGACCTCGCCGATCTCGGCGTTGGTGACGCCGGCTTCGCGCGCGGTCTTGAGCACGGTCTCGTCGATCGTGCCGCGGCCGCGGGCGATGGCGTCGGACAGGGTGAGCAGGGCGGCGACGTGCGCGTCGGCCGAGTCGGCATGGCGGGCGCGCTCGATCTCGTCGGCGTCGAGCTTGGCGACCTTCCTGCCGATCATCGTGTGCGCCGACAGGCAGTACGTGCACTGGTTGTACTCGGCGGTGGCGAGGGCGAGGCGCTCGCGGACGGCGGCGGGCAACACCCCGCCGGCGAGCGCGCCGGACAGGCCGAGGTATCCCTTCAGCAGCGCGGGGCTGCTCGCCATGGTCTTCGCCATGTTCGGGATCGCGCCCATGTTCTTCTTCGTCTCGGCGAGCAGGACCGCGGCCTGGCCGGTGGCGTGCTCGAGCTCGATCTGGGGCAGCGTCGGCATCTCGAAGCCTTTCTAATGTTTGGAGTCTTGTTAACCGTTAGGTCAAAGTGGCACGGGTCGCTCCGCGCTGTCAAATGGTTGTGACGCAGACTTCCATTAGGAAGTGCTAGAGTGGGTGCCATGACGACCGCTGCCCTGCTCGGCGAACCCCTCCCGGTGGAGCTGATGAACACCGTGAACGCCGGCCGCGACGGCGTGACCGACGCGTTGACGGACGACGCCGACGTCGTCAGCTGGCTGGCCGCCGTCGCTCCTCGTCTCGAAACCGAGGCCGGCGTGGCGCTCGACGACGACTCGGCGCCCGTCGCCGACCGGCTGCGACGCCTGCGGGACGCCCTGCGCGCGCTCGCCGCCGAGGCCACCGACGACCCCCGCCCCGTGGCGGTCGAGGTGGCCCGGGCCGAGGCGCTGGCCACGCTCAACGACCTCGCCCAGACGCGCGCCGAGCTGGTCTGGCCCGAGGACGGCGAGCCCGCCCGCGTACTTCGCTCAGGCGGTACCCCGGCCGAACGCGCGGTGGCTTTCCTGGCGCACCAAGGCATCGACCTGCTCGGCGGCGAGCAGCGGCAGAAGCTGCGCGCCTGCCTGGCGCCGAACTGCCTGCTGTTCTTCGTGAAGGACCACTCCCGGCGCGAGTGGTGCTCGGCCGGGTGCGGCAACCGGGCGCGGGTTCAGCGGCACTACCAGCGGCACCACGCCAAGAGCTGACGGCCTAGGCGCCGTTGTCGCCCCGGGCGGCGTCCGGCGGGTCGACGACCGGCAGGTCCCAGGCCCGGCGGAACGCGCTGATGGTGAGCCACGCGAGCCGGGCGTTGACCGGGAAGAGCTGCCGGACCGACGTGAGGGTGTCGAACGACGCGTCTCCCTCGCCGCGTCCGCGTTCGAGGTCCGCGGGGCTGAACGCCGGGCCGAACACCTCCAGGACGGTGCCCAGGTAGTACAGGTGCCCCAGCGATTCGAGCTGAAGCCGGTGCAGTGCAACGGTTTCAGTGCTCGTGGCGGAGGTGATCGGCGGCTGAGCCGCGGCCGTCAGCAGTGAGGCGCTGTCGGCGAGCGCGTGGGCGTCGACGTGCCGGACCAGCTCGCTCACGGCGACGTCGTCGAAGCTGTCGCGCCCGACGACCGTGCGCAGCGCCGCCCGCTTGTCCCGCAGCTCCTCCCCGGCGAGCCGGTGTGCCACGTCGGCCAGCGGCCCGGCCGAGCCGAGCACCTGCCGCGTCACGCGGATCAGCTCGCGCGGCAGCCCGCCGGACAGGCAGTGCGCCAAGCACACGAACGGTTCCGGCAGCCCCAGCACGCGCCGGTTGAGCAGCTGCCGCGCGTCGCCGAGCCGCAGGTACTCCAGCCGGAAGATGCTGTCGAACGTGCTGTCGAAGGCGTCGCGCACCGGAAGCCCGCGCCGTTCGAACGACGCCAGTGCGTCCTCCGACACCGAGACCAGCAGCAGGAAACCCGGCACGTCGAAGGTCAGCACCGCCTTGATCTCGTTGACGAAATCCTGGGCCGCCTCCGCCGAGACGATCTTGTCCAGCTCGTCGAGGATGACGACCACGGACGGCGTCGCCATCTGCGGCAACCCGCGGACGCAGTCGACGGTCAGGCCGAGGAACGCGCTGAACTCGTGCACGATCTGCGGGTACGTCAGCGGCTGCCGGGTCGTCTCGCGAGAGCCGCTCACACCGGCCTCGGCGCCGACCGGCAGGCCGACTTTGCCCGACCAGCCCGACGTGTGTTTCTGCTGGAAGCGGATCCGGCCGAGGTTGCCCTCCGCGACGGCCTTCAGCGCCCGCACGTCACCGGGTTCGAGGCGAGGCTGCTCGCGAACCTCCGCCGGCTCCGGTGACGGGACGCGCCGGAGGCGCCGCGCGAGAGCCGCGACTCCGGCCACGCCCAGCAGCGTCACGAGCGTCCACCAGTTCGCCGTGAGCCACGTGCGCAGATCGGCCTGCGGGCTGCGCAACGTCAGCGACCCGAGGACACCGGCGACGACCCATGCGACCACCACCGCGGCGAACGGCCACGCCCGGCGCAGCACGGGCCACACCGCCGACCACCGGCTCGGCCGGTCCGCGGGCTCGGCGCCCTCGGACTCGCAGAACCTGATCACCTCCTCGCACATCCGGGCGTAGAGGTGCAGCACGAACTCGCGCGCGTCGTAGCGCACGGGGACGCTCTCCAGCAACGCGATGTGCACACGGTTGGGGTCCAGGAACCGGCCGGCCTGGTACGCCTCCAGCAGCGTCGATTTGCCCACGCCGCGCGGGCCGGCCATTCCGACCGCACCGCCGCGGATGCCCGAGAGCAAGGACCGCAGCCGCCGGGCCGCGTCGGTGTCCAGGAAAACCTGCTCGCCGGGGCGCATCTGGCCGAGCGCCCCGCGATCGAGCTCCGGCAGCACCGTGCTGAACGGCGGGTCGAGCACCGCGGCGAGGTGCAGCCGCACGCTCTGCTCGACCTGCGTCGCGACGGCTTTCGTCCACTCCTTGCTCGCGGTGTCGCGCGCCAGCTCCAGCTGGTTGCGGCGGCGGGTCCACGCGGGACTGCCGAATCGGGCGGGGTCCCGCGAGAGCCGCGCGGGCACGGAGACGAGCAGAAAAGGACCGCCGACGACCGCGATGAGCGAACACAGCACGTCGGCCACCAGCCACGCGGTCCAGTTCGCGCCCGCCGCGGTGAACACCGGGCTGAGGATCGCGGCCGCCGCTACCGTGACGAGCAGTTCCCGCCAGACGACCGGAGCCGGGACCCGCCGGCCCGGCGGCTCGTCCTTGAGCTTCAGGAACCCGATCGCCACCACCAGGAACAGCAAGAACGCGGTGACGAGGCCGAGAGCGACCCAGACCACCACCGCCCAGACCGAGCCCATGGTCTCGCGCGAGGACGGCCACAACCGCACGATCAGCACGAGGTAGGTCGTGGTGAAGCCGGTCAGGAACGGCCAGCCCGCACCGCCGAGCGCGGGTTCGCCGTTCAGCCGCCGGCCCGCCCGGGCGACGGCGAGGTACACCGGCCGCAGCAAGGCGAATCCCGCGACCACCACGGCGGCCGACACCCAGAAGTGCGCGGCCGGGCTCAGCGGGGTCTGCAGCAGCTGCCAGACGACGACCGGCACCAGGACCCCGAGCCACAGGGCGGCGCCCAGCAGCGCGTGCGCGCCCTTGTCGCGCGGGTCGGGCTGCCCGGCCGCGTGCTGGGGCGGGGTTTCGTGCGCTTCGAGGGCCTGGCGGGCGTGGCGCAGCGCGGAGATCTGCTCGTTGGTCTTGCTGAGCAGCGTGTCCGAGTCCGCGGTGACCCGCTGCACGACCTCCGTCCGCACGCCTTCGTCCCGGACCCGGTGAGCCACGGTCAGGTCCGGGGATTCGGCGAAGAGACCGAGCACGGCCTCGGCCGTGGGCTTGATCAGCTCGCGCAGCTCGTCGACGAGCTCGTCGCGGACCGGTTCGGCTTCCCTCACGGGCTCCGGCAGGGCATCGGCGAGGGACTGTGGCGGCGCGGTCACAGCGGGGCATCCTATCGGGGCGAACGTGTCCACACCGGCGAACCCGGAAACTTCAGCACTCCCGGCACGACTGAGAACAATCGCCGTTGTACGGCGCTTGTACGGTCCGCCGCGATCCTGGCCGCACTTCAGAGGAACCAGGACGGAGCCGGGATCATGGGATTGAGACGTTTCGCGACGGGGGCGCTGGCGGCCGCCGCCGCGGTGGCGGGGCTGGGCGCGCTGCCCGCCGCGCCCGCGTCGGCCGACGTGGCGAGCACGGTGGTGTTCCAGGCGAACACCGGAGGGTACGACTGCTTCCGGATCCCCGCGGTGGTGCAGGCGCACAACGGCGACCTGCTCGCCTTCGCCGAGGGGCGGCACACCGGCGCCGACTGCGCCGACATCGGTGACGTGGACGTGGTGCTCAAGCGGTCGAAGGACAACGGCAAGACCTGGAGCGCTTCGACCATCGCGGTGCAGGGTTTCGGTGACACCAAGGACAACGCGGTGCCGATCGTGCTGCCGACCGGGCGGATCGTGCTGCTGACCGAGATGCAGTGCGTGAAGTCGGCGGCGTGCGGGCGGGTGCCGCGGGTGAGCTACAGCGACGACAACGGCACGACCTGGACGGCGCCGAAAGCGCTCACCGCGCAGCTCGGCTTCACCACCGCGCCCGGGTGGCTCGCGACCGGCCCCGGCCACGGCATCGTGCTGCAGCGCGGTGCGCACGCCGGCCGGCTGGTGGTCGGCATGAGCTACCAGGCGACCACCTCGAGCCCCAACGTCGGCGCGCTCATCTACAGCGACGACCAAGGCGTCACCTGGCACCTGGGCGCGACAGACCAGGCGAGTGACCCGGACACGCTGAACCCGCAGGAGATCAGCGTCACCGAGCTCGCCGACGGGCGCGTCTACGCGGCCGCGCGCAACGACCACCGCTCGACGCCTGCCGACGCGTGCGCCATCCACAACCGCGCCTTCGCGATCAGCTCCGACGGCGGAGCCACGTTCTCGCAGAAGTTCGTCGTGGAGCCGGATCTGACGACTCCGCGGGTACAGGGTTCGGTGCTGGAGATGAGCGCCACGACCGCCGGCGGCGCGTACGACCGGCTGCTGTTCGCCGGACCGTCCACTTGCGACCGGCGCAAGGAGCTGCGCGTGCGCTCGTCGTTCGACGAGGGCGGCACGTGGACCAGCGACGCGAACAGCCTGCTGGTGTGGGGCCAGGACGCGTCCTACACCGACCTGATCTCGCTCAGCGCGACCTCGGTCGGCCTGCTGTACGAGGCCGGTCCCGAGTTCCAGGCCGACGCGAGCATCCGCTGGTCCACGGTCACCGAGGCGCAGCTCGGCGCCCCGGCCTGCGGCACCGGCTACGGCGTGATCGACTCGGCCCCGCTCGGCACGGCGGGCACCGCGTACCTGTCGTACAACGCGGCCAACGGCCAGAACTGCGTGAGCACCATGAAGAAGACCGGCGCGGGCACGCCGTCGCAGACCTCGGCCTACCTGCAGGTGGAGGGCGCGACGCGCAAGACGGACTCGGGTGCGTTCTCCTACTACGCCGGCCCGGTTTCGGCGGCCGCGGCGGGCAAGTGCGTGCAGTGGGGAGGCGCGATCGGCGCGGACAAGTACGACAGCCCGCTGGAACACTGCGGCTGATCGAACGCTGCGGCTGAAACCAGGGGGTCCTCCGGCCGCACGCGGCTGGAGGACCCCCGTCCGTCACGAGGTGAACGTGCCGGTCCCGGGCACGGCGTCGAGCAGCTGCCGCGTGTACGGGTCGGCCGGTGCGGACAGGACCTCGCCGACCGGTCCGTGCTCGACGACGCGGCCCGCCTGCATCACGAGCACGTCGTGGGCCAGCGACCGGACCACGGCGAGGTCGTGGGAGATGAACAGGTAACTGAGCCCCAGCTCCTCCTGCAGGGTCCGCAGCAGGCCGAGGATCTGGTCCTGCACCAGCACGTCCAGCGCCGACACCGGTTCGTCGCACACGACCAGCCGCGGACGCACCGCCAGCGCCCGGGCGATGGCGACGCGCTGGCGCTGGCCGCCGGACAGCTCGTTGGGATAACGCTGGGCCAGCGCGGCGGGCAGCGCCACCTGGTCGAGCAGCTCCGCCACCTGCCTGCGCCGCGCCGCGCGGTCGCCGACGCCGAACGTCCGCAACGGCTCGGTGATCAGCCGCTCGACCGTCCACATCGGATCGAGCGACGCGTACGGGTCCTGGAACACCGGCTGCATCGCGCGCCGGGCGGCCCGCAGCCGGGCGCCGCGCAGGCCGACGACCTCGGCGCCGTCGAGGCGGATCGTGCCCGACGTCGCGGGCACGAGGCCGAGCACCATGTGCGCGGTGGTCGTCTTGCCCGAACCGGACTCGCCGACGATCGCCGTGGTCCGTCCGTGCCCGACGGTGAACGACACGTCGTCCACGGCCCGCAGCGCACCACCGCCGCCGCGCACGCGGTACTCCTTCGACACGTGCGACACCTCGAGCACCACCTCGGGCGCCGCCGTGGCCTCCGGCATCGGACCGTGCAGCGAAGGAGCCGCGGCCACCAGCCGTTGCGTGTAGCCCTCCCGCGGCTCGGTCAGCACGCGGCGTGCCGGTCCGGTCTCGACGATCTCGCCCTCGGACATCACCACGACCCGGTCGGCCCGGTCCGCCGCCAGCCCCAGGTCGTGCGTGACCAGCAGCAACGCCGTGCCCAGCTCGTGGGTGAGCTTCTCCAGGTGGTCGAGGATCTGCCGCTGCACAGTGACGTCGAGGGCCGAGGTGGGCTCGTCGGCGATGAGCAGGTCGGGCCGGCACGCGAGGCCGATCGCGATCAGCACGCGCTGGCGCATCCCGCCCGAGAACTCGTGCGGGTACTGCCGCGCCCGCCGCGCCGGTTCCGGGATCCCGGCCTCGCCGAGCAGTTCCACCGCCCGGGTCCAGGCCTCGCGGCGCGAGCACACCCGGTGTGCCACCAGGGTTTCGGCGACCTGCCGGCCGACGCGAGCCACGGGGTTGAGGTTGGACATCGGGTCCTGCGGCACCAGGCCGACCTCGCGTCCGCGCAGGCGGCGCAGCCGTTTCTCCCCGGCGTGCGTGAGGTCCTCGCCGCGCCACCGGATCGCGCCGCCGGTGACGCGCCCGGCGCCGGGCAGCAGGCCGATGACCGCGTGGGCGGTGGTGGACTTGCCGGAGCCGGACTGCCCGACGACGGCCACGCGTTCACCCGGCGCGACCTCGAGGCTCACGCCCCGCACGGCCGGGGTCCGGCCGAAGGACACCTCGAGGTCGCTGATTTCCAGGAGCGGTCCGGTCATCGTGGTCCCCTTCACCGCGTGCTCTTCGGGTCCAGCGCGTCGCGCAGGGCGTCGCCGAACAGGTTGAATCCCAGGCAGATCACCGCGAGCGCGATCCCGGGGAAGATGCCCGGCCAGGGCGTGCGGAACAGGTACTGCTGCGCGTCCGAGAGCATGATCCCGAGGCTCGGCGCGGGCGGCTGGATGCCGAGGCCCAGGAACGACAGCACCGCCTCGCCGATCACCGCGACCGGCATGATGACGGTGGCCTGCACGATGATCGCCGAGGCCGCGTTGGGCAGCACGTGCTGCCCGAGGATCCGCCACGGGCCGGCGTGCATCGTGTTCGCGGCGAGCACGAAGTCGGTTTCCTTGAGCCGCAACGTGTCCGCGCGCACCACGCGCGTCATCGTCGGGATCTGCGCGATGCCGAGCGCGATCGCCGCGTTGGTCAGGCCGCCGCCGTTGATGGCGGCAAGGCCGACGGCGAGGATGAGGAACGGGAACGCCAGCAGGAGGTCCGCGAGCCGGGAGATCAGCGCGTCGAGCCACCGCCAGTAGCCGGACAGCAGCCCGAGCGGCACGCCGACGACCACGGCGAACAGCACCGACAGCGCCCCGACCTCCAGCGACGCGCGGGTGCCGTAGAGGACGCGGGAGAGGATGTCGCGGCCGAGGTCGTCGGTCCCGAGGGCGAACCCGACCGTGCCCGGCTGCTGGAACGGCGTCTCGAAGTGGACCTCCGTCGGTGCGTACGGTGCCAGCAGCGGCGCGAAGACCCCGGCGATCACGACGATCAGCAGCAGCACGCCGCCGATCACGCCCAGCGGGTTGTGCAGGAGCCGTCGGGTGACGCGGCCGTGGACGCGGGCCAGGGGCGCGGGGGTTTCGGCGGCGATCGTCATCGGGTCCTCCCGGAGACTCGCAGGCGTGGGTCGATGACCGTGTAGAGGAAGTCGACGAGCAGGTTGATCACGATGTAGGCCGCCGTGATCACCAGGACCACGGCCTGGATCACCGGGTAGTCGCGGGTGAACACCGAGTCCAGCGTCAGCTTGCCGATGCCCGGCAGGCTGAAGATGCGCTCGGTGACCACGGCGCCCGCGATGAGCCCGCCGAGCTGGAGCCCGACGATGGTGGTGACCACGATGAGGCTGTTGCGCAGGCCGTAGCGGAAGATCACGGCGGCGCGCCCGAGTCCCTTCGCCCGCGCGGTGCGCACGAAGTCGGCGGTGAGCGTCTCGACCATCGACGACCGCGTCTGCCGTTGCACCACGGCCGCGTGCGTGAGGCCGAGGATGACCGCGGGCAGGGTGAGGTAGTAGATCCCGCGCAACGGCTGCTCGAACGGCGAGACGTAGCCGGACGCGGGGAACCACCGCAGCTGCACGGACAGGTACAGCACGGCGAGGATGCCGAGCCAGAACGTCGGCACCGACAGCGCGAACAGCGAGAAGCCGTTGGCGCCCCACTCGGGCCAGCGGCCGCGGAACACCGCCGCGACGACGCCGGCGAGCACGCCGATGAGGACGGCGACGAGCATCGCGAACACCGCGAGCTGCACCGTCACCGGCAGGGTCGCGCCGATCATCTCGCGCACCGGGGTGCCGGTGCGCACGGACTTGCCGAAGTCGCCGGTGAGCGCGTGGCCGACGAACTTGAAGTACTGCACGGGCAACGGGTCGTCGAGCCCGAGCTGCGCGCGGACGGCCGCGATGGCGGCGGGGTCGGCTTCTTCGCCCGCCATCGCCGTGGCGGGGTCACCGGGCAGCGCGCGCACGCCGATGAACACCACGATCGACGCGAGCACCAGGGTCAGCGCGGACTGCCACAGGCGGTGGAGGAGGTAACGTCCCACGGCTCAGCCCTCCTGACTGCCGACGAACGCGGCCTTGCCGAGCCGGACCACCCCGTCGGCGTACACCTGGATGCCGGTGACGCGGGTGGAGTGCACGGTGAGGTTGCGGACCCGGTAGGTGTAGACGATCGGGTTCTGCTGCTGGATCAGCTGCACGGCCTGCCCGTACAACGCGGCGCGCTGCTTCGTGTCGATGGTGCGCGTGGCCGCGGTGAGCAGGTTGTCCAATGTGGACGAGTTGAAGCCGCCGTAGTTGCCGCCCGAGCCGGTGGACAGGAAGCGCGCGGTGTTGGCGTCGGGGTCGATGCGGCCGGACCAGCCGAGCATCAGCGCTTCGAACGTGCCGCGTTTCTGCACGTCCAGCAAGGTCGAGTACTCGACCGGCACGATCTGCACGGCGAACCCGCCCTCGGCGACGCTGGCCTGCAGGGCCTGGGCGTAGCGCAGCTGGTCCTGGGTGTTGGTCACCTGCAAGGAGATCGGGAACGGGATGGGCACCCCGGCCTCTTTCAGCAGCTGCCGCGACTTCGCCGGGTCGAACGGCGGGCAGGCGTCGCCGGCCGGGCTGGAATACGGCGTCTTCGGCGCGATGGGGGAGCAGGCCGGGTCGAACCAGTTGTTGAACACGGTGTCGACGAGCGTCTGCCGGTCCAGGGCCAGGGAGAACGCGAGGCGGATGCGGGGGTCGTTGGCGAGGGGTCCGTCGATGTGTTTCGTGGGTTTGCCGACACCGTCGACGTTTCCGGTGTTGAAGGTGACGCTCTGGTAGCCCAGTGAAGGCGCTTGCAGCACCTTGAGGTCCGGGTCCTGGGCGAGCGCGTCCACGTCCTGGGGCGAGATCGTGTCGGCGACCTGGATGTCGCCGGAGCGCAGGTTCGCGGCGCGGATGTTGGCGTCGGTTAACCTGCTATAAGCTAAGCATAGAACTGGAGGGTTCATGGTCGCAAGGAAGCGCGCACGAGAGGGCCTGGTGCTCGACGTCTATGCGCGGGTGAGTCGGCTCGGCGACGATCGTCAGCGTTCGGTAGAGGGGCAGGTCGCCGACTGCAGGGCTCGTCTCGAGGACATCGGCGCGAAGGTCGGCAAGGTGCTCGACGCCGACCGAGGGCGGAGTGCGTGGAATCCGCGCGTGCAGCGTCCGGACTGGGACGAACTCATGCAGCGCTTGGAAACCGGCGCCAGCGACGGTGTGGTCGTGTTCGACCTGGCGCGGTTCTCGCGCCGGCCGATCGAGGGTGAGCGGCTGATTGACGCCGCCGAGCGGGGCCTGCTCGTGCTCGACTCGGAAGGCGAGTTCGACCTGACCACGCCGACCGGGAAGAAAGCATTCCGCGACCAGCTCAACACCGCCGCTTACGAGAGTGATCGAACCTCGACGAAGACCAAGCGTGGCAAGCGTTTGAAGGCGCTCAAGGGCGAACCCAATAACAGCCGACGCGCGTTCGGGTGGAACGAGGACAACAAGACGCTGCGGAAGCCGGAATCGGATGCGCTCGCCGCGGCGGCCAAGCGAGTGCTCGCTCTCCAGTCGCAAGACGCCCTCGTGATCGAGTGGACCGAGGCCGGTTTGCGTTCCGTCAACGGGAAACTGTTCACCCGGACGACTCTTCGGCAACTGCTGCTGCGGCCGCGCAATGCGGGAATTGCCGTCTACCAAGGCGAAGTATTGCGCGAACCTAGCGACGACCCGAATGTTCCAGGCGAGTTGAAACGGCTCGTCGACGTCGAACCGATCTTCGACGTGGAGATGTGGGAGGACCTGCATGCCCTGTTCTCGTCGCGACGCCGCGGCCGGCCAAGGTCCGAGGCCTACCTGTGCTCGGGGATGGTCCACTGTGGAGTGTGCGGACACACGCTGAGTGGGCGCCCGCGGAAGAAGACGGAGCGGTACTCGGACGGTGAGGTGCGGCGGGAGTACTGGTGCCACAAGCGCGGTCATGATCATGGCTGTGGCCGCATTAGCGTCGACCAGCGCGCGCTCGATGGCCATGTGCTGGAGTTGATCGCGGCCATCCTGGCTGATCCACGTCACGCGGCGGCGATCGAGGCGTCGGCCAAGGCGACGGCCGACGCGCGCCAGCTCGTGCATGACGAGCTGGCGCGCGCCGAGGAGCTGGCCGAGCAGCTGTCGGCACGGCTCGGCCGCGAGGAGATGAGCCTGGCCCGGTACGACGCTGCTGTGGCCCCTCTGGACAAGAAGATTGCCCGATTGCGTGCGCAGCTGGCGGAGCTCGGCGACAGTCCGACGATGAAGCTTCCGCCGAAGTTGGCGGCTGAATCCCTCAACGGCTGGCGTGCGCGGGTGAAGGCCGCCAACGTGGATGAGCGTCGTGTGCTGTTGGCACGTGCGCTGCGCGGCCGGTGGCTGGTCGTCAACCCGCTGGACCGGCACGCGCCGCGGGTGTTCGACCCCGAGCGCATCGCCATCGTCCCCCCGGACTCAGTGGCCGTGAGGAGCGCAGGCGCGTAGAACTCCCCGCACTTCGACGCGGATGGCGCAGCTCGGCGTGGTCGAGGCCGAGGCCGAGGCCGTGGCTTCGGTGAGCGGTGCCGCCGCTGTCGCGGTCAGTCGGCTGGTCGGGCTCGCGGATCCAATGGGCAGGGTCGGCACGCTGCTGGCGATCGCGCCGACGTCCAGCAGAGGGGGAGATGTGGTCGGCGAGACGGGGGCGGTGGATGTCCTCGTGACGCCGGGATCAGTAGTTGTCGGCACGGGCACGGGCATGGTCGTGGAGGTCGTGGGGGCGGGGGCGCCGGGCATCGTTGGCTGAGGGTCCGCTGGAGACGCGCCAGGAGACGCCGGCGGTGTGGCGGGCGCCAGGATGAGCACGGACGCGGTCGTCACTGTTGCTGCCGTGAGCGAGACGGCGGCGGTGGCGGCGGCGGGGTGGTTCTGTGCCTGGCGGATGAGCCAGGGGAGGGCGCCGACGATCGCGCCGAACACGGCCACGATCCGGAGGTGCCGGCGTCTGCCGTCGTCGGGCGGCGGTGGTTCGTCCAGGATGGCTTGTGCCTTCAGGTGCCCGTTGACCCAGCGTTGCACGCGTCGCACGCGCCACAGGGCATATGCGGCGACTGCGGTTGCGAAGACACTGGCAACGGACGCAACAATTATGAAAATCACTAATGCAAGTTGCATCCTGGTAATCGCCGAGTAAACCTTGCGGCGAGATTCTCAATTCAACTTCACCCGCTTGGCGGTATTTGAGTCTTCTGCCGCCACCCAAATGTCGGTATTGGAAAACTCGAACACGTGTGCTATTCGCCGTAGCGTCGCTCTTGTCGTGCACGGTGCTGGAAGATGTACGCCCACCGCTCGTCTTCCGACAGGTCGGTGATGGCCCACAGCTTCCGCTCGACGTCGTCACGAAGATCGACAGAGGCGTCGGATTGCGGAGTCGCCAGATTGTCGATGAGTGGTGCTTTCGTGGCGTCGGCGACGGATATTCGGCCGGCCAACAGTGATTCAATCTGGCCGATCGGCCACTGTAGAGCGCGTTGCACACCGCCGTAATTACGGCTTTGAATGACACGTGTTGCGTCTTCGAGTGCTTGCCATGTGCCGCGGCTGACGCTTGCTAATCGGCTAGCGGCTCGGACGCTCAGTCCGAGCCAAACTCGGCGGTCTCGTACTGCCCTCGCGAGCCGCTGGTGCGGCGTCTCGTCGTTCGCCGGCATCGCTCGATCCTCCCCGTTGGACGTGCTCAAGATAGCTCAACTTGGTGACACACGGGCTCCTTTGGTAACGGATTGACACGCATGGCCCAACTTGGTGGCTCAACTTGGCTCAACTTGGTACTGTTCGGCCCATGGACAAGGAACCAGTTGGACTCCCGATCGACGGGACGCTCCTGCGGCAGCTGCGCAAGCTCGGCGGTGACGACCTGGTCCAGTTCGCCCCCAAAGTCGAGATCTCGATCGGCTACCTGAGCCAGATCGAGCGGGGTCACAAGAAGTTCGTCAGTCCTGCACTGTTCGCGCGGATCTGTGACCAGCTCGGCGTCGAGGACCGCCGCACGCTGCTGCGGAAGGTGGCGGCATGAGCGGTCGCCTGCCGAGACGAAGCGGGAAGGACCCCGCCGAGTCGATCCGCGAATGGGCAGCCGCGCTCGCCGCGACCCTGCCGCCCCTGACCCGGGCCGAAGCCGCGCCGATCGGTCAGCTCGCCGCCGTGCTCGACACCCGCTGCGCGCTGGCCAAGCCGCAGGCGCAGGAACGCCGCGCCGCCTGATCTGCCGCAACACCAAGACGCCCGCCCCGTCGCCGTGCAGGGCTCCGGAGCGGGCTAACCACGAGAGAAGGGCTCTCATGATCGAAACGAAGGATACCGACGCGTTGGAGGTCACCGACTCCCACGTGTTCGACGTGGCGCGGCTCGCCGCAGTCCACGTGCGATACGGGGAAATGCGCCTCCCCCAGCGCATCGCTGACAACCTCGCAGACACGGACAAGGTGCGCGTCACCGTGCTGCGCCGGGCGGTGCGCGGCTACGACGAACTGGGCAGCGTCGCCGCCGACCGCGACGGCGTCACGCTCTTCGGCATCGCGTGGCCCGAGGGCGTGGTCGGCGGGACACGGGTGACCGTGGCGTGTGCCCGCCGCTCGCACGTCGTGCAGGTCGTGCTCCCCGCTGTCGAGGCCGAGTCACCGTTTCTCCCGGCCGACGACGCTGGCGAGTCGACCGTCCAGGCGCCCACCGTCGAGCCCGACGACGCGCCCACCGAGGTACTCGCCGCCGTCGGCCAGCTCGACGAGGACGGCCCGCACACGGAGCCGCTGCCTACCGTCAGGCGCGCACCGCGGTTCGCGGTGTGGATGCGGCTCTTCGCGTTCTTCCGCGTGCTCGTCGACCTCGTCGCGACGTCGGTGCGGCTCTCCGCCCGCTGGGAGCTGGAGCACTCGCGCACAGTCGCGCGCCTGATCGTGGCCACGCTCTCCGCGCTCGTGCTCGCCGGTGTCGGCGTGCTGGCGGTGATCCGATGACCGCCGTCCGTGAGCACGTGGTGCTGTCCGGCCCGCCGGTGCCGATGCCGCTCGTCGAGACGGCGCCCGGCCGTGAGGAGTGGCAGGCCGCATCGCTGGCCGCGCTGCAGCCCGAGATGTGCGAGTGGTGCGGCCTCGACGGGCACGTCGTGCGCTGGCACGTCTACCCGCACCCGGGGGAGCACCCGACCGAGGGCGTGCTCGACGAGCTCGTTTCGGCGTGCGCCTGCTGCACGTGGGGCCCGCGCGGATTGCTGAAGCGCGCCGAGGAGGAGTCGGCCGACGACCGGGACATCCAGGTCGAGCACCTCGACCGGTCGGGCCGCTGGGTGCGATTCGAGGCGAGGTTCTGATGCGAATTCCGAAGCTGCGCGACGCGTCGCGCCGGGCCGACGAGGTCACCGAGTTCGAGGCGCCCCGGCCGAAACCGGTGCGCGTCCCGATGTCGGCGCCGACGCCGATGGGCGGCGGTGGCTGCCCGCTGCGCCTGCTGGAGATGGCCGGTGTCGCCGGAGTCGCCGTCGCGCTGGTGCTGTCGCTGGCCGGGTGCAAGCCGGTCGAGGGCACGCCGTCGCCGCGCGCGCCGTACTCGGAGGACGCGAACGCGCCGGACTACGCGTGCGGATACGACGGCAACCACCGGTGCCCGGCAGACGGGTCGGTGAACCGATGACACAGATCCGGCTCGTGTCTGGCATGGACGGAGAGCACATCGTCGAGGCCACCGTGCGTATCGCGGTGGCCCCGGGGTGGCACGGCCACGACTTCGACCGCGAGCGCATCGCCAGCGCTGTCGAGTCCGCGATCGCGCACGCCGAAGGCCTGGCGCTCGTCGACGACGAGGCGGTGACCCCGTGATCACTACCGACGAGATCGACGACGTGCTCGCCGAAGACGGCCCGCTCGGCGCGTTGTTCCGCGCCTGGCGCGCGGACATCGACAGCGTCCCGGTGTTCAAGCCGGGGGTGCTCCCGTGACCGCCCAGACCCTCGGCATGCGGCTCAACTGGAGCCTGCAGGCCGGCATCTACGAGGACTTCCCGGAGGAGGCCTACCACCGGGACCCCGTCAAGGGCGGCTCGTTCTCCTCGTCGGGGGCGCGCAGCATCATGGCGCCGGGCTGCCCGGCGAAGTTCCGCCACGACCAGCTCACGGGCCGCGCGCCGAAGCTCGAGTTCGACCTGGGCCATGCCGCGCACCAGCTGGTGCTCGGCACCGGCCCGGAGCTGGTCCTGATCGAGGCGGACGACTACCGGAAGAAGGACGCCCGCGAGGCACGAGACCGTGCGCACGCAGCCGGGCAAGTACCGCTGCTGCCCGACGAGTACGAGCAGGTCGAGGCGATGGCCGACGCGCTGCTCGCCGACCCCGTCGCCTCGCGGATCCTCCGGCCGGACCAGGGAAAGACCGAGCTGACCCTGGTGTGGCGCGACGTCCAGACCGGCGTCATGTGCCGCGCCCGCCTCGACTACCTCCGGCAGCTGGCCGACGGGCGCACGTTCATCGTCGACTACAAGACCGCGCGCAGCGCGGAGCCCTCGGCGATCGAGCGCGCGATCTACGACCGCGGCTACCACCAGCAGCTCGACTTCTACACCGACGGCGTGCTGGAGACCGGCCTCGCGAAGAACCCGGTGCCGCTGCTCGTGGTTCAGGAGAAGACGGCGCCGTACGTCGTCACCGTCGCCGCGGTCACGAAGACCGCAATGGACTGGGGCCACGTCCTCAACCGAGCCGCTATCGACCTCTACGCCCGCTGCCTGGCCACGAACACGTGGCCCGGCTACGCGACCGACGTCATCGGCGCCGGCGTGCCGACTTTCGCCGAACGCAACTACGAGATCGCGCTGGAGCGCGGCGACTACGACATTAAGGGGAAAGCATGACCACGAACGGCAAGGAGATCCAGCTGCCCACGAGCGCGGCCGGTCCGGAGCGGGTCGGGCAGGGAACGCTCGTCGAGCAGTCCCGCGCGATCGCCGAGGTGCAGGGCGCGATCATCGTGGCGCAGCGCGTGCCGCGCAACGTGGCCGTCGCGACGAACGCGATGCGGGAGTCGTGCGGTCAGAAGTTCTTGGCGGAGAAGGCCTTTTTCAGCTACAAGCGCGCGGGCAGCGTCATTGCGGGCCTGTCGGTCTACCTCGCGCGGGAGCTGGCCCGATGCTGGGGCAACGTGCAGTACGGCGTCGACGAGCTGCGCCGCGACGACGAGCACGGGCAGTCGGAAATGCTCGCGTGGGCGTGGGACGTCCAGACCAACACCCGCGTCTCCACCAAGTTCATCGTGCCGCACATGCGCGACAAGACCGGCGGCCCCGTGAAGCTCACGGACATGCGCGACATCTACGAGAACAACGCCAACGCGGGCGCGCGCAGGGTCCGGGAATGCATCGTGAACATCCTGCCGCCCTGGTTCGTGGACGAGGCGAAGGAGCTGTGCGCGAAGACCGTGAGGGACGGCGGCGGTGTGCCGCTGCCGAAGCGGATCAGCGACACCATCGTGAACTTCGCGCGGCTCGGCGTGACGCAGCAGCAGTTGGAGAAGCGACAGGGCCGGGGAACCAACGCGTGGACGGAGATGGACGTCGCGCAGCTGCACGTCATCGGCCGGTCGCTGCAGAACGGTGAGATCCAGCGGGAGGAGGCGTTTGAGCCGGACCTGCCGTCCGCAGCGGAGTTCCCGGACCTTGAGGCCAAACCGGCCGCCGCCACGGAGCAGCCGTCCGTGCCGCCGCAGGCCACCGGAACGCCCGAGACGCCGGGCGAGGGTGTCACCTCCGGCAAGCCGACCCGCGAGCAGATTTCGGCCCTCCTGACGCTGCTCAACGACAACGGTGTCTCCGACCAGCCCGGGCAGATCGCCGTCGCGAGCCTGCTCGTCGATTCGCGGGTCGACGGTATCGGCAGCCTCACCGGCGACGAGGTGGTCTACCTCCTCAAGCGCATCCCCGAGCTCGTCGAGGCAGGGAGCTTCGCGGGGTCTGTCGAGCGTGCCCGCAAGATGGCCGAGGCCTGATGAAGATCACGCTGCAGGCGGCGGTCACCGCTGGAGTGATCGCCGCCGTGGACTTCGAGTACACGCGCCGCGATCCCTACGCGCTCGTCTTCACGGTGCGCTCGGCCGACGGCCAGGCGGTGCCGTGGGTGGCCGGCCGCGATCTGTTCGGCGAAGGCCTCTTGCGCGCGGTGGGGGAAGGCGACGTGCGCATCGCACCGCACGGGCGCGAGGTCCACGTCACGATCACGGGCCCGCACGACGGAAGGACGCTGACGCTCGCGTTCGCGCGGCAACAGCTCGTCGACATGCTGCGCGAGTCCTACACGCTCGTCCCGCGCGGCCACGAGCGCGAGCACCTCGACTGGTCGGACACGGCGCGCGTGTTCCCCGGGTTCACGGCATGACCCGCGCGCAGTGGCGGCAGCTCGCGCACCGCATCCGCTCCGCCTTCAACAGCCGGCCGACTCCCGACTCGGTCCCCGCGAGCCTGCAGCTGGACTTGTGGGCGGCCACGGATCACCGCATCGCGGCGGAGTCCAGGAGGTTTCCATGGTCGTGAGGTCCCCGGCAGCGCCCCGGGCGGTGCCGGTGCTGGAGCCGCACGAGTACGTCGCCGTACTGCTCGTCACCGCTGGCGCCTACGACACCGTCGGCCGCGCACTCGACGGCGTCACGGTCGCAACCGAACTGACGCCCGTCAACGAGCACGTCCTGAAGTACCGCATCGAGGCGGCTCCGGCCGCGCGCGGGAGTGAGCCCCGCGGGCAGCTGACTCCGCGCGAGCTGGACGTGCTGCGGTGCATCGCCCGCGGCTTCTCCCGATCCGAGACCGCCCGCGAGTTGTTCGTCTCGACCGAGACCGTGAAGACGCATACCACGCACGTCCTGCGGAAGCTCGGCGCGCGCGACCGGGCCCACGCGGTTGACCTCGGCTACCGGCTCGGCCTGCTCGGCGGTGCCTCGTGAGCACCAAGCAGCGCCGTCGATGCACACGGTGCGGCGAAACCAAGCCGTCGGACGCCTTCCACTTCAACCACAAGCCCGCGAGGGGGCGACCGCGGTTCTGCAGCGAGTGCAAGGAGTGTGCGAACGCCCAGCACGCCGAGCGCATCGCGGCGAAGCGCGAACGCCCGCCGGTGCCGCCGCTGCCGACGCGCGAGGAGATGGAGGCCTGGTACCGCAACGGCTGCCGCATCGCATGAGCCCTCGAAAACCCAGCAACACCAACGAAAGGAACCCCACGGTGACCGACAACAAGTCCACCGAGGACACGACCAGCACCGACGAGAAGATGGACTTCGCCGTCACCCTTGCCCAGCTGGGCAAGGGCAAGACGAATCAGCGTCTTTCCGACGAGCTGCGCGACGTCGTCGCCGCCGTCACCAAGACCGGCAAGGCCGGAAAGGTGACGCTCACGGTCAACGTCAAGCCCCAGAAGAGCGTGCCGGGCGCGGTGATCGTCACCGAGGCCAGCAAGGCGACCGCCCCGGTGTTCGACCAGCAGGGCGCGATCTTCTACGCCACCGACGACGGCGACCTGGTCCGCGACGACCCCCGCCAGCACGCCCTCTACTGACCCCCGTGCGCGACAACCCCACCACACCAAGGAGAACCGTGACCGAGCCATCCACCCTCGACACCACCGCCACCGACGGCGCGCTCATCGAGGACCTCACCCGCCGCGCCGGCTACCAGGACCCGCCCACCGGTTTCGACCTCGAGGGCCAGGGCTCGAACGTCGTCCGCGTTCTGCGCCAGGACGAGCGTGTCGAGCGCTTCAGCCTGGAGGGCTGGCAGGACACGCCGAGCCGTAACCGCGGCGCGGCGACGCTGTTTGACCCGGACAACTTCGTCGAGTACGTCGACCGGCTCGGCAACGGCAGCACCACTGTGTGGGGCAACGAGGCGGCCACCAGCTTCACCGCCGTGTTCAACGACCACCTGACCCCGCACGATCCCGGGTGGCGCGACCACACCGCCGTGCTGCAGCTGCAGGACGACCCCGAGTGGAACGCGTTCGTGAAGCGGTCCGGCGGCTACATGAGCCAGATCGATTTCGCCGAGTTCCTGCAGGACTACGCGCCCTCGATCATCAGCCCGGACGGCGCGACGCTGCTTGAGGTCGCGATGAACTTCAAGGCCCACCGCAAGGCCGAGTTCGAGTCCGCCGTCGACCTGGAGACCGGTGACGTGTCGTTCCAGTACGTCGAGCAGACCACCGCGAAGACCGCGCCGAAGGCCGGCCAGATCGAGGTGCCGCGCGAGTTCGTGGTGTCGCTGTCGCCGTTCCTTGGCATGGACCCGGTCGCGGTGACCGCGCGCCTGCGGTTCGACATCCAGAAGGACGGCCTGCTGATCGGGTTCCGCCTCGTGCGTCCGGACCTGGTCCGCCGCGACGCGTTCGCCGGGATCCGGGGCAAGCTCGCCGACGGTCTGGAGGAGGCCGGCATCCCGGTCCTCCTCGGCGCCGCGCCGCAACCCGTCCGCCCGCAAGCCTGACCACCGCTGGCGCGGTCGCTCCCGATGCGGCCGCGCCGGTGTACCAACCGGCGCGTCCCGGGCCTGCCTCCCCGGGGCCCGGGACGCGCCTTACGCACGATTGGGGGCTGGCTGCATGAGCGCCGTAGCCAACGAAATGCCGGGCGGCCGCCCGGTCGGCCGGTACGAGTGGGAACGCATCGTTCGCCGTGCCCAGATGCCGAAACAGGTGAAGTACGTCGCGTTCGTGATGGCCACCTACGCCGACGCCGACGGCTCCCGCGTGCGGCCCGGGCTGGACGTCCTCGCCGCGGTGACGGGGGAGGGCATGAGCACCGTCCGCCGGCGGATCGCCGAGCTGCGCGACACGTACGGCCTGATCGGTCTGGTGTCCCGTGGCGGGGGTCGCGCGGGCCGTGGCAAGGCGGCCGAGTACCGCCTGGTGCTCCCGCTGGATTTGCTCGACCGCGTGGAGCTGCTGCCGCCGGGGGATGCTGCGCGCCGTGGCTCCGCCGCCGATTCACCGCTCACCCAGGTGGACGGTCAATCCTCGGTGGGCAACCCGGAATCACCGCTCACTCAGGCGAGCGCTCAATCGGATGTGTCCCCTGTGGACAACTCCGATTCACCGCTCACCCTAGTGAGCTCTCAATCCGATGTGGACACCGCGATTGACCGCTCAAATAACGACGTTTCCGAGGGATTGACCGCTCAAAAACCTCGATTGAGCGCTCACCCTGGTGGACAACTACCAGCCACTACACCAACCACAACAGACCAACACCCTGGTCCCGACCCAACGCAACCACCGACCGCGCGCGAACCCGAACCGACACCCGCCACCCTCCGCCCTCGCCGCTGCCCCCACGGACTCCCGAACCACCGACGACCCGACGGCACGCCCTCCTGCGCCGCATGCCGCCGAGGACTCCCCGCCGGACACGAAACCGGAGACCCACCGTGACCCGGCACAAGGGGCGCGCGAACCTCCGCCGAGGCCTCTGGCAGGACCTCCCCGGCCCCGGGTTCGTCCCCGCCGAGGAGCTCCCCGACGACCCCGCAGACACGCCCCTCGTCCGCGAATGCCCCCACTGCCACGCAGCGCCCCGCCAACGCTGCACCGCCCCCAGCCGCCAACGCGGCGGCCGCCGCACCCTCCGCGGCTACCACGACAGCCGCAAAACCCCACCGCCCCAGGAGACCCCGTGCCCGACGCCAAGCTGAGCGAGACCGAGCTGCAGGCCATGGTCATCCAGGCCGCCGGCCTCTACGGCTGGCGCGTCGCGCACTTCCGCCCCGCCCGCACCGCCAAGGGCTGGCGCACCCCCGTCGAGGGCGACGTCGGGCTCCCCGACCTCGTCCTCGCCCGCGACGGCCGCGTCCTCCTCGCCGAGCTCAAATCCGACCGCGGCCGCACCTCGGCGGAC
The DNA here is from genome assembly GCF_042896185.1 of Amycolatopsis sp. NPDC001319. NCBI lineage: Bacteria > Bacillati > Actinomycetota > Actinomycetes > Pseudonocardiales > Pseudonocardiaceae > Amycolatopsis > Amycolatopsis sp. NPDC001319. Next base: position 72,822 of record NZ_JBIAWY010000019.1, on the reverse strand, counting down.
CAAGACCTGTGGCTCGAAGCCCTCGGCGACCATGGCCGCCTCTGGACCCCCCGCCACTGGCCCCACGCCATCACCACCGACCTCCGGAGACACCCATGACCGACCACCGCGCACGCCTCGACCTCGCCGCCCTCGACGCCACCATCGCCCGCATCGACACCGCCCTCGCGCCACAACGCGAACGCGTCCACCTCGGACCACCCAACGCCGACCAGCTCCGCCAGATGGCCGACCAACTCGAGCAAGGCCCCGACGGACCCCACTTCGCCGAAGCACTGCGCACCGCCGCCCTCGACGCACCACCAGCCGACCAACCCGGATGGCTCGCACGCGCAATCCGCCGAATTCTCCGCTGACCAGCCCACACTCAACTTGACCAAGGAGGCTTGACCCCGAATGCCCGAGCAAACCGACAACGTCGACCTCAGCGACAGCACCCACCCCGTGTGGGTTGCCGTGTGCGACACCGTCCCGCTCGCCGCGATCGTCGAGGCAGTCCGATCCAGCCGGCCGGAGTGGGACGTCTCCACGCTGATCTCGCGGGCCGTGAAGGCGGCGCTTGTGGTCGTCGGCTACCCGCCGTCCGGCAGTCCGGCCGCGCGAAGCGACCGCGCCGACATCGTGGAGCGTGCTGCATGGGCGATGTGGCGCGCGGACGGTTCACCAAGCGGCGTCGCCAAGCGCGACCCGTACCGCAAGCTGGCTCGCGCACTCGCCGACGGAGGGTTCCTCTCCGCCGCGGACGAAGCCCGCGAGCCCGCTCCCGCCGCGCGCACCCTGCTCGGCCTGGCGCTGCCCGCCCACATCCACACCGGCCGGGTGGGCGACGAAGGCAAGCTGTGGTGCGCCAAGCACAAGCCGCAGCCGCACAGCGCGTGGACGTCGGACGCCGACGAGCTGCGTGCCTTCCTCCGCGACCACGCACACGCCGAGGACGCCGGCCCCGTGGCTGACGACCGCACCGAGGCCGAGGTCCTGGCCGACCTCGTCGAGAACGACCGCCCGCCCGCCGGCCTCACCGACAAGGTGACCCGACACATCCCCGAAGGAGACCGCTGACCATGCTCGGCCCTGACGACACCATCCCGACCTCGTGGCCCGAGAACGTCGCCATCACGTCCGGTACCGCGCTGCTGCCCGACGCTCCCGCGGACTGGCCGGACGAGTGGCGCCTGCTCTACCACGGCGAGTGCTTCCACGACGGCAAGACGACCGATGGCAGCCTCGGCGACGTCATCGTGTGGGCCCAGGACCACGACGACCGGCCGCCGTCGTCCGGCGGCGAACCGGGCGAGGCCGCCGACGCGCCCACCGAGGTCCAGAACCCGTGAAGCACCCACCGCACCAGCACCTCTGGACCACTACCAGCCCGGTCCGGTGCGTCGAGTGCAAGCGCCGCCTGCTGCCGTGGCGGCGCAGGCTGCGCCTGTGGTGGGGCTGGCGCTGGGCCGAGCTTCGCGGGCAGGTGCACCGCGTTTGCAGGCAGGTGCGCCGTGGGTGAGCAGCTGACGCTGCGCGCGGCGCCGAGAGACCCCCGATGGGGCGTGGCGTACGTGGAGGGCAAGCTCTCCGCCCACGGCTGGGACAACACCAACCTCCCGGGCGGCGGCCGCGGCGTCATCGTCTGGGGTACTGGCGACGTCGAGCGCGCCCGACCGATCGCCGACTACGCGATCCGCCGGCAGTTCGGCGAAGGCGTCGCCGCGCGCCATCCGGAGCCCGGCCGCTGGCGCCTCTTCCCCGTGCCCGACGACCCCGACGAGTCCGAATACCGGCCCGCCCCCGACGCCGCGAAGCCGTCCGTGCTGTTCACCGCAGAGGAGGTCACGTGACCGACAACCGCACTCCCGCCGAGAAGGAACTCAGCGAGGACCGCAAGACGCAGGTGATCGCCTGGCGCCGCGACGGCGTGCCGTTCGAGGAGATCGGCCGGCGCCTCGACCCGCCCGTGTCCAAGCAGCGCGCCCACCAGATCTACGCCGAGGCGCTCAAGCAGATACCGGCCATGGAGGTGCAGACCTACCGAGCCGAACAGCTGGAGCGGCTCGACGAGATGCTCCGCCAGGCGCGCGAGGTGCTCACGCGCGACCACGTCGCCGTGTCGCAAGGCCGCGTCGTCCGCATCGGCTCGCCCGAGATCGTCGACGGCGAGGCCACCATCCTCGAGGGCGCCGGGGAACCGGTACTCGACGACATGCCGAAGCTCGCCGCGCTGCGCGCCATCCTGTCCATCGAGGAGCGGCGCGCGAAACTCCTCGGCCTCGACACCCCGGTCAGGCAGCCCGTGGACCTGAACGGCCGGTACGAGTACACCGTCGTCGGTGTCGATCCCGACGCCCTCACGTAGTGGGTGTCTTCCGCGCCGGTAACGGAAACCGACCTTCGCGCGACCTCTCCGGCATGTACCACCCGATGCAGCCTGCCTACGGGCCGCCGCCGCGCACGAACCGCAACGGCCTCGTCGCCGCAGCCTGCATCGTCAGCGCCGGCGGACTCCTCGCGGCGCTCCTCCTGCTGGTGCTGCCGCTGCCACCGCAGCAAGTCGGCGGGTTGTCCGGAGCCGTGCTCTGCGGCAACGGAACCACCGCGGCCGCCCCGTTGGAGTTCCTCACAGCCGTGCACGCGGTGACGTCGACTCCGGAACAGCGCTACTACGGACAGATCTGCGAGGGTGCCGCGGTGACCCGCTCCGTGTGGGCTGTCGTCAGCAGTGCCCTCGCTCTCCTCCTGCTGCTGTCGATTCCGCTCTGGCGGAGCCGACCGGCTCCGCGGTATTACCCGGGCTACCCGCCCGGGTGGCGGCCGTGACCGCGATGGCGGCTGAACACGACGACGGCCCCCGCCCATGATGGGCGGGGGCCGTTTCGCGTCCTGTCAGCTCTGCGGCGGCTCAGGGGCCGTGCGGCGGCGTCGGCCGTGGGTGAGGTGCCAGTCGGGGCAGATCAGCATCGGGCGCTTGTGGCGCGCGTTCCAGTCCGTGTAGCTCCAGCTCCACCCAGGCTTGTCGCACCACGAGGCCGTGCACACGAAGTCCACCGCCTTCAACCCCTCGTGCTCGGCGATCACGGCTCGACCTTGCGGATGTAGTCCGCCATCGCCTTGAACAGCTCGCGGCCCGTCGGCGCGACCGCGTCGCGAGCCTGCGCGAGCGCGGCGTTGCACCCCTCGACATCGGAGCATTCGCACTGGCTGTACGCGCCGCTCTCCATCTCGTCTAGCGGCTCACCGCTCATCGTGGTCCCGTCGATCTCCCACCCGCCCTCACCCCACACCAGGTAGACGTATACCATGTGCTCGATTCGGTGCGTCATCGATCCTCGATTCCCTTTCGGAGCCATCCTCAGCCCGGTCTCGATCCCGGGGACGCCCCGCGCGGGGGCGTTTCGGCTCAGCTCTGGTCGCTTCGGCGCTCGTCCTCGCCCTCCCAGATGCCGTACGCCTCGTGGTAGGCCTCGGTGCCGTATCGCTTGTGCGCCAAGCCAAGCCCGACGTTGTAGCCGTGCTCGGCGACGAGGGCGTGAGCGTCGGCGACGCACCGCGCGATCTCCAGCGCCTCGGTGTGGAAGTCGAGGCGGACGTTCATCTCCAGCGCGAGCTCGTGGAGCATGGTCAGCGCGACGTACATCGGGAGGTTGCTGCCTGGGCGCGTGAAGCGGGCTCGCTCGATCTCGTAGCTGTCGGCTGCGTACGTGGCCGTGTTGTCCAGGTCGCGTGCGGTGAAGCTCTCGAAGGTGCGGTGCTCGGTGTGGGTCATCGGGTTCTCCTGTCTGATGTGGACGGTCAGGCGGCGAGCAGCTCGGCGGCGATGCGGTGGTAGCAGGTGGACACCCCGCGTAGTCCGGCCTTGCAGTTGCAGGCCTGCGGGGCGGTGAGGTAGCGGCCGACGCCGTCCGAGGCGACGACGGCGAACACGCGGGTGTGGCGGGTGCGGAGCGGGACGATGCCGCCGACCTCGATCAGCTCGACCGCCTTGGCGACCTGGGCGGGCTTGTGCCCGGTGGTCTTGGCGGCGGCGGTGACCTTGGCCTGGCAGTGGCGGCCGAAGCCCCGGGCGACCGAGGCCGCCGCGCGCAGCGTGCGTCCGCAGCGGGTGCACTTGGCGGTGGTGGCGGTGGTGGTCATCTCGGCTCCCTTTGTATCGCTACCTTGTTGCGAAACTAAGTATCGCAACAAGGTATCGAGATGACAAGAGGGTTTCGGCACTAGGTTTCGAAACTAGGTTGCGATACGGTCACGCGCATGGAACTCGCAGACCGACTACGCGACCTCGTGCGCGCCGAGCTCGACGCCGCGGCCGCCGGCGGCACACTCGACCGCGTGACCGCGACCGCGGCGATCTTCAAGGCCACCGAAGACGCGCACGAGATCGCGCGCGAAGCCGTCAACGAAGCCGTCGCCGGCGCCTTGAAAGCCGGCGACAGCCCGGGGGAGGTCGCCGAGCGCGCGCCCTACAGCGCCGCCTACGTGCGCCGCATCGGCCGCGAAGCCGGCGCCGCGCCGGCCAAACCCGGCCCCAAGTCCACGAAGGAGACCGACCGTGGCTGACGAAGACCGCGTGACGTACTACATCACCGCCAAGGAAATGCCCGTGTCGATCGCCATCGAAGACGTCACCTACGAAGAGGCCCTGAACATCGCCACCCACTGCTCGCGCAGTGGTGAGGTCCTGCACGGACCGACCGGGGGTCCCGAGGGTTACGTCGTCAACTTCGACCTCGTGCCGGGTCTCAGAATCACCCCGCGTCAACCCGCCGGAGCTGCGATGCTCATGGCCCCGGAAGTGGTTGCGCTGTTCCTCAAGGAGATCGAGGAGGACGAATCAGCTGAACCCCGCGGCGGCGGTGATGACGATCTCGTCGACGACCTGATCGCGTTCCTCCAGGCCCGGCGGCGCCCGTGATCCGCGCGCGAACCTGGGTGATCATCGCGTGCGTCGCGGCCGTGGCGGTGACCGTCGGCACCCGGTTCTGGCTCGGCACCGACGACTGGGCCGGCCTCGGCCAATGGGTCGGCGGCCTCGGCTCCCTCGCTGCCGTGGTTGCTGCGCTTTGGCTTGCGGGTGCCGAAACCCGGCGCGAACGAGTGCGTGAAGCGGAGCGGGTGCGCCTGCACCCCTACTTCGTCAGCGGCCAGTGGGAGGACGCCGGCGACGGGCGGCGCCGGTCGTGGGAGCTGGTGGTCACCAACCGCGGCACTGACCCTGTAGTCGATGTCGAGGTGCTGACCCTGCGCACCCGCAACTCGCCCCGTGTGATCCCCATCGGGTTGTCAAAAGCCGTACTGCTGCCCAGTGAACGATGGGAGGTCCCGCTCAACAGATTGCCGGGAGACGTCCAGGTCTCAATCTCGCACCGAATGGGCGAGCTTGACCAGACGGATGTGGAGATCGCGTTCCGAGACCTTTCCGACAGTGGGTGGCGGCGTGTCGGCAGCAACCCGCCTGTCCCTGAGTCAGGAGGGCTCGGGTGACCGCGCCCGTGATCCGGCATGTCTACCGGCCCCGTGGCGCGGCCCGCGAGATCATGACGCGCCGCGAGTCCGAAGTGCTCATGTCCGGGCCGGCCGGAACCGGCAAGTCCCGCGCCTGCCTGGAGAAGCTGCACTTCGCGTGCCTCAAGACGCCCGGCGTCCGCGCGCTCATGGTGCGCAAGACGCTGGCGTCGATGACCAGCTCCGGACTCGTGACGTACCAGGAGCACGTCGCGAAGGAGTCCATCACCGCCGGCCATGTGACGTGGTTCGGCGGCTCGCAGCGCGAACCCCCGGCGTGGAAGTACGCGAACGGCTCCGTCCTGGTCGTCGGCGGCATGGACAAGGCCAGCAAGCACATGTCCACCGAGTACGACCTGATCTATGTGCAGGAAGCCATCGAGCTCACCAAAGACGATTGGGAGGCCCTGACCACCCGGCTCCGCAACGGCCGCCTCTCGTTCCAGCAGCTGCTCGCCGACACCAACCCCGACAAGGAAACCCACTGGCTCAACCGGCGGTGCATCGACGGCACCACGGTCATGCTGGAGTCGCGGCACGAGGACAACCCCGTCTATTTCGACGAGAACCGGGAGATGACCGAGGCCGGCCGCGCCTACATCGAGGGCAAGCTGGACAAGCTCACTGGCCTGCGCAGGCTCCGGCTCCGGCACGGCAAGTGGGTGTCGGCCGAGGGCGTGATCTTCGACGGGTTCGACCGCGCCGTGCACGTGGTCGACCGGTTCGACATCCCGGAGGACTGGACCCGCTATTGGGCGGTCGACTTCGGGTTCGTCCACCCCTTCGCGTGCCAGTGGTGGGCCGAGGATCCCGACGGCCGCCTGTACCTGTACCGGGAGATCCTGCACACCAAGCGCCTGGTCGAGGACCACGCGCGGACCATGCTGCGCGCCGTGACGCGCCTGCTGCCGGGGGAGCAGGACGAGGGCGCCGACGGGCACGCGAACGAGATCCTGGCCTCGCTCGCCGCAGGCCGTCGCGAGTGGACAGAGCCGCGGCCGCGCTCGGTGATCTGCGACCACGACGCCGAGGACCGCGCCACCCTCGAACGGCACCTCGGCCTCGGCACGGTCGCCGCGAAGAAGACCGTCTCCGACGGCATCCAGGCCGTGGCAGCGCGGCTCGTGGTCCAGGCGGACGGCCGGCCGCGGCTGCAGCTGCTGCGCGACAGTCTCCTCGAGGAGGACCAGGACCTCGTCGACGCCGAGCACCCGACGTGCCTGGCCGACGAGATCCCCGGCTACGTGTGGGACACCGCCGACGGGCGCAAGCCGAAGGATCAGCCGCTGAAGATCCTCGACGACGCCGACGACACGATGCGGTACGTGGTCGCCGAGCTGGATCTGGCCGGTCGGCCGCGGGTGCGCTGGCTGTAGCTGCTTCGAGGTGCGTGGGCGCGACACGCTCATGCACCTCGAAACATGCATACCTGTTCACCTGTGCAGTCGTGCAGGTATTCTTCGCGCATGCTGACCAGCCTCGGTGCCGCTCTCCGCCCTGTGCTGGCCTACATCGCGCCCGCGTTCTGGGTGATCATCGGCCTTGCGTTCCTGTGCGTCGCCGCGTTCACCTGGACCACGATCGCGGGCTGGGCCTCCGTTGGTGTGTCCTGCATCCTGGTCGAGCTGCGCCTGGACATCGAGCGCCGAGACCGGGCGCAGCGTGGCTAGCCTCCTCGGCGGGCTCGTCAACCGAGCGCCTGCCGCTGTGGCCGGCCAGCCGCCCATCCCGTACACCAGCCGCTCCGCGCGCTGGTCCCTGCCGTGGGGCATGTCCCGCGAGCGCGAGCAGCAGCTGGCCGCCCCGGGCGCCAATGGCACGCTGTTCGGCATCCAGGAGCGCATCGGCGGCGCGGTCGCAAAGGCGACGTGGCACCTGTACCGCAAGGCGAAGTCCGGCAAGGACGAGGACCGCGTCGAGGTCACCAGTCACCCCGCGCTCGACCTGTGGCGCAAGCCGAACAAGTTCTTCAACGAGAACCGGTTCAAGCGCGCCGTTCAGCAGCACAAAGACCTCGTCGGCGAGGGCTGGATCGTCGTGCGCCGCATGGGCGGGCTGCCCATCGACATGTGGCACGTCCGCCCCGACCGCATGACCCCCGTGCCGGACCCCGACACGTTCCTCGCCGGCTACATCTACACCGCCCCGGACGGCGAACAGGTCCCGCTCGACGTCGACGAGGTCATCCCGCTCCTGCAGCCGCACCCGCTCGACCCCTACCGCGGCATGGGCGCCGTGCAGGCCATCCTCGCCGACCTCGACTCGGCCCGGTACAGCGCCGAGTGGAACCGCTCGTTCTTCCTCAACTCCGCGGAGCCCGGCGGCATCATCCAGGTCGACAAGCGCCTGTCGGACCCGGAGTTCGACGAGCTGCGCACCCGCTGGAACGAGCAGCACAAGGGCGTCTCCAAGGCCCACCGTGTCGCGATCCTGGAGCAAGGCCAGTGGGTCGACCGAAAGATGTCGCAGAAGGACATGCAGTTCGTCGAGCTGCGCACGGCGACCCGCGACCAGATCCTCGAAGCGTTCGGGTTCCCCAAGTCGATGCTCGGCGTCGTCGAGGACGCGAACAAGGCGAACAGCGAAGAGGCCAACACGATGTTCGCCGAGTGGGTCACCGTGCCCCGGCTGGACGACTGGCGCGACGCCCTCAACTGGCACCTGCTGCCGATGTACGGCGACGTCGGCGAGGGCTACGAGTTCGACTACGACAGCCCCGTCCCCGAGGACCTGGCCGCCGAAGACGCACGCCTCACCGCGCGCTCGACCGCGGCGAAGACGTTCATCGACGCCGGGTTCACCGGCGAGTCCGTTCAGGACGCCCTCGAACTGCCGGACGGGCTCGTGTGGGAGAAGCCCGAACCGCAGCCCGCGCCCGGCACGGCTCCGGTTCCGGCCGCGCCGGGCGCACCTCAGCCACCCGCACCGCCGGCCGCGCCCGAGCCGCCCGCCGCCCGAGTCTCCGCGTCGAGGTTCCGCGCCGCGCCGCCGCTCGGCACGCCGCCGGAAGGGTGGCCGGAGATCGACCGGGACACCGTCGACGCGATCGACCTGGCCCCGGTTCAATCCGCGTGGGAGCGCGCGCTCGCCGGACTGCTGGAGGCGTGGCAGTCCAGCGTGGTCGCCGGGTGGGTCGACCAGTTGCTCGAGCAGATCCGGACGGTGCTCCGCGGCGACGGCGGCGCGCTCGCCACCCTCACGGTCGACACCACGGACGCCGCTTCCCGCCTGGCGCACGCGATGGCCGGTCTCGGCGAGACGGCCGCCGGGCACGCCGTAGCCGAAGCTGCCGCGCAGGACGTCACCTTGTCGCCGGTATGGCCGAGCGCCGCAGACCTCGCCGCGGCCGCGCGCGAGACCGCCGCGTTCGAGGGCCAGCGCTACGCCCTCACCGCCGGACGCGAAGCCGCGCGCGTCCGCGCACCCGGTGTCCCGGACGACGACGTCGTCGAGCACGTCCGCGCGCAGCTGACCGAGCTGTCCGACGCCGGCGCCCGGCAAGCGCTCGGCGCCGCGCTCACCGACGCCCAGAACCAGGCCCGGCAGCAGACCATGCGGCACGGCCCGGTCGGCGCGCTCTACGCGTCGGAGCAGATGGACAGCAACACGTGCGGCCCGTGCCGTGAGGTCCACGGCCGGTGGATCGCCACCACCGACGACCTGACCGCGGTGTTCAAGCTCTACCCGACCGGCGGCTACATCGACTGCAAGGGCCGTTGGCGCTGCCGCGGCACCATCGTCGGCGTCTGGCGCCCCAAGACCACCGATGGAGGTGCCTGATGGACGTCGACGCCCGCCTCGTCGGCCGCGTGCACGACTTGCTCAACGCCCGTAACGAACGGCCCCGGCCCGAGGTCAAGCGCGAGCCCGGGCTGAAGCTGATGCGCGTCGAGGATGCCGCTGACGAGCTCTACGTCTACGACGAGATCGGTTTCTGGGGCGTGATGGCGGCCGACGTCGCCGCGCAGCTCGACGGGCACCGGGGCGATCTCCACGTCCGCGTCAACTCCCCGGGCGGCGACGTGTTCGACGGGTTCGCGATCTTCAACATGCTGGCGAACCTCGACGGGAACGTCACGGTGACCGTCGAAGGCCTCGCCGCCTCGGCCGCCTCGGTGATCGCGATGGCCGGCGACTCGGTCCGCATGATGTCCGCGTCGCAGCTGATGATCCACGACGCGTCCGGGCTCTGCATCGGCAACGCCGGCGAGATGCGCGCGATGGTCGACGTGCTCGACAGCATCTCGGCCACCATCGCGCAGGTCTACGCCGACCACGCTGGCGGCGACGCCGAGCAGTGGCGCGCGGCGATGCTCGCCGAAACCTGGTACACGCCAACGGAAGCCGTCGCCGCCGGGCTCGCCGACGAGGTCCTCGCGCCGAAGCGCCGCGACCAGACCGACGACAGCGCGCCCGCGGCCGCGTCGTTCGACCTGACCGTGTTCCAGTACGCCGGGCGCATCGCCGCCCCGGCCCCCACGGCGACGGCCGCCGAGCCGACGCCACCCGAACCCCCGGCACCCGCGCCGGTGGCCGTTCCGTTTCCCGCAGACGTCTTCCGCGCGGCCATGCGCGAAGCAGTCACCACCAGGAGGGCAGTCAAGTGACCGCACCCACGATCCCGACCAACGCTGCCGAGCTGGAGGAGATGCTCGCCGACTCGGCCAAGATGCAGGACCTGCTCAAGAACACCGAGAAGTTCGGCGAGTTCGTCACGAACTACGGCCGCACGGTCATGAACAAGGACGACGAGATCGGCAAGCAGGTCAAGGCCGAGACCCAGCGCGTCCTCGCCGAGTGGCTGAAGGAGAACGGCGCCAAGCAGCTCAAGAACCTCAACCTGTCGCCGGAAACCTCGCCCAACCGCAAGTACGCGGCGCAGTACAACGCGAAGGCGCCCGGCGCCAAGGTCGACGGGGTCGTCGACAACTGGGCCGACTTCATGCAGGCGACGTGGCACCGCGCCACCACCCCGAGCGCCCTGGGTATGCAGGCGAAGCTCCACGAGATCCGCAACAGCTTCGGCTCGACGATCCCCGCCGACGGCGGGTTCCTCGTGCCGGAGGTGCTGCGCGCCGAGCTGCTGCGCGTGTCGCTGGAGTCTGCGATCGTCCGCTCCCGGGCCCGCGTGATCCCGATGGACAGCCTCACCGTCCCGTTCCCGACGATCGACTCGACCAGCAACGCCAGCTCCGTCTACGGCGGCATGACCGCCTACTGGACCGAAGAGGGCGCCGCACTCACCGAGTCCTCGGCGAAGTTCGGCCGCGTGAAGCTGGAGGCGAAGAAGCTCACCGCCTACAGCGAAATCCCGAACGAGCTGTTCCAGGACTCGCTCATCTCGCTGCAGGCCCTGATCTCGCAGATCTTCCCCGAGGCCGTCGCCTGGTTCGAGGACTCCGCGTTCTTCTCCGGCACCGGTGTTGGTGAGCCGAAGGGCTTCCTCAACGCTGCGGCCGCGGTCTCGGTCACCGCCGAGTCCGGCCAGGCGGCCGACACGCTGAAGTGGGAAAACATCGTCAAGATGTACTCCCGCATGCTGCCCACGTCGCTGGGCCGCGCGGTGTGGATCGCGAACCTCGACACCTTCCCGCAGCTGGCCACGATGGCGCTCAACGTCGGCACCGGCGGCTCCGCGATCTGGCTCAACAACGGTGTCGAGGGCCCGCCCGCCATGATCCTCGGCCGGCCGGTCATCTTCACCGAGAAGGCCGAATCCGTCGGCGACGCCGGCGACATCAACTTCGTCGACTTCGGCTACTACCTGATCGGCGACCGGCAGACCATGCAGGCCGAGTCGAGCCCGCACTACAAGTTCGCCAACGACAAGACCAGCGTTCGATTCATCGAGCGCGTCGACGGGCTGCCGTGGCTGCAGTCCGCGATCACCCCGAAGAAGGGCGCGAACACCCTCTCGCCGTTCGTGAAGCTCGCCGCCCGGTGAGTCGCCGGCCCGGCCGGGCAGTAACGCCCCCGGCCGGGCTCCCCCCGAAGTAGCACTCAACCCCTACAAGGAAGGCAATCACCATGGAAGGGCTCGGCAGGGCTTTCAACGTCGTTCCGATCGCAGCTGGTGTCGCCATCAGCATGAAGAACGCGACCGGCCTGACGTTCATCTGCACCGGCGCCGACACGTTCACGCTGACCGTGTCGGACACGCTCGGCGGCGCCTACGCGTCCCCGGGCAACATCATCACGCGCAAGGTCACGAACACCGCCACGAACGGCACTGCCGCGTGGGCCGAGTCGACGCAGGCCGCATCGAACGCGGTCACCATCGCCTCCGGCACGGTCGCGATCCACGTTCCGGCAGCGGCGCTGCCGGACGGCAAGGCCTACGTGAAGTGCGCCGCGGGCGCGGCCGGCCTCGTCACCGCGGTCGTGCACGACCTCACCGTCCAGCGCACGCCGGCCAACCTCGCGGCGCTGAGCGCCTGATGGCCACCTGGGAGTGCCGCGGCTGCACCGCGGCCTACAGCGTCGGTGCGCCGCGGTGCCCCCAGTGCGGTGCAAACGACCCGATCAAGGAGGACGAGCAGATGGCGAAGATCACCGTCCACGGGGGAGCGTCCGACGCGTCCCTCGAGGAAACGACAACCGCCCCGGCCGAGCAGCCGGCCGACGGCTACGACGCGTGGACCGTCGACCAGCTCAAGGCCGAGCTCGGCGAGCGCGGCCTGTCGAAGAGCGGGAACAAAGACGAGCTGATCGAGCGGCTCACCGAGCACGACGGCCCGGCCACCGGCGCCGAGGACAGCCCGGAGTAGCGGCGTGACCGGGGCAGGCGGCAGCGGAGGCTGGTACGGGCTCGTCGACATCCTGCGCGAACGCCAGGACATCGCGCGCGCCGAACACGACGAACGCCCGGTCGCCTGCCCCCACGACGGCGAACCGCTCACCGAGAGCCCCGACGGGCTCCTCTTCTGCACCTTCGACGGCTGGAACGAACGCATGCGCCGCTGCTGAACGGCCACGCGAACAACTGAACACACGCACCACCCCTGTCGGCTCACGGGCCGGCACGGCCAAGAAAGCAAGGGCACAGGATGGTCAGCATCTGGTACTGCACCAGGGAGGACGTGAAGTCTGCCCTGGACTTCAAGGAGACCGCGCGCAACAACGCGCAGGTCGACCGACTCATCGCGGCGGGCTCCCGCGCCGTCGATGCCTTGTGCCACCGTGTGTTCTACCCCGAAGCCGACACCCGCACCTTCGACTGGCCGAACGCCCAGACCGCGCGGCCGTGGCGGCTGTGGCTCGACCAGAACGACCTCATCCGCTGCGACACGCTCGTCTCCGGCGCCGAGGTCGTGCCGCCCGACGCGGTGCTGCTGCGCCCCGACAACAGCGGGCCGCCGTTCACTCACGTCGAGATCGACATCGGCACCAGCGCGGCGTTCACCTCCGGCGCCAGCCACCAGCGGTCCATCAGCCTCACGGGGCTCTGGGGCTACGGCGACGACGAGAACCCGGCCGGCGCGCTCGCCGCCAGCCTGGACGCTTCACAGACCACAGTGGACGTCACCAGCTCGGCCGCGGTCGGTGTCGGCACGCTGTTCCGCGTCGAGGACGAACGGTTCGTCGTGACCGGCAAGCGGCAGCTCGACACCGGCCAGACCCTCACGACCGACCTGGCCGACCGCAACAACGCCACCGCGCTCAACGTGCAGGACGGGAACGCGTTCAGCGCGGGTGAGGTGGTGCTCGTCGACACCGAGCGCATGCTGGTCGAGGACGTCGCCGGTGACACGCTGCTCGTCGCCCGCGGCTGGGACGGCACCGCGCTCGCCGCGCACACCACCGGCGCACACGTGTGGGCGCCTCGGCGGCTCACCGTCGAGCGCGCCGTGCTCGGCTCCACCCCGGGCGTCCACGGCGCCGGCGCGGCGCTGACCGCGTGGACGCCGCCACCGCTCGTGTGGGCTCTCGCCATCGCCGAGGCCGTGACGAGCCTGCAGCAGGAGACGTCGGCCTACGGGCGCACGGTCGGTGCGGGCGAGAACGAGCGCGAGGCCTCCGGCAAGGGCATCGCCGACCTCCGCAACCAGGTGTACGCGGCGCACGGCCGCAAGGCCCGCACGAGGGCGGTGTGACGTGGCGACCGTGACCCTGAAGGGCCCGATCTTCGACGCCCGCGGCGACGCCGCCGTGCGCGACCTCAAGCACGACGCCGTCGAGAGCGTCGCCGGGCAGGGCCTGGCCGACGTGCACCAGAACCTCGACCACTCGATCCGGCACCCCACGCCGTACTACGAAACGCAGATCGCCGTGGACGTCGACGGTGACAACGCCGTCGTGCACGACCGCGGCGTGATCTACGGCCCGTGGCTGGAGGGCGTCGGCTCCCGGAACAAGACGACCCGGTTCAAGGGCTACGCCTCGTTCCGGCGCGCCGCGCAGGGCCTGGGGGAGAAGGTGCCGCGGCTGGTCGAGCACGCCGTCAAGCGCGCCGTGGGGAGGTTGAACGGATGAGCCTCGGCATCGCAGACGTGTTCGACAGCCTGATCTCGCACGCCAAGCAGCTCGGGATCTTCGACCGCGTCAACCAGCACGAGCCGACGAATGCGCCCGGCAATGGTCTCACCGCGGCCATCTGGTTCCAGACCATCAACCCGGCCGCCGGAGCGTCGGGGCTCGCCGCGACGAGCGTGCGCCTCGAGTTCTGGGTGCGTGTCTACCTGCCCGCGCTGCAGCAGCCGCAGGACGGGATCGACATTGCGATCGTCGAGGCCGTCGACGAGCTGATGGCCGCCTACTCCGGCGACTTCGACCTCGGCGAGTCCGTCCGCAACATCGACCTCCTCGGCCAGTTCGGCGCGCCGCTGTCGGCGAAGGCCGGCTACCTCAACCAGGACGGCCGCCAGTTCCGCACGGTGGACATCGTTCTGCCGGTGATCATCAACGACGCATGGGAGCAGACAGCATGACGAAGCAGAGCGGACTCGGAGACGCGCTGTTCCTGCACGGCGGCGACTACTCCGGCGACATCGGCCAGCTCGGCAAGGTCGGCGGCGGTCCGGCCGCCCTCGACGTCACCGCCATCGACAAGAGCGCGGCCGAGCGCATCGGCGGCCTCCGCGACGGCGGCATCGACTACACCGCCTACTTCAACCCCACCCTCGTCACCGGCGTGCACGCGAAGCTCTCCGCGCTGCCGACCGCGGACCAGATCGTCACCTACTGCCGCGGCAAAGCGCTCGGCGCCGCGGCCGCGTGCCTCGTCGCGAAGCAGCTCAACTACGACCCCAAGCGCGCCACCGACGGCGGCCTCACGTTCGACGTGTCCGCGGCCGGCAACGGCTTCGGGCTGGAGTGGGGCACGCTGCTCACCCCCGGCATCCGCACCGACGTCGCGGGCGCGAACGGTGTCGGCGTCGACATGGGCCCGGGCTCCGGACCGGGGTTCACCGGCCCGGCGCTCTTCGGCCTGCAGGCCTACCTCCACGTGTTCGCGCTCACCGGCACCGACGTCACCGTGAAGCTGCAGGAGTCCAGCGACAACGGTGTGGCGGACGCGTGGGCCGACGTCGTCGGCGGCGCCTTCACCGCGGCCACCGCCGCCGGAGCGCAGCGGATCCAGACCGCCCGCAACCAGACCGTCGAGCGCTACCTCCGCGTCGTCACGACCGGCACGTTCACGAACGCGCAGTTCGCCGTCGTCGTCGCCCGCAACGACGTCGCCACGGACTTCTGAGGGACCGGCCATGCAGATCCAGCACTACCGCATCGCCTCGCCGCTCGACACGCACTTCCGCGTCGGCACGTGCGAGGAAGACCGGTGCTCGGCCTACCTGAACGGCTGGCGCACGGTGATCGACGAGACCACCCAGCTCGGTCAGCAGCAGGCCGCCTACATCCGCGGCGACCGCACACGCCGGCACGTCGAGTCGAGCGAGCTGGTCGACGGCGCCGCCCGGACGGTGTTCACGTACGGGCCTGGGCAGCGGTGTTTCCGCACGCACCGCGTTCCGCTCGACCGGCCCGAGCTGTACCTGGTCGAGGGCGCCGGGTTCCGGCGCGTCCACTCCGGACCCGATCCGTGGGTCGACGACCTGAACACCAACCAGGACAGCCTCTCGCGGCTGATCAACCGAGGATAGGAGCACACCATGGCCAAATCGTCCGGGCTCGGAATGACCACGCTCAGCGTCGACGACGCTGCAGGCACGGTCCGGGACATCCGCAACGACATCACGAACTGGGACTTCGCGACCCCGCGCGCGACGCAGGACGTGACCGGTGTTGACAAGTCGGCGATGGAGCGGCTGCTGCTGCTCGCCGACTTCTCCGGCACCCTCACCGGCGTGTTCAACCCGGCCACGGGCCGCGCGCACGACGTCCTCAAGACCGTGCCGTCCACCTCGGTCGCGCGCACGGTCTCGATGACCGTCGGCGGTGTCTCGCTGAACAACGAGTGCCTGATCACCGACTACAGCCTCAAGCGCGCCACCTCCGGCGAGCTCACGTTCGACGCACCGTTCGCGCTCGCCGACGGCACCGTCCCCACCTGGTCCTAAGGAGAACTGTCTACATGGGATTCATGGTCAACCAGACCACCCTCAAGCTCGTGTTCGACGACCCCGAGCTTGAGGGCCTGGTCGTGCGCATGCACGCCGGAACCGTCGGGCAGCGGATGCACCTCGACCAGCTGAACACGAACGACGACATCGTCTCGTTCTATGCGGATCTGCTCGTCGAGTGGAACGCCGAGGACACCGACGGGCCGCTGCCGACGACTCCGGACGGCGTGAAGCGGCTCGATCACCCCACGTTCCTCGCGATCCAGCGCGCCTGGACCAACCTCCGGCAGACGATCCCGGCCCCTTTAGAGCAGCAGTCGAGCGCTGGCGCGACCTCGCTGGAGGAATCGATGCCGATGGACGACCTGTCCGAAAGCCTCGCGAGCTGACCGACGCGGAGTTCGTCCTCGGCCTCTGCACCCGATTCGGGTGCCTGCCATCGCAGCTGATGGCCGAGGACGCCGGCGTGCTCCGCATGCTCGAACTTGAAGCCATGGCCCGAAAGGAGGTGCAGTGAACGAGATCGAGATCCACGTCAAGGCCTACGACGACAACACCGACAAGGTGTTCGCCACCGTCAAGGCCAAGGCGAAGAAGGCCGGCGGCGCGGCGGGCGACGAGTTCTCGGGCTCGTTCTCCGGCACCCTCTCGAAAAAGAGCGTCGCCGCGGCGGAGAAGGCCGCCAAGGACGTCGAGACCAAGGCCAAGGAGGGGTTCGAGAAGGCCGGCGAGGAAGCCGGCAAATCGCAGGCCGAGGGCTACAAAAAAGGCTCGAAGGAGACCGAGAAGGCCACCGAACAAGTCGCGAAGCGTACGCAGGCCCAGTTCGAGGCGATGAAGTTCACCGCCTTCTCGGTCGGGCTCCCGGCCGCCGCGACCGTCGGCGCCGCGGGTGCCTCGCTCGCCCTCGCCGCCGTACCGGCGCTGTTCGTCGGGATCGGCGTGGCCGCGCTCAGGGGTAACCAGCAGATCGACGACGCGTTCGACAGCACCTCCGACCACGTCCTCACGAGCGTGACCCGGATGTCCCAAGGCCTGCGGGACCCGATCCTCAAGGCCAACGCCGACGTCGTCGCGAGCTTCGACCGGCTGCAGCCGGAGATCCAGACCGCGATGGACTACTCGTCGGGCTCGGTCGAGGACCTCACCGGCACGGTGACCGACCTCGCCGAGAACGCCATGCCGGGCCTCGTGATCGCGGCGAAGTCCGCGCAGGCCCCGCTCAAGGGCGTGCACGACTTCGCCGGGCAGGCCGGCGCCGGGGTCACCGACTTTTTCACCAACCTCTCGGAGGGCTCGGACTCCGCCGGCAAATCGATCGCCACCACCGGCGGCGTCGTGCGCGACCTCGAGGGATTTGCGGGGTCGCTGCTCGCCGAGCTCTCGAACGGCAGCACCAACGTCCTCCCGAAGTTCGCCACCACTCTGCACTCCGCCGAGGACACCGTCCTCACGCTGGCCCACAACGGCATGCCCGCCCTCCAAGGCGCCTCCAGCGGCGCCCTGAGCGTGATCAGCGGCGGCCTCGGCATCGTGAACGCGTTCGCGCAGGGGCTCGGCGCGTGGGCACAACCGCTCGGCAACGTCGGCGGCACGCTGTTCGCCACGAACAGCATGCTGAAGCTGTTCGGCACCAGCCTCACGCAGACCGGGTTCGGCGTGAACGCGCTCGCGAAGACCGTGCAGGACGGCGACCAGAAGATCAGCCCCTTCAAGGCCGCCCTGAACGACGCCGACAAGAACGGCTCCAGCAAGCTCAAGGCCGGCCTGAACTCGCTCGTCTCGAACGGGCTCAACCCGCTCGGCCTGGTCCTCACTGCGGGCTCGTTCCTGCTGTCCGCGTTCGGGCAGGCGCAGGAGAAGGCCGCCGAGTACGCCGCGGCGCACAAGGAGAACGTCCGGCAGCTGACCGACGCGCTCCGCCAGGACAGCGGCGTCCTCGGCGACCACACGAACCAGGTGAACTCGCAGGCTCTGGCCGACAAGAACGCCTCCGCGAACCTCGCGTCGTTCGGCCAGAACCTCGCCACCGCGAAGCTCGCGATCCAGGGCAACAGCCAGGCCTACGACAAGCTCCGCTTTGCCGCGGGCGCGACCCTCGCGACCATCGCCGACCAGGCGGGCGTGAACGAGGACCAGAAACAGGCCCTGATCGACA
Source organism: Amycolatopsis sp. NPDC001319 (assembly GCF_042896185.1). Classification (NCBI taxonomy): domain Bacteria; kingdom Bacillati; phylum Actinomycetota; class Actinomycetes; order Pseudonocardiales; family Pseudonocardiaceae; genus Amycolatopsis; species Amycolatopsis sp. NPDC001319. Next base: position 54,654 of record NZ_JBIAWY010000019.1, on the reverse strand, counting down.
TCGGCCACCAGTCGCTCGAGACCGGGAAGAACTACGACCAGCTGAAGGACGACGTCCTCGCCGCCGGCAAGACGTTCGACAGCTCCGGCGAGTCGATCGAGATGTTCAGCGACGCGCAGCAGTCGTCGATCGAGCAGCTGCTCAACGGGACTGGCGCGGTCGGCGAGCAGATCAACGCCTACAAGCAGGCGCACCAGCAGTACCTCGATTCCGAGTCGGCGCTGACGCAGCTGACGGCGGCGCAGATCGAGAACCGCGACGCCACCGCCGCGGCCACGCAGGAGATCTACACCCAGCAGAACGCGCAGCTCGGCTACCGCGGCGCCGTGCTCAACACGCGGCAGGCCCTGACCGACTACGCGAAGACGTCGACGGACGGCAAGGCCACCGAGGACCAGAAAGCGGGCGCGCTGCTGCGCGTCGAGCAGGCGTTCCAGGCGCAGGAACAGGCCGCGTACTCGGCGGCCTACGCGAACAGCACCGCGAAGTCCGACGCCCAGCGCACGGCCGAGGCCTTCGCCGCGCAGAACCGCGAGACCGTCAACCTCGCCAACAGCATGTCCGGACGACTGCCCGCGTCCGTGCAGGACACCATCTCGAAGTTCGACGTAGCCACCGCCCGCGCGGCCGGCCTGACCGTCGGCATCAACAACACCGGCCAGGCCGTCTACCGGCTCCCGAACGGCAAGACGATCCTCATCAAGGCCGATACCCAGGCCGCGCGCGACGCCGTCAACGGCATCGTCCGCGACATCAACAACCGCGTCGCCTACATCACCGTGAAGACCATCAACGGCGGCACGTCGACCACTCGCTTCGGCAACCAGGGTGCCGGCCGCGCGCACGCCGCCATCGCTACCGGTGGCCACGTCACTCTCGGCGGCGTGCGGCGCTTCGCCAAGGGCGGCCAGGCCTACGCCTCCATCACCGACGTCGGCCCGGGCGGACTGCTCGACGGCCCCGGCAGCGGCACCTCCGACAGCATCCTCGCCCGCGTGTCGAACGGTGAGTACGTCGTCAACGCCCGCCAGACGCAGAAGCACTTGCCGCTGCTGCGCGCTATCAACAACGGCGCCGACGGGTTCGCCTCCGGCGGCCTCGTGCGGCACGCTGACAGCTCCTGGATCCCGCCGACGTTCTACAGCGGTGCATCGGCCGGGAAGCCGGTCACGCGCGTCGGTGCCGCCCCAGCGCCAGGCCACTCCGGAGCGACGGCGGCGAGCAGCTCTGCACGGCCGGTCCAGCCGCTCGCGCTGCACGTCACGTCGGGCGGTGGCCGGCTCGAAGAGTTCTTCGTCGAGATGATCCGTCGGTTCGTGCGCGTCCAGGGCGGCGACGTGCAACAAGTTCTCGGGCAGGGCTGATGGCGACCTTCCCCAACGCGCCGCGTGATCTGGCCGTCGAGGCGTACCTCGCCGGCGGGTGGCGCGACATCACGCCCGATGTGTACCGGCGCGACAGCATCCGGATCACCCGCGGCCGCTCCAACGAGCAGAGCACCACCTCGTCGCCCTCCTCGTGCTCGTTCACCCTGAACAACCGGTCGGGTAAGTACTCCAGCCGGAACCCGCTCGGCCCGTACTACGGCGGGTTCAGCCGCAACACCCCGTTGCGCGTCGCGATCCGCGTAGCGAAAGACGCGTTCAACCGCACGCTCGCGACCGGGTGGGGCACGGCGGACGTGGGAGGCACCTGGTCGACTACCGGAATCGGCACCCTCGCCCCCACAGATTTCTCGGTGACGCCCGGCGCGGCCCGACACACGGTCACCGGAACGAGCACCTACCGGATCAGCTACCTCGCCACAGACCGCTACCGCGACGTCGACGTGTCCTGTCAGGTCTCGCTCTCTGCAGCGACCGTGACCGGCGGCGCGGTCGAGCCCGCCAACCTCGTGCTCTCGGGTTTGTCCGTCAACGACTACCTACTCGCGCGCGTCGCGATCAGCGCCACGCAGGCGATCACCGTTTCAGTCAACGACTCGACCGGGGCGCTAGCCGGGCCCGTCGACACCGGGTTCGCCTACACCGGGCAAGCTCTGAACGTCCGGTTCCAGCGCGACGGCTCGAACGTCCGCGCGAAGGTCTGGCCGGCGAGTGCGCTGGAGCCCTATGCCTGGACCGTGGAGTTCACCGACCTGCCGTTCGTGCGCACGAACAATGGCATCGGGTGGGTGGGTGTCCGGTCCGGGGTCGCGCTGGGAAACACAAACCTCCCGGTCACGTTCTCCTACAGCAACTTCGAGGTGCGCAGCAACCGGTTCGCCGGCGAGGTGTCCGACTGGCCGGCGTCGTGGGATACCTCGGGGCAGGACGTCTACACCCAGATCGTCGCGTCCGGGATCTTGCGCCGGCTCGGCCAGGGACAGAAGCCGCTGAAGTCGACCTACCTGCGCGCGAACCAGACGATCGACCCGCCGAACGTCGCGTACTGGCCCGTCGAGGACGGCAGCGACTCGACGCAAATCGCGTCTGGTCTCTCGACAGGCCTGCCCATGGTGCTCAGCGATGGCGCGTCGATGTTCGCCACCGACTCCAGCTTCCCCGGGTCGCTCCCGGTCGCGTCGCCGAACCTGGCGCGCTGGACCGGATCCGTCAGCCCGGTACCCGCCTCGACCGGCAACGTGCAGGTGATCTTCCTGCTCACCGTTCCGAGTACCGGCGCCACGGACCAAGGCACCATCTTGCAGCTGCAGACGAACGGCACCGCGGCGTTCCTGGACCTCGTCTACGTGACCGGCGGGAGCCTCAAGCTCGTGTGGTACGACCGCGGCCGTAACCAGATCGCGCAGTCGCCGACCCTGCTGACCGCTCTGGACGGCACGCACAGGCAGATCTCGGTCGAGTACACGAACACCGGCGGCGACGTCAGTGTGAGGGTCGCGCAGCTCACGCCGGGCGACTCCGGGGGAACCGTGTTCCCGTTCACGATCACGGGCCTGCAGATCGGCGCCCCGACTGCGGTGCTCGTCAACTCCTACCGCCAGATCGGCATGATCTCGGTCGGGCACGTCGCCGTCCGCACCGACATCATCAGCATCTACACCAACGCCGACGAGCTCGCCGCCTATCGCGGCGAGACCTGCAGCGCGCGACTGCTGCGCCTGGGCCAGGAAAACGGTGTGCCGATCGCCGTCGAAGGCATCGGCGGCACCGCCCCCATTCCCTCGGCGGCGCTCGGCGTCCAGCGGCCAATCAACCTGCTCGACCTCATGGCCGAAGCCGGGACCGCCGACGGCGGCTCCCTACGGGAATCCCGCAGCCACACCGGTCTCTGCTACCGCACTCGCGCGACGTTCTACAACCCGATCCCTGCGCTCGAGCTCGACTACGCAGACGGGCAACTCGCGCCCGCGTTTGTCGCCGTCGAGGACGACCAGAACATCCGCAACGACGTCACCGTCACCCGGCTCTCCGGCTCCTCGGCGCAGGCGATCCGCACCGACGGCCCGCTCGCCGTGACCGAGCCGTCGATCAGTGGCGGCGGCGCCGGCCGCTACGACACCGAGACGACGCTCAACCTCGCGTACGACAACCAGGTCGCCGACGCCGCCTCGTGGCTGGTGACCTTGGGCACGGTCGACGAGCCGCGGTTCCCCAACCTTCAGCTCGACCTCGCGCACCTGGCGAAGAAGTCCCGCGCGCTCGACCTCGCCGCGCTCGCCGTCGACCAGGACAGCCTCATCACGATCGACAACCCGAAGAACATCCTCGACCAGCACCAGATCCGCCAGATCGTGCGCGGCTACACGGAGACGATGAACGGGTTCGAGCACACGATCACGGCGAACTGTGCACCCCAGTCGCCCTACGACGTCACGCAGCTCGATAACACGGACCTCGGCCGCCTCGACTCCGACGCCACCGCGCTCAGCTCCGCCATCACGAGCGCGGCAACGAGCCTGCAGGTCGACGTCGGCGACGGCGTGCTCTGGACCACGGACCCTGCCGAGATGCCGATCCCGGTCACCGTCGGCGGCGAGGACCTCCTCGTCACTGCGGTGACCGGCAGCAGCAGCCCGCAGACCTTCACCGTCACTCGCGCGGTCAACGGGGTCGTGAAGGCCCACGCCGCCGGCGAACCACTCGCACTCACCCGCCCCGCCCGCGTGGGCCGATAGGAGGATCCATGGCTTTCACCGCCGGGCAACGCCTTACCGCCGCCATGCTCAACGACATCACCGTCGGCAGCGAGCAGGGCGAGTGGACCATCGCCGCGAACCTGCTCATCGGCGCCCCGAGCCTGATCAACAACTGGGTGCCGTTCACCGGCGCGGTGATCAAGGGCATCACGCACAGCGCCGGGGTATTCACCGTCGGCCCGGCCGGCGGGCTCTACACCGTGAGCCTCTCCTGCCGGTTCACCGCGGCAACGGCTGACCGCTACTGCTTCGTCGTGGGTACCGGCACCACCGACACGTGGACGAAGAGTTCTGTCGGGTCGTCCGCGACTGGTCTCAACACCTCGGTCGCGATCACCAAGCGGGTCCCGCCGAACGGTCAGATTCGCTGCTACGCCTATGCCGGCGTCGCGAGCAGCGTTACGCACGAGACGGCAAGTGACCTCGTCACGGGCGTGACGATCGTCCGAGAGGGTCCGCTGTGACCGTCCACAAAGTACGAAAGGGGTGACGGTGGGTGCTTTGGACATCGGCCAACTCCTCGCGTCAGCCGGCCCATCGGCCGCCCTGCTCGTCGTCGTCATCGTCCTGGTGCGGCTCTGGCTGCGCGCCGAGGGCCGCGCGAACCGTGCCGAGAAGCGTGCCGACGCGCTGGCCGAGCAGATCGACGGCGAACGCAAAAGGCGATGGCGCGCGGAGGACGCGGCGGCCCGCGCCAAGCGAAAGGCTGGTGAGGTAGATGCGTCCTAGCCGGACTTCCGTCATCGCGATCATTGCGCTACTCGTCGCGCTCGGCGGCGCGGCGTGGGCCACCCTGGCGCCGCTCGCTGTGCGCCAGGACGCCGCCGCCGTGCAGTCGCAGGCGAAGAGCCTCGCCGATCAGGTCGCCGAGGCCTGCGCCAAGGGCGGCCCGGCGGCCGCCGAGCTCGGCCCGGCGTGCGCCAAGGCGAACGAGGTGAAAGAGCAGCCCAACGTCGCCGCCAACGTCGACACCGCGGCGCAACCCGACCCCGCCGCCTTGCGCCGCTCAGCGCGCACCGCGGTCGACGAGTACTGCGCGACCCGCAACCAGTGCCGTGGCGCCAACGGCGTGGCGCCTGACTTCGACGCGCTCACCAACGCCGTGCTCGCGCGCATCCCGCTGCCGAAGGACGGCGCCCCCGGCAAGGACGCACCGACACCAGACATCGCGGGCGCGGTCGCGGCGTACTGCGCCGCGCACAACGAATGCGCCGGTCCGCCGGGCACGAACGGCAGCGCGGGAACGCCTGGCCCGACGTGCCCCGACGGCTACGAGCTGCGCGACGCCGTCATCACCGCACCGGACCAGACCACCTACCAGGGCAAGGCGTGCGTGGACCCCGCCAGCAGCGTGCCGCCGAGCCAGTCCGAACCACCGACCGGAGGTTGACCGATGGCAACCGTTCTCGACTACTCCAGCGGCCACCCGAGCGGCGCAGCCGTCGCCGACGAGGGGCACGCCGGCGTCGTGCGCTACATCGGCACGCCCGGCCGCCCGAAAAACCTCACCCGGGCCGAGTACCAGGACATGGCCGCGCACGGCCGCGGCGTCGCGCTCGTCTACGAGAACCACGGCGGAGACGCCGCGGGCGGACGCTCCGCCGGCGTGCTGGCCGCGCAGACCGCACGGGCGGACGCCGATGGCTGCGGGTTCCCGCGGGCCCGTCCGATCTACTTCGCGGTCGACTCGGACCAGGTGAGCTCGGCGCAGTTCGCCGCCGTCATGGCCTACCTCGACGGCGCGGCGTCGGTGCTCGGCGCCGCCCAGGTCGGCGTCTACGGCGAGTACGACGTGATCGAGCAGGCCGTCGGCCCGCACGCTCGCTACGGCTGGCAGACCGCCGCGTGGTCTAAGGGCAAGAAGTCCAGCAAGGCCGCGCTCTACCAGAAGATCGGCACCGTCGTGGTGGGCGGCGTCGAGTGCGACGAATCCGACGTGCTGGCTGCCGACTGGGGCCAGCACAACTACACCGCCCCGGCGGTACACATCGAGGAGGACGAAGACGTGGCAAGCGACGTGATCATCGGCACCGGCACCGGTGACGACCAGCCGTGGCAGGACCTTGTGGTCCCGGTCAACGGACACCAGTACCTGCGGATCGCCAGCACGTACAAGCAGGACGTGGTGGTCCAGGGGATCTCGATGGTGGACGACACCCCCGGAGCGAAGGGCACGCACGGCGTCAACGTCCAACTCGGCGGCGAGATCGACGCGGACCGCCCCGGCCCGTGGAACCTCGCCGGCGCCGACAAGGCGTTCGCGAACTACTCGCACGTCGTCGCCCGGGTGAAGGCCCCGGCCGGCGCCAAGGTGAAGGCGTGGATCAATGACCGCCCCTGAGCTGAAGCTCACGCGCTGCCAGAAGCTCGCCGCATGGGCGCGCACGGCGCCGGGCCGGTACCGCAAGGCGCTCGCTGGCCTGTGGGGCTATCTCACGGTGCCGGCCGTCGTCGGCATCCTCGCGGCCGTCGGCGTGCACATCGACGGGGACACGGCCGCGCTGATCATCACCGTGGGCTCGGCCGTGCTCGGCACGACCGCCATCGTGCGCGCCAAGCCGAACGACGAGGCAATCTGACCAAGGGCGGGCCTGGCAGCTCCCTGGGCAAATAGCGCCAGGCCCGTCCTACTTCGCGTTACTCAAGTCCGGCTTTTGGCGGACGACCTCTACGGTGCCGCCGAGTCTGACGGGAAAGATGGCCCACTCCGGGTACCCCTCTTCGAGCCTGCCGTCGTCGTATCGCGTCCATTTGTTGCCGGAGGCGTCGCGAAAAGCGACGTCCAGTGTCATGGTCTCGTACAGGGTTACAATGCGGCGCTGAACCTCCGGTCGAAATTGCTCGTCGCCAAGTCTGTCTTTCTCGGTGAGCTGTTCCCCGAACTCTATGTGGAGCTCTTGTTCCATAAGCTCTTGGGCTGCTTGGCTTCCTTTCAGATTAAAGCCATTTATTCCCGGTGAAGCACTGGTGAAGAAAAAGGTGCGGTCAAGGCTCGTTTCGAGTAGGAATCTGACAGTTATGTGGCGAATGGGTTGATTTCCTGAGTTGACAACCCACACCTGTGGTCTGCTCCCGGAAATACCATGAAGCCACGATCCGAATTGAGCGGCGTGCGAGCGTCGTTGATCCTCTTGCAGAGAGGCAAGCTGGCTCGCCTGTATCTTATTTGTGTTGTTGGCGGCCTTTACTGCTTTGATTGCGGCGGCGAGCGCTGCGATTGCGATAAGCGCGCTAAGAATTGCACCCCAGGCGGACATCCAGTCGGCGGCGTTCGGGCTATCGGCGAGGGATTGCACGATGTTCGGGTTCACGCGGAGTTAGTCGCGGGAGGCGGTCGAAGTGTTTCGAAGGCGGGCCCGACGACCCGAGGGGGAGGTGGGCGCCGGGCCCGCACGATCAGCATGGCGGGTGACGCCGACCGCGTGGGGCGGATCGGCGAGGGTCCACGCTTGCGTGTGTCGAACACCTGTTCTAGCGTGGCGATGTCCGGCGGGCGGAAGGGGAAGTTCTGACCCGCCGGACACCACCCCACCACGAGGAGGCGCCGTGTCACGCGACTACCGCGGCCCCATCCGCGCCGTGCACAAGGAAACCGGCGAGGTCCGGGGGTGGCTTCAAGGCGACCGCGGCGTGCGATGGCTGAAAGCCCACGACGACCTCGACGCGTGGGACATCATGGACGACCGCGGCAACGCCGCGTGGAAGCTGGGGCCCAAGCTGCTCCCAGGGCCGGATGGCCGAGTGGCCGGCCACATCGAGTACGAGACCGACGATCAGCGGCGCATTCGCCTCGGTCGCCGCGACGTCGAGAGCTGAGCACACGACAAGAGCCCCGTCTCCTGTGCTACGCAGGCGGCGGGGCTCTTGTCGTTGTCAGCTGATCAGGCGTCCGAGAGTTCTTCCCGGCCGCGTTCAGTGAGCATGTAGCAGTGTGGACGGAGCGGGTCGGTCTTGGGCCATTCGTCGGTGATCCAGCCGCGTTGCCGCATCGTCTGGAGCAGGGGGTACAGGCGTGCGTTGTGGACGCCGACTGCGGCACGTAGATCCGCGGCCGAGAAGCGTGCGCCGTGGCCGCCGACGAGGAACGCCGACGCCAGCTTGTCCATTTCCCGGGCTGTCCGCATGACCAGATGGTAACCGGTGCGTGCGCGCGCCGTCAGTCCTCGCCGTCCGGCGCCGGCGGGTCAGGACGCCACCGGAACCGGCTCGACCGGTAGCCGCCGCCCGGGCGCGTCGGCCCGGTCGGCTGCCGTGGCGGCCCACTCTCCAACGGCCCGAACACCCAGTTCCCCTCCCGGCCCCCGGCGAGGCAGCTGCGAGGGTCGCGCGGCCGGTTCGATGGCTCGGTCACTTCTTCGGCCTATCGTCCGGCGGGTCCGGCTGGATCGGCCGGGGCTGTGGCCTGCGGTTGTCTTCCGTCGGCCGGGTTGTCCGATTGTCCTTACCGGATACCGGCCGGGTCGGCCCGGTGCCAGCGGTATTGCGTTCCCTCGCCATCTGCTTCCTCTCTCGGTGTTGTCGAAAATGGGCAGGGTGGAACCGGCCGCCGCGCGGGGTCGGGGCACCGCGCTGCGGCCGGAGATCAGGTGATTCAGGTGGGCGGCTCGGTGCTACTCGTCGTCTTCGATCACTTCGCCGGTGTCGGGATCGGTCACAACCTCGGTGCCGTCGTCCTGGATCCAGACGCCCATCAGGGCCGCCGCGGGAGCGCTCGCGGCCCGCGGTGCAGACCAGGATGGTTTGGCGGAATGGCCCAGCCCAGGGTGCGGCGATACGCCACGTCGCAGAACGGACACTGAGTCGGCACACCGCGCGCGGCGCGCTCCTTGAGTGGCTCGAACTCGGCCGCCGCCGTCTCCCCGCACAACATCGTGATTCCCTCGCCCGGAGCCGGGATGGCTGCCAGGGTGGTGCGGTGCCACACGCCATTGATCACCGGGTGGATCGCAGCCGGGTCGATGTAGATCAGCGCCGTCATGCAGCAAGTATTTCTGGGAGTAATCACTTAAAACACAGCCAGTAACAATCACTTCGACGTGGGAAGCCGTCCGAACTAGGCGCGTTTGGCATAGATCAACTCCCGTGGCGGGGGACCTGTACCCTCCGGGCGTGGACCTCCTGCCCTTCGACGAATACGTGCGCTCCCTCAACCGCAAGCGGATGTCCGCGGGGACTTTGATCCGCGACGACGCCGATCGGGTGCTGCTCGTCGAGCCGTCGTACAAGGAGCATTGGGACATCCCGGGTGGCGCGTGCGAGGAAGGCGAACCGCCGTGGCGGACTGCGCGCCGCGAACGCGCCGAGGAGGTGGGGATCGACCGGCCGCTCGGCCCGCTGTTGGTCATCGACTACATCCCGGCCAACGACCGGATGCCGGAGGGGATGGCGTTCATCTTCGACGGCGGGCTCATCACCGAGGACGAGGCCGCCGAGCTGAAGCTCACCGATCCGGAGATCCTCTCCGTGCACCTGCTGCCGATCGACGAAGCGGCCGACAGGGTGAAACCGGTACTCGCGCGGCGGATTCGGGCAGCGCTCACCGTTGCGCAGGCTGGCGGAGGCTTCGTGTTCTGCGAGAATGGTTCGCCGATCACGGACTAGCGACGGTCGGTTCCCGGGGGAGGACACCATGGCTGGCGCACCCATCGCCGACAACCTCGCACGGCTGCGCGTCGCGCGCGACCTCTCACAAGAGCAGCTCGCCGAAGCGGCCGGCGTCGGCTCCGACACGGTCGCGCGCATCGAGCAGGGCAAGCGCACCCAGAGCCGCCCGGACACGTTGCGGAAGCTCGCCCGCGCGCTCGGCGTGAGCGTGGACGCGCTGCTCGGCCAGGCGTCCGCGCCCCACTCGCTCGACGTTGACGTGGTTCCGCTCCGGCGCGCCATCAACCACGACGCGCAAATCCCTGGCCTCGACGACCTCGCCGATACCCGTGACCTGCTGACGCTGCCGGAGCTCACGGACAGCGCACACCAGGCGTGGCGCGCGTACGTCGACGGCCGCCACACCGAACTACTCCACGCGCTCCCGCTCGTGCTCGCCGACGCACGCCGCGTCGTCCGCGACGCCCGCGACGAGGAACGCGCCGGCGGGTACCGCGTGCTGTCCACCGCCTACCGGCTCGGAGCAGGCGTCGCCGGCCGGATCGGCCTCGACGACCTCGCCTACACCGCGGCCGTACGCGCAGTCCAGGTCGCCGGCGAATCTGACGCCCCAGATGTTGAGCGGGCGATCTCGCTGCGCTACCTCGCCTGGACCCTCGTCCGCCAGGGACTCTCCGAAGACGCCGAGCGCGTCGCCACAGAGGCCGCCGCGGCGATCGAACCCCGCATGCTCGACCGCGACCCCACCCGTGCCGGCGTGTTCGGGAACCTGCTCTTCAACGCCGCGACTGCAGCGCTCAACAACGGCAGCACCGGCCGCGCCGACGACCTCCTCGCGGCGGCACACGCGGCCGCGGTCCGATCGCGAGGGGACACCGCAACCGAAGCCGCGATCTTCGGCCCCCGCGTCGCCGCGCTGCAACGCGTCGACTTCACGGTCCGCGCCGGTGACCCGGAACGCGCGCTCGTGCTCGCGGGCACCGTGCCTGAGGTAGACGGCAGCGACGTGCCGGCGTTCTGGGAGGCCGGGCATCGGCTGTTCCTGGCTGCTGCGGCGGCCGAGCTCCGACGAGACCAGGCCGCACTCGGATGGCTCGGCGAGGCACGCGACCTTGCGCCCGACTGGGTCCGGTACCAGCCCCTCGGCAAGCGGACGATGCGGCAGCTCGTTCAGCGAGCCACCCGTCGCCGCGGCCCCAAGTTCGCCAGCCTTGCCACGCACTACGGGGTCGTTGCCGAGGCGTAAAGCTCAGCTGAAGCTCGACCCCGAGTGAACGGTGGTGCCGCCGGCGCTTCACTGCTGCCGGCTCAGCACTGCCAACCGGTGGTGCCGCCGTTCGTGCACTGCTCGTAGATCGAGTTCACCTGCTCCTGGTGCTGCTGTTGCTCCTGCCGCGCCTTGTCCTCGGCGCGGTTGCTGTTGTTGACGGAGATGATGGTGACGACGATCGCCACGCCGACGATCAAGATCGTGGCAAGGATGAGCGTCAGGCGTTTCGTTGTGGCGTCCACTGGTCTGGGCCTTCCGTGAGGTCTGCCCAGGAGCGTCGCGTTGATCACCATCGGCGTTACCGACCGAGCAGGCTCACCGATGGTCCTCGGCCGGGATGCCCTCGGGGTCGACAAGGTCGTTGGCGTAGGCGGCGAACTGAATCGGCTCCGGGCCGCGGTGCTTCATGCATGCGGTCTCGGCGTTCCACTCGGGGTCGCACCAGCAGTAGCTCGAGTAGACGTGCGGGCGGTGCTCGTCCTCGTACCGGCGCCACCACACGACGGTGTCCTCGACGGCGGTGCCGGCTTCGAGGACGCGGGCGCCGGCGATGTTCGGGCCGTGCTCGACGGCGATCTTGTGGAAGTCGGTGTAGGTGCTCATGCGTGCTCCCCAGTGGGAGCGGGTCACCGTTACTGGTCAGTAATGGTCCCGCTGGCTGACGTTGCCAGCAGATTTCCCCTGGTCAGACCCGGGTTACTAAATAGGCACTGACGTCGGTCATGATCCGGTAGGTGATCGTGTCCAAGTGGACGTCCGCGGCAGCATAATAAAGCGGGTCGCGCTCGACGTCGATCTCGGTCTGCGGCACGCGTTTCACGAACTTGAACGGGCCGACGCACACGGGGTGGTCACCGAAGTCGTCGCCCTCCTTGGCGATCGCGGCGGGCGACATGATCATGCCCGCCCGGTCGGCCAGCGCCGCGGTGATCGGGGCGAAGGGCTTCTTGTAGTGCAGCACGACGTGGCTCTTGTCGGGCGCGTCGATGCGGCTGATCGGGCCCATTTCGCTTTTGCGCTGGGAGGTTTTGAGCTCGAAGTGCCGGCGCAGGCTGGTCGCGACGGCCGGCGCGTCGAACGGGGTGCCGTCGGCGAATACGATGCCGGTGCGCACGGGGATGGTGACGGTGAGACCGTCCGGGGAGACCGCCGGCAGCGCGGTGGCCAGCTGGGGGACGACGGTGCTGGTGTCGTCGATGTCGTAGAGCTTTTCGCAGATCGTGGTCATCACGTAGCGCGTGTAGAGCGAGCTGGACGTGGTGGGGTCGAGCTTGTCGGGTTCGTTGGACAGGCCCATCACGAGGTCGCCGCCGCGTTGTACGGATTGGTTGCCGACGGGGGTGCCGAAGTCGTCGCGGTGCTCGCCGCGGGCGCTCGCGTGTTGCACGGGTACGCACGCCGTGAGGGTCAGCACCGCCAGCCCGGCCAGGAGGGGGAGCAGGGACCGAGGAGACATGGCGAACAACGTACGTCGGTTTTTCCCTTACTCGATTTCTGGCCGGTTAATGCGTGTTAAATCGTTATTCGCCGAAAATGGGCATGCCGAAAAGCGGGCCCGGGAATCGGGTCCGCTTTTCGGCGGGATGTGCGGTGATTATCGCCCGGCGGCGTACCCCTGATTTCCCCGGGGGTTCGCCGCGGCGGAGAGAACACCGGTCTCCGGGTCGCGGGCGACGGCGCACAACCTCCCTTCGGACCAGGGTTCTCCGACGGTCACGAGGTGGCCCCGGCGCTCCAGTTCGGCGATGACGTCGTCGCCGATCCGCGATTCCACGGTGACGCTGCCGGCCACCATCGCGCGCGGGTAGAACGAACCGGGGAAACTGTCGGTGTGCCAGTTGGGTGCGTCGATGGCGCCCTGCAAGTCGAGCCCGCTGCGCACTTTTTCGCGCAGCGCGACGGCGAGGAAGAAATGCGCGCTCCACTGGTCCTGCTGGTCGCCGCCGGGCGTGCCGAAGGCCATCACGGGCACACCGTCGCGCGAGGCCAGCGACGGCGTGAGCGTGGTGCGCGGGCGCTTGCCCGGCGCCAGCGAGTTGGGCAGGCCCGGGTCGAGCCACGCCATCTGCAGCCGGGTGCCGAGCGGGAACCCGAGCTGCGGGATGACCGGGTTGGACTGCAGCCAGCCCCCGCTCGGCGTCGCGGCGATCATGTTGCCCCACCGGTCGACCACGTCGAGGTGGCAGGTGTCGCCGCGCGTCGCGCCGTCCTTGGCGACGGTCGGCTCACCCGCGCCGGCCGCCGTGGCGACCGCGCCGCCGCCCGCCACGTACTGGGCGTGCTTGCTCAGGCGCGGTTCCCGCCCGTCGGGGCGGCCCGGGCGCAGCTCGTGCGACGCGCGATCGCCGATGAGCTTGCGGCGGGTTTCGTTGTAGGCGGGGGAAAGCAGCGTGGCGAGGTCGACGTCGGCGCTGTCGCCGTACCAGGCTTCCCGGTCGGCCATCGCGAGCTTCGTGCCCTCGATGAGGGTGTGGTAGTAGTCCGGCGTGGCGTAGTCGAGGCCGTCGGCGTCCGGCAGGAGCGCGAGCTGCTGCAGCAGCGTCGGGCCCTGGCTCCACAGGCCGGCTTTGGCGATGGTCCAGCCGTTCCAGGTGAACGTGACCGGGTCCTCGTAGGTCGCGCGGAAGGCGGCGAGGTCGTCGCCGGTCAGGGTGCCGGCGTGGCGTTCGCCGGAGGTGTCCATGGTGGGCTTCGCGGCGAACTCGGCGATGGCCTCCGCGATGAACCCCTCGCGCCAGACCTTGCGGGCGGCCTCGATCTGCGTCTCGCGGCTCGCGCCGGCGGCTTCGGCCTCGGCGATGAGGCGGCGCCAGGTGTTCGCGAGGGCGGGGTTCTTGAAGAGCGCGCCGGGCTTCGGCGAACGGCCGCCGGGCAGGTAGAGCTCGGCTGAGGTGGTCCACTCCGTCTCGAACAGCTCGCGCACGGTCTCCACGGTGGCGCCGACGCGGTCGACGGCCGGGTGGCCGTTCTCGGCGTAGGAGATCGCGTACTTGAGGACCTCGCGCAGCGGCTTGGTGCCGTGGTCGTGCAGGAGCAGCAGCCACGCGTCGACCGCGCCGGGCACCGCGGCGGCGAGCGGGCCGGTGCCGGGCACGAGGTCGAGGCCGAGCGAGGTGTAGTGCTCGATGGTGGCGCCGGCCGGCGCACCACCCTGTCCACAGAGGACCTTCGGCGTGCCGTCCGCCGGGGCGACGATCATCGGCACCTCGCCGCCGGGGCCGTTGAGGTGCGGTTCGACGACGTGGAGCACGAACGCGGCCGCGACGGCGGCGTCGTAGGCGTTGCCGTCGTCTTCGAGCACGGCCATCGCGGCGGCCGAGGCGAGCCAGTGGGTGGACGACACCATTCCGAAGGTGCCCTGCAACGTGGGACGGGTCTGGAACATCCCTGCATCGTTGCGCGTCCGTCGGCGGACGTCAAAGACATGTATGACACCGTTCCGATAGCCTGGCGCTATGGAACGTCGGCAGCTCGAGTACTTCGTCGCGATCGTCGAGCACGGCGGCTTCACCCACGCGGCGCGGGCGCTGCGGGTGGCCCAGCCGTCGCTGTCGCGCGCGATCGCCAAGCTGGAGCACGAGCTGGGCGTGGCGCTGTTCCACCGCGTGGGCCGTACCGCCGTGCTCTCCAGCGCGGGCGAGTTCATGGCCGACCGCGCCCGCCTGGTCCTGCGCGACCTCGACGCGCTGCGCGCCGCGGCCCGCGCCGTCGGCGACGGTCTCGCCGGCCGCGTCGACGTGGCCGCCACGTCGTCCTCCGCGCTCGAACCGGTGATCAGCATCATCGCCGACCTGCGCGAACGCCACCCGGGCGTGCTGGTGAGCACCTCGTCGGCCCTGTCGGCGGCGGAGGTCGTGGCGATGGTCCTGCAAGGCCGCTGCGAGGCCGGCGTCTGCGGCAGCGCGGAGCGCCCCGCCGGCCCGGGCTTGGTGGCCCACCACCTGCGTGACGAGGAGTTCCTGCTGGTCGCGCCCCCGGGCTCGGGCGTCGCGGACCCGGTCGAGTGGTCCGACCTGCGCGGCATGCGCTTCGTCGTGACGAAGCCGGCCACGGCCGTGCGCGCCCTGTTCGACCGCATCGCCGCGACCGTCCCGGACGTCTCCATCGCCGCCGAAGTGGGCGACCGCAGCGTCGTCCTCCCCATGGTCCTGCGCGGCATCGGCGCCGGCCTGATGCCCGACGGCTGGACCGACCTGGCCCGCCGCGCCGGCGCGGACGTGGTGCACTTCTCCCCGCCGGAACGGCTGCCCCAGTGGCTGGTCCACCGATCGGGCCCGATCACGGCGGCCACGCAGGCATTCCTCGACACGACGTTGGCGGCGCGGTGATCGAGTTCAGGCTTGTGGTGGATGGTCCGCCCCGGATTCGCGATCTACCGTCGGTTGGGTAATCGCCACCGCACGCACCGTCATGGGGAGGGGAAGTGGCCCAGCCTGGTGACTTCTCGGCGTTGGTCGCTCTCCGCACGAAAGAAGGCGAGCTGATCGCTCTCGGCGAGTTGCGCCGCGTCGAGCAGCTGCGGCGGGTCCAGCCACTCCTGCAGTTCGATGCCGGTGCGGTGCCGGCAACGCAGCTCGACGACGTCGAAAAGGCCGTCCGGATCCTGCACACCCTCGGCCGGGTGGCCATGCTCGACGCATCCGACGTAACGGACCACCCGGGCTACGGCGCGGCCGGCGCCCTCGGCGGCCTGACCGACCGCCTCACCCGTCAGGCCGATCTCTTCCAGCCGATCGCGTTCATCCCGGTGGTTCGCAGCGACCTGCCCGAGCCGCGGATCGCCTCGCTCGGACGGCTCTGTCGCGAGCTCGGCGCCGGCGGCGCGCTGCGGATCCGTAGGCCACCGCGGGACGCGGGCCCGCTCGGGCGCCTTCTCGAGGTGCTCGGCGCGGACCCGGGCGAGCTCGACCTGATCGTCGATCTCGAGTATCTCCCGGAGCTGACCTCCGAGGCGATCGCGTATGCGCAAGCGGTGCTGCAGGCGTCGGCACCGTTCGGCGGGTTCCGGTCGACGACCCTGCTGGCCGGGTCGATTCCGGCCGCGTTGTCGCACACCGAGACGCGGGAAGAGCCGCGGGTCGAGGAAACGGTGTGGGACACCCTGGTGCGCTCCGGGGCCGAGGGGCTTCGGTTCGGCGACTACGGCGCGGTGCACCCGCGCTCGGGTCCCTCGTTCCCACCGCGGCACGTCGCGCTCAGATACACCTGCCCGGATCACTGGCTCTACTCGCGCGAGCGCATCCCGCGACCTGACGCGGAAACCGGCGAGACGCACGCCGAACCTCCGCGGAACCGCACCTTCCGCGCAGTCTGCCGCCATGTGGCGGAGTCCGAGGCGTTCGCCGGTGCCGAGTTCTCGTGGGGCGACCGCACCATTCGCGACGCCGCGGAAGGCCGGGGCCGCGGCTTCGGCTCAACCAGCAAGCCGGTCGCCGTCGTCACTTCGCATCATCTCGCGTACCTCGCGGCGCGGGCCGCGGCGTAGGGGTCAGCTGAACTTGGCCGAGGCCACCATCCCGTCGAACGCCGCGTCCTGGGCCGGGGTGCTGGCGTGTTCGACGATGAGGAGTTTGCTGGTGGGCAGCCACCACATGCGGATCTGGTTGTTCTGCGCCGGGTCCTTGCAGGTTTCCTGGAAGCGCCCGTATTCGGCCTTCTTCGGGCCCACCGGGGCGAAGCCGTGCTCCAGGACCATGCCGCCGGTGGCTTCGGAGGCGGCGCCGGGGTCGGCGGACGGGCCGATGCACGTGGGGACGTCCGTGCCGGGGTACCAGCCGAAGGCGCGGGTCGAGCTGGGGAGGTTGATCATGCCCTCGGCGGCGGCCTGGCGCAGGTCCAGGATCTTGCCGGCGCAGGCGAAGGTGGCGGACTGCAGGCAGCCCTCGTAGCCGGGGTCGCGCGACTCGACGGCGTACTGCATGCCCGCCGGCAGGGTGACGGTCATGGTGGCGATGGTCGCGGTGACGCCGTCGGTGGAGGGGTAGGACGGCTGCGTGGAGGGGGCCGGCGAGCCGGTGCCGGGCGAGCCGCCGAGCTGCCCGACGCCACCCGCGGGGCTGGGCTGTGCCTGGCCGGTGGTGATCTGCGTGCAGGCCGTCAACGTCATCGCCGCCGCGAGTGTGACGGTTGCCGCGAACCAGGATCTTCTTCGCACCGCTGTCCCTTTCCTCAGGCCCCCGGTGTTCGACGCAGCCGAGCGCGGCCGGTTCCGGTGAGCGGCGAAAGGGTACGCCCCGGGCCGTCCGCGAACGTGCGCGCGGGCAGCCAGGGTGCGGTCAGCAGACGTTCACGCCGTCGGCTTGGTCGTTCCACTCGTCGACCCAGCTGTCGCCGTCCGGGGCGGTCGAGGTGTAGAGCAGGTCCCAGTGGCCGTTCCAGTTGTAGAACTGGGATTTCGTCCCGTTGGTCTGGAAGTTCTCCACCGACGAGACCGCGTCGTACCACGGGGTCTTCGGGCTCGTGGGCATGAACTGGGTGCCGAGGTCGACGAAGCCGCACTTGTACAAAGCGAGCTGGTAGCCCTGGTAGTCGGCGTTCTCGTAGAGGCAGAGGTACCCGCCGGAGCAGAGGTAGCGGGCCGGCGTCCGGGGCGACGCGGCGGCCGCCGGGATGGATTCCCTGACGCCGGGCTGCAATTCGGCCGTGGTCGCGCTGATCTGGTGCGCGCCGGGGTTCGCGGCGAGGATGCCGTCGACGAGCCGTTGCTGCTCGACGGTCGCGCCGAACCGGGTCGGGGTGACCGCCGAGGCCGGTGCCGCGGCCGGCACCGCGATCGCGGCCGCCAGCGTGAGTCCTGTCATCGCGCGCAGAAGGGTGTGTCGCATGCGTCTCGTGTCGAACACCTTGAAGCCCGGGGATCCCCGGGCGTTCTCAAGCGTGTGGTGGCAGCGAAGGGGGCGACAAGCCTTTCGACCCAGGTCGAAACCGTTGCACACTCCCGGACACCGCTGCCACCGTCATCCGGCATTGACGGAGTGAAGGGACGGACGAACATGCGCGTACCCATGATCGCGGCCGCGGTGATCGCCGGTGCGGTGCTGGTGCCCGGGGTGGCCGCGGCGGCGCCGGCGGACACGTTTTCGCTCGTGTGGATGACCCACGCGAGCGACGGCAACGACGTGAAGCTCTGGCGCGACGACCAGACCCGCGAGCTGCACGGCGAGCTGATCGGCCCGGCCCGCGGCGGGATCGAGCTGTATGACGGCTACACGCACCGCATCGCGCAGAACAGCCGGGCCACCGGCGGCGACACGAACACCAACGGCGGCGCCTACGGCAGCTGGGCGGCGTGCGAGTTCCTCGGCATGCCCGAGCAGATCAGCATCTGCACGCTGCTCGCCCCCTGACCGTCCACAGTGGTCAGTGCGGGATCGGACGGCGGGGACGGCGCTCGACGGTGTCGCGGTGTTCTTCGATGACGAGCGCGACGTCGGTCATCGACACCGTGCCCGCGAGGCCCGGCAGATAACCGACGGTCGCGGCGAGCGCGGGGAGATCGACGGTGAAGTACACGCCCATCAGCGGGTTCACGAACAGCTCGCTGCCGGTGGTGCGCGCGGTGAACGAGACGTTGCCGAACTCGCCGCGCAGAGCCGCGGCGATCTGGCCGTTCACGATGCTCGGCCGAAGCGGGGTGCTGACCTGGGCGTGCGCCACCGCGTCGAGGTACGCCTGCGCCTCGGCCGAGGCCGACGGGATCGACAGCGCGCCGACGTAGGCGCCCGCGCGGTCGAGCGCGGCGAGGTTCTCGAGCACGTGGGCGTGGGAGACGCCGTGGTAGGCATCGATCCCGAAGCCGAGCGAGACCACGAGCCGGTCGGGCCCGTCGAGGCCGGCGACGGCGGCGAGGCTCGTCATGTCCTCCTCCGGCGTGCCGAGGCCGGCTTCGTCGCCGCGCAGCAGGATGTCCGTGCCGCCGTCCACGAGCACGATCGCGTCCACGCCCAGGTGCTCCACGAGCGCCCGATACGCGGCCTGCAACGGCTTCGCGCCCGTGCGGTTGAACGCGTGCACAGTGGACGGCAGGCCACGCCCCGCCAGCCAGCGCGCGAGGGTGCGTTCGGGGAAGTAGTCGTCGCTGCCGGTACTGCGGGGACCGACGGCGGCGACATCCGGCGCGAGCCAGTCGCCGAGATCCAGGGCGCTCAGGTCGCTGAACGCCAGGTTCGCCAGGTGCACCCGTTTGCCCTGCTCCCGCAACGCGAACGCCAGCGGCAGCCCCGCGTACACGTCGAACCCGCCGCCGGCACCCGCGACGAGCACGGAAGACGCGGCACGCAGCCGGGTGAACAGCGGGGGCTCGCTCAGGGAGAACACCCCCGCGATCCTACTCGGCAGTGGTCTGGACCGAAGCGAACTCCGAAGCCAGCAAGGCCAACGCGTCGGCCGTGGAGCGGTCGCGCGCGGTGTAGGTGACGATCAGCTGGTCGTCGGTGTCCGGCAGGTGCAGGGATTCGTAGCCCAGCACCAGAAGTCCCGCGCGGGGATGCCGCAGGCGCTTGAGGCCGTGGGACTTCGCCTGCACGTCGTGGCGGGACCACAGGTCGGTGAACGCCGGGCTGGCGATGGTCAGCTCGCCGACGAGCTTCGCCAGCACCGGGTCGCCCGGGTGGCGGGCGCTCTCGTGGCGCAGGTTCGCGACGGTCTCCGCGGCGACGTCCGGCCAGTCCACGTAGTACTCGAGCGCCTCCGGGTTCAGGAAAACGTGCCGTGCCGCGTTGGTCCCCGGGCCCACCGCCGGCGGCAGGACCGCTTCGCCGAGCGGGTTCGCCACGAGGATCTCCTGCCACCGCCCGGCCACGAACGCCGGCACGCCCATGCCGTCGACGAGGTCGCGCACCCCCGGCCGTACGGACTGCGCCGGCGGAGCTTCCGGGTCGCGCGGCGGCCGGGCGAGCAGCCGCAGGTGGCCGCGCTCAGTCGCGTCCAGCCCGAGGGTGCGGGCGATCGAGTCGAGGACGCTGTCGGACACGGCGTCGGCGCGCCCCTGCTCCAGGCGCGTGTAGTAGTCCACGCTCACGCCGGACAGCAGCGCCAGCTCCTCGCGCCGCAGCCCCGGCACCTTGCGCCGCCCGGCTCCGGGCAGGCCTTTGCTCTCGGGGCTCACGCGCGCCCGGCGGGCCTGGAGGAACTCACCGATCTCCGACATGCCCCCATTCTCACCCGGCCCCGCGAAAGTTGGGTGGTTCTGGCAAACACAGGAACACCAGCGCCTCCCCGCACACCTTCGCGTGCCGTGACGCTGGTTCCATGACCACTTACGGAGAACTCGCCACCCGCACCGCCGTCGTCACCGGAGCCGCCAGCGGCATGGGCGCGGCCACCGCGCGCCTGCTGGCCGGGTCCGGCGCCCGCGTCGCCCTGCTCGCCCGCCGGCGCGCGGTCCTCGACGACCTGGTCGCCGAGCTCGGTGCCACCACGCTCGCCGTGCCCGCGGATCTCACCGACACCGGGTCCGTCGAAGCGGCCGTCGACACCGTCCACGAGCGGTTCGGACCGGTCGATCTCGTCGTCAACGCCGCCGGCGTGATGCTGCCCAACCCGATGACCGAAGGCCGCGAAGACGAGTGGCAGCGCATGATCGACACCAACCTCGCCGGCCCGCTGCGCGTCATCCACGGGTTCGGCGACGACCTGCGCGCCGCCGCGGCCGAGGGCCGGCCGGCGGACCTGGTGAACATCTCCTCGGTCGCGGCGCACCTCGCGATGCCGGAGTACGCCGTCTACAACGCCACCAAAGCCGCGGTGACGCACCTGAGCGCCTCGCTGCGACAGGAGTTCGGCGCGGTGCGCGTGACCAACCTCGAACCCGGCCTCACCCGCACGGAGCTCGGCGAGCACATCGACAACGCCGCCCACGCGTCGCAGCTCGCGCAGACCTTCGACGCGTTCCCCAGCCTGGAGCCCGAAGACGTCGCCGACCTCATCGCCTTCCTCGTGACGCGGCCCGCGCACGTGAACCTGCGCCAGGGCATCCTCGTCCCGACCCGGCAGCCGTCGTGACGCTCAGCCGAACACCGTGCGGTGGCGGCGGACGAACTCGGCGAGCTCCGTCGCCGGCCGGCCCGTGAGGTCGGCGACGGTCGTGGTCACCGATTCGGCGCCGCCGTCGCGATAGGCGCGGGCGACCTCGACGAGGGCGTCGGCGTGGAACTCCGGCACACCCCGGCCGAGCAGCGCCGCGCGCGCCTGTTCGTCGGACAGCCCGCGGTAGCGCACGGGCCGGCCGAGGACGGCGGAGAAGACGTCCGCCGCTTCGGCGTAGGTGAGGGCGGCCGGGCCGGTGAGGTCGTAGACGCGGCTGTCGTGCCCGGCGGTGGTGAGCACCGCGGCAGCCACGCGCGCGACGTCGGCCGCGTCGAGGAAGCTGATCGGCGCGGTGATCGCGGGGAAGCCGAACTCGCCCGCCGTGCGGATCGAGCGCTGGGCCAGGAAGTTCTGCTGGTAGAAGTTCGGCCGCAGGATCGTCCACGCGAGGCCGGACGCGCGCAGGGCTTCTTCGACGGGCTTGTGCAGGCGGGCGATGGGCGAGAGCTCCTCGCCGGCCCGCCACACGGACAGCTTGACCACGCGCGCGCCGGCGGTCCGCGCGGCGTCGAGCATCGCGAGCTCCTGGCCGGTCTGCGCCGGGCTCATCGCGCCGAGCAGGAACACCGCGTCGACGCCGGCCAGCGCGGGCGGCAGGGTCTCGGGTTTGGCGAGATCGAGCGTCACCGCAGGCTGTCCGGACTCGAGCGCGCGGGCGGTCTTCGCCGGGTCGCGGTAGGCGGCCACGGCGTCCGCGCCGAGCAGGGCGACCAGCGCCGAGCCGACGTTGCCGCTCGCGCCGATCACGAGGATCACGGTTTGCGCGCGACGCCGCCGACGATCAGGCGCTGGGCCACGTTCATCCCCGACAGCTGCGGACCGGCCGGCCACCAGGCCGCCAGCGGCACGATCTCCGGCTCGGCGCCCGGGCCCTGCGGCACGAGCTCGAGACCGTGGAACAGCTCCCGGATCTCCGCGCGCGTGCGCATGGTGGCGCCGCCGAGCGCGCCGCTGCGGACGGTCTCGATGAGCTCCTCCATGGCCTGCGCGTCGTCGGAGCCGTCGTGCGGGTCGAGGATGTGGGAGATCACCACGAACGAACCCGGCGGCAGGCGGTCGATGAACTCCTGCGTGACCTCGGCCGGGCGGCCGCGATCGCCCTTCCAGTGGTGCAGCGTCGCGACGAACAGCAGCGCGATCGGCCTGGTCCAGTCCAGGTGCCCGCGCACCACCTCGTCGTCGAGGATGCTGGCGGGCCGGTAGATGTCGCCCTCGACGTAGCGGGTGCGCTCGTTCTCCTCCAGCAGCGCCCGCCCGTGCGCGGTGACGACCGGGTCGAAGTCGGTGTACACGACCTTCGCCTCGGGGTTCACGCGCTGCACGACCTGGTGCACGTTCTCTGCCGTCGGCAGGCCCGAGCCGCAGTCGAGGTACTGGTCGATCCCGGCGTTGCGAGCGAGGAAGGTGCAGGCGCGGATGAGGAACGCCCGGTTCTCGACGGCGAGGTCACGCACGTCCGGCATCTTCTCGGCCAGCTCGCGGGCGACCTTGCGGTCCACTTCGTAGTGCGTGTTGCCGCCCAGCAGGTAGTCGTAGACGCGCGCGACGCTGGCGCGGTTCGGGTCGACGCCCGGCGGGCTGTCGAGTGCCGATCGGTCCGCGTGCTGCGACATCCGGGTGCCTCCTCGGGTTTGCGTGGCGGGTCCGGCACCGAGCGTAGGGGTCCGCAGGTCGTCGCGTAAAACCGGGCGGCGGGGTTCACGATCTCGGCGAGGACGGGTCACGGCTGGCCGAGCGTGATGGCCGCGACCCCGGCCGCCGCGATGACGAGGCCGGTGATCTGGGGGCGGCTCCAGCGTTCGTGCAGCAGGCCGCGCGCGAGGACGATCGTGATGGCGGGGTAGAGCGACGTGATGACCGCGACCACGGCGAGCTGGCCCGCCCCGGTGGCGGCGACGAACAGCAGGTTGGCCGCGCCGCCGAGGATGCCGGCGGCGGTGGCCGGCCACCAGGCGCGCGACCACGACGTGGGCTTCAGCCAGATCGCGGCGAGCACCAGCAGGAGCACGCCGACGGACTGGCCGGCGACGAGCGGCCAGCTGCCCGCTCCGGTGCCCGCACGGTCGAGGCCGATGAACAGGACTCCGAACCCCGCGCCGGCGATCACACCCTCGACCAGGCCGGAGCGCTTGCGTTCGGCGTCGTCGCCCTGGTGCTGCGAGACGAGCGCGATGGCCGGCAGCACCAGCGCGATCCCCACCCACGACAGCCACGCCAGCCGGTCGCCCGTCGCGAACCCGACGAGCGCGGGCAGCGCCGCCGCGAGCACCGCCGAGACGGGCGCGACCACGCTCATGCGCGCCGTGGAGAGGCCCCGGTAGAGCGCGAACGTGCCCACGGCCGTGCCCAGCCCGCTCACCGCGCCCCACGCGAGCTCCTCGGGGTACGGGGCACGCGGACCCATCACGAGCACGGCGAGCAGGGCCGCGAGCAGGCTCCACGGCTGCGCCAGGACCGTGACGGCGTTCGGGTCGCTGCGCCGCCCGCCCACGCCGGCGACGAAGTCGGAAGCGCCGTAGCTGAGCGCGGACAGCAACCCCAGAAGGACACCCACGGGTCCATTCTGCCGATTTCCCGCGAGCCCACGGTTCGCGGTGCCCGAGCCGACGTGGAGTCAGTGGGATCAGTGGCGTCGGTGGGGTCAGTGGGGGAGCTGCTGCTCCGCGCTGCACCACCAGCTCGTGCGCCCGCCGACCTTGCCGCGGGCCATGGGCGCGTGGTCGCGCGGGCACTGTGCGCCGGGTTTGCGGTAGGGGATCACCGTGAGGGTGTGGACGCCGCCGTGGTCGAGGGCGGCGGTGACGGAGCTGCGGGTGGCGCGCAGGAGGCGGTCGACGGCCGGGCGGTCGAGCTCGTCTACGCGGTGGGCCGGGTGCACGCGGGCGCGCCAGAGGATCTCGTCGGCGAGGAGGTTGCCGATGCCGGCCAGCGCGTGCTGGTCGAGCAGCCGCGCCTTGATGGGGGCGGTGCCCTTGGTGACGGCGGTGCGGAACTCGGCGGGCGTCACCGCGGCGGCGTCCGGGCCGAGCAGCTCGATGTGCGGATCGAGCGTGATGCGGCCGAGGCGGCGCGGGTCGACGAGCATCATCAGGCCGCCGTCGTCGAAGGTCAGGGCGAAGCGCGACCACCGGTAGTCACCCTGCACGCGGCGGCCTTCCCAGTAGTCGCCGCCGTCGATCTCGGTGCCGTCGGCGTCGGCGATCACGATCTTGCCGGACATCCCGAGGTGCACGCCGAGCGCGGGCCCGTCGTCGCCCGTGTCGCACCACAGCGACTTGCCCCGCCGGTGCGCGGCCACCAGCCGCCGCCCCAGCAGCGCCTCGCGGATCTCCCCGGGCGCGTGGGGCCGGCACACGTAGGAATCGGTGTCGTCGACGTCGACGATCAACCGGCCGAGCGCGGCCCGGTCGATCACCGATCGGGCCGACTCGACCTCGGGCAGTTCGGGCACGGGCGACTCCGCGGCTGGAGGGTGGACACGACGGCAACCATTGTCACCGACGCGACGCGATCCGGGCCGGTGACCCGTGAGCCCACGCGGATCACCGGCCGTGCGTCACTGGCAGGCTTCGCAGTCCGGGTCGTCGATGCGGCAAGAGGCGCCGTCGGTGAGCTCGAAGTCGAAGTCGTCGAGCACGGGCACGGGCAGGGCCTCGGCCGTCTCGGACGCGGTGGAAGCAGTCATGTCTCTCCCTCGGGTCGGAACAGGTTTCTCCCTTCTGTAGCGCCGAAGATCGTCCGGCATTCCGTGACCCGGACCACAACCCGCGTCGGCCCGTGAAAACCCCGCGGCCCACCGGGGTCGCCGGCTCGGGTGTTCCTCGATGCGACCACGCGGCGGCCCGGGGCAGGGTCGGGCCGTACCGCGTTGTCCACACTCGTGCGCAAAGGGCCTTCAAACATGGAAACCGTCGAGAACTCGCTCCAGGCCGACCTCCTCGTGGTCGGCTTCGGCAAGGGCGGCAAGATCGCCGCCGGTACCATGGCCCGGCTCGGGAAGCGGGTCATCGTCGTCGAGCAGTCGCCCGAGATGTACGGCGGCACCTGCCCGAACGTGGGCTGCGTGCCCACCAAGGCGCTGGTGCACCGGTCCGGCAACCGCCGCCCGTCCGATCCGCCGCAGGAGTGGTACGAGCGGGCCGTGGGCGAGGTGCACGCGATCACGTCGCTGTTCCGCAAGGGCAACTTCGACGGGATGGACGGCCTCGAAACCGCGTCCGTCCTCACCGGGCACGCGGAGTTCACCGGCCCGGACACCGTCCTCGTCGAGACCGCCGACGGCCCCGTCACCGTCCGGGCCGAGCACATCCTCATCAACACCGGCTCGACGCCGGTGATCCCCGACCTGCCGGGCCTGCGGGACAGCAAGTACCTGGTCACCAGCACCGACCTCATCCACCGCACGGAGCTGCCGAAGCGGCTGGCGATCGTCGGCGGCGGCTACCTCGGTATCGAGTTCGCCGCCATCTACCGCCGGTTCGGCTCCGAGGTCACGCTCTTCGAGTCGACGGCGCGCATCCTCGACCACCTCGACGACGACGTGCAGGCCGTGGCCGAGAAGATCCTCGTCGACGAGGGCATCGAGATCGTCACCGGCGCCAACGTCACGGGCGTCGAGGACGCCGACGGGGAGGCGATCGTGTCGTACATGCACGACGGCCGCGAGCGCACCCTGGCCGTGGACGCGGTGCTGGCCGCCGCCGGCCGCAAGCCGGCGACCGAGGGCCTCGGTCTGGCCGCGGCGGGCGTCCGCGTGACCGCCCGGGGCGCGGTGGAGGTCGACGAGTACCTGCGCACCAGCCGGCCGCACATCTTCGCCCTCGGCGACGTCAACGGCGGGCCGCAGTTCACCTACGTCTCCCTCGACGACAGCCGTATCGTGCTGGACCAGCTGCGCGGCGAGGGCAAGCGCACCACGACCGACCGCGTCGCCGTACCGCGGACGCTGTTCATGACGCCGCCGCTGGCGATGGTCGGCCTCACCGAGCGCGAGGCGCGGGAGGCGGGCCACCGGATCAAGGTCTCGAGCCAGCCGGTCGCGGAGATCATCGCGATGCCGCGCGCCTACGTCGTGGACGAGACGCGCGGCGTGATGAAGTTCGTGATCGACCTCGACACCGACGAGATCCTCGGCGCCTCGCTGCTGAGCGTCGACGCGCAGGAGCTGATCAACACCGTGGCGATGGCGATGCGCTACGGCATCAAGGCCGCGCAGCTGGGTGAGGCGATCTACACGCACCCGTCGTCGACGGAGGCGTTCAACGACGTGATCGCCACCGTGGTCCGCAGCGACGAGCAGTAGTCGTCCCAAGGCGAAAAGCCCCATACCGTCCACAAAGGATCGTGTGGGGCTTTTGTTTTCCTGCCACCCCAGCGAACTGGGGGTCCGGGCCGGGGTGCACCCGGACGCGACGCGGGTGCCGCGCGGGCAGGCTCTGAGGCGACGACCGGAAACGGAGAACCCACATGCCACCTACGCTGGCCGCCGGCCACCTCTACCTCCAGACCAACGAGGTCAAGAACGCGATCATCCACTACTCCCGAGGGGCTGACGGCGCCCTCACCGAGGTGGAGCGCGTGCCCACCGGAGGCGGCGGGTCCGGGGTGTACAAACCGATCAGCGGCCAGGAGAGCGCGCCGAACGCCTTCGAGGCGGCCGGCAGCGTGATCCTCACGGCGGACAAGCAGTTCCTCTTCGCCACCAACGGCGGCGACAACTCCGTGTCCAGCTTCGCCGTCGGCGGCGACGGCAAGCTGACGCTGCTCGACGTGAAGCGCACCGGCAACATCGTGGCCGGCCGCAGCGGCACCGCGAAGTCGCTGGCGTTCTCGCCGGCCACCAGCACGCTGTACGTGCTGCACTCCTTCGGCCCGGACCACGTGCGCCTGATGACCGTGGACCCCGAGGGCAAGCTCACCTCGCGGCCCGAGGGCTACACCGTGAACACGCCGGACAAGCCGCTGCGCGTGTCCACGATGGTCGTGCTCTCGCCGGACGAGCGCTTCCTCGTCGTCGGCACCACGTTCGACCAGCCGGCGGCGGCCAACCCGGACGGTTCGCCGATCCTGTGGGCCGACCAGCCCGACGGCTCGAAGAAGTCCGTCGCGTCCAACGCGCCCGACCCCGACGGCATCATCGTCTTCCCGCTGCAGCACGACGGTTCGCTGGGCGAGGGCATGTTCCAGGACGGAGGCGGCGGTTCGCCGTTCTACCCGGCGTTCCTGCACCACCGCCCGGACCACTTCGTGATCGGCTACGCCGTGGCCGACGGCATCGCGCTGGCCAAGCTCGACGACCGCGGCCAGATCGGCACCGGCCCGGTCGTGAAGATCGACACCAGCGTCGGCCTGCCCTCGGAGCTGTGCTGGCTCGCGGTCTCGCCCGACGACAAGTGGGTGTTCGCCACGAACTTCGGCTACAGCAACATCTCCAGCTTCCGCATCGACGGCGACGTCGTCTCGCTGGTGCACGACAACGCGTGCCCGAAGGTCCCCGGTGACGGCACCTTCCGCGCGCTCAACGGCACCGTCAGCAGCGGCCCGAGCGACAACTGGCTCTCCCCGGACGGCACGCACCTGTACCAGATCTACGCCAACGCCTCGAAGCTCGTGGGCTACGCGGTGCAGACCGACGGCTCGCTCGCCGAGGTCACCGCCGCGGAGATCCCGTACAACAGCCCGCAGGGCCTGGCCGGGTTCTGAGCCGTGACGGCGGGTGAGGCCGGTCAGGCGCGCATCGAGGCGACGCTGTCGTCGCTGATGCTCAGCCCCCGGGAAATCGAGAAGCTGGTGATCTACCAGGTGGCCGAGCTGGCTCGGCGGCGCAAGGACCGCGGTCTGAGGCTGAACTTCCCGGAGTCGATCGCGCTGATCACCGAGGCCCTGCTGGAGGCGGCCCGGGACGGCCGGTCGGTGGCGGAGGTGACCGAGCTGGGCAAGCAGGTGCTCACGCGTGAGGACGTGCTGCCCGGCGTGCCGGAGATGGTGAACGTGGTGCAGGTCGAGGCCACGTTCCGCACGGGCACGCAGCTCGTGGCCGTGGCCGACCCGATTCCGTAGGAGCACACGATGATCCCAGGCGAGTGGCTGCTGGCAGACGAGCCGATCGAGCTCAACGCCGGCCGGCGCACCGCGCGCCTGCCGGTGCGCAACACCGGTGACCGGCCGATCCAGGTCGGGTCGCACTTCCACTTCTTCGAGGTGAACCGGGTGCTGGACTTCGACCGCCCGGCGACGCTGGGCATGCGGCTCAACGTGCCCTCGGGGCAGTCGATCCGCTTCGAGCCCGGCGACGAACGCGACGTCGAGCTCGTGGAATTCGGCGGCGCCGGGCGGGTGGTCGGGTTCAGCGGCCTGCTCGACGGCGGTTTCGCCGTTCGCGGTGCGGCGGCCCGGGCCCAGGCGCGGGCCGCCGAGCGGGGGTTCACGGGAACGGGGGAACAGGCGTGACCACGGTTTCGCGGCGGCACTACGCGTCGCTCTACGGTCCGACGGCGGGCGACCGCTTCCGGCTGGCCGACACCGACCTGCTCGCCCGTGTGGAGCGCAGCCTCATCCTCCCGGGCGAGGAGGCGATCTACGGCGGCGGGAAGTCCATTCGCGACGGCATGGCGCAGGCTCCCGGCGTGCGCAACGCCGACGGCGCCCTGGATCTCGTGATCACCTCGGTGATCGTGATGGACGCCGTGCTCGGCATCCTCAAGGCGGACATCGGGGTGAAAGACGGGCTGATCGCCGGCATCGGCCAGGCCGGCAACCCGTCTGTGCAGGACGGGGTCTCGCCCGGGCTGGTCATCGGCCCGGGCACGGAGGTGATCTCCGGCGAGGGCCTCGTCGCCACGGCCGGGGCCATCGACACCCACGTGCACTTCCTGACGCCGGCCCAGATCCCGCACGCGCTCTCCAGCGGTGTCACCACGCTGCTGGGCGGCGGGACCGGGCCCGCTGACGGGTCCAAGGGCACGACCTGCACGCCGGGGCCCTGGAACCTGGCCCGGATGTTCGAGGCGACGGCCGCGCTGCCGGTCAACGTCGGCCTGATGGGCAAGGGCAACAGCAGCCGCCCGGAAGGCCTGCGCGAGCAGGTGGAGGCCGGCGCCTGCGGGCTGAAGGTCCACGAGGACTGGGGTGCCACCCCGGCGGCGCTCGACTGCGCGCTGTCGGTCGCCGACGAGTACGACGTGCAGGTGGCGCTGCACGCCGACACCCTCAACGAATCCGGCTACCTGGCCGACACGCTCGACGCCATCGACGGCCGGACGATCCACAGCTACCACACCGAGGGGGCCGGCGGCGGGCACGCGCCGGACATGATGGCGATCGCCTCGCTGCCCAACGTG
This sequence comes from Amycolatopsis sp. NPDC001319, assembly GCF_042896185.1. Lineage (NCBI taxonomy): Bacteria > Bacillati > Actinomycetota > Actinomycetes > Pseudonocardiales > Pseudonocardiaceae > Amycolatopsis > Amycolatopsis sp. NPDC001319. The sequence goes on along the minus strand of NZ_JBIAWY010000019.1, from coordinate 25,214 downwards.
CTGCCGTCCTCGACCAACCCGACGCGGCCGTACACCACGGACACGACGGACAACCTGTTCTACATGACGATCGTGACGCACCACCTCAACCCCGACAATCCCGAGGACGTCACGTTCGCGCAGTCGCGGATCCGCGCCGAGACCGAGGCGGCCGAGGACGTGCTGCACGACCGCGGCGTGCTCAGCATGTACTCCTCGGACGCGCAGGCCATGGGGCGCATCGGGGACACCGTCACGACGTGCTGGCGCACCGCGGACAAGATGAAGAAGCTCACCGGCAGCCTGCCCGGGGAGACCGCGGGCGACGACAACCAGCGGATCCTGCGGTACCTGGCGAAGCTCACGATCAACCCGGCGCTCACGCACGGCATCGGCCACGTCGTGGGCTCGCTGGAGCCGGGCAAGCTGGCCGACATCGTGCTGTGGCCGACCAACACCTTCGGCGTCAAACCCAAGTACGTGCTCAAGGGCGGGTTCGTCGCCTGGTCGGTGATGGGTGACGCCAACGCGTCCATCCCGACGCCGGAACCGGTGCTGCTGCAGCCGATGTTCGCCGGGCTCGGCAAGGCGGTGGGGCGGACGTCGATCACGTTCCTGTCGCAGGCGGCGCACGAGAGCGGGCTGTTCGAGCGCCTCGGGATCGACCGGCGGACCGAGGCCGTGCGCGGCTGCCGGACGGTGGGCAAGGCCCAGATGGTGCGCAACGAGCTGACGCCCGACATCGCGGTGGACCCCGAGACCTACCAGGTCACTGTGGACGGTGAGCCGGCCGTGGTGCCCGCGGTCGACGAGGTCGCCATGGCGCAGCTGTACTACATCGTGTGAAGTGCGGGATCCGCTGATGCCGCCGTACCTCGGGGGAGCCGACCGGCTCACGGGCTTCCTGTCCGTGCTGCAGCTGAGCGATTCGGCGTTCCCAAGTGGCCGCTACACGCTGTCCTACGGCCTGGAAACCCTCGTGCAGTCGGGTTTCCTGGCCACGCCGAGCGACCCGCGGGTGCTCTCGGCGCTGCTGCGGGACCAGCTGCTGCTCGGGGTGGCGCCGTCGGACGGGGTGGCCCTGGCGTGCGCGCACCGCGCCACGGCGTCGGAGGACTCGCTCGACCTCGAGTGCGTGACGGAAGCCGACGAACGGCTGGCCGCGGTGAAGCTGCCACGGGAGGCGCGGGAGACGTCCACGCGCACGGGGCGGGCGTTGCTGCGGATCGCGAAGTCGGTCTTCCCGACGAAAGCTTTGCTGCACTACGCCGGCTGTGTCGCGAAAGGACGGTCGCCTGGCAACCACGCAGTGGTGCTGGGAATCCTCAGCGCGTCGGTGGGCGTGCCCCGGCTGGAGGCAGTGACGGGGGAGCTGTTCGCGTTCTCCGCGGCCTGGGTCGCGGCCGGTGTGCGCCTGGCCGTCACCGACCACAGCACCGCCCAGGCCGTGCTGCACGACGTGCGGGCGGTCACGGCCGAAGCGGCGATGTGCGCCGTGGACAAGGACCCCGACGCCATCACGAGCTGCACGCCGCTGCTCGACGTGGCGGCGATGCGGCACGAGGAAACGCAATTGCGGCTGTTCGCCAGCTGAGGAAGGAAACCATGCAGGCCCACACGCATACGCATGACCACCCGCACTCCCACGCGGAGTTCTCCGCCGGGCGCACCCCCGGCGTCGCCCGCATCGGCATCGGCGGCCCGGTCGGGTCGGGCAAGACGGCGCTGATCGAAGCGCTGGTGCCGATGCTGATCGCGGCCGGCCACCGTCCGCTGGTCGTCACCAACGACATCTTCACCAGCGAAGACGCCCTGCACGTGCGGCGCACCCTGGCCGGCGTGCTCGCGCCGGAGCGGGTCGTCGGCGTGGAGACGGGTTCGTGCCCGCACACCGCGGTGCGCGACGACCCGACCATGAACCTCGATGCCGTCGCCGAGCTCACCGACCGCTACCCCGACGCGGACGTGGTCCTCGTCGAGTCGGGCGGCGACAACCTGACGCTGACGTTCAGCGCCGCGCTGGCCGACTACTTCGTCTTCGTGATCGACGTGGCGCAGGGCGACAAGATCCCGCGCAAGCGCGGCCCCGGCGTGACCCACTCCGACCTGCTGGTGATCAACAAGGTCGACCTGGCGGACCTCGTCCGGTCCGACCTGTCGGTGATGGACCGCGACGCCGGTGCGGTGCGCGAAGGCCGTCCGTTCGTGTTCACCAACTGCTTCACCGGTGAAGGACTCGACGAGGTCACCGGTCGCGTCCGCGAGGTGATCGGCCGGTTCGCGCCCGCCGCCGAAGCGGGATGACCCGGCGCGACGACCCGGCCTGGTGCACGCCGGCGCGCCTGCCCGAGGAGCTGCTCGGCTTCGACGGGTCGATCCGCGACGGCCTCGGCGTCGGGGCGCCCGGCAAGCTGGGCGTGCTCGACCTCGCGCTCGCCCCGCGCGGCGGCACCACCCGGGTCGTCCGGCAGTACCAGCGCGCACCGCTGCACATCTACCGCCCGATCCACCTCGACCCGCGCCGGCCGGACATGGCGTTCGTGTTCCTGCAGCAGCAGGGCGACGGCTTCGTGCAGGGCGACCGCTACCGCATCGACGTCGACTGCGCTCCCGGTTCGGCCGTCCACCTCACGACGCAGGCGTCCACGAAGGTCTTCGGCGCGCGCGACAACTACGCGACGCAGCTGGTGAACCTGACCGTCGGCGCCGGTGCCGTGCTGGAGTACCTGCCCGACCCGGTCGTCCCGTTCCGCGGTTCGCGCCTGTTCCAGCGCACGGCCGTGACGATCGCGCCCGGCGCGACGGTGATCCTCGGCGAGGTGCTGCTCCCGGGCCGGGTGGCGCGGGGCGAGGCCCACGTCTACGACCTGTACTGGGCCGAGCTGGAAGCCCGTGCTCCCGACGGCACGCTGCTGTTCGCCGACACCCTGCGCCTGCGCCCGGGCGGTGCCGGCGACCCGGGCTCACCCGCGACGCTGGGCGGGTACCAGGTCGTGGCGAGCCTGTACGTGGTGTCGGACCGGATGCCGCCGGCCGAGCTCGTGGCCGCGCTGCGCGAGGCCCTGGCCGAGGTGCCGGACGTCCTCGCCGGGGTCTCCGAGCTGCCCGCCGCATGCGGCGCCGGCGTGCGGCTGCTGGGTCACACCTCCCGGTCCGTCCAGGCCGCGCTGCACGCAGCCTGGGACCGCGCCCGCCTCGGCGTGCTCGGTGCGCCCGCCCCCGACCTGCGCAAGGGCTGAGCTCACTCGGCGGCGCGGGCGGCCAGGACCAGGTGCAGCTCGGTGCGCGTGGTGATCGACAGCTTGGTGAACACCTTGTGCAGGTGGTACTCGACCGTGCGCGGGCTGATGGACAGGGCGGTCGCGATCTCGGGGTTGGAGCGGCCGTCGCGGGCGAGCGAGGCGATGCGGCGCTCCTGCGGCGTCAGGTGAGAGCTGGTTTCCGGTACCCGGCGGCGCGCACGTTCGCCGGTCGCGAGGAGCTCACGCATCGCGCGCGCCGCGAATGCCTCGGCGCGCATGGCGACGAACGCCTCGTGGGCGGCGCGCAGGGGGCCGCGCGCGTCGACGCGCCGGCCGCGGCGGCGGAGCCACTCGCCGTAGAGCAGGCGGGCGCGGGCCAGGTGCGGGGTGATGCGCGAGCGGCCCAAGCGGTCGATGGCTTCCGTGTACAGGTCTTCCGCCGCTTGGCCTTCGCGCAGCAGCGCGCGCGAACGGGCGTCGACGCCGAGCGCCCATTCGGTGCCGCTGAGGCAGGCGCGTTCGGAGAGACGGTCGGCCGCCGCCGTCGCCGTGGTCAGGTCGCCGGAGCGCACGGCGCCTTCGACGAGTTCGACGAGGGACCAGCCTTGGAGCTCGATGCCGTCGCGGTCGAGGACGTCGCGGGTCGCGTCGGCGGCCTCGCCGTACGCGGTCAGGCCGTTGCGGAGCACGGCGGTGGCGTAGCGGGCCGTCGTCAGCGCCATGCCGCCGTTTTCGAAGCAGGACTCGGCGAACGCCGGCAGCTCGTGCCCGCGCCACGCGGCCAGCACGCAGGCGGCGTGCGGGAATGCCGGGGTGCCGGTGAGCCGCGTGAGGGCTTCCGCCTCGGCCACCAGCGCGTCCGCGGCAGCGAACTGTCCGAAGTGGACTTCGGCGAGGGCGCGGTGGGTGAGGACGTACGGCAGGATCGTGCGCGCGCCGGTTTCGCGGGCGCTGGCGAGCTCGGCCCGGGTGAGGTCGTGCCAGGTGTCGTCGTCCCACAGGTCCGGCGCGACGAGGCAGGCCAGCAGCCGGGAGCGGGCGTCGTTCTCGTGGTCGTTGTCGAGGGTCTTCAACGCGAGCTTGAGCGGCTCGACCGCGGCCGCGTAGCCGGCGGTGCAGCGTTGCGCGACGCCTTCCAGCAGCCGGTCGGAGCCCGTCGGCCGGTGCGTGGCCAGGCGCGCGAGCACGGCGTGGACGACGTCGACGTGGCCGGTGAAGATCGCCGCGCCCAGCGCTTCGAGGTACGCGGGCCGCGCGAGGCGGGGTTCGCACAGCTCCAGGTCCTGGGCCGACGTCAGCAGCCGGCCGACCGCCGGCCCGCCGCGGCCGGAGTCGAACGCCATGCGGGCCCGCACCCGGTTCGCCCGCGCCCGGGCGGCGGTGCCGGGGGAACCCAGCTCCGCGACGGCGAGCAGCCGGACCGCCGCGTCGACCGCGCCGGCCGCGTGGTGCGCGTCGGCCGCAGCGACGGCCCGCTCGGCGCGCAGCCGCGGGTCGGCGGTGTGCAGCGCCGCGTGCTCCAGGAAGGCGGCCGCGGCGGGGAGCCCGCCCCGGCGTCCGGCCTCGTCGGCGAGGCGGGCCAGCGACTCGGCGAGGGCCTCGGCCGGCTCGACCGTGGCGTGCGCGAGGTGCCACGCGCGCCGGTCGGGCTCGAGCCGCGGATCGGTCGCCAGGGCCAGGGCGCCGTGCACCAGGCGGCGCTCCGCACCGGACGCGAGGCCGTAAACGCACTGGCGCAGGCGGGGTTCACGGAAGGCGACCCATGCCCCGAACGAGACGAGGCCGGCCGCTTCGAGCGGCCCGGCCGCGTCCGGCCCGATCGCGAGCCGGGCGGCCGCCTCCCACAGCCGGACCGGCTCGCCGAGCGGTTCGGCGGAGGCGAGGACGAGCAGGAGCCTGGCCTCAGGTGTCAACGTTGTTGCCACGGCGGCGGTTTCCGGGCAGGACAAGGGAACCACGCCGTATCCGCCGGCGAGGCCGCCCGCCGGGCGGACAGCGTCGAGCAGCAGCCGCGGGTTCCCCCTGGCTTCGGCCACGACGCGATCGCGCACGGCCTCGTCGAGCGGCGCGCCGAGCGCGGACTCGAGAAGTGCGCGCGACTCGGCGTGACGCAGCGGCGCGAGGCTCAACCCCGGCAGGTCGCCGAACCGCTCACCGCGCTCCGCGAACACCACCGCGACGCGCGCCCGCCCGAGCCGCCGGGCGGCGGCCGCGAGCACGAAGGCCGACGATTCGTCCAGCCACTGCGCGTCGTCGACCACACACAGCACCGGCCGCTCCTCGGCCGCCAGCACCAGCAACTCCACCACGGCGACACACACGGGGAGCGGCCCGGGCGCGACACCCACGCGGAGCCCGACGGCTCGTTCCAGCACCTCGCGCCGGTGCTCGTGCAGCCGGGCCAGCTCCGCGGGCAGCGCCGAACACAGCAGGTGCAACGCCGCATACGGCAGGCCCGCCTCGGCGGCGATCCCGCGCACGGTCAGCACCCGATGCTCGGTGGCGGCGTTGGTGAGGTCGGTGAGCAGGGCCGTTTTGCCGAGCCCGGCGGCGCCGCGGACCACGATTGTGCCGCCGGTGGTGAGTAGTTCGCGTAGCTGGGTGCGTTCGGCGTCGCGTCCGGTGAGGGGGAGGGTTGTGTTCATCGTGACGTGGCCTCGGTTTCGTGCTGGTGCAGGCCGGCGGCGTCGGTGAACAGGGTCGTTTTGCTGAGCCCGGCGCTGCTGCGGACCTCGATTGCGCCGCTCGCGGTGGGCAGTTCGCGCAGTCGGGCGCGTCCGGTGAGGGGGAGGGTTGTGTTCATCGGGGCGCGACCTCGATCCCGTGCTGGTGCTCGTCCGTCGCGTTGGTGAGGTCGGTGAGCAGGGGTCGTTTTGCCGAGCCCGGCGGTGCTGCGGATCGCGATCGTGCCCTCGGTGAGTAGTTCGCGGAGCTGGGTGCGTCCGAGGAGCGGGAGCGTTGTGTTCATCGGGGCGCGTCCTTGATTCCGTGCTGGTGCTCGGCGGCTGTGTTCGTGGGGTCGGTGAGCAAGGTCGTTTTGCCGAGCCCGGCGGTGCCGCGTTGCGCGATTGCGCCGCCGCTGGTGGGCAGCGCGCGCAGTCGGGCGCGTCCGGCGAGGGGGAGGGTTGTGGTCATCGGGGCGCGACCTCGATTCCGTGCTGGTGCTCGGCGGTGCCGCGCAGCGCGATCGCGCCGCCGTCGGTCAGTAGTTCGCGATGCAGGGTGCGTTCGGGGTTGCGTCCGATGAGGAGGGTTGTGGTCATCGCGGGGCGGCCTCGATTCCCTGCCGGTGCTCGGTGAAGGCCAGGTGCAGTTCGGTGCGCGACGTGATGCGCAGCTTTGTGAAGACCTTGCGCAGGTGGTATTCGACCGTGCGGGGGCTGATGGACAGTGCGGCGCCGATCTGCGAGTTGGTGAGGCCGGCGCGGGCCAGAGCGGCGATGCGGGTTTCCTGCGGGGTCAGCGCCGAGGGGGTGGCCGAGGGGGCGTCGATCGCGAGCAGTGCGCGGTCGGCGAAGGCGGTGGCTCCGCTGCGGAGGAACTCGTTGTACGCGGCGCGCAGCGGGCGACCGGCTTCGTCGTGGCGACCTTGGCGGCGCAGCCATTCGCCGTAGCCGAGCCGGGTGCGGGCCAGGAGTGTGCGGATCTTCGTGCGGGCCAGCCGGTCGAGCGCTTCCAGGTACTGGCCTTCGGCCTCGGGGCCCTCGGCCAGCAGCGCACGTGAACGGGCCTGGGCACCGAGCGCCCAGTCCGTTCCGCAGCGGTCGGTGCGGTCGGCGAGGATCCGGAGCGCGGTGTGCGCGACGTCTTGCCGGCCCGCGCCGGCGGCGGCTTCGACCAGTTCGACCAGCGCCCAGCCTGCCGTCGCCAGGTGGTCGCGGTCGACGACGCGCTGTGCGGCGGCGAGGGCCCGCAGGTGGTCGCCGGCGGCATTGCCCGCCACGGCGGTGGCCAGGTCGGCGCAGGCGCGGACGAGTCCGTGGCCGGTGAAGCCGCCGAAGTCCTGACCGCGCCAGGCCGCGATCAGCGGGGTGGCGTGCGTCAGGGGTGCCTGGCCCAGCTTCGTGCTCATCGTGCGAGCCTCGTCGTCGAGTGCGGCCGCCCCGGTGAAATTGGCGGTGTGGACCGAAAACAGTGCCCGTCCGGTCAAGACGTCCGGCAGCGCACCGGGATCGGCCGCACCGCTCACCATCCGGTGCCACGCCTGGTCGTCCCACAGCTCAGCGGCGACGAGCCCCGCGAGCCACGATGGCTGAGCGGTTTCGAGAGCCGCCGCCAGCGGCCCGATCGCGGCGTCGAAACCTCCGGTGCGACGCAGAAGCAGCCCGGCCGCAAGCTCGTCCCGCGGACTTGTTGGCACCGACGCGAAATCGACGCCGGTGAGGACGGCGGCGCCGACCGCGGCGAGGCACGCCCGGCTTGTCGCGCCCGGGCCGGTGGCGCGCAGCAGGGCTTCGGCCGCGGCGGGCGTGCGGGTCGAGGTGAACGTGAGCCAGGCGCGCAGCCGAGCAGCTTCGGTTCTGTGCGCTGGGCCGACCATCGAGTCCGGCAACCGCAGCGCGTTGCCGGGCTGTCCGGCGTCGAGTTCGGCTGCCGCCGCGGCCAGGGTGCGTTCGGCGCGCAGAACCGGGTCCAAGGTGAGCGTGGCGGCACAGTGCAGGAACGCCGCCGCCGCGCCGGGCCCGCCCCGGCGGCGAGCCGAGGCCACCTGCGCGGCCAGGCCGTCGGCTGCTGCCGGATCCGGGCCGGTCACGGAGTGGGCGTGATGCCAAGCCTGGCGGTCGGCTGACGTGGCCGCGTCGGCCAGAGCCCGGTGGACCGCGCGTCGCTCCGAAGGCGTGGCCCGGTGATAAGCCCAGCCGCGTACAGCCGGGTCGGAAAAGGTGACCCACTCGCCGAACGCGAGGACACCGTCCGGCGCGACCGCCGGAATCCCCAGTCGCGCGGCGGCTCGCCACAGCACAGCCACGTCACCCGTCGGATCCGCCGCAGCCGCCAGCAGGAGGGCGCGGGCGTCGGGGTCCAGGCGCAGCACCCGGTCCCGGGAATCGGCGTCCGGATTCCCATCGGACAGCCCGAGCCCGCCGGCCTGCGCAAGACCACGCGCGCCCGCACAGATCGCGCGCGGATTCCCTCGTGTCTCCGCGACGAACCGCTCGACCACGTCCTCGTCCACCGGCCCCAGCACCAGCGACTCGACCAACGCGCGAGCGCCGGCCCGGCACAACTCGGACACCACCAGCTCCGGCAAACCTTCCAGCACCCCGGCTCGGCCGCGCTCCGCGAACAGCAGCACCGCGCGTTTCCCTTCCACCCGCCGGGCCGCGAAAGCCAGCGCACGCGCCGAAGGCTCGTCCAGCCACTGGGCGTCGTCGACCACGCACAGCAGCGGCGCCGCCGCCGACACCAGGAACGTCGTGGCCACCCCGACCAGGAACGGATCGGAGTCCTCCGCGACCGCACGCAGCACCCGCGCGTGGTGCGGCAGCAGTTGCCCGAACACCCCGTCGAGCGCGGCACACAACTGCCGCAACCCCGCGTACGGCCGCGAGTCGGACGAGCGCACGTGGACCACCCGGCACCCGCGCGCTCGCGCGACGGCCTGCCGCAGCAGCGCCGTCTTCCCCACGCCCGGGGCGCCGCGCAGCACGAGCGCACCGCAGCCGTCTCGCACGAGCCGGTCGAGCCGGTGGACTTCGGCGGCACGGCCGTGCAGAGTTACGGCACTGGCCGGGTTCGGGTCGGGCACGGCGTCGACGCTCGCGGGTCCCCGGCCGCTTCGAACCCGGGCCGCCCCGGGCCCGACCCCGGGATCCGGGCGAACCCGGGCGAGCCGGGCGGCACCGGTGAACGCTGTGTACCCGGCGCCGGCCGGTGATCGGGTTATCCTGCGAACGCCCGCTGGTCGCCGTGACCGGAAGGGAAGAGCGAGCACACGGGCAGGTGGGTGAGTGCTGGACCGGCGCGCGGAACGCGAGACCCTCGACCGGCTGCTGGACTCGGTCCGCGCCGGCAAGAGCCAGGTGCTCGTGCTGCGCGGCGAGGCAGGCGTCGGGAAGACGGTCCTGCTGGACCACCTCGTCGGCCAGGCCGCCGGGATCCGCGTCGCGCGGGCCGGGGGCGTCCAGTCCGAAATGGAGCTCGCGTTCGCCGGCCTGCACCAGCTGTGCGCGCCGATGCTCGACGGCGCCGAAGCCCTCCCGGACCCGCAGCGGGTGGCGCTGCGCACCGCGTTCGGCCTGAGTCCCGGCCCCGCGCCCGACCGGTTCCTCGTCGGCCTGGCCGTGCTGGGGCTGCTGGCCGAGGCGGCGCGGGACCGGCCGTTGCTGTGCGTGATCGACGACGCCCAGTGGCTCGACAGCGCTTCGGCGCAAGCTCTCGCCTTCGTCGCCCGCCGGCTGGTCGCCGAGTCGGTCGCGCTCGTGTTCGCCGTGCGGGAACCCGCCGCGGCCACGGAGCTGACGGGCGTCGCGCAACTCGTGGTCGAGGGGCTACCCGACGCGGCGGCGCGCGACCTGCTCGACTCAGTGCTGCGCCTGCCGGCCGACGACCGCGTGCGCGACCGGATCGTCGCCGAGACCCGCGGCAACCCGCTGGCACTGGTGGAGCTTTCGCGCGGGCTGAGCCCGAAGGAGCTGGCCGAGGGGTTCTCCCTGGCCGGAGCGACCACGATCCCGCGCCGCATCGAGCAGCGCTACCAGGCGCGGCTGGCCCAGCTCGACGCCGACACCACGCGCCTGCTGCTGATCGCCGCTCTCGAACCGCAGGGCGACCCCGTGACGCTGTGGCGCGCGGCCGGGCTCCTCGACATCGGCGCCGCGGCCGCGGAGCCCGCGCTGGCCGCCGGGCTGATCGAGATCGGCACCCACGTGCGCTTCCACCACCCGCTCGTGCGCTCGGCGATCTACCAGGCCGCGGCGCCGGGCGAACGGCGCCGGGCGCACTGGGCGCTCGCGCAGGTCACCGACCCCGAGACCGACCAGGACCGCCGTGCCTGGCACGCGGCCCAGGCCGCCGAAGCGCCGGCGGAGGAAGCGGCCGAGGAGCTCGGCCGGTCGGCGTGCCGGGCACAGTCCCGCGGCGGCATGGCGGCCGCCGCGGCGATGCTGGAACGCGCGGCCGAGCTGACGGCAGAGCCCCGGACCCGAGCCAAGCGCACGCTCGAGGCGGCCCACATCACGCACGTCGCCGGGTCGCCCGAGGAAGCGATGCGGCTGCTGTCGATCGCCGAGGCGGGCCCCCTCGACCGGCTCGAGAAGGCGCAGGCCGACCTGCTGCGCGGCCGGATCTCGATGACCGTCAACCGCGGCCGCGAGGCGCCGCCGCTGCTGTTCGCCGCGGCCCGCCAGCTCGAGGAGCTGGACGTGCGGCTGGCCCGCGAGACCTACCTCGACGCGCTGCTGGCCGGGATGTTCGCCGGCGTGACCGACGCCGACCTGCGTGAGGTGGCCGAAGCCGCCCGCGCCGCACCGCGGTCGCCGCAGCCGCCCGGCCCCGCGGATCTGCTCCTCGACGGTCTGGCGATCCGGTTCACCGACGGCTTCGCGCCCTCGCTGCCGATGCTGCGGCGGGCGTTGAGCGCGTTCCGCACGCCCGAGCTTTCGCTGAAAGAACTGCACTGGCTGTGGCTGGCCCACATCATGGCCGGGAACATGTGGGACGAGCAGACCCTCGACACCGCGCGGCACCTGCAGCTCGCGCGCGACAAGGGCGCGCTCAACACGTTGCCGCTCGCGCTCGCGTCGCACATCGGCGCCCACGTCTACGCGGGGGACCTGGTCACCGCGGCGCACCTGCGCGACGAGCTCGCCGAGGTGTCGCGCGCGACCGGCATCCCGGCGGCGACGTACGGGACGCTGCTGCTGGCCGCGTGGCGCGGCCGCGAGGACGAGGCCCGCGACGTGATCGCCCGCACCGAAGCCGAGGCGGTGCGGCGCGGCGAAGGGTTCGGGCTGCTGATCGTCGGCTCGGCCCGGGCGGTGCTGTGCAACAGCCTCGGCTTCTACGCGGAAGCGCTGGCTTCGAGCGAAGACGCGCGGCAGCGGCCGCCGGTGATGGGCGTGGAACCGTGGCTCGCGCTGGTGGAGCTGATCGAAGCCGCCACCCGGCTCGGCGAAACCGCGGCCGCAGAGGACGCGTTCGCCAAGCTCGTGGTGACCACCCGCGCCAGCGGCACCGACTGGGCGCTGGGCGTCGAGGCCCGCTCACGCGCGTTGCTGGCCACCGGCGAAGACGCCGAGAGCGCTTACCGCGAGGCCGTGGAACGCCTTTCCCGCACCCGCATCCGGGGCGAGTGCGCGCGGGCGCGCCTGCTGTACGGCGAATGGCTGCGCCGCCGGCGCCGTCGGGCCGACGCGCGGGAACAACTGCGCACCGCCCATGACATGTTCACCGAGATGGGCATGGAGGCGTTCGCCGAACGCGCGGGCCGCGAGCTGCGCGCGACCGGCGGCACCGCGCGCAAGCGTTCCGTGGAGACCGGCACGGAGCTCACCCCGCAGGAGGCCCAGATCGTGCGGATGGTGCGCGAGGGACTGTCCAACGCGGAGATCGGCGCGCGGCTGTTCCTCAGCCCGCGCACGGTGGAATGGCACCTGGGCCGGATCTACGACAAGCTCAACGTCACGTCCCGGCGCGGGCTTCAGACCTGAGCGGGCTCCTCCAGCGCCGCGAAGCCCGACACGTCCACGCAGGAGATGCCGCGTTTCTCCACGATGACCATCAGGACCGCGTCGCAGTGCCCGCAGCGGGCCACCACGCCCGGCGCGTCGCGGTAGACCCGCAACTGCGCCAGGACTTCGGTGGCGCCGCAGGACGCGCACGTTCCGCTGGCCGTGGTCATCTCGCCGCCGAACACCGCGTTGAGGGTGCCGGCGATGGCGTTGCCGTCGAAGGTCGTCATGGTGTCCCCGTTCCGCCGAAGCGTTCGGTCCGGATCCGCTCGGGCCGGTGGCCGAGGTCGACGAGCGTGTTCGCCACGGTCTCGACGAACCCGGTCGGCCCGCACACGTAGACCAGCGGTTCCCGGGCGGGCGGCAGGCCGGTCCGCGTGAGGAAGTCCCGGTCGATCGGCCCGCGCTCGCCCGGCCAGTCGCCCGGGTTTTCGCGAGTGAGTGTGACGCGGATGTCGATCCCGCCGCTTCCCCCGAGCCGGGTGAACTCGTCGGCGTAGATCAGGGTTTCCCGCGACCGCGCCGAATACAGCAGCCGCATCGGCACTGTGGCGCCCGCCGCGGCGTGGTGGCGCAGCATCGAGCGGAACGGCACCACACCGGAGCCGCCCGCGACGAGCAGCACCGGACTGTCGCACGTGGACTCCCACACGAAGTGCCCGCCGACGGGGCCGCGCAGCTCCACCTCGTCGCCGATCCGCAGCTCGTCGACGAGGTAGGGCGAGACCTCGCCGTCGTCGAGCCGCTCGACCGTGAGCACCACGGTGGGATCCTCGGGCGCCGAGGCGATCGAGTAGCTGCGCTCGGCCTGGTAACAGTCTTCGGCGGTGAGGCGGACATCGACGTGCTGGCCCGCGCGGTGGCCCGGCCAGTCCGGCAGGTCGAACGCGATGCTGCGGGTGTTCGAGGTCTCCGCGACGAGGCCGGTCACCGTGGCCTGCTGCCAGGTCAGTCGCCCGCGTACCGCTGTTCCCGCCATGGGTCTCCGTAGTCGTGGTAGCCGTAGCGCTCCCAGAAGCCGGGTTCGTTCCGCTCGCGCAGATCGAGGCCCCGCACCCACTTGGCGCTCTTCCAGAAGTAGAGGTGGGGCACGAGCAACCGCACCGGGCCACCGTGTTCGGGCTCCAGCGGGGCGCCGCCGAACTCGTAGACCAGCCAGGCCTTGCCGCCGGTCAGGTCGGCCAGTGGCAAGTTCGTGGTGTAACCGCCTTCGCTGAACGCGACCGCGTATCCCGCCTGGGTTTCCACGCCGTCGAGCAGAGTGTCGAGAGAGACGCCGGCCCACGAGGTGTCCAGCTTCGTCCACTTCGTGACGCAGTGGATGTCCACGGTGATCGACTCGGCCGGCAGCGCGCGCATCGCGTCCCACGTCCAGGTGACGGGGCGCTTCGCCGCGCCGCGCACGGTGAACGTCCACTCGCCCGCGACCACCTTCGGCGTCGGCCCGGCGGACAGCACCGGGAACCCCGGCGTCACGTACTGGCCCGGCGGCACCCGCGCCGGGTCGACTTCCGTGTGGCGTGTGCGGTGGAAGTTGCGGGTGAACGCCATCAGGTGCACCTCCCGTGCCCGGCTGCTCCGGGTTTCGTGCCGTGGAGCGTTTCCCGCCCGGGCTGCGGTTCGCGTCGGGGAACTCCCGCGTCGTCCCACCGGCCCGGGTACGACCGGGGTCGCACGCCCGGGCTCCTACCGATGCGACCGCGGCCTGGGCCGGGGCACCCTGGCGGACCAGGGAGCAGTCGGGGAGGAGTGAAGGGGTGACCGGCACGATCGGCTCACGGGCCGGCCTGCGGGTGGTGGTCACGGGGGTGCTCGAGGTCCGCGCGGCGCAAGACGGGCGGCTCGACCTGGCCGTCGTCCTCGACGGCTCGGGGGACTGCGTCGCGCTCGAGTTCCCCACGGACCACACCGCGCTGACCCGGGCCAGCATCCTGCGCCCGGTGATCGCCTCCGGCCGGCTGCGCCAGTGCGGGAAGCGGTGGATCCTGGACGTGGAGTGGCTGCGTCCGGCGCGCGTGCGCTGACCGCTGCCGGGCGTGCAGGACGACCGCCGTGGACGGACGGCCACCTGTTCAGAGTTCCGTTGCGGCTTCCCGCAAGTACGCCTCGAGCCGTCTGATCGGCGCGGTCACTCCCCGGGTGTCGAGCCGGCAGGTGTAGAGGCGACGGACGAGGGTGGGCTGCCGCATCGGGAGCGCCACCACGCTGGGGGGAGCGTCCAGCAGCAACAACCGCGGCAGCAGCGCGACGCCGAGGCCTGCCGCCACGAGATTGAGCGCGGTCCGGAAGTCCATGCCGTCGAAGTCCAGCCGGTGTCCGCTTCCCCGGGCGCCGGCGACGGATGACGTTGCCAGGTCGCGGAAGTCGACCGCGGTGTTGATCCACGCGTCCGACGGCAGGTCGGCCGGGGTGACCCGGTCGGCTCCGGCCAGGGGATGACCGGTGGGAAGGACGACCATGATCGGATCGTCCACGAGGTGCTCTTGCCTGAGCCCGGCCGGCGCCGGCTCGGGCGCGTGCTCGTAGTCGAAGGTGATGGCCAGGTCGATCTCACCCCGGAACAGCAGCGCGTGCGTTTCGCGCTGCTCGAGTTCGCGGAGCGTGATGTGCACCGCCGGACGGCTCGCACGCAGGCGCGCGAGCGCGGGAGGGACGATCGAGGCGGCCGCGGAGATGAACGCGCCGAGCCGCACCTCGCCGACCGTTCCCTCCGCCAGCGCCGCGAGTTCGGTGGCGGCGTGGCTCATCGACGCGCTGATGGCGGCCTCGGTGTCGAGCAGGACTTTCCCGGCCTCGGTCGCCCGGACGGGACGCCGGACCACGACTCGCGCACCGATCCGTCGTTCCAGTTCCGCGACCTGCTGCGAGACCGCGGACTGGGTGTAGCCCAGCTCGTCGGCGGCCGCCGCGAACGAGCCGAGCCGCACGACGGTCGCCAGGGTCACCAGATGCCGCGGATCGAACAGCCAAGACATGAAAATAAGAGTAGCTTATCGGTCGAACAGATATCATCGTTTGTGCTAATCGCCAGTCGTGGTTGACGCTGGACGCATGGATTTCACGCACTTCGACACCACCATCGACAAGCTCCCCCGACGCCGCGTCGGGTTCTACCCCACTCCGTTCCACGCCTTGCCCAACCTGTCCGCGGCGTATGGCATCAACTTCTTCCTGAAACGCGAGGACCTGGCCGGCCCCAGTGCGATCAGCGGAAGCAAGCTGCGCCTGGCCGAGTTCATTCTCGGGCGCGCCCTCGAAGACGGGGTGACGCACGTGATCACCCAGGGCGCGTACCTGACCAACTCGGGGCTTCAGTTCGCCGCCGCCTGCCTGAGCGCAAAAATCACGCCGATCCTGGTCCTGACGCGGAACGTGTCCCGGCAGGGTGAACTGCGCGAGTTCCGCGGCAACTACCTGCTCAACAAGACGATGGGAGTCGAAACCCACGTCATCAACGTCACCGGCAACGAATGGCACTCGCCGAAGGAGGCCGCGCGGATCACCGACGCCATCGCGGTGCGCAAGGCCGAACTCGAGGCGCAGGGGCACAAGGTTCTCGTCGTCGGAACCGGCGGGGCACACCCCGACGGCTTCATCGCGCACGCCTTGACCTTCCGGGAGATGCTCGAACAGTCCGGCGCCGCGGGGGTCGAGCTCGACTTCGTCTACCACACGATCGGTACCGGGACGGCGTTGCCGGGGATGCTGGCCGCCAAGCTGAGCCTCGGCCACCCGGTGAAGTTCCGGTCGATCTCCATCCAGAGGGTCAACGACGAAGACCGGGTGAACCCCGGCGTGATCGTCGAACGGACCAAGGCGGTTCTGGCCACCTTGGGCGCACCCGTTCCCGACGACGCGACGATCCGCGCCGAGATCGACATCGACCAGCGCTTCATCGGCGAGGAGTACGCCGTCGCGTCCCCCGAAAGCACCGCGGCCATCCGCGAGCTGGCCCGAGCGGAGGGCGTCTTCGTCGGCCCCGTCTACACCGGCAAGGGGCTCGCGGGATTGCTCGACCACGCCCGCAGCGGGCGGATCCCCGCCGGCAGCAACGTCGCGTTCCTGCACACCGGGGACACCGGCAACCTGTTCGAAATCCCCCAGGTCGTCGGCCACATCGCCGACTGAGCCGCAGCGCCCGATGGTCTGGACCACGATGTTGTCGGACACACCCTGGTCGTCGTCGTGCCGTTTCTCGCCTCGTGCCGGCGGGCCGAAACCGCGGGAAAACCGTGCCCCACCAGGGCAATGCGCCGTGAACCGGCAGACCTCGCCGATCCGGGAGACACTCGTACGCGGCCGCTGAACGGAGGGCGGCCGGAAGGTGGATCCATGGTGGAGGGCAAGGCCGGCGACGTCCAGGTCGTCGAGCCCGCGGTGATCAACCGGGCGGTCGGCGCGGCCGCGATCGGCAACATCACCGAGTGGTACGACTTCGGCGTCTACGGGTACCTGGCGACGACCATCCAGAAGGTGTTCTTCACGGACCTGCCGGCTTCGGCCGGGCAGATCGCGACGTTCGGGGTGTTCGCGGTCTCGTTCCTGATCCGCCCGTTCGGCGGGCTGATCTTCGGGCCGCTGGGGGACCGGATCGGGCGGAAGAAGGTCCTCTCGCTCACGGTGATCCTCATGGCGCTGGGCACGTTCGCCCTCGGCGTGATCCCGAGCTACGGCGCCATCGGCCTCGCCGCGCCCCTGCTCGTGCTGCTCGCCCGGCTGGTGCAGGGCATCTCGACCGGTGGCGAGTACGGCAACGCCATGACGTTCATCGCCGAGTACGCGCCGGACCGCCGGCGCGGGTTCTTCGGCAGCTGGCTGGAGTTCGGCACGCTGACCGGTTACGCGTTCGGCGCCACGATCGCGACCGTGCTCAGCGCGGTCCTGTCCGACCAGGCGTTGCTCACGTGGGGGTGGCGCATCCCGTTCCTGCTCGCGCTGCCGCTCGGCGCCGTCGGGCTGTACCTGCGGCAACGGCTGGAGGAGTCGCCCGCGTTCGCGCAGCTGCAGGAGAACGAGAAGCAGAACGAGCGCGTGCAGTCGCTGGGCGGCGAGCTGCGCGCGGTGTTCACGAAGTACTGGCCCGCGATGCTGCTGTGCGCCGGGCTCGTGCTGACGTGGAACGTCGCGAACTACATGCTCACCAGCTACATGCCGACCTACCTGACTGAAACGCTGCCCGAGCAGCACACCGGCGTCGGCAAGACGGCGTCGGAGATCCTGCAGATCGTGGTGCTCGTGCTGCTGATGGTGGTGATCACGTTCGTCGGGCGGCTCTCGGACAAGGTGGGCCGGCGGCCGGTGATCCTGGCCGGCTGCCTCGGGCTCGTGGTGCTGTCGCTGCCCGCCGTGCTGCTGGTCCGCGCGGGCGGCAGCACCTCGACGTTCTTCGGTCTGCTGGTGATGGGACTCGTGCTGGTGCTGTTCTCGGCGATCCTGCCGTCGACGCTGCCGGCGCTGTTCCCGACGAACGTCCGCGCCGGCGGGCTGTCGATCGCGTTCAACCTTTCGGTGTCCCTGTTCGGCGGCACCACGGCGACGGTGATGAGCGCGCTCGTCTCGGGCACGGGAGACCTCGACTGGCCGGCGTACTACCTGATGATCGCCGGTGTGATCGGCGGCATCTGCGTGTTCTTCATGCGGGAGTCGGCGCGCAAGCCCCTGCCGGGATCGCCGGCACGGGAGGGCTGACTGGCGCGAGGCGTCACTCGTCCGGGCACACTCGGTCACGCCCGAACCGCGCCGATGGGCCATGGTGGTCGCATGGACAACACTTTCGAAGGCCGCCTGCTCGTCGGGGCGACCGGTTCGGCCGCGGTCGCGACGCTGCCGATGTACCTCGGCGCGCTGCGGACGGTCCTGCGCGGCCCGATCACCGTGCTCATGACGCACACCGCCGCGACTTTCCTGCCCGCGCACACCGTCGGCCTGTTCGCCGACCGCGTGGTGACCGGCGAGGAGGCGGCGACGTGGCCGGCCGAGAACCACGCGACGCTCGCGGCCGGGCACGACCTCACGGTGATCCTCCCGGCCAGCGCGCACACGCTCTCGACGGTCGCCGCCGGTGCCGCGCCGAACATGCTCGCCACGACCGTGCTGGCCACCACGCACCCCGTCGCGTTCTTCCCGGTGATGACGGGGGAGATGTGGGCGAAGGCCGCGGTGCAGCGCAACGTGGCCCAGCTGCGCGAAGACGGCTACCACGTGTACGACCCGGCATCCGGCCCGCGCTACGACGTGGCGGCCGGCGCGTTCGTCGAGAGCCCGCAGCCCCCGCCGCCGCCCCGGTTCCTGGAGATCGTGCGCGAGCTGATGGGCTGAGCCTCAGGGCCGGTTCGCCCGGTAGGTCCCCGGTGTCGTGCCCTCGACGGCGCGGAACGCCCGGTGCAGCTGGGCCGCGCCGCCGAAGCCGGACTGCGCGGCGATCGCGGCCAGCGGCAGGTCCGGCCGGTCCCGCAGCAGCCGCCGGGCGCGGGCCACGCGCAGGCGGCGGATCAACGCGGTGAGCGGCTCGCCGTCGTCGGCCAGCGCCCGGAACACCGACCGGCGCGAGAGTCCGCACCCCGCGGCCACGGCGCCGGCGTCGAGCGCCGGGTCGGCCAGGTGCTGCCGGACGAACCGGTGGATCCGTTGCCGCGACAGCGAAGCCGACGTCGGGGTGGTGCCGCGGGCGGCCCAGTCGAGGGCCGTTTCCAGCAGGCCGATCGCGTGCGGCAGCAAGGCGGCGGCCACCTCCGGTTCTTCGCGCTGCTGCCGGGCCAGGCCGGCCAGGAACTCGGCGACGAGCCCGCCGGGCCCGCGCCCGTCCAGCTCGACGGCCGTGCCGCCCGCCGCGACCCGGGCGGGCAGCAGCGTCCGCGGCACCCGCAGGATGACCTGGGAGAACGCGCCGGCGAACTCCAGCCGGTAGGGCCGCGTGCTGTCCAGCACCGTCATCGTGCCCGGCTCCAGCGTGGCCGTCCGGCCGTCCTGCTGCGCCAGGGAGCGCCCGCCCGTTTGCACGTTGACCAGCAGGTACTCGTCCGGGTCGCGGGCGATCAGCCGCTTCGTGCGCGCCACTTCCTGCGGGCCGGACGCGACCGTCGACAGCCCGACG
This sequence comes from Amycolatopsis sp. NPDC001319, assembly GCF_042896185.1. Lineage (NCBI taxonomy): Bacteria > Bacillati > Actinomycetota > Actinomycetes > Pseudonocardiales > Pseudonocardiaceae > Amycolatopsis > Amycolatopsis sp. NPDC001319. The sequence goes on along the minus strand of NZ_JBIAWY010000019.1, from coordinate 6,228 downwards.
CCGTCGACGGTGGCGTGCGAGAGCCGGCCCGTGAACGGCGCCTCGCCGGTCGCGCGGGCCGCGACCTGCACGAGGTGTCGCAGATGACGTCGGACCAGTACCCGAACGCATCGGGCGCGGCGACGTCCTCTGTGGACCAGGACGAGGGTGCTGCCACCGTTCGATGGTGACACAGCGCGACCTTCAGCGTTCGGTGATGCTCGCCGCCCGGTCGAGGTGCAGCACGAGGTCGGCTTCCGGCAGCGCTTCGTGCGCCGCCCGCTCGTCGGCCGGGGCGAGGCCCGACAGCTCGATGCGCAGCGCGCCGAGCCGGCGAAGGCGCACGAGGTCCCGCGCCGGGGTCGCGGCGGTGAGGACGAGGGCGCGCAGCTCCGGCAGCGCGGCCAGCTCGTCGACCTCCGCGACGGAGGGAATGCCGGCCGCGGCGACGGTGTGCACGCCGGCGAGGCGGGTGATGCCGGTCAGGTCACGTTGGTCCGCGCCCATGTCGACCACGAGCTCGCCGACGCGCAGGCCCTCGGGCAGCACGTCCAGGCCGTCGACGAGCTTGCGGTGGCGCACCGACAACCGCGGCAGGTAAGTGCCCTCGACCGACGCCAGCGCCTTGATCGCGTCGAGGGTGCCGGCGTGCAGCCGCAGGTCGGTGAGGTGCATGCGCGACAGCGCCGACAGGTCGGTCAGCGCGCTGCCGAACCCGGTGATCCACAGCGAACGCAGCGCGCGGCACGCGACGAGCCCTTCGAGGTCGTGCACGACGTCGTTGGACTTGATCTCGAGGTGGCGCAGGGCGGGCAGCCGGGTGAGCGGGTGCAGCCCGAGGGCCGGGTCGTCGAGCGTCACGTCGCCGACGAGCTGGATGGCCGTGAGCGTGTGCAGGTGGCGCAGCCGGCGCAGCACGTCCCAGCGGTGCACCTCCAGCACGAAGTCGCCGAAGTCCACAGTGGACAGCAAGGTGGCGGCGTACTCCTCGGAGTACTCGTTGTGGCGCCATGCCCGCAGCAGCTCGTCGATCACCGAGCCCCGGTGCGTGCGGCTGAACGCCTGGATCTTCTCGAACGACTCCTCGCCGCCGATCAGCGCGAGCGTGCGGATCACCCGCGCGGCCACCAGATCCGCGTCGGTGCTCGCGTGCCGGGTGATCTCGGCCGGCCCGGGGAGCAGGTCGATCACGAACGAGCCGGCCTTGGCCAGTAGCTCCGCCTGGTCGAACCCGGCCGGCGGGATGAGCCCGCGCACGGCGGCCAGCACGTCGGTGCGCACCTGCTCGGGCTCGATCATGTCGACCTAGCTCATCGCCGCCGCGGCCAGCAGCGACAGCCGGTCGGCCACTTCGCGGTTGCCTCGCTTGCGCGCCCGTTCCAACAGCCGGGCCAGCAGGTCGCCGGCCTCCCGGGCGCGGGCCTGGGCGGCGACCATGAACACGACCTCGTTGAGCGCGTCGTCGTGCGCGTGCTCCACGAGGTAGCCGAGCTCGCCGGACTTCACGAACTCGCCCGCCGCGAGGAAGTCGCGGAACGTGCGGTGCACGAACGCGATCCGCCCGTCGACGTGGTTCTGCCGCAGCACGCCGCTGCGCTCCAGCAGGTGCCGCAGCACCAGGTCGGGCTCGATGCCCTGCGAGCGCAGCCCGGACATGGCGCGGCCGAAGCGCTTGCGCGCGTCTTCGGGGTGTACGAGCAGCTCGGCGTTGCGGACCATCGGCGCGGCGAACCGCTCCGGAGGATGATCTTCTCCTTGTCCGACATCTTCAGCTCGTCCTCGACCTGCACCCCGCGCCGGGTGTCCCACTCGCCGAGCAGCAGCTTCAGCGCCTTGTCGAGCAGGTCCTTGCGGCTCTGCGGGAGGTACATGTTCTCCCGCCGGTAGAGCGCGCACAGCAGGGAGCACAGCAGCGGGCTCGAGACCAGCCCGCGCACGTCCGGGCGGGTCGCGAGCGCGTCTCCGAGGCGTTGCTCGCAGCCGGCGAGCCAGGAGCGCTGCAGCTCGTCGTGCTCCATCGCCCGGGCGGCGCTGAACCAGTTGCCGATGAGCTCCCGCATGCCCCGCCCGCTCAGCGGAAGCAGCTCATACGCGGGGAAGGGCTCGCCGGCGATCGGCCACCCCGGGTCGACGACGGCGGGGCGGGTACTCACGACGTAGCGCGCTTCGGGGTAACCGCGCAGCAGGCCTTCGAGCCAGCGGCGCACCTCCTCCCGGCGCGGCTGCAGGACCTCGTCCACGCCGTCGACGAGCACCATCGCGCGGCCGGACCGCAGCAGCTCGCTGACCCACCGGGCGGGTTTCTCGCCGGCCAGCGCAGGGGCCGTGACGCGCACGAGGTCTTCGGGCTGCGGTAGGCCGCGGTCGGCGAACTCGCGCAGCGGCACGAAAAACGGCACGACGCCGCGCCAGGGGTCTTCGCTTTCGCCGTCGCCGGTGAACTCGGCGGTGGCCGCCGTGTAGGCCAGCCACTGCAGCAGCGTCGTCTTCCCCGCCCCCGCGCCGCCGACCAGCAGGACCCGGCGTTCGGCGGCCAGCGCGTGGGCGGTGTTGGTGCCCGCGCCGGTCAGCGCCGAGCCCGCGGCCGTCCCGCCCTGGCGGGTGACCGACGGCGCCGCGTAGTACTGCGAGAACGAGTGGCGCACGGGGGCGCGCCCGTGGCCGACCTGGAACAGCTCGAACGTGGCGTAGTCCGTCGCGAGGTAGGACAGGTAGTGCTGCTCGAAGGCTTCGGCGCGGTCGCGGGTGCGCCGGTCCTCCTGGCCCTGCAGGTCGGCGACGGCGCGGCGGATCTTCAGCACGTCGCCGGCCATCCCGGCCTGCACGGCGCGCATCACCTCGTCGACGGCCCGCGCGCGGCGGGCGACGCGCCGGCAGCACTCGTCGATCAGGCGGTGGAACGCCGCGGTGCCGTCGGAGCCCAGGGCGGCGGCGTCGAGCGCGGGGCCGCCGGCGGCGCGGACGCGGGCTTGCAGGCGGTCTTCGTCGACGAGCACGGCGGGGTTGGTGCGCACGAGCCCGCCCACGTCGGCGGCGTCGAGGGCGACCGCCACCGCGTCGAGCGCGGCCTGGCAGTCGCCGTCGGGCACGGCCGGGAACTCGACCCGCCGCAGCTCGGCCAGGTCCTCTTCGGCCGCGACCAGCTGCCGGTGGGGATCGCCGAGGGCGCGCGCCCGGCGGCCGGCCGTGAGCTTGTCGGCGCCGCGCTCGACCGCCCACTGGTAGAGCGCGGAGAAGGTGGCACCCAGCGTGGCCACCAGTGCGGAGGAGAGCGGATCTACGACGGACACCCCCAGTGTGCGTTCCGGGTTCAGGTTACCGGCCGGGGCGACCCGCGGCGAGGACGTGAGCCGCACCGCGTGCGGGAATCAATCGAGGCCCGCGTACGCTTCCACGGGCGTGAAGAAGATTGGTTTCCTCTCGTTCGGCCACTGGTCGGACACCCCGCACTCCGAGACCCGGTCGGCGAAGGACTTCCTGCACCAGTCCATCGACCTGGCGGTGGCGGCCGAGGAGCTCGGTGTGGACGGCGCCTACTTCCGCGTGCACCACTTCGCGCGGCAGGCCGGCAGCCCGTTTCCGCTGCTCTCGGCCATCGGCGCCCGCACCTCGAAGATCGAGATCGGCACCGGCGTGATCGACATGCGTTACGAGAACCCGCTGTACATGGCGGAGGACGCCGGCGCGGCCGACCTCATCTCCAGCGGCAGGCTTCAGCTCGGCATCAGCCGGGGATCCCCCGAGCAGGTGATCGACGGCTGGCGCTACTTCGGCTTCGCCCCCGCCGAGGGCGAGACCGACGCGGACATGGCCCGCCAGCACGCCGAGGTCTTCCTGAAGGTCATCGAGGGCGAAGGCTTCGCCCAGCCGAACCCGCGCCCGATGTTCGCCAACCCGCCCGGCCTGCTGCGGGTCGAACCGCACTCGCCCGGCCTGCGCGAGCGCATCTGGTGGGGCTCCGGCTCCAACGCGACCGGCGTGTGGGCCGCGAAGCTCGGCATGAACCTGCAGAGCTCCACCCTCAAGGACGACGAGACGGGCGAGCCCCTGCACGTCCAGCAGCGCAAGCAGATCGAGGCCTACCGCGAGGCGTGGAAGGAGGCCGGCCACGAGCGCGAACCACGCGTGTCGGTCAGCCGCAGCATCTTCGCCCTCACCAACGACCTCGACCGCGCCTACTTCGGCCGCGACCGCAACTCGCGCGACCAGGTCGGCATGATCGACGAGAACACGCGCGCGATCTTCGGCCGCTCCTACGCGGCCGAGCCCGACGAGCTCGTGCGGCAGCTCAAGGAGGACGAGGCCGTCGAGGCCGCCGACACCCTGCTGCTGACGATCCCGAACCAGCTCGGGGTGGAGTACAACGCCCACGTGCTGGAGAGCATCCTGACGCACGTGGCTCCCGAGCTCGGCTGGCGCTGAGTTCTCCGCGCGGGCTCGGCCGGTCGGCCGGGCCCGCGCTGTCACGTGGTCCTCAGGTTTCGTGCACCACCCGCCCGCCGACGACGGTCATGGTCACGCCCAGGTCCTTGATCGCGCCGGGGTCGGTGGTCAGGGGGTCGGCGTCGAGGACGACGAGGTCGGCGAGTTTGCCGGGGTCGAGAGTGCCGAGGGTGTGCTCGGCGAACTGCGTCTGCGCGCTGCCGAGGGTGTAGAGGTGCAGGGCCTCGCGGGCGGTGATGGCCTGTTCGGGCCCGAGGACGTCGCCCTTGAGGGTCTCGCGGGTGACCATCCAGCCGAGTGACCACAGGGGGCTGGGCGGGACCACCGGGGCGTCGGTGCCGCCGCCGGCGAGCAGGCCCGCGTCGAGGATGTCGCGGATGGGCACGGCGCGGGAGCCGCGTTCGGCGCCCCACCACTTGACCTGGTTGGCGCCGAGCAGCACGGGGTGGTCCTGCACGCTCGCGAGCAGGCCCATCTTCCGCATGTGCGCGAGGTTCGGGCCGCTGGGCAGGAACAGGTGCATCAGGACCCAGCGCAGGTGCGCGAGCGACGTGTCGCGGTGCACGGTGGCGAGGACGTCGACGATGAAGTCCATCGCCGCGTCGCCGACGACATGGGTCTGCACCTGGAAGCCGTGGCGCGCGGCGCGGCGGTACATCTCGGTCAGCTCGTCCCGGCCGCCGGGCGGAAGCAGCTGCACGCCGTGGTAGTCCGGGCTGGTCTGCTCGCCGGGCACCAGCTGGTACGGGTCGCGCAGGAAGCCGCCTTCGACGCCGCCGTCGGAGAGGTACTTGAGGCCGTCGAAGCGGAGCATGTCGTCGCCGGTGCGCGGCTTGAAGGCCGCCACGGCCGCGTCGACGTCCGCGAGCGCGGCAATCCGCCACAGCAGGTGCGCGCGCGTGGTCATCTCGCCGTCGTGCCACAGGCGTGTGTAGATCTCGATCTGCGAAGGGTCCAGCCCCGGCTCGGTGACGCCGGTGATGCCCAGCGCGTTGTGCTCGGCCATCTGGTCGCGCAACTGCCGGCGCTGCTGGTCGGCGGACGGCGGGGCCGGCAACACCGGCGTCACGAGCGAACGCGCGCGTTCCAGCAGCACGCCCGTGGGCTCGCCGTTCGCGTCGCGGACGATGACGCCGCCCGTCGGATCGGGGGTGTCACGCGTGATGCCGGCGAGTTCCAGCGCTTTGCTGTTCACGGTGGCGACGTGGCCGCCGCGCGGGATGAACACCGGGTTCTCGGGCGACACCGGGTCGAGCTCGGCCCGCGCGGGCAGCCGGCCTTCGGCGAGCAGGCTCTCGTGCCAGCCCGACCGCGCCTGCACCCACGCGCCGGCTGCGCTCGCGGCGACCCGGGTGCCGATGGCCGCGACGACGTCGGCGATGCTGCGCGCTTCCAGCAGCGACACGTTGGGCCGGTCGAGCGCCGAGGTGAACTGGTGCAGGTGGCTGTCGATCAGCCCCGGCACCACCGCGCGACCTTTGAGGTCCACGGTCCGCGTGTGCCGCCCGCCCAGGCGCCGGATCCGATCCGACGGGCCGGCCGCGAGCACCCTGCCCCCGCGGATCGCGATCGCCTGCGTGGTGCGCCCGTGCAGCGCCGCGGTCACGACGTGTCCATTGTGGAGGATCAGGTCGGCCTCGGCGTCCGCGTGGGTCGCGGCTTCCGCGGGCGTCCCGAGCATCATCGGCGTCACGGCCAGCCCGGCCGCCGCGGCGAACAACGTCCGCCTCGAGATCGCGGAGCTTTCCCGCGGTTCGGAACCACACAGCTGGCACATGCCTTCACCTTCCGGGACGGGAGAACGGA
>NZ_JBIAWY010000018.1:72345-195539 GCF_042896185.1 Amycolatopsis sp. NPDC001319 | reverse complement strand
TGACGTGGGTCCTAGACAAGCCACACCTCAACCGGAGGTTCTCCCCACGTCAACCAGAACCTTCCGCTACCAACGTCCTGGCCAAATACACCTAGCGGCGCGCCTGTTCGTCATAAGCCCGGCTCGGCGGCCCAAAACCTCCCAACGCCGGCAACTTCGGAGCCGGCAGCCCGAACCGACGTTGGGCGGCCGCCCGAGAGGTCGCGTGGCCGTTCCGCGCACCGCCCCTCCGGTCCGGCAGTTCGCTCCCCCGTTGACCGGGGCTAGCGGCGCGGCTGTTCGCTCGGCCCGACGTGGTCGCGGGCCCACTCGTTGAAGGCGCGCAGCCGGCGCCAGGACTTGCGGACGCGGTCGAAGGCCTCGCGTTCGTGGAGGAAGTCGGCGGGTTCCCAGGAGCGGGCGGCGTACACGGAGCGGTAGCGCAGCAGGTCGAGGCGGGGGTGGTCCTCGGCGAAGCCGCGGGGGCGGGACTTGAGGCGGTCGCCGAGGATGTCGAAGCCGGCGCGCTCGAGTTTGGCCAGGATCTGTTCCAGGGCGGGGCCGTGGAGCTCCGTGTCGACGGCCGTGCGGAAGCGGGCGATCTGGTCGGAGGCGAGGTGGAAGCAGCCGCCGCCGACGCGCAGGCCCGCGGGGCTCAGCTCGACGTAGTAGGCGCCGCCGCCGCGGCCCGACTCGATGACGCCGCCGCAGTGCGTCTTGTACGGGGTCTTGTCCTTCGCGAAGCGCACGTCGCGGTAGGGCCGGAACACCTTGCCCTCGCCGAAACCCTCGCCGAACTCCGGCTCCAGCTCCTTGAGCAGGGCCTCCATCGGCTCGCGCACGTCGGACTTGTAGGTGGCGACGTGCTGGTCCCAATAGGACTTGGAGTTGTCGGCCTCGAGCCCGTCGTAGAAATCGACGGCGTACTCACCGAATCCCGTGAACTTCACTCCCAGCACGATAATCCGCCCCACCGACAGTTTCTCCGCCGGAGCGGGTCGGTGCCTGGGGACCCGGTGCGGCCGGCGCGCCCCTGCGCCGCCGGCCGCACCGGAAGCGATCACTTCGCGACGGCCGTCACCAGCTCGCCGTTGGCCGTGTCACCGGACAGCTCCCACACCATGGCGCCGCCGAGGCCCTGCTGCTTCGCGTAGCTGATCTTGCCGCCGATCGTCGACGGGGTGTCGTAGCTCCACCAGTTCGACCCGCACTTGGCGTACGCGGTGCCCGCGATCGTGCCGGTCGACGGGCAGCTCGACTTCAGGACCTTGTAGTCCTCGATGCCGTCCTCGAACTTGCCCTTCGCCGGGCCGGTGGCCGTGCCGCCGGGTGCGCTCTGGGTGACGCCGGTCCAGCCGCGGCCGTAGAACCCGATGCCCAGCAACAGCTTCGACGCCGGCACGCCCTTGCTCTTCAGCTTCTGGATCGCCGCGTCGGAGTAGAAGCCGGCGGTGGGGATGCCGGCGTAGGAGGTCAGCGGCGAGTGCGGAGCCGTCGGGCCCTGTGCCGCGAACGCGCCGAAGTAGTCGTAGGTCATCACGTTGTACCAGTTCACGTACTGCGCGGCGCCCGCGTAGTCGGCGGCGTCGATCTTGCCGCCGTTGGTGCCGTCGGCCGTGATCGCCGCGGTGACGAGCTTCGACGAGCCGAACTTGGCGCGCAGCGCGGACATCAGGTTCCTGAACGCGGCCGGACCGCTGGAGTCGCAGCTCAAGCCGCAGGCGTTCGGGTACTCCCAGTCGATGTCGATGCCGTCGAACACGCCGGCCCAGCGCGGGTCGTTCACGAGGTTGTAGCAGGAGTTCGCGAACGCGGTGGGGTTCTGCGCGGCCTGGGCGAAGCCGCCGGACAGGGTCCAGCCGCCGAACGACCACAGCACCTTGAGGCCGGGATGCTTGGCCTTGAGCTTCTTCAACTGGTTGAAGTTGCCCGCGAGCGGCTGGTCCCACGTGTCCGCGACGCCGTCGACACTGCCCGCGGCGTCGTAGGTCTTCTGGTAGTCGGCGTAGGTGTCGACCATGGCGCAGCCGCCGTTGGTGACGTTGCCGAACGCGTAGTTGATGTGCGTGAGCTTCGCGGCGGAGCCGGAGGTCTCGACGTTCTTCACGTGGTAGTTGCGGTCGTACACACCCCACTCGGTGAAGTAGCCGACCACCTTCCCGACCGACGCCTGCGGGGCGGCCGGCGCTGCTGTGGCGGCGGTGGACACAGGGGCGGCCACGGCCGCCAAGGCGAGTGCGGCGCTGGCCAGGCTGACGAGCGCCAAGAAGCTCTTCCTGCGCGGACGGGGCATGCCGGCTCCCTTCGGGGAGTCACACCAGGTGACCGAACGGGGACAGTGGGGACTCTCACACCGTAAGTGGACTAGACCAATAGGTCAATGGTCCAGTCCAGGGAATCAACCGGACAATTCGACCACTGATGTCGATCACGCGCGGAGCGAGGACGACCTGGTGACGGTGCGGCGACCACCTGCGTCTGGCGGTCTGTGCGGCGGCCGAGCCGGACTCGTCAGGCAGGCGTCTCGAACGTGATCCCCACGGCCGCCGCACGGCGTTCGCCCCAGGCGTACAGGGCGGTGAGCGCCGGGCCGAGGGCTTCGCCGTCCGCGGTGAGGCGGTATTCGACGTGGGGGACGCGGCCGTCGACGGACTGGCGGTGCACGAGGCCGTCGGCGGTGAGCTCGCGGAGCTGCTGGGTGAGCATCTTCTCGCTGATGCCCGGCATGCGGCGGCGCAGCTCGCCGTAGCGGTGCACGCCCTCCTTGAGGTGCGCGAGGATCACCGGCTTCCAGCGGCCGCCGATGACGTCGACGGTGAGCTCCACCGGGCACCAGTACCGCCTGCCCGCCATCACGGCCTCCTCGCTACGCACTGGAAAGTACGTGGTTGCCCGCCCGCGCCGGGTGCGCTCTGCTGGCCACATGATTGTGGAATACCTGCGCTACACCATCCCGCCCGACCGTGCGGCGGCGTTCGAGGCCGCGTACGCCGACGCGGCCGGCTCGCTCGAGAAGGCGCCCCAGTGCGTCGGCTACGACCTCAGCCGCTGCGTCGAAGACCCTACGCGCTACGTGCTCGCGATCCGCTGGACCTCGGCCGAGGCGCACCTCGAAGGCTTCCGCCGCGGCCCGCACTTCCCGCCGTTCTTCGCGGCGATCCGCGACTACGTCGGCGACCTCGACGAGATGCGCCACTACGAGCCGACGGCCGTCAGCGGCCCGCGCCCGCCCACGCTGTACGAATGGGCCGGCGGCGCCCCCGCGCTCGGGCGCCTGACCGAGGCCTTCTACCGGCGCGTGCCCGAAGACCCGCTGCTGGAACCGGTGTTCCGCGGCATGGACGCCCACCACGCCGAGCACGTCGCGGTCTGGCTCGGCGAGGTGCTCGGCGGCCCGGCCGACTACACCGCCCAGCACGGCGGGCACCCGCACATGATCGGCCGGCACCTCGGCCGCGGGATCACCGAGGAGCAGCGCCGCCGGTGGGTTTCGCTGCTGCTCGACGCCGCCGACGAGACCGGCCTGCCCGCCGACCCGGAGTTCCGCGCCGCGTTCGCCGGGTACCTGGAGTGGGGCAGCCGGCTGGCCGTCCTGTTCTCCGCGCCCGGCGCCGAACCGGCGACGGACGAACCGGTACCGCACTGGGACTGGACGATGCCGCCGTGGCAAGGGTCCTAGCCGAGTAGCCGCCGAGCCGTGGCCAGGGCGGTGTCTCTGCCGGCCGCGAGCTCGGCGGGCGTGAACACCGGCGTGCGGATGTCCGGCGCGATGCCGGCACCGTCGTACGTGCGCCCGTGCGGGTCGAGGTACTCCTCGTTGGGCACGACGGCCGTCCAGCCCGGCTGGGGCAGGGTGCGGTCCATGGTGTCGGAGTAGACGCCCTGGGTGTTCTCGCCGATCAGCACCGGCCGGGGCGTGCGGTTGAGCAGGGCCTGGGTGAAGGTCTCCCCCGCCGACACGTCGAGGCTCCCCACGAGGACGGCGAGCGGACCGGTGTAGTGCGGTCCGGTTGACGGGTGCACGAAAACCGGCTGGGGAACGGTGAAACCGGCACCGTCGCGGGCGCGCTTGGCGTAGGCGAAGTGCGGTGTGTCGGTCAACCGCGCCGCGACGTCCAGGCCCAGGGGGTCGGCGCCACCGCCGTTCGCGCGCAGGTCCAGCACCAGTCCGCGCAGCGACCGGACCCGCGACGGGGTGAAGATCTCGTCCAGCGCGGCGGACAGGACCTGCCGGTCGCCGGCGAAGGTGTCCGTGTAGCCCTGGAAACCCGTGATCCGCAGATAACCGACGCCGCCCGGCAGTTCCGCGTACGTGATCGCGCCCTCCGCCCAGCTCCGCGCCGGAACGCCGAGAGCGGCATCCGTGACGGCGACCGCCCGCGGGATGATCGACGGGTCCGGCGTGCCCGGCCGCGTCGAGGTGCAGCGGCGATCCGGCGTGAGCAGGCCGACGTGCGCGTCGTGCAGCGGTGTGATCAGTCCACAAAGGACGTCGTACAGCCGGTCCGGGTGCGCGGCGACCTCGGCGCGGGCCGCTCTCCCCTGAGCCGGCCAGTCGACGCCCTTGGCCGCGAAGAACGGGTAGTTCTCGGCGTACGTGTGCCAGAAAACGTCGAACGTGGCCAGCGGACTCCGGTCCGGCGGCGCCGAACACGCAGCGGGCAGCCCGCCTGGCACGCGGTGCAGCGACCGGACACCCAGGTCGCCGTCGAAGCTCAGCGTGCCGCCTCGGACGGTCGCGACGGTGCCTTCGTTCGTGGCGAACGTCGTCCCGTCTCCGGTTCCGGTCAGGGAGCCCGGCAGGCAGCTGACCGCAGTGACGTCGTAGGTGGTCAGCCGGCCGCCCGAGATCCGCACGAGCTGCCCGTAGCCCTCGGTCCGCCACACACCGTCCACAGCGGACGAGGGAACCACCACGGCCGAGAGAAAAGCCAAGCCCGCCAAGAGAATGCGCATGGCAGCGACCGTAATGATCCACAACCGCGACCGGGAATCCCGCGTACCCCCGCACGCCGGGTGGGGCTGGCCCCACCCGGCGCGGAACGACTCAGCCGAAGAAGACTTCGGCCTCTTCGTAACGCTCCAGCGGCACCGTCTTCAGCTCGGCGGTCGCCTCGGACAGCTTCACGCGCACGATGTCGGTGCCCTTCAGCGCCACCATCACGCCGAAGTCGCCGTCGGCCACCGCGTCCACGGCGTGCAGGCCGAAGCGGGTCGCGAGCACGCGGTCGTACGCGGTCGGGGTGCCGCCGCGCTGCACGTGGCCCAGCACGACCGCGCGCGACTCCTTGCCGGTGCGGTGGGCGATCTCGTCGGCCAGCCAGGTGCCGATGCCGCCGAGGCGGACGTGCCCGAAGGCGTCCTTCTCGCCCGTGACCAGCTTCTCCTCGCCGCCCTCGGGCAGCGCGCCCTCGGCGACGACGATGATCGGCGCGTACTCGTTCTCGAAGCGGCGCTCGACCCACTCCACGACCTGGTCCACGGAGAAGTGGCGCTCCGGCACCAGGATCACGCTGGCGCCGCCGGCGAGGCCCGAGTGCAGGGCGATCCAGCCGGCGTGGCGGCCCATGACCTCCACGACCAGCGCGCGGTGGTGCGACTCGGCCGTGGTGTGGAGCCGGTCGATCGCCTCGGTGGCGATGGAGACGGCGGTGTCGAAGCCGAACGTGTAGTCGGTGGCGCCCAGGTCGTTGTCGATCGTCTTGGGCACGCCGACGACGCCGATGCCGTCGTCGGTGAGGCGCTTCGCGACGCCGAGGGTGTCCTCGCCGCCGATCGCGATCAGCGCGTCGATCTCCTGCTCGGCGAGCACGGCCTTGATCTTCTCGACGCCGCCCTCGACCTTGTACGGGTTGGTCCGCGACGAGCGCAGGATCGTGCCGCCGCGCGTGAGGATGTCCTCGACGTCGCGCAGGCCCAGCGGCTTGCTCTCGCCCGTGAGCGGCCCCTGCCACCCGTTGCGGAAGCCCGTGAAGTCCCAGCCGTGCACCTCGATGCCCTTGCGGACCACCGCGCGGATCACCGCGTTCAGGCCCGGGCAGTCACCGCCACCCGTCAGCACACCGACACGCATCTCTTGCCTCCGTCTTCGTCACGTTGGAGATCGCAGTCACATTTCGCCGCCAGAGTAGCGGCAATCGTCTGGATCGGTGCAGGGCGTACCACCTGGCGAATCGGTCCTCGCGCCCCGGCGGCGGCCGCGTGTGCTAACTTGATCGGCGTGCAGCGCTATTTCTGGTTTACGAAGCCGGCCCCGGGTGGGCACGGCGGCGTGAACCTGCGCTGAGCCCCCACCCCGAGCCGGATTCGAAAACCGGCTCGGCGAGTTCCCGCGGGTCGGTGTCCACCAGGAAGGAACCCACCCGCCGTGACCACCCCGCAGCTGACCGCCGGGCCCGCCGACGCGAGCACCCTCGACAACCAGCGCACCACGTCGATCAGCCCGCTGATCTCCCCCGCCTTACTGCGCGAAGACCATCCCGTGGACGCCGCCGTGGCGAAGGTCGTGCACGCCGGCCGCACCGAGACCGTCGACATCCTCGACGGCCGCGACGACCGCCTCGCCGTGGTCGTGGGCCCGTGCTCGGTCCACGACCCGGAAGCCGCGATCGAGTACGCAAACAAGCTGGCCGCCAAGGCCGAAGAACTGCGCGCCGACCTGCACATCGTGATGCGCGTGTACTTCGAGAAGCCGCGCACCACGCTGGGCTGGAAGGGCCTGATCAACGACCCCGACCTCGACGGCACCTTCGCCGTCAACAAGGGCCTGCGCCTGGCCCGCAAGCTGCTGCTCGACGTGTCGGCGCTCGGCCTGCCGGTGGGCTGCGAGTTCCTGGACCCGATCACGCCGCAGTTCATCGCCGACATCGTCACGTGGGGCTCCATCGGCGCGCGCACGGCGGCGAGCCAGGTGCACCGCCAGATGTGCAGCGCGCTGTCGATGCCGGTGGGCATCAAGAACTCCGTGGAGGGCGACATCCAGGTGGCGGTGGACGCCACCCGCGCGGCCGCCGCGTCGCACGTGTTCCCGGGCATCAACACCGACGGCCTCGCGGCGCTGCTGACCACCTCCGGCAACCCCGACTGCCACGTCATCCTGCGCGGCAGCTCCCAGGGCCCGAACTACGACGCCGCCTCGGTCACCGAAACCCTCGGCCGGCTCGCCAAGTCGGGCCTGCCGGAGCGCGTGATCATCGACGCGAGCCACGGCAACAGCAACAAGGACCACGTCCGCTCCCGCGAGGTCGTGCTGGAGCTGGCCGACCGGATCGCCTCGGGCGAACGCGGGATCGTCGGGCTGATGATGGAGAGCTTCCTGACGGCGGGCGCCCAGAAGCTGGTGCTGGGGCACGCTTCGGAGCTCACGTACGGCCAGTCGATCACCGACGCGTGCCTCGACTGGGACACGACGGCGGATCTGCTGGACACGTTGGCTGGTGCGGTGCGGGCTCGGCGCTGAAGTCAGTTCGCGCAGCCGGGTTGAGTGTGGAGCCACGCTGACGCGGCCGCGATCACCTCGTCGGTGGTCGCGGTCGCGGGTAGTGGGTGGTCGGGTTCGATGGGGGTGTTGCTGTAGGCGCGGCCGGTCCGGTCGACGTCCACGACCGACGTGATCAGCAGTTGGGCGCCGTCGCTCAGCGGAAACACCGCGTTGCCGGTCGCGAAGCCCGCGGTGGGCTGGCCGAAGGTCCGTGCGCGGGCGAGGCCGCGGAAGGCGATGAGGGTCGCTTCGCCGGAGCTGCCGGTGCGGGCCGAGGTGAGGACGGCGACGGGTGGCTTGGGGTTGGCCAGGCGCAACGGGTTGGTTTCGGCTACCGGCGCCGTGCCGATGGTGATGCGGCCGGCGTGCAGGGTCCAGGGGGTCGAGCCGTCCGGGCCCGCGAAGGAGCCCAGCATGCCGTCGTCGAGCAGTGGGGCGACGACGGTGAGCATCGGGTGCATGTCGCCGCCGCCGTTGTCGCGCAGGTCGACGATCCAGCCGCACGGGTGGCTCGCGTCGGCGGAGCGGAGAGCGGCCACCCCCGCGGCGACATAACGGCCTTCCGCGGCCGGGTTCAGGTGGAACTCGGGCACCGTCAGCACGGCCACGTCACCGTCGGTGCGGCTGCTCGGGACGGCGACAGTCGCCGGTGGCGCGGGCACGGCCTGCGCCGGGCCGACCAAGCTGGTGTGGTGATTGCCCAGCTCGGCGATCACGTTGCGGATCGCCGAGTACGTGCCCGCCGGCTCCGTCACGCCCGCGATTCGGCGCAGGGCGTCGGCTTCCGCAGCCGGCCAGTCGACGGAGTCCCGGTCGATCGAGTGAGCGCGGAGCAGGCCGATGGCGTTGAGCAGGTAGTCGCGTGCCGGGTTCGGTGGCGGGGCCGTCGCGGCGGTGGCCAGGCCGAGTACGAGAACCAAGACCACGAGCCCAGCAAGAACCCGACGCACCCAGAACTCCCCCAGGAAGAAAACTCAGCGGCGCCGGAACGCCGGCTCGATCACTTCCCAGCGTTGCAGGTTGTGTTTCGCGTCGGCAAGCGCGTCGTGCTGATCCGTGGGCGCCAAAGGCAGCTTCGGTTTGCCCGCGTCTTCCCAGCGTTGGCGCAGGTCACGGGTGAAGCGGGGCAGTTGGCGCGGCAACGCCGGCATGGGGCCCCACAGCTGGGCGAGCGCGACGTGGTCGTAGGCGGCGAACCAGGCCCACAGTTCGATGCCGCCCGGGGGCTTGCCGAAGAACTCGAGCAGGTCGGTGCGGATCTGGGAACGGCTGCGCCACGCCTGGTCCGCGGGCGAGGGCAGCTTGGGCAGCACGTTGTCGCGCACCCACGGGCCCGCTTTGGCGGGGTCGAAGTCGGTCGACACGGCGTAGAACTCGCGGCCGCGCTCGTCAACGACACCGATCGAAACCAGGTCGATCGTCACGCCGTCCTCGATGAACTCGGTGTCGTAGAAAAAACGCACCGGTGAACTCTAGTGGCCTAGCCGGCCTTGGTCTCCGGGACCCGGTCGGCGTCGCGGCCCGACGGCTGTGCAGGCACCTTCGGCTTGGCGCCCGCGGCCTCGGCGGCGAGCAGCTCCTTGGCCTTCGCCGCGTAGATGTCCACGTACTCCTGGCCCGAGAGTTCCATCAGGGCGTACATGATCTCGTCGGTGATCGAACGCTCGATGAAGCGGTCGCCGGCCAGGCCGTCGTAGCGGGAAAAGTCGAGCGGCGCGCCGAAGCGGATCTCGAGGCGGCGGGGCCACCACATCTTGGAGCCGATCGGGTTGACCTTGTCCGTGCCGACCATGGCGACGGGCACGACCACGCCCTTCGACTCCAGCGCGATGCGGGCGACGCCGGTCTTGCCCTTGTACAGGCGGCCGTCGGGCGAGCGCGTGCCCTCGGGGTAGATGCCGAGCAGGTGGCCCTGCTTCACGAGGCGGATGGCGGTGTCGAGCGCGGCCTGCGCCGCGTTGCCGCTGGAGCGGTCGATGGGGAACTGGCCGACGCCGGTGAAGAACCACTTCTTGAGCAGGCCCTTGAAGCCCGGCTCGGTGAAGTACTCCGACTTCGCCGGGAACGTGACCTTGCGCTTCACGCGCAGCGGCATGAAAAAGGAGTCGGCCACGGCCAGGTGGTTGCCGGCGAGGATCGCGCCGCCGTCCTCCGGGATGTTTTCGGCGCCGACGACCTTCGTCGGCCACAGCGTCTTGAGCAGTGGTCCGATGAACACGAACTTCATGAGCCAGTACAGCACCGCGCTCTAGTCCTTCCCGAGGCTCGACGTCCGAGTTCCCAGTGGTCAAGCCTACGAAACCTCCAGGTGCGCGCACAATGCGGGACGAGCCGCTACTGGGTGGCAGCGATCGATCTCACAGCGGTACCAGGCAGTTCCGGGCACCGGCCGGGGCCCCACAAGACCACTCGACCGTGAGAGCATGGAAGACCTACACCGCTTCGATCGGAAGGGCGTTCGTCATGGGCGTGCTCGCCGGCGCGGAACCGTTCGCCCACACCGGTTCCTCCGGGGCCGGGTTCCTGCTGTGCCACGGCTTCACCGGGACGCCGGCCGGCCTGCGGGCCTGGGGCGACCACCTGGCCGAGGCCGGGTTCAGCGTGCGCTGCCCGCTACTGCCGGGCCACGGCACGCGCTGGCAGGACCTGAACCGGACCACGTGGGAAGACTGGTACGGCGCCGTCCGCGAAGAGCTGCTCGCCCTGCTGGCCGAAAACGACACCGTGTTCGTCGGCGGGTTGTCGATGGGTGGCACGCTCACGCTGCGGCTGGCCGAGGAGTTCGGCGACCGGATCGCCGGGATCGTGCTGGTCAACCCGTCGGTCACGCGGCTGAGCGCCGACGCGAAGGTGCTGCCGCTGCTCGCGCGCGTGATCCCGTCGATCCCCGCGATCGCCAACGACATCGCCAAGCCCGGCGTCACGGAGCTGGCCTACCCGCGCACGCCGGTGCGCGCCGCCGCGAGCCTGGCGCGCCTGTGGAAGATCGTGCGCGCCGACCTGGGCAAGGTCACGCAGCCGGTGCTGCTGCTCCACTCCCGCGTCGACCACGTGGTGGAGCCCGAGAACTCGCGGATCGTGCTGGCCGGCGTCGCCAGCACGGACGTGACCGAGGTGGTGCTCGAGAACAGCTTCCACGTCGCGACTCAGGACAACGACGCGGAACTGATCTTCAGCCGCAGTGTCGACTTCGCCCGGGCGCTGCGGGCGGGACAGGTGGGTGCCTGATGACCCGGGGGAAAGGCACGGACGGGCCCGAGGACGTCGACGCCACGTTCGCCGAGATCGTGGCCGACCTGCGTGCCGAGGGCGTGGGTCTGTTCCTCGAAGAGGACGCGCTCGAGCTCGCCGACGACACGGCGGGCGAACAGGCCGGCGACCCGTCCCCGCCGCCGGTCGCCAAGACCGACCCGAAGCCCGACAAGCCCGAGAAGGCACCCGAGGCCGACAACTGGCGCACCGGCGGCACCACGTGGGACGCCACGATGTTCAGCGACGACCCGGCCGAGGACGACGAGCACTTCGTGCCGCCGGAGCCGCCGCCGCTGCCGCGTCCGCGCAAGGGCGCGTTCGTGGTGCTGCTGTTCTTCGTGGTCGGGTTGCTGCTGCTGATCGTGCCGAACCTGATCGGCGTCGGGCCCGCGCTGGCGACGCCGCTGGGCATCCTCGCGCTCGCCACGGCCATCGCGCTCCTGCTGCTGCGGGTGCGCCAGGGCCCGCCGCCGGGTGCCGACCCGACCAACGGCGCCCAGGTCTGACCGGGCGGGTATGCGGATCGACTTCAGTCCTTCGCGGCGTTCGACGATCGGCGCGGAGTGGGAGCTGGCCCTGGTGGACCGGCGCAGCGGCGAGCTGGCCTCGGTCGCGGAACGGATCCTCGACGCGGTGCGCCCCGACGGCGCCGACGAGCACCCCAAGATCAAGCAGGAGCTGCTGCTCAACACCATCGAGGTGATCAGCGGCGTCTGCTCCACCGTCGCCGAGGTGAAGGCCGATCTGGCCGAGTCGCTCGACGTCGTGCACAAGGTCACCGACCCGCTGGGCGTGGAGCTGTTCTCGGCGGGCACGCACCCGTTCTCCAACTGGTACCGGCAGAAGGTGACCGACAAGGCGCGCTACGCCAAGCTCATCGACCGCACCCAGTGGTGGGGCCGGCAGATGCTGATCTACGGCGTCCACGTGCACGTCGGCCTCGACCACCGCGACAAGGTGCTGCCGGTGCTCGACGCGCTGCTCAACTACGCGCCGCACCTGCAGGCGCTTTCGGCGTCCTCGCCGTACTGGGGCGCGGAGGACACCGGCTACGCGTCGAACCGCGCGCTGATGTTCCAGCAGCTGCCCACCGCCGGGCTGCCGTTCCAGTTCCGCGACTGGGCCGAGCTGGAGCACTACGTCGACGACATGTTCACCACCGGCGTGATCGACCACTTCTCCGAGATCCGCTGGGACATCCGGCCCGCGCCGCACTTCGGCACGATCGAGATGCGCGTGTGCGACGGCCTGCCGACGCTGGAGGAGGTCGGCGCGATCGCGGCGCTCACGCAGTGTCTCGTCGAGGACTTCAGCACGCGCCTCGACCACGGCGAGCGGCTCCCGACGTTGCCGCCGTGGCACGTGCAGGAGAACAAGTGGCGCGCCGCCCGCTACGGCACGGACGCGATCATCATCCTCGACGCCGCCGGCCGCGAACGGCTCGTCACCGACGACCTCACCGACCTGCTGGAGAAACTCGAACCCGTCGCGCGACGGCTCGGCTGTGCGGCCGAACTGCGCGACGTCGAGACGATCCTGAAGTACGGCCCGAGCTACCGGCGCCAGCGCGCGGTGGCCAAGCAGCACAACGGTTCTCTCAAAGCCGTGGTCGCTTCGCTGGTCGCGGAGATGCGCGACGGGATCGCGCGCTAGCCGGCGTCCAGTTCGCGCAGCAGCGTGCCCGGGCCCATGATCGACGCGCCCAGCGCGGTGACCCGGGACCGCAGCTCGCGGTCGGCCGTGACCACCACGACGTGGTCGCCCGGCCGGGCCCGCGCGGTGACCTCGACGATGTGCGAGTCGCCGTCGGCCGGAGCCGTCGCGATCTCCACGCCGGTGACCGGATCGACGCCGCGCGCCTGCCCTTCGACGACGAGGACCACCCGCGGCCACCACTCCCACGCCGGCCCGGCGCCGATGCCCGCGATCGCGTCGGCGATCCCCCGCTCGGCCAGCTTCGCCAGCCGGTCGCGCAGGCGTTCGGCCGCGCCGCGGCGGTCGCGCCACCAGCCGTCGGGCCGGGAGCCCACCACGTTGGCGCCGTCGACGACCAGCACGACCTCACGGCCGAGCTGTTCACGCAGCCCCGGCCAAGACTCGGCGAAGTCGCGGTGCAACGGCAGCTCGGCCACGTCCTCGGGCGCGACCCAGCGCAGCTCGGCGCTCTCCTGGTTGGCCACGCGCGCGTCGAGCGAACCGTCGGCCACGCCGAGCACGGTGGTGTAGCGCCAGGTCCCGTGGTCGAGCACCGACGCCGACAGCGCACGGAACGCCGTCTTCGGCACATCGGCCTCTTCCCACGCCTCGCGGGCCGCCGCCTCGCGCACGGTCTCGCCCGTCTCCAGCGCGCCGCCGGGCAGGGCCCAGGTGCCGCCGTTGTGCACCCACCAGGCCCGCCGCTGAAGGAGAACCCCGCGGGCGGGATCGGACAGGAGCAGCCCGGCCGCGCCGTGCGCACCCCAGTGCAGCCGTCCGCACGAACACCGCACGAAGCGGTTGGCGGTCATCGGCGTCACCCGGCCAGCCTTCCACAGGAAGCCCGCCGGACGCAGCCTCCTGGTGCAGGACTGTGATCGTCAGCCGCGTTCGCCGAGCCGTTCCGCGACGAACGCCGTGCAGGCGTCGAGGCTGTCCTTCAGCCGGTTCGCGCGCTTGCGCAGCAGCTCCAGTTCGAGCCGGCTCGGTGGCTGGTTCTCCCGGATCCGGAAGACCACCCCGGCCAGGCGGATCGACAGGCCGTAGGTCACGGAGTCGGCCGTGTCCAGGAGTTCCTGCAGCACGCGCTGGTCACCGGCGGTGAGTCCCGGGGCACCCGGCCGGGGTTCACGAGTGCCCCGGGACGCGGTGGCCCTGCCGCCACCCGACGTGGCGACAGGGGTCGAGGCGTCCCCAGGTGGTGCGGACGGGGAGGTTCGCGTGGCGTCAGGCGCGGCAGCACCGGGATCGTCCTGCGGGCCCTCGCCCGCGAGGCGGAGTCGTGCGGTCATGGTCAGCCCCGCGCTTTCGAGAGTCCGGCCGGGCGCGACGCGACATCCGGGCGCGCGTCCGGAATCCCCAGCGCGCGACGGAAAGCCGCGTCGCACGGCGGGCAAGTCGGGTCGAGCCAGGGTTTGCCGGGGCTGTGGATGTCGTGCTCCCCGACGGTCGGCTCCGAGCCGCACAAGGCCACGAACGTCGCCCCGGCATCGAGCGAGCCGAGGTGCACGGCCGCTCTCGCGTGACGCTGTCCTTCCGCTTGCTGCCACACGTACATGGAGCCCTCCCCAGCTGATCGACCACCAATTCTTTGCTCGTGACGAGTTTCTTCTGTGCATGCACAACTTGCAAGGACTGATGATTGAATACACCCGAACGGGGTGCACATGTACTGATAGGGTTTGTGCATGCCCAGCACACGTGCGACACCCCGGCAGGTCGAACTCGGCGTCCTGTTGCGCAAGATTCGCAAGCGCGCCGGTCTCACTCAGCCGCAAGTGGCCGAGTTGGTGAACCGCTCGCACTCACACATCTCGCGCCGTGAGCGCGGAGAACTCGGCTTCGAGGAACAAGCCGAGCTGGAGCGAACCTTGACGGTCACCGGCGCCACGAGCGAGGAGACCAGCCAGGCGCTTCGCCTCTTCCGCGACGGAACCGACCCGAACTGGCTGATCCCCGGCATCGCCCGGGACCTGGTGGTGGTCACCGAGTACGAATCGGTCGCGAATGACATCTTCTCGTATCAGCCGTCGCTGATTCCCGGACCATTACAGATCCCGGAGTACACCCGCGTGATGATGGTCGACGGTGACATGCCGGAAGCCGAGATCGATGGCAAGCTCGAACTGCGAGCAGCACGACGGCGGAGGCATCTCGACGGCAGCGCGCGGTACGAAACTGTCATCGGCGAGCAGGCGATCCGGTACCCGGCATGCCCGCCCGATGTTGCGGTGAGGCAGCTACGCGATCTCTGCGAGATAGCCGAGCTTTCCCACATCTCGATTCAGCTGCTGCCATTCCGGCTGGGCTATCACCCGGCGCGGGAAGGCGGCTTTGACCTCATCCGCTCGGATTCGACGACGGTGGTCCATGTCGAGCAGTACCGCTCTTCGACGACCCTGACCAACACCCGCGACGTGAAAGACTACGTCGAAGCGGCGGAGAGGATTCGTCGTGACGCGATGGGCGCAGTCGCTTCGGTGCGAGCCATCGCGAAAATCGCGGATGAGTTGGAGCGAACGGGATGAACGAAGGTGCTTGGCGGACGTCGTCCTACAGCGGCAGCCAGGGCGAGTGTGTTGAGGTACGCACGCGCTCCGAGGAAGCCGGTGTGCGCGACTCCAAGGACCGTGACGGCGGCTCCCTGCTGATCGGCGGGAACGCCTGGCGGGCGTTCCTGAACGGTGTCTGGCGGACGTCGTCCTACAGCGGCCAGCAAGGTCAGTGTGTCGAGGTCTGCACGCTTTCCGAAGAGGCCGGTGTACGCGATTCCAAGGACCGCGAGGGCGGCTCCCTGCTGATCGCCGGGGAGGCGTGGCGGGCGTTCCTGGAACGCCTCTGACCGTTGCGGTTTGCGGTGGAAGTGCCCCAGCATCCCGACGGTGCTGGGGCACTTCCGCGTCCAGGGAACGTCAGCGTCAGCCGGCGACAGCGTCAGCCGGCGACAGCGTCAGCCGGCGACCTCGGCGACCGGCGCCTTGGCCGCGTCGAGGGCCAGGGCCGCGGCGCCGACGATGGCGGTGTCGTCGCCCAGGTGGGCGGTGCGGATGCGGGCCAGCGGGCGGTAGCGCGCGCCGGTGATGGCGCCTGCGTAGTGCTCGCGGGCCTCGTCGAGGAACAGCGGCGCCGACTCGGACACGCCGCCGCCGATCACGATGATCTCGGGGTCGAACACGTCCGCGACCAGCGCCAACCCTTCGCCGAGCCACTTGGCCAGCTCGGCCATCGCGCGCAACGCGATGGGGTCGCCGTCGCGGGCGGCGCCGGCGACGCGGCGGCCCGTGACCGAGCCCGGGTCGCCCGCGACCTCGCGCGAAAGCACCGTCGAGCGGCCTGGGTAGCGCGCGAGCAGCTCCACGGCGGTGGCGGCCAGCGCCGTGCCGCTGCAGTAGCGCTCCCAGCAGCCGTACTTGCCGCACGGGCACGCGCGCCCGCCCGGCACCACGGTGAGGTGGCCCAGCTCGGGGGCGACGCCGTAGGCGCCGCGGTAGATCTCGCCGTCGAGCAGCAGCCCGGCGCCGATGCCGGTGCCGAGCGCGACCAGCGCCGCCACCTGCGCGCCGCGGGCCGCGCCGAAGCGGTGCTCGCCGACGACGGCCGAGTTCACGTCGTGCTCCAGCGTCACCGGCAGGCCCACGCGCTTCTCGATGCGGTCGGCCACCGGCGCGTCGCGCCACGCGAGGTGCGGCGCGAACATCACCGACCGGCGGTCGCGCGCCACGAACCCGGCTACCGCCAGGCCCACGGCCGCGACGTCGTGGCGGTTGCGCAGGTCCTCGACGACGCCGGCAATGGCGTCTTCGAGGGCGTTCTCTTCACTCGGTGTCCCGACGCGTGCGGTGTCCAGGAGCGATCCCCGCTCGTCCACCACACCGGCGCGCACACTCGTGCCGCCGACGTCCACCCCTATCGTCAGCACTCAGTTCTCCCGCTCCGGCCGCCAGTCTTCCCGCTTGCGGACGGCGATGTGCTGCACCCGGGCGGCGGCTCCCGGGTCGTCCGCGGGGCTGGGCGCAGGTCGGGGCGCGGGCCGGAAACCCGGCATGTGCACACCCTCGTCGGGCTCCCAGCGGTCCGCGAGCACCGCCCGCAGCAACGCCACCAGCTGCGCCGCCTGCTCCAGCAGCCGGGCGGCGAACTCCGGCCGTTCACCTCGCACGACGGCGACGATCGCACACAACGGGCACCAGCCGCACCCCGAAGTCCCGGACACCCCCGCAGCACCCGGCTCGCTGTCGTGGGACGGCTCGTGGACCTCGTCGCGGCCGTGCCCGGCGGCCATCAGGCCTTCCAGCCACGGCGCGGCCCGCTCCACCACCAGCTCCACGAGCAGGCGGATCTCCTCGGCCAGCCGCAGGCCTTCGGCCGCGTACCCGGGCTCGTCCTCTTGGCTCACGAGCGACCCCGGTTCCCGGCCAGGCTGATGACCAGACCATTCGCATCGGACTCGGCGCCGGTGATCCGGCACGGCCGCAGCGTCTCCGGCAGGGCGATCAGCCGGCGGAAGCCGTCGACGGTGATCGCCAGGTCGTCGTCGACGCGGGCGAGGTCCACGTCGGACTCCTGCTGCAGCGGGATCGCGATGCGCAGCCGGAAGCCGTCGGCCTCCGGCGTGACCTGCAGCAGCGGCGTGACGGGCTTTCCCGTGCCGGACAAGGGATCCCGCGTGCCGTAGAGCTCGCGCGCCAGCTCGGCGAGCGCCTCGGCGCCCACCGGCTCGCTCGCCCGGTGCTCGACGCGCGCGAGGTCGGCCGGCCCGAACCCGGCGCCCGCGAGCTCGGCCAGCACGGCGTCCTGCTGGGCGCGCCGCGTGCGCAGCCAGGTGGCGGCCGAACCCCGCCAGAACCCGGGCGCGGGCATCAGGCGGTTGGCGATCAGGCCGTCGACGGCGATGCCGCGCAGGGCCAGCGACGTGAGCGTGCGACGGGCCTCGGCGACGACCATGCGCTCCGGTGTGAGCACCAGCCGCACGGTGGTCACGGACCGGTCGGTCAGCAGCTCACGCAGCGAGTCCAGGTGCGCGGCCAGGCGCCGCACGGACCCGGCGACGCGGCCGCGGCGGCCGTAGGCCTTGTTCAGGTAGCCCGCGACGGCCTCGGGCAACGCCAGCAGACGCAGCGTCTCGGCGGTCGGACCGCAGTCGACCACCACCGTCTCCCACGGCCCGTGCCCGGCAAGGCGCTGCACCTCGCCGAGGGCGAGCAGCTCGTCGACGCCCGGGAGCACGGTCAGCTCCTCGGCGTCGAGTGCGTCGAGCCCGGCGCCGGCCAGCAGCGTGCGCAGCTGGTCGCGCAGCTCGGGCCACGTCCGGTCGGCCAGCACGCGGGAGTCGACCTGGGCGGCCCACAGGCCGGCCGGTGAGCCGTCGCCGCGGACGTCCACTTCGGACGGTTCCGGGCCCAGCGCCGCGCCGAACGCGTCGCCGAGCGAGTGCGCCGGGTCGGTGGACACCACGAGGGTCTTCCTGCCGCGCCCGGCGAGCGCGGTGGCGGTGGCCGCGGCGAGCGTGGTCTTCCCGACACCCCCCTTGCCGGTGAACAGCAGGATCCGCATGTCGCCCTAGCCTTCGGCCCGTCGCTTCAGCTCCTTGAGCGCCGTGTCCATCACCATCTTCTCGGCCTTGCGCCGGAGCAGGCCGATCATCGGCAGCGCCAGCTCCACCGAGAGCGTGTAGGTGACCTTCGTGCGCCCGTCACGCAGCGCTTCGAGCGCGTAGCGGCCGTTCTGCGCCTTCTGCATCTGGCCCTTGACCAGGTGCCAGCTCACGCCGAGCCCGCTCGTGTCCCAGTCGTACTCGAGCGTGTAGACGTCCTTGATCGGCCCGGCGTCCAGGGTCAGCTTCACCTGCTTGGCCCGTCCGGCGTCGTCGGTGCCCAGCACCTCGACCTCCTGGACGGCCTTCGCCCACTCCGGGTACGCGGGGAAGTCGGCGATCACCGTCATCACCCGTTGGGGCTCGGCGTCGACCTCGATGGACTGCGTGGACTGCTCGGCCATGGGACGAAGCGTAGCCGGAGAGCCACGTCACCAGCGCAGCACGTAGGGCTGCCCGGTCTCCTTGAAGTGACCCACGTTACGACACTCGGTGTGACCGAGCCGCCGCCGAGAGGCCAGCGGCTGGTGCACGTGGCCGAACACCGACCAGCGTGGCCGCTGCTCTCGGATGAGCTCCAGCAGCGCCTGCGAGCCCAGCTCGGCGCGCCGCGCGACCACGTCGTACGTCAGCTCGGCCACGGCCGGCGGGATGTGCGTGCAGAGCACGTCGACGTCCGACAGCTTGGCCACGCCCTCGTCGAACTCCTCGCGGGCCCGCAGGTAGGGCCGCCAGGCGGCACCCTTGCGCGGCCGCGGCACCACGCCTTCGGGCAGCACCGCTCCGCCGACGAACCCGAACCGCAGGCCGCCGATGGTGGTGACCTCGCCGTCGAGCACTTGCACACCGTCGCCGACGAACTCGGGCCACAGCGCGGGCGAGTCGACGTTGCCGGGCGTGGCGTAGGTCGGCGCGGTCATCGAGGCGAAGAGCGTGGCGTACTGCTCGCGCACGGCCTCGTCGACGGCCGCGGCCGGGTCGTCGAGCGTGGCCCACAGCGTGCGCGAGTAGGCGACCGTCTCGTCGCGGGTGCCCTCGCGGCGCAGGCGCGCGAACTGCGCGACCTTGTCCGCACCGAACAGGGCGCCCATGATGCCCTTCTCGTGCTCGCGGTAGTCGACGAAGTCCAGCAGGTCGCCGAGCACGACCAGCGCGTCGGCTCCCTCACCCGCCCGCTTCAGCGCGTCGGCGTTGCCGTGCACGTCCGAAACGACGTGAACCCGCACAAGACCCTCCTAGTCAGTGGTCCCGAGGTCTTCGGCCCGAGGCGGGATCCCGGGTTCGCGCCCGTCCTCGAGGACGTGCTTGAGCTCCAGTGCGAGGTGCTTCGCCGCGCGGGCCCGCCGGTCGAACTCCCGGCGCAGCTCACGCGGAGTCAGGGTCCGCGGCGCACCGCCGGGTCGGGAGGGCGTCGCGCGCAGGAAGTAGTGCAGCACGGTGCCGTCGAGCACGGGTTCCAGCCAGACCTCCATCGTACCGACGAGCGCACCCGTCACGGTCCAGCGCAAACCCTTGTCGCCACGGTCGGTGTACACCTGAAGTGACAGGTCCGGCCAGTACCGCCGCCAGGCGGCCGGGTCGGCGAACGCGGCGGCGATCGTGCTCGGCGGTACCACGATGAAGGTCTCGTCCACGAGATCGAGAGCGGGTGGTCCGGGGTTCACAGGCGCAGAATGTCACGACCTCGTCCGGCGGGTCGGCGCGGCGTGGTCTTAAGGTCTACGGCAAGCTAAGTTGACCGGCGGGTAACACCGCACGCGTCGAACACGGAGGTCCACGTGCGCGAATACAGCGCCCCCGCCGGGAAGCCGGTGACCGACGACGAGAACCTGGCCGACGTCGTCTGGGCGAACGCCGAGCGGTTCTCCGACGTCGTGAGCTTCCGCCGGCAGGTCGAGGGCACCTGGCTGGACGTGACGGCCAAGGACTTCGCCGACCAGGTCGCGGCCGTCGCCAAAGGCCTGATCGCCGCCGGCATCGGCCACGGCGACCGCGTCGCGCTCATGTCGAAGACCCGCTACGAGTGGACGCTGATCGACTTCGCGATCTGGGCCGCGGGCGCGGTCACCGTCCCGATCTACGAGACGTCGTCACCCGAGCAGGTGCACTGGATCCTGTCCGACTCGGCCGCCAAAGCCGTGCTGGTGGAGACCGACACGCACCGCGAGTCCGTGGACGCGATCCGAGACCGGCTCATCACCCTGCAGCACACCTGGCAGATCGAAGGCGCCTCCCCCGCGGTCGACGAGCTGACCGCGCTGGGCGCCGAGGTCACCGACGACGACCTGCACGCGCGCCGCCGCGAGGTCGGCGCGGGCGAGCTGGCCACGATCGTCTACACCTCGGGCACCACGGGCCGGCCCAAGGGCGTCGAGCTGACGCACCGCAACCTGCTGGCCGAGATCCGCGCCGACATCGAGGCGTTCCCCGAGCTCATGGAGCAGGGCAACTCGCTGCTGTGCTTCCTGCCGCTGGCCCACATCCTGGCCCGCGCGATCGCCGTGACCGCGCTGTCGGCCCGCGTGACGCTGGGCCACACACCGGACGTGAAGAACCTCGTCGCGGACCTCGGCACGTTCCGGCCGACGTTCGTGGTCGCCGTGCCGCGCGTGTTCGAGAAGGTCTACAACTCGGCCAAGCAGAAGGCCCACAGCGAGGGCAAGGGCAAGATCTTCGACGCGGCCGAGGCGACCGCGGTCGACTACAGCCACGCCGTGGACAAGGGCAGCGTCGCGTTCGGCCTGCGGGCCAAGCACCTGGTGTTCGACAAGCTCGTGTACAGCAAGCTGCGCGCGGCCCTGGGCGGCCGGTGCGTCGCCGCGGTGTCGGGCGGCGCCCCGCTCGGCGGGCGGCTGGCCCACTTCTTCCGCGGCATCGGTGTGCCCGTGTTCGAGGGCTACGGTCTCACCGAGACCTCGGCGGCGGCCAACGTGAACACCAAGACCGCGTTCCGCGTCGGCACGGTCGGCAAGCCCGTGGCGGGCACTTCGGTGCGCATCGCCGACGACGGCGAGATCCTGCTCAAGGGCAACGTCGTGTTCGGCGCGTACTACAACAACGCCACCGCGACCGCCGAGTCGCTCACCGACGGCTGGTTCCACACCGGCGACCTGGGCGAGCTCGACGACGAGGGCTTCCTCAAGATCACCGGCCGCAAGAAGGAGATCATCGTGACGGCCGGCGGCAAGAACGTCGCGCCGTCGGGCCTCGAGGACACGATGAAGGCGTCGCCGCTGATCAGCCAGGCCATGGTGGTCGGCGACCAGCGGCCGTTCATCGCCGCGCTGGTCACCATCGACGAGGAGTTCTTCCCGTCCTGGAAGACCCAGCACGGCAAGCCCGCGCAGGCCACCGTCTCCGACCTGGCGGCCGACGAGGACCTGCTCAAGGAGATCCAGACGGCGGTCGACGAGGCCAACAAGCAGGTCTCCCACGCCGAGGCGATCAAGAAGTTCACCGTGCTGGCCAAGGACTTCACCGAGGCGAGCGGCGAGATCACGCCCTCGCTGAAGCTCAAGCGCAACGTGGTGAACAAGAACTACGCGTCCGACATCGAGGCCCTCTACAAGCGGTAATTTCGGCCCCGGCTCCGCCGGGCGTGCGAGATCGCCTTTGAGCCGGCTTCCGGATTGTGCGGTCGGATCGGCCGGGGCCGATCGCACCGCCCAATCCGGAAGCCGGCGCGATCTCGCTGGTGAGGCTTGGTCAGTGGTCGAGACCGTCGCGGTGCGGTGAAGCAACCAACGCCGCGGCGGGGTTCTCGGGGGTCAGCTCTGCGGGTAGCCCTGCTGCTGTTGCTGCTGGTACTGGGGCTGGCCTTGGGGTTGCTGCGGGGCGTGCTGGGCCTGCTGCTGGCCGGGCTGCTGCGGCGCGCCGTCGGGGACCACGTAGACGGCGGTGCCGTAGGCGGCGATCTCGCTGGCGGTCTGGGCGATCTCGTTGCAGTCGAAGCGCAGCGCGAGCACGGCGTTGGCCCCGTGCGCCATGGCTTCCTGCGAAAGGCGGCCCAGCGCCTCGTAGCGGGAGTCGGACAGCAGCTTGGACAGGCCCTTGAGCTCACCGCCCGCCATGGCCTTGAAGCCGGCACCGAGGTTGGAGAACATGTTGCGGCTGCGCACGGTGAGGCCGAAAACCTCGCCGAACACGCGAACGACGCGATAGCCGGGCAGATCGTTCATCGTGGACAGCATGATCGGGAACTGCATGGGGGGTGCGGGTTGGGTCATGCGCCGGATCGTAGCCACCGGCGGCGCCGCGCACTCGCGAATCAGCCTGTGATTCGCTCGTTCCAGTCGATGTGGTGGTGGTACAGCCAGCCGGGCTTCTCGCCGACGTCGTGACCCGCGCTCGTCGCCACCAGTTTCTCCACGCGGGTGCGCCGCAGCTTCTCGTAGGCGGCGAACGCGGACGGCGCGTCGGGCAGGTCGCGCAGGCACAGCGCGAGCACCACGCTGTCCTCCAGCGCCATCGACGCGCCCTGCCCGGCGGCCGGGGAAGCCGCGTGGGCCGCGTCGCCGACGAGCACCATCGTGCCGGTGGACCAGACGCGGGTGGTGGGCACGTCGTACGAGTGGCCACCGAAGACGTCTTCGCCGGTCGCGGCCACGATGTCGGCGCACGGCAGCGGGTCGCCGTCGAAGGCCGCGTGGGCGAACTCGCGCCAGCCGTCCGGGGTCACCGCCGCGATCTCGTCGCGCGGGCGTTCGGTGTCGGGGATGCGAGCGAACCAGAAGGTGGCGCCGTCGGGCGCGGTGGTGAAGCCGAAGGCGGCGCGGGTGCCGCGGATCATGCGGTAGACGCCGGGCGCGGCGGGCAGGCCCTCGGCGCGGGTGTAGCCGTAGACCACGGTGAGGCCGGTGAAGCGGGGGCGGTCGGCGTCCGGGTCGATGAGGGTGCGGACCTCGGAGCGCACGCCGTCGGCGCCCACGAGCACGTCGCCGGTCGCGGTGGAGCCGTCGGCGAAGGTGGCGACGACGCCTTGAGCAGTGGTTTCGGCGGAGACGAGGCGGCGGCCGTGCTCCACGGTGATCCCGCGGCGGCCGGCTTCCTCCTGCAGCGCGCGGTAGAACGCGGCGCGGGTGAGCGTGCGCGGCCCGGCGAGCTCACCGGTGTCGAACTCGCGCGTGCCCATCGACGTGCCGTCCGGCCCGACCAGCTCGACACCGAGGGCGGCGAACGACACGTCGTTCACGGGGCCGTCGGCGTCGATCACCTTCAGCGCGTCCATGCCGTTGTGCATCACCGTGAGGAACGCGCCGGCGTCGGCTCCTCCGGAGGGATAGGCCTCGAAGACCACGGGTTCGTGGCCGGCGCGCTGCAGCGCCATCGCCGTGACCGTGCCCGCGACGCCACCGCCGGCGATGAGAACGCGCATCGAAATCCCCCCAGTGCCCGAGTCCGTGCCACCGCCGACCGTACCGGGCGGCGGTGACACGAAAGCGGGGCGCGGGTGGCTCAGGCGGTCTGGGCGACGGCGAGGCGCAGGCAGACGACGAGCGCGCGCACGGCTTCCTCGACCTCTTCGAGAACCGGGAAGGTCGGCGCGATGCGGATGGTCGCGTCCTTCGGGTCGTCGCCGTACGGGTGCGTGGCCCCGGCCGGGGTCAGGGCGACGCCGGCTTCCTTGGCCAGGCGCACGATCTCCTTGGCGGTGCCCTCGGGCACGGTCAGCGAGATGAAGTACCCGCCGGTCGGCTTGGTCCAGGCGGCCAGGCCCGAGCCGCCCAGCTCCTCGGTGAGGATGCGGTCGACGGCCGCGAACTTCGGCGCGATGATCTCCGCGTGCTTGCGCATGTGGGCGCGCACGCCGTCGGCGTCCTTGAGGAACATCGCGTGCCGCAGCTGGTTGACCTTGTCCGGGCCGATCGTGCGCTTGGCCAGCACACCCGACCACCACGCGATGTTGGCCGCCGACGACCCGAAGAACCCGACGCCGGAGCCGGCGAGCGTGATCTTCGAGGTGGAGCCGAACACGAACGCGCGGTCGGCGTTGCCGGCCTCGGCGCACAGCGCCAGGATGTCGGCGACCTCGACCTCGGTGTCCGTGAGGTGGTGCACGGCGTAGGCGTTGTCCCAGAAGATGCGGAAGTCCGGCGCGGCCGTGGGCATCGCGGCCAGGCGGCGGGCGACCTCGTCGGAGAAGGTGACGCCGGTCGGGTTCGAGTACTTGGGCACGCACCAGATGCCCTTGATGCCGGCGTCCTCGGCCACGAGACGCTCGACCACGTCCATGTCCGGGCCCTCGTCGGTCATCGGGACCTGGATCAGCTCGATGCCGAAGCGCTCGGCGAGCGCGAAGTGGCGGTCGTAGCCCGGCACCGGGCACAGCATCGCGACGCGCGGCTCGTCTGCCCAGCGGCGCTCACCGCCCGGCAGGGTGCTCAGCAGCGCCTGCACCACGGCGTCGTGCATCAGCTCGAGGCTCGAGTTGCCGGCCGCGAGCAGCTGGTCGACGGGGACCTGCAGCGCGCCGGCGAAGATCCGGCGCAGCTCGGTCAGGCCCTTGAGGCCGCCGTAGTTGCGCGTGTCGGTGCCGTCTTCGGCCTTGTACTCGCCGTTCGGCAGCGTGAGCAGGTCCGCGGAGAGGTCGAGCTGCCGGGGGGACGGCTTGCCGCGGGTGATGTCCAGGGAGAGGCCGCGCTCGACGAGCGCCGCGTAGTCGCGACGGGCGGTGTCGACGTCGACGGGAGCAGTGGTCATGGGCTCAACGCTAAACCGCGCGTCGATACCATTTCGGGTGACCCCCTGTCCAGGGTCTACGGTGGGGTCTCGTGCGTCTCGTGATCCATGCCGATCAGCGTCAGTTCTCGTTGCGGGACAACACCGCCTGGGTCCCCGGCGACGGCGGGTGGTCCGACGAGGCGGTGACCTCGCACCGGATCGCGGTGGAGCCGTCGTCGCTCGCGGTCGCCACCGCGCGTTCCGATCTGGTCGAGGTCGACGTCGCCCTGCACGCCGCCGCGCCCGCCATTCCGGCCGACGCGGAGCACGCGGTCGAGGCCGACCTCGCCGTGCCGGGCGGGACGGTGACGCTCGCCGGTCCGGCCGACTACCCGGGCCAGGAACACGAGCTGGTGCTCGCTCCCGGCCGCTACCGCGTGCGTGTGTCCTATGTGGAGAGCGGGCCGCCGGCCGTGACGTGGAACGAGCACGAGTACGGCGAGCACTTCCGCTACGTCGTGGACCTGTGGCCGGTTGCCGAGCCGGCGCCCGTCGCCGTGGTGCGCCAGGGCGCCGCGGTCTGGGACGGCTGACCGGAAGCGGCCATCCGGGACCCCTCCCGCTCCTGCGCTCTTACCGTCTTCGCAGAGCAACGCGGAAAGCGGGGAGAGGCAGTGCGGGACAGCCAGAAAGCCGAGATCGTCCGGATCTCCGAGGCGGTGGCGCGGTCGATGTTCGGCCAGGCCGCGATGTACTGGGGCATCGACCGCGAGGTGCACGCGCGGCTGCCCGAGACGATCCGCCGCCACGCCGAGGGCCTGCTGCCGCCGCTCGCGCAGGCAGCCGTCGCAGATGCGACGCCGGACCTGGCCGAGGCGCAGGCGTCGGTGGAGCTCGCCCTGCGGGACACGCTGCGCGCGTCGGCAGCGGAAGCCGTGGAGTCCACCTCGGCGCGGCTGCTGCCGGACCTGGCCGAACGCGCGGTGCGGGCGGCGACGCCGGACGTCGAGTCCCTTCGCGCGAAGCTGGTGTCGGCGGCCACGCCGGAGGTGGCCGAGGCCGTGCGCGAGCAGACGGCCCAGACCGTGGCCGGAGCCGTGCAAGAGGCCACCGCCAAGGTGCGGTCCACGCTCGCCGAGCAGCTCCGGCGCACGGTGCTGCCGGATCTCGCCCGCGAGGCCGTCACGAAGGCGACGCCCGATCCCGAAGAGCTGCGCGAGCACCTGCTGCACGAAGCGACGGCCGCGTTGTCCGGCAAGATCGAGAAGGCCGTGGCCGAGGTGGCGCGGCAAGCCAAACCCGACCTGGTCGAGCGGGTGACGGCCGTGGCGGTGGCGCGCGTCCGCTCTGCCGTGCAGGCGGCGGCGGAGAAGGAGCTCGCGAAGTATTCGCCGACCGTGGTGTCGGTGGTGCTGCCGCAGGGCAAGCCGATCGAGCTGGCCGAGGACACGCACGCCGTGCTGCCGGAGGTGCTGGTGGCCCTGCACGCGCGCTGCCACGTGCTGCTGGTCGGTCCCGCGGGCACGGGCAAGTCGATGCTGGCCAAGCACGCGGCGCAGGCGCTGGGGCTGCAGTTCCAGGCGTTGTCGCTGGGCCCGACCACGCCGATGAGCAAGGTGTTCGGCTACTACGACGCCAACGGCCACTACCACGACACCCCGTTCCGGCGGGCGTTCGAGCACGGCGGCGTGATGCTGCTCGACGAGCTCGACAACGGCCACCCCGGCCTGCTGGCCGAGCTCAACCAGGCGCTCGCGCTCGGCGTGTGCGCCTTCGCCGACCGCATGGTGACCGCGCACGCCGACTTCCGGCTCGGGGCCACCGGCAACACCTACGGCACCGGCGGCGACCGCCAGTACGTCGGCCGCCAGACGCTGGACTCGGCCACGCTGGACCGGTTCGTGGTGCTCGACGTGCCCATCGGCGAGGGACTGGAGGAACGCGTCGCGCTGCGGCACGCGCCTTCGCACCCGGACGCGGTGGAGGAGCTGGTGGCGTCGATCCGGGAGCTGCGCGCGACGGCGCTGGCCAAGAAGCTCCCGGTGATCCTCTCGCCGCGCGCCAGCATCGACGGCGCGAAGCTGCTGGAAGCCGGCGCGACCGTGGAGCAGGTCATGCAGTGGCGCGTGATCCGCGGGCTGTCGGACGCCCACCGCGCGGCGCTCGGGCTGGACTGATGCTGCCCGTCCACCTGCCCCCGATGCTGTCGTGGCACGAGTTCGTGGAGAAGGCCACCGCGCCGCCGACCGTCGTCGGCGCGGAGAGCCGCCGGTCCAAGGGCGGCTGGCACGGCGCGACCTGGGAAGAGGCGCTCACGCTCGCCGTCGACGGGTGGCCATTGGCGCTGGAGGAAGCCGACGTCACCGTGGCCGAGCTACGGGCGGGCGCCGGCCTCGACCAGGGGGCGACCGAGCTGGAACCCGCGTGGGACGTGACCGGCAGCGAGGTCGACATCGCCGCCTTCCTGGCCGGGGTGCCCGAATGCATGGTGGACGCGGTGCCGCGCCAGGTGTCGCGGCGCGGCAAGGTCGTCACGTTCCTCATCCCGGCCGGCTACTCGCACGCGATCGGGCACCAGGTGATCATCAACCGCGGCCTCGCGCTCGCGACACTCTGCACGGCGATCATCGACGTCGGCCACAGCGTCGAAATCTGGTCGGGGGACACGAGCACGCTGCGGACGCCGGAGGGAAAGCTGCGCTCCCGCGCGATGGCCCGGGTGATCACCGCGGGCGAGCCCTTCGACGTCGGCCGGCTGATCTTCGCCGTGGCCCACCCGGCCATGCTGCGCCGGCTCTGGTTCGGCGTGTGGGACGGCCAACCGAAGGAAGTCGCGAAAGCCATGATGCTCGACAACTACGGCCTGCCCGCCCCGTGCCGGACCGACGACCTGCCAGCCGACATCGCCGACCCGTACGTGTTCCCACACCTGGAGGAACACGACCGCCAGTGGGACGACCTGCCGTCCGCGCTGGCGTGGAGCAGGCGGATGTTCGGGGAGCTGGGGCTGATCCAGCACTGACACGGCGCTGCACCGCCGGCAGCAACCACGATCACGTGCGGCGCTGCTTCTCGGCGAGATCGGACAAAGCCGCTCGGAGATTCACGATCAGGCGTCCGCCGGTGTTGTCACGGCCGCCGAGGGCCAGGACAGCCGAGGGCCCGCCGCCAACGGCGAGGCCGATCACCTGATTGCCTCGGACGTCCGTCGTGAGCCCGACGGTGACCTCGATCCGCCTGCCCACAGTGGAGGTGATCACAAGGTCGGCTGCGTGCAGTGGGACGACCTGCCGTCCGCGCTGGCGTGGAGCAGGCGGATGTTCGGGGAGCTGGGGCTGATCCGGCACTGAAAACACCGTGCGCGGCCCGGCCGCGGTCAGACTGGGGCGCGTGCACATGATCGACTTGCCCGACACCGTCCGCGGCGCCCTCGAACTCGAAACCACCGAACGCGGCCTGGTGCCGCACCGGCTGCCCGCGTGGGCTCGCGCGCGAGGGGACGCGCAGCTGGCCATGGTGGAGGCGCAAGCCTCCGGGGTGCGGCTGGCGTTCCGGACCGCCGCGACCGTGGTGGAGCTGGACGCGCTGCGCACCAAGGTGTCCTACGTCGGCGCGGCGGCCCGGCCCGACGGGGTGTACGAGCTGTTCGTGGACGGCACGCCCACCGGCGCCGGGACGGTGGGCGGCGGGGACGAGCTTGTTGTCGACATGACGACCGGCTCGACCGAGGTGCGCCGCGGCGAGCCGGGCACGGTGCGGTTCGCCGGCCTGCCCGCGCGGACCAAGGACGTCGAGATCTGGTTGCCGCACAACGAACTCACCACGCTCGTCGCGCTCCGAGCCGACGCGCCCGCCAGCGCGCCGACCTCGGCCGGCCGCCGGCGGTGGCTGCACCACGGCAGCTCCATCAGCCAGGGCTCGGGCGCGGCCAGCCCCACCACCACGTGGCCGGCCGTCGCCGCTCGGCACGCGGGCGTCGAGCTCACCAACCTCGGCTTCGGCGGCAGTGCGCTGCTGGACCCGTTCACGGCCCAGGTCATGCGCGACACCCCGGCCGACGTCGTGAGCGTGAAGCTCGGGATCAACCTCGTCAACGCCGACCTGATGCGCCTGCGCGCTTTCGGCCCCGCCGTGCACGGCTTCCTGGACACGATCCGCGCCGGCCACCCCACCGCTCCCCTGCTGGTCGTCTCGCCGCTGCTGTGCCCCATCCACGAGGACACCCCGGGCCCCGGCGCCCCGGTCTTCGAAGCCGACGGGGTGGTCCGCTTCCGCGCGACCGGTGAACCGGGCCCGGGCAAGCTGACGCTGCGGATCATCCGCGACGAACTGGCGCGGATCGTCGCCCAGCGCTCCGACGACCCCAACCTGCATCTGCTCGACGGTCTGACTCTTTACGGCGAGCAGGACTTCGCGGAGCTGCCCCTACCCGACGCTCTGCACCCGGACGCCGAGACCCACCTGCGCGTGGGTGAGCGCTTCGCGCGCCTGGCGTTCGGTGCGGGCGGTGCGTTCGGGAACGGGTAGCCAGTCTGGCTCGGCACGGCGCACGCCGGCCGAACCAGACTCGCGCGAAGCGATCAGTAGCCGGAAACCCCGCCGGTACCGTTCGCCGTGGTCGCCGGCGCGGACCCGCGCGGGGTGACGACCAGCGCGTGCCACGTGCCCAACACGCCGTCGCCCTTCGTCTGTCCGGGGGCGGTGTCCTGGGCGTAGGTGTAAACAGGCTTCCCGTTGAAGGTCTCCTGCTCGATCCCGTCGGAGCGGGTGAACGTGGCGAGCTGCCCGGGCAGGCTCACCCCGTTCGCGGGCTGTGCCGGGCCGGTGATCGGCGGCCAGAGCGACTTGCACCCGCTGTCGGTGCACGCCGACATGCCGGGCTTGTCCTCGTCGAACGTGTAGAGCGTGAAGCCCTTGGCGTTCACGAGAACTGTCCCGAGCGACGTGTTCGCCTCACCCACCGTCGTGAGCGCGGCTGCCGAGGAGGCGGGCGCCTGAGCGCCGGCCGGCGGGGGCGCCGAGGCGGCCATGCCGCCGCTCCCGCACGCCGCCAGCACGGCCATCGCCGCAGCCGCGCTGCCCGCCATCGCGAGAATCCTGAGGTTCTTCACGTTTCCACCCTTCTCCTTCGCGATTCCCCCACACCCGGAATCACGTAGGGTCCCGGTTCCGGGTTCGACCGAAACCCCTTGCCGCGACGCGGATCACACCGACCCGTCCACTGTGGACGTATGAGGGTGAACTGGGTCACCACGGTGAAAAGAACAGGACGCCGGTTTCGGGTGACCGGCCGGAACGTTCCCGGCGAAAGCGATGTATTCGCCCGCGAAGGAAGGAATCTACAGCGGGTCGAGGCCCGTGATCTTCCACGAGCCGTCCACTCGGTGGGCGGTGACGGCCAGCTGTGCGACCGAGGACTGCGGGGCGCCGCCGCCCGGGAGGATTGTTTGCTGGTCGAGGAAGAGCAGCAGGGTGGCGTCGTCGCCGTGGAGGGTGCGGACGCCGGCGGAGCGGACGGTGGTGGCGCGGATCAGCTTGCCGGCGGTGGCGCGTTGGGTCGCGGCGGCGAACTGGGCGTCGTACTGGCCGACGGCGGGTCCGCTGAGCACCGAGGCGGCGGCGCGCGAGGTGCGGTCGAGGTTGGTGTAGTCGTAGGAAAACAGGGCCTTCACGGCGGCGCTCACCTGGTCGCGGACCTGGGTGGTGGTGGTCTGGTCGACCAGGGCGTCGTCGTCGCGGGGTTGCAGGGCCGAGGCCTGCACGGCGAACCACGCCGCGCAGGCGAGGGCGACCACCGTCACGGCGATCGGCCGGCGTTTCACGAGCCCACCGCCTGGACGCCGGCGACTTTCCACGTGTCGCCGTCGCGGGTGAAGTCGACGGTGAGGCGCGCCTGTTTCGGCACGGGGGCGCCTCCGGCGGTGCTCACGCGGACGTCGAGCACGGCGATGACGCGGGCCGTGCCGGCGGTCGGGTCGAGGTCGGTGACGGCGGCCTGCAGGAGTGCGGCCGTCGAGACGGTCTTGGTGCTCGTCGCGCGGTCGAGTTGCAGCCGGCGGTCGCCGGCGAGGGTGGCGCCGTACTGGCCGGTCGTGGCGGCGATCCAACGGTCCACGTCGGCGCCGCCGGTGTGGTAGTCGATCGTGTTGAGGGCGACCAGGTCCGTGGACGCCGCGGCGAGCACGGCGTCGCGGGCGCGGCCGCGGGCCAGGTCGTCGTCGTGGGCCGCGTGCCACCAGGACCAGCCGAACCAGGCGGCCGCGAGGACGGCGAGCACCGGCACGACCAGCAGCGCCTTCATCACGAGCCGCCCAGCAACGCCCCGAGGCCGCCGGCCGGCGGCGTGAGCAGGCCGAGCAGACCCGGCAGCTGGTTCGCGTCCGGGGTGGTCGACGGCGCCGATTCCTTCGGTGCGGCCGGGATCGCCGGCGGCTTGCCGGCGTACGGCGCGTTCTGCGCCCCACGCACCTCGACGGGGCTGCCCGGCGGCTCCGCGCAGTAGGCGTTCACGTTCACCGGCGCTTCGGTGGTGTCGTTGGCCGGACGCTGCTTCGTGCCCTCGTAGCCCTTCGTGCACGACACCGGGTCGAAGAAGTTGAACACCACACCGAGGTGCCCGGTGCCGTCCGGCGAAGTCGACGGCGAGAACGCCGAGATCACCGGATAAGCGACCAGCAGCTCCTCGATCGCGTCGGTGCGCGCGGACGTGATCTGGGCCGTGGTCAGGGAGTTCGCGAAGATCACGCCCAGGTCGGAACCCGAGGTGGCGAGCACGTCGCTGATCTGGCGGCTCAGCTGCGGCGCCTGGTCGATCACCGTGCGCAGGTCCGGGTCCGACGACTTCAGCTGCGCCGCGATCGTCTTCAGCCCGCCCGCGAAGTCGGTGATGTTCTGCGCCTGGCGCTCCTGCGTGGCGAACACCGTGCGCGAGTTCGCCAGCAGCCCGCGCGTCTGCGGGATGTACTGCGCGGCCTTCGCGGTGAGCGAACCCGTGCTGTCCAACAGCTTCTGCAGCTGCGGCCCGGTGCCGGCGAACGCGTCGTAGGTCTCGTCGACGACGGTCTTGAGCGAGTCCGGGTGCACACTCGCCACGAGATCGTCCAAATGCGACAGCACGGAGTCCGGCGACGCGGGCAGCGACGTGCGGTCCTGCGTGATCACCGAACCGTCGTGCAGGTACGGGCCCGTCTCACGGTCGGGCAGCAGGTCCACGAACTGCTCCCCGACCGCCGAGCGGTTCGCCACCTGCGCGTGGAGGTCGTCGGGGATGTCCGGGCCGCCCGAGTCGAGGTCGAGGTGCACGTCGAGGCCGTGGCCGGTGAGCGTCATGGCCGAGACGCGCCCGACGGTCACACCGCGGTAGGCGACCTCGGAGTTCACGAAGATGCCGCCGGAATCGGCCAGCTGCAAGGTGACCTGGTAGCCGCGCGAGCCGAAGAGCCGGTCGAGGCCCGCGTACTTGCCGCCCGCGTAGACCACCGACACCACGGCGATCACCACGAACGCGATGAGCTGGATCCGCGTCTTGCGCGAGGTCATCCCGCACCTCCCCCGAGCAGGCCGCCCAGCAGACCACCGAGCAGCCCGCCCGGCCCGGCCTGGTTCTTCGCCGGCGGAGCGGTCGTCGGCAATGGCAGGGGCAGCGCCGGCGTGGCCGCACCCGTACCCGGCGGCGAAGTCAGCCCGGAAATCTGGATCGGCGGCTGCGAGGAGTTGGTGAAGTTCTGCAGCAGCTTGTCGAGATCGAGGTTCACGGTCGCGTCGACGTTGGCGTAGTCACCCTTGATCGTGTTGCCCGCGTAGTCCGGGAACGGGTAGGTGAGCAGGATCTGCAACGCGTTCGGCAGGTCCTGGCCCGCCTCGCCGAGCTTCTGCAACGTCGGCTGCAGCGCCTTGAGGTTCGCCACGAGCTGGTCGCGGCTGCGGTTCACGGTGTCCACCGCGACGCCGGAAAGCTTGTTCAGCGCGTTCAGCATCCCCACGAGCTGGTCGCGCTGGTCGGCCACGATCTTCAGGCCCGGCGCCAGGTTGTCCAGCGCGGTCTTGATGTTCTGCTGCTGCCCGGCGAGCGTGTGCGAGAGCTTGTCCAGCCCGTCGATCGCGCGCAGGATCTCGCCCTTGTCCCCGTCGAGCTGCGTGGCGAGATCGTCCACTCGCGACAGCAGCGCGCGCATCTCGGGTTCGTTGCCGGACAACGCGTCGTTGAGCTCGTGGCTGATGTCCTGCAGCTGGCCGAGACCGCCGCCGTTGAGCAGCAGGGAAAGCGCGCCGAGGACCTCTTCGACCTCGGGGTTGCGGTTGGTGCGCCCGAGCGGGATCTGCGCGCCGTCGGCGAGGTGACCGGCCGGCTTCTCGGCGGTCGGCTGCCCCAGCTCGACGAACTTCTCGCCCAGCAGGCTCGACTGGCGCAGCTCGGCGCGCGCGTTGGCGGGCAGCTGCACGTCACCGTTCACGGTCATGGCAACGAGCGCCGAGCGCGTGTCGGGCGTCAGCGTGATCTTGTCGACCCGGCCCACGGCCACGTCGTCGACCTTCACGCTCGCCTGCGGCACGAGGTCGAGCACGTCGGTGAACAGCGCCGTCACGTGGTACGGGTGGTCGCCGAGATCGGGCCCACCCGGCAGCGGCGTCGAGTACAGGCCGTTGAAGCCGCCGTCGCTGCACCCGGCGAGCACGAGCACGCCGGCGAGCACCCCGGCCAGGCGCCGCCGCTTCACTTGCCACCGCCGGAAAGCTGCGTCATCACGTCCACGAGCGGGAGCGGCAACGGGGGCAGCTGGCCGTTCTGCAGCGAGTTGAGCACCTGCGGCACGGTCGGCAGCTTGAGCGCTCCGTCGAGGACCGGCGCCAGCTGCTTGCAGATGTCGGTCAGCGTCGTGGGCACGCCCTTCGGGGTGCCCGCGGCGAGGATCCGGCAGACGGTGAGGATCGGCGGGTTGGTGATCTCGTTGAGGTTGTCGCGCACGGCGATGGTGCCGGAGGCGGCATCGTAGGAGTTGATGAAGTTCGTGGCCCCGGTCGGCGCGATGTCGAGCACCTCGGCGAGCGCGGCCCGCTGGTCCACGAGCACGCCCGTGAGCGAGGCCAGCTTGTCCACATTGGACTCCAGGCCGGCCTTGTTGTCGGCCACGAACTGTTTCACGTCACCGAGCGAGGAGGCCAGGGAGCTCAGCGCGGCACCGACGTCGGCCGAGTCGTCGGCGAGGAACCCGCTGACGTCGGCGACGCGTTGGTAGAACTCGTTGAGCTGGCTGTCGCTCTGAGCGAGGGCGTCCGTGAAAGAGTTCAGGTTCTGGACGGTGGCGAACAGGTCGTCCTTGGAGTCGTCGAGCGTGCCCGCGAGGTCGGCGAGACGGCCGACGGTGGAGTTGAGGTCGGCGCCGTTGCCCTTGAGGTTGGCGGCCGCGGTGTCGAGGACGTCGGACAGGGCGCCGTTCTTGTTGGCACCGTTGGGACCCAGCGCGGTGGAGAGCTTGTCGAGGCTCGCGTAGAGGTCGTCGAGCTCCACCGGCGTGGCCGTCTTGTCGCGGGCGAGGACGGTGCCGCTGGCGAGCGTCGGGCCACTGTCGTAGGCCGGGGTCAGCTGCACGTAGCGGTCACTGACCAGGCTCGGGGCGACCACCACGGCGCCGACATCGACGGGGATCGGCACGTCGTCGTTCACGCGCATGTCCACGCGCACGGCCTGCCCGTCCGGCGTCACGGCGGTGACCTCGCCGACCGGCACGCCGAGTACACGAACCGAAGATCCGGCGTAGAGGCCGACGGTCTTGCCGAAGTAGGCCGACAGCGTGGTGCCGCTGCTCGTGCGGAAGACCAGCCACAATCCGGCTGTCAGCAGTAGCGCCAAGACGCAGGCGAAACCCAGCCACGTCACCAGGCTCCGCTGAGTCTTCGTTTCGATCGTCACCGTCCACCCACCCCCTGGTTCGGCGCCGCGATGGGCGGGGTGCAGCCCTCGGGGTTGATCGACAGCCCACCCGCCGTGATCGTCGGCGGCAGCAGCCCGCACAGGTAGCCCTCGAACCAGCGCCCGTTGCCCGTCGCGTTGGCGCCGACGCGCGCGAACGGCGCCATCAGCGCCAGGCCGCGGTCGAGGTTGCCCTGGTTGCGCTGCAGCACGTCGGTCACCTTCCCCAGCGCGTCGAGCGTCGGCTTCAGCTGCGTGCGGTTGTCGGCGACGAGGCCGGACAGCTGCTGCGAGATCTGCTGTGTGCCCTTGAGCAACGCGCTGATCTGGTCCCGGCGGTTCTGCAACTCGGTCAGCAGCAGGTTGCCGTCGCTGATCACCTGCTGCAGCTGCGTGTTGCGGTCCGAGAGCGTCTTGGAGATCGCGCTCGTGTTGGCCAGCAGCGTGTGCAGGTCGTCGTCGCGCGAGGACACCGTCTTCGACAGCGCGGACAGGCCCGAAAGCGTGTCCTTGAGGTACTGCGGGCTGTCCTTGAGCGAATCCGAGAGCGCGGTGAAGCTGTCGGCGAGCTGCTTCGTGTCGATGTCGCCGACGGTCGTGGACAACTGGTCGAACGCGTCCTGCAGCTGGAACGGCGTACGTGTGCGCTGCAGCGGGATCGTGTCACCCGGGCTCTGCGTGCCGGCGCCCTTCGGGTCGAGCGCGAGGTACTTCTCCCCCAGCAGCGTCTTGATCTCGATCGACGCGGTGGACGCGTCGCCCACGCGCACGCCCTTCACCCGGAACTTCACCAGCACCTGCTTGTGCGCCAGCTCCACCGAGGTCACCTGGCCCACCTTCACGCCGGCGACCTCCACCTCGTTGTCCGGCGCGAGCCCGGCGGCCTCGCCGAAGTACGCGGAGTACGTGGTGCCGTTGCCGAACATCGGGATGCTGTCGGAGAAGTAGGCCACGGCGGTCACGAGCAGGATCAGCACCAGCGTCACTCCACCGACCGCCGCCTGGTTGCGTTCCTTGAGCCGCTTCACGGGCCGCACCTCGCCGCGCGCTGGGTGGCCGGCAAGGGAACGATCGGCAGCGTCACGTCCAGCGACGAAATCCCGATCGTGCCTTCGATCCCGCACAGGTAGTAGTTGAACCAGCTGCCGTAGCTCAGCGTGCGCGTGAACTTCTCCAGGTTGCCCGGCAGCACCTGCAGCAGGTGGTCGAGCAGCTGGTCGGAGTCGGCGAGGTTGTTCGACAGCGCGCCGAGCTGCTTCACGTCGTCCTGCACGGCCGGGCGCGCGTCGGCGAGCAGACCCGAGGTCGTCTCGGTCAGCTCGCCCAGCGCGCCCACGGCGTCGCCGATCGGCTTGCGCTGCTCGGCCAGGCCGCTCACGAGCCGCTGCGTCTGGTCGATGAGATCACCCAGCTGCGGGCCACGCGAGTTCACCGTGGTCAGGACCTGGTTGAGGTTGTCGATGACCTGGCCGATCACCTGGTCCTTGCCGGCGATCGACGTCGTGATCGACGCGGTGTGGGCCAGCAGGCTCGTGATCGTGCCACCCTCGCCCTGGAAGACCTGGATGATCTCGGCCGAGAGCTGGTTGACCTCTTTCGGGTCCAGCGCCTGGAACAGCGGCTTGAACCCGTTGAACAGCACGGTGAGGTTCAGGGCGGGTTTGGTGCGCTCGGGCGGGATCGTCGCGCCGTCGGCCAGCGTGCCGCCGCCGGTGACGTCGGTGCCGAGCGCGAGGTAGCGCTGGCCGACGAGGTTGCGATACTTGATCGTCGCGGTCGTGAGCGCAGGCAGTTTGTATTGGGCGTCGACGGCGAAACGCACGTTGGCTAGATTCTGGGCTCCGTTCTGGTCGCCCTGCTGCACGTCGATCGAGTCGACCTGCCCCACCTTCACGCCGGAGATGCGCACGTCGTCGCCCGGCTGCAGGCCCGACGCGTCGGTGAACTTCGCGGCGAAGCCCGCCGTGGTGCCGAAGTTCGTGTTCGCGATGGTGGCCGCGAGGATGCCGGTGAGCAGCACGGTGACGGCGGCGAAGATCAGGATCTTCACCAGCGCGGGGACGAAGGACCTCACTTGAGCTCCACCTCCGCTCCGCGGTAGAGCGGCCCGACGAGCAGGCCGGCCCAGCCGGGCACCTGGTCCGGTGTGGTCTTCATCGCCGACGAGGCCAGCAGGTCGATCAGCTCCTGCTCGTCGGTGGACCCGAAGATCGAGGGCGCACCACCCGACTCGCCGCCGCCGCCGTTGCCCTTACCCGCGACGGTGTTCGACGTGATCGCGCCCGAGGTGATCTCGCCCGGCAGCGACTCGGCCGGGCTGTGCGGCGGCGCGGGTTTCGCGGAGCCGTCCTTGACCGCGCCGTCCGGCGGGTACTGCGGCCAGAACCCGGGTTTCGGGACCTGCGGGTAACAGCGGGGGCCGCGCTTGTCGTCGTACTTGGGCTCGTCGACGCCCGGCAGGTACTTGCCGCGGCTGGCGCTGAACTCGATCGTCACGCGGCTCACCTCGGGGTGGGCCGTGCCCTTGCCGAACGCCAGCTCCGCCTCCGGCACCGAAGCGGCGAGCTGCTTGAGCAGGCACGGGTACTCGGGCGCGTACTTCGCGAGCACGTCGAGCGTCGGCTGCACGGCCGTGGTGAGCCGGATCAGGTTGTCCTTGTTGACGTCCAGGAAGCTCGTGAGGTCGGCCGACGCCGCCGAGACCGAGGCGTACACATCGGACAGTCCCTGGCGTTTCTCCACAATGGTCCGAGTCGTCGTGGTGAGGTCGGCCAACGCGTCGAGCAGGTCGGGCGCGGCCTTGTCGTAGGTGCCCGAAACGTTGGCCAGGCCCGTGATGTCGGCCTTGAGGTCGGGCAGCGACGGGTTCAGCTGCCCGAGGTAGTCCGACAGGTTCACGAGCCTCTGGCCGAGTTGCTTGCCGCGGCCGTCGAACGCGCTCGACACGGCGCTGAGCGTGCTGGAGAGCTTCTCCGGTTGCACCGCCTGCAGCAGCGGCATCACGTCGTCGAGCACCTGTTCCAGCTCGATCGCCGTGCTGCTGCGGTCCTGCGGGATCACGTCGCCGGCTTCGATGTGCGCGGCGGGCCTTTCGGGCAGCTGCAACGCGACGTAG
The DNA here is from genome assembly GCF_042896185.1 of Amycolatopsis sp. NPDC001319. Lineage (NCBI taxonomy): Bacteria > Bacillati > Actinomycetota > Actinomycetes > Pseudonocardiales > Pseudonocardiaceae > Amycolatopsis > Amycolatopsis sp. NPDC001319. The sequence continues at coordinate 157,855 of NZ_JBIAWY010000018.1, read as the reverse complement.
CGCTCGCCGAAGAGCGTCTTGGGCAGCAGCCTCGCTGACACGTTGCGGGGGATCTCGTCGATCTTGTCCGGCTGCAGCGCGAGTTCCAGCTCCGCGTGGTCGCCCTTTGCCGTGACCGAACGGATTTCGCCCACGAGCAGGCCGCGCACCTTCACGTCGCCGCCCGTGCGCAGCTGGCTGCCGACGTGGTCGGTCTCCAGCTTCACGAGCGTGACGGGTGTGAAGACCTTCTTGTAGATCGCGATCGTCGTCGTGAAGAACAGCGCCGCGACGACGAGGAAGACCAGCCCCAGCACCTGGTACCGGAGCCGCTTCAGCGTTTCGCGCCGCGTGCTCATCCGGAGATCCGCACGGTGGTGTTGGCGCCCCAGATCGCGAGGCTGAGGAAGAAGTCGAGCACCGAGATCAGCACGATCGACGTGCGCACCGCGCGGCCCACCGCGATGCCGACGCCGGCCGGCCCGCCGTCGGCGGTGTAGCCGTAGTAGCAATGGGACAGGATCACGATCACGCTGAACACGATCACCTTGGCGAACGACCACAACACGTCTTCAGGGGGCAGGAACAGCGTGAAGTAGTGGTCGTAGGTGCCGGCCGACTGGCCGTAGAGCCAGATCGTGATCTGCCGCGACGCGAGGTAGGACGACAGCAGGCCGATCGCGTACAGCGGGATCACCGCGGTGACGCCGGCGAGCACCCGCGTCGTCACGAGGTAGGGCATGCTCGGCACGGCCATCACCTCGAGCGCGTCGATCTCCTCCGAGATCCGCATCGCGCCCAGCTGCGCGGTGAACCCGCAGCCGACCGTCGCCGAAAGCGCCAGCCCGGCCGAGAGCGGCGCGACCTCCCGCGTGTTGAAGTAGGCGGAGATGAAGCCGGTGAGCGCGGCGGTGCCGAGCTGGTTGAGCGCGGAGTAACCCTGCAGGCCCACGATGAGACCGGTGAACAGCGTCATGCCGATCATCACGCCGAGCGTCCCGCCGATCACCGCGAGCCCGCCCGTGCCGAAGCAGACTTCGGTGAGCAGCCGGCGGGTCTCGTGGCCGTAGCGGCGGATCGTGCGCGGCGACCAGGCGAGCGCGCGGCCGTAGAACGACAGCTGGCGCCCGAGGCCTTCCAGGCTCGCGCCCGGACGCGCGATGATCTCGAGCGTCCGGTCGGACAGCGCGGGGGCCTCGATCGGTTCGGCGGTCACGTCACAGCGCCTTCGGCGGCACGATCTTGAGGTAGATCGCGGTGAGCACGACGTTGATGAGGAACAGCAGCAGGAACGTGATCACCACGGCCTGGTTCACCGCGTCGCCCACGCCCTTCGGCCCGCCCGCGGGGTTCAGGCCGCGGAAGGCCGCGACCACGCCGGCGACGAAGCCGTAGAGGAACGCCTTGATCTCGCTGATCCACAGGTCCGGCACCTGGGCCAGCGCGTTGAAGCTGGCCAGGTACGCACCGGGCGTGCCGCCCTGGAGCACGACGTTGAAGAAGTAGCCGCCGAGCACCCCGACCACGCTGACCAGGCCGTTGAGCAGCACGGACACCACGATCGCGGCGAGCACGCGCGGCACGACGATGCGCTGGATCGGGTTGACGCCGAGCACTTCCATGGCGTCGATCTCTTCCCGGATCTTGCGCGCGCCGATGTCGGCACAGACCGCACTGCCGCCCGCGCCGGCCACCAGCAGCGCCGTGATCAGGGGGGCGGCTTGCTGCACGATCGCGAGCGCGCTCGCGGCACCCGTGAACGACTGCGCGCCGATCTGCGTGGTCAGCGACCCCAGCTGGAGCGCGATCACCGCCCCGAACGGGATGGCGACCAGCGCCGTCGGCAGGATCGTGACGCTCGCGAAGAACCAGCACTGCTGGATCCACTCGCGGAACTGGAACGGACGCCGGAAGATCGCCCGCAGCACCTCCCAGGACAGCGTGGCGAGCCGGCCGACCTGGGTCAGCGCCGCGGTGCCCGGGAGGGTGATCGAGCCGCTCTCGCTCACCACACCTCCCAGTAGTCACCCCCGAGTCTTGTCCATACCTCCCGCCCGACTTCCGTTAGCGGTGTTCACTGCTCGCTCTCAGTCGCGTGGATCACAGCTTCAACGCGTGAGTCGCCGTAGCCCCGCCATCCGCTACGAACTCGCTCCCGGTGCAGTACGAGCTCTCGCCGCTCGCGAGGAACACGAGCAGCGGCGCGATCTCGTCGGCCCGCCCCACCCGGCCGAGCGCCACCTTCTTGCCGACCCACGACACGTCGACGTCGGCGCCGGCGGCTTCGGAAACCATCTTCGTGTCGATCATGCCGGGATGGACGGAGTTCACCCGGATGCCGTGCGCGCCCAGCTCCAGCGCGGCGACCTTGGTCATCCCGCGGATCGCGAACTTGCTCGCGGTGTAGGCGACGAGGAACGGCATGCCGGCAAGTCCCTCCACAGAGGACACGTTGACGATGGAGCCGCCACCGGCCCCGGTCATCGGTTCAACGACCGACCGCATCCCGAGAAACGCCCCTGTCTGGTTCACACGCACCACGCGTTCGTAGTCGGCCAGTGTGGTGCTCTTCAGCTCGGCGAAATGCAGGACGCCGGCGTTGTTCACGAGCACCGTCGGCGGCCCGAACTCGGCGACGGTCCGCTCGATCGCGGCCGTCCAGCCGTCCTCGTCGCCCACGTCGAGGTGCTGGAACACCGCGGCGTCGCCGAGGTCGGCGGCGAGCTGCTTGCCCTCGGCGTCGAGCACGTCGGCGATGACCACGCGGGCGCCCTCGGCCACGAACGCGCGCGCGGCCGCCGCGCCCTGGCCGCGGGCGGCGCCGGTGACGAGGGCGACGCGGCCGTCGAGCCGGCCCACTACATCAGCTCCTCGCCGAGCGGCATGAGCACGGTCTTGAGCTCGGTGTAGGCCTCGAACGCCGACAGCCCGCCCTCGCGCCCGAGACCCGACTGCTTGAACCCGCCGAAGGGCAGGTGCGGCTCGACCTGGAAGCCGTTGACGCCGATGGTGCCGGCGCGCAGCCGCCGGGCCACGCGGAACGCGCGGGCGGAGTCGGCGGTGAAGAGGCCGGCGCCGAGGCCGTACTCGGTGTCGTTGGCGAGCGCGATCGCCTCCTCTTCCGAGCCGAAGGGGACGACGGCCAGGACGGGGCCGAAGATCTCTTCCTGCGCGATCGTGGCGTGGTTGTCCACGTCGGCGAAGATCGTCGGGGCCACGAAGTTGCCGCCCGCGTAGTCGCCGTCGAGCCGTTCGCCGCCGGTGACGAGCCGGCCTTCCGCCTTGCCCTTCTCGATGTAGCCGAGGACGCGTTCGAGCTGGCGGCCGTTCACGAGCGGGCACGAGATCACCGCCGTGTCGAACGGGTCGCCGTAGGTCACGGCCGCGGCCATGCCCTGCGCGGCGGCGAGGAACTCGTCGTAGACGCCGCGGTGCACCAGCGCGCGGGTGTTGGCCACGCACGCCTGGCCGGACAGGCCCATGGTGACCGCGCCCATCGTGGTCATCGCGGCGAGGCCGACGTTGGGCGCGTCGGGGAACACGATGGCCGGGCTCTTGCCGCCGAGCTCCAGCGACACGCGCTTGAGCGTGCCCGCTGACGCCTCGACGATGCGTTTGCCCACCGCGCGGCTGCCGGTGAAACTCACTTTGTCGACATCCGGGTGCGTGATGAGCCGCTCGCCCGTCGGGTCGCCGGGGCCGGTCACGAGGTTGAGCACGCCCGCGGGCAGGCCGGCCTCGGCGAGCAGCTCGACCATGCGGATCACGGCGAACGACGCGTACTCCGAAGCCTTGAGCACCACTGTGCAGCCCGCGCCGAGCGCCGGGGCCACCTTCTGCGCGAAGAGCAGGAAGGGCGCGTTCCACGGCAGGATCGCCCCGACCACGCCGATCGGCTCGCGGAAGGTCATCGCCAGGTGGTCGCCGCCCTGGTACGGCGGCAGCGTCTGGCCGCCCGCCTTGTCGACCCAGCCGGCGTGGTGGGTGAACACGTCGGCCGCGGCGGCCACCGACGTCGCGTAGATCGCGCCGAAGGACAGCGGCACGCTGTTGTCCAGGGCCTGCAGCGCGCGCAGCTCGTCGGCGTGGGCGCGCAGCAGCTCGGCGTACTTGAGCAGCACGGCGATGCGGGTGCTCGCGCGCGAGGTGCCCCACGTCGCGAACGCCGCGCGGGCGGCGGCCACGGCGTCGTCGACGTCGGCGGGACCGGCCACGGCGAACTCGCCGATCTCCTCACTCGTGGCGGGATGCAGGTGGGTCCACGTCGCGCCGTCGCGCGCGGGCGTCCACTCGCCGCCGATGAACAGCTGTCCGGCCTTGAGCCCGGCTTCGTCGCAGTGGGGTAACACGGTGAGCGTCATGAGGTCTCCCGGGAGGTCAGGGCAGGGTGAGCAGCTCGGTGGCGGCGAACATCCGCTCCGGGTCGCGGCCGGCGAAGTGCGCGCCGACCGTCTCCGCCAGCTCGGCGGGGGTCCACGTGCCGTTCGCGGTGTCGAAGCGCTGCTCGACCGAAGGTGGACGGAGCAGCGCGACCATTCCGCCGTGGACCACGAAAACCTGGCCGTTGACGTGCTCGGCGGCGGGCGAGGCGAGGAAGGCGACGAACGGGGCGACGTGCTCGACCGAGAGCGGATCGACGCCGGTTCCGGGCGCTTCGCCGAAGACGTCGGCCGTCATCGCCGTGCGGGCGCGGGGGCAGATCGTGTTGGCGCACACGCCGTACTTCGCGAGCCCGCGTGCGGCGGACACGGTGAGCGCGACGATGCCGGCTTTCGCGGCGGAATAGTTGGGCTGGCCGGGTGAGCCGACGAGGAAGGCTTCCGACGCGGTGTTCACCAGCCGCCCGTAGACCGGCTTTCCGTCCACTTTGGCGCGGTCGCGCCAGTGCCGCGCGGCGGCACGGGAGAGCAGGAAGTGGCCGCGCAGGTGGACGGCGATGACCTGGTCCCATTCGGCGTCGGTCATCGAGAACAGCATGCGGTCGCGCAGGACACCGGCGTTGTTGACCACGATGTCGAGGCCGCCGAAGTGGTCCACGGCGGCGGTGAGGAGTTCCTGCGCGGTGGCGGTTTCGGAGACGTCACCCGCCACCGCGAGCGCTTTGCCACCACCCGCCTCGATTTCCTCGACGGTGGCGTGGGCTTCGGCGACGTCGTTGACCACCACGGCCGCGCCTTCCCGGGCCAGCGCGAGCGCTTCGGCGCGGCCGAGCCCGGCGGCGGCTCCGGTGACGATGGCGACCTTGCCGTCGAGGCTCACGCCAGCGTCACCACCTGGCGGATCACGTCGGTGCTGCCTTCGCGCAGCAGGCCGAGGCCATCGTTGATATCGGCGAAGGTGAGGCGGCGCGAGATCATGCCGTCGAGGTCGAGCAGGCCCGCGCGCCAGAAGCGCAGCATGGTGGCGGTGTCGCGGTGGACGTGCGACGAACCGTAGAAGGAGCCGAGGATCTTCTTGTCGTGCAAGAAGAGTTCCTGCGCACTGAACGACACCATCGCGTCGCCCCGCCCGGCGCCGACGACCACCACCGTACCCCCGCGGCGGGCGGCGTCCCAGCCGGCGCGGATGGTGGCGGGCGCACCGACCACGTCGAACGCGTAGTCGAACCCCTCGCCGCCGGTCAGCTCGCCCTTCAGCTGGTCGAGGTTCTCCGGCGTCACGGCGTGGGTGGCACCGAAGCCTCGGGCGACGGAATGCTTGCCCTCCACCGGATCCACGGCGACGATCGTGGCCGCGCCGGCGATGCGCGCGCCCTGGATCACGGAGATCCCGACGCCGCCGCAGCCGAAGACGACCACTGTGGAGCCCGGCTCCACCTTCGCGGTGTTGAGCACCGAGCCCACTCCGGTGAGCACACCGCACGCGATGAGTGCGGCCGTCTCGAACGGCACGTCGGCGTCGACCTTGATCGCACCCGACGAGGGCACCACGACCTCGTCGGCGAACGTGCCGAGCCCCGCGTAGCCGAACAACGGCGTGTCGCCCAGACGGAACCGCGGCGTGGTGAACGCGGCGATCGCGTGCACGGCGCAGAGGTTCGGCTGACCGCGCAGGCAGTTGGCGCACGAACCGCACGGCGGCACGAACGACACGGTGACGTGGTCGCCCGGCTGCAAGCGTGTGACCGCGGAGCCGACTTCGAGGACTTCGCCCGAACCCTCGTGGCCGACGACGCCGGGCACGAGCGCCGGCAGCGTGCCGTCCATCGCGGAGAGGTCGCTGTGGCAGATTCCCGACGCCCGCACCCGGATCCGGACCTCGTCCGGCCCCGGATCGACGGTGGTGACGTCGTCCCGCAGCTCCAGCTTGTCGTCGCCGATCGCGTTCAGTACGGCTGCTCTCACCGCGAGCCTCCTCGTCGAAGCCTGCCTTGGTGCCCCAGACTAGAATCTGTTCTTGTTTCAGGCAAGGCTCGCGACGCCTTCCTTCTTGCTGGTCCGACTGCTACAAATAGAACAAGTTCTATACAACCGGCGGCGAGGTGAGCGGTGCGGATCGACGACACGGACGCCCAGCGTGAGCTGGCGGCCCAGCTCCGGGAGTACTTCGCCGAGCTGATGACGCCGGCCCGCCGGGAGAGCCTCGCCGCGGGCGGCGGCGAGTACGGCGATGGGTTGGCATACAAGGAGATCGTGCGCCGGCTGGGCAAGGACGGGTGGCTCGCGCTGGGCTGGCCGCGGGAGTACGGCGGACAGGCGCGCTCGATGCTCGACCAGCTCGTGTTCACCGACGAGGCGGCGGCCGCGGGCGTGCCCGTGCCGTTCCTGACGGTGAACACGATCGGGCCCACCATCATGCGCTACGGCACCGAAGACCAGAAGGCGTTCTACCTGCCGCGCATCGCCGCCGGCGAGCTGCACTTCTCCATCGGCTACTCCGAACCGGGCGCGGGTACGGACCTCGCGTCGCTGCGCACGCGCGCGGTGCGCGACGGCGACGAGTACGTGATCACCGGCCAGAAGATGTGGACCAGCCTCATCGAGTACGCCGACTACGTGTGGCTCGCCGCGCGCACCGACCCGGAGGCGCCCAAGCACAAGGGCCTGTCGATGCTCGTCGTGCCGACGTCGGCGCCCGGCTTCTCCTGGACGAAGGTCCACACGGTCGCGGGCCCCGGCACCAGCGCCACCTACTACGACGGGGTGCGCGTGCCCGTGACCGCGCGCGTCGCCGTCGAGAACGCGGGCTGGCCGCTGATCACCAACCAGCTCAACCACGAGCGTGTCGCACTGACCTCGGCCGCGCCGATGCGCACGGCCCTGCGCGACGTCATCGAGTGGGCGCGCACCGCCGTCACCCCCGAGGGCACGCCGCTGCTCGACGCCGAGTGGGTGCGGCTGAACCTCGCCCGCGTGCACACCCGCGCGGAGTACCTGAAGCTGCGCAACTGGCAGATCGCGTGGGCCGCGGCGCAACGCGAGCTCGGGCCGGCCGAGGCGTCGGCGACGAAGGTGTTCGGCACGGAGTCCGCGATCGAGGCCTACCGGCTGCTGATGGAGGTGCTCGGCGCGGCCGCCGTCGTCCGCGAGGGCTCGCCGGGCGCGGTCCTGGCCGGCCGCATCGAACGGCTGCACCGCTCCGCCCTCATCCTCACCTTCGGCGGCGGGACGAACGAGGTGCAGCGCGACATCGTCGCCGCGGCCGCGCTCGGCCAGCCCGTGACGCGTTAGGAGCACCGCCGTGGACTTCTCCCCCACCGAGGCGCAGCAGGACCTGGCCGCGCTGACCCGCCGCCTCCTCGCCGACCACGTGACGCCGGAAACGCTGGGACCGCACGGTTCCGGGGGCTTCGACGCGCCACTGTGGACGCGGTTGGCGCAGTCGGGTGTGCTCGACGCGGCCCTGCCCGCGGCCGTCGGTGGTGGCGGGTTCGGGTTGCTGGAACAGTGCTCGGTGCTGATCGAGGTCGGCCGGGCCGTGGCGCCGCTGCCGTATCTCTCCTCCGTGGTGCAGGCGGGCTCGGTGCTGGCCGAGCTGGGCCGGCCGGAGCTGGTGGAGCGCTGGCTCCTGCCGGTGTCACGCGGTTCCGCGGTGCTGGCGGTCGCGGGCGGTTTCACCGAGACCGGCGGACGGCTCAGTGGTACGCAGACCGCGGTGCCGTTCGCGGCGTTCGCCGACGCGGTGCTGGTCGAGACTCCCGGCGGGGTTTTCCTGGTGGAACGCGACGCCCCCGGCGTCTCCATCGCCGCGCAGCAGACGATCGACCACGCCGACGCGGGCCTGGTCCGGCTCGACGACGCCCCCGGCACGCCCCTCGGCGACGTCGGCCGAGCGTTGCGGCAACGCGGCGCGGTGGGGTTGTGCGCGCAGCAGCTGGGTGTCGTCGAGCGCGCCCTGAAGCTGACGGCGGCCCACACGCGTGAACGCGAGCAGTTCGGCCACGTCCTCGGCGGTTTCCAGGCCGTACGCCAGCGGCTCGCCGACGCGTACCTCGACGTCGAAGCCGTGCGGCTCACGCTGTGGCAGGCCGCGTGGCGCCTGTCCGAAGGCCTGCCCGCCGACGCCGAGATCGCCACCGCGAAGTACTGGGCCGCCGAAGCCGGCCACCGCGTCGCCCACACCGCGGTGCACCTGCACGGCGGCGTCGGCATCGACGTCTCCCACCCGCTGCACCGCTACTTCGCGGCGGCCAAACGCCTCGAGTTCACCGGCGGCGGCGCCACCGCGCAGCTGCTCACTCTGGGCGGGCTGCTGACAGCTTCGCCGGATCGGTGACCACGGTCAGCTCCGTGATCCGCCCGTCGACGACCGTGAACGCCAGCAGCGCCACCACCGTGCCGTCCTCGTCGAGGGACACGACACCGGGGCGCCCGGCCACGAGCACGTCCCGGCCCGTGGCGGCCAGGCCGCCGGACAACCGCGCGCCGCTCGCGACCTTGGTGGCGCCAAGGACCACGACCACGCCGTCCGGGGTTTCGGAGGTGAGCCGCACGTCGGGGTCGAGCACCCGCAGCAGCCCGGCGAAGTCGCCGTCGCGAGCCGCTGCCAGGAAGGCCCGGACCACCTCGCGCTGCTCTCGTCCGGCTGAGGGCCGCTCGGATTCCCGTACCTTCCGACGGGCACGGCTGGCGAGCATCTTCGCCGCGGCGGTCGACTTGCCGAGAATCTGGCCGATTTCCTCGAACGGCACCGCGAACAGGTCGTGCAGCACGAACGCCAGCCGCTCCCCCGGCCCGAGCGCGTCGAGCACCACCAGCAGCGCGAGCCCGACCGAATCGGCGAGCGCGACGTCGTCCTCGGGGCTGTCGAGCGCCACCACCCCCTCCGGCCGCCGGTCGTCACCCGGCGCCTGCGGCCGGCTCTGCCGCGCGCGCAGCACGTCGAGGCTGAGGCGGCCGACGACGGTGGTGAGCCAGCCCCCGAGGTTGTCGATGGCCGCGGCGTCCTGGCGCGACAAGCGCAGCCATGCCTCCTGCACCACGTCGTCGGCGTCGGCGTGCGAACCGAGCACGCGGTAGGCCACGGCGCGCAGCCGTTCGCGCTGGGCTTCGAACGCTTCCGCGATCGGGTCGGTCATGGTCGTTACCTTCCTCGTCACTGCTCCGTCATGCGAGATGACGGGCCCGACCGGGCCGAGGTAACCGCAGAAGGAGCACGGACATGACCACCACGACGAAATCCGCGGCGAGCACCGAGGTGATGACCGCGATCGGGCACCTGAACCGCGCGATCCACGCCGGCGGGGTCGACCCGCGGCTGCTGGGGCTGGTCCACCTGCGCGTGAGCCAGATCAACAGCTGCAGCCCCTGCGTGTATGCCGGGGTCGCGGCGGCGAAGAAGCACGGGGAGACCGACGAGCGGCTGCACAACGTCGCCGCCTGGCGCGACACGCCCTTCTTCAGCGACACGGAACGCGCGGCGCTCGCGCTGGCGGAGGCCGCGACCCGCCTGCAGGACGGCGCGGCGGGCGTCACGCCCGAGATCCGCGAAGCCGCGTCCATCCACTTCACCGCGGAGCAGCTGTCGGCGCTCACGCTGGAGATCGCGCTGACCAACTTCTTCAACCGCATCAACCGGACGAACGGGGAGCAGGCCGGCAAGACCTGGTGAGCTGTCAGTCCGACGGCGTGATGTGGCGCAACCGCCGCGGCCCGGTGTCCGGCCGGGTCGGCGGCGGGCCCAGCACCATGCGCGCGTTGGCCACGAAGGCGCCGTCGGGCGAGGCGAGGATCGGGTCGAGTGCCAAGGACCGGACCTCCGGGTTGTCCTCGGCCAGCGCGGCCACGCGCAGCACCATGTCCTGCAACGCCGCGAGGTCGGCGGGCTCGTCGCCGCGGTAGCCGGTGAGCAGGGGCGATGTGCGGGGCTCGCGGATGAGCGTGGCGGCGTCGACGTCGGTGACCGGCACCGCGCGGTAGGCGCGGTCGCCGAGCAGCGTGCTGACCAGACCCGAAAGGCCGAACGACACGAGCGTGCCGAACGACGGGTCGTCCTGCAGGCCGATCACGCACGAGATTCCCTTGGCGGCCATGCGTTGCACGTAGAGCTCGTTGTCGCCGGAGACCTCGCACAGGTCGCGGTAGGCCACGCGCACGGAGTCCTCCGAGGTGAGGTCCAGCCGCACGCCCGCCAGGTCGGGCCGGCCGCGCAGCCGCTCGTCCACGGCCTTGAGCGTGACGGGATAACCCAGCTCCGCGGCGGCCGCGACCGCACCGTCCACATCGGACACCACGCGGAACGGCACCACGTCGACGCCGTAGCAGCCGAGCAGCCGCACCACGTCGTCGTCGGACAGCATCGTGGAGTGGCCGTCGGCTTCGGCGAGCAGCTCGCGCACGATCGACTGCGCCTGCTCGACGTGCAGCCCGCCCGGGCGCACCAGTGTCCCCTGTGGACGCTGCCGCCACGCCGAATACCGCACCACGCGGGACAACGCGGTCACCGCGCGTTCCGGGCTCGGGTACGACGGGATCGAACCCCGGGTGGGCACACCGTCTTCGCTGAGCACGGCCAGCTCGTCGGGCACGCCCTCGGCCGCGAGGAACGTGGACACCACGGGTTTCGTGCGCTCGTGCTCCAGCACGGCTTCCTTCAGCGCCCGCGCGTACGCGGTGCCGGGAATGGCGACGGGCGGGGCGAACACGGCGATGAGCGCGTCGGTCTCCGGCGAATCAAGGGCTTCGCGCACGGCCGCGGCGAACGCGTCGGGCCCGGCCTGCGGGCCGATGTCCACCGGGTCGGCCGCGAGGTGCAGCCCCTGGGCCCGCGCGGTGTCGGCGGCGAGCAGCCCGATCGCGCTCGAGTTGCCGACGATCGCGATCCGCGGCCCGGCCGGCAGCGGCTGGTGCGCGAACACGAGCGCGGTGTCGAAGAGCTGCGCGAGCGACTCCACCCGCACCACGCCGGCCTGTTCGAACAGCGCCTGCACGCTCGCCTCGTCGACCTCCGCCGACGTCGCGGCCAGCTGCGGGCGCACGGCGTGGCGGCCCGACTTCACCGCGACGATCGGCTTGTTCCGCGCGAGCCGCCGCGCCAGCCGCGCGAACTTGCGCGGGTTGCCGAAGGACTCGAGGTAGAGCAGCACGAGGTCGGTCTCGGGGTCGGTTTCCCAGTACTGCAACAGATCGTTGCCCGAGACGTCCGCGCGGTTGCCGGCGGAGACGAAGGTGGACAGACCGAGGCCGCGCGAACCGGCGTCGGCCAGGATCGCCGTGCCGAGCGCGCCGGACTGGCAGAAGAACCCGGTGCGCCCACGGCGCGGCAGCTGCGGGGCGAGGGTGGCGTTGAGCCGCACGCCAGGCGCGGTGTTGAGCACGCCGAGCGCGTTCGGGCCCACCACGCGCATGCCGTGGGCGCGGGCCTCGCCGACGAGCCGCAGCTCGGCGTGCAGGCCGAGCGGGCCGGACTCGGCGAAGCCGCCGGAAACGATCACCAGCGTCTTCACGCCCTTGACGAGGCAGGCGTCGAGCACCGACTCGACGAGCTCGGCCGGAACCGCGACCAGCGCGAGGTCGACCGGGTCCGGAATGTCGAGCACCGACGCGTACGCGCGCACGCCGCGCACCGAGCGGTGCTCGGGGTTGACCGGGAAGACGGTGCCGGTGAAGTCGGCGGCGAGCAGGTTGCGGAAGGCGACGTGGCCGACCTTCGTGTGGTCGGCCGACGCGCCGATCACCGCGACCGACCGCGGGTGCAGCAGGTTGTGCACGCTGCGCGCCTCGGCCGCCTGCTCGCGCGAGCGCGCGACGGCCAGCGACTCCTCCGTCGGGTCGATGCTGAACTCCAGGTGCAGCACGCCTTCCTCGATGGCGCGGCTGACCTGGTAGCCGGCGTCGCGGAACACCCGCACCATCGGCGCGTTCTCGGCGAGGACCTCGGCGACGAACCGGCGCAGCCCGCACTCCGACGCGGCGGCGGCCAGGTGCTCCAGCAGGATCGAGCCGAGCCCGCGGCCCTGGTGCTTGTCGTCGACGACGAACGCGACCTCGGCCGAGGGGCCGCCGTCGAGCCGTTCGTAGCGCCCAACGGCCACGATGTCGTCGCCGAGCAGCGCGACGAACGCGACCCGGTCGTGGTGGTCCACAGTGGAGAACCGCTGCAGGTCGCGCGGCGGGATCCGCGGGTAGGCGCCGAAGTACCGCAGGTAGCGTGTGCGCTCGGAAAGCCTGCTGTGGAAGGCGACGAGACCGTCGGCGTCCGTGGGCACCACGGGCCGCAGGTGCACGGTGCCGCCGTCGGACAGGACGACGTCGGCCTCCCAGTCGCGGGGGTAGTCGTACGGGTCGCGCAGGCCGTTTCCGAGCGCCGGGTCTTCGGACATGGTCAGTCCCTGGGATCGTCCGGGTCGAGGCCGTGCAGTGGGAACACCGCGCGGCGGGTGTCGCGGATCGCGATGTCGACCGGGTCGTCGGCGGCGTCGCCCCACGGCTTGAACGCGGTGTCCTCGTCGTCGGTCATCGCGGGCGGGATCTCGGCGGTGGGCGCGGCCTTCGTGATCGCGGAGACCCAGCCGGGCGGCAGGGCCGTGTCCGGTGCGAAGTCGCGGTCGAGCACCGTGGCGATCAGGTGCGTCCACGAGCGCGGGACCACGCGGATCAGCTGGTACCCGCCGCCGCCGACGGCGAGCCAGCGCCCGCCGCTGTAGGTCTCGGCGAGGTCGCGCATCGTCGAGTAGATCGTGCGGTGGCCGTCGACCGAGAGCGACAGGTCGGCCAGCGGATCTTCCTCGTGCGAGTCGACGCCGCACTGCGTCACGAGGATCTGCGGCTCGAACTCGGCCAGCAGCGAGGGGACGACCGCGTTGAACGCCCGCAGCCAGCCGGGGTCCTTCGTCTGCGGCGGGAGCGGGATGTTGACCGACGTGCCGGCGGCCTTGCCGTTGCCGATCTCGGCGGCGTAGCCGGTGCCGGGCCAGAGCGTGAACGGGTGCTGGTGCACGGAAACGGTGAGCACGCGCGGGTCGTCGTAGAAGGCGGTCTGGACGCCGTCGCCGTGGTGCACGTCGGTGTCGAGGTAGGCGATGCGGTCGAAACCGTGGTCGAGCAGCCAGGAGATGGCGATGGCGCAGTCGTTGTACACGCAGAAGCCGGACGCGTAGTCGCGCATCGCGTGGTGCAGCCCGCCCGCGATGTTGACCGCTCGCTTCACCTCACCGTCGGCGATCTTGCGCGCCGCCAGCAGCGTCGAGCCGACCACCAGCGCCGACGCGTCGTGCATCCCGCTGAACACCGGGTTGTCCGACGTGCCCAGCCCATGGCCGACGTCCCAGCCGACGAGCGGCGCCTCCCGCACGGCCGCCAGGTACTCGGGCGCGTGGATGCGCAGCAGCTCCTCGTCGCCGGCCGCGGTGGGCACGAGCAGCTCGACGTCGTTCAGGACGCCGAGCTCCGTGGCCAGCCGGATCGTGAGCTCCAGGCGGACGGGGTTGAACGGATGCTCCCCGCCCAGGTCGTATCCCAGCAGCGCGGCATCCCAGACGACAGCAGGCGAGGACATGTACCGCACTGTACTGGGCTCGGCGCGCCCGAGCCGGGTTCGGCTGCGGCGCCTTGTTGTTCGGTCGCGCGGTGGTTGGGGCGCGCGGTGGTTCGGGGCGCGCGGTGGTTCGGGGCTCGCGGTGGTTCAGCCGCGTTCGGGGCCGGTGGCGGCGGGGCGTTCGGGGTCGCGTGACCAGTGCGACCAGGAACCGGTGTACAGCGCCGCCGGCTCGGGGTGTCCCGCGACCTCCAGGGCGAGCACGACCGACGACGCCGTGACGCCGGAGCCGCAGTAGGCGCCGACGGGGGTGCCTTCGGTCAGGCCCAGGCCGGCGAAGCGCGCGGCCAGGTCGGCGGGCGAGCGCCAGCGGCCGTCTTCGCCCACGTGCTCGCCCGACGGCGCGCTGATCGCCCCGGGGATGTGGCCGGCGCGCGGGTCGACCGGCTCGGTCTCGCCGGTGTAGCGCGCGTGGGCGCGGGCGTCGAACAGCACGCCTTCACGGGCGCGGGCGGCGGCTTCGTCGGCCGTGAGCACCGGCATACCGCCTGGGCGCACCTCGAAGTCGCCGGGTTCGGGGGCGGGCGCGTCGGTGGTCGTCTCGCGGCCTTCCGCGAGCCACGCTGCGTAACCGCCGTCGAGCACCGCCACGTCGGTGTGCCCGGCCCAGCGCAGCAGCCACCAGGCCCGCGCGGCGACGGAGCCGTCGGCGTCGTCGTACACGATCACCGGGCGCCCGGCGCTCACGCCGGCTTCGCGCAGGTCACGCTGCAGATCGGCGGGGTCGGGCAGGGGGTGGCGGCCGCCTTCGCCGGGCGGCGCGGCGAGCGCGGTGTCGAGGTCGACGAACACCGCCCCGGGCACGTGGCCCTCGCGGTAGGACTCGGCGGCGGGCGGCCCGGCCAGGCGCCAGCGGACGTCCAGCACCACGGGGCGCCGCGCCTCGGACTGGGCGGCGAGCTCGGCGGGGGTGATCAACGGTCCCATGCGTCCCATCCTGCAGGTCCGGGCGCCTCGCGCGCACCCGGGCCGGACTTTTCAGCTTGCCTGGCTTGTTATGTCGGCGCGTGCCGTCGCTGTCGGGGCCAACGACTACGATGAGCTACGCGGACGAAGGGGACAGCGTGAACGATCTCATCGACACCACCGAGATGTACTTGCGTACCATCTACGAGCTCGAAGAAGAGGGTGTCGTCCCGCTGCGGGCACGGATCGCGGAACGCCTGCAGCAGAGCGGGCCGACCGTGAGCCAGACCGTGGCCAGGATGGAACGCGACGGGCTGGTGGTCGTGGCCGACGACCGGCACCTGCAGCTGACCGACCACGGGCGTGAGCTGGCCATCGCCGTCATGCGCAAGCACCGTCTCGCCGAGCGCCTCCTCGTCGACGTCATCGGGCTCGAGTGGGAGCACGTGCACACCGAGGCGTGCCGCTGGGAACACGTGATGAGCGAGGCCGTCGAGCGCAAGCTGGTCAAGCTGCTCGACCACCCGACCACCTCGCCCTACGGCAACCCGATCCCGGGCCTCGACAAGCTGGGCGACGGCGACCCCGCCCCGCCCGCCGAATCCGACCTCGTGCGCCTCGACGAGTTCGCCCGCACCGGCGGCGGCGACGTCGTGGTGCGGCGCATCGCCGAGCACGTGCAGCTCGACGAGTCGCTGCTCACCGAGCTCAAGTCCGTCGGCATCGTGCCCGGCGGCCGCGTCACGGTCGGCAAGGCCAACGGCGGCACCGTGACCATCGAGGTCACCGGCAGCGACTCCTCGGCCCAGGTCTCCACCTCGGCGCTGCACGCCGTGCTGGCGCAGGCCAGGTGAGCCCCGCCGAAGACGCCGCCGCCGCGTTCCACCGGATCCACGGCCGCGCCCCGGCCGGGGTCTGGTCCGCTCCCGGCCGGGTGAACCTGATCGGTGAGCACACCGACTACAACGACGGCTTCGTGCTGCCCTTCGCCCTCCCCCACCGTCTCGCCGTGGCGGCCACGCCGCGTGACGACGGCAAGCTCAACGTCGCCACCCTCGGCGACGACGGCCAGCTCCAGTACTCCGACCTCCTCGACATCGCTTCCCTCGAACCGGGTTCGGTCGAGGGCTGGGCCGCCTACCCCGCGGGCGTCGCCTGGGTGCTGCGCGACCACGGCCACGCCGCGGGCGCCGACCTGGTCATCGCCGGCGACGTCCCCTCCGGCGCCGGCCTGTCCTCGTCCCACGCCCTCGAGTGCGCCGTCACGCTCGCGCTGCTCGGCCTCGCCGGCGTCGAGCTCGACGCCGAGCTGCCCGGCACCCCGACCCGCCCCGAGATCGCCCGCTGGGTGCAGCGCTCCGAGAACGACTTCGTCGGCGCCCCCACCGGCCTGCTGGACCAGACGGCGTCCTTGTGCTGCCAGGACTCCTGCGTGCTGTTCCTCGACGTCCGCTCGGGCGAGATGGAGCAGGTGCCCTTCCCGCTCGCCGAGGCCGGCGTCCGCGTGCTGATCATCGACACACGCACCAAGCACTCCCACGCCGAAGGCGGCTACGGCGAACGCCGCCGCGGCACCGAGCGCGCCGCCGAGCTGCTGGGCGTCAAGGCCCTGCGCGACGTCACCCTGTCCGGGCTCGACGCCGCCCTGGCCCAGCTGCCCGCCGACCTCGCGCCGCTCGTGCGCCACGTGGTCACCGAGAACCAGCGCGTGCTCGACGTCGTGGCCCTGCTCCACCAGGACCGGCTCACCGACATCGGCCCGCACCTGGACGCCTCCCACGCCAGCATGCGCGACGACTACCGCATCTCCACCTCCGAACTCGACCTCGCCGTCGACTCCGCCCGCTCCGCCGGCGCCCTCGGCGCCCGCATGACCGGCGGCGGCTTCGGCGGCTCCGCCATCGCCCTGGTCCGCGACGCCGACCTGGAACACGTCCGCGCGGCCGTCGAGCGGGCCTTCGAAGCCGCCGGCCTTCGCCGCCCGCGCACCTTCACCGCGGTCCCTTCCCGCGGCGCTGGTCGCGACACCGTCTGACGCGGTCTCGGGTTCGGGGGCTTTCGGCTTCGGGCGCTTTCGGCTGCGGCGCTGTCGGCTTCGGGCGCTGTCGGCTTCGGGCGCCGTCGGCTGCCGTGCTGTCGGCTGCGGTGCGATTGGCTGCGGCATTTTGGCTGTGGCACTGCCCTCGGGACTCTGATCCCGGGGGCAGCGTCGTGTCCGGGGCTCGCGCGTTCGCCATCCGGCCGGACCGGCCGCGGCAACCCCCGGGCGGCCGGGTGCGGCGCGGTGAGGGGAGACTGTGGCGCACAGTCACCGCCCACACCAGAAAGGCCACACCGTGACGGACCCGCAGAGCCCCCTGAAACTGATCGTCACGGGTGGCGCCGGTTATGTGGGCAGCGTGTGCGCCGCGCGGCTCATCGAGGCCGGTCACCAGGTCACGGTCGTGGACGACCTGTCCACCGGGCACGCCGACGCCGTGCACCCCGACGCGCGCTTCATCGAGGGCGACGCCGCAGCCGTGGCCGCCGACGTCCTCGCCGAGGGCTTCGACGGCGTGCTGCACTTCGCCGCGAAGTCGCTCGTCGGCGAGTCGATGACGGACCCGGCGAAGTACTGGGAAGGCAACGTCGTCACCTCCCTGCGCCTGCTGGAGGCCATGAAGGCCCACGGCACGCCGCGCCTGGTGTTCTCCTCCACCGCGGCCACGTACGGCGAGCCCGAGTCGTCGCCGATCCCGGAGACCGCGCCGACGCAGCCGACCAACACCTACGGCGCGTCCAAGCTCGCGATCGACCACGCCATCACGAGCTTCGCCCGCGCCCACGGCATCGCCGCGGTGAGCCTGCGCTACTTCAACGTCGCCGGCGCCTACCACACCTTCGGCGAGCGCCACACCACCGAAACCCACCTCATCCCCCTCGTGCTCCAGGTCGCCACCGGCGACCGCGCCCACATCTCCATCTACGGCGACGACTACCCGACGCCCGACCACACGGCTGTCCGCGACTACATCCACGTCGTCGACCTCGCGGACGCCCACCAGCTCGCACTGCGCCACGCGACGCCCGGCGAGCACCGCATCTACAACCTCGGCAGCGGCACCGGCTTCTCCGTGCTGGAGGTCGTCGAGTCCTGCCGCCGCGTGACCGGCCACCCGATCCCGGCGGAGGTCGCCCCCCGCCGCGCCGGCGACCCGTCGGTCCTCGTGGCCTCCAGCGAAAAGGCCGGCCGCGAACTCGGCTGGAAACCCGAACGCACCGACCTCGACGGCATCGTCTCCGACGCCTGGGCGTTCACGCAGTTGCGCCGCTCCTGACCGATCTCCCTTCCGGCGGGTCCGGGCTCCTGGCGAGCCTGGGCCCGCCGGACGCGTTTTCCCTGCCGGGTCACCACGTTCGCGAGTCCATACCGAGCTCCGGCACGAACATGCCCGGCGAGCTTCCGCTCCTGGTCGCCGCGACCGCCGCTCGCGGCTCCGCCTGCCGAAAGCGACGCCCACCAACCCGCCGGCTGCCCTGGTCACGGCCGACCGGGCTGCGGCAGCAGGCCGCGGGATGCGGCCCGGCAAGCATCGGCCCTGGTCGCAACGACCGCCGCCCGCGACTCCCCCGCCCGCGAGCAACGCCGTCGAACCATCAGTCGCCCGAGCCGCCGCTGACCGACCCGCGAGAGCGAGCCGCAGGCCGCGGGCCGCAGGCCGCGGGCCGCGGGCCGCGGGCCGCGGGCCGCGGGCCGCCAAGCTTCGGCCCTGGTCGCAACGACCACCGCCCACGGCTCCACCGCCCGCGAGCAACGCCGTCGAACCATCAGTCGCCCGAGCCGCCGCTGACCGAGCCGCGAGAGCGGGCCGCGGGCCGACCGCATCCGAGCCGCCGAGGGAGGCCGAATCCGTGGGGAACGTGGCGGCCTCACTGTCACGGCCCGAGGTCGGGCGGCGGATCGTCCACACTCAACTCCGGCAACGACAGCCCCAGGTCCACGGCGTTCGGCAGCGAAGCCAGCCCGGCGAGCCTCGCCGGGTCCGTACCGATGTTCCAGGCCGCGTGCAGGAGCTGGGCCAGGACGTGGTCGGGGCAGGCGTCCAGGGCGTTGGCCAGGGCCATACCCGCGAGAGCGCCCTCGCTTCGCATGAGGGCGGCGTAGGCGACGAGGGAGGCGGCGTCCGCGCGGTGGGGCGCGGGCAGTTCGCGCACGAGCTCCAGCCACAGGCTCATCGCGGCCACGGCGACGGGCGACTCCGGCGGGACCGCCGTGGCCAGGCAGGCGTCGCGGACCTTCGGGACGCGCAGGGCGTGGGCGAGGCGCACCGCCTGGTCGTCCGACGGCGGGCCTTCCGCCCGGCGGTGGCGGAAGAACGCCGCGCGCACCTCGGCGGCCGCCGCGAGCACGTCGTCGGGATCCCCCGGTGGGGCGGCACGGGAGAGCAGGGCACGCCGCCGCACCAAAGCCGTGGGAGACCGGGGCTCCATCAGCGCCAAGACGTCGTCGCGGCTGGGGAAGGAGACGAAGCCGGCGTTGGTGAGAGTGGCGGCCACCACCGTGTCGCGAGGATCCGGCAAGAGGCCGCCGCAAGTGGGTTCGCGGTAGCACGCCCACGGTGCCCCGGCGGCGATCTCCGGTGTCCACAGTGGATGCAGCACGGGCAGCTCGTACTCCTTGAGCGCCCGCACGAGTTCCCCGGCGAACTCGGCGTGGGGCGGCTCGCCGTCGGGACCGGCCCGGCCGCCGACGATCACCACGGTGACGCCCGTGTGATCGTCCACGCGGAACCGCGGCGCGAGCGCATCCGCTTGCTCCGCAATGAGATCACGCGGCGGCAGGTCCGCGCGCAGGATCAGGCCGATCCGCGTGCCGGGCGGGCGGTGCCCGAGCAACACGACGGATTCGGCCGGTTTGAAGCCGAGCAGGTACGGGAGCGCCGCGATGAGCTGCGCCGGGTCGGTGAGCAGGACCCGGGCCGTGCCGGGTGGGGTCGAGGTGGTCACGCACTCCACTGTGCGGCGGAAAACCGGCTGCGGAAGGTCGTCACCGAAATCTGTGGACAGCTGCAGGCGGTTGTGGAAAACCCGGCCCAGCCGCGCGGGCCGGACCGGGTTCGTGTCGGTGCCGTGTGCTAGGCGCTCAGCCGCAGTGCTCGAACGCGCTCGTGTAGGTGTCCGAACCCACCGAACCGCCCCACTTCACGCAGGTGGCGCCCGCGGTCTTCTTCACCGGCCCCGCGTAGTAGGTGAAGTTGCCGGAGTCGGTCGTGCGCGCCTGGCCCTGCACTTCGAGGAACGCCGACGTCGGGCTCGCGGTCCCCAGCGAAACCGCCTTGAGCGTCGTCACGCAGTTGGCCTTCGTCGACGCGTTGTACAGCAGGTACGCGGTGCCGGACGAGCCCAGCCCCTGCTGGTCGATCACCGAGAACCCGGACCCGCACACCTCCGTGGCGGAGTAGGGGTTGCCGCCGCAGTTGTTCTTGCTCGTGAAGTCCTTCTTGCCGTAGTAGACGGCCGCGACACCGTTGAGCACG
The DNA here is from genome assembly GCF_042896185.1 of Amycolatopsis sp. NPDC001319. Classification (NCBI taxonomy): domain Bacteria; kingdom Bacillati; phylum Actinomycetota; class Actinomycetes; order Pseudonocardiales; family Pseudonocardiaceae; genus Amycolatopsis; species Amycolatopsis sp. NPDC001319. The sequence continues at coordinate 137,480 of NZ_JBIAWY010000018.1, read as the reverse complement.
GCCTTTTGCGTTACGCCGTTGAGGTTCTCCTCGAAGTGCAGGTGCGGTCCCGTCACGCCGCCGGTCGCGCCCGCCTTGCCGATTTCGGCGCCCCCGCTCACCTTCTGGCCCACTGAGACCTCTTGCGCGGACAGGTGTGCGTAGCGGGTCCGCCAGCCGCCGCCGTGGTCGAGCTCGATCCAGCGGCCGTAGCTGGTGCTGCCCTCGTTCTCGACGCGCGTGACCGTGCCGGCCACCGACGCGACCACGGGCATCCCGGTGATGCCCGACTTCTGGAAGTCGACTGAGTTGGCGGGGTTGTGCCCGCTGAACGTCGCGGCCGTCACGGTGACCCCGCACTTGAACGGCACCTGGAAGTTCGGCGCGGCGGACGCGGGCGCCTGGGCGGCGAACGTGAGACCGAGCGCGGGCAACACCGCGGCAGCGGCGAACACGGCGAGCCGTCGCAACCTGGACATGGTGCGTACCTCCTGTTTCGCGTGGATGACGGGAACCAGGAAAGCGGCGCGAAGTACATTTTGCGTACATGCCGGGCAAACCACCTGGTAGCACCCGGTGTCCCGACGGCGAACAGCGCCACGGCAGCGGCATTGTCACGATCAGACAATGCGGTCATCGGCGCCGTAACGGAACATCCGCGCCCGCAGACTTCCGTCGATGAATGAACCACCATTCCCGAGCCGGAAAAGAGCGAGCTCATGAAGGCATCGACGAGAATCGCCCTAGCTTCCCTCTTCGTCGCCCTGGCGACGGCAGGCTGCGGCGCCGGCCCGGCCGGGGCCTGGTGGAGCCCGGCGCTCGGCGGCACCGTGAGCGCCGACTCCGACCACGTCACGATCTCCGGCACCATGGACGTGACCTGCACCAGCGGGTACGGCTGCGGTGGCTACTCCGACGTCTCGGACGGCACCCAGGCCACCCTCGTCGACGAGTCCGGCAAGACCGTTGCCGTCACGAACCTCCACCAGGCGAGCCCGGGCTCGACGACGTTCACGCGGTCCTACGTGTTCACCTTCGTCGACGTGCCGGAAGCCCAGCGCTACGGCTTCCACGCAGGAAATCTCAACCGAGGCGTCATCTGGGCCTCGCTGAACGACGCGCGGAACAACGGTTTCCACCTCAGCCTCGGCAGCTGAAGGCCTTCGCGTCCGCCCGCCGGAGCCGGTGGTCCTCCCGTACATTCTCCCTACAAGCATCGGGGAGGGACATGGCCACCACGACCACCGGGAACCGCTGGCGGGTCGGCGCGCCCGATTGGGTGCGGTGGGGGTTCGTGGCGTTTCCGTTGATCATCTCGATCCCGTATCTCGCGGGGTGGTGGGCGTGGGTCCTGTTCGGGGTGACGCTGGTGGCGTCGGCGCCGTTGCTGCCGGTGGCGGTGGAGTCGAGGCCGGCGTGGGTGTTGCCGGCGGCGATGCCGGTGGTGGTCGCGGCGTCGGGGGCGCTGTGGGTGCTCGATCCCAACAGCTGGATGTCCGTGGCGATGTTCAGCACGACGTTCTACACGCTGCGGGCGTTCGGCCGGGCGCTGGGCGCGGTGGTGCTGGTGTCGAGCGCCGGCGCGATCGTCGCGTGGGCCGTGGTGCACCGGCTCGACTGGCTGAACGCGCTGGCGCTGTTCGCGATCCTGGTCGTGATGATGCTGCTCGCCGCGAGCCGGCGCGACCGGGCGGCGCGGCTGGAGCAGACGGAGCTCGCGCTGGCCCGCGCGCAGACCGCCACCGAGGAGCACGCTCGCGCCGCGGCGCTGGCCGAACGCGCGCGCATCGCCCGTGAGGTCCACGACGTCCTCGCCCACTCCCTGGCCGGCCTCGCGCTCAACCTGCAGGGCGCCCGGCTGATGCTCGTGCGCGACGGCGCCAGCCCCGAAGCCGTCGCCCAGATCGAACGCGCCCAGAAGCTGGCCTCCGACGGGCTGTCCGAGGCCCGCAAGGCGGTCGCCGCGTTGCGGGAGGACGCGGTGCCCGCGCAGCGCGCCGTGGCCGACCTGCTCGCCGGCTACCGCCTGGACACGGGCGCGCGGGCCGACCTCGTCGTGGAGGGCGAGCCGCGCGACCTCGACGCCAGCGTGACCACCGCGCTCGTCCGCGCCGTGCAGGAGGCGCTGTCGAACACGCGCAAGCACGCGCCGGGAGCCGAGGTGGACGTCACGCTCGCCTTCGCGGAGTCGCACGTCGAGCTGACGGTGCTCGACCGCCAGGGCCGCCGTCCGCCGGACGCGCCCGCGGCGGGATACGGTTTGCGCGGCATGGCCGAGCGGGTCGCGCTGCTCGAAGGAAAGCTGGACAGCGGGCCGGGAGAGGACGGATGGCGGATTCACCTGACGGTGCCGGCGTGAACCTGCGCGTGGTGCTGGCCGACGACCAGGCCGTGGTGCGCGAGGGCCTCGTGACGCTGCTGGGACTGCTGCCCGGCGTCGAGGTGGTCGGCGCGGCCGCCGACGGCGACGCCGCGCTGGAGCTCGTCGCCGAGCACCACCCGGACGTGCTGCTCGTCGACCTGCGCATGCCCCGCCGCGACGGCGTCTCCACGACCGAGGCCGTCCGCGAGCGCTACCCCGCCACGGAGGTCGTGGTCCTCACCACCTACACCGACGACGAGTCCCTGCTCGGCGCCCTGCGCGCCGGCGCCCGCGGCTTCCTCACGAAAGACGCCGACGCCGAGGCCATCGCGCGGGCGCTGCGATCCGCCGCGGCCGGCCAGTCCACAGTGGACGGCGAGCTGCAGCGCCGCCTCGTCGACGCCGCCACGCGCCGGGCCCCCGTGCGCGTGGCCGAGGTCGAGGGCTTGACCGCGCGTGAGATCGAGGTGCTGCGCCTCATCGCGGCGGGCCTGTCGAACACGGAGATCGCGCGGGAGCTGGTGGTCAGCGAGGCCACGGTCAAGACGCACGTGAACCACCTGTTCTCGAAGGCGGGCCTGCGGGACCGGGCGCAGGCCGTCGCGTTCGCCTATCGAGCGGGGATCGCGGACTAGCGCGAGGCCTCGACGTACCGGAGGCAGCGGTGGCCGCTCTCCACCGTTCGAACAACCGCGGCCCGCCAAACGTGCCGCCGCACCTTCCTCACCAGCGCGTGCGCGGTCGTGACCATCCAGTGCCGTCTATCAGGTTCACACGCTTCATCCGAAGACTTTTTTTGTCTTGACAACTCAAACCGTCGGTCGACAGGATGGACGCACCACCACAGGAGAGGAACCGACACTCATGGACCACGTCACCTCAGCCGACGGCACCCGCATCGCCTACGACAAGCAGGGGCAAGGGCCCGCAGTCGTGCTCGTGGCGGGCGCGTTCAGCTACCGCCGCTTCCCCGGGCTGCTCGAACTCTCCACACTGCTGTCCGAGCACTTCACGGTCTACAACTACGACCGCCGCGGCCGCGGGGACAGCGACGACAAACAGCCGCACACCACCGGAAGAGAGGTCGAGGACCTCGCGGCGATCGTCCAGGCCGCCGGCGGTGAGGCGACCGCGTGGGGCCTGTCGTCGGGCGCCGTCCTCGCACTCCACGCGGCCAGGGCCGGCGTCGGTTTGACCAGGCTCGCGCTCTACGAACCGCCGTTCGTGACCACCGAGGCCGGCCACCCGCCGCACGACTTCGCCGAGCACCTCACATCCCTGATCTCCCAAGGAAAACGCGGCGAAGCCGTCAAGTACTTCATGACCCGGGGCATGGGCGCCCCCGGCTTCGTGATCCCGATGATGCGGATCATGCCCGGCGTCTGGAAGCGCCTCACGTCGGTCGCCCACACGCTGCCGTACGACGCGGCCCTCCTCGAAGGCCACCTGAACGGCGAAGCGCTCACCGACTTCAGCACCGTCGGCCTGCCCACGCTCGTCCTCAGCGGCGGCAAGAGCGCGAAAAGCCTGCAGCAGGCGGCGAAAGACCTCGCCGACGCACTCCCCCAGGCCCGGCACCGCACGCTGGACGGCCAGAACCACAACGTCTCGATGAAGGTCCTGGCTCCCGTCGTCGCGGAGTTCCTCAGAAGCCCAGCGCCGGCTTCCCGCCGGTGACCGGCAGGGTCAGCGACGTGCGGGTGAGGTCCAGGGACAGCCCCGCTCCGGGGCGCGGCCGCAGGGTGTAGTCGTGGTCGCTGGAGGCCACCAGGAGCTCCAGGCGGTGGCCGGTGGCCAGCACGTAGTCCTTCGGCATCAGGGAAACCCCGATGCGGTACGAAGTCCCGGGCACGATCGGCGAGGTCACCGCGGGCGAAACCCGGTTCTGCGGATCGGTCCAGCCACGCGTGATCACGAAGGACTTGCCGTCCGGGGAGCGGTCCAGCAATGCCACCGTCACGTTGGCGGCGGGCCGGTCGAACGACAGCTGCAGGTCGGCTCGCGCGGTGCCCGACAGGCGCAGCGGCGACTTCACCGCGGGAGTCCCGTACAGCAGGCGGTTGCCCGACGAAGTGGCGTCGGCGAGTTGCTGCACGGTCTTCGACGCGTCGTCGGCCAGGACCTCCACCGTGGGGCGGCCGGGCACGGCGACCGCGGAGAGCGTGCCCTTCGAGCGGCCGCCCGGCCACGGGTGGACCCGCACGTCGCGAGTGCCGGGCGCCGGCCAGTCGGCCTCGTCGACCCACGACTTGTCCTCGCGCTGGATCGTCGCCTTCGGTTCGCGCTCGATGCCGTTGTCGAGACCGTAGAGGTAGTGCGACAGCCACTTGTTCAACGTCGTCAGCCACACGTCGCGGCGCAGCGAGATCGGGTCCGCGTGGCCCGACTGGTGCAGCCAGATCTTGTGCTCGACCCCGTGCGCCTTCAGGGCTTCGTACCACGAAGCGACCTGGTCGGTCTTCACGTTCCAGTCGTTCAGACCGTGCACCGCGAGCACGGACGCGTGCACCTTGCCGACGTCGTTGCGGTAGTTGCGCACGTCCCAGAACGGGCCGTAGTCCCCCGTCACCCGGTCCTGGTCGGCGGTGAGGCCGTCGATCACCGGACGGCAGATCTGCCGGTCGGCGCGGGTGTAGACGTACTCGGCCAGCACGTCGGTGTCCTCGCCCTGGAAACCGCCGGCGGCGACGACCGCGCCGTCGTTGCGGTAGTACTCGTACCAGTTCGAGATCGCGGCGATCGGCACGATCGTCTCGAGGCCCTCGACGCCGGTGCTCGCGACGGCGTTGGGCAGGGTTCCGTTGTAGGACACGCCCATCATGCCCGTGTGCCCGGTGCTCCAGCTCGCGCTCACGGGCGCGCCGGCCTGGTCGCGGGCCGGGGCGCGGCCGTTGAGCCAGTCGACCACCGAGCGCGCGCCGACGGTCTCGTTCACGTCCCCGGTCGTCGGGCAGCCCGTGGACAGGCCGGTGCCCAGGGACTCCCCGTACACCACGGCGAACCCGCGCGCGGTGAAGTAGTCCTGGTAGCTCCAGCGGATCGGCGGCGCCGCGTGCGGGCCGACCCCGGCGGCCGCGACACGCGAGGAGTCCGGCACCGACAGCTCCACGTCCACGTTGTGGTTCGCGACGTCGTTGCCACCCGCGAAGTACGGGCTCGCCTCGTACACCACCGGCACCTTCATCCCGGCGTCCGTCGCGCGGGGCCGCACCACCTGGGCGTGGACGAGGTCGTCCTGCCCGTCGTGGTCGCTGTCCACCGGTGCGGTGACCCAGACGTCCTCGCGCACCACGTCGGCCGGGTCGAACACCGGCTGCGCCTGCCCGTCGGAGAACACCGGCGCGGGTGGCGGATCCGCCTGCGCCTCCCCCGTTCCGAGCGGAAGCACGAGCACAGCGGCGAGCACGGACGCGATCCGAGCAGCTCCCACCAGAACCCCCAAGCCGGACGAAGCGGGCGATCACCCCCGACACTTCCGGCAACCGCGGCCGCCGTCAACCGACTAACGTCGGGGTCATGGATGCTCCGATCGTCGCCGTGACCGTCTACCCGCAGCACGCGCGGATCACCCGCCGCGGCCGGGCGAACCTGGCCGAGGGCACCCGCGTGCGGATCACCGGCCTGCCGCTGGCGCTCGACGCGGAATCGGTGCGCGTCACGGGAACCGGCGCCGCGCTGATCACCGGCGTCGACGTCGGTTACGAGCAGCACGCCGGCCCCGCCGACCCCGCGCTCAGCGCGCTCGTCGAGCAGCGCCGCACCGACCAGGCCGCGATCGACGCCGTGGCCGACGACGAAGCGGCCGAAGCGGCGAAGGTGGAGTTGCTGAGCGGCGTGGCGAAGCGCAGCGGGGCGAGCTTCGCGAAGGCACTGGCGTCGGGCGTCGCGGGCCCGACGCGCGTCGAGGAGGTCACCGAAGCGCTGGGCGGCCAGCTCGCCGCCGCGTTGCGCACCCGCCGGGCGCTCACCGAACGCCTCGAGCGGATGCGCGAGGACCTCGCGGCGTTGGAGCGCCGGATCGCGACCCACAGTGCGCAGTCCGAACAGGACAGTGCCGGCGTCACCGTCGATCTCGAACCGCAGGAAGACGCGGGAGAGATCGAAGTCGAACTGTCCTATGTGGTCCCCGGCGCCAGCTGGGAGCCCGGTTACGACGTGCGTGTGCGCGACACCGACGTCACCGTGACGTCCTTCGGCCTGGTCAGCCAGCACACCGGCGAGGACTGGCCGGAGTGCGAGCTCGCCCTGTCGACCGCGCGCCCCGCGAGCACCGTCGTGGTGCCCGAGCTCGACCCGTGGTTCCTCGACCGCGTGCAGCCCGCCCCACCGGCGCGGCCGATGGCCGCGTTCGCCGCGGCCGCACCCGGCAGCGCCGCCGTGCGGGACAAGGCGGTTTCCTTGCGCCGCATGGCCCCGGTGTTCGCCGAGGCCGAGCAGGGCACCACCGCGGTCACCTACCGGCCGTCACACCCGGTCGCCATCCCGTCGGGCTCGCAGGGCCACCGGACCACGCTGGCGCAGCTCGACCTCACGGCCGAGCTGGGCTACGTGACCGCGCCCGTGCAGGCGACGGAGGCCTACCTGCGCGCGACCGTCGTGAACACCGGTGAGCACACGCTGCGCGCCGGACGCGCGTCCGTCTTCCACGACACCGAGTTCGTCGGCACGACCCGGCTCGACCTGTGGGCCCCGGGCGAAGAGATCGAGCTGGCCCTCGGTGTGGACGACCGCATCCGCGTGGAACGCGACCTCGTGCGGCGCACGGCGAGCAAGGCCACGCTGTCGGGCCAACGCCGCCGGGAAGCGGAATACCGCACCACGGTGACCAACCACAGCCCGCGCGAAGCCGTGGTCACGGTGCTCGACCAGGCGCCCGTCTCCCGCGACGAAGCCATCACGGTGCGGGACGTGCGCGCGACTCCCGACCCGGTGGAGACCACCGACCTCGGCGAGTTCACGTGGCGGCTCACGCTCGCGCCCGGTGCGACCGGGACGGTCACGCTCGCCTACCGCGTGGACGTCGCCAAGGGGGTGGAGCTCAGCGGCTGGCGGGAATGACCGTCAACCCTGCGCGATGTAGGCCTCGAGCTGCTCCTGGCTCTGCTCGAGCTGCTCGATCCGGGACTTGACCACGTCGCCGATGCTGACGATGCCGGCGAGGCGGCCGTCTTCGAGCACGGGCACGTGCCGGATCCGGCGTTCGGTCATCAGCACGCTCAGCTCGTCGACCGAGTCGTCGGGACCGGCGCTGGCCACCAGTTTCGTCATGATGTCCGCGACCGGACCGTCGAGGACCGTCGGGCCGTGGTCGTTGAGCCGGCGCACGACGTCGCGTTCGGACACGATCCCCGCGATGGCGCCTTCGGGTGTCACCACCACCATGGCACCGACGTTGTGGCGGGCGAGCCCGGCGAGCAGTTCGGTCACCGTGGTCCCCGGAGCCACCGTGGCGACAGCGGCGCCTTTGGTCCGGAGCAGATCCGCGATCCGCATGGTGTTCCCCTCTCCTCGTCGAGTTGGGTCACACCAGGTTAGGGCCCGGGTGCCGAGTGCGAAAGTCCGGCGAGCCGCGTTCACCCGTGGTATGGAGTGCTCACCCCAGCCGCTCGGCCAGGCCTTCCAGCGCGGCGCGAATACCGGCTGCGTAGTCGTCCTCGCCCAGCGCGTCGAGCTTTTCCCGGGCCGCCGAGAGATGCCGGCGCGCGGCGTCGAGGTCGCCGAGCTTGCGGTAGTCCTCACCGAGGTTGAGGTGCAGCGACGGGTAGAAGCCGCGCACGGCGAGCGTCGAGTGGTACTGCTGCGCGCGTTCGTCGGTGAGGGAGTCGGCGGCGGCGAGGGCACGGAGGTCCCACTCCAGCTCTTCGGCGGGCTCGTCGCAGACGTCGGCGAGGTGGTGGGCCAGCGCGCAGCGGTGCAGCGGGTCGCCGTCCTCGCCGATCTCCTGCCACAGCGCGAGGAACGTCTCGCGCGCGCCCGCGCGGTCGCCGGCGATGTGCTTGCGCAGGCCCGCGTCGATCGCCACCATCACGTCGTCGGTCATCGCACTCCCTCGTCGAACACCCGGCGCAGCCGGGCCAGTCCCGGTTCGATGGCCTCGGCCGCGATCGCACCGTAGCCGAACAGCAATCCGTGGCAGGGCCGGGTCATCGAGAAGTCGCCGAGGGACATCAGGCGCACGCCGGCGTCGCGCGCGGAGCGGGCCACCAGCCGCAGATCGCGGTCGGCCGAAGCGCCCAGATGCAGCCCGGCGGCCGCGGGGACCGGGTCGAGCACGTCGCCGAACTCGCTGCGCAGACCGTCGACGAGCAGGTCGTGGCGTGCGCGGTAGATCTTGCGCATCCGCCGGATGTGGCGCGCGAAGCCGCCTTCGTCGATGAAGTCGGCCAGCACGGCCTGTTCGAGCGCGGGCGTGTGCCAGTCGGCGAGGTACTTCGCCTTCGCGAGCGCGCCGACGAGGGATGGCGGTGCGGCCAGGAACCCGACCCGCAACGCCGGTGAGAGCACCTTCGACATCGAGCCCACGTACACCACGCGGCCGCGGGAATCCAGGCTGTGCAATGGTTCCAGCGGGCGTCCGGTGTAGCGGAACTCGCTGTCGTAGTCGTCCTCGATGATCACCGCACCCGTGCGCTCGGCCCAGTCGAGCAGTTCCTGCCGCCGCGCCAACGACATCGCGACGCCGAGCGGGCACTGGTGCGAAGGCGTCACGTAGACAACCCGCGTGCCGGCCGGGATCGCCTCGACGACGATCCCCTCGGCGTCCACCGGCACGCCCGCGACGCGCATGCCGAGGGTGTCGAGCAGCAATCGCGGCGGCGGGTAGCCGGGATCCTCCACGGCCACGAGGTCACCGGCCTGCAGCAGGACGCGCGCGACGAGGTCCACGGTCTGCTGGACTCCCGTCGTGACAACGATGTCCTCCGGCCGCACGCGCACGTTGCGCGAGACCCCGAGGTGGCGCGCGAGCCCCTCGCGCAGCCGCGGATCGCCCTGCGGCGCGCCGTACATGAGCAGATCGGCCTGCGACGCGCGCAGCCGCTGCGTCATCAGGCGGCGCCAGGTGTCGAACGGGAACAGCCGCACGTCGGGCACGCCGGCGCGGAAGTCGTACTCCGCCACGGGCCCGAAGGAACGCGGCGGGGCCGGCACCGCCGTCCATTCCGGACGCGGGCGCACCCCGTCCCGTGACGGCTCGGCCGCCGGCTCGGCCGGCCACGGCGCGGCACCCGACCGGACGAACGTGCCCGCGCCGGGGCGGGCGTTGAGGAACCCCTCGGCGGCGAGGCGTTCGTAGGCCGCGCTGACGGTGGTGCGCGAGACGGTGAGCCGCTGGGCCAGCTCGCGCGTCGGCGGCAGGGCGTCCCCGTCGCGGATCCGGCCGTCGAGCACGGCCTCGCGGATCTGGCGGTAGATCTCGTCGCGGTGGCCTCGGCGGCCGGTCAGGTCGATGTGCAGGTCCACGTCGCCAGCCTAGATTGGTCCACCGGAGTTCGGCTGGTTTTGGACCTTCAACTGGTCCGCTGCGGCGGTTAGCGTCCGGGTATGACCACGTTCGAACTCGACCGCCAGTCTCTGCTCGTCCTCGACAAAATCGTGGCCGGAGCCACTGACCAGGACCTTTCCCGGCCCACCCCCTGCGCCGGCTGGACGCTCGCCGACCTGCTGCGTCACCAGGTCAGTGAAAACCACGCCTTCGCCGAAGCGCTGCGCCGCGGCGAAGCGGCCGACTGGGACGCCGGCCGCCTCGGCGAAGACGCGTACGCCTCCTACGCCGCTTCGGTCGACGACTTCCTCGCCGCGTACGGCGAGGAGGGTGCGATGCGCCGCCAGGTGAAGATCCACGAGATCGGCCCGTTCACCGCCGAGATCGCCGCGGCCATGCACCTCGTCGACACCGTCGTGCACGGCTGGGACCTCGCGAAGACCTTCGGCGTGGCCTACGAGCCCGTGCCGGAAGCGGTGGCCGCCGCCCTCGGTTTCGCCGCCATGGTGCCCACCGACCCGGCCGAACGCGCAGTGAGCGGCGCGTTCGGCGCGCTGGTCGAGGTGCCCGAGGGTGCCGGCGAGCTCGACCGGCTGATCGGGCTGCTCGGCCGTGACCCCGGGTGGAAGCTCAGCTGACCTCGTCGGCCGGCGCCGACCACGTGTTGCACGAGGCCGTGTTCTGGCCCGTGAACCCGGCCTTCGCCCAGGCCAGCTGGTTCACGCGGCTGCCGTGGTCTTCGCTGTCGTCGGCGCGGCCGTAGTCGGCGACGGCCGCGTTGGCCGTGGCCCGGCTGATCGAGCCACGCCCCTCCGCGGCGGCGATGAACAGCGCGCCGAAGCAGTTGGCCTGCAGCTCGATGCGCCGCACCAGCGCGAGGTCGGCGGGGCTGTTCTGGTCCGGCGAGCTCATGCGGTCGGCCGCCGCGGTCAGGATGCCGCTCTCGCTCTGCACGTGGTGGCCGTACTCGTGCGCGATGGTCGCGAGGTGGCGCCAGCGGTTCTGGCCGGCGTCCGCGAGCATCCAGTCGGTCGGGGCGTAGATCGTGGTGTCGCCGCCGCAGTAGTAGGCCACGGCCTGTTCCTTCGACGGCGCCGCGCCGCACGCGCTCACCTTCGGCAGCGTCACGGACACGGCGACCTTCACGCTCGGCTCGTCCGCACGGTCGAGGGCCGGGCGCCACGCCTGTTCCAGGCAGCCGGTGAGCGCCTCGTAGAACGCCGACAGCTCGGGCCCAGTGTCCCCCAGCTGCGGCAGCTCGCACGACACCGCGCCGAGCTTGACGCCGTTCGCCAGGATGGGGTTGTTCTCCAGCTCGGGCACCGAGTGGGGGTCGGCGCGGGCTCCGTCGGAGCGGTGCACGGAGGTCGGCACGGCGATCGCGTGACCGGACAGCTCGTGCGGGACCACGGCCACGACCCCGGCCGTGGCGACCAGGATCACGAGCGCGATGACTCCGCCGACGACCCCGCCGTTGCGGCGGCGCGGCGGACCATACGAAACCGGTGCCCACGGATTCACGGCGGGTGGCCGGGCCGCCATCGGCGGCGGTGGCGGCGGCCCGGCCGGCTCCCTCGGCGGCACCCCGCCCGCGTTTTCGCTCAACTACGTTCCCCCTGTCACCAGCGCGCTCCAGCATACGGAGCACCCGGCCGGACGGGATCACGAAACGGGAACGCCGGACGGGTGGCCGGAACCCCCGCCCGGCGGCGAGACTGGGGCCATGAGTGTCGAAGATCCGTACCTGTGGCTGGAAGACGTGACCGGCGACGAGGCACTGGACTGGGTCCGCACGCGCAACGCCGAGACGCTGGACGTGCTCACGTCCGGCGAACGCTTCGCCGCGCTGCGGGACGAGGTCCGCGAAGTGCTCGACGCCGGCGGGCGCATCCCCTACGTGACGCGCCGGGGGCCGAAGCTCTACAACTTCTGGCAGGACGCCGAGCACCCGCGCGGGTTGTGGCGGCGCACCACCCTGGAGGAGTACCGCAAGGCCGAGCCCGGCTGGGAGGTGCTGCTCGACGTCGACGCGCTGGCCGAGGCCGAGGACGAGAACTGGGTGTGGAAGGGCGCCGCGGTGCTGCGGCCTGGCCACCGGCTGGGGCTCGTGCAGCTCTCGCGCGGCGGCGCCGACGCGACGGTGGTGCGCGAGTTCGACCTGGACGCGCACGAGTTCGTCGAGGGCGGCTACTTCCTGGCCGAGGCGAAGAACCGCGTCGGCTGGATCGACGAGGACCGCGTGTACGTGGGCACCGACTTCGGGCCGGACACGCTCACCACGTCCGGCTACCCGCGGCTGACGAAGGAGTGGCGCCGCGGCACGCCGCTCGAGTCGGCCGAGCTGGTGTTCGAGGGCAAGCCGGACGACGTCGCCGTGGCCGCGTTCCACGACCCCACCGAGGGCTTCGAGCGCGACTTCGTGCACCGCTCGATCGACTTCTACCGCACCGAGGTGTTCCTGCGGACGCCGTCCGGGCTGGAGAAGCTCGACCTGCCCGACGACGTGGAGCTGTCGGTGGAGCGCGAGTGGCTCTACGTGCAGCCGCGCACGCCGTGGACCGTCGGTGCCACGGTGCACCCGGCCGGCGCGCTGCTCGTGATCGGGTTCGACGCGTTCCTGGCGGGCGAGCGGGACTTCACCGCGCTGTTCACGCCGGACGCGCACACCTCACTGGAGTACTACACGTTCACCCGCAACCACGTGCTGCTCGCGAAGCTGCGGGACGTGAAGACGGAGCTGGTCGCGCTCACGCCCGGGCCCGACGGCTGGACGGAGGCGCCGCTGGGCGGGGCGCCGGAGTTCGGCAGCGCGGACATCGTGGGCACCGACCCGGACGAGAGCGACGAGTACCTCGTGGACTCCTCCAGCTACCTGCAGCCCTCGACCCTGAGCCGGGGCGAGGTGGGCGTCGAGGTCGAGGTGCTCAAACAGGCGCCCGGGTTCTTCGACGCGGCCGGGATCGAGGTCGCGCAGTACTTCGCGACGTCGGAGGACGGCACGAAGATCCCGTACTTCGTGGTGCGCCCGCCCGGCGCCGAGAACGGCCCGACGCTGCTCAACGGCTACGGCGGCTTCGAGGTGTCGCTGACTCCCGCGTACAGCGGCGTGATCGGCCGCGGCTGGGTCGCGCGCGGCGGCACGTACGTGGTCGCGAACATCCGCGGCGGCGGCGAGTACGGGCCGGAGTGGCACGCGCAGGCCGTGAAGGAAAACCGGCACAAGGTGTACGAGGACTTCTCCGCGGTCGCCCGCGACCTCGTCACCCGCGGCATCACCAGGGCCGAGCGGCTCGGCATCCTCGGCGGCAGCAACGGCGGGCTGCTGATGGGCGTGATGCTCACGCGGTACCCGGAGCTGTTCGGCGCCGTCGTCAGCCAGGTGCCACTGCTCGACATGAAGCGCTACCACCTGCTGCTGGCGGGCGCGTCGTGGATGGCCGAGTGGGGCGACCCGGACGTGCCCGAGGAATGGGAGTACATCGCGAAGTACTCGCCGTACCACAACGTCCACAAGGGACGGACGTACCCGCCGACCCTGTTCGCCACGTCCACAAGGGACGACCGCGTGCACCCGGGCCACGCCCGCAAGATGATGGCGCGGATGCAGGAACAGGGCCACGACGTGCGCTACTACGAGAACATCGAGGGCGGCCACGGCGGCGCGGCGGACAACGCGCAGCTGGCGTTCAAGTGGGCGCTGGTGTTCGAGTTCCTGTGGTCGCGGCTGTCCTGACGTGATGGGGGCGCCTTCACCGGCGCCCCCTTCACCTCCCCACCTTGCGCCAGATCACGACGGCGCCGATCACCAGCACCACCACCGCGCCGAGGCCGATCACGCCTTTGACCAGCAGGTCCATCAGCAGGTGGTGCAGCAGCTCGTCGCCGTTCACCGGTCGTCGAACCGGTTGAGCGCTTCCCTGGCCACGCGGCTGCTTCGGCTGGTCCCCCGCTCTTGAAGCACGCGCGCGGCGAACCGCGCGGCCGTCGCCACGTGGTGGCCCTTTCCTCGGCGCCGCAGCGTGACCACCACCGCGAACACCACCAGGCCGAGCACCACCAGCCCGGCCACGATCAGGCCGAACCGGATCAGCAGCAGGTCGAGCACCGTCTCCATCGTCTCCCACCTCGTTTTCTATCACACCTGTGACATAAACATTGGTATCACAGGTGTGATAGAAAGGTCCAGTGCCCAAGGTCATCGACGGTGAACAACGCCGCGCCGACATCGCGGACGCCGTCCTGCGCCTCGCCGCGCGCGACGGCTTGCCGGCCGTGTCGCTGCGCTCGGTGGCCGCGGAGTCCGGCCTGAACATCGGCTCCGTCCGCCATTACTTCGACGGCCAGCGCGACCTCATGCGCTTCGCGATGCGCTCGACGATCGACCGCGTCTCCGCCCGCCTGGAACGCCGCCGCGCCTCGATGCGACCCCTCTCGGAGCTGACGCCCGACGAGGCGGCCGCACAACTGACCGACTTCCTCGCCGAACTGCTCCCCCTCGACGCCCCCCGCCGCGCCGAAGCCACGGTGCTGGTCGAGTTCCTCGTCGCGGCCCGCGTGGACACCGACCTGACCGAACTGGCTCACGAAGCCCTGGGCGGGACTTTGGCTCTGGCCCGCCGGATCGTCTCGGCACTGTCCCTGCCGCCCGCCGCGGCCGACCTGGAGGCCGAGCGGCTGGCCGCTTTGCTGGACGGCCTCACGTTCCGCTCGGCCCTGCACCCGGAGGCCACCACGCCCGAGGTCTGCCGCGACGTCCTGCGGGCGCACCTCACCTCGCTCAGCGCAGAGTCCGCGGCCGCGCCCTGAACGGCCTCGTCGCGACCGGAGCCGTCCGTCCACCGTGGACATCGGCGACCACTTCTTCGAACCTGCCGAGCACCTCGGCCGCGAACCTCAGCCGCGTGATGCCCAGGGTGCGCAACGCCCGCCCGTGATCCGTGGTGACGGCCACCAACGCCCCGGCCATCACCACCCGCCACCCGCCGGCGACGAGTTTTCCTTTCACCCCGGGAAAACTCCCCCTGAGCTGATCGCACTGGAACGGCACATGCCGCTCCTCATCCGCCAGAATCCGCGCCGCGACCTCCCTCGCGAGGGGATCGCCCGAGTTCTTCAGCGCCTTGTAGTAGCTCAGCGCCACGACCTCGGCGATCAGCAGCACCATCAGTTCCAGCCTCAGCCCCAACGCCCGCCTGAGCCAGACGAACACGGTGTCGGACCAGTGTTTGGCGATCGTCGCACTCCCGGCGGCTTTGAGCAGCTCCGCCAGCAACCGCGCGTGATTCTGCTCCTCGGCAACGAACAATTCCACCGCTTGCCGGTAGCGCGGGTCGGCCTTGGCCATCAGGTTGACCCCGTCCCCCGACTCCCCCACCTGGAACCGCTGCACACTCCTGATCACCGCCGGCTCCAGCTGTGCGCCTCTTCCCCACTCGGGCTCGGGGCGCACACTGCGCCGCTGTGCTTCTTCCCTGAACTCCTTCAGCCACTCCACGCGCCCGATGCTGGCGCACCGATGTGCGCACCCAACGGAGGACGTGTGGAGATCCTGTGCGGAAACACGCGTGACCAACGGGCTAGTTGTAGTCGACCATGCCGAGGAATGCCCGAAGGCCCAGCCGTGGACCGACTTCGGTGGCCAGCCAGCGCAGGTAGTCCGGATGCAGGTCGTCGTCTCCGCTGTCGAGGGCGCGGCGCCTCGCGCCGGACCAGTCGTCGCGGTCGAGCACCGACCGGTAGGCGTGCAACCGCCCGAGTCTGGCCGGAGGCAGTCGGAGGCGATCCGCCGCGGGGCTGTGGATTTGGTCGGCGAGCATCGTGGCGGCCGCGAAGCGGCGAGCAGTGGGCGGTTGAGTACCGAGGTGTCGAACGTGCTGTTCGAGAACGTCGGCCGCGTGGGCGTACTCCTCGATCCGCGTGCTCATTTCCCCATAATCGGCAGGCACGTGCCACAGCCGACCGGCGTGGTCGATCAGCTCGTCGTCGGCCGCCGGATCCGCGATCGCCTCGTGCAGTGCGGTTTTCACCGCGACCTCGCCGGCGAAGTAGCCGTTGAGGAATTCCCCGTTGACGGCCCGTCGCAACAACCACGGCTTCGCGGCCGGATCGTCGAGCCGGCACAGCGCCTCGACCACGTAGACGCGGCCCCATCCCTCGACGCGCTCGGCCAGCCACAGCAGCGCCGTCGTGCCGCCGTCCAGCCGTTCCAGCGCCCGCGCGACGAGAGCGGCGAACTTGTCGGACAAGCCATCGCCCGGTGAGCCGCGCTCGTGCCGGGTCGACGCGCGCGACGACGGCGGAAATGTGTTCGTTCAGGTGGCGGGAGACGTACGCGCTGTGGAAGGAGTCCGCGAGATCGCCGGGTACAGCCGAAGGATCCGCGAATTAGTCCGCGAGAATCCTTGCCGCGGCTATGCCGACCAGGCTCCTGTCCTCGGGTGGCCTGGGGCGGTTTCGGCCGCGGTGGAGCGCGTCGTCGGGGTAGGGCTCGCCGTCGCGGGGCAACGGTGAACCGGGTGACAACGAGTGCAGCCGCTGCGCATGGTTGAGCAAGGTCTGCCGGGGTCCGAGCGGCATCGGCTCGGGCTGGAGCCTCACCGGCGTGCGGAGGTCTCGATTCTTTCGGTCATGGACCGAGCGTGGCAGCGAAACCCTCGGGCGGCAAACCATTACTCCACGAAGCCGGTAGCGGAAAAGCAAAGCGGGGAACCGGAACCCCGGCTCCCCGCTTCACCACGATCAGCTACAACCCGACGTCGCCCCACACCCTTCACACGCGTAGCACGACCCCGCGGGCCGCATCTTCGTGCCGCACGTCATGCACAAAGGCGCGTCGGCGGCTTTGCCCAGGTGGAGTTCCATCAGTTCGGCCGTGGAGTGCGCGTCCGGGGTGGACGGTTCCTGAGCAGGGGCCGAAGGGGCCGACGCCGGGGAGGAGTCGACGCTGGTGCGCAGGGCCTCGAGGTCCATGCCGCCGTAGTTGGATTCCACTTCGGCGGAGCGTTCGTCGGCGGTGAAGATGCCGAGTTGCGAGCGCTTCTCGTAGGGCAGGTAGTCGAGGGCCAGCCGGCGGAACAGGTAGTCCATCACGCTGGTGGCGATGCGGATGTCCGGGTCGTCCGTCATGCCGGCGGGTTCGAAGCGCAGGTTGGAGAACTTCGAGACGTAGAACTCCAGCGGGATGCCGTGCTGGAGACCGACGGAGATGGACATCGAGAAGGCGTCCATGACGCCCGCCAGCGTCGAGCCCTGCTTGCCGAGCTTGACGAAGATCTCGCCGAGGCCGTCGTCCGGGTAGGAGCCGGCGTGGAGGTAGCCCTCGGCGCCGCCGACGGTGAAGGAGACGGTCTGGCTCGGGCGCTTCTTCGGCAGGCGGCGGCGCACCGGGCGGTACTCGACGACCTTCTCCGGCTCCGGCTCGGCTTCCTTCTTCTTCGCCGTGGACAGCGGCTGGCCGACCTTGCAGTTGTCGCGGTAGATCGCGAGCGCCTTGAGGCCCAGCTTCCAGCCCTGGAAGTAGATCTCCTCGACCTCTTCGACGGTCGCCGTCTCCGGCATGTTCACCGTCTTCGAGATCGCGCCCGACAGGAACGGCTGCACCGCGGCCATCATCCGCACGTGGCCCATCGGCGCGATGGACCGCTCGCCCACCGCGCAGTCGAACACCTCGTAGTGCTCCGGACGCAGGCCCGGCGCGTCGACGACGTGGCCGTGCTGCGCCACGTACTCGACGATCGCCTCCACCTGCTCGTCCTGGTAGCCCAGCACCTTCAGCGCGCGCGGCACGGTCTGGTTCACGATCTGCATCGACCCGCCGCCGACGAGCTTCTTGAACTTCACCAGCGAGAAGTCCGGCTCGATGCCCGTGGTGTCGCAGTCCATCATGAAGCCGATGGTGCCGGTCGGCGCGAGCACCGAGGCCTGCGCGTTGCGCCAGCCGTGGCGTGTGCCGAGCTCGATGCCGCGCTGCCACTCCTCGGTGGCCAGCGCGCGGACGGCCGCGTCGTTGGAGTGGTACGTGCGCACCAGCTCGTTGGCCGCGGCGTGCTTGCGCATCACGCGCTGGTGCGCCTCGGCGTTGCGCGCGTAACCCTCGTACGCGCCCACGACCTTCGCCATCTCCGCCGAACGCCGGTACGACACACCGGTCATCAGCGACGTGATCGCGCCGGCGAGCGCGCGGCCGCCTTCGGAGTCGTACGCGTGGCCCAGCGCCATCAGCAGCGCGCCCAGGTTGGCGTACCCGATGCCCAGCTGGCGGAACTTGCGCGTGGTGTCGGCGATCGGCTCGGTCGGGAAGTCGGCGAAGCAGATGGAGATGTCCATCGCCGTGATCACGAACTCCACGGCCTTCGCGAACAGCGGCGCGTCGAACGTGCCGTCCTCCGACACGAACTTCAGCAGGTTCAGCGACGCCAGGTTGCAGCTGGAGTTGTCGAGGTGCATGTACTCGCTGCACGGGTTCGACGCGCTGATGCGGCCGGACTCCGGGCAGGTGTGCCAGTCGTTGATCGTGCCGTCGTACTGCACGCCCGGGTCGGCGCACTCCCACGCGGCCTGCGCCATGGTGCGGAACAGCTTCTTCGCGTCGGTGCGCTCGATGACCTCGCCCGTGAGGCGGGCGCGCAGCCCGAACTCCGTGCCGTTCTCCACGGCCTGCATGAACTCGTCGGACACGCGCACGGAGTTGTTGGCGTTCTGGTACTGCACCGACGCGATGTCCGCGCCGGAGAGGTCCATGTCGAACCCGGCGTCGCGGAGGACCTTGATCTTCTCCTCTTCACGCGCCTTCGTCTGGATGAACTCCTCGATGTCGGGGTGGTCGACGTCGAGCACGACCATCTTCGCCGCGCGCCGCGTGGCGCCGCCGGACTTGATGGTGCCCGCGGACGCGTCGGCGCCGCGCATGAACGAGACCGGGCCGGACGCCGTGCCGCCAGAGGTGAGCAGCTCCTTCGAGGAGCGGATGCGGGAGAGGTTGAGGCCCGCGCCGGAGCCGCCCTTGAAGATCAGGCCCTCCTCGCGGTACCAGTTCAGGATCGACTCCATCGTGTCGTCGACCGACAGGATGAAGCACGCCGAGACCTGCTGCTTCGAGGACGTGCCGACGTTGAACCAGACCGGGGAGTTGAAGCTGAAGACCTGGTGCAGCAGCATCCAGGTGAGCTCGTGCTCGAAGATCTCCAGGTCGCCCGCGCCGGCGAAGTAACCGTGGTCCGCGGCGGCCTTCACGTACGTCTTCACCACGCGGTCGATGAGCTGCTTGAGGCTGCTCTCGCGCTGCGGGGAGCCGACGGCGCCGCGGAAGTACTTGCTGGTGACGATGTTGGTGGCGTTCACCGACCAGAACCCGGGGAACTCGACGCCCCGCTGCTCGAAGTTCACGCTGCCGTCGCGCCAGTTGGTCATCACGACGTCGCGCTGCTCCCACGCGACCTCGTCGTACGGGTGCACGCCTTCGGTCGTGAAGACCCGCTTGACGGACAGACCGCCACTGGCCTTTTTCTTGCTCCGGCCGGCGGCCGCCGCGCCGGTTCCCACGGTTTCGGTCATCGGGTCTCGTCCCTCGCTCCCGCGCGGCGCAGGCGACACTCAGTCGTCTCCGGCGCGCTCGCTTCCTTCTTCCGCGGCAGTCCCCGCCATGGCTTCCCGCAGGTCCGCGATCTCCTTCTCGAAGTCCTCGACCGAGGAGAACGAGCGGTAGACGCTGGCGAACCGGAGGTAGGCGACCCCGTCGAGCTCCCGCAAGGGACCGAGGATGGCCAGGCCGACCTCGTGGCTCGGGATCTCCGCCAGACCGGCGGAGCGGATCGACTCCTCCACGCGCTGCGCGAGCTTCTGCAGCGCGTCGTCGTCGACCGGCCGGCCCTGACAGGCCCGCCGCACGCCGTTGACGACCTTGTCCCGGCTGAACTGCTCGGTGACGCCGGACCGCTTGACGACGGCGAGCACCATCGTCTCCGACGTGGTGAAGCGCCGGCCGCACTGGGCGCACGAGCGCCGCCGCCGGATCGCCTGTCCTTCATCCACCTCTCGGGAGTCGACGACCCGAGAGTCCGCATGCCGGCAGAACGGGCACCTCATCCGCCGATCACCTTCCCCTCAACGCCGGCCGAGTCCATCCACGCCGGCCCCTGCCGCCACGCTACGGCCTGGACCACGATCACCCCGCACGGACCCGCGCCTGGTGATCGACTTGTGGACAACCGGTGGGTGAACACCGCCCAGCTGTGGACAACTGGTCTCCAGTCTACCCCTACCTGTGGACCAACTACAGCGGTGTAACTACCAGATGTAGGGGTTGACCATAGATCGCCCGGACGGCCCACGCAAGCGACACAAGCGGGTGAAGAAGGCACCGATTCGGGGTGCGATCGCGCACATCCCGACGGTCACGAACCGAACCCGGCCACCTCCGACGCGACCGGCACGGTGAGCGGCAGACCCGGCACGAGGACGGCGTCGTCGAGGTGGTTGAGCTGTTTGATGCGCTCGACCACGGCGGCCTGGTCCGAGTCGGGGGCGAACCGGGCGGCGATCGCGGTCAGCGTGTCGCCCTGCTGCACGGACACCGACGCCGTGCGCGCGGGCACCGCTCCACCCGGCGTGCCGGACCCGAAAACACCCAGAACGGTGACCACCAGGCAGGCGGCGACGGCGATCGCGGCGAGCCACGGCCACCGCACGGCGGGCCGGCGCGGCTCGGCACACGTGGCCGGCACTACGCGATGCCCCGCGACCACCCGGGCGCGTGTCGGCGGCCGCAGCGGCTCGCCCCGGCGCTCGCGCGTGCCGCGAACGGGTGTCGTGGGACCGATCGGGGGACCCGAGGGAACCCGAGCCGGAGCGGCGGCCTGCCGGGCGGGCCGGAGCGGGCGGACGATCCCGCGGTCTGCCAGAATCGACATGGCGAACCTCCTTCTGACCTGCTGATCGGTTCGATCCGAGCCCGGTCCGGTGCTCTCACCGGCGACAATGCGGTTCAGGTCGAACAGGCGTTCTATCGAACGTCCGTGCGAAGGTCTACCACCCCGCACCGACAAAATCGAGAGGACACGGCGTGTCGATCGAACAGATGTTTGAAATCGTCACGCTCGGTGGGCTAACGTCGGTGACCAGGACATCTGCCGGGCAGATGTCGCCGGCGAGGGCACCCGCGTCCGCGGGAGCCGGCCGGCGCACGCGTTACCCGCGGGCCGCCGGCGAGGCGACCGTGAAACATCTGGGAGGCGACGCCCAGTGGGGAGAGGACACACAGTGGCGAAGGAGAGCAAGGCGGGCACCACGCCCGGTGGCTCGGGCAAGGTGACGGCCCTGCCCGAGGTCTACGACGTGGACGAGACGCTGACTGTGCGGCAACAGCAAGTGCTCGACGTGATCCGCACCTGGGTGGCCCGGTTCGGCTACCCGCCGAGCGTCCGCGAGATCGGCGAAGCCGTGGGGCTCACGTCGACCTCGTCGGTGTCCCACCAGCTGCGGGCGTTGCAGCGCAAGGGATACCTGCGCCGCGACGCGAACCGGCCGCGGGCCGTGGGCGTGCTCTCGACGACGGACGACAACCCGATGGGCATCGACATCGACCAGCAGCCGTCCATGCCGAAGGCGGCGTACGTGCCGCTGGTCGGCCGGATCGCGGCCGGTGGCCCGGTGCTGGCGGAGCAGGCGATCGAGGATGTCTTCCCGCTGCCGCGCGAGATCGTCGGCGAAGGTGAGCTCTTCCTGCTCAGCGTCACCGGCGACTCGATGGTCGACGCCGCCATCACCGACGGCGACTGGGTCGTGGTCCGCCAGCAGCCCGCCGCCGAGAACGGCGACATCGTGGCCGCCATGATCGACGGCGAGGCCACGGTGAAGACGTTCAAGCGCAAGGACGGCCACGTCTGGCTGATGCCGCACAACGAGGCCTACGAACCGATCCCCGGCGACGACGCCACCATCCTCGGCAAGGTCGTCGCGGTCCTCCGGCGCCTCTAGACCAGGAACCCCACCCACGCGGCCGCGGGCCGGCGACGAGGATGCCCGGCCTCGATCGTCCCCGCGCCGCGGGCGGGAGCTTCCCGGTGTCCGGTGTGGACGGTGCCGCGCGGCCCGCCGGGTGCTGAGTGGCCCGTTGAGTGGTCTTGGCTTGTGGTCTTGGCTTGTGGTCTTGCCGCTGTGTGCGCCACGCCCCGGTCGCCTCCCCGGAGCGGACCTCGGCGGCCAGGACGCAGCCAGCCAGGCCCAGCGACCAGGACTCACCGGCGTGGGTTCACCGCTGAAGCGTGCGGCCGTTCACCCGCGCGAGTTCTGGCGGCGCAGGTTCATCAGCGTGGGTTCGCCACCCCGGGTTTCCTCAGCGCGAGGCGACCGGAGTCAGCCCGACAGGCCGCGGGGAACGCAGCTGAGCCGACCCGCATTCAGCGGCCCGGACCCAGCCGGTCAGACCTCCGCGGCGCTGAGGCCACCGGCGCGGGTTCACTGCTGCAGCGTGCGCCCGTTCACCCGCGCGAGTTCCGGCGGCGCAGGTTCATCAGCGTGGATTCGCCACCGCGGGTTCTTCAGCGCACAGAGTCAGTTCGACGGGCCAAAGGCAAACGCAGCCGAGCCGGCTCGCAGCCGGCAGGACCCAGCCGAGCAGACCCGCTGAGGACCCAGCGGCCAGGACTCAGCGGCGCGGGCGGCGCCGAAGCCGGCTCAGCAAGAACCAGCCGATCAGCACCACGACCACCGCGATGCCCACCACCGGCAGCAGTGGCAGGCCGGACGAGTCGTCCGAGCCGCCGGTCGCGCCGGAAGCGGGGGGCTTGGCCGCCTCGCGTTGGGGTGCGGCGGCGCCCGCCACCAGGGCCGTCGCGTTTTTCACCGCGCGGATGGGCTGGCCGACGCCTTCGCCGCCCGACAGCAGGGTGCCGTCGGGTTCGAAGGCGAGGGCTTCGCCCTGCTTCTCGTTCGGCAGGGGGATCCGTACGGGGTTGCGTTTGAGCGCCTCCAGCACGTCGCCGTCCGGGGCGGGGTACAGGTACGCGTCGGTGTAGGTGCGCAGGGCCACGACGTGGCCGTCGGCGCTGGTGGCGCCGCCCGTGACCAGCACGGAGCCGAAGGCGCCCACCGGGCCGCCCACCGTGTCGGTGTCATGGATGGTCAGCGAACCGACCTTCTCCAACGCGGTCGGCCCGGGCGTGGCCAAGGGGCCCGTCGGCCGGTAGACGGCCGCGTCGCCCAGCACTTCCTTGGTGATCAGGTACGGCGTGCCCGAGCGGTCGAGCAGCAGGGCCTCGGTGTCGTGCGGCCCGTCGGGATAGGTCAGGCGGTGCAACGTCACGCTGCCGCCCGAAGGTTTCATCTCCATGAGCGCCACGGTCGTGCGCTTGTGGCTGTTGTCGCCGGTGTCCGAGAGCCACAGGGTGCCGTCGGCCGCGCGTGCGAGGTCCTCGACGTCGTACGGGTCGGTGCTCGCGGAGAGCACCTTCTGCACCTTGCACGAGTGGTCGAGGACGAAGACCTGCACCTTCGTGCCGCCGTCGTTGATCGCGTACCAGTGCTCGCCGTCGGAGACGAGGCCGGAGAGCTCCCCCAGCCGCGAGTCGGTGACCTTGCACAGCGATGAAGGCGCGGGTGGTGGCGCCGCCGCGGCGGCGGGCACAGCGCCCAGCACCAGCAAAACCGCCGTCACCGCGAGGACGACCCGCACCAGCTCACCTCCGTAGTGTGCGGCCCGGTCAGGCCGCACACTACGGAAGACGTTCAGAGCGCCGAGGAGTTGGTTTCGTACCGGCGCAAAGCCGCCGCGAGGTCCGGGTGGACCCGCACGAGCAGCCGCGTGCCGTCGGCCACGTGCTCCTCCTCGAGCACCTCGCCGTCCGCGTGGGCGCGGGCCACGAGCTCGCCGCGCGAGTACGGGACCAGCGCCTCGACCACGACCTGCGGCCGCGGCAGGCGGTCGGCGAGCACCTCGGCCAGCTCCGGGATGCCCGCGCCGGTCCGGGCGGACACCAGCACGGAACCCGCCAGCTGGTGCCGCAGCCGGGCGAGCGTGACCTGGTCGGCCGCGTCGGCCTTGTTGATCACCAGCAGCTCGGGCGGCAGCGGCTCCTTGCGGGTGCGGGTGATCTCGCCGAGCACCTCGCGCACGGCGTTCACCTGCTCCTCGGGCGCCGGGTCGGCTCCGTCGACGACGTGCAGCAGCAGGTCGGCGTCGGCCGCCTCCTCCAGCGTCGAGCGGAACGCGTCCACCAGCTGGTGCGGCAGGTGCCGCACGAACCCGACGGTGTCGGTGAGGGTGAACGTGCGCCCGTCGGCCGTCTGGGCCCGGCGCGTGGTCGGGTCCAGGGTGGCGAACAGCGCGTCCTCCACCAGCACCCCCGCGCCGGTCAGCGCGTTGAGCAGGCTCGACTTGCCGGCGTTGGTGTAGCCGACGATCGCCACGCTGGGCACCTCGTTGGCCACGCGCCGGCCGCGCTTGGTCTCGCGGATCGTGTCCATCGACGCGATCTCGCGGCGCAGCTTCGCCACGCGCTTGTTGATCCGCCGCCGGTCGGTTTCCAGCTTCGTCTCACCGGGACCGCGCAGGCCCACACCGCCGTTGGCGCCACCGGCACGGCCACCGGCCTGCCGGGACAGCGACGCACCCCAACCGCGAAGCCGCGGGATGAGGTACTGCAGCTGGGCCAGCTCGACCTGCGCCTTGCCCTCCTTGGAGCGGGCGTGCTGCGCGAAGATGTCGAGGATCAGGGCGGTCCGGTCGATCACCTTGACCTTGACCTTCTCCTCCAGCTGGCGCAGCTGGCCGGGCGAGAGCTCGCCGTCGCAGATCACCGTGTCCGCGCCGGTCGCCACCACCACGTCACGCAGCTCCCGCACCTTGCCGGAGCCGACGTAGGTAGCCGGGTCGGGCTTGGTGCGCCGCTGGACGAGGCCCTCGAGCACCTCGGAACCGGCGGTCTCGGCCAGCCTCGCCAGCTCGGCGAGGGAGGCTTCCGACTGCTCGGCGGTGCCTTCGGTCCACACGCCGACCAGCACGACGCGCTCCAGCCGCAGCTGGCGGTATTCGACCTCGGTGACGTCTGTGAGTTCGGTCGACAGGCCTGCGACGCGGCGGAGCGAGGCGCGGTCCTCGAGCTCCATCTCACCGGTCGACGGGTCGTCGTCGTACAGGTCTTCGTGTGTCAGTTCTGTCATCGTGCCTCCATGCTCCCACGATTCGGCGCGGGAGCCGAGTGATTACCTGCTGGGATAGACGGACAAATAGATCGCGGTCCGGTCGGCGCCGGGCCGGGCGGGCCGTTCACGGAACTCCTCGAGCAGCTGCGTGAGCCGGTCCTTGAACTCGGCGACCTCGGCGGGCGAGACCTGGAACACGAGCCGGCTGGCGTCGACCTCGGCGGGGTCGGCCTCCCCGATCTCGGCGAGGTAGGCCTCGAGCATGGCCTGGCCGACGGAAGCGCCGGCCTCGCCGTTGTCGAGCTGCCAGGACAGGCCGGTGGACAGGTACGGGATCTCCTTGGCACCACGAGCGCCGCGGCGCTCCTCCTGCGGGGCGAGAAAACCCGTTTCCACCAGGCGCCGCACGTGGTGCAACGTGGTCGCCGGGTCGCGGCCGAGCCGCTCGGCCAGCTCCTTGTTGGTCATGGCCTCGAAGGAGGTCAACCGGATGATGCGCAGGCGTATTCCGGACGCGAGCGCGGCGGCCTCGGCCTCCGTCGAAGGGCGTCGTGGGGTCGGCACCCGCACAGCCTAGGCACGAGTAAGTGATTGACACTTTCCAATCACTCGTCGACACTCGATCGAGTGAACCGGGACTCCCTCTTCTTCCACGCCGACTTCCGGCGGCTCTTCACCGGCGACACGGCGAGCCAGCTCGGCACGTTCGTCGGCATCACGGCGATCCCGCTGCTGGCGGCGGTCACGCTGGCGGCGACGCCGTTCGAGATGGGCCTGCTGACGACGGCCGAGACGCTGGGGTTCCTGCTCATCGGCCTGCCGGCGGGCGTGTGGGTGGACCGGATGCGCAAGCGGCCCGTGATGCTCGCGGCCGACCTCACCCGGGCCCTGCTGATCCTGAGCATCCCGGTCGCGTGGTGGACCGGCGTGCTGACGATGCCGCAGCTGATCGGCGTCGTGCTGTTCGTGGGCATCGGCACGGTGTTCTTCGACGTGTCCTACCAGGCCTACCTGCCCGCGCTCGTGGGCCGCGACCGCCTGCTGGAGGGCAACGCGAAGCTGCAGGGCGTGCAGTCCTCGGCCCAGATCGCCGGGCCGAGCGCGGCGGGTGTGCTGGTGCAGTTCGTGGGCGCGGCCAGCACGGTGCTGGTCACCGGCCTCGGTTACCTCGCCTCCGCACTGTGCCTGTGGCGGATCCGCACGGTCGAGACGCTGCCCGAGAAGACCGGCCACGAACGCCTGCTGCCACAGATGCTCGAGGGCCTGAGGTTCGTGTTCACCGACAAGCCGCTGCGCGCCATCGTCGCGTGCACCGCCACCGCGAACCTCTTCGGCGCCGCCGCGCAGGCCGTGGAGGTGCTGTTCCTGACACGCACGGCCGGGCTGCCACCGGCGGCGGTCGGCGGGCTGCTGGCCGTCGGCGGCATCGGCGGGATCCTCGGCGCGCTGTTCTCGGGCCCGATCATCCGCCGCGTCGGGCAGGCGCGGTCGATCTGGCTGCTGCCGATGCTCGTGTGGCCCGGCAACCTGCTCGTGCCGCTGGCGGGACCCGGCTGGCGCGTGCCCCTCGCCGGCTTCGGCCTCGCGCTGGCCGGGTTCGGCGTGATCCTCTACAACGTCGCGCAGGTCTCCTACCGCCAGGCGATCACACCCGACCGCCTGCTCGGCCGGATGAACGCGAGCGTGCGGTTCATCGTGTGGGGCACGATGCCGCTCGGGGGCCTGCTGGGCGGCGCGCTCGGCGAAGGGCTCGGGCTGACCGGTGCCCTGTGGACGGCGGTGATCGGCCAGCTGGCCGCCGCGCTGTGGGTCGTGTGCTCGCCGCTGCGGCGCATGCGTGACCTGCCGGTGGGCGAGAAAGCGGTGGAGGCGCCCGCCTAGAGTTGGTTCATGAACGCATCCCCCCAGCCCAGCCCTCGTGTCCCGGACAAGGTCGGTGTCGACGGTCTGGAGGCCAAGTGGGTAGCGGTATGGGAGCGCGACGGCGTCCACCGCTTCGACCGCACGAAGCCGCGCGAGGCCGTCTACTCGATCGACACCCCGCCGCTCACGGCGAGTGGTTCGCTCCACATCGGCCACGTGTTCTCCTACACGCACACCGACGTCCTCGCGCGCTACCAGCGCATGCGCGGGCGTGAGGTGTTCTACCCGGTCGGCTGGGACGACAACGGCCTGCCCACCGAGCGCCGCGTGCAGAACCACTACGGCGTGCGCTGCGAGCCGGCCCTGCCCTACGACCCGTCGTTCACGCCGCCGGCCAAGCCCGGCAAGGACGTGATCCCGGTGTCGCGCCGCAACTTCGTGGAGCTGTGCCGCACGCTGTCCGAACAGGACGAGAAGGTCTTCGAGGACGTCTGGCGGCGCGTGGGCCTGTCGGTGGACTGGACGCTGGCGTACCAGACCATCGACCCGGCCACCACGGAGATCTCGCAGCGCGCCTTCCTGCGCAACCTCTCCCGAGAGGAGGCCTACCAGGCCGAGGCGCCGACGTTGTGGGACACCACTTTCCGCACCGCCGTCGCGCAGGCCGAGCTGGAGGACCGCGAGCGGCCCGGCGCGTACCACGACCTCGTGTTCCGCACCGGCGAAGGCGCCGAGGTGCTCATCTCCACCACGCGCCCGGAGCTGCTGCCCGCGTGCGTCGCGCTCGTGGCGCACCCGGACGACGAACGCTATCGCGACCTCGTCGGGAAAACGGTGCGCACGCCCGTGTTCGGCGTCGAGGTGCCGGTGCACGCGCACCACCTCGCCGATCCCGAGAAGGGCACCGGCATCGCGATGGTCTGCACCTTCGGCGACACCACCGACGTCACGTGGTGGCGCGCGCTGCGGCTGGAGACGCGCCCGGTGCTCGGGCGCGACGGCCGGTTCCTGCCCGAGCCGCCGCGGGGGGTGCCCGCCGAGGCGTACGCGCCGCTGGCCTGCAAGACCGTCCACACGGGACGCCAGCTCCTCGTCGAGGCGCTGCGGGCCGAGGGGTCGCTGCGCGGTGAGCCGCGGACGATCACGCACGCGGTGAAGTTCTACGAGAAGGGCGACCGGCCGCTCGAGATCGTCACCAGCCGCCAGTGGTACCTCACCAACGGCGGGCGCGACGAGAAGCTGCGCGCGAAGCTGATCGAGCGCGGCGGCGAGCTCAACTGGGTGCCGCCGCACATGGAGGTGCGCTACCGCGCCTGGGCCGAGGGCCTCACGAGCGACTGGCTGGTGAGCCGCCAGCGGTTCTTCGGCGTGCCCATCCCCGTCTGGTACCCGCTCGACGAGCACGGCGAGCCCGACCACGACGCCGTGCTGGTGCCCGCGGATGCGGCCCTGCCGGTGGACCCGACCACGGACGTGCCGCCCGGCTACACCGAGGACCAGCGCGGGAAACCGGGCGGGTTCGCGGGCGAG
Organism: Amycolatopsis sp. NPDC001319; assembly: GCF_042896185.1. Lineage (NCBI taxonomy): Bacteria > Bacillati > Actinomycetota > Actinomycetes > Pseudonocardiales > Pseudonocardiaceae > Amycolatopsis > Amycolatopsis sp. NPDC001319. The sequence goes on along the minus strand of NZ_JBIAWY010000018.1, from coordinate 109,125 downwards.
GTGGACGTGATGGACACGTGGGCCACGTCGTCGCTCACGCCGCAGATCGCCGGGCGCTGGAGCCTCGACGACGACCTGTTCCGCCGCGTCTACCCGTACTCGCTGCGGCCGCAGGCGCACGAGATCATCCGCACCTGGCTGTTCTCCACGGCCGTGCGCTCGGAGCTGGAAGAGCACGTGCTGCCCTGGCGCGACGCGGTGATCTCCGGCTGGGTGCTCGACCCGGACCGCAAGAAGATGTCGAAGTCGAAGGACAACGTCGTCACGCCGGCCGCGCTGCTGGACCAGTTCGGGCCCGACGCCGTGCGCTACTGGGCGGCGAGCGCGCGGCCCGGCGTCGACACGGCCGAGGACCAGGGCCAGATGAAGGTCGGACGCCGGCTGGCCACGAAGCTGCTCAACGTGAGCCGGTTCGTGCTCGGCCTCGGCCTGCCCTCGGCGGACGCGGTGGTGACGGAACCGCTGGACCGGTCAGTGCTCGCCGCGCTCGGGCGCGTGGTCGGCGAGGCGACGGCGGCGTTCGAAGGCCTGGACCAGGCACGGGCGCTGCAGGTGACGGAGACGTTCTTCTGGACCTTCTGCGACGACTACGTCGAGCTGGTCAAGGCTCGCGCGTACGGCGACCGCGGCGAGGCGGCGGCCGACTCGGCGCGCGCGGCGCTGACGACCGCGCTTTCGGTGCTGGTGCGGCTGTTCGCGCCGGTGCTGCCTTACACGGCCGAGGAGGTCTGGTCGTGGTGGCAGGAGGGTTCGGTGCACCGCGCGCCGTGGCCTTCGGCGCCGTCGATCGAGGGTGACCCCGCGCTGCTGCCGCTGGCCGGCTCGGTGATCGCGGCCGTGCGGCGGGCCAAGACGGACGCGAAGGTGTCGATGCGCTCGGCCGTGGAGACGCTCACGGTGAGCGCCTCCGACGACCTGCTGACCGGGTTCGCCGCGGTGTCGGACGACGTGCGGGCGGCCGGAGTGATCTCCGCCGTGACCACTCGTCCCGGTGACGGTGAGCTGGCCGTCGAGGTGACAGTGGGCTGAGCGCTCCCCCAATGTGGCGTTCGGTGCGTTGAACGCAACCAACGCCACATTGGGTGCGCTCAGCGCAACCAACGCCGCATGGGGGTGCGTTACGCCCCGGCGGCGGCCCACCAGGCTTCGTCGAGCTCGCCGCGCGCGACGATCTCCGCCGGGCCGGTGAGGGTGGCCGCACCGCGTTCGACGGTGACGACCACACGGCCGCCAGGGATGTCCACAGTGGACTCGCCCGTGTCGGTGCCGGCCAGGTGCAGCGCGGCGGCGACCGCGGCCACCGTGCCGGTGCCGCACGAGCGCGTCTCCCCCACGCCCCGCTCGTGGACGCGCATGCGCAGCGCGCCCTGGCCGAGCAGGTTCACGAACTCGAGGTTCACGCCGGTCGGGAACACGTCGTGGTCGAAGTCGGGCTGCTCACGCAGGTCGAGGTCGGCGACGTCGTCGTCGAGCACCGACACCAGGTGCGGGTTGCCGACGTCCACGGCCACGCCCGAGAACGGGCTGCCCGCCACCACCGTGACCGAGGTGCCGGTGATCGTGGCCGGGCCCATGCCGACGGTCACGGAGCGGTCGGGGTGGACCACCACCGGCCGGTCGCCCGCGCGGGTGCCGACGGTGAAGTGGCCGTCGCCCGCCAGGCCGGCGTCGACGAGGTAGCGGGCGAACACGCGCACGCCGTTGCCGCACATCTCGGCGATGGAACCGTCGGCGTTGCGGTAGTCCATGAACCACTCGCCCTCGGACGCCTCACCCGCCGCGTTGGCGCGCACCACGCGCAGCACGCCGTCGGCGCCCAAGCCGCGCCGGCGGTCGCACAGGGCCGCCACGCGCTCCGCCGTGAGGTCGAGGCGGCCGGACGCGTCGGGCAGCAGCACGAAGTCGTTCTGCGTGCCGTGCCCCTTGAGAAACTCGATGCCGCCCATGGGGACAAGATTACTGGGCCAGGGCGTCGAGCACGCGCGCGGCCAGGTCGGGGGAAGCGCCGTCGAACCACCGGATCCGCTTGTCGCGGCGGAACCAGGAGCGCTGCCGCCGGACGAAGCGGCGGGTGGCCTGTGCGGTCGCGGCGGCGGCCGCGGCGAAGTCGCCTTCGCCGTCGAGCTCGGCGAGCACCTGCTGGTAGCCCAGCGCCCGCGACGCCGTTTTGCCGTCGCGCAGGCCGCGGGCTTCGAGCCGCCGCACCTCGTCGACGAGCCCGGCCTCGAACATCCGCTCCACCCGCAGGTCGACGCGCTCGTCGAGCTCGCCGGCGTCGCGGTCGATGCCGATCAGCACCGTGCCGTAGCGCGCGGGGCCGGGCTTGGGCAGGTTCGCGGAGAAGGGCTCTCCGGTCAGCTCCATGACCTCGAGGGCGCGCACGATCCGGCGGGTGTTCGTCGGCAGGATGGCGGCGGCTGCGGCCGGGTCTTGTTCGGTCAGGCGCGCGTAGAGGACCGCCGTGCCGCGTTCGGTCGCTTCTTCGTCGAGCCGGGCCCGGACGCCCGCGTCGGTGCCGGGAAACTTCAGGTCGTCGAGCACAGCCTGCACGTAGAGGCCGGAGCCGCCGGTCAGGACGGGCACGCGGCCGGCGGCGAGGAGGTCTTCGATCACGCGGCGAGCGTCGCGCTGGTAGGCCGCGACGGACGCGGTCTCGGTGACGTCGAGGACATCGAGCAGGTGGTGGGGCACGCCGCGCCGCTCGGCTTCGGTGGCCTTGGCCGTGCCGAGGTCCATGCCGCGGTAGAGCTGGAGCGCGTCGGCGTTCACGACCTCGCCGCCGAGAGCGAGGGCCAGCTCCACGGCCAGCGCCGTCTTCCCGGTGGCCGTGGGACCGACGACAGCGACCGGACGAGGCGGCTGAGCAGGGCTGATCACGCTGGCCGAGGGTACCTGGACGGGGAGGACCGCCGACACGGAGCGTCAAGGAGAAGTAGGATCACTGGCTTCAGGTGGCTCATCCAGTACCACAGCAGGCGCTGAGCTGCTTGAATGCCGCTGGGGCCCCATGCCCCCGGAAGCACCACAGCGTAACCCGGCCCCGCAGCACGCGGGGCGCCCGCACCAGCGGGCGTACAGGCGATAAGGAGCCTGCGATGGCCCAGGAGAACACGTCCAGCGGCACCCCGGCACCGCACCCCGTGCCCCACGCGCCCGGCGGCGCCCAGACCGCACCCCCGGTTCCGGCCGCCGAGCCCAGCCCGTCCACCTGGGGCCGGGTCGACGCCGAGGGCACAGTTTTCGTCTTCACGGCCGACGGCGAACGCGCGGTCGGGGTCTGGCAGGCGGGCACACCCGACGAAGGACTGGTGCACTACGCCCGCCGCTTCGACGACGTGCGCACCGAGGTCGAGCTGCTGGAGACCCGGCTGAGCTCGGGCGTCGGCGACCCGAAGCACGCGCTGTCGAACGCCACGCAGATCCGCGACGGGCTGGCCGAGTCGGCGGTGGTCGGTGACCTCGCCGCGCTGGCCGCGCGCGTCGAGTACGTGATCGCCGCCGCCGAGAAGGCGCTGGGCAAGGTCAAGCAGGAGCGCGAGGAGGCCCGCGCGGCCGCCGTTTCGCGCAAGCAGGAGCTGGCCGAGGAAGCCGAGAAGATCGCCGCCGACTCGACCCAGTGGAAGGTCGCGGGCGACCGGCTGCGCACGATCCTGGACGAGTGGAAGACGGTCAAGGGCGTCGACCGCAAGACCGACGACGAGTTGTGGAAGCGGTTCTCCAAGGCCCGCGAGGCGTTCAACCGCCGCCGCGGCTCGCACTTCGCGGAGCTGGACAAGCAGCGCGCGAGCGCCAAGCACCGCAAGGAAGAGCTCATCGCCGAGGCCGAGTCGCTCGCCGAGTCCGACGACTGGGGCGCCACCGCCGGCCGCTACAAGGAGCTGATGGCCGAGTGGCGCGCCGCGGGCCGCGCGCCCAAGGACAGCGACGAGGCCCTGTGGCAGCGCTTCCGCGCGGCCCAGGACGCCTTCTTCGCCCGCCGCTCGGCCGTGTTCACCGAACGCGACGCCGAGTTCGCCGGCAACGCCGCCCGCAAGGAAGAGCTGCTGGTCGAGGCGGAGAAGATCGACGTCGCCGCCAACCTCGACGCCGCCAAGTCCGCGCTGCGCCGCATCCAGGAACAGTGGGACGAGATCGGCAAGGTCCCCCGCGAACGCATCCGCGAGCTCGACGGCCGCCTCAAGGCCGTCCAGGACGCCGTCAAGTCCGCCGAGGACAGCCGCTGGCGCCGCACCGACCCCGAGGCCCAGGCCCGCGCCGCCCAGTTCCGCGAGCGCGTCGAGCAGTTCGAGTCGCAGGCCGCCAAGGCCCGCGCCGCGGGCGACGAGCGCCGCGCTCGCAAGGCCGACGAGCAGGCGGCTCAGTGGCGCGAGTGGATGGAAGCGGCGGAGGCCGCGGTGGCGGATCGCTGATTGTTTCCGGAGAGGGCCGCTCCTCGGGTTTCGCCCGGGGAGCGGCCTTTTTCGATCGTTCGGGTTGTTGGTGGTCGCGACGGGTGATCAGCTGACAGGCTCGGTACTCGCGGTGGCGTGGGTGGCGCGCGCGAAACACTCGCGGTGGGCTGGCCTGCTCGCTACGCGTGTGGCGTGGGTGCTCGCGTCGGCTGAAGGAATGAAGGGTCCCTTCACGACCGCCCAGGGGGACCCCCGGTTTCCATTCTCTCACTCCGGCACGACAAAAATCGCACCACGAGCAGCGCGACCGGGACCGCCGCGCCGTCGGATCAAGGCGCGGCGAGGCTTCCCCCGGTTCTCAAGCGCGCGAGAAAGCCGTCCGCATCCACATCGTCGCCAGGACGATCGTGGCGATCCACGCGACGATCATGCCGATTCCCGGGCCGCCGCCGGTGGCGCCGTTGGCGTGGGCCGACTGTTGGGACCACACGGACAGCAGGCCGTCCACCGAGGCGAACCAGCCGCCGGCGGCGCAGCACCAGGCGACCCACCAGCGGCGCGTCGCCACGCCCACCGCGCCGGCGAGGACGCCGATGCCCGTGGACGTCGCGGCGAACAGTTGCGGGATGCCGCCGCCGGCGCCCTGCAGCACCTGGTAGCCCGCGTGGTCGCCGACCCAGGGCAGGAACTGCGCCACGAGCAGCACGACGATGAACACGGCGATGTAGAAGCCGCGACGGCCCAGCTCCACCGTGCGAGACGCGCGCGCTCCCGCCTGGTCGATCTGGTCGGTCAGCTCCTCGTCGACCTCGGCCGGCGTTCCTGGCTCGCTCACAGCGCACACCCACTCACCGGGGCCGGCTCGACGGCCGGGGCTCCGACGCCCGGCAGTCCCAGCGTGACCCCGCTCGTCTTGGGCCGAAGACCCGCTTCGGCGTTGTCGCCCGCTCGCGTGCGGCGGTGCGTCAGGAGGTCGCCGTCGGCGACCAGGTGGTGCGGGGCGCCGTAGGTGATCACCGTCTCGACGACGTCGCCCGGGCGCACCCCACGGTCCACAACGGACCCGGCGGGCGTGAAGTGCACGAGCCGGCCGTCGCGGGCGCGGCCGCTCATGCGGTGCGTCTCGGCGTCCTTGCGGCCCTCGCCCGCGGCCACGAGCAGCTCGACCTTGGTCCCGACCAGCTTCTTGTTCTCCGCCCAGGAGATCTCGTTCTGCAGCTCGACCAGCCGGTCGTAACGCTCCTGCACGACCTCCTTCGGCAGCTGGCCGTCCATCGTCGCGGCCGGCGTGCCGGGGCGCTTCGAGTACTGGAACGTGAACGCGCTGGAGAACCGCGCCTCGCGCACCACGTCGAGCGTCGCCTGGAAGTCCTCTTCGGTCTCGCCGGGGAAGCCGACGATGATGTCCGTGGTGATCGCCGCGTCGGGCATCGCCGAGCGGACCTCGTCGAGGATCTTCAGGTAACGCCCGGAGCGGTACGAGCGCCGCATCTCGCGCAGCACCCGGTCCGAACCCGACTGCAGCGGCATGTGCAGCTGGTGGCACACGTTCGCGGTGTCGGCCATGGCGTCGATCACGTCGGACGTGAACGCCGCGGGGTGCGGCGAGGTGAACCGCACACGCTCGAGACCACTGATCCCGCCGGTCGCGCGCAGCAGCTTGCCGAACGCCAGGCGGTCGCCGAACTCGACGCCGTAGGAGTTCACGTTCTGCCCCAGCAGCGTCACCTCGAGCACGCCCTCGGCCACGAGCGCCTCGACCTCGGCGAGGATCTCGCCCGGGCGGCGGTCGCGTTCCTTGCCCCGCAACGACGGCACGATGCAGAACGTGCAGGTGTTGTTGCACCCCACCGAAACCGACACCCAGCTCGCGTACGACGACTCGCGGCGCGCGGGCAGCGTGGAGGGGAACGTCTCGAGCGACTCGAGGATCTCCACCTCGGCCTCGGCGTTGTGCCGCGCGCGCTCCAGCAGCGTCGGCAGCGCGCCGATGTTGTGCGTCCCGAACACGACGTCGACCCACGGGGCGCGCTTGACGATCTCCCCGCGGTCCTTCTGCGCCAGGCAGCCGCCCACGGCGATCTGCATGTCCGGGTTGGCGACCTTGTCCGGGCGCAGGTGGCCCAAGGTGCCGTACAGCTTGTTGTCCGCGTTCTCCCGCACGGCGCAGGTGTTGAACACGACCAGGTCCGGCTTCGCCTCCGCGCTCGCGGGGACGTACCCGGCCTCCTCGAGCTGACCGGCGAGCCGTTCCGAGTCGTGCACGTTCATCTGGCAGCCGAAGGTGCGGATCTGGAAGGTCTTGCGATTCTCGGTCATCAGGTAGCCAGGGTAACCCCCGCCGACCTCGGCTAAGCCGCCGCCCACCTGGTTGAACGCGGTCCCGGCCGGATCTCGCTCGGCTCGTCCCGCGCGCGGTTTTTGTCGGTGTGCGCTGCGATGATCCTCTCTGTGACCGCATGGAGACAACGACTCACGGCCCTCGCCCAGGAGCACCTGCCCGCCGAGGCCGTCGGCGCGTGGCTGGGGCTGGTGCGTCCCGGGGTGCACCTCGTTCCGGAGGGCGACGGGGCGCCGGTGGGGCAGCTGGGTGGTGACCCGGCGCTGCCCGCCGGCGTGGAGTGGCCGACGTGGGGCGAGCGCGGGCCGCTCACGTTCGTCGCGTCGGTGGACTGCGGTGCGTTGCCGCGCGAGCTCGAAACGTTGCCGGAGGCCGGCACGTTGCTGTTCTTCTCCTTCGACGGCCGCTACGACGAGAAGGACGACGAACCCGCGTACGGCGAGGACCTCGACGGCCATCGGGTGATCTTCGTCCCGGCCGGCACGCCGGTCGCCGAGCGGGGCGCGCCCGTCGAGCACCTCGCGTACCCGCGCCGCGACCTGCACGCGCGGGTGGTGGGCTCGGCGCCGGACGTCGGTCACGTGCTGCTCGACAGCACCACCACGCCGGAGGGAGTGCCGCTGGTGAATGCGGTCCGCCCTGGGCTGCTGGGCGAGCTCGCCTGGGCAGAAACCGAGCAGACCGCGCGGCACCAGGTCGGCGGGTACGCCACGGCGATCCAGGACGCCCCGGAGACGGAGGTCGCCGTGATGGCCCTAGGCGGCGGCTACCGCGACCCCGCCCTGGCCGGGGAAGGCGCGCGCTGGGTGCTGCTCGCCCAGTTCGACAGCGACGACGAGGCCGACATGATGTGGGGCGACGTCGGCACGATCTACTGGGTCATCCGGTCCGACGACCTCGCGGCGGGGAGGTTCGACGCGGCCCGGTTCACGATGCAGTGCACCTGAGCCGCGAACGCGGGGGCGCGCGTCTGGCACGATCCACCCCATGGGGTGGCAGCGGAGGCTCACGGCGGTGCTCGTCGCGGTGCTCGTGGCGGGGCTCACGGCCGCCTGTGGGCCGAGCTTCGAGGGCCTGCGCCTGCGGATCGCGACCGGCGCGGTCGGCGGCGTGTACAACGACCTCGCCCGGCCGCTCGCCGACGCGTGGGCCAAGGACCTGGGCATCACCCGGCCGGAGGTCCTGGCGACGCAGGGCTCGCGCGACAACCTCAACCGCGTGCTCTCCGGGAGCGCCGACGTCGCGTTCGTGGCGGCCGACCTCGCCGCCGAGTCCGCCGCGCAGCACCCGGGCCGGCTGACCGCGCTGGCGCGCATCCACGACGACTACCTGCACATCGTCGTGCGCGCCGACTCGCCCTACACGTCGGTGTCGATGCTCAAGGGCCGCCACATCGCGGTCGGCTCGCCCGAGTCCGGCGTGGAGTACATCGCCAACCGCGTGCTGGCCGTCGCCGGCCTGACCGATTCCGTGACCGTGCAGCAGCTGGGCCTCGGAGACTCCCTCAAAGCCCTCGAAAACCACCAGCTCGACGCCCTGTTCTGGTCCGGCGGCCTGCCGACCCCGCTGATCACGACGTACACGCAGAAGGTCGGCCTGCGGCTGCTCGACATGGCCAGCTTGCAGGAGGGCATGCAGGCCTACAGCCCCGTCTACAGCACCGCCACCATCCCCGGCAGCACCTACAACCAGGCCGGCCCCGTGACCACGCTCGTGGTGCCCAACTTCCTCGTCGTCCCCGCGAACATGGCCGGCGACGTCGCCGAAGCCCTCACCCGCGGCCTCTACGACGCCCGCCCCGCCCTCGCGGACGCCAACCGCGCGGCCCTGTCGATCGACGTCCACCCGGGTATCGAGACCGAGCCGCTCCCCCTGCACCCGGGCGCGCTCGCCTACTACCGCAGCCTCAAGGTCTAGGGCGCGACCCGCAGGTCCAGCTCGATCCGCAGCCCGCCGCCGTCCGGCAGGGACAGGCGCATGTCGCCGCCGGAGTGGCGGACGATCTCGCGCACGATCGCGAGCCCCAGGCCCGAGCCGGGCACGTTCTGGTGCGCGCTGCTGCGCCAGAAGCGGTCCACGGCGCGCTCCAGCTCGTCCTCGCGCAGGCCCGGCCCGTGGTCCCGCACCGCCAGGGTCACCCGGTTGCCGCCGTTCACGGCCGAAACATGCACCGAAGTGCCCTGGCCGGTGAACTTCAGCGCGTTGTCGATCAGCGCGTCCAGGATCACCTCCAGCCCCCTCGGTGGCAGCAGCACCCGCGCGCCCTTGACGTCCGCGTCGGTTTCCAGCGCGACGTCACGCGCCGCACCCACCACGCTCCAGTCGGCGACGCGGTCGGACACCACCGCGCCGAGGTCCTCCGCCACGAGCTCACCGCCGGCCGACTCGGCGCGGGCCATCGACAGCAGCTCGTCGAGGATCTGGTTGAGCCGGCCGGCGTCCACGCGGGCGGCGTCGAGGTCGGCGGCCGCGGCGTCGTCGTCCACGTGGCCTTCGAGGTTGCCCAGCCGCAGCTTCAACGCGGTCAGCGGGTTGCGCAGCTGGTGCGACGCGTCGGCGACGAACGCCCGTTGCGCGGCCAGCGCCTCTGACACGCTCGCCGCCATCCGGTCGAAGGACCGGCCGAGTTTCCGCAGCTCAGGCGGCCCGCCGCTCTCGCCGACCGGCTCCGCCTCACGCCCGCTCACGACGGCCGCGACCAGCGCGCCCGTCGCTTCGTCGAGCCGGCGCACGGGCCGCAGCGTCCACCGCACCACCGGGATCGCGACCAGCAGCGCGAGCCCGAACGCGACCACCGCGCCCGCCGCGAGCACGAGCCACTGCCACAGCAGCCGCGTGCGCACGTGGTCGGTCGAGGACTCCGTGACGACGACGCCGCGCACCTCGCCGTCGATCAGGATCGGCTCGGCCAGCACCAGTGGGACCGTCGACCACGGCATCAGCAGCGGACCGGGCTCCGGGTGGCGGCCGGCGAGCGCCTCGTTCACCGGCGCGGCGATCGCCGAGCGGTCGATGCGGGCCGCGTCGGTGCCGCCCAGCGAGCTGAGCACCGCGACGCCGTCCTGGTTCACCACCACGACCTTCACGCCGTAGACCTCGGTGTAGCGGCGCAGCTCCGGCTCCAGCAGCGCGGGCCGGTTGTCGATCAGCGGCCGTTGCGCGAGCGAGGCGAACCGCGCGGTGTCGGTGAGCCGGTCGAGAAAGAGGTTCTGCTGCAGGCTGCCCGCCATCGTCAGCGCCAGGGGGATACCGAGGCCGAACACGAGCAGCGCGACGAGCGTGACCACGATCCCCTGGAGGCGGACGCGCACGGCTCAGCCCCGCCCGCCGCCGAGGCGGTACCCGACCCCGCGGACGGTCTCGATCAGCGCCGGGCGCCCCAGTTTCGTGCGCAGCGTGGCCACGTGGACGTCGAGCGAACGGCTCTCCGCCGCACCCCGGTGGCCCCACACCTCGGTGAGCACGTGCTCGCGCGAGCACACCGAGCCGCGCGCGCCCGCGACGAGCGCGAGGACCTGGAACTCCTTGCGGGACAAGGCGATCGGCTGCCCGGCGACGAGCACCTCGTGGCGCGCGAGGTCGATGCTCACGTCGCCGACCTCGATCACCGGCGCGGGCCCGTCGGTGCGCTCGCCACGACGGCGTCGCACGGCTTCGACGCGCGCGAGCAGCTCCTCCACGTCGTAGGGCTTCACGAGGTAGTCGTCGGCGCCCGCGCGCAGCCCCTGCACCCGGTCGTCCACCTCGCCGCGCGCCGACACCACGATCACGGCGACGTCGCTGACCGCGCGGATGCGGCGGCACAGCACCACGCCGTCGACGTCGGGCAGCCCGAGGTCGAGCAGCACCACGTCCACGTCGTGCACGCGGTCCAGCACGCCGGCGCCCGAGGCCAGCCGTTGCATCTCCAGGCCGCGCCGCGTCAGCGCGGGCACGAGGGCGCCCGCGACCCGGTCGTCGTCCTCCACCAGCAGCACCCGCACCGCTCGCCTCCCCGGTGATCCAGCCCACGGTAGCGAGGAACTCTAGGGGGCACCCGCCCGCGACCACGACAGGGCACAAAGGATGACTCTCCGTCACCCTTCCGACCCGCAACGCGTGATGCCGGGATGCGCGCGTGGCTAGGCTGAGCAGCGCGGAAGGCCGCCGACCAGGTCGGACGGCGCCGGAAGTCGATACGTACTTGAAACCCTAAGTATTGCTCAAGCCGCCTTTACAAAGGGTCCGACGGGAGTAGGTTTCCGCCATCGACGGGGGATCCGGTCCCGCGGATGCCGGTGGTGAAGGAGCTCTGGAGGCCAAGATGACCGCGGAGGTGGCGGCGCCGATGATCAAGGCGACCGCCGTGAACAAGTTCTTCGGCGACCTGCACGTGCTGAAGGAGATCAACCTCGAGGTGCCTCGCGGCCAGGTCGTGGTGGTGCTCGGGCCGTCCGGGTCCGGCAAGTCGACGTTGTGCCGCGCCATCAACCGGCTGGAGCCCATCAACGACGGCGAGATCGCCGTCGACGGAGTGCCCCTGCCGGCCGAGGGCAAGGCGCTCGCGGCGCTGCGCGCGGACGTCGGCATGGTCTTCCAGTCGTTCAACCTGTTCGCGCACAAGACGATCCTCGAAAACGTGATGCTCGCGCCGGTGAAGGTCCGCAAGGTCTCCTCCGCCGACGCCCGCAAGACCGCCATGGAGCTGCTGGAGCGGGTCGGCATCGCGAACCAGGCGGACAAGTACCCGGCCCAGCTCTCGGGCGGCCAGCAGCAGCGCGTGGCCATCGCCCGGGCGCTCGCGATGCGCCCCAAGGTGATGCTGTTCGACGAGCCGACCTCGGCACTGGACCCGGAGATGGTCCAGGAGGTGCTCGACGTGATGACCGGCCTGGCCAAGGACGGCATGACCATGCTCGTGGTCACCCACGAAATGGGCTTCGCCCGCCGGGCAGCCGATCGGGTGATCTTCATGGCCGACGGCGAGATCGTCGAGGACACCAAGCCGGACGAGTTCTTCACCCAGCCGAAGAGCGACCGGGCGAAGGACTTCCTCGGCAAGATCCTCACCCACTGACGATTACCGGATTTCCCCGGCACCTGCCGTACCCGGTGGCCGCACCGGCCATACCGACGACAGATACAGGAGACACGTTATGAGGATCCGCACCCTCGCGGCAGGGCTGCTCGCCGGCGGCCTGCTGCTGACCGCTTGCGGCAAGGAAGGCACGCCCGCGGCCCCCGGTGGCGACGCCAGCGGCACGAACACCGCCGCCCTGCCGACCTACACCGTGGCGCAGAACGTCGACCTCCCGGGCTCGGCCACGTTCGCCAAGATCAAGTCGGCCGGCACGGTCACCGTCGGCGTCAAGGACGACCAGCCGGGCCTCGGCCTGAAGGACCCGACCACCGGCAAGTTCGAAGGCTTCGACATCGAGATCGCCCGGATGATCGCCGCCGGCCTGGGCGTCAGCCCGGACAAGATCAAGTTCACCACGGTCGACTCCGCCGCGCGTGAACAGGCCATCTCCAACGGCCAGGTCGACTACTACGTCGGCACCTACACGATCACCGACAAGCGCAAGACCCAGGTTTCGTTCGCCGGCCCGTACTTCCAGGCCGGTCAGGACCTGCTGGTGCGCAAGGACGACACGTCGATCACCGGCCCGGAGACGTTGAAGGGCAAGAAGGTCTGCTCGGTGACGGGGTCGACCCCGATCCAGCGCGTGCGTGACCAGGGCCTGACGGAGCCCGGCAACATCGTCGAGTTCCAGAAGTACTCGCAGTGCGTGGACAAGCTGAGCACCAAGGAGGTCGACGCCGTCACCACCGACGACGCGATCCTCAAGGGCTTCGCCGCCCAGGACCCCGACTCGTTCAAGGTCGTCGGCAAGCCGTTCTCGCAGGAGCCCTACGGCATCGGCCTGAACAAGGACGACAAGGTGCTACGCACGAAGATGGACGACCTGCTGCAGGCCAGCCTCGACGACGGCACCTGGCAGAAGATCTACGACGCCACTCTCGGCAAGTCCAACGCGACCGCGACGAAGCCGACGATCCAGCGCTACTGATCCAGCTCGGCGGCCGGTGGACGGAGTCTCCGTCCGCCGGCCGCTCCACGTAAACTTCCGTCCCACGGACGCGGGGAAGGCTCCATGGACGTCCTGCTCGACAATCTGGACCTGTTCGGTCCGTTCTTCCTTCGCACGATCGAACTGTTCCTGATCGCCGGCGTCGGCAGCCTGGTGTTCGGCACGATCCTGGCGATGCTGCGGGTGAGCCCGGTCCCGGTGCTCCGGTCGATCGGCACGGTCTACGTCACCGTCGTGCGCAACACACCGCTCACGCTGGTGTTCGCGTTCTTCGTGTTCGCCTACCCGCGGCTCGGCATCGTCGACCTCGACTACTTCACCTACGCGGTGATCGCGCTGACGGTGTACACGTCGGCGTTCATCTGCGAGGTCGTGCGCTCGGGCATCAACACCGTGCCGGTCGGCCAGGCCGAGGCGGCCCGCGCGCTCGGCCTCACGTTCGGCCAGATCCTCGGCCAGATCGTGTTGCCGCAGTCGCTGCGCTCGGTCGTCCCGCCGCTGATCAGCACCCTGATCGCGCTGCTCAAGAACAGCACGATCGCCAGCGGGTTCTCGGTCGCCGAAGCGGGCGCGATCCGCCAGTACATCTCCGAGCGCGGCGACAGCCAGCTGGTCGCCCTCCTCTGGGTGGCGCTCGGTTTCATCATCCTGGTCGCCGTGCTGTCCCTGGTTCAGCGCAGCCTGGAGAAGCGCTGGAGTGTGGCCCGATGAGCAGCGTCCTGTTCGACCTTCCCGGCCCGAAGTCGCGGGTCCGGCACCGGATCTACGCGGTGATCGGCATCCTCGCGGTCGTCGCCCTGATCGCGTTCGTGGTCTACAAGTTCTACGAGAGCGGCCAGTTCACCGCGCAGAAGTGGGCCTGGCTGCAGTACTCGCAGGTGCAGGCGGACCTCGCCAACGCCGTGCTGGCCACGCTCGAAGCGTTCGCCCTCGGTGCGGTGTTCGCCCTGATCTTCGGCGCGGTGTTCGCGGCCGGCCGGCTGTCCGAACGCGCGTGGCTCCGCGGGATCTCCACGTTCATCGTGGAGTTCTTCCGCGCGATCCCACTGCTGATCCTGATGTTCCTCTTCTACTACGGTCTGCCGGCAGTGGGCGTCGAGACCTCACCGCTGTTCGCCGTGGTGCTGGGCTTGACGCTGTACAACGGTTCGGTGCTCGCGGAGGTGTTCCGCGCCGGCATCAACTCGCTGCCGAAGGGCCAGTCGGAAGCGGCGTACGCGCTGGGCATGCGCAAGACGCAGGTCATGTTCACGGTGCTGCTGCCGCAGGCGATCCGGGCGATGCTGCCGACGATCATCAGCCAGCTCGTGGTGCTGCTCAAGGACACCGCGCTCGGCTTCCTGGTCACCTACCCCGAACTGCTCTACTACGCCCGCTACATCGGGTCGCAGGGCGTGTTCGGGCGGCCGATCGTGCCCTCGACCCTCGTGGCGGCCGGCATCTACATCGTGCTGTGCCTGCTGCTCACCGCCCTCGCGACGTGGGTCGAGAAGCGCAACCGGCGGAGCAAGAAGCACATCGAGACCACGGACAACAAGGCGGAGCAGGTCGTGCTCGGCAACGCCGCGGGCGCTGGTGCGTTCGGCGGCGGTGGCAACTGACGCTCCGGTCGTTCGAAAAAGGCCCCCGCACCCGCGGGGGCCTTTTTCGTGCGCTGCTCCGGATGCACCTGTCGGGTCGCCGGGCCGCGGATTAGCGTCGGGGGCACAGCCGTCAGGCAGGAGCCCGTCCGTGCCGGATCTCCCCGAACGCCACGAACTGGTCCACCACAGCCCCGTCGGCATCGCCGAGACCGCGACCGTCATGGCGGCCGCCGGTCCCGTGGCGGGACGCTGGGTGCTGGTCGTCGGCGCCGGCACGGGCTTTTACCCTCGGCAGTTCCGCGCGGCGGGCGCGTCGCGGGTCGTCGGGGTCGACGGGGACCGCTCTTTGATCGCGTATGCGCAACGGCACGAGGAACGGGATCCGGTGGGGATCTCCTGCGAGGTGCACTCACCGCTGAAGCTGCCGGTGATCGGTGACTTCGACGTGGTCACGGCTCTCGGCGTCGGCGGGCCGCTCGACGTGGTGGTCGCGAGGCTGGCGGCGAACGTCCGGCCGGGCGGGCTGCTCGTCTTCGCGCACCTGACGCCGGCCGCACTCTCCGGCGCCGTGCCGGGTTTCACCGTGACGCCGCTGGACGAGGACGCGCGGGTTTCCGTCCGCGTGGAGGCCGAACCGCCGGTGTCGTTCGAGTCGGTCGTCCGGGCACCGGAGACGGTCGAGGCGGCCCTTGCTGCTGCGGGGTTGCGCTCGATCGAGCTGCGGCCGGTGACGGTGCCGGCTGACGACGAGTCCTGGCGGCCGCTCGTCGCGAACCCGCCGTTCGCGGTGCTGACCGCGCGGCGGCCCTGAGGTTTCCGTCCCGGGATCACGCGAGGCCGCGGCCGGCCGCGCGGGTCCGTTCGTGGCGGCCGAGGACGTCGGTGCTGTCCACCCACTGGTCGATCGCCCCGATCGCGCCCGGGTGGAGCGCGGCGACAAAGCGGTCGGCGCCGAGAACGCGGTAAGGGCGGTCGTGGAAGCCGCGGGTGCGTGGGTCGATCGACTCGGTCAGCCCGAGGCGGTTGTGTTGTGCCGCAACGGTTTCGTAGGCACAGGCCAGGTGCGTTTCCCGCTCCTGCCACGAGGTGGCGGCCAGGGCGCCGGCGAGGTGTGGCGTCAGCTCCGGTGCGAGGGCCAGCCGAGCGAACGCGCTGCCGAGCCACTTCGAGTACGGCGGGTACCGGCGCGCCATCAGCAGGCACAGGCGCATGAGGTCCCGCACGAGCCGCGCGGCGACGACGGCGGACCCGAGCTCGTCGCCGACCTCGCCGCAGCGGCCGACGAATGCCTCTTCCTGGGCGATGCGCCGCCACTGCCCGGCGAGGACCTCGCGCCACACGTCGTCGGGGTACCAGGCCAGCGCGGCCCGGAGAGCGCCGAGGCGGCCGAGGCCGTCGTGAAAGACCGCGCCGCCGGTGAGCTCGGCGAGGGTCTGCGTCGGGGTGGTGAGCCAGTCGTCCCGGGACTCGGCCTCGCCGGGCAGGAAGCCCAGCCGCGCGGTGAACCAGGTGTCGACGTCGGCGATCTCCACGGCGTGGCGGACCGGGCCGTCGGCCGGGGCCATGCGCTTCGTCGGATCGCCTTCGTTGTCGGCGAAGTGGGTGGAGTAGCCCAGGAATTCGCGCGGCAGCTCGTGGGCGAGCAGGTCGTCGAGGCCGCCGGGCTCTCGGACGAACAGTTGCAGGCGCGGACCCCAGTCGTGGTCGGTGGAGCGTTCGGTGTCGAAGCCGAGGACTTCGGAGCCGGCGCCGATCAACGCGGCGGAGTACGTGAGGCCGCGGCGTTCGAGGATCGGGCGTACGGCGTCAGAGTGGAAGCGGCGGGCGAGCTCGAGACCGGGCAGGAAGTCCACGCCGGCGAGTGTGTCGCGCCCGGCCGCCGCTTCGCGAGCGGTTTTAGCCGCGCACCCGATGCCCGGCTTGCCAGACCGCGCGAATGCGACCGGCGAGATCGGCGACGTCCAAGGCGGGCCCGTCGAGCAGCACGAGGTCGGCGCGAAGCCCTGGGGCGACGCGGCCGCGGTCGTCGAGGCGCAGGAGCCGGGCCGCGTCGCTCGTGGCGGCGCGCAGAGCGCCCGCGGGGCCGAGGCGGGCGGCGGCGAGCAGCCGCAGCTCGGTCAGCAAGTCGACGTGGGGCCGCGGCGCGAGGTCCGAGCCGGCGGCGATCGGAAGGCCCGCTTCGATGGCGAGGGCGAGGGAGCGGCGGTGGGTTTCGCCGTGTTCGGCCGGAATCGGGGCGAGGGTGGGCACGAACCAGCAGCCGCGCTCACGCATCGCGGCGACGGCGTGTTCGTCGAGGAACACCCCGTGTTCGACACTGCGCACACCCGCGCGGGCGGCGGCTGTTGCGGCCGCGGCCGTGTGCGCGTGGGCCATCACGTCCCGGCCGGCGCGGCAGGCTTCGTCGGTGACGGCGTGGAGCTCTTCGTCGGTGGGGCGGACGTCGCGCCCTTCGGCCAGAGCGGCCAGCGCGCCGCCGGCACCGAGCTTCACCCAGTCGGCGCCCGCCCGCACCATGCGCCGCACGGCCGCGCGCGCCTGGTCCGGGCCGTCGAACACGGCGTCGGGCAGGGCCGGGTCGTCGATGCGATCGAGGCGGCCGGTGTCCGCGTCCCACGAGTCGCCGAGCCCACCCGTGGGCGACAGCTGGCGCAGGCTGACAAGCAGGTCGGGGCCTTCGATCCAGCCCTTGGCGAGGGCGTGCTTGAACCCGGCATCGGCACCCCAGGCGTCGCGGACGGTCGTGACACCTCTCGCTCGCAGTCGGCGCAGCGTGGCGACGGCTTCGAGGATCCGCGTGCTGCGCGGAAGTCCTTCGCGGCCGGGAAAAGCGACGTGGGCGTGCAGTCGATCAGGCCGGGGATGAGGAGACCGCCGTTGCCGTCACAGGGGTCCGGGCCGTCCACATCGGGCCCTACCGCGATGATCCACCGGCCCTCGACGAGCACGTTCGCCGCGTCGGTGGTGCCGCATTCGGGGTCGAAAACCCGGACGTTCTTGATGAGCACGCCACCGGCCTCAAGCACCGAGTTCCGCCGCAGCCAACGCGATCGTCTCCTCTGCCAACGGCAAGAGCTCCGCTTCCCGAGCAGCAGCCGCACGGGAGAGCCGCGTGACGTCGTCGACCCACCGCCGCGTGGCGGCGTCCGGTTCGCCGATCCGCGCGAAACCCCGGTCCAGTAAGCCGG
Organism: Amycolatopsis sp. NPDC001319; assembly: GCF_042896185.1. Classification (NCBI taxonomy): domain Bacteria; kingdom Bacillati; phylum Actinomycetota; class Actinomycetes; order Pseudonocardiales; family Pseudonocardiaceae; genus Amycolatopsis; species Amycolatopsis sp. NPDC001319. The sequence goes on along the minus strand of NZ_JBIAWY010000018.1, from coordinate 91,551 downwards.
TCGCATCGGCCAGGCGGCCGCGGGCGACGGCCTTGATCGCGCCGAGGGCGTTGGCCAGTGCGCTCGCCGGGCGGGACCACTCGCCGTCGCGGGCGTGCGCCGCGGGGTCGCCGGGACCGGGATCGGGAGCCGCCGAAGTCTCTCGCACCGCCAAGTCCAGGCGCCAGAACAGGGGCACCCCCGCGAAGCGGACGAACAGCAGCCGGCGTTGCGCTGAGTGGAAGAAGTCGGGCGAAGTGCGTACGGCGGCGACCGGGCGTACGCGGTCCAACACCTCCCGGACGTCGGCCAAGCAAGCGGGCACGAGCCCATCGGGGACGAGCCACTCCACGTCGATGTCGCTGAAGGCGTCGGCGGTGCCGGCGGCGAGTGAGCCTCGCAGCCGGGCCACCGACGAAGGGCACGCAGCGGTCAGCGCGGTGGCGACGGCGTCGGCCAGCTGCGCGCGCGTCACCTGCGGAAGAGCTTGTTGCCCAGCCACACGATCGGGTCGTACTTGCGGTCGGCGACCCGTTCCTTCATCGGGATCAGGGCGTTGTCGGTGATGTGGATGCCTTCCGGGCAGACCTCGCTGCAGCACTTCGTGATGTTGCAGTACCCGAGGCCGTGCTCCTCCTGTGCGGCGTCACGACGGTCGGCCACGTCGAGCGGGTGCATTTCCAGCTCGGCGATGCGCATGAGGTACCGCGGGCCCGCGAACGACTCCTTGTTCTCCTCGTGGTCGCGCACCACGTGGCAGGTGTTCTGGCACAGGAAGCACTCGATGCACTTGCGGAACTCCTGCGAGCGCTCGACGTCCACCTGCTGCATCCGGTACTCCCCCGGCTTCAGGTCCGGGGGCGGCGTGAACGACGGGATCTCGCGGGCCTTGGTGTAGTTGAAGGACACGTCCGTCACGAGGTCGCGGATCACGGGGAACGTGCGCATCGGCGTGACGGTGATGACCTCGTCCTCGGTGAACGTCGACATGCGCGTCATGCACATCAGGCGCGGTTTGCCGTTCACCTCGGCCGAGCAGGAGCCGCACTTGCCCGCCTTGCAGTTCCAGCGCACGGCGAGGTCGGAGGCCTGCGTGGCCTGCAAGCGGTGGATGATGTCGAGGACGACCTCGCCCTCGTTCACCTCCACCTTGAAGTCCTGCAGCTCGCCGCCGGTCTCGTCGCCGCGCCACACCCGGAAACTGGCCTTGTAGCTCACGCGTTCCTCCCGGAGTGGTTCTCCAGCTCGGCGTCGGTGAAGTACTTGCCGAGCTCGTCGAGCTCGAACAGCTCGAGCAGGTCCTCCCGGAGCGGGATCTGCTCCTTCTCCACCACGTCGACGTCCGGTACCACGGGATTGTCCCCCGCATTCGCCGAGCACACCAGCAGCTTGTGCCGCCAATCGGCGTCCATGCTGGGGTAGTCGTCGCGCGTGTGGCCACCACGGCTCTCGGTGCGCAGCAGCGCGGCGCGGGCGACGCACTCGCTCACCAGCAGCATGTTGCGCAGGTCCACGGCGAGGTGCCAGCCGGGGTTGAACTGCCGGTGGCCCTCCACGGTCACCTGCGCCATCCGCTGCCGGATCTCGCCGAGCTTCTCCAGCGCCTGGCGGATCTCGCCCGCCTTGCGGATGATGCCGACGAGGTCGTTCATCGACTGCTGCAGCTCGGTGTGCAGCGTGTACGGGTTCTCGGCCACGCCCTGGGCGGGCGGGTCGAACGGTGCCAGCGCCATCTTCGCGGCGGCGTCCACATCGGACTCCGCCACAGCCGGGCGCGCGTCGCCGAGACCGTCCACATAGGACGCCGCGCCGAGACCCGCGCGGCGGCCGAACACCAGCAGGTCGGACAGCGAGTTGCCGCCGAGGCGGTTGGAGCCGTGCATGCCACCGGAGCACTCCCCCGCCGCGAACAGGCCGGGCACGCTCGCCGCGCCCGTGTCCGGGTCGACCTCGATGCCGCCCATCACGTAGTGGCAGGTGGGCCCGACCTCCATGGCCTCCTTGGTGATGTCGACGTCGGCCAGCTCCTTGAACTGGTGGTACATCGACGGCAGCCGGCGGCGGATCTCCTCGGCAGGCAGGCGGCTTGCGATGTCGAGGTAGACACCGCCGTGCGGGGAGCCGCGGCCCTCCTTGACCTCGGAGTTGATGGCGCGGGCCACCTCGTCGCGCGGCAGCAGGTCGGGCGTGCGGCGGTTGTGGTCGGCGTCGGCGTACCAGCGGTCGGCCTCGTCCTCGCTGTCCGCGTACTGGCCCTTGAACACGTCGGGCACGTACTCGAACATGAACCGCTTGTCCTCGGAGTTCTTGAGCACACCGCCGTCGCCGCGCACGCCCTCGGTGACGAGGATGCCCTTCACGCTCGGCGGCCAGACCATCCCCGTGGGGTGGAACTGCACGAACTCCATGTTGATCAGCTTCGCGCCCGCGCGCAGGGCCAGCGCGTGGCCGTCGCCGGTGTACTCCCACGAGTTCGACGTGACCTTGAACGACTTGCCGATGCCGCCCGTCGCGAGCACCACTGCGGGCGCGTCGAACAGGATGAACCGCCCGCTCTCACGCCAGTAGCCGAACGCGCCGGCGATCTTGCCGTCGCTCAGGAGCAGCTCCGTGACGGTGCACTCGGCGAAGACCTTGATCCGCGCCTCGTAGTCGCCGTACTTCGCGAAATCCTCCTGCTGCAGCGAAACGATCTTCTGCTGCATCGTGCGGATCAGCTCGAGCCCCGTGCGGTCACCGACGTGCGCGAGGCGCGGGTAGGTGTGGCCGCCGAAGTTGCGCTGGCTGATGCGCCCGTCGGCCGTGCGGTCGAACAGCGCGCCGTAGGTCTCCAGCTCCCAGACGCGGTCCGGGGCCTCCTTCGCGTGCAATTCGGCCATGCGCCAGTTGTTGAGGAACTTGCCGCCGCGCATGGTGTCGCGGAAGTGCACCTGCCAGTTGTCGTTCGGGTTCGCGTTGCCCATCGACGCCGCGCAGCCGCCCTCGGCCATCACGGTGTGAGCCTTGCCGAACAGGGACTTGCACACCACAGCGACGCTGAAACCGCGTTCGCGGGCCTCGATCACCGCGCGCAGACCGGCGCCGCCGGCACCGATCACCACCACGTCGTAGCTGTGCCGTTCGACCTCGGTCATGAATAGAGCCACCTCGGAGCTTGGACGCCGTTGTCTTACTACTGCCGGAGAGAGGGTGCCGACGCTAGCCGACGAAACGCAGATCCGCGATGGCTCCGCTCGACACGAGCATCACGTAGAGGTCGGTCAGCACCAGCGTGCCGAGCGTGGTCCACGCGAGCTGCATGTGCCGGGTGTTGAGCTTCGAGACCTGCGTCCAGACCCAGTACCGGACGGGATGTTTCGAGAAGTGCTTCAGCCTGCCGCCGGTGACGTGCCGGCACGAGTGACAGGAGAGCGTGTACGCCCAGAGCAGCACCACGTTCGCGACGATGATGATGTTGCCCAGCCCGAAGCCGAACCCGCTGGGGCTCTGGAACGCGACCACGGCGTCGTAGGTGTTCACCAGCGACACGATCACCGCGACGTAGAAGAAGTAGCGGTGCACGTTCTGGATGATCAGCGGCAGCTTCGTCTCGCCGGTGTACTTCCCGTGCGGCTCGGCCACGGCGCACGCGGGCGGCGAGAACCAGACCGAGCGATAGTACGCCTTGCGGTAGTAGTAGCAGGTCAGGCGGAAGCCGAGCAGGAACGGCAGGACCAGCGCCCCGAGCGGGATCCAGCTCGGGAAGTCGCCGAACCAGTGCCCGAAGTGGCTCGAGCCTTCGACGCAGGAAGTGGACACGCACGGCGAGTAGAACGGCGTCAGGTAGTGGTAGTCGGGCACCCAGTACGCGGTGCGCACGAAGGCGCGAACGGTCGCGTAGACGATGAAGGTCGCCAGCCCCAGCACGGTGAGCAGGGGTTGCAGCCACCACCGGTCGGTGCGCAACGTCCGGTCGGCCAGAAGCGCCCGCCCCGGGGAGCGGACGCCGGCGCCGGCCCGGCTGACGTCGTTGTCAGCGGGGGCGCTCACCGCTGGTCGCGCTTGTAGCCGCCAACGCCCTCGTCATCGGCGCCTTGCCACAACGCCGGATCGTAAGGAGTGTCCGGGACGGGCACGCGGTCCACGGGTTTCGCCTGCGCCGGCACGGCGTGCGGGTGGCCGTCCAGCTCCGCGGTGTCGATGTCGAGGCGCTCGACATCGTTGGCCAGCCGGCGCACCGCCGACGCGTCGCCGTACCGAGAGCGCAGGGCGCCCACGCACTGCCGCAACTGGCCGATGGTGCGCCGCAGTTCGGCGAGCTCTGTGGTGGACATCGGGAGCCTCCCTGTTCGGTGGGGCTGACAGGAACCGGGTGACGATCACTTTCGCCACGTACGACTCTGCCTCGCGTTGTGCTATGTGACAAGTAGCACATTCCCTAGCGTATTGCCTCTTGACCTTGGGAGTCGACCCCTCTCGGGGCGTGTCGTGGCGGGTCGGCCGTGGGGGTGCTGGTCAGGCGGTGGATGGCACGGCGGGTTTCAGTCCGGACACGGCCGCGACAGCGGTGTCAGAGCGGTATCAGGGCCGTGTCAGCCGGTGCCGCCAGAGTGGTCCCAAGACCACCACGAAAGGAAGTCCCATGAGCCAGACGGTGTCCGTCCCGCAGGGGTTGCCGATGGAGCGCGACGCGGGACCGTTCGATCCGCCGCGGGAGATCACGCGGTTGCGGGAGGCGCGGCCGGTCAGTCCGATGCTCTTCCCGGACGGGCACGAGGGCTGGCTGGTCACCGGGTACGACGAGGTGCGGCAGCTGCTGGCCGACACGCGCTTCAGCTCGCGGCAGGACCTGGGGGTCATGCACGTGCCCTGCGAGACGCCCGGGATGCCGCCCGCCACGGAGCCGTCGCCGCAGGTGCCCGGGTTGTTCATCGCGATGGATCCGCCGGACCACACGCGGCTGCGGCGCAAGCTGACGGGCGCGTTCACCGTGAAGCGGATGAAGCAGCTGGAGGACCACATCGCCGAGGTCGTGGAGCGGCAGCTGGACGCGATGGTGCGGCTGACGCCGACGGTGGACCTCGTGAAGGAGTTCGCGTTGCCGGTGCCGTCGCTGGTGATCTGCGAGCTGCTGGGGGTGCCGTACGAGGACCGGGCCGACTTCCAGGCCAACTCCGCGAAGTTCCTGGTCAAGGAGCAGGAGCTCGAGGAGAAGATGGCGGCCTACGGTGCGCTGACCACGTACCTCGGCACTCTGGTGGCGGGAAAGCGCGAGAACCCGGGCGAGGACATCCTGTCCGACCTGGCCCGGCAGGAGGACCTCAGCATCGAGGAGCTCACCGGCATCGCGTTCCTGCTGCTGCTCGCCGGCCACGAGACCACGGCGAACATGCTGGCGCTCGGCACGTTCGCGCTGCTGGAACACCCCGAGCAGCTGGCCGAGCTGCGCGCCGACCCGGAGCTGCTGCCCGGGGCCGTCGAGGAGCTCATGCGGTACCTGTCGGTGGTCGACATCAACTTCCGCTACGCCACCGAAGACCTCGAGCTCGGCGGCGAGACGATCCCGGCCGGTTCGACCGTCGTCGTCTCGACGCTGGCCGCCAACCACGACCCGCGGCGCTTCGAGAACCCGGACACGCTGGACATCCGCCGCAACTCGCGCGGCCAGCTGGCGTTCGGCCACGGCGTGCACCAGTGCCTCGGCCAGCAGCTGGCCCGCATCGAGATGCGCGCCGGGTTCGCGGCGCTGCTGCGGCGCTTCCCCACCCTGAAGCTTGCGATCCCCGCTGACCAGGTGAAACTCCGGACGGACATGAACATCTACGGCGTCCACGAGCTGCCCGTCACCTGGACGACCACGGCCCCGTGAGCCCGGAACAAGCGAGCCGCACCCGACACGCGGGTGCGGCTCGCTGTTTGCCGGGATTTACTGAATCGATTTTGATAACCCGCCCGACACCGGCTACCGTGGTGGCCGTCACGTTCCTGAGACGCCAGTGCTGCCGTCCCGCGGACCCCACCACGCAGGACCCCACCACGAAGTGAGCCGGGAGCCGGACATGAGCAGCACACCCGACCCGGCGGTGCACCCCGTCGTCGCCGAGGTCACCGCCCGCATCGTCGAACGCAGCGCCGAAACGCGCGCCGCCCACCTCGCCCGCAGCGCCGCCGCCCACGAAGCAGGCCCGGTGCGCCGTGGTCTCGCGTGCAGCAACCTCGCGCACGGGTTCGCCGCGATGGACGGCGTGGACAAGGCGGCGCTGCGCGAGCTGCGCGCGCCGGGCGTGGCGATCGTGTCGTCCTACAACGACCTGCTGTCGGCCCACCAGCCGATGCAGGAGTACCCCGCGTGGCTGAAGAAGTCGGTGCGCGCGGCGGGCGGCGTCGCGCAGTTCGCGGGTGGCGTGCCCGCGATGTGCGACGGGGTCACGCAGGGCCGGCCGGGCATGGAGCTGTCGCTGTTCAGCCGCGAGGTGATCGCGATGGCGACGGCGATCGCGCTGTCCCACGACCTGTTCGACGCGTCGCTGCTGCTGGGCGTGTGCGACAAGATCGTGCCCGGGCTGCTGATCGGCGCGCTGTCGTTCGGGCACCTGCCGGCGATCCTGGTGCCGGCCGGGCCGATGAACTCCGGCTTGCCCAACAAGGAAAAAGCCCGCGTGCGCCAGCTCTACGCCGAGGGTCTCGCGACGCGCGAAGACCTGCTCGACGCGGAAGCGGCGTCGTACCACTCGGCCGGCACGTGCACCTTCTACGGCACGGCCAACTCGAACCAGATGGTCGTCGAGGTGATGGGCCTGCACCTGCCGGGTGCGAGCTTCGTGCCGCCCAACACGCCGCTGCGCCAAGCGTTGACGGAGGAGGCCGGGCGGCGCGTGGTCGAGCTGTCGCGTGGCGCGTCCTACACGCCGGTTTCCCGGGTGCTGGACGAAAAAGCGTTCGTGAACGGCATCATCGCGCTGCTCGCCACGGGTGGTTCGACCAACCACACGATGCACCTCGTGGCGATCGCCGCGGCGGCGGGCATCCAGCTGACGTGGGACGACTTCTCGGACCTGTCGGCCGTCGTGCCGCTGCTGGCGCGCGTGTACCCGAACGGCAGCGCGGACATCAACCACTTCCACGCCGCCGGCGGCATCCAGTTCCTGGTCGGCACGCTGCTCGACGCCGGGTTCCTGCACGAGGACGTGCACACCGTCGCCGGGTTCGGGCTGCGCCGCTACACGCAGGAGCCGATCCTGTCCGACGGCGAGCTGGTGTGGCGCGACGTGCCCACCCGCAGCCTCGACGAAGACGTGCTGCGCCCGGTGTGGCGGCCGTTCGCCCCGGACGGCGGGCTGCGCATGGTCGCCGGCAATCTCGGCCGGGCCGTGACGAAGGTGTCGGCGGTGGCGCCGGAGCACCGCGTGGTGCAGGCGCCGGCGCGGGTGTTCACGTCGCAGGAGGCGTTCGCGGTCGCGTTCGAGGCCGGTGAGCTGGACCGTGACGTCGTGGTGGTGCTGCGGCAGCAGGGGCCGCAGGCCAACGGCATGCCGGAGCTGCACGGCCTCACGCCGGCGCTGGGTGTGCTGATGGACCGTGGTTTCCAGGTCGCGCTGCTCACCGACGGGCGCATGTCGGGCGCGTCGGGCAAGATCCCGGCGGCCATCCAGGTCACGCCGGAGGCCGCGGTGGGCGGGCCGATCGCCCGCATCGCCGACGGTGACGTCGTCCGCTTCGACGCCCGCTCCGGCACGCTCGACGTGCTGGTCGACGCCGACGAGTTCGCGCACCGTGATCTTCTGGACGCTCCACCGGCGTTCGTGGAAGGCACCGGGCGGGAGCTGTTCGGCGCGCTGCGCCGCGCGGTGGGTCCCGCCGACCAGGGCGCGAGCGTCTTCGGCCCGCTGACGGCCGAGCTGGACCTGCTCCGCGGCGCGCCCGCGGGGCGGGGCACACTCGGACTGCCGTTGCACACCTTGGAAACCCAGGAGGTCGGTCAGTGACCACCGGTCCGGACCTGCTCGCCCTTTCGCCCGTGATGCCCGTGGTCGTGATCGACGACGTCGACGACGCCGTGCCCACCGCGCGCGCGTTGCTCGCCGGCGGGATCGGGGTGATCGAGCTGACGCTGCGCACGCCCGTGGCCCTCGCCGCGATCGAGCGCGTGGCCGCGGAGGTGCCGGACATCGTCGTGGGCGCGGGCACCGTGACGTCGCCGGCGCAGGCCGCGCAGGCCGCCGACATGGGCGCGAAGTTCCTGGTGACGCCCGGCTGCACCGACGCCGTGCTCGACGCCTTGTTCGCCGCCGGGCTGCCGTTCCTGCCAGGCGCCGCGACGGTGTCCGAGGCGATGCGCCTGGCCGAACGTGGCCTGACGGCGCTGAAGTTCTTCCCGGCGGAAGCCAGCGGCGGGGTGGCTTACCTGAAGTCACTGACGGGACCGCTGCCGGACCTGCGCTTCTGCCCGACCGGCGGGATCACCGTGGACTCGGCGCCGTCGTACCTGGCGCTGCCGAACGTCGGCTGCATCGGCGGTTCTTGGCTGACGCCGGCGAAGCTGTTGGCGGCCAAGGACTTCGGGACGGTCGAGAAGCTGGCCGCCGAGGCCGCCGCGCTGCGCAGCTGAACCGCCTTGCTCTGCCGTTCCCCGTGCGGGGTGGGGAACGGCAGGGCCGCAGTGCTTCGCCGCAGCCGTTCCTCACCGCGGCCGTTCCTCACCGCAGCCGTGCCTCACCGCAGCCGTTCCTCACCGCAGCCGTTCCTCACCGCAGCCGTGCCTCACCGCAGCCGTAGGTCGTCGCAGCCGCGCCTCGCCGCGACCAGGCCTCGCCGCGACCGTGCTTCATCGCGACCATGCTTCATTGCGGCCGTGCTTCGCCGCGGTCGTGCGCCTGGCGAACCGCCGGGTCGTTCGAAGTTCGGCTTCCGGGAACGGGTTTCGCGGCGCCGGGTGGCGAGATCAGTCGATGGTGGCGTCGTCCAGGAGGCTGGATTCGGCGCCGAACTCGCGGAGCTCGTCGCGGATGACGGTGTAGGCGAGGCCCTGCGGGTAGCCCTTGCGGCCGAGGAAGCCGAGGAGGCGGCGGATGGCCGTCTGCTCGTCGACGTTGCCGAGGGACCCCAGGCGTTTGCGAACGAGCTCACGGGCCCGCTGTTCCTCCGCCTCGCGGTCGACCTCGCCGGCGGCCTGGGTGGCGATCTCGTCGTCGACGCCTTTGCGGCGCAGCTCGGCGACGAGCGCCGTGCGAGAGAGGCCCTGACCGGCGTGCCGGGCTTTGACCCACATCTCGGCGAACTCGGCGTCGTTGACGAGGCCGGCGCGGTCGAGCTTGCCGAGCAGGGTTTCGGTGGTGTCGTCGTCGAAACCCTTGCGCCGCAACGTCTGCCGCAGCTCCTCGACAGTTCGCGGCCGCGCCGCCAGGAGATCGAAGCAGATCTCCTTGGCTTTCTTGGCCCGCTCCTCCGGCGGCAGCTCCGCCGGCTCCACCTTCGGCGCCCTCGCCACTACGCCCTTCCTCCCTCACGCACCCTCTGCACCTCCGCCCCGCCGAGCCCTCTCCGCCCGACGACGCGCCACCACTCCCCCACCCACGGGCCGACCCGGCCACGCGGGCGAACTCACCTCACCAACGCAACTACGCCAGGTTCTGCAAACTTGCCTAGCGAGGCTTGGTGCGGGTTCGCACCCCACAAGACACCGACGAGAGAAACCGGCGAGCGCCCTCAACGAGCACGCCACACCCATCCCTCCCCGGCGACTTCACCTCACCAACGCAACCCCGCCGGGGGTCCAGGGGGCTTGCCCCCTGGCGGGGGTGTGGGGGTTCGACCCCCACAAGACACCACGGAAGGGGATCGGCGAGCGCTCACCGCGAACGCACCCCACCCCTCCCCTTCCCGATCAGAAGTCGACCGGCGCCGGAACCGCAGCTTCGACGACCTCGGCGTCGACCTGCGGGCCGATGCCCAGCTTCTCCTTGATGCGCTTCTCGATCTCGTTGGCGATGTCCGGGTTGTCGCGCAGGAACTTCCGCGCGTTTTCCTTGCCCTGGCCGAGCTGGTCGCCCTCGTAGGTGTACCAGGCGCCGGACTTGCGCAGGATGCCCTGGTCGACGCCCATGTCGATGAGCGAACCCTCGCGGGAGACGCCGACGCCGTAGAGGATGTCGAACTCGGCCTGCTTGAAGGGCGGGGCCATCTTGTTCTTCACGACCTTGACGCGGGTGCGGTTGCCGACCGGCTCGCCGCCGTCCTTGAGGGTCTCGATGCGGCGCACGTCGAGGCGGATCGAGGCGTAGAACTTCAGCGCCTTACCACCGGTCGTGGTCTCCGGGGACCCGAACATGACGCCGATCTTCTCGCGCAGCTGGTTGATGAAGATCGCGGTGGTGCCGGAGTTGTTCATCGCACCTGTCATCTTGCGCAGCGCCTGGCTCATCAGCCGGGCCTGGAGGCCGACGTGCGAGTCGCCCATTTCGCCCTCGATCTCGGCGCGCGGCACGAGCGCGGCGACGGAGTCGATGACCAGGATGTCGAGCGCGCCGGAGCGGATCAGCATGTCCGCGATCTCCAGCGCCTGCTCACCGGTGTCCGGCTGGGAGACCAGCAGCGCGTCGGTGTCCACGCCGAGCTTCTTGGCGTACTCCGGGTCCAGCGCGTGCTCCGCGTCGATGAACGCCGCGATGCCGCCGTTCTTCTGCGCGTTGGCCACCGCGTGCAGGGCGACCGTGGTCTTACCGGAGGACTCCGGGCCGTACACCTCGATGACGCGGCCGCGGGGCAGCCCGCCGATGCCGAGTGCGACGTCGAGGGCGATCGCGCCGGTCGGGATCACGGCGATGGGCGCGCGGCCCTCTTCGCCGAGGCGCATCACCGAGCCCTTGCCGTACTGCTTGTCGATCTGCGCAAGGGCAAGTTCGAGCGCCTTGTCCTTGTCGGGTGCTGCTGGCATTGGGGTCCACCTCGCTGGTTGGCCTGTGTGGCTTGTTCGGTTGTCCAGATCAAGCTCTGTCCGGTCCGACGCTACGGGGAGGGACCGACAATTCCCGGCACGGCGACCGATCTGTGGATCGCCGGCCCCCGGTGTGCACAACACTGTAGACGAACAGGTGTTCGAGGATTGTGGCGACACGCCCGTCCGCTAGGATTTTTCGCCCTTCCGAGCTCCCCTTCCCCGGGACGAACCAGTGAACCGCAGGTCAGCGCCGTTCCGGCGGGATGTCGAAGGCTTCGCACACCTCACGCCAGATCTGCTTCGCCGGGATCCCCGCCGCCAGAGCCTGGTCGACGGTCCTCCCCCCGAGCCCGCTGAGCACGTGGTCCTGGGCCAGGACCTCGGCCCGTCCGGGGCCGAACTCGTCCGCCATGAGCCGCCGGAACACCGTGATACGCATCGGCCGAATGCTAACTCGCGACCTTCCCGGCGGCGCGAACGGCCCGTTCGCGCCGCGGCAGCGAACGAAAACTTCTCACTCGCCGGGCTGCACGCTCTGCTCGAAGTAGTCCGCCAGCGTCCCCGGGGTCGGTGCGGCGCCCTGACCTGCGGAATTGACCTGGTAGATGAACCCGGCGAGCGGCCGGTCGGACACCGTGAACACCAGCACCGCCGCGTTCTGCCCGGCCGCTGACGAGTAGTGGCCCTCCAGTCCGTTGCCCTTCCACGCGGCCTCCACGCGGTCGCCGCCGGCGGAGGCGAGCAGCCCGTCCGTGTACTGCTTCAGCACCGCGGCCGAGGTGCCCTGCACGTACGTCACCTGCGAGCCCGCGCGGCCCGGTGCCGCGCACGTCGAGGTGGCGCCGAGGCTCTGCGCGGGCGCGGCGGGGCCGTTGCCCATGCCTGGATGGCAGCCGCCGGTGTCGGCGATCTTCCCCGCGAGCTGGCGCAGGCACCCGGTGAGGCCCTGGGCGTCGGCCGGCCCGGGCGTGCGGCACTGGTCCGCGGTGTAGGTCTGCACCGACGAGGACGACGTCAGGAACACCGTGAGCCCCGCGGCGAGGACCACGACCACCGCCACCGCGACGCCTATCCACAGCTTCGTCCGGCTCTTCTTCGCCGGCGCGGCGGCAGCGGTGGCCGGCGAATACGTCGGGAAGTTCGACGGCGCCGGCCCCGCCGGGAAAGACGGCTGCGCGTACCCGGCCGGAGGCTGCTGCGGGGGCGGCGGCGGATACCCGCCCGGCGCGTACGCGGGCGCACCCACCGCGACCTGGCCTTCCACGTTCTGCGTCCGCATCGACAGCCCGTCGCGCGCCACGTGCTGCGCGCCGAGCGCCACGGCCGTTTCCGGCTGGTCGAGGCTCGCGGGCACCACGCCGATCTTCTCCGCGATCATCGAGCCGACCAGCGGCAGCCGGCTCGACCCGCCGACCAGGTAGATGCCCGCGAGGCGGTCCGGCGTGAGCCCGGCCGTCCGCAGTGTGCGCGCGAGCAGCTCCACGCTGCGCAGCATCGCCGGGCGCACCAGGCCTTCGAGCTCGCCGCGCGTGACCAGCACGTCCTTGAACGGCTCCGGCATCGGCACCTCGGTCTGCGGGTGCCGTGACAGCGCCTCCTTGGCCGCCTTCACGTCCTCCTGCAACGCGCGCCGCGTGCGCCGGTCCGCGGTGGACTCCGGCCGCAGAAGGCGTTGCCAGCGCTGGGGATCCGAGTGCGAGACCTCACGCCCCACGTGCACCATCAGCGCCTGGTCGACGTCGAGGCCACCGAGGTCGGGCAGGCCGTCTTCGGCGAGCACGACGTAGCCGTTCTGCGTCGCGCCGACCACGGCCACGTCGAACGTGCCCGCGCCCAGGTCGTACACCGCGAGCGCCTGACCGGGCGCGAGGCCCTTGCCCGGGAACGACGCGAAGTGCGCGGCCGCGGCGACGGGTTCGGGCACCAGGACCACGCTCGCGCCGATGCCCGCGAGCCGGGCCGAGGACAGCAGGACGTTGCGGCGCACCGGCCCCCACTGCGCGGGGTGCGTGAGGCGGACCTCGTCGGGCTGCTCGCCGCCGAGCTGGCGGGTCGTCTCGTCGAGCACGCGGCGCAGGATCGCGGCGAGGGCTTCGTTGACGGGCACGACGTCGGTGCCCAGCAGCAGCGTCTGCTCGTCGATGCGGCGTTTCGGGTTGGGCTCGAACCGGGTGGGGTCCAGGCGCGCGCGGCGCTCGGCGTCGCGGCCCACCATGATCGTGCCGTCCTCGCCGGCGAAGATCGCCGAGGGCATGTTGGCCGACCCGTCCACCTCGACGACCCGCGGCGGCCTGCCGTACGCCGAAAGGACGGCGACCGTGTTGGACGTCCCCAGGTCCACCGACAGGATCCGCACTTCCACTCCCCCTGTGTTTTCTGCCCCGGCTCCGCCGGGGCGTGCGAGATCGCCTCTGAGCCGGCTTCGGGATTGTACGGTCGGATCGGCCCGGGGGCCGATCGCACCGCACAATCCCGAAGCCGGCGCGATCTCGCTGGTGGGTCGCCTGGAGAGGACGACCGGGCGGAGGGGTTGGGGCGAGTGGTCACGGACGTGACGCAGTGCACGTCCGGGTCGCCCGGTCGGGTGGTCGGCAGCGGCGTGACCTGGGCGTTCGCCGCGAGGGGACCGTTCGCGACAGCGGGAATCGGAAACTGTCGGGGGTGCCGCGCATCATGGAGGACGTGGCAGCAGACGTCCTCGACCTCTTCTCCCCCGCGACCCGCACGTGGTTCGAGGGGGCGTTCGCCGCGCCGACCGCGGCGCAGGAAGGGGCCTGGCGGGCCGCGCACGCCGGGCAGCACGCCCTGGTCGTGGCGCCCACCGGGTCCGGCAAGACGCTGTCCGCGTTCCTGTGGGCGCTCGACCGGCTGTCGGTGGAACCACCGCCGGTGGAGCCGCGCAAGCGCTGCCGGATCCTCTACGTCTCGCCGTTGAAGGCGCTGGCGGTCGACGTGCAGCGCAACCTGCGCGCGCCGCTCGCGGGGATCTCGCAGGCATCGCGGCGGCTGGGACTGCCGGTGCCGGAGATCGAGGTCGGCATGCGCACCGGCGACACCACGGCGGCCGAGCGCCGGTCGTTCGGCAAGACCCCGCCCGACGTGCTGGTGACCACGCCGGAGTCGCTGTTCCTCATCCTCACTTCGTCGGCGCGGGAGTCGCTCGCGGGTGTGGAGACGGTGATCGTCGACGAGGTCCACGCCGTGGCGGGCGGCAAGCGGGGCGCACACCTGGCGGTGTCCCTGGAGCGGCTCGACGCGCTGCTGCCGAAGCCCGCGCAGCGGATCGGACTGTCGGCCACCGTGCGGCCGGTCGACGAGGTGAGCTCCTTCCTCGCCGGCGGGCGGCCGGTCACGGTGGTGCAGCCGAAGCTCGCGAAGACCATCGAGGTCCGCGTCGAGGTGCCGGTGGAGGACATGGCGAACCTCGACGGGCCGGCGCCGTCGCCGATGGAGCGGCTGGAGAACCTCACGTCGTTGTCGCAGCTGCCTTCCGAGGGCGGCATCGGCACGCAGGAGGAGATCGCGGGCGCCGAGGTGAAGCGGCCGTCGATCTGGCCGGCGGTCGAGGAACGGGTGCTGGAGCTGATCCAGGCGCACCGGTCGACCATCGTGTTCGCCAACTCGCGGCGGCTCACCGAACGGCTCACGGCGCGGCTCAACGAGCTGGCGGCCGAGCAGACGGAGCTGCGGGCCGGCGACGCGTTCCCCGCCGAGGCGATCGGACAGTCCGGGCTCACGACCGGTGCGGTGCCGACGATCGCGCGCGCCCACCACGGGTCGATGTCGCGGGAGCAGCGCACCCACGTGGAAGAGGAACTGAAGTCCGGGCGGCTGCCGTGCGTGGTGGCGACGTCGTCGCTGGAGCTGGGCATCGACATGGGCGCGGTCGACCTCGTGGTGCAGATCGAGGCGCCGCCCACGGTCGCGTCGGGGCTGCAGCGGGTCGGGCGCGCCGGGCACCAGGTGGGGGCTGTGTCGTCCGGGGTGATGTTCCCCAAGTTCCGCGGTGACCTGGTGTCGTGCGCGGTGGTCGCGGAGCGGATGGCCGCGGGCGCGATCGAGGCCGTGCGGTACCCGCGCAACCCGCTCGACGTGCTGGCGCAGCACGTGGTGGCGATGGTGGCGCTCGAGTCGTGGACGGTGCCGGAGATCGCGGCGCTCGTGCGGCGGGCGGCACCGTTCTCCGCGTTGCCCGACGACGCGTTGCACGCGGTGCTCGACATGCTGGCCGGGCGGTACCCGAGCGAGGAGTTCGGCGAGCTGCGGGCGCGGATCACCTGGGACCGCGTGACCGGTGAGCTGCACGGGCGGCCGGGCTCGCAGCGGCTGGCGGTCACGTCGGGCGGCACGATCCCCGACCGCGGGCTGTTCACCGTGATGACACCGGGGGCCGACGACAAACCGGGCTCGCGCGTGGGCGAGTTCGACGAGGAGATGGTGTACGAGTCGCGTGTCGGCGACACCATCCTGCTGGGCACGTCGTCGTGGCGGATCACGGACATCACCCACGACCGCGTGATCGTGGTGCCGGCGCCGGGCGAGCCCGCGCGGATGCCGTTCTGGAAGGGCGACGCGGCGGGACGGCCGCTGGAGCTGGGGCGGGCGCTGGGCGCGTTCGTTCGGGAACTGTCCACTTCGGACAGCGCGGCGGCGCGGAACCGGGCCGCGGCGGCGGGCCTCGACCAGCGGGCGTGCGACAACCTGCTGGCGTACCTGGAGGAGCAGAAGGCGGCGACGCGGCATGTGCCGAACGACCGCACGATCCTGTTGGAGCGCTACCGCGACGAGCTGGGCGACTGGCGGATCGTGGTGCACTCGCCGTTCGGGGCGCAGGTCAACGCTCCGTGGGCGCTGGCGATCGCCGCGCGTTTGCGGGAGAACCGGGGTGTCGACGCGCAGGTGGCGCACTCCGACGACGGCATCGTGCTGCGGCTGCCCGACGCGCTCGACGCCGAGGGCGGCGAGGTCACCATCGGCGCCGACGACGTGCTGCTGGACCCGGAGGAGGTCGAGCAGCTGATCGTCGCGGAGGTCGGTGGGTCGGCGGTGTTCGCCGCACGGTTCCGCGAGTGCGCGGCGCGGTCGCTGCTGCTGCCGCGGCGCGACCCGCGGCGCCGGACGCCGTTGTGGCAGCAGCGGCAGCGGGCGTCGCAGCTGCTGACGGTGGCGGCGAAGTACGAGCGCTTCCCCGTGGTGCTGGAGGCGATGCGGGAGGTCCTGCAGGACGTCTACGACGTGGGCGGGCTGCGGGAGCTGATGGCCGACGTCCGGGCGCGGCGCGTGCGGCTGGTGGAGGTGGAGACGCCGGCGGCGTCGCCGTTCGCGCGGAGCCTGCTGTTCGGGTACGTCGGGATGTTCCTGTACGAGACCGACGCGCCGCTGGCCGAGCGGCGGGCGGCCGCGTTGTCGCTGGACTCCGGGTTGCTGGCCGAGCTGCTCGGCACGGAGGCGATCCGGGAGCTGCTGGATCCCGACGCCGTGCGCGAGGTGGAGCGGTCGCTGCAGCGGCTGGATCCGGAGCGGCACGCGCGTTCGGCGGAGGACGCGGCCGACCTGTTGCGGTTCCTCGGTGATCTGTCCACTGTGGAGGCTCTGGAACGGGGGATCCAGCCGGAGTGGCTGGAGGAGCTGGAAGCCGCGCGGCGGGCGATCCGGGTGCGGATCGCGGGCGAGGAACGGTTCCTGGCGATCGAGGACGCCGGGCGGGTGCGCGACGCGCTGGGGGTCGCGCTGCCGGTGGGGGTGCCCGAGGCGTTCACGGAACCGGTGGAGGACCCGCTGGGCGACCTGCTCGGGCGGTACGCGCGGATCCGCGCACCGTTCCCGGCTTCGGCGGCGGCCGCGCGGTTCGGGCTCGGCCCGGCGGTGGTCACGGGCGTGCTGGAGCGGCTGACCGGGCAGGGGCGGCTGGTCCGGGGTGAACTGAGCCCGGTCGGGCACCCGGACACCCACGGCGTGGGGCTCGAATACTGCGACGCGGCGGTGCTGCGGCGGCTGCGAAGGGCGTCGCTGGCGAAGCTGCGGGCGGAGGTCGAGCCCGTGGAGCCGGCGGCGCTGGGCCGGTTCCTGCCGTCGTGGCACGGGATCGGCGCGCGGGTGCGCTCGGCGCCGACGGCGGACGACGTGCTGTCGGTGGTCGAGCAGCTGGCGGGTGCGCCGTTGCCGGCGAGTGCCGTGGAGTCGCTGATCCTGCCGAGCCGGCTGCCGGGCTACTCCCCCGGCCTGCTCGACGAGCTCACCACGGCGGGCGAGGTCACGTGGGCGGGCTGCGGCGCGCTGTCCGGCGGGGACGGATGGCTGGCGCTCGCGCCGACGGACGTGGCCGACCTGTTGCTGCCGGAGGTCGAGGAGAACGCGCCGTCGAGCCCGGTGCACGAGGCTCTGCTGTCCACTTTGGAAGGTGGCGCACTGTTCTTCCGGCAGCTGGTGGACCGGGTTTCGCCGCAGCTGGACTCGCCGCCGAACGACGGTGACATCGCGGGTGCGCTGTGGGATCTGGTGTGGGCCGGGCTGGTCACGGGCGACACGCTGGCACCGCTGCGCGCGCAGGTCGCGGGCCACGGCGCGCACAAACCTCGGCGGCAGGCTCCGCGCGGCCGGTACGCGCGGCTGCGGGCGGGGCGCCCGGCGATGCCGTCGCGCACCGGTCCGCCGACGGTCGCGGGACGCTGGGCCCTCACGCCGGCGCGGGAGACCGATCCGACGCGCCGGGCCCACGCGCGCACGGAGGCGTTCCTCGAACGGCACGGCGTGCTCACGCGCGGCGCCCTCGACACCGAACGGGTCACGGGCGGTTTTTCCGGGATTTACAAGGTGTTGCGCGGCATGGAGGACTCGGGGCAGGTCGTGCGCGGCTACGTGGTGGAGGGCCTCGGCGCGGCGCAGTTCGCGGCGAAGGGCGCGGTCGACCGCCTACGTGCCTTGTCGGGCCCCGCGCCCGGCACGGACGGCTGGTCCGGCTCTCCGGCCCGGGCCGGCAGCGACCGCGCGGTGGTCCTGGCCGCCGCCGACCCCGCCCAGCCCTACGGCGCGGCCCTGCCCTGGCCCGCCGCCACCGGCGACACGAAACACCGCCCCGCGCGCAAGGCCGGCGCCCTCGCGGTCCTCGTCGACGGCGTCCCCGCCCTCTACGTCGAACGCGGCGGCCGCTCCCTGCTGAGCTTCACCGAGGACCGCGCCCCCCTCCAAGCCGCGGCCGCGGGCCTCTCCACCGCCGTCCGCGAGGGCTGGCTGGGCCAACTGGCCGTCCAACGCGCCGACGGCGAACAAGCCCTCACCTCCGAACTCGCCGACGTCCTCCGCGAGGCCGGCTTCCGCGCAACCCCGAAGGGACTGCGATTGCGGGCCTGAGCGCCGCGGAGTGCCAGCGCGGCGGGCCCGGCCGCCGCAGAGTTCCCGGGCTGACGCCAAGGACCGCTGCTACACACCCGCCCGCCGCCGATCCGAAACAGCGGCGCGGCCCGCGGTCGCACTCCTGAACACCGCGGGCCCGCGCGACGGCGAAGAAAGGCCGGTGCCGGTTTGACCATCTCGGTCGACCGACGACACCGAAGCGCCAGCGGCCGCCGCCCAGATGCCACGGACTCCGGCCGTGCTCCCGAGCGCTGCGGAGTAGGCACTGAACGGAGGATCTGCGACTGAGCACCCGACCGCCGCAAGTCAGAGCGACGGCGACGAACCGCCGATGCCGGAAGGGCGGCCGGCTGCTCGCCCAGGTACCACGGGCGCCGGTGCGCTCGTGACTGCCACGGATGGGAGCCGAGGCCGAAGGCTCGGTGAGTGTGGAGCTCGCCGCCGCAGGGGTGGTTGTGGCTGGGTGGCCGCCGCGAGCGGTGGAGGGCGGCGAGGGGCGGTGGCGGCCCGGCGCAGCGCGAAGGCAGGGCGGGAGGACTGCGGCTGCGCAGCCGACCGCTGTGGGTCGTGGCCGACGGCGGAAGTCGTGCGCGGCCTGGGCGGGGTCGGCGAGGAGCTGCGGCGGGTGCGCGGCTGAGCGATGAAGAGTTCCGGGATCCGTCGAAGGACCTCGGACCGAGGGGCTGACCAGCCGTGGATGCCGGGTGGGGTGGGACGGGGTCGAGAGCGGAAGCGGTGCTCGGCCGGGGCCGGGCCGGCGAGAAGGGGCGCCGGGTGCGCGGCTAAGCGATGAAGAGTTCCGGGATCCGTCGAAGGGCTCCGGACCGAGGGGCTGACCAGCCGTGAGTGCCGGGTGGGGCTGGGTCGAGAGCGGAAGCGGTGCTCGGCCGGGGCCGGGCCGGCGAGAAGGGGCGCCGGGTGCGCGGCTAAGCGATGAAGAGTTCCGGGATCCGTCGAAG